>CANIGJ010000016.1 GCA_947467145.1 Rhodospirillaceae bacterium | reverse complement strand
CTGGCACTCATCGGCATGGCCTTTGCGCCGTCGCTGCCTTTGCTCGCGGTCGCAAGTTTTTTTGTCGGCATGTTGTCGACGGCAGCACAGCAGACCGTGCCGTTCGCCGCCGATCTTGCCACCGACGCCAATCGCGGCCGCATGGTCGGCGCGGTCATGACGGGATTACTGCTCGGCATCCTGCTCGCACGCACGGTCAGCGGTTTTGTCGGCGACCTGTTCGGCTGGCGCGCTGTCTTTTTCATGGCCGCATGCATCTGCCTGACTTTGGCGCTCATATCGTGGCGCGCGCTGCCTTATCGTCCGGCCGGCGAAAAGATGGGTTACGGCGCGCTGCTGGCCTCGGTCGGTCGCTTGATCGTCGAACAACCCGTGTTGCGCCAGGCTGCCTTCGCGCAGGCCTTCCTGTTCGGCTGTTTCAATCTGTTCTGGGTCACGCTTGTCCTGTTGCTTGAAGGCGCACCGTTCGATCTGACGCCCAGCTATATCGGATTGTTCGGCGTGATCGGCGCGGCCGGCGTGCTGGCCGCGCCGATCGCGGGCCGCTTGTCCGATCGCATGGACCCCAGCCGCGTTCGCCTTGCCGGCATCGCCCTCACCATCGTCTCGTTCGTCGGTTTCGCCTTTTCGGGCCATTCGATCATTGGATTGATCCTGGGCACCATCGTGCTCGATTTCGGGCTCAACCTCGCCCATATCGCCAATCAGACGCGCATCTATGCGCTCGATCCCGCGGCGCGCGGCCGCATCAACACGGTCTATATGTCGGTGCTGTTCGTCGGCGGCGCCATCGGCGCCACCATCGGCACGCAGGCCTGGGCGTTCGGCGGCTGGGTTGCCGTCTGCGTCGCGGGCATTGCGCTATCGCTGGGCGCCATGGGCGTCGTGACTTTGACGAACCGCACCTCCCAAAGCTGAGCGCGCCTTAAAAAAGCCTCGCGCGGTTGTTACCACACGCGGGTAAGGTTCCGTTGACTCTCGACGGATAAAGTCTGGATATGCCGAAAGATCGAATTCCGCTGTCGTCCGACAAGCCGGCCAAGACGCCGTCCAAAAGCGCAAAAAAAGCCGACAAGAAAAAGCCGCAACGCTCCGCGCTAAGAATCGCGGCGATGTGGGGCCTGACGCTTGCGCTGTGGATGATCGTGCTCGGCGGCGCCGCCATCGCGTTCCTGGCCTGGGACCTGCCGTCGGTCGATAGCGCACTGTCCGCAACCCGCAAGCCGGTCGTGCTGGTCGTCGATCGCAATGGGCGGCAGATCGCGCGCTTCGGCGAACGGCGCGGTGAAGCCATCGGCGTCGAGGATATGCCGCCCTACCTAGTGCAGGCCGTCATCGCGACCGAGGATCGGCGCTTCTTCGAGCATTTCGGCATCGACATACTGGGCATCGCCCGCGCCGCCTTCGCCAATCTTAAGGCCGGGCGCATCGTGCAGGGCGGCAGCACCATCACCCAGCAAGCCGCCAAGAACCTGTTCCTCAGCTCGGAGCGCTCCTTCAAGCGCAAGATCCAGGAAGTTCTGTTGGCCATCTCGCTGGAAGAACGCTTCACCAAAAACGAAATTCTCGCCCTCTACCTCAATCGGGTTTATTTCGGGTCCGGAACATTTGGCATCGATGCGGCGTCGCAGGCCTATTTCGGCGTGCCGGCGCGCGAGATGACCCTGCGCCAAGCCACCGTCATCGCCGGGCTGCTCAAAGCGCCGTCCAAGCTGTCGCCGCTGACCAATCCGCAAGGCGCCAGTGCGCGGGCCGACGACGTCCTGGACAACATGGTCGAGGCGGGCTTTCTCAGCGCCGCGGCGCGCGAAAGCGAACGCAGTCAGCCCTGGGGCTTCAAGGCGCCGACCGACGAACGCCGGATCGCGCGTTATTTTCTGGATTGGGTCCTCGAGCAGCTCGTCGATTATGTCGGCCCCGAACCCGGCGACATCACCATTAAGACGACGCTGGATGCCGATCTACAGCTCACGGCGGAAGCCGAGCTCGCCAGCATCCTCGCGACATCGGGCGCACAATCGAACGTCGAACAGGCAGCCGCCCTGGTCATGACGACCGACGGCGCGGTGCGCGCCATGGTCGGCGGCAAAAGTTACGCCGAGAGCCAGTTCAATCGCGCGGTCCAGGCGTTGCGTCAGCCCGGCTCATCCTTCAAGCCGATCATCTATGAAGCCGGTATCGAAGCCGGCATCGGCAGCGAACAGATCTTCGTCGACCAGCCGATCAATATCGGCGGTTGGCAGCCGACCAACTTCGACGAAAAATTCCGTGGCCGCATCACGACACGCGAGGCGCTCGCGCAATCGATCAACACGGTCGCGGTGCAGATCGCCGACAAGGCGGGCCTGCCGCGCATCATCAGTGTCGCGCGCCGTCTCGGCCTCACCACCAAACTGCCGCCGAATCTGTCGCTCGCCCTCGGCTCGGGCGAAGTGACCTTACTCGAACTCACCGCCGCTTACGGTGCGTTCGCCAATGGCGGCAACGGCGTGTGGGCGCACGGCATCGAACAGATTGATGATGCGCAGGGCAACGTGCTGTACAAGCGCGAAGGCGACGGGCCGGGCGGCGTGATGGAACCGGCCGACGTCGCCATGATGAATTCGATGATGGCCGGCGTGATGGATCACGGCACGGGTGCCGCCGCCAAGATCGGCCGGCCGACCGCCGGTAAGACCGGCACCAGTTCGGATTTCCGCGACGCGTGGTTCATGGGCTACAGCCGCGATCTGGTCGGCGGCGTGTGGATGGGCAACGACGACAATCATCCGATGAAGCGCGTCACCGGCGGCGGATTGCCGGCGCGCCTGTGGCAAAAGATCATGATCAAGGCGCATCAGGGCATGCCGGTACGCCCGCTGTTCAGCATCGAGCGGCCCGCTCCGGTCGCCGGCGTGGCGCCGGCCTGGATCGATCCCGACAAGGTGGCGCAACAGCAGCCACCGCAACAGGAGCGTGGCTTCTTCGATCGTCTCCGGGATACGCTAGGCCTGCGCTAGGCCTTAATTTGCAACGCGAGGTCGCTTTGCCTCGCTATTTCGCGTTCATCTTCGCGATGGTCGACGTCGTCGAATGGCCGGGCGCCAGTTCGGCCAATACGATCCTGCCGCCATAGCCCTGGATGATCTTCGCTTCGGGTAATTGATCGACGGTGTAATCCGCACCCTTCACGAACACGTCGGGCTTGATCGCTTCGATCAATTGCGCGGGCGTGTCTTCACCGAAGATGATGGCGAGATCGACGGCTTCAAGTGCCGCCAGCATCTGCGCGCGCACAACTTCATTCTGGATCGGCCGCGTCGGCCCTTTCAGGCGCTGCGTCGACGCATCGCTGTTCAGCCCGACGACAAGACGATCGCATTGCGCCTTCGCTTGCTGGATGACGGCGAGATGGCCGGGATGCAGCAGATCGAAACAACCGGTGGCGAGGCCGATCGTGTGACCGTGGCGACGCCACAGACGGATCAGATCCTGCGCCCGCGTGATGTCCTTAACCTTCGTGCCCGTGGCGCCCGCATCGGAATGACGCAGCGCATCGTCGATATCGTCGGCGTAAGCGACCGCCGTGCCGACTTTGCCCACCACGATGCCCGCCGCGACATTCGCCAGACGCACCGCCTGGCCCATCGGCAGACCGGCCGCGAGTGCGGCTCCCAGCGCCGCGACAACCGTATCGCCCGCACCAGACACGTCGAAGACTTCGCGCGCCTCCGCCGGGAAATGTTCCACCTCGTTCGGACCGGACACCAAGGTCATTCCGTCGGCGCTGCGCGTCGCGAGCACGGCCGTAATGCCGAAACGATCGATCAGAGAACAGGCCGCCGCGATGATGTCCGCATCCGTCGCGACCGCCATGCCGGTGGCGAGCGCCAACTCGGCGCGGTTCGGCGTGACCAACGTGGCGCCACGATAAACTTCGTAGTTCGAGCCTTGCGGATCGACGATGACGGGCACCTTGGCGGCGCGCGCGAGATCGATGAGCTTGAGCGCGGTGCCCTGGCCCAGCACACCTTTGGCGTAATCGGCAAGGATCATCACGCGCGCGGAGCGCAGCGCATGACGCACATGATCGATGACTTCGCCGACCTGCTGAGGCCCCAAGGCCAGAATGGTTTCATCGTCGGCGCGCAGCATCTGCTGGCCGGCCGCGATGTAGCGCGTCTTGATCGATGTCTTGCGCCGCGCATCGGCGACGATGCTGCTTTCGGCGCGCGGCAGATCGGAAACTAAATGCTGTACCTCGTTGCCGGCCGCGTCGGTGCCGACAGCGGCGACGAAATGCACGACCGCACCCAGGCCCGCCACGTTGCGCGCAACGTTGCCGGCACCGCCCAGCATGGCGATCTCGTTCTTGATGCGCACGACCGGGATGGGTGCCTCGGGCGAGATGCGCTCGACCGAACCGTAGACGAAACGGTCCAGCATCACATCGCCGATCACCAGGACTTCGGCCGATTCCAGGCTGCGGACATTGGCCGCAAGGTCAGACATATCGCTCATAAGAGGCCCCTTGTGGGCGACTTTTAGCCCGGTTTGACCCCGGGATGCAAAACACACTAATTGTGGGCCCATATGTGTGGATTAGCCGCGATTTTCGCCTATGGATCGGCCGCCCGCCCGGTGGATAGGGGCGAGCTTGGCCGGATCACGGCTGCCATGGAAAAACGCGGGCCCGACGGCGACGGTTTCTGGACCTCGGTCGACGGCCGCGTCGGTTTCGGCCACCGCCGCCTCGCCATCCTCGATCCGGGCCCGTCCGGCGCACAGCCCATGGCGCTCGAAAGCGACGGGATCACGACCAAACCCGGCCCCGAGGCGCGCCTCGTCATCACCTTCAACGGCGAGATCTATAATTTCAACGCGCTGCGCGACGAGCTGATCGCGGCCGGGCATGCCTTCAAGACGCGCTCCGACACCGAGGTTCTGCTGCACCTGTATCAGCGCCATGGCGCGCGCATGGTCGAAAAATTGCGCGGCATGTATGCCTTCGCCATTTGGGACGGCATCAAGCGCGGCGTGCTGCTGTCGCGCGATCCGTTCGGTATCAAGCCGCTTTACCTCGCCGACGATGGCGCGACGATCCGCGTCGCCTCGCAGGTCAAAGCCTTGCGCGCCGGCGGCGCCATTTCCGATGCGCCCGATCCGGCCGGCCATGTCGGCTTTTTCATGTTCGGCAATGTGCCTGAGCCCTTCACGATCTATGCCGGCATCCGCGCGCTTGAAGCGGGCGCCACCGAATGGTTCGGCATGGACGGCGCGCACTCTGTCAGCCGCATCGATCCGCTGACAGAACGCGCGCAAGTCACACCCGGCGAGCGCCAACAGATTTTGGCCGACGCAATGGCCGATACCGTACGCCATCATCTGGTCTCCGATGTGCCGGTGGGATTGTTCCTGTCGGCAGGGCGCGATTCGGCAACCATCGCCGGGCATGCGGTCGAAACCCATGCCGGTATTCGCAGCCTCACGCTCGCCTTTCAGGAGTTGGCAGGCAGCCCGCGCGACGAAGCGCCGCTGGCCGAACTGATCGCACAGCATTACGGCACCAGCCACACGACGCGCATCGTCGCGGGCGAAAGTTTCCTCGCCGAACGCGACGCCATCATGGATGCGATGGACCAGCCGACGATCGACGGTGTGAACACGTATTTCGTGGCGCGCGAGGCGGCCGGGGCAGGATTGAAGGTGGCGCTGTCGGGATTAGGCGGCGATGAAATTTTCGGCGGCTACGATACCTTCAGCGAAATCCCGAAACTGGTCGAAGGCATCGGCTGGATTCCGGGCCTCGGCACGCTCGGGCGCGGCCTGCGTATCGTCGCCGGTACGACGATCTCGAAATACATGTCGCCCAAATATGCGAGCCTGTTCGAATATGCGACCGGCTACGGCTCAGCCTATCTGCTCAAACGCGGCATCTTCCTGCCGTGGGAATTGCCGCTCGTGCTCGATCCCGAATTCGCCGCCGAAGGTTTCAAGCGGCTCGATCCCTTCATGCGCCTCGATACCACGACCGATCCGCACAAGACGCCCCGCGCCAAGATGCGCGCCCTGGAAACCGCGTGGTACATGCGCAATCAATTGCTGCGCGATTCCGACTGGGCCGGCATGGCGCATTCGCTGGAAATCCGTACGCCGCTGGTCGATATCGACTTCTATCGCGCGGTTGCGCATCTCGAATGCGACAAGGATATGATGGCGCATACGCCGCCGAAGCCCTTGCCGGACGCCGTGCTGAATCGGCCGAAGACCGGCTTTTTCGTTCCCGTTCCGCAGTGGATGCAGGGAACCGAACGCGGCTGGCGCGGTTGGGCACGTGAAGTCTTTGCCGCGCAGGTGCCCGCCTCAGCAAGAGCGGTGGCCTAGGCCTTTGAGATTTGTTACACCTACCACCACACGATCTTAGGATTCAGGGGAGCGAAAGCGTGACCGAAGACGAGCTGCGGCGAGTAACGAGCTATCTGCGCGACAAGTTCGGCAATCCCAAGATCAAGCTGCGCGATCGCACCCAATCGGACGAATCGGTCGAGGTCTTCATCGGCGAGGAATTCGTCGGCGTGATCTATCGCGACGAAGATGACGGCGAAGTGTCGTACGATTTCAACATGGCGATCCTGGCCTACGATCTGCCGGCCGCCAACGACGACAAGAAAGAATAAGGCCGGTCTTTTTTAAGACTCAGGCCTTCACGACCTTGTCACGCGCCGAGGCAACATCTTTCAGCGCGTTGCGCGTATCGACGATGAGCGCGCTGGCGTCCGCCAATTGCTGATAATCCACCGCATCGTGATCGGTGCAGATCAGCGCGGCATCGTAGCCCGCCAATAATTTGACGTCCCAGGCGATCGAACGCCGCCCCGCCAGGGCGCCGTGTTCGCGCGTCTGGGGGATCGCGGGCACGTGCGGATCGTAGAAATCGACTTCCGCGCCCTTGGCTTCCATATCCTCGATCAGACGATAGGCCGGGCTTTCGCGCGTATCGTCGACGTTCTTCTTGTAGGCGACGCCGAGCAGCACGATGCGCGCCCCCGACAGCGATTTGCCGTGACGATCCTTCAGTGCCACGGCGAGCGCATCGATGACACGGCTCGGCATATGCGTGTTGATGTCGCCGGCCAATTCAACGAAGCGCGAATCCGCACCGAATTGGCGCGCGCGCCAAGTGAGGTAGAAAGGATCGATGGGGATGCAATGCCCGCCCCAGCCCGGACCGGGATAAAACGGCATGAAACCGAACGGCTTGGATTTGGCCGCGTCGATGACTTCCCACACATCGATACCCATCGCGCCGTAGACGGTCTTCAATTCGTTGACCAGCGCGATATTGACCGCGCGGAAGATGTTCTCGGTGAGCTTCACCGCTTCGGCGACATCGACCGAGCTGACCGGCACGGTGCGCACGACGACCTGATCGTACATCGCAACCGCAGCGGCCAAGGCGTCTTCGCCGTCGCCGCCGACGACCTTGGGGATGCGCGCGGTGCCGAAATCCGGATTACCCGGGTCTTCACGTTCCGGCGAATAGGCGAGCAGGAAATCTTGTCCCGACTTGAGCCCGCCGGCTTCCAGGATCGGCTTCATCACTTCGCGCGTCGTGCCCGGATAGGTCGTCGATTCCAAAATGACGAGCTGACCGGCGCGCAGATATTTGGCGATCACCTCGGTGCTTTTGACCACATAGGTCATGTCGGGTTCGGTGCTGCCGTGTTCGAGCGGCGTCGGCACGCAGATGATGATCGCGCTCATTTCCGCGAGATGCGCAAAATCCGTCGTCGAGGTTAGCGTCTTGGCCGCCGCAATCGCCGCATCTGGGATATGGCCGAGATAACTTTTGGCGGCATCGAGCGCCGCGATCTTGGCTGGGTCGACATCGAAGCCGACAACCTTGAAGCCCTTAGCGGCAAAGGTCAGCGCCAAAGGCAGGCCGACATAGCCCATGCCGATGATGCCGATGGTTGCTGTTTTGTCGCGGAACGATCCGACGATGGCAGCGGAATTCATAGCTTACTCTCCACGGCCGGGTATGAAGGATGATCGCGATGTGATCAAGCCTCGCAGGGCACGTCCATGGCCCGCAAGACATGAAAGTCTGATGACAATTAAAGCCGGGTCAGGCGCCATTTCAGGGTGGCCCCGCCCTCACCGATGGCGCGGCTGAGCACGATCTGCTGGGTCCGGCGGCGCATCTGCGGAGTCTCGAAATACACGCTTTCGTCGAGCGAAACGACATCCTCACCGGCCTCGAAGCGCCAGCCCTTGCCGCGGCGCGGCTTGAGCAACACGGCATGCCCACCCTGGATCAGGGTTGCCTGCACGGTGGGATGAAGATGGAAACGCGCGGTGCAGACGCGCGCACCGCCACCGGCGATGCGATCCTCGCCCTGCAATTCGCCGCCATCGGGCGCCAACATGAGCAGGCGGCGGTGCACGAAACCCGCCATATCGGAATAGCCCTCGGCACTCGCCTCGATGATGATCGAGCCGTCGATCTCGCGGCGCGACGACGCGATGTGACGCGGGCCCTTGGAATAACCGCCATCGGGATCGAGATCGCTGGACGAACGATCATCGACGCTGACGGTGCTGTGGGCCGCCGTCGAGCGCAGCGCATGGCGCCAGGCCGACCCACGCGCCGGTGCCGCGCCGCAATTGACGATCAGGCGTTCGCGCCCGGCGCTCATTTCAAACGCGAGGGTGCCGGCATGCGACCAGCGATTCGCGCTCGCCGGCGGCGGCGCGCCGGCATCGATGATCACAGTCGTGCGGCCCGATGCGATACGGTGGAAACCAGAATGCGGCGCACTGGCGGCGGTGCGTTGTTTCACATTGGCGCGCGCGAGCAGCCAATCGATGATCGCGGGATCTTCGGCCGCGCTGCCATTGAACAAAGCCAACCCGCCATCGCCGTGCCGCAATGCGCGCAGCAGCGGCGCCATACGTTCGATGGTTTCGGTGAGCCAGCCCGGCACCAAAATATGCGCGGCGGCCAGGGTTTCGTTAAGCGCGATCAGATCGGCGAAGATCGATAGCTGGACCGACGGATTGCGCGACGCATGGCCGCCGTCCGGCAGGACCTGACGCGTAAGTTCGCCATCCAGCAGCTTCAAGCCCTGATGCAGCCAGCGATCGCTGTCGGGCAAACTGACGCCGCAATAAATGAGGCCTTTGAGCGCGGTGATACGGGCCGGGCCATTGGTGCCGACCGTCGCGGTACGCGCGAGATGACGCGCTTCGCGCGCGATTTCACCGAAGAAAGCTTCGAGGAAATGCGGCTCGCGGTTGCCGGCGAAAAAACCGAAATGGGTCAGCCAGTTGGCGAGACGCGCGCCTAGGATATCGGGCCGCCAGGCGAGGGCGGACCAGCGCGTATGACGCAGCATCCATTGATGGATGAGGGCACGGGCGAAATCGCGCGCGGTATCGGTACCGACGCGACGCAAATCCGACAGCCACGCGAAGGAATGATAATAGCTGAGCCACGCTTCGTCGGCGTCGCTTTGATGTTCGGGCGGCACACCGATCGGATGGCGCAGGCCAGCGAAGCTCAGATGGCCTGCGAGGATCGCCTGGCCCGACGCGGCATTACCGGGAACGACTTCGGGCGGAGTGCCGAGCAGGCGCGACGGTGCTCGGCCCAACAGCGTATAGCCGTAGACCGGGCTCGCGTACGTTAAGCGGCGCAACCCAGCCATCAAGCCGTCGCTGGCCGCCGATCCGTGCAACTCCGAGAGCACCGCCCAATCTCCTCGAAACCTGGCCCTCAAAAACCATCGACGGATCCGCGCTGGCGCAGACTCGTCCGGCATCCTTGGTAGCAGGACGAAGCTAAATAAATTGTTACTGCGCTTTAACCAGGGCCGCCGCATAGAATCCGTCCCAGCCTTCGCTGGGCAGGGTGCGCAGATCTTTGACGAATCGCACGTCGTCGCGGCTGGCCACGAGGGGGGCCGTCACCCCCGGGCCTTCTTCCTGCTGCAACGAGCAGGTGGCGAAAACCACCGTCCCGCCGGGGCGCACCATGGCCAGGGCAGCCTCCAGCAGCTCGGCCTGGACCCGACCGGCCTTGGCCGCCTCTTCAGGCCGGCGCAGGTGCGGAATGTCAGGGTGGCGGCGGATCGTTCCGGTTGCGGAACAAGGTGCATCGAGCAGAACGGCGTCCAAAAGGGGCTCCGGACGCCAGCTTTTCGCGTCGGCCTCGACCACCTCGACCGTCAGATTCAAGCGCGCCATGTTTTCCCGCAAAATGGCCAGGCGAGCGCCCGAGCGATCGACCGCGATCACCCGCGCCCCGGCCGCTGCTAATTGCGCCGTCTTGCCGCCGGGGGCCGCCCCCAGATCGGCGATGCGCAAACCATCCAGCCCACCCGTGACCTCGGCCAGCAGGCGAACCGGCATTTGCGCCGCCGCGTCCTGCACCCACCAGGCCCCCTCGTTGAACCCGGGCAGGCTCGCCACTGGGGTGCCGGACGGCAGACGCAGCGCGCCGCTCGGCAACAGCTCGGCCCCCAATTGCCGGGCCCAGGCTTGCGGATCGGCTTTGACCGCCAGATCGAGCGGCGCTTGGTTCAGATGCGCCGTCGCGATCGCGCGGCCCTGATCCTCGCCATACACCGCGCACCACGAGTCCCACAGCCAGGCCGGCGTGTTGAGCCGCGCGGCATCCTGCGCAGCAATCATCTCAGCGCCCTCGCGCGCCAGACGATGCAGCACGGCGTTGGTGAGGTTCTTGTAGGTTTCCAGACGCGGATCGGATGCGGCGATGGTCACGCTGGTATCGACGGCGGCATGGGCCGGGGTTTCCAGGAACAACAATTGTGCCGCGCCCAACCGCAGGACCTGACGGATCCGCTGCGCGCGCGGCCCCAGCGGTTTTTGCAGGCAAGCGTCGATGGCGGCATCCAACTGGCCGAGGCGCCGCAGCACGGTGGCGACCAAGTTATAGGCAAAGCCACGGTCGCGCGGTTCCAACGCATTGGTGCGCGGATGTTTGTCGAAGGCTTCGTCGAAAGCGCGGCGCTGTTCCAGCACGGCATCGAGGACGTCGAGAGCGAGAAGACGGGACATTAGGCCATGAGTTCCGAAAGACCCGCGAAGTGCGCCAACGCGTCGGGATTGGCAAGCGCTTCCTTGTTCTTGACGGCACGGCCATGCACCACATCGCGCACGGCCAGTTCGGTGATCTTGCCCGATTTGGTGCGCGGGATATCGGCAACCGCGATGATGCGCGCCGGCACATGACGCGGGCTGCAATTCGCGCGGAGCATTTTGCGAATACGATCCTGCAGATCGTCGGTGAGAACGTTGCCCGGCCGCATGACGACGAACAGGATGACGCGCGTGTCAGCGTCCCAGTCCTGGCCGATGGCGATGGCTTCGAGGATCTCGTCGAACTGTTCGACCTGGCGATAGATCTCGGCCGTGCCGATGCGTACGCCGCCGGGATTGAGCGTCGCATCCGAACGCCCATAGATGATCATGCCGTCATGCTGGGTGATCTCGGCCCAATCGCCGTGGCACCACACGTTCGGAAATTTCTCGAAATAGGCGGCGCGGTATTTGGTGCCATCCGGATCGTTCCAGAAACCAACCGGCATCGACGGGAACGGTTTGGTGCAGACAAGATCGCCCGCCGCGCCGTGCAGCGATTTGCCATTTTCGTCGAAGACTTCAACGGCATAACCCAGCGACGCGCATTGAATCTCGCCCCGCCAAACTGGCGCAATCGGATTGCCGATAACAAACGAGCCGATGATATCGGTCCCGCCCGAGATCGAAGCCAGATGCACATCGGGCTTCACCGCACGATAGACGTAGTCGAAACTTTCCGGCGCCAAGGGTGAACCGGTCGAGGTGATGAGACGCACCGACGAAAGATCGTGCGTCTTCGCAGGCTCGATCCCGGCTTTCTTGATCGAGTCGATGTATTTCGCCGAAGTGCCGAACAGCGTGAATTGTTCCGCCGCAGCGTAATCGAATAGTACTTTCGGCGAAGGATAAAATGGCGAGCCGTCATAGAGCATCAAGGTGGAACCGGTGAGCAGTGCCGAAACCTGCCAGTTCCACATCATCCAGCCGCAGGTGGTGAAGTAGAAGACGCGATCGCCCGGCCGCTCATCGCAATGCAGCCAATGTTCACTGGCATGTTTCAGCAACGTGCCGCCCGCGCCATGCACGATGCATTTCGGAACACCCGTCGTGCCCGACGAATACATAATGTAGACGGGATGATTGAAGGGAAGGCGCGTGTAAGCGATCGGCTTGGCTTCAAGGCCGGCGATGAAATCGGGATAGGTGAGTGCGTGCGCGATGCCGGACACGTCGGGCCGCGCGTTCACGTAAGGCACGATCACCGTGCGCGCCAAGCTCGGCAAAGCCTGCGTGATCTCGGCGATCTTGGCGCGACAGTCGAGTTCCTTGCCGTTGTAATAATAACCGTCGCACGCAATTAGGATTTTGGGTTCGATCTGGCCGAAGCGATCGAGCACGCCTTGCACGCCGAAATCCGGCGAACAGGACGACCAGATCGCGCCAAGCGACGTCGCGGCCAGCATGCAGATGATGGTTTCGGGCATGTTCGGCATGACGGCGGCAACGCGATCGCCCGCCACGACACCGGCCCGCGCCAACGCCTGCTGGGTGCGCGACACCAGCGCATGCAGCTCGGCATGGCTCACGCGCTTTTCGACCTTGTCTTCGCCACGGAACACCATGGCCTCGTCCGAGCCCCGCAAATTGAGCAGGTTCTCGGCGAAATTGAGCCGGGCCTCGGGGAACCAAGTCGCACCCGGCATCTTGTCGGCATCGACCAAAGCCCGCGTGCCCCAGGTCGCGGCGACAAGGCCGGCGAAATCGATCAGCGATTGCCAGAATTTCTCCGGCTCGCGCAGCGAAAATGCGTGCAACTTCGCGCAGCCGGACACATCGACCCGCCAATCGTCGCCCACCTGATCCATGAAGCGGGTCAGATTGGCGCCACGGACCTGGGCAGGGCTCGGCTGCCACAGAAGTCCGTCATGTCTCGACATTTCGTGATTCATGGCGTCGATTATAATCATGGCGTCCCTACGCACCATCCCCTCCCGGCTCCCCCCGGTTTTGCGCGGCATTCTGTGGATGCTGCTGGCCGCGCTGATGTTCAGCGGCCTCAATACCACCGTGCGCCTGGCCTCGACCCAGGTGCCCGTGCTTGAAGTCATGTTCTTTCGCAATTTCTACAATCTGGTCTTCATGCTGCCCTGGCTGTTCCGCATCGGCTTTACCGTGCTGCGGACCCAGCGGCTCGGCCTGCATGCGCTGCGCTCGGGCTTCGGGCTGACCTCCATGTTCCTGCAATTCACCGCACTGTCCCTGATGCCACTCGCCGAGGCCACGGCGCTGTCCTTCACCACGCCGCTATTCGCCACCATCGGCATGGCGCTGGTGGTGGGCGAAAAGGTGCGCGCACGGCGCTGGGCCGCTATCGCGGTCGGCTTCATCGGCGTCGTCATCATGTTGTGGCCGCATTTGTCCGTGCCGGCCGAGTTCAGTATTGGCATTGGCCTGGCGCCGCTGATGATGCTGTGCGGATCGGCCATAGTCGGCGGCGGCTTCACCTGCGTGAAATTGTTGAGCCGCACCGAATCGCCCAACGTCATGGTCTTCTATATGGGCTTGTTCATGATGCCGGTCTCGTTGATCCCGGCACTGTTCGTCTGGGTCTGGCCGAGCGCACTCGGCTGGCTTTATCTCACCGGCGTCGGCATCTGCGCGACCTCGGCGCATCTCTGCTTCAACCGCGCCTTCGCTGCCACCGACGCGAGCGCGGTGCTGCCGTTCGATTACACGCGCCTGCTCATCGTCGCCGTCTTCGGCTTCATCCTGTTCGGCGAAATGCCGAGCACTTGGACCTGGATCGGTGCGGCCATCATCGTCACGGTCAATATCTATATTGCCCAGCGCGAGGCGGCGCGGGCCCAAGCGGTAATTAGGGCCGACAGGACGGCGGAAAGCTTGGCCAGCGCCGCCGCCGCCGATAAACTCACGCCATGAACGAACAGCCTGAAGATTTTAACGACGAATTCGATGGCGAAGAACCGGACGAGGGCCGCTTTCTCGAGATGGCCTCGGCCGCCTTCGCGACGATCCCGGAAGAACTGCGCAATCACGTCAAAGGCATTGCCTTCCATATCGAGGATTTCGCCGACGATGACATCCTCGACGAGATGGAAATCGACGATGAATATGAGCTTCTTGGATTGTACCAAGGCCCGTCGCTGGGCGAGGCCGGCTTCAACGACATACGCCAGGACCTCAACCGTATATTCCTGTACCGCGAACCCATCCTCGATTATTGCGATGAAACCGGCGAAACGGTCGAATGGGTGATCCGTCACGTCCTGATCCACGAGATCGGCCATCATTTCGGCCTGTCGGACGAGGACATGGAGCGGATCGAACAAGAATCTGACGACCAGGCCGGAAATGAAAACTAAGGACACTGCATGACGCGCCCCGATCCGCTGCCGATTGAACAGCTTTATACAATCTGCGATCCGCAGCACTTCGCCTTCGCGACGACGGCAGAGCTGAAGCCGCTCGACGAATTCGTCGGCCAGGACCGCGCGGTGGCGGCCGTCAAATTCGCCATGGGCGTGGACCGCATCGGGTACAACCTGTTCGCTTACGGCCCCGAGGGCACGGGTAAGACGAGCCTGGTGCGCCGTTATCTGGAAACGCGCGCGAGCAGCCGCCAGATCCCGTCCGATTGGGTCTATGTGCATAATTTCGCCGAGCCGCATCGCCCGCGCGCGTTCGCGTTGCCGCCGGCCTCGGGCAAAAGCCTGGCCGAAGACATGGACCGCCTGATCGACGATCTGCGCGTCGCCATCCCGTCGGCGTTCGAGGGCGAGGAATACCGCACGCATCGCCAGGGCATCGAAGACGAATTCAAGGCGCGCGGTGAAACCTCGCTCGAAGGCCTGCAGAAGGAAGCCGCCGAAAAGAACGTCGCCGTCGTGCGCACGCAGATGGGTTTGGCCGCCGCACCCACCAAAGACGGCGAGATCGTGAAGCCGGAAGAGTTTGAGAAGCTGAGCGACGAGGAGAAGGCGACCTACAATTCTGCGATGGAGGAGATCCAGAAGAAGATGCAGGAAGCGCTGGCCCAGATGCCGGCGTGGGAAAAGGAGCATCGCGAACAGGTGCGCGATCTCGGCCGCCAATTGACCGAATTCATCGTCGGTCATCTGCTGGGCGCGCTGCATTCGAAGTACGAGAATAACATCGCCGTCGCCAATTATCTGAAGGACGTCCACAAGGACATCATCGATCATGCGAGCGACTTCCTGCCCGCCGAGGCGGAGGATGCACAGAAGCAGCAGATGCAGATCGTGTTCGGCGGTCGCGACGATGCCGCCGAAGATACATTACGGCGTTATCGCGTGAATGTCGTCGTCGACAATTGCAATCGCATGGCGCCCGATAAGTTCGGCGCTCCGGTCGTCGAGGAAGATCATCCGACTTTGTCGCGCCTGGTCGGCCGCGTCGAACATTCGTCGCGCTTCGGCACGCTGGTCACCGATTTCATGATGATCAAGGCCGGCGCACTGCACGAAGCCAACGGCGGGCACCTGGTCATCGACGCGCGCAAGTTGCTGACCCAGCCCTATAGCTGGGAAGCATTGAAGCGCGCCCTGTCGACCAAGACCATCCGCATCGAAGGCCCCAACGAGATTTATGGTGCCTATAACGCGACGTCCTTGGAACCCGAGCCGATCCCGCTCGACATTAAGATCATTCTCATCGGCGAACCCGACATTTATTACGCATTGAGCCAGAACGATCCGGAATTCGCCAAGCTGTTCAAGATCGCGGCCGATTTCGAAACCAGCATGGATCGCAATCCCGACGCCACCATGAACTATGCCCGCCTCGCCGCCAGCGTAGCATCGAAGGACAATACCCTGCAACTCACGCGTGAAGCCGTGGCGCGCACGGTCGAGCACGGCGCACGCCTCGCCGACGATTCGGAAAAACTGACGACGCATATGAGCGCCATCGCCGATCTGATCCGCGAAGCCGATTATTGGGCGCGCGAAGGCAAGGCCGAGGTGATCGATGCCCGCCATATCCAGCAGGCGATCGATGCACAACTTTACCGTTCGGGGCGCATCCGCGAACGCATGCAGGAACAGATCGAGCGCAACACCATCATCATCAATACCGACGGCAGCCGCGTCGGCGAGGTCAACGGTCTCGCGGTCTACCAGCTCGATCATATGTCTTTCGGCAAACCATCGCGCATCAGTGCCCGCGTCCATCCCGGGCGTGGCGGCGTCATCGATATCGAGCGCGAAGTGGCCCTCGGCGGCGCACTCCATACCAAGGGCGTGCTGATCCTGTCCGGTTATCTCGCCGGCAAATATTCCAAGGACGCACCCCTCGCGCTCTCGGCCAACCTCGTCTTCGAGCAATCTTACGGCGGCGTCGATGGCGACAGCGCATCGTCGACCGAACTGTATGTGCTGATCTCGGCCATCGCCGAGATCCCGCTCAAACAATCGATCGCGGTCACCGGCTCGGTCGATCAATACGGTCGCGTGCAAGCGATCGGCGGCGTGAACGAAAAGATCGAAGGCTTCTTCGATATCTGCGCCGCGCGCGGGCTGACCGGCGAACAGGGTGTCATGATCCCCGCGTCCAACGTCAAACACCTGATGCTGCGCAAGGACGTCGTCGAGGCCTGCGCGGCTGGCCGCTTCGCCATCTATCCCGTCGCCACCATCGATCAAGGCATCGAGATCCTGACGGGCATGCCCGCCGGCGAAGCCGATCCGGAGACCGGCGAGTTCCCGCTCGGCTCGGTGAACCGCGAAGTCGTGTCCAAGCTCAAGCATCACACGCGCACCGCCATCCGCATGGCGCGCGAAGCTGCCCCCCGTCCCTTCAACGGCAGTCGGAAACGCCCGTGAACGCCGATACGCCCACAGCTGATCCGCCACGCCGCCGACGCGTCCTGGTCGCGCTCGATGCGGCCGACGACGCACAGCGTCTGCTGGAGATCGCTGCCGAAATGGCGCAGCGCATGCGCGCCGATCTGATGGGCCTGTTCATCGAGGATGCCGATCTGCTCGGTCTCGGCGACAATCCGCTGGTGCGCACCGTCAGTTCGTTCGGCGGCGTGAGCGGCGCGATCCGGCGCGGCGTCATCGAACAAGCGATGCGCCGCCAGAGCACCGTGGCGCGTCTGGCGCTCGAACAGGCCGCCGGGACGCGGCGCATCCAAGCCAGCTTCGAGGTGCGACGCGGCCGTTTGGCGGCAGCGCTGGAGGCTTACGCCGAAACCGATTTCATCCTGGTGCGCCGCGCCGCGCCCAATGTGCAGCTCACCGCGGCCACGCATCGCGCCCAGATCAGTGCCGTAACACGCCAGGTGGTCACCGCCGCGCGCCGCCCCGTCATCGTGCTCGACATGCGCTGGGCTGCGACGGCGCCATCCTTCGGCCGCATCGCAACCCTGTATGACGGCTCACCCGAAACGCAGAAAGCCCTGCTGGCCGCCGCCGAGATTGCCGATCGCCGTCAAGGCGACGGCATCAGCATCGTGCCCATCGCCACCAGCGAAGCCGACGCCGACGCCTTGGCGCGCCAGGCCCAAGACATCCTACGCCCGCTCGGCCATCAGCCCCACATCGCGCCCCATGTCACACCCGATCTCGATGCGCTCTGCGTCATGTGCGCACAACCGGGCGGCGCACCGCATAGCGGCGTCCTCGTGCTGCATGCCGATCACGCGCTGTTGCAGGGCGATGCGATGACCCGACTGCTCGAGACCATCGATTGTTCCGTCATGGTGGTACGGTAGAAAACACGCGTGTCGGACGTTCATAAAAGTTTTGCCGTCCTGATCTTCGGGCTGTTGATCGGGCATTTCGGATGGATCAAATTTTCCGTTCCGGCCTTCCTGTATCTGATCGATTACGTCCAACATCTAGCGATCATCGGGCTCTACCTCTATTTCTTCCGCAAGATCGACCTGAAGCCGTCCGAAAAAGTGGTGCACAACATCGCGGCGATCTTGGCAGGGCTGTTCATCGTCATCAGTTATCTATTCTTCCGCGCAATCGTGCTGAAATTCGGCGTCCCGAATGCCGGCGATCGCTTTCCGCCATTGTACGGTTGGGTCATGGGCTTCGATCTGATCGTAGGGCTGGCGCTGACCGCCGTCGCCGAAGAGCTGCTCTATCGCAAGCTGATGGTGGACGTGATCCAGACCTATACGGAAAGGCCGATCGCCGTTTACCTGACGTCGGCCGCGATCTTCGCGCTGCTGCATGCCAACCAGGGAACCGTGAGTGCCGCCAATGCATTTGTTGCGGGCATTGTCTTGATGTTCCTGTACCGCTGGAGCGGCAGCATCGCGACGGCGATGATCGCGCATTATTTCGCCAATCTGCTCTTCTTCGGCGTCATCTTCTCGTAGTCACGCCAACAAGCCTGTCACTCGTTTCCTCAGAACCGGCAACAAATCGTCGTCGAACCATGGGTTTTTCTTCTGCCACGCCGTGGTACGCCACGACGGATGCGGCGTCGGTAGGAAATCGGGTAAAAACGCGCGCCAATTGGCCACCGTGTCGGTCATCGTTTTCCCGCGCGCCTCACCCAAGTAATAGGCCTGCGCGTAGGAACCGACGAGCAAGGTAAGCTCGATATGGGGCAGCAGTGCGCGCACACGCGCATGCCACAGCGGCGCGCATTCGGGGCGCGGCGGCGCATCGCCGCCTTTCGGCAAACGACCGGGATAACAAAAGCCCATCGGCATGATGGCGACTTTGGTTTCGTCGTAGAATTGCTCGCGTCCGATGGCCAGCCAGTCGCGCAGGCGATTGCCGGACGGATCGTTCCAGGGGATGCCCGTTGCATGCACCTTGGTGCCCGGCGCCTGACCGACAATCAGCAGCTTGGCGCTGCGCTTGGCCCGCAAGGTCGGCCGCGGCCCCAATGGCAACGCGTCAGCGCACAAGGTGCAGGCGCGCACCTCGGTCAGCAGCGTATCCAATCGAGTCATGCCAGCAGGTCGTACTGGGCGAGCGCCTCGTAATGCGAGCCGCCGTGGCCCATATGGCTGCGGAACAAGGTGAAATGCCGGACCTCGAACGGGCCGGCGCGGAAATCGCCGTTATGAGCGAGATAGGGCGCAACCACATCGACCGACACGCGGCGCAGCCGCGTTAAAGTGACATGCGGTACGAATTTATGGCTGTCCGGTGCGAGCCCGGCACGCCGCACCGCATTCTCGATGCTGCGTTGCAGATGATTCAATTCCTCGCCCGCCGCGACGCGCGCCCACACGGCACGCACGCGATCGCGCGATTCGAAACAGCCGAGCCCGTCGAGCGAGATCGTGATCGGGCGGCCGCGCACGCCGATGAGTTCGGCATCGATATCTTCGGCGACATGCTCGTCGACCTCGCCGATGAAACGCAAGGTGATGTGCAGGCTTTCCGGCGCCACCCAACGCGCCTCGGGCAGGCCCGCGCTCAACATCGCAACGCGTTGGCGGACTTCGTAGGGTAGTTCCAGCGCGACAAATAGCCGCAGCACGATCCAGTCTCCTCTACGGCGTTCTACACAAAGAGGGTGAGAACGCCGGTATAGCCGTAAAGGCGGCTGTTGGATATTTCGCCATTCGCATAGATGCCGACCAGCGGCACCGCACCGATAGCGTCGCGGATCATCTTCAGCTCCGTGCCGCGTCCACCGAACATGTTCGGCCCGCGCGCGATGCAGGAAATGAACAAGGCCCCCTTGGCTTTGCCGGCGGCGCGCGCGGCCAATTTTTCCAGCATGGATTGGAAATCCTTGGCTGCCGCGTTCGAGTCGCGACTGACGAACATCACGCGGTCGCCGACTTCGACCGTTTCGGCGATGGCGACGATCCCTTCGCTGTCATCGATGCCAATCAGATTGCGTACGACGTAATCGCCGGTGTCCGATCCGGTCACCGGCAGGGCGGCATGGATGAAGCCCGCCGCGCGGCGCAGATCGCGCGCCAGCACGTCGCCGACATCGTGTTTGAGCACCTCAAGCGCCGGCTTGCCGTCGAGTTCGAAAATATAATTGTTCACCGCGCGCGTGATGGTGTGCATCTCGCCGATCGGCCCGCAGCCTTGCGACAGCGACGTCACCACACCGACCTCCGGTTCGAACATCACACCGGTGAGCCCGCTATCGGTCACGATGCCCGCGACCTGATGGCGGGCCGTCTCGCTCATGGTCAGCCCGCCGATCAGGAAGCCTTGCGTTTCAGCCGAAGCTTTGTCGATCAACTCCACCACATCGGACCGCGCGGCATCGGCATGCAGCACGACCAAAGGCGGACCGGAAAAGTCGTTCTTCGGCCGCGCGGCACCGGCGCGGCCGACCGCTTCCGCCGACGCCAGGATCTGATAACTGCCGGTGGGAAAATCCGCGACCATGATCGCCAGCGCGGATTCGTCGAAAAAATCGGCCTCGTCGCCGGCGATGCCGAGCCCAGACGCACCGACCCAATCGGTCACCCCTGTGGCATCGCGCAAGGCTTCGACGATCACGCCCATGCGCGGCGCCAGGGCTTCGGTGATGTAGATCATGCCGAGACGCGTGGTGCCAGCATCGGGCGCGGACAAGGCGCCGAGTGCCGCGAGGCACTCGTCCGTCGCCGATTTCCAGTCATTGGATTGCGCGTGCGCTGAGCGGAACATATCAGCCTGCTTTCGCTGGATTGGCTTGGGACGCTTTGACCCGCGCCAGGAGTTGTTCGACGGCAGGCAGGATGTTGCGTACCACGATCTCGACGCCCTTGGCATTGGGATGGATGCCGTCCGGCTGGTTGAGGTCGGGCGTCGCCGCCACACCATCGAGGAAGAAGGGATAGAAGATCACGTCCTTGTTCTCGCGCGCCAAGCTATCGAAGGCCGCGTCGTAGTCGGTGACATACTTGCCGCCATAATTGGGCGGCGCCTTCATGCCGGCCAGCAAGGTCTTGATACCCGCCGCTTCGAAGCGCGCGAGGATGGCCGCGAGGTTCCCCCGCATGGCGGCGACGTCGAGCCCGCGCAAGCCATCGTTGGCGCCGAGTTCCACAATCGCGGCCTGCGGCTTGTCGGCCAGTACCCAGTCTAGCCGCGCGCGCCCACCGGCCGAGGTATCGCCCGACACGCCGGCATTGATGACCCGCACGGCATTGCCGCGCGCCACCAAGGCTTCTTGCAGTTTCACGGTGAAGGATTGCGGTGCCGCCAGCCCATAACCCGCAGCGAGGCTGTCGCCCAGCACCAACAGGCGAATCTCGTCATTAGGGGCGGCTTGGACACCCAGCGCAAAAAAGACCATTGCCGCGAGAGCGGATATGATGGACACAATTTTGACAGAAACTTTCATGAACGTGTCCCGATGCAAAACGGCGTCTCCGGTGAGCCCGCGATCCTGCTCGCCAATCTCCAAGTCAGGCTCGCAAGTGCTGCGGGTGAGGTCAACATCCTGCGTGGTCTCGATCTTCGGATCGAAGCCGGCGAGGCAGTGGGCGTTGTCGGCCCGTCGGGCGGCGGCAAATCGACCATGATGATGGTCGTCGCCGGGCTCGAACAGGCCAGCAGCGGAACCGTTCGCACCGCCGGGATCGATCTGACCGGTCTCGACGAAGACGGCCTGGCGCGCTTCCGCCGCGATCACGTAGGCATCGTGTTCCAGGATTTCCACCTTATCCCCACCATGACGGCGTTGGAGAACGTCGCCGTGCCGCTGGAATTCGCCGGCCGTAAGGACGCCTTCGCCCGCGCCCGCGACGTCTTGCATTCCGTCGGCCTCGGCCATCGGCTCGAGCATTATCCCAGCCAATTGTCGGGCGGTGAGCAGCAGCGCGTCGCGGTGGCGCGCGCCTTCGCCCCCGAACCCAAAATCCTGCTGGCCGACGAGCCGACCGGCAACCTGGACGGCGAGACCGGCCAGCAGGTGATGAATTTGTTGTTCGACATGCATCGCCGCCTCGGCACCACGATGGTGCTGATCAGCCACGATCCGATCCTGGCGGCGCGCTGTGATCGCACGGTGCGGCTTGTTGACGGCAGACTCGTCGACGGCGCGGCCGCGTGATTCTTCGCCCATGATGAACTGGGCCTTAGCGGTCACCTATGCGCGGCGCGAACTCAGCAGCGGGCTTGCGGGCTTTCGTGTGTTCGTCGCCTGCCTCGTGCTGGGCGTCGCCGCCATCGCCGCCGTCGGCACGTTGAGCGAATCCATCACCGAAGGTTTGCGGCGCGATGCGCGCGTGCTCAATGGCGGCGATATCTCGGTCGCGTTGTCGCAGCGCGCGGCGAATGAAACCGAATATGCAGCACTCGCCACCGCCGGCCGCGTCAGCACGACGTTGGAGATGCGCGCGATGGCGCGCGTACCCGATGCGTCGTCGTTGGTCGAACTCAAATCCGTCGATGCGCTGTATCCGCTGGCCGGCGCAGTCGAGTTGGACGGCGGCTTGGCGCTGAGCGATGCACTCGCCGTGCGCGACGGGCGCGCCGGCATCGTCGCCGAGCGCAGCCTGCTGATCAAACTGAACCGCAGCGTCGGCGACATCATCGAGATCGGCGACGCATCGTTCCGTATCGCCGGCACGATCACGCGCGAACCCGACAAGATCGCCACCGTGATGTCGTTCGGGCCGCGCGTGATGATGTCGGCCGACGCGCTCGCCGCCACCCAATTGATCCAGCCGGGTAGCCAGATCCGCTACGAATATCACATTGCTGTGCCCCGCGACGGCAACGTGGCCGGTGCCGCCAAAGCGTTGGAAGCGGATTTCCCGCAAGCCGGTTGGCGCATCCGCACGACGGATGAAGCCGCGCCGGGCATCCGCCGCTTCGTCGATCAACTCACACTGTTCCTCACCTTCGTCGGATTGACGACCTTGCTCGTCGGCGGCGTCGGCGTGACCAATGCGGTGGCGGCGTATCTCGATGGCCGCATGAAGACGATCGCCATGCTCAAATGTCTGGGCGCATCGTCGCAATTTATTTTCCGCGTCTATCTGATTCAGATTCTCGCGCTCAGCGGTATCGGTCTGCTCATCGGTGTCGTCATCGGCGCGATCCTGCCGCCGCTCGGTATTGCGCTCGCCGGCGATCTGCTGCCGATCCGCCCCGAAACCGGCCTCTATCCGATCCCGCTGCTGGCCGCCGCCGCGTATGGTCTGCTGATCGCGATCACCTTTACGCTCTGGCCGCTGGCGCGCGCGCGCGCCGTTTCCGCCGCCAATCTGTTTCGTGTCTTCGACAACGCCAACGCCTGGCCGGGTGCGCGCGATCTCACCGCCATCGCCGCCTGCGGTAGCGCATTGGCCGCGCTCACCATCGTCACCGCGACCAACCGCTGGTTCGCGGTCTGCTTCGTCATTGGCGCGCTTGCGTCTTTCGCGTTGCTGAGCGGTGCAGCGCGCGGCGTGAAAACGCTCGCCCGTAAACTGCACGCCACCGGCGGGGTCACCCTTCGCCTCGCACTCGCCAATCTGCATCGCCCGGGTGCCACCACCACCGGCGTCGTGCTGTCGCTCGGTCTCGGACTCTCGGTCCTCGTCGCCATCGTGCAGATCGAAAGCAACATCAACCGCCAGATCGAGAACCGGCTGAGCGAAGGCGCACCCGCCTTTTTCTTCCTCGACATCCAACCCGATCAGGTCACCGCGTTCGATCAGACCGTGACCAGTGCGCCCGGCATGAGCGGCTATAAACGTGTCGCCAGTTTGCGCGGGCGCATCATCGCCATCAAAGGCATCCCCGTCGATCAGGCGCCCATCGCCACTGAGGCCGAATGGGCAGTGCGTGGCGATCGCGCGTTGAGCTACGCCGCCACCCCGCCCGACGGCGCGCGCATCGTCGCGGGGTCGTGGTGGCCGGCGGACTATGCCGGGCCGCCTTTGATTTCGATGGACGCCGACGTGGCGCGCGGCTTCGGTGTCGGCATCGGCGATACCCTGACGCTCAACATCCTGGGGCGCGATATCGTCGCCAAGGTCGCAAGCTTACGCGAAATCGACTGGCGCTCACTTCGTTTCGATTTCGCAATAATCCTGTCTCCCGGCGTGCTTGAGGCCGCTCCGCATACCCATGTGGCGGCCGTCAGCGTGCCGGTGGCGGGTGAAGAAGCCATGGAACGCGCCATCGCGAAAAGCTTCGTCAACGTCTCGGTCGTGCGCGTGCGCGACGCCTTGGAACAGGCGCGCGAGCTCTTGGCCGGCATCAATGTCGCGGTCAGCGCCACCTCGGCCATCACCTTGGCGGCCGGTGCGCTGGTGCTGGCCGGCGCGGTCGCAGCCGGACGGCGCAGGCGGATTTTTGATGCCGTGGTGTTCAAGGTGTTGGGCGCCACCCGCGCCACCATTTTGCGCGCCTTCCTGCTCGAATACGGCATCTTGGGCCTGGCGACCGGGCTGATCTCGGCCATCGTCGGCACCCTGGTGGCCTGGGCGATCTCCAAATGGCTGATGAATCTGCCCTGGGGCTTCGATGCCGGCGCGGTCGCCACCACCATCGGCATCACCACCCTTTTGGCGTTGGTGGCGGGCTTCGCCGGGACCTGGCGGGCGCTCGGCCAGAAGGCCGCGCCCCTGCTCAGAAACGAGTAAGGTGCGCATGTTTCTCTTGCGCGATGCCTCTTTACTGCCATATTTCTTTGCAAGACTTTGCTAATGTAGTAACGGCCCTGTGCGTAATTGGGACTTTGGGGCACGACTAAATTGTTTTTGGGAGAATAAGTGACCATGGCACTCGGACCGAATACTGACATTGGGTCGCGTCCTTATGGACAGACGGGCGCATATGCCGAGGCGTATGACGCCGGCCTGCGCTCGTACATGCTGCGCGTCTACAATTACATGGCCTCCGGCCTGTTGCTGACCGGCATCGTCGCGTACTTCACCGCGAGCACGCCGGAAATCATGCAGCTGTTCTACACGGCCAGTGCGCGCGGTCAGCTCCAGCCCACCATGCTCGCCTATATCGTTATGTTTGCACCGCTCGCCTTCATCTTGGTGCTGAGCTTCGGCATCAACAAGATGAGCGCCTCGACCGCGCAGGCCGTATTCTGGGTCTTCACGGTGGTGATGGGCCTGTCGTCGGCGCACATCTTCCTGACCTTCACCGGCGGTTCGATCGCCCGCGTGTTCTTTATTAGCGCGGCGACCTTCGGCGCGATGAGCCTCTACGGCTATACGACGAAGCGCGATCTGTCGAAGTTCGGATCGTTCCTGATCATGGGCCTAATCGGCATCATGATCGCGAGCATCGTGAACATCTTCGTCGGCTCAAGCGCGTTGCAGTTCATCATCTCGGTTGTCGGCGTGCTGGTCTTCGTCGGCCTCGCCGCCCACGACACCCAGCAGATCAAGTTGATCTACGACGAGGCGGATGCCAGCGACACCGCGACCAAAAAAGCGGTCATGGGTGCGCTCAGCCTGTACCTCGACTTCCTCAACCTCTTCATGCTGCTGCTTCAGCTTTTCGGCGATCGCCGATAACCGGCAGGCCTAACCAACAAAAAGCCCCGAGGGAAACCTCGGGGCTTTTTTTATGTCCATATTGATCTGCGACGCCAGGTCGCTTTGCCGGTGCTAACGCGGCGAGTTCAGCAACGCCAAAGCTGCATTCAACTGGCTCATGCGCAGGTGATTGCCGGTCGAACTGTCCGGATGGTGCACGGTCGCGAGACCGCGAAAGCGGGCGCGGATGGCGTCGCGGTCGGGCAATTCGCCGGGCGCGAACCCCAAAACATGCAGCGCCTCGGAGCGCGTGCGCACCCCGGCCGACAAGGGGCGGAAGGCGAGCGCTGCCACCGCGGCGTGCAGGCGTTCGACCTCTTCGGTCAGCGGGCCCAGGCGCGGATCGGGCTCGACCGGATCGTTCGGGCTGCGGACCTGAATGGCCCGTTCGTCGCGATCCAACGCCAGGGCGAGGGCCAAGGCGCGGCGCACGATCGAGGTCTCATAACCCGGCGGCAGGCGCACCTGCAGACGCGGTTTGCGGCGCCAAGGGCGGCCCTGCGACGGGCCGGATTTCAGCATGGTCTGTTCGCGGTCGCCGACCGGCGGACCACCCGGATCGGGCATCTTGCGTACCACCTCTTCGGGCAGCAACAGCAGGATCGAGCGCGCCAGATCGGCGACGTTGGAGCGCTTGCGCGTCGCCAGCTCGGTCACCTCGTCGCGAAACATGCTCGCACAGGGGATGGTATACGAGACCTTGTAGGTCTGCTCCGGAAGATCGCTAACCTCTGCGTCCATCTAGATCTAGACCCCGACCGTGCGACGGGCGCGACGGGACGCACAAAAAGCGCGATGTATAGCGGTAAGAATGGCCTGTACCCCCATGATTTTGCGATTTCTTGGCAGAGATTCATCGCAAGATGGGGCAGTTTGCCGCCGCGTCGCTTGCCGGTCAACTACAATCGTTGGCCGTATCTGAGTGTGGAAAATCTGTGGATAGATTACGTCTAAACAACAAAGCACAAGCTATTGAAAACAAATGATCTTATATGTGATCAACCGAAAAGGGTTAATGAGGCCTTACGAAAATCCGCCAGGTTTTCTTCATCCGCCACTTTAAGACCTACAAAAGTAGGTATTGCGATCATGAGGCTTTCGGCCCGGCAACCGGACAAAGTGCTGCCCCCAGGATCGGACCTTGATCGCGCGCCTGAACGAGGATCGCGCAACCCTCATCGGGCGCCCGCGTCAACGTATCGAGAAGCACCGGTTCGCCATCGAGGGGGGCCGACCCCAGAGCGATCATACCGGTTACTATATGATGATTGATGAGGGTCTTGCCCCGGTTCTCGCCACCCCGCACCCGGGTCTCTTCGCGCAACTTGAAGTGCACCAACCAGAGATCCGCCGAACGTTCTCCAACGACCGTCCCGTCGCCGATCTTCAATTCCAGCCTTCCCGCGGTAGCTGTAGACAAATGCAGGGCAAGGTGCGGGCGTTGCCGTTCGGCGCGGATTGCGGCTTCGACGTCGCGCTCGCGCGATCCGATCGCTTGGACCCGACCGTCGATCACCATTTGCGGGGTATAGACCCCATCGGGCAATCTCGCCGCATAGGCGCGCTGGCGCTGCGTATTGGCTGACGAGGAATGGATATCCGTCCAGCGGCCCGCCCCGCCATAGATCAGGTCGTTCCAATAATCGACATGAAACTCGAGCGCGATGACGTCAGCGCGGCCGGCCAGTTTGCCGAGATAGGCTTCCGCCGGCGGGCAGGACGAACAGCTTTGCGACGTGAACAGTTCGACGACCGTCGGCGATGCAGGCGTCTCCGCCGGCAAGCGCGTGGCCGCCGTCATAGCCAAGCCAAACGCGACAAGGCCAGGCACAAGCACTGCGATGAATCGCCGTCTCATTCCTGTTGAATCTACAACATGTTGCGGTTTACAAGGAGTCATGCGGGGGATTCCAATTCGGACGGCCTATTGTGCTGCGCTTTTATACGGTGCGACGGTGCTCGGCGGTTGTTCCTGGATGACCGAGCCCCGTCTCGGCGGCACGGCCACGAAACCCACCGGACGCGACGCTGCAGCTCTGCGCGCTCCCGTCGGTCCCGGCCCGTTGGCGCAAAGTGCCAATCGCCACACCTCCGATGACGAGTTCGCCGTCGATGCGCGTGAAGTTACACGCCGCTCGGCCGCGCCCTATAGCAGCGCCACGCCGCCGACCCCAACGCCGCTCCCCAAAACGGCGTCGAGCGGCGCCAACCCACCCAAGCTCAACGTGCTGTACGTTGCCAACGGCCGCATCCGCGCCTATGCCCCCGCCATCTGGATCCGCGGCACCGTCGAGGACGATACCGACGGCCTTGAGGTGACGATCAACGGCCAGAAGGCGCAGGTGAAGGACCGCAGCTTTCAGCGCCGCATCACCGTGCCGGCCGGCGAAAGCGAGGTGTTCGTGCGCGCCGAGGATAGCGATGGCAACGTAACGACCAGCCGCTTCATGCTGGTGCGCAGCGTGCCGGGCCAGAGCCTGCCGGCGGCCCGCCCGCCGACCGCCCGGCCGACCGGCGAACTGGCCGCGTCGGAGAACAAATTCACCGTTCAATCCGGCCCGGACAACGTGCCCCGCAGCATCGAGGATGTGCACGATGCCGGCGTCTATATGGTCCTGATGGCGGGCACGCCATCGGCGCATTTCGTCAAGATGCCGAACCTTGCCCAGTGCCGCGAGGCCGTCGAATATACCGAGAACGCGGCCTGCACGGTCCATCGAGGTCGCGACTAACGTCGCGAGGGCCATCACGGCCGCAATTAAAAGCGCAAAGCGACACCATTGCGTCCTCGCAATGCGAGGGATGGGCGTCGCAAACTATAAAGTAAGTTTCCCCGGGAGGTTCCATATGAAGATCGCGCGCGTTTCCGCGTATTCCGTCAATCCGCGCCTGACCCTCGACATCCTGCCGAAGAAGCTGGAGACCACGCAGGGCTTCACCCTCGTCGAGATCGAGACGGACACCGGCATCACCGGTGTCGGCATCACCGGCATCACCGATACCAATGTGGTGGCGCGCGTCGTCGAACGCGTCGGTCCGGGTCTGAAGGATATGGACCCGATGATGATCGAGCAGATCTGGGACAAGCTCTATTGGCAGTTGAGCCCGCGCGGCCAGACCGGTGTGGCGCAGCACGCCATGGCCGCCATCGACATCGCGCTTTGGGACATCAAGGGCAAGGCGCTCAATGAGCCGATCTGGCGTCTGCTCGGCGGCGCACGCTCCAAGGTGCCGCTTTATGTCACCTTCGGCTTTCATTTCTACGATCGCGACGAACTCACCGACGCGGCCCGCGCCTGGGTCAAGCGCGGCTTCAAGCGCGTGAAAATGACGGTGGCCGATGGCGCGCTGCGCAACCGCGACAGCAAATCGATCACCGATCAGTTGAAGGAAGACGCCCGCCGCGTGAAGGCCGTGCGCGATGCGGTCGGCGACGATATCGAAATCTACGTCGATGCGAACTGCAATCTTGATCATTACCACGCGCTCAAGATCGCCCGTGCGATCGAGCCCTATGACATTTCATTCCTGGAAGAGCCGATCACGCAGAATGACGCGCGCCAGATGGCGGATCTGCGCCGTCAGGTGCCGATCCCGCTCGCCTGCGGCCAGAACGAAGGCCTCGCCTTCCGCTTTCGCGATCTGCTGGTGAATCAAGCAATAGATTTCGTGCAGCCCAATGTCTGCATCACCGGCGGCTTTACCCAGGCGCAGAAGATCGTCGGCATGGCGTCGGCCTTCAACGTGCCCTTCGCGAATGGCGGCGGCTGGCCGTACGAGAACATGCACTTGGTCGCGGGCGCAGCAAACGGCACCCTCGTCGAGTTCCACTATATGGCGACGGAAGCTTGCAAATCGATCTTCGACGGATTGCCGGAGCCGAAGGACGGCTTCATGCAGATGCCCGACAAGCCGGGGCTAGGGTTCACGTTGAATCGTGACCGCTTGAAAGAGATATTGGACAATCCGGCGGGCGGAAGACGGGGGTAGAGTCCCAGCGGCCTCGATCCCCCGGACGACGCCCCCTACTGCTCCATCACCTGCGGCGCGAAGATTTCCTCGAGCTTCATCAAGCGCGGCGTCAGGCCCTGCTCGAACGAGAATTGTGCCGCCGTTTCCAGAATCTTGCGGTTGGCTTTGATGCCATGCGCGATCAGCGGCGTTTCCATCGCCTTCTTATATTGCGCTGGGATCAGGCCGCTTTCGAAATGGTATTCGACGGCGGCGCGGCGCGCCTTTTCAGCAAACGCGTTCGCCTGATCGAAGGCCTTCAGGATGTTGAGCACCGCCCAGGGGTGTTTGTCGGCGATCTCGCGCTTGATCACCATCCCATGATTGATCGGATAGATGCCGGTCTTCGCGAAATAGCGCGCCCCCTCGGCGAGTGGGTCGGTGAACAAAAGCTTGAAATCGGGATGATTGTTGAGATCGGCCTGGCTGCGATCGACCAGATTGTTGGTGCCGGCGAGATACAGCAGCGCGCCGTCGATCTTGCCGTCGAGCAGCATTTCACCCATGTCGGTGTTCGTCGGAATGTAGGAGAGGTTTACGCCGGGCGGCGCCTTGAATCCCATCTTGCCGCCGTGACTATGTTCGGGATTACGCTCCATCCACCATTCGCCGATATCGGTGGGCGATACGCCGAATTCGTGCTGCAGGATGCCGCGCGACCATAAAGCGGCGGTCTGCTGATATTCGGGGACACCAATCTTTTTGCCCTTCAGATCGGCGGGCTTGTCGATGCCGCGATCCTTGCGCACCAGAATCCAGGTGTGAAACATCTTGCGCGTCGTGAAGACGGGAATGCCGACCCAACGCTTGTCGCCGTTCGCGATGGCCATCATCAGCGACGACATCGACATTTCCGAAATATCGAAATCGCCGAAATGAAGCTGACGCCAGAACAATTCCGAACCGTGGACCGGCGAGCAGACGAGGTCGATCCCGTCCGGCGCGACCCGGCCCTCCATGATCGGATAGGTGCGTGGATTACTCGCCAGACCGGCACTCAACTGAAGTTTCATGTAAGTTCCCTTATCTCCGACGCGGGGTCGCTTTGCGTTATTTTCCTACAGTTTCCTTGAATATCTTCACGACGGCATCGACTTCCTTGGCGCCTTCGTCGGTGTGAACCCAGACATAGTCATTGGCCCGGGTGAAATCAGGCAGATCCTGCTTGTGCAAGGGATGCGGCTCGACGTCCTTGCGCATGCTGACGGCGCCGCTGTCGTTGCCCGCCGCCCATTCGCGAACGAACAGTTCCTGGCCTTCCTTGCTCAAGACCCAATTGACGAAGATTTTCGTGGCCTCAGGATTAGGCGCGTTCCTGAAGATGGCAAAGCCGCGCGACGACACCGCGGCCAAATGCGGAATCGGCTTCACATTCTTGCAACCGCCATCCTTCACGCAGCCGGCATAGGCGAAGAACTGCATGCCGAAGGCGACCGCCGCACCCCCGCGCATGATGGTGGAATCGATCTGCTGTGGATTGTCGAGAACGCGCGGTTCCTGTTCCGTGAGAAAGCGGGTGACGAAGGCCGCGCCCTTGACCTTGTAGAGCGGCGCGAGAGCCGACGAGCCGGCATTGGTTTGCGAGGCGTCGCGGACGATGACTTTGCCCTTCAGCCGGGGATCGAGCAGGCCGTCGATCGTGTCGGTGTTAACCTCGGGCACGATATCGAGATTGCGATAGGCCGACGCCGTGACCTCGTGCGCATGCGTGAAGACCATGTGTCCCGCATCGCCGTAGATGTAATTCGGATGGCGCCAATTCGCGATGTCCTTGACCTCGGGCAGAATCAGGAAGTCGTCGAATTTTTGCAGCATTCCAGCCGGCGCGGCCGAGCCGGTCATGTTGGATGTCGTCGCCCACCACATATCCCAGAGATATTGACCGTTGGCCTGCTCGGTTTTGACGCGCGGTAGGATGACGGTGGGCCGCGCCACCGTCGCATCGACCTTGATGCCGAATTTTTTGGTGAAGGCCTCGATCGTTTTATCGAAACCCGGGCCGCCCTGATTGACCATGACGAGCGTTTGGGTTTTGGCCTTCGCCAGGGTGGCGTCCCAGAGCCTGGCGTCCGGGCCCGCATCTTGTGCATAGGCCGTCGCCGGTGCGGCGCAAAGCACGGCGACCAGGCCGAGTATGCGTTTCACGATTCGGTCCATCGCGCGCATCGTCTCCCATTTTTGCGGATGCGCCATTCGGCGTCTGTCCCCGTTCGCTGAATGGTAACAGCATTAACGAGAGAACGGCAACCGGACCGCGGCGCCGGCGGCCTTACTTGGCCTTCAACACCCAATCCTCTAGGTGCCGCACGATTTCCTTGGCCGTCAGATCGAGGAACGCGTTGCCCTTCTCGGCGCTCGCGCGGGTCGCGTCGCCCGTCACGCCATCCGCGCCGAAATCGGCCCAATCATCTAAGCCGACGGCCGCCATCTTCTGCTGCATGGGGCCGCTGTTCGTCCCATACTTGAAAAACGACGCGTAGATATCCGAGTAATGACAGACGGCGCGGGCCATGTTCACGAGATGGGGCGCCAGAGCGAGCATGAGCGAGGTTTCCAGCTCGCCGGCGTGCACATCGTATTTGCCGCTCGCCGGATCGTTGCCTTCCAACAAATGCCCACCCACGGCGCGCGCCGTGTTGAGCCCATCGAGGATGACCAGTTTCGCCGTTTTGTCGCGCGCGAGACGCGAGGCAGCGACATTGAGGCTCGACCAACTGCCCGGCCCGAACAAGACGACGGCCTGGCGGCGAAAGCCCTGGCGTGCCAGGCAGGTCGAAATTTCCTCGACCTGATCGGCCAAGGTTTCCGGCGACAAATTGATATAGCCGGGAAAACCTTCCTGCGCAGGCGAGAAGCTGAACGACACTGTCGGCCCGAGGATCGCCTCGTGACCTTTAAGCGCAAGTCCGTCCAGAACGCGGGTACTGGTTCCTTCGGCCTGCCAGATATCGGTCGCGACGGGGAGATGCGGGCCGTGCTGCACAATCTGACCGGCGGGAATAATGACGAGGGGATCCTTGGTCGCCGCCGTTTGCACGTCGGTCCACGACATCTCCAGAAATTTTCGGATCGCTACAGTCACCGCAATCTCCCATGGAAACGCCACGCCCCATGGATTGCATCGTAGGTGGGATCGCCCTGACTCAGTTATGAACATCTTGCATGTCACATCACCGGCGGCGCGCGGCAACGCGGCGGTGGGGACAGCAGCTACGAGGCGAGAACCCGCATCGTTTCCATGACTTTGTCGGCCTTCGTCTCGTCCTGTTGCGACGATCCAACAGCCCGGAATTTGTTCTCGCCCACATCCACTATGGCGATCGTCCCGGCGACGCCACGCCATGACGCCCACGTCACACCGGTCGTAAAGGCGACAATGCCAGTATTCTCATCGGCGCTATCGAGCCGCCAGCCAATTTTGCGTATGGCATTCACGGCGAGCTTAACCGCCAGCGCCTTGGTGCCGATGAATGCATCGCAGCCTTGGTCGTAATAAATTCTGGTTGGACCTGGGATCGCGGCCCGAACGATCGGGGCGCCGCAGCCGACGCAGGCAGCGGCCTTGTCCGAGATCTCTCGCCCACATTCCTCGCATTTAATTAAAGCCATGGTCCCTTTCTCACGTCGTATAGAGCGTGATGGCGAACAGCACGAAGCGGTAGCCCAAGAAGATGAACGCGCCGGCGACGGTCATGGCGAGCGCGGCGCCCAACTGTTTGATCCCGCGCATGCCATACACAACACCCGTCGCAGTATGAAAATAGGCCGCGCACGCGATGAGAAGCGCCCACGACAGCGCGGTATCGACATCGTTGTCGAGCCTGCTAGGAAACCCAAAGAGGCCCGCGCCCGCCACCAACAACAAGGGCACACAGAACAGCAGCAACAAAAAAGCGTAGAAGTGCAGCGAGAACACCACATGCACCGCCATCGGACGATGCAAGCGCCAGAACAGCAGCGGCGGCACCAGCGCGAAGGGCAGCATCATCAAACCGATGAGCGTCTTGGCGTTGGACGCTTCCGCCTGGTTGAACAACGGGCGGTATTGATCGAGGCCCGTGCCGAGCCCGGTCAGACGATCCGTCATCATCGCGCGGGCGAGATCGCTTAACGGCTGGGTCGTGATCTGGTCGTCGAGGATCGGCGCAAAGATCTTGAGATCGGTGAGCGACTGCACCGCGAAAAAGATGACGTTGCAGATCAGGAACAATGGGATCGGCGTCAAGTACGGCCGGCGTTGTCCGCGCACATACGCCAAGGTCAAGGCACCCGGCCGCACGACGAGATCGTGCAGGCTGCGCAACAAACGGCTATCGATGGAGCTCAGTGCATTGAAGACCTGCTCGGCGAGACCGGGCATGGTGAGGTCGCGCGGATCGAGCGGCTTTTCGCCGCAGCCCGGACAAAACGACGAGGCGATTTCAGTGTGACAGGTCGGGCAGGTCCAGACCGGCGAAGAGAGATCCGCCATTAGCCTTTCGCGTGTTTGGCCGCGTCCGCAACAGCGCGACGGATGCGCGCGGCCAGCGGAACGTCCACGCCATCCAAAGCGCGCGCGAGCTTGGCCGCATGATCGGCCGAAAAATGCTGGCAGGGATCGCCCGTCGCCGCGACGCGAACCTGCGCCGCTCCGGCGCGGCAACCGCTATCGGGGCCGACATCGAAAATCGCGCGATCGCGCAAACCGAATGCGTTGAGTATCTCTGCGCGCGTGCCGTCGGTCATGCCACCCCTCCGATCCCCGGCCAGGAGCGTAGCAGGCTCGGGCGGCGCTGACCAACGCCACGTGCCCGCGGTCAGATGACCGCCATGTGATTGTCCCAAGTCCAGCTCGTTGCGGCGAGCGGCTCGTTGGCGGCGGTATCGAGACGGCGCAAACGTCCGTCGCCGCCGCTGACCACGAACGCCTCGCCGAGCGACACGATGCCGCAGCCGTCGGCGGCGTCGGTCATCTCGATATAAGCGCCGCTCCGCGCGTCCCACAGTGCCACGACCGAACCGACCGGGCTGGTGGCGCAGATCGTTGCGCCATCAACCGAAAACGCGATATCGCCGAGATACTGTTTCAAGCGCATCGCATCGTCTTCGCCGGCACGCAAAAACTGCAGCGCGGTTTGCCCGCGCACATGCAACGCCGCCAGCGGGACGCTCGCGCCGGCATCGCCCTCATATTGCATGGCGATGGCAACGCGACCTTGTGCATCGAGATCGATATGGCGAATCGACAGCTGATGCCATTCCGCAGGCGCGCGGACCTGTTCGACCACTTTGCCCGATGCGGCATCTAGGTAAGCGATGCTCGGATCCATGGTGGCGATATTGAGCTTGTCGCGCTTGCCGTCGGTCAGGATGCCGCCGACCGCGACGACAAGCGTTTGGCCATCCGGCAGCAACCGCACCTCGTGTGGGCCGATGCCGCCGGCCGCAAAATCGCCGATGCGTTTGTAGCTGTGCTGCGCATCGTAAACGCCAATGAAGCCGTTGCCGGTCGCGTCGTCATGTTCGCAGACATAGAGGAGCGCGCCATCTGCGGAGAACGTGCCGTGTCCGTAGAAGCAGCGCCCCTGGGGCGGATCGATCATGCCGGCGAGCGTGCCCGCGCGCGTATCGACCAGGGCCGCGAACGATCCCGGGCGGCGGCCAAACACAATTGTTTCCGCGCGAGTCGCATGTTGCGCATAACCGTGCCCGCGCGCCGGCAGCTTGATCTTGAAATGCGGCGCACCTGTGAGGTCGAAGCCGACGACATGGTGATTGCGCGCGCGGTCGTCGGCACAGCTGAGAAAGAGGGAAGATGTGCTTGCAAAACTTATGCGGCTAACGAGCGGAACCGCAGAAAGACCGGCGAGGAAATTTCGCCTCGTCAGCATCAATCGCCGTCCAGGGACGTGAAGCCGACCGTGAGTTCCGTGTCCTGCGACAGCGGACCCTGGAGCAACGTGCGGATGGCGCGAAGCTGGCGCAACAGATCCTCCAGCTTCGGGCGCATGCCGGTATCGCCCAGCGCGTCTTCCAGATTGCCGATGGCCTTGGCCGACGCGATGGCCGTATCGAACTGACCGACCATGCCGGTGCCGAGCGCGCCCGATCCGGCAGCTTTCATAAGATCGGCGAAACCGTCGGGCGTCGCGATCAGGGCCCGCGCACTTTCGAGATTGGCGACGATATTGTTCATCGAGCGTTTGGTGCGCCAGCTTTCGGCGCGCGCGGCCCGCGCCTTGGCGACGCTGACATCCATCGGGCGTTCGAGCTTCTGGCGGATGACGATATCGACGATGCCGGACAGCGATTTGAGATAATCGGTGGTGGCGGCGCGTGCATCCGCATAGGACGCGTTACCGGATTCCGCACCGAGCATCGTCGCGGCAAAACCATTGGCCCATTCGTCGGCAACGGCAACGGCAAGGCGCGCCTGGAAGCGGGCGATCTCGCTCATCCAGGCGCAGGCATATTTGTCTTCGGCCGTGCCGTCTTTGCCCGCACCGGCAAGGCGCGACACGTTCTCGGCCATCAGGCGCTCGAAGATCGCGAGGCTCTGCAAGGCGACACTTTTGCCGGTGAGCCCGCCGTCGGCGACCAAGGCTGGGTCGCGATCGTTCAGCACGCGGCGGATCTGGCGATCGGTCGAGCCACCCGTATCGGGCCAGAATTCGAACCGCGCCTGGCGGTTGTCTTTCGAGACCGGGCCGAAACCGATGGGCTGGGCACGCTGCCAAGCCGTCATCGCGCCATGGAAGGAATCGACCACGCGCGCATAAACGCCGGTCGGCGGATCGAGGCAGAATTCCGCACTCGCCGTCGCCAGCGCACTCATCGCCGGGACCAACGCCTGATAGGCCGGCACGGCGACCTGTTCGGTGAGCGCCTTATTAAGGGCGGCGTAGGGCAGGTTCTTGGTCGGCGTGAAGGCTTCGTCGGCCTGCGCGGAGGCGGTCAAAAGCGAGGCGGCCATAAACACGATCGTCATGGCCGGGCGCAGACCCGGCCATCCACGAAAGCGCGATAGCGCGGCATGACTCTTATCGGCGCCGACGCGCCTCTCCGTGGATGCCCGGGTCAAGCCCGGGCATGACGGTTTTATTTGAATTCTTGCTTCCATGTTCATCTCAAAGAGAATTCAAAAATGCGACGATGGCGTCGCGATCTGTCTTGGGTAATCCGGCAAAGGCATCACGCGCTTTTTGCGCCTCGCCGCCATGCCACAGGATCGCCTCGACGACGTCGCGCGCGCGCCCATCGTGCAGCAAGAATGTATGCCCGTTCACAACCTTGGTATAGCCCAGGCCCCAGAGCGGTGCCGTGCGCCACTCCGCGCCACTTGCCTCGGCTTCGGGGCGGCCATCGGCCAAGCCCTCGCCCATGTCGTGCAGCAACAGATCGGAATAGGGGAAGATCAATTCGCCGCCGAGTGCGGAAACTTCGTAATCCTTGCGCGTGGCGAATTTCGGCGTATGGCAGGAAATGCAGCCCGCTTCATACATCAATTTCTTGCCGCGCAGCACTTGCGGCTCTGCCACATTGCGGCGCATCGGCACGGCCAGATTTTGCGAATAGAAGGTAATGAGGTCCATCACCTCGGCGGGTGCTTCGAAGCCGTCTTCATTATTGCCGTTGGGCGCAACACGGCACGCGGTCTGCGCCGGTGTGCAATCGCCCCACGCAAACGGAGCGCGCGGGTTGGACAAGCCGATATCGCCGGCCGCCGCATCGGCGCTTTGTTCCGCGATGCGCGCCTGGCCCGCCTTCCAGCCGAAGCGGCCGAGCGTAATGCCGCCGGCCATTTTGCTGAAGGCGCGGTTGGGCCGCCCCGAAATGCCGTCGCCGTCTTTATCGTCGGGGTCGGCATGCGCGAGAATATCTTCGTCGGCGATCGCTTCGAGCAGACCGAGCCCGATCATCGGCGGGGCGACGCGCGGAGAGAGCAGTGCATCGGCGCGCATCGGGCCGTAATTGAGATCGGCAGCGCTGTAGGCGGGCTTGCGCAAAGTCACGACCTCGCCGCCCGCCAGGGTCACCGGCAGATCGGCATAGGTGATGACCATGCGGCCTTCGCGGAGCAATCCCGGGATCGCGATATCCTGCAGCTGCCCGCCATAGGTCGGCTCGGGGATCACACGCGCCCCTTCGGCAATCAGCTGTTTTTCTTCCGCGCTGATGGGCGGCACGGACAGCCGCAAAAACATCGACACCGCATTGTTGTCATTGCGCGCGGGCGGATGGCCACGCCCGTCCTTCACGTGGCAATCCTGGCAGGCGCGCGCGTTGTAGAGCGGGCCGAGCCCGTCGGCCGATTGCGAGGACGACGGTGCCGTCACCCAGGTGCGGCGGAAGAAGCCGTCGCCGATAAAGAATTTTGCGCGATCCTCGAACGACAGGCTGACCGAGGGCTGCGAGAAGGCGTCGGCATCGAACCGCGTGCGATTGGTCGCGGTGCCGCCGGGCAATTCTTCCCAGCGCTCGGGTTTCGAGAAATCCGTCGTGGGGGCCAGAATCTCCGAACGACTTATCGCGGAACGATCCTGCGCGGCATCGCTACTGTCTTTGCTTTTGCGCTCGGCCGCCTGCGGGCCATTCGGCGAAACCATCGCCAGGCCGAGTGCCAAAAGTGCAACTAAGAAGCAGATGCAACACGAAAAAAGACCCCCACCCTTTCTGAAGAAGGGGCGGGGGCTAGGGCCGATGCTCACTTGAAACCTCTTACTGTCTGGCGGCCATCAATGGACGGCCGACCTTCAAATGGCTGTCACTTGAAAACTTTTTGCGGCTCATCGAGGCTCTCGGAGCCTTCAAACTGCACCGCGCCGAGACCCAAGGTCTCGATGGCTTTTTCAAATCCTTTGGTCTGCGCGAGCAGCGCATCGATCGCGGCCTGCACGATGGCGTTCCCTTTCGGATTGGCCTCGCCGATCATCTGGTCGTAGGCCATCTCGCCGGAATCGGCGGTCTTTTTCAGGACCGTCATCTTGTCCATCGTCGCACTCAGCAGCTTGCGCAGCTCGGTATCGACGGCCGGCGCTTTTGCCTTCACCAGATCGGCGAGTGCCGGGCCCTTCACGACGGTTTTGCCGTCGATGCGCTTGTAGCTGCCGAGATAGGCGTCGCGAATGCCCATCGCATCGTAATAGTGCGAGTTGTGTGTGTTGTCGGAGAAGCAGTCATGCTCCTCTTCCGGATCGTGCAACATCAAGCCGAGCTTCATGCGCTGCCCGGCCAGCTCGCCATAGGACAGGCTGCCCATGCCGATGAAGATCATGGCCAGCCCACGATCCATCCCATCCGCGGTCATGGCCTTGCGCGCCGCACCGTCGGCCTGCCAATTGCCGACCATTTCTTCGAGATCTTCGACGAGCAAGCCGGTGACGGCCGTGAGATACGCGCCGCGCCGATCGCAATTGCCGTGCGTGCAGGAAGCACCCTTGGCGTAATCGGTCCACGGGCGATTGCCCGCACCCTTGCCGGTGCCGTTGATGTCTTGGCCCCACAGCAAAAATTCGATGGCGTGATAGCCGGTCGCCACGTTGGCTTCGACCCCATCGGCCTCGTGCAGTTTGCGCAAAGTGACGGCGTTCAACTCAGTCGCGTCGAAATCTTCGCCGGCGATTTTCAGTTTCGGATGGGCGATGACGTTCGCGGTATAGAGCGGATTGTCCTCGTTCGACTCGCCATAGGTCTTGGCATCGACGTAATCGATCATGCCTTCGTCGAGTGGCCAGGAATTCACCTGGCCTTCCCAATCGTCGACGATCTTGTTGCCGAAGCGATAGACCTCGCTCTGCTGATAGGGCACGCGCGCGGCCTTCCACGCATTGCGCGCCGCGGTCAGCGCCGCGGCACTCGGCTTGTCGATGAGGGCTTGGACGCGCGCCTGCAGCGTCTGCGCCGTCGTCAGCGCGTCTTCATACTTGGCCAGCGCGATGTCGGAATAGGTCGTCAGCACGCCCGCGGCGTCAGCCGCCCTGGCTTGTCCAATCGGCGCTAGGGCAAAAAGCCCAGCGAAAACAAGGCGGGCGGCGTTGGCGGAGGTAAGAAAACGCATTGGCTTCCCGAGGCGTCCGTTACGGTGCAAATAAGAATTGTTCGCAATATGACGAGATCAGGGACGGAAGGCAAGCAAAAAAAGAGGCCCGACGGTTTTTGCACCGTCGGGCCGTTCGGTGGGCCGTAAGGCCCGTCTTTAATTAAAGACGAAGATATAGAGCAGGATGATTACCGAGATCGGCACGCCCATGATCCAGAGAACCAGGCCTTTCATGATGTCGCTCCTTTGCGGGTCAATATGATGGGGATTCAACCCATCCCCCGATCCACAGTTCCGTAGGGCCAGGAAAGGACACACGGAATGACGTTTTCAGGTGGCGCTTGATAGGGACTCCACGGCGCGGTTATGACTAAAATCCAAGAATGCACTCGCGACGCGAGGTCGCTTTGCCAAAATTCAGGGAGAGAAAATATGGCCGACAAACTCGAAATCACGCGCAGCTTCATGGATTCGGTATCCGCCGGCGCGCCCAAGGCCGACCTCCTCGCCGACAACGCGGTGTTCCGGGCACTCAATTTCAACATTCCGGGCAAGGCCGCCGTGCTCGAACGCCTGACCGGCGAAAACACATCGAAGGTCTATAAGGGCGTCACCTGGGGTGCGCCCGCCGCCGACAAGTTCGACGGCATCCAGATCAAAGGCACACCGGCCAGCGGCGTTGGCGGCGTCATCGTCACCATGCTGTTCGAGGGCGACAAAATTGCCGCCGTGCAGCAGCAGAACATCCCGGGTGCGCCGCGGGCACCCAGCGAGATGAAGTTGACGCCGACGATCAAGAATTTCGTCACGCAAGCGCTGCACGACAAACATCCGATGGTCGTCGCCTATACCGACGAGAACGGCCAGCCGGTGTTGAGCTATCGCGGCTCGACCCAGGCCTATAGCGACGATCAGCTCGCCATGTGGGTGCGTAACGCGGGCGGCTCGTTCCTGAAAGCGATCCAGAAGAATCCCAACGTCGCGCTGATGTATCGCAACGAGGATTCGAAGGCGACCTATCAGTTCCAGGGCCGCGCCAAGGTGGCCACAGATGCGGCGACACGCGAGAAGGTCTATCAGACCATGACGCAGGTCGAACGCGATCACGATTACGCCCGCACCGGCGTCGCCTTGATCATCGATCTCGACATGGTGCAGGGCCAGGCCGGGCTCAGCCCCACCGGCCCGATCGAACCGGTCCGGCTGGTGCGAGCTAAATAGACCAAGGAGCAGAAGCCGAGCGTGGAGTATTTCCTCCAACAGACCATCAACGGCATCACGCTCGGCGCGGTCTACGGCCTGATCGCCATCGGTTACACGATGGTCTACGGCATCGTCGGCATGATCAATTTCGCGCACGGCGAGATCTACATGATCGGCGCCTTCGTCGCGGTCATCGTGTTCACGCTTCTGGGCATGATGGGCGTCACCTGGGTGCCGGCGGCCGTGCTCATCGTGCTCGTGACATCCATGCTGTTCACCGCCGCCTATGGCTGGGCGGTCGAGCGCATCGCGTACCGGCCGTTGCGCGGCTCGTTCCGTCTGGCGCCGCTGATCAGCGCCATCGGCATGTCGATCTTCCTGCAAAACTATGTGCAGCTGTTGCAGGGGGCGCGGGTCAAATCGATCCAGCCCGTCGTCACCGGCGCCATCCCACTGATCGAGACCGGGCATTTCCAGGTCGCCGTCACCTATATCCAGATCCTGATCATCGTGCTCACCGTCCTGCTCATGATTGGCTTCTCGCTTCTCATCACCCGCACGCGCTTCGGGCGCGCGCAACGCGCCTGCGAGCAGGACCAGACGATGGCCGCCCTGCTCGGCATCGATGTCGATCGCACGATCTCGATGACCTTCATGATCGGCGCGATCCTCGCCGCCGTCGCCGGCGTCATGGTCACGCTCTATTACGGCGTCGTCGATTTCTTCATCGGTTTCCAGGCGGGGCTCAAAGCGTTCGCGGCGGCCGTGCTCGGCGGCATCGGCTCCTTGCCGGGCGCGATGTTGGGCGGCTTCCTGATCGGTCTCGTCGAGGCCTATTGGTCGGCTTATTTCTCGATCGAATATAAGGACATCGCGACCTTCTCAATTCTGATCTTAGTGCTGATCTTCCGCCCCACCGGCCTGCTCGGCCGCCCGGATGTGGAGAAGGTCTAGAGTGCCCCGAGCTAACGCCGCCGCACTGAAGGATGCCGGGATCGCCGGCTTCGTCGCCCTGATGCTCGCCGTGCCCTTGGTTGGATTCCGCACCATCGAAGGCCCCAGCGGCCTCACACTCCAAACACGCTTCGACTGGGTCGCCTATGGCGTGATCGCGGTGTTCATCGGCCGCCTGCTGCTCAATGTCTGGCCCAATACGTGGCGCTTGCGCCCGCAGCGCGCACAGCAAACGAGCAATGCACAGCATCAAACGACGATGAAACTGGTGGCGCTCGGCGGCGTCGGTTTCGCCGTTGCCTTGCCCTTCCTGCCTTTCGCCGATCGTTATGTCGTCGACCTCGCCATCACCGTACTGATCTACATCATGCTGGGCTGGGGATTGAATATCGTCGTCGGCCTCGCGGGTCTGCTCGATCTCGGCTATGTCGCGTTCTATGCCGTCGGCGCCTATTCCTTCGCGCTCGGCGCCCAATATTGGGGCCTCAATTTCTGGGAAGCGCTGCCCTTGGCCGGCGCCCTCGCCGCCATGCTCGGCATGCTGCTGGGCTTTCCGGTGTTGCGCTTGCGCGGCGATTACCTCGCCATCGTCACACTTGGTTTCGGCGAGATGATCCGCCTGCTCATCATCAATCTGCAGGGCTTCACCGGCGGGCCCAATGGTGTCAGCGGCATCCCGCGCCCGAGCTTCTTCGGCTTTCCCTTCGCGCGCGAGGTAGAAGACGGCGTGATGCCGTTCCATGAACTATTGGGCATCGAGTATTCGACCCAGCACCGTTTCATTTTTCTGTATTTCATCATCCTAGTGCTGGCGCTGATCACCAACGCCTTCACCATGCGGATCCGCAAGCTGCCGATCGGGCGAGCCTGGGAAGCGCTGCGCGAAGACGAAATCGCGTGCAAGGCGCTCGGCATCAATCCGACCAACACCAAGCTCACCGCCTTTGCCATCGGCGCCATGTTCGGCGGGTTCGCCGGCGCGTTCTTCGCCACGCGTCAGGGCTTCATCAGTCCGGAAAGTTTCAACTTCCTCGAATCCGCCTTCATCCTCGCCATCGTCGTGCTGGGCGGCATGGGCAGCCAGACCGGCATCGTCATCGCGGCACTGCTACTCGTCGTGCTGCCCGAGGTCGGGCGCGAATTCGCCGAGTTCCGCATGTTGCTGTTCGGCGCCGCCATGATCGCCATCATGGTGTGGCGCCCCTATGGCCTGCTGTCGCGCCGCGCGCCGACGATTACGCTGGGGAGCGGCGGCGCATGACCTTGCTCAAGGTCGAGAACCTGACGATGCGCTTTGGCGGACTCACGGCCGTGGACGATCTGTCCTTCACGGCGAACGCCGGCGATATCACCGCGATCATCGGGCCGAACGGTGCCGGCAAAACCACCGTCTTCAATTGCATCACCGGTTTTTATAAACCGACACGCGGGCGCATTGGATTGGGCGCGCTCGATCTCGCGCAGATGAGCGGCCACACGATTGCAGCCAACGCGCGGGTCGCGCGCACCTTCCAGAACATTCGGCTGTTTCCGCGCATGACCGTGCTGGAGAACCTGATCGTCGCGCAGCACAACAAGCTGATGCGGGCGAGCGGCTTCACCCTGGCCGGACTGTTCGGCCTGCCCGGTTATCGCCAAGCCGAAAAAGCCGCGGTGGAGAAAGCGAAGGCTTGGCTCGACCGTATTGATCTGCTGGGCCGCGCCGACGACGAAGCGGGCAATCTGCCCTATGGCGCGCAGCGCCGATTGGAGATCGCCCGCGCCATGTGCACCGATCCCGTCCTGCTGTGCCTCGACGAGCCGGCCGCCGGATTGAATGCGCGCGAATCGGCCGAGCTTAATCGTCTGCTGCTCGATATCCGTCAACGCGATGGTGTGTCCCTGCTGCTGATCGAGCATGACATGAATGTGGTGATGGGGATTTCCGACCATATCGTGGTGCTGGATTACGGCAAACGCATCGCCGACGGCACGCCAGCCGAAATACGCGCCGACCCGGCCGTCATCCGCGCTTATCTGGGCGAGCCGGAAGGAGACGCCGCGTAATGCTGGAGATCACAGGCCTACATGCCGGTTACGGCCCCATCGCGGCGCTTAAAGGCGTCGATGTGACCGTACAGGCGGGCGAGATCGTGGCGCTGATCGGCGCCAATGGTGCCGGCAAATCGACACTGCTGATGACCATCTGCGGCAAGCCGCGCGCCCAGACCGGACGCATCATGTTCGACGGCGCCAACATCACCAATGAGCCCATGCGCGCCATCATGCATCGCGGCATTGCCCACGCGCCCGAAGGGCGGCGCATCTTTGCCCGCCTCAGCGTGCTGGAGAATCTGCACCTCGGGGCCACCATCGCCGGCGACGCGCACGTGGCCGAAGACACCGAACGCATGTTCGAACTGTTTCCCATTCTGGGCACGCGGCGCGATCAACGCGGTGGCACCTTGTCCGGCGGCGAACAGCAGATGCTGGCCATCGCGCGCGCTTTGATGGCGCGGCCGAAATTGTTGCTGCTCGACGAACCGTCGCTCGGCCTGGCGCCGCTGATCACCAAACGCATTTTCGAGGTCATCGCCGATCTCAATCGCAGCCAGGGCCTCACCGTCCTGCTGGTCGAACAGAACGCGCATCAGGCGCTCAAGGTCGCGACGCGCGGCTATGTGCTGCAGACCGGCTCGATCGTGCTGACCGGTACCGGGGCCGAACTTTTGGCCAATGACGAGGTGCGCGCCGCCTATCTCGGTAGCGGTGCCGCCTGACTCGTCATGCCCGGACTTGATCCGGGCATCCACGAGAGGCGCGTCTGCGCCGATAAGAGTCTTTTCGCGCTATCGCGCTTTCGTGGATCGCCGGGTCAAGCCCGGCGATGACGGTCTTAATAATGCATGATACAGTTTTCTCATATTCGTTCTGACGGAGGGTTCCATGCGTAAAACGCTTTTCGGTTTGCTCGCGGCGACGGGTCTCGCCTTTGCGACTTCGGCCTCGGCACAAGACATCGTCATCGCGGTCGCGGGGCCGATGACCGGCTCCAACGCGACCGTCGGCGAGCAGTTCCGCCGCGGTGCCGAAATGGCTGTCGCCGACCTCAATGCGCAAGGCGGTGTGCTCGGGCGTAAACTGCGCCTCGAAATCGGTGACGATGCGTGCGATCCGAAACAGGCGGTCGCGGTCGCCAACCAGCTCGCCTCCAAGAAGGTCGTCTTCGTCGCCGGGCATTATTGCTCCGGCTCGTCGATCCCGGCGTCGGAAGTTTACGCCGAAGAAGGCATCTTGCAGATCTCGCCCGGTTCGACCAATCCGGTGCTCACCGAGCGCGGCGCCAAATTCAAGAACGTCTTCCGCGTGTGCGGCCGCGACGACCAGCAGGGCGTCATCGGCGCCGACTTCGTGATGGAGAAATTCAAGGGCAAGGTCGTCGCCATCGTCCACGACAAGTCGCAATACGGCAAAGGCCTTGCCGACTTCGCCAAGGCGCGCCTCAACGACAAGGGCGTGAAGGAAGTCATGTATGAAGGCGTCAATGTCGGCGACAAGGATTTCTCCGCACTGATCAGCCGCATGAAGCAGGCCAAGGTGGAGGCGGTCTATTTCGGCGGCTATCACACCGAAGCCGGCTTGATCGCACGCCAGGCGAAGGATCAATCGCTCAACATCGCGCTGATCGGTGGCGATGCCTTGTTCAACAATGAATTCGGCGCCATCGCCGGCCCGGCCAGCGACACCGGTTATGTCACGTTCGACGCCGATCCGCGCCAGAACCCGATCGCCCAGCAGATCGTCGCTAAGTTCAAGGCGCAGGGGCATGACCCGGAGGGTTACACGCTCTATACCTACGCGGCGATCCAGATCTTCGCGCAGGCCGCCGCGCAGAAAAAATCGATCAAGCTGAACGACCTGATCGCTGCGATGCAATCGACCAAGTTCTCGACCATGCTCGGCGAGATCAGCTTCGATGCCAAAGGCGACGTCACCAGCCCGGCCTATCGCGTTTACAACTGGAAAGGCGGCAAGTTCGAATACGCCATGTAAGCGCTGCTCCTTTCTCGGGTTCATCGCGCGGGGCGGTTGGGGAAGACCCAGCCGTCCCGTTGCCGTATTCGCCACATGTTTGACATGATTAGGACACCCTAACGGCCACCGCATCATAGCTAATGTCTGGGCATGTCATTGCTCAGTCACACACTCCGGATCGTCGTTTTCGCGTTGGCGCTGTGCGCCGGCTTGGCGGCACGTCCGGCGGTCGCCGGACCGGCGATGACCCTGATCGAGCAATTCAATCTCTCCTTCATCGACATCCTGCGCACCGACGACCGGCTCGTCGCACCCGGCCAGCCCGGCCGCTATCGCCGCCTCAGCGATCATCTAGCTGAGAATTTCGATATTCCCGAGATGCTGGAACAGGCGACCGGTACGCAATGGGCCTATGCCAGCGAGTTCGATCGCACGGTCGCGGTCGATGCCTTCCTGCGCTTCAGCGTCAGCACGTATCTATCGCGCTTCGAAAGCTATTCGGGTGAATATTTCCAGATCCTGGGCGAAGAGCAGGGCCGCGACGGCAATACCCGCATCACGACCAAACTGATCCGCCCGGGCCGCATCAACGTTTCCGTGACCTACATCGTGCGCCAAACGCACGGCGAAGCCCGCATCGTCGATGTGATTTTCGGCGGCGGCGCCAGCGAAGTCGCCACCCGCAAGGCGGAATTCGCCGAAACCCTCAATCGGCGCGGCCTCAGGGGCCTCACCGCCAAGCTCAACGATCAGGCCGACAAGATCATCGCGGACTTCCGCGCCCCCTTGCAACGCGACGCCGCCGCGCGGACCTACGCCAGCACGAACTGATTTTCGCGCCAGGCTGTCCCACAAAGAACACACTCAAGAGCGCCACCCGCCGCATAGTTTCAGTCATGCTTAAAATCCGGTTGGTGCTTCGCTCCTTGTTCTACGGCGCCGCCGCAGCGCTCGTGCTGATCATGACGACCTTGCGCGTGGAAGCTTCCGCGGATACCGCGAGCGAAGCCGTCGATCGGTTCAGCGCGGCCATTATCGCCGCCGTCAAAGGCGACGCGGCCGCCCCCTCCCCCGAGGGCCGCTATCACCAGCTCAGCGGCTTGGTCAGCAAAGGCTTCAATCTACCCGCGATGATGGAGGCGGCCACCGGAGCGCGCTGGCGCGCCGCCGATGCGGACGACCGCACTCGCCTCACGGACGCCTTTTTGCGCATGAGTATCGGTACGTACCTGACGCGGTTCGAGGATTATACCGGCGAATATTTCGTCGTAACCGGCGAGCAGCCGAGCCTCGACGGGACCACGCGCGTCGCAACCCGCCTGGTCCGTCCCAAACGCCCGGATATGTCCGTTACTTATGTAACGCAGAAATTCGACGACGACTGGCGCATCGTCGATCTGGTTTTCGGCGGCGGCATCAGCGAATTGACGGTCCGCAAGTCGGAATTCGCAGGCGCGCTCACCCAGGGCGGCATGTCCGGCCTGATCGCGCGCCTCAACCAACAGGCCGACAAGATGCTGGCGCATCTTGGCATTCCCGATGGGCGCGCCGTCGTTCCGGCGAGCTTGGTCACCCGCGAACCAGTCTCCCCGCGCTAATTCATCCAGGCTTGAAAATCCCAGGCTCTAGCCTTAGCTTCGCCCCGTCATCTGGGGAGTAGTCAGCCGCCTTAAGGGCGGGCTCCGCGTCAACATACTCGGTCGAGAGGCCGTGGCGCGGTTGGAACGTGCCGGAGCATGCTCTGGCGTTCAGACGAGACCAATGACATTGCACCTTCGCCTTAGCCGGGCGGGAGGAGCGATGTCATCGGAATCGTGGATCGCCCGGCTCGGAGTACACACCTTGGAAGCCCTACTCACCTCCACAATCATCGTCGCCCTCGCCGAAATGGGCGACAAAACCCAATTGTTGGCCATCGTGCTGGCGACCCGGTTCAAGCAGCCGCTGCCCATCGTCGCCGGCATTTTCGTTGCCACCATCGCCAATCATTTCCTGGCCGCCCTGATCGGATCGCAGGTCGCCTCGTTCCTGGACGGCGAATGGTTCCGCTATCTGGTCGCGGTCTCGTTCATCGCCATGGCGGCCTGGACCCTGATCCCGGACAAGCTCGACGATATCAACGACAAGCCCGCCGCCTACGGTGCTTTCCTCACGACACTTTTTGCGTTCTTCATTGTCGAGATGGGCGACAAGACGCAGATCGCGACCATCGCGCTGGGTGCGCGTTTTCACGAGGTCGTGATGGTCACCGTCGGCACGACACTCGGCATGATGCTGGCCAACGTACCGGCGGTGTATCTCGGCAACGAGTTGGTGAAGCGCATCCCGCTCCGCGTCGTGCACATGATCGCAGCGGCGCTGTTCTTCGTCATCGGTGTCTGGCTGCTGGCACAAACGGCGGGGTGGCTCGGAAGCTGACGCATCGGCGGCCCGCTCGGCCGGACAATTCCGGCTGAGCGGGCCGCGCGCGACGCGCCCTTATTTGACACTCGGCGCACAGTCTAATCGGGCATATAACAGCTCATCGCCCTTGTGAATTGTACGTTCCAAACCAGATCCAGGGCGAGTTACAACCCGTACTGAAACCGGTTCCATGATCGGGGTCGCCATGCGGAGATCGAAAAATCGATCGCCGCCGTGCCGACAAACCGATCCGCGCGCACTGCGCTCTCATACAGACGCCTTCGCGGTTTGCATCCATGACGCCCATGACGGCGCCGTGCACCCGCATGCGCGCCTCACGACACGCTCATGGCATTTGCCATCGACGTACGACACGACAACCCGAATCGGGAATTACTATGAAACTCATTTCCATCTCCATGCTGGCCGCCATCGCACTGTTCTCCTTGAGTGCGTGCGGCAACACCAAATCGGATCGCGCCCTGTCGGGTGCGGGCATCGGCGAGGGCGCGGGCGCCGTCGGCGGCCTTCTCCTCGGCGATCCGCTGACGGGTGCATTGATCGGCGGCGCGCTCGGCGCGGGCGCAGGTGCGCTCACCGACAAGGACCAGATCGATCTCGGCAAGCCGGCCTGGAAATAATCCAGCAGCGGCCGGCAGCAATGCCGGCCGCAACTTCTTTTTACTTTGAAAGACTTCGACCATGACGAACCACAATCGCTTCAAGACGCTCGCCGCCATGCTGGTCCTCGCAGGATCACTGTCGGCCTGCGACGCCATCTCCGGCCGCGAAACAGCCGGCAACTATGTCGACGATACGGCGATCACCAGCCGTGTCCTCGCCGAAATCGTGAACGATCCGACCTTGAAGGCATCCGAAGTCGGCGTCGAAACGATGAAGAATGTCGTTCAGCTGAGCGGCTTCGTCGACACGAACCAAAAAGCGCTGCGCGCGGGCGAATTGGCGCGCAACGTTCCCGGCGTGCAGTCGGTGCGCAACAATCTAATCGTCAAATAACGGCGTCCGTCACATGACGGATGCCGCAGACAGCATTCACAATGTGACCCGGCGGCGCTTTCTGGGCCTGGCAGCGGGCGCAAGCCTGCTGCCGCTGCTCGGCGCGTTTCCCGCGCGCGCCACCGAAGCCGCCCCACCTGCCAATATCCGCTTCCGCGCCTCGCATCGCGACACCAAGGTCGGCGAACATAGCGTCATCTTCCGCACCGACGGTACGCGCCTATCGGTCGTCACACATATCGACATCACCGTCAAAGTCCTGTTCTTCACCGCGTTTCGGTTGAAACACGACGCCGAGGAAATCTGGGAAGCCGGACGCTTGATTTCGGTCCAAAGCACGACGAACGACGACGGCGTCGCCCTGACGGTTTCAGGCTACGCGGCCGCCGAAGGCTTTCGCATCCTCGGCGCGGACGGACCCTTCCTGGCGCCGGCCAATCTGCTGACATCGAATACCTTGTGGAACAGCAAGCTCATCGGCGAGAGCAAGCTGATCGATGTGCAGCACGGCAGCGAAGTCGGCATGGTCGCCAAGCGGATCGGCGAAGAACTCGTCGACACACCGTCGGGCCGCATCCGCGCCACCCGCCATCACATCATCACGCCGCATTACGCGGGCAGCATCTTTTACGACACGGACGGCCGTTGGGTGAAAGGCTTCATCGAACGGCAAGGGGAGATTCTCGAATATGCGCTGGTCAGCTGACCGACACGCGATCTTGGCCGGACTTGTCGCTTTAGCCCTATCCGGATGTGCGAACCCGATCGTGCGGCCCGATGTGGTTATCGGCACCGGAACGCCGAGCGGCACCTATTATCCCTTGGGCGGTTCGGTCTGTCGTCTGTTCAATCTCGATGCGGCGCAGGGCGAACGGCGCTGCGTGGCCGAGGTCGCGGCCGGTCCCATCGCCAATCTCGACGCGCTGCGCAACAAGCGGATCGATATCGCCATCGTGCCGTCGGACGTGCTGGCCGACGCGGTCGCGGGCCAAGGGCCGTTCGCGTTGCGCGGACCGGACACGAACTTGCGCGTTCTGTTCACCGGGCACGCCGACGCCTTCACCATCGTGGCGCGGCGCGAACTCGGCATCCGCAATGTCGCCGGCCTGCGCGGCAAACGCATCAATATGGGCAGCCCGGGATCGGGCGAACAGCTCGGCATGGCGCGCATTATGACCGCGCTCGGCGTGACGCCGAAGGATTTCGCAGCGGTCCATGAATTCTCGGCGGCCGAACAGCATCGTGCGCTCTGCGCCAATGAACTCGATGCCATTGTCTATTCGGTCGGCCATCCGAATGGCTTGATCGCGGATGTCGTGCGCATGTGCCGCGGCGTGCTGCTCGATGTCAGCGGCCCGCCGATCGATGCGGTGTTGGCGAGCCATCTGGAATATGAGCGCGCCGTCATTGCGGGCGGAACCTACCTCGACAATCCGACAGATGTGCAAACCATGGGCGTTCGCGCCGTGGTCGTGGCGACGACGCGCCTGTCCGATGCCCTGGCTTTCGACATTACCAAGAGCGTCTTCGATAACTTCGACGATTTCCGCCGCCTGCATCCGCTGTTCGCCATGCTGTCGGTCGATCACATGGCCGACATCGGCCCGAGCGCACCCGCCCATCCCGGCGCGCTGCGCTTCTACCGCGAGCGCGGTTGGATAAAATGATGGATCGAGGGGAAGATGGTGCCGCCTGCGTGACTCGAACACGCGACCCCCGCATTACGAATGCGATGCTCTACCGACTGAGCTAAGGCGGCCCAAAAACGAGACAAACCCGGCGGTATCCGCCGGTTGCGGCGCCTTTATACGCGCTCCGCCCGCATTTTATCAACCGCGTCGGCAACGGCGGCGATCACGGGGGGCCAATCGCCCGGTTTTCCTTGGCGGAACAGGCGGATGGAGGGGTACCAGGGGCTGTCGGAGCGCGCCAAAAGCCAACGCCAATCGGGCGCCTGATGCAGCATGACGAAGGTCGGCACGCCTAAGGCACCCGCCAGATGGGCGACCGCCGTATCGGTGGTCACCACCAGATCGAGCCCGGCAATCAGCGCCGCCGTATCGCCGAGCAGGCCTTCGCCGGTTTCAATCACCGTCAGCCCCAAGGGGCGCGGCAACGCATCGCCGCCCGGACCACGCTGCAGGCTGATCCAATCGACACCTGTGAGGTCGGCAAAGGGTGCCAGCGCATCGAGCGGCAGACTGCGGAAACGTTCGACCGGCGAGTTGGGATTGCCCGACCAATTGATGCCGACGCGAAGACCACCGGCGCCCGGCGTGGCCACACGCAATTCGGCGATGCGCGCCGGATCGGCGACGAGATAGGACGGTGGCGCCAGAACCACATCGAGGCTGACCGCGAAGCGATGCGGCAGATCGAGCAGCGGCGCGTGAAAATCGAAGCCCTCGACGATGGCGGTAGCGTCGTCCGTCGTCACGATGTCGGCAATGTTCGCGCGTTCGATGAGCGGGGCGAGATCGGCCGGCGCCTCGACGATCACGCGCGCGCCGCACGCCTGCGCGAGGGCTGCATAGCGCACGAACTGGATCGTGTCGCCGAGGCCCTGTTCGGGATAGATGAACAACGTGCGGCCATGAATATCACCGCCGTTCCACAAGGGCGCCGGATAGGTGCGCGGTTTCGCCGGAAAGCCGCCCCACCGCCAACGCCAGGCCAGCTCGGCGAAGCCTTCGGGGTAGCGCCCCAAGGTGAGCAAGGCCAGTGCGCGGTTCCAATGCGCCAGCGCAAAATCGCCGCGCAAGGCAATCGCACGATCGTAGGCGGCCAGCGCATCGTCGAGCCGCGCGACATCCTTCAGCACATTGCCGAGATTGTTCTGTACCTCGGCATCGCCTGGCGCCATCGCCACCGCGCGCGCCGACAGATCGAAGGCTTCGTCGAGCGCCCCACGCGTGCGCAACAGTCCGGCGAGATTGGCGAGCGCCTTGCCGCCGGTCGGCGCGATACGGATAGCCTGACGCAGCGTATGTTCGGCCGCCGCGCGTTCGCCAAGTGCGACCAGAATCATGCCGAGATTATTGTGATAATCGGCCACGCCATCGTTGAGCGCGATGGCGGTTTCGATCATCTGGCGCGCGACCGTGGAATTGCCGGTTTGATGCAGCGCCACGCCCAGCAGATGCCAGACATCGGGCATTTCGGGATCGCGATCGAGGATGCCGCGATAGGCGGCGATGGCCGCAGGCAGATTGCCGGCTTGATGATCGCGGAGCGCCGCATCGAACGCGGTTTTCTCCTCCGCACGGTTCATTAGCGCAGCGTCACTATGCGCCGCCTTTGGGCAGGCCGTCGCCATCAGCACTATCAATTGCACCGTCAATTTCTGGGCCTGCCTTCGGCGCATCGGCCGGCGTGAAATGCGTGACGCGCGGCGGCGGCATCCAGAAGAAACCATCGAAGGTTTCGCAGCGGCCACAGACCGGTTCCCAATCGGCAACCACATTGCCGCAATGATCGCACACCCAGGCGGCGTCGGGCTCGGCCGTGGTGGCGCGCTTGAGCCAGGCGCGCGAGGCCTCGGTATCGTTCTTTTCGCCTTCTTCCAATTCCGCCATCAGGCGCGCGACGCGGGATGTCGCATGCGTACGCGCCAGGCTTTCCAGATGTTCGCGTGCTTCGCTCCAGCGTTTGGCAGCCAGTGCGGCGCGCGCCAAGGCAACATGGCTTTCTTCATGTTCGCGATTGTAGCCCGCGAGCTTTTCGATGGCATGCAAGCGATCTTCGGCGCCGCCGGCGGCCAAGCGCTCCATCGCGGCGGCCAGATGCGGATGCGGCTGACGCACCCAGGTTTCTTCGATCACCGACACCGCGCGACGGCGCTTGCCGGCATCGTTCAACAGATCGGCGTAGCGCACCGCCGCCGGCACGAACGCCGACGACAGGTTCACCGCGCGCTTGGCTTGATCGAGCGCATCGTCGAAGCGACCTTCCGATTGCGCTTCGATGCTTTGTTGGAAAGCGAGCACGGCGCGGCGGCGTTTCGCCGCATCGGCGTCGAGATGTTTCGCCTTCACCGCTTTTTTCACGGTGTCTTCGGCGTCGGTCCAATCGCCGGTTTTGACCTGCAGGTCGAACAGGGTCTGGGCGACTTCTTCAGTTTTCGGTTTCAGCTCGGACGCCTGTTTGGCCAGCTCGAGCGCTTGTTCCTGATCGCCGTCATGCATCGCCTGGGTCAACATGCCGTGCAGGCCGAGATAGCGCGTTTCGGGTTCGCTTTGTTCGGCCATGGCGTGGAAGAATTTGCCCGCCGCCTTTTCGTCGCCCGACAATTGCGCGGCCTGCGCCGACAGCAGCATGGTGAGTGGTGGCTCGCCCAATAAAGTTTCGGCTTTGCGCGCGAGACGGCGCGCTTCGACCGCATCGCCGGCGGCAACCGCGACCATGCCCTGGGTCAATGCTTTGTAGCCGAGGCGCTGACGCCGATCGGCCTGCCAGCGCCGCACGCGACGAGGACTGCCCGTGACGGCCGACCACAGACGCCACAGCCCGGCAAGGGCGACCGAGGCACCCAGCATGACAATCAACAGTGCGAGCACCGACGTTTCGATGCGATAGCCGAGCCAATCCAAGGTGACCGCGCCCGGCGTGTCGGCGACCGACGCCGCCAACAGGCTAAGTGCGCCGAGGATGATCAGATAGATGAGGGCGCGGATCACGGCGTCATGCTCAATTGCCGCGTTTCACGCCGAGCTCGGCGAAGGCGCGCGTTTGCAGATCGACCAATGCGGTGCTGGCCACGAGATGCGCTTCGGCATCATTGAGCCACGGCTTGGCAACCGCCGCCACACGATCGGGCAGACCGGCAAGCTCGGTGGTTGCTTGTTTTACGTCGTTGCGTTCCAGCGCCTTCTCGGTTCGCGCCACGATCGCCTCGATGTCGCTGCCGGTCAGATCGTCGGTGCGGCGGATATTGATCGCGCTGAGCACGCGCGCGATGGATCGGTCGACCCAACTGTCGCTGACCGGTTCCCGCCCGGCATTGACGATGGCGCTCGCCAACGGACGAAAGCGTTGGCGCAATGCGTCGGCCGTCGGCACGCCGCCATCGGCATGCGGGCTCAGGCGATCGAGCGCTTGGTTGATACCGGGATCGTCGGTCGACAAGGCCTTGAGTGCGGCAAGCTCGATGCGGAACGGATGAGTCGACAACACCGCGTCGCGCAAGCGGCCGATGGCGAAAACCAAACGCGCATTGCGCACCGCATCGGCGTCTTCGCGAGGGCTGGATTGTTCGATGGTTTCGATCTGGCGCGCCAGACGATCGATGCGCACGGCGGTATCGCTCGCCACCGAATTCAGCCGATCGCCGACCTGACGCAGCGCTTCGCGCGCAGCACCTTCATCGGCGGCGCTGCCCTGCAGCGCTGTCGTGCGTACCTGCTCAAAGGTCGCTTCCAATTTTTCGATGCGCGCGAGCAGGCGTTCGCGTTCGGCTTGCGCGTTCGGATCAGTCCCCGGTACGGGGAGCGGCTTGCCCTGCGCTTCGAGCTGCGCGATGCGGCGATCGAGCGCGGCCAGACGGATTTGCGCCGAGTCGCCGGGCGACAGGAACGGCAGATAAGCTGCTAGCTGCGGCCGCCAATGCGGCTGCGTCAGATACGCGGCGATGCCCAGCACGATGACCGCGAACAGGGTCACCAGGACGATGCGGAAAGCACCGATCCCGGGCTTACCTTGCGGCGGCAAACTCGGCGGCACCGGATCCGGTGAGATATTAGGCGCCGTATTATGAGATTGGGACGGGGTGTCGTTCAGGCTACGGGCGAGCGCCAACATGGCCTCCTGTGTCGGTTCTGCGGCGATCCGGATGTTCGCCCAGGGGATATCGTTGGCGGCGTCGGCCACCGCCTGACTGAGGCCGAGTAATTCGATGCGGCGGCAATCGCGCACCAGGCGCGCCTTGCGGATGAGCCGGGCCAGGGTCGCGGCGGTACGCGGCGAATAGGCAAGCACCCCATCGATGCGTTCTTCCTTGATGGCGGCGATGGTCGAGGGTGACAGGCTATAAGCCGATTCGGACTCGTAGAGAACCTCGCGCCGGACGGTGAACCCAGAAGCACCCAGATCGCCGGCGAGATCGCCCGCGACCTCCGATCCGGCGACATGGACGAGCGGCCCTTTGGCCGGATCGAGCTTTTCGCGCACCAACCGGGCCAACGCCTCGACATCGCCGGCAGCACTGGAAACATCGAGAAATCCGGCCTCTTTGGCGGCGCGCGCAGTGGCATCGCCAACTGCGTACAAAGGTAGGATGCGCTCCGGCGTTCTGTCAGCAATTGCGCGAACGCCGTTCGCACTCGTCGCCAGAATTGCCTGCGCGCCCGAAAGATCAAGCGCCGGGCCGTCAAAATGACGAATCGTCAGGAGCGGTTCGAGGATCGGATCGTGACCCATCTGACGCAGCGTCTCGGCAAGCCGGGCGCCGTCGTCGCCGGGTCGGGTGATCAGCAGATGCATCCGGGGATACTAGAGCAGGTTCGCCACATATAGAAGCCTGCCTCTATAAGGAGCAATCGGCCCCTTAAGTCGTCGTTTAAGTCGGGCCGTCCGTCGGCACCCGGTAAACGTGCGGCTGCTCGCTCTTGATCGCCCGCATCAGGGCCGGGCCGGCCTGGAACAGCAGTTCGTTGGCGACCCGCACCCCGATCTGGTCGGCTTCGCCGGCCGGGCCGGAGGCCTGGGCCTCGACCACCTGGATGCCGCCGGGATGGGCGATCATGCCTTTGAGGGTCAGGATTTTGGCCTCATCCAGGCTGCCATAAGCGGCAATCGGCGTCTGGCAGGACCCGTCGAGGATGGCGAGCATGGCCCGTTCGGCCCAGACCGCGGCCTCGGTCGCGGGATCGACCAGCGGCTGCAACAATGCCCGGACCCGGCGGTCGTCGGCGCGGAACGTCGCGGCCAAGGCACCCTGGCCCACGGCCGGCAGCATGGTTTCGACCGGCATGATTTCGGTGGCGGCATCGGCCTTACCCAGGCGTTTGAGCCCGGCATAGGCCAGGAAGGTTGCCGCCATGCCGCCTTCGGCCAGCTTGCCGAGACGGGTTTCGACATTGCCGCGCAGCGGTTCGACCCTGAGATCCGGCCGACGTTTGAGGATTTGGGCACGACGACGAGTCGACGCGGTGCCGACGAGGGCCTGTTCCGGCAACTCGGCAAACGATTTATAACGCTGCGACACGAACGCATCGCGTACGTCTTCGCGCACCATCAGGCTCGACAGCACGATGCCTTCGGGCAGGAAGGTCGGCACATCCTTCATGGAATGGATGGCGAAATCGATGCGCCCGTCGAGCAGCGCCTCGTCCAGTTCCTTGGTGAACAGGCCTTTGCCGCCGATCGCCGACAGCACGACATCCTGCACGCGATCGCCCGTCGTCTTGATAACGACGATCTCGATGGCGCGCGGTTCGGCCAGGCGGGGATGCGACGCCACCAGGCGTTCCTGCACCATCTTGGTCTGGGTCAGTGCGAGCGGGCTGCCGCGCGTACCGATGCGAAGGACGGGTTGATCGGCCATGAGCCCTACGTGGATTTAAAGGATGCGGCAGAGTAAAGTCCGGACCCATTCGGGTAAACGCCTTTTTACGTGACGGGACTGCCGTGCTGGTGCTGGGGATCGAAACAAGTTGCGACGAAACGGCCGCCGCCGTAGTCAGCGATGCCGGGACACCCGCCGAACGCATCCGGTCCTCCGTGGTTCTGAGCCAGATCGCCGAGCACACGCCCTATGAAGGCGTCGTACCGGAAGTCGCGGCGCGCGCGCATCTTGCTAATATTGACGCCATCGTGAAGGCGGCGCTCGACGAGGCGTGTATCGGCTTTGACGATCTCGATGCGGTCGCGGCGACCGGTGGGCCCGGCCTGATCGGCGGCGTGATTGTCGGCGTGATGACCGCCAAGGCCATCGCCGCCGTGCGCGACATTCCCTTCATCGCCGTCAATCATCTGGAGGGGCACGCGCTGACCGAACGCCTGAACGGCGCGGTCGAATTTCCCTTCCTGCTGCTGCTGGTGTCGGGTGGGCATTGCCAATTGCTGATCGTCGAAGGGGTCGGCCGCTATACGCGTCTCGGGACCACCTTGGACGATGCGATGGGCGAGGCGTTCGACAAGACGGCAAAACTTCTCGGTCTCGGCTTTCCCGGCGGCCCCGCCGTCGAGCGCGCGGCCAAGGGCGGCGATGCAACGCGCTTCCCATTGCCGCGCCCGATGAAGGGACGGCCCGATTGTTTGTTTTCGTTTTCGGGATTGAAGACCGCCGTGCGTCGCCATGTCGAAACCTTGGGCGGCTTACCGTTGCAAGAAGAAGACGCGCGCGATCTCGCCGCCAGTTTCCAGGCCGCCGTCGCCGATGTCGCGTTCGATCGCACCAAACGCGCGGTCGAATTGTTCCGCGACAAATATGCTCATCTTAATAAGAGTGGCTCCGTCCATCTCGTCGTCGCAGGCGGCGTCGCCGCCAACTCGGCGTTGCGCGCGCGGCTGGCCGATCTCGCCGCCACGCAGAAGCTCACCCTGCACACGCCACCGATATCTTTGTGCACCGACAACGCGGCGATGATCGCCTGGGCCGGCCTCGAACGTTTGCGCCTCGGCGATACCGATGGCCTGGATTTCAAGCCGCGTCCGCGCTGGCCGCTCGATCCCGATGCACCGCCCGCCATCGGCGCCGGAGTGAAAGCGTGAACAGCAAAGCGTCCTCGCGTCGCAAATATATCTTTGCAGCGGCGTTTGCGACGATCTTCGCTACACACGGTGCGCTTGCGCAAAAGAGTGACGACACGATGCGCATCGGCATGGCCGGCACGATCGCGACCTTGAGCATCTATCACGATTCAACACCGGTTTCGCATTTCCTGAGCCACGGCCTGTTCGACACCTTGATCGCCTATGACGAGCGCACCAACAGCTATCAACCGCTACTTGCGACATCCTGGAAGCGCACCGACGAGCGCACTTTGGAGTTCGAGATCCGCGAGGATGCCAAATGGCACGACGGCACCCGTGTCGATGTCGACGATGTCATCTATACCTTGGACTGGCTGAGCGATCCCGCCACGCGCCTGCATGACGAATATAAGTGGGACTGGATCGATCACGTCGAAAAGCTTGGCCGAACCAAACTGCGCCTGATCACCAAGCGCCCGGTCGCCTACGATCTCCCACGCCTCGCCATGCACATCCCGATCCTGCCCGAACACAAACATGGCATCCTGCTCGGCGAAAAATATTATTTCGGCCGCAGCCCCATCGGCAGCGGGCCTTATAAATTCGTCTCGCTCGACCACACCCAGGCGACTGTGGCGCGCGTCGACAGCTATGCCCACGGCGGTGCGACCAAGCCGTTACCCAAGATCGCGCGCGTGCAGGTCACGGGCGGCTGGGACTATGCGGAGCGCGTTGCCCAATGGCGCGAAGGCAAACTCGATATCTTGCTCGACGCCGATCCGAAACTCGTGACTGATCTCGCGAAGGAAAAAACGATAGGCCTCACACCGGTGGCGGGTTACGGCATGTTGGTGCTGGCCTACGATGCGCGCGACAAAAACCGCGCCATGGGCGATGCACGCGTGCGCAAGGCGCTCGATCTGGCGCTCGACCGCGACGCGGCGGCGCGCGTGCTGCCGCCCGGCGGACGCGTGCCGACGGGCTTATGCTGGCGCGAACAGGCCGGCTGCGGCGCCGCACCCGCGCCGGCGATGCAGAACATCAATGCGGCGCGTGCATTGTTGAAAGAGTACGGCCGCCCGGTCGAAATCGCGCTGACCGCGCAAGGTGCGACGGCGGCACAGGTCGCCGAACGCGTCGCGTTCTCGTGGCGCGCCATCGGCGTTACGGTGCGCATCGAGGCCGCCATCCCCGAAGAACTGTACATGCGCGTGCGCGATCATCAGCTCGACGCGGCGATCTTTCCCTGGCATGGCGGTGCGATGCCGGACGTGCAGGATACCGTGCAGATGCTATTCGCGCCGGGCTTTTGGGATTTGCATAACGATTCAGCGTTACATGCCCTGGCCGCGCAAAGCAGCGCGGCAACCGACGATGCCCAGCGCCGCGAGGTCACCGCACGCGCCGTCGCCCTGGCCGCCACCAATGATTATGTGATTCCGATCGCGCCGTTACCGACGCTTGCCGTGCATAACGCGGACGTGGCCATAGATGCACGCGGCCGCTGGCAAACCGCCGGCTTCACCATTCTCGATGTGAGCTGGCGTTGAGCAAAGCGGCCTCGCGTCGCAGATAAACTAAGCCTTGGCTTCTTCTTTTGTGGGATCGGGAATCTTGGTCGGGCTGGTCAGCATAACGGCCAGCCCTTGAAATCCTTCGACGCGTTCACAGGCGATCTTGAAGGCGGCGAGGATCGGCACGGCGAGCAGCGCGCCCGGGATGCCCCACATCCAGGTCCAGAAGATCAAGGACAGCAGCACGGCGACCGGATTGAGCAACAGGCGGCGCGACACGAAAATGGGCGTCAGCACCTGGCTTTCGAGCAGATGGATGCCGAGATAGACGAGCGGGGGCACGATCGTGTCGGCCAGCCCTTCGAACGTCATGATCGAAACCAGCGAAATCACCGCGACACTCGCAAACGGACCGGCGACCGGCACGAAATTCAAGATCGCCGCCATCACGCCCCACAAGGCCGGATTGGGTAGGCCAAGCCACCACATGGCGCAGCCGATCAAGCAGCCGATGCCGATATTGATGCAGGTGATCGAGGCGAGATAATGCGAAATCTCGCCTTCGGTCTGGCGCGCGATCTCGACGACTTTTTTCTTGTCGGTCCAATTGGGCGCGATGGTCACCGCCTGACGCAACAGCGCATCGCCGCTCGCCAGCAGGAACAGCAACAGACCGAAGGTGACGAGGATCCCCATGGTGAGGCTCATCGTCTGACCGAGGAACAATTGCGTCAGGCTCGGGCCGCGCACCACAACCTGCATCGGTTCGCGCGCCGCGGCGGCGCCTTTGGCATCGGGGCCTTGCGCCATGTCCTCGACCGACTTGGCCGCGTCCTGTACGTTCTGCACCGCGCCGCTGATCGGGCGCAGCTTGCGTTCGATGGAACTCATCTCGTTCGGCAGTCTCACCATCCAATCGGCGGCAGGCGACGACAGCGCCATGAAGGACAGGACGATCGCGCCGAAAAACAAGATGACAACCAGCACGGCGGAAATCGGATGCGGCCAGCGCACGCGCTTGGTGATTTCGCGGGTCAATGGCGCCAGGACGAAATTAAGGATCACCGCCATGGTGATCGGAATCAGCACCGCGCGCGCGAAATAGGCCGTATAGAAAAGACCGAGCACGAAGATGCCGGTCAGGGCATAGGACGGGTGCGGGATCGAAAAGGCCTGCGGGTCGGCCTTCACATCGCTCGCTTGCGGGTTCTCGAGCGCGGCCTCGACGGCAGCGATCTGAAGCACGTCACGACTAGAAGCGGTCCCGTCCACGGATACTAAACTGATGGGACGGAAGGAAGTTCCCGGCCGGGCGTGATTAGGCCAGTATGCCCTGCCGCCCCGGCACCGTGCGGCGATAGGACACCGCCTCGGCGATATGAATGCGCCGCACTTGGGCGCTGCCGTCGAGATCGGCCAGGGTGCGCGCGACCCTTAAGACCCGATGATAGCCGCGCGCGGTCAGCTTCATGCGTTCCGCCGCGTCGGTCAAAAGCTTCCGACCGTCGGCGTCGGGGGCCGCGATGTCTTCCAACAACGCGCCGTCGGCATCGGCATTGGTGCGCACCCGGCGATCGTTATTCATTCGGCCCGCGAAGCGTTTACGCTGCAGATCGCGCGCCAACCGGACACGCAAGGCAACCGCTGCGGAATTTTCGGACGGCGGCGGCAAGGACAAGTCACTCGGGCTGACCGCCGGCACGTCGATGGCGATATCGATGCGATCGAACAAAGGGCCGGAAATCTTGGATTGGTAATCCGCCGCACAGATGGGGGCGCGCGAACAACATTGTTGCGGATCGTCGAGATAGCCGCAGCGGCAGGGATTCATGGCCGCCACCAGTTGGAAGCGCGCCGGGTAGCGCACATGCGCGTTGGCGCGCGCCACCACGCTCGATCCCGTTTCCAGCGGCTGGCGCAGTGCCTCCAAGGCCGCGCGCTGGAATTCCGGCAATTCGTCCAGGAACAACACCCCCAGATGCGCGAGGCTGACTTCGCCCGGCTTCACGCGCTGCCCGCCGCCGACCAAGGACGGCATGGAGGCGGAATGATGCGGATTGCGGAACGGGCGGCGGCGGATCAGACGGCCCTCTTCCAATTCGCCCGCGACCGAATGGATCATGGAGACTTCGAGCGCCTCGGCCGCGTCGAGATCGGGCAAAAGCCCGCCGAGGCGCGCTGCCAACATCGACTTACCCGCACCGGGCGGGCCGATCATCAACAGGTTATGCCCGCCGGCAGCGGCGATTTCGAGCGCGCGTTTCGCACTTTCCTGACCTTTGATGTCGGCCAGATCGGGCACGCCGTCGCGCGTGGAACTCTCCGCGAATTTCGGCTGCGGCACCGAGAGAACTTGTGTCCCTTTGAAATGATTGATCAGCGCCAGTAGCGAGTCGGGCGCCAAGACCTCAATCCCGCTCGCCCAGGCCGCTTCGCCGCCTTGCGCGCCCGGACATATAAGTCCGCGCGATGTCGCCGCGGCATGGATGGCGGCCGGCAGCACACCGGCGACGGACCGCACCGAACCATCCAACGACAATTCGCCGAGCACGCAATAGGTCGCGAGATCGTCGCCCGGCAACACCCCCATCGCGGTCAGCAGGCCCAACGCGATCGGCAGATCGAAATGGCTGCCTTCTTTCACCAGATCGGCGGGTGACAGGTTCACCGTGATGCGCTTGGGCGGCAGGGACAGGCCCAGCGCATTGAGCGCGGCGCGCACCCGTTCGCGCGATTCCCCCACTGCCTTATCGGCGAGGCCGACGACCCGGAAGGCCGGCAAACCGCCCGCCACCTGGACCTGGACGTCCACCTCCAGCACATCGATGCCTTGGAACGCGACCGTGGTGATGCGGGCTGTCATCGTCGCCTGCCTTGTGTTCCCCTATTGTTCTTATTCTGGATTCGGAATGCCCCGCCGGTCAAGAGCGTTTCTATTAACATTGGGGTAGGACGAACCTCCGTACAGTCAGGCCATGTTACTGAGACTTTTTGCAGCCGCTCTGATTCTTTTTGCGGGACCCGCTTTCGCCGCCGAACTTGAACCCGGCGTGTGGCGTGGCGCGCTCACAGTCGAAAGTGCGCGCGCGAAGGACTCGAAAATCGAGACCAGGGCGGCGCTGCATATCGGGCCGAATGGCAATCAGCTCTATCTCGAGAACATCAACAAGGCGCTGCCCGTCGTCGCCATCGATCCGGCCACCGACGGCAGCTTCGAGGTGACCGCCAGCGGCGAGCAGCTTCAGGTCTCGTTGCGCGGGCTTCGCGTGACGCGCGGTGGTGTCGAGGCAAGCGTCATCTATGCGCCCGATATCGGCGCCCCGCTGACCGGCAAGGCGAGCCTCGATCGGGTAAAACTCATGTCGCCGCCGTCGTTGCGCGCCGATTGCGGCGCCGCGCCCGACAGCCTCAAAGCGCTGTGCGGCGTGTGGAGCGGCATTTCATTGCGCGGCCAGCCCAAGCTGTTGGTCATCGATACGATCACGCGCAACAAACAGAAGATCGCGTGGGAGCTGAAAGCCAAACAGAGTTGGGGCGGCGAGAGCGATCTCGCCAGCGCCGGCATGTCGTTCCCCTACACCGAATATGTGACCGACGAACAATTGCCGCTGGCGATCCTGCCGATGCGCACGACCGGCAAGCTGTCTTATAAGTTCGAGATGGATGACGCGGAGCACATGACCGGCGGCCACATCATCGATCTCGCCGACCGCACGACCTACACGCGCGTCAAGAAGTAGAACCTAAAACAAGTTCAGCCGCTTTCGCGCCGATCATCAGCGCCGGCGCATGGGTATTGCCACCGGTGATGGTCGGCATGATCGAGGCATCGGCAACGCGCAGACCGTCGATACCGCGCACCCGCAATTGCGGATCTACGACGGCCCGATCGTCGATACCCATCTTGCAGGTACCGACGCCATGGAACGCCGTCGTCACCGTGCGGCGCACATAAGCATCGATGTCATCGTCGCTGTGGATGTCGCGCCCGGGCGCCAGCTCGATCCCGCACAAAGCCGCAAACGGATCTTCGGCAAACACCGCGCGCGTCGTGCGGATGGAGTTGCGCAGGGTGACGCGATCCGTCTGCGTCGCCAGCAGATTGAAAAAGATACGTGGCTTGGCGAGCGGATCGGATGACGCCAGCGCCACATGCCCGCGGCTTTCCGGATGCAGCAGCACCGAACGGCTGGCGAAGCGATGGCCGATGCCTGTGCGCAAACCCGGAAACCACACGCGCGCAAAGGGCGACGACGCGGTGAACAGGGTCTGGATGTCGGGGCGGTCCAGCTCCGGCCGGGTGCGGATGAAGCCGTTGCAGATCACCGGCATGCTGGCAGCGGCACCGGTGCCCGTCAGTGCCCAGCGTAAGACGGAGAGCGTCAGGCGATCGGCGCGCAATTCGCGCTCGAAGGCGACGGGCTCGGTGCAGGTCATATCGACGCCGACACCGGCATGATCTTGCAGATTTTTGCCGACACCGGGCAGATCGCACGCGACCTTGATATTATGCCGCGCCAGCTCATCGGCCGGACCGATGCCAGAGAGCATCAACAGCTGCGGCGAGTTATAGACGCCACCCGCCAGGATGATCTCGCGCGCGGCGTGAACGCGCTTAACGCTTCCGTTCTGCACATATTCGACGCCGACCGCGCGCCCATTCTCGATGATCAACCGCGTCGTCTGGGCATGAATCTCGAGCGTGAAATTCGCGCGCCGCCGCGCCGGTTTCAGGAATACGCTGGCCGCGCTCGCGCGTTTGCCGTGCGCGATGTTCAGATCGGGCACGCCATATCCTTCGGGTGACGCGCCCTGATGATCGTCAGTCGATGGGAAGCCCGCCTTGCGCGCCGCTTCCCGCAAGGGCGCCACCAGCGCCTCCATCGTGCGCGCACGTGCAATGTGCATCGGTCCAGCGCCGCCGTGATACGGCCCGGCGCCGCGCCAATCGGTTTCCAGCCGTTTGTAGATCGGCAGCACGTCGTCGTAGCTCCACCCCGTGCAGCCCATCTGGCGCCATTGATCGAAATCGCTGGGATGGCCGCGCGTATAGAGCATGCCGTTGATCGAGGATGAACCGCCGACGATTTTACCGCGCGGCACCGCGATGCGCCGGTTGTCGGCGTGCGGCTCTGGCTCGCTCACATAGCCCCAATTGAATCCGGGATGGACCCACAGATGTCGTGCCGCGAGCGGCAGACGGACGCGGATGTCGGTATCGTCCTTGCCCGCTTCGAGCAGCAGCACGCGGCAATGGGGGTCGGCGCTCAGGCGTTCGGCGAGCACGCAGCCCGACGTGCCCGCGCCGACGATGATGTAGTCGTAGCCCGTCACACCACCGAATCCGCAAAATGTTCGACGATGGGGAACGGATCGTAGAAATGGTGCAGCAGGCCCCGCCATTTCTCGTAGCGATCCGATGTGCGGAAACCTTCGGTGTGATCCTCCAGCCGCGCCCAACGCACCAGCAGCAGATAATTGCCCGGGCGTTCGATGCAGGGCCGCACTTCGATGCCCTGGAAGCCGGGCGAGGCCGCGATCAACGGGCGCGCTTCTGTCATCGCCGCCTCGAAGGCCGCATTTTGGCCCGGTTTGACGCTCAGCATCGCGGATTCGAGAATCATGCGTGGCTTCTCCCTTTATTATAGAGTGCGCTTATGCAGCGAGCCCACCATAGTCGGACAATCTTGGCAATCATGGGAGCGGCGATGATCGCCCTCGCAATACCCGCGCATGCCGCCGATCATCCGCTTGCCGCGCAAGCCTGCGCGGCGATCGGTTCGCGCGTCGATGCCGTCGCCGGACCCGGCCCGGTCTTCTTGCGCAGTTACGATCATGCCGACGGCGAAGGCCCGAACGCCGAACCGGCGCTCAACGGCGCGTTCACGTACGATAACGCGTTGGCCGCCATCGCGCTGATCGCCTGCGGCCAACCCAAACAGGCGGCGCGCATCGGCGAAGCCCTGCTGCTGGCGGCGCGTGAGGATCGCGCCGGCCCCGTCATGGGACGGCTGCGCAATGCCTACCGCCCCGGCGCGCAGGAACAGCACCCGATCCCGCCGATGGGCTGGTGGAACAGCACCGATCAACGCTGGCGCGAAGACGCCTATCAGGTCGGCACCGCGACCGGTAACGTCGCCTGGGCGGGCTTGGCTCTGGCAACACTCGCGGAGACGACGAAGGACGAGCGCTACCTGGCCGGCGCGCGCAAGCTCGCCGACTGGATCGTCGCCAACACGATGGATAAAAAGGGCGGCTTCACCGGTGGCATCTTCGGCGATGTGAATGCGTCGAAAAAGGAAACCTGGAAATCGACGGAACATGCCGCCGATCTCGCCGCGCTGTTCGCGCGCCTCAAGATGCCAGAGCCGCATCGCAATGCGCGGCTGTTCCTCGGCTACGTGTTCGATAAACGTAGCGGCCATTTCCCGACCGGCGTCGGCCCCGACGGCGAAACCATCAACCGCGCGACGTCGGGCCTCGATGCGCAACTGTGGCCGCTGTTGCTGCCCGATGCTCCACAGGAATGGCAAGGCGCGCTCGGCTATGCCGAGAAGGCGCATGGTGTGGCGGGCGGGTTCGACTTCAACGACGACCGCGACGGCTTGTGGCTCGAAGGCACGGCGCAGGCTGCGTTGGTCTATCGCTATCTGGGTCGCGCCGGTGATGCCGCACGCGCGCTCGACGAGGTCGCCAAACATATCAGCCCGGGCGGATATATCTGGGCGACGCGCGAGCCGGAGATCACCACCGGTCTCGCCATTGGGCCCGATAGCGTTACCGACGACTTTCGCTATTATCGCCTGCCGCATCTGGGCGCCACCGCCTGGGCGGCGCTGGCGGCGACCGGGTGGAATCCGTTCACGGGCCAAAAAGTGCGCTAGAGAGTGAATTGACGTGCCCCTCACCTTCGCCTGTTTCCATCTCCCCGCCCCCAACGCCGGCACCGCCAAGACCTATTGGGCGCTGTTCGCGCTGATGTGCGCCAGCGTGCGGCGCGTTGTCCCCGACGCCCAGATCCATCTGCTGACCCATGCCGAAGCCGACGTGCCGGACGGCATCCCCGCCAACGGCATCTATCGCCGCGAGGCGCATGAAAGCATCAAGGACAGCTTCACCCATCTCATGCGCGCCGAGACGCAGACTTGGCGGGAATATGTCGCGTCGGATGCGGTGCGCGGGCCGACGGTGCTGATGGATATCGATATCCTTTTGCAGCGCGATCCCTCAGGCCTGTTCGACGGATCGTTCGATATCGGTCTGACTTATACCAAGGAGCCGACCTTGCATCCGTTCAATGCCGGCGTGCTGCTGATCGATCCGACGCTCAAACCATCGCCCGGCGTCAATTTCTTCGCGATCCTCGACGAATATGTCGCCGATCTCGTGCCCGAATATCAGGAATGGTACGGCGATCAGATGGCGCTGGTCGAAGCAGTCGGCACCGACGATGTCGCCAATTGGCAAGGCATCGTGACACGCGAGAACGATGCGATCCGCATCCGCGCCTTTCCCGCCGCGGATTGGAACGCGAGCCTCGCGCTTGATGCCAACAACAAACCGGTCTTTGCACCGATACCCAACGCGGGCCTCGTGCATTTCAAGGGCGAACGCAAAGGCCTGATGCTGCGTTATGCGACGGAGGTTCTGGGGATCACCGCGCGCGAGGATGCGAACGCGCCGGGCGGCTGGGTTTTTACTTAAGCCCAGTCTTCAAAGCTTGGCTTCGATCGCATCCCAGATATCGCCTTCGAGCTTGGTGCCATCGAAGCGATTGATTTCCTGCAAGCCGGTCGGCGAGGTCACGTTGATCTCGGTCATATAATCGCCGATGACATCGATGCCGACGAAGATGAGCCCGCGTTCCTTGAGCGCCGGGCCGATGGCTTCGCAGATTTCCTCTTCGCGCTTGGTCAGCTTGCTCTGCACCGGCTTGCCGCCGACATGCATGTTGGAGCGCGATTCCCCCGCTGCCGGCACGCGATTGACCGCACCGGCTGCCTTGCCGTCGATCAGGATGATGCGCTTGTCGCCCTGGCGCACGGCCGGCATGTATTTCTGCACGATGATCGGTTCGCGGAAGAGAAGCGTGAAGGTTTCGAGCAGCGAGTTCAGGTTCTCATCGTCCGGCTTGATATGGAATACGCCGGCACCGCCATTGCCGAACAGCGGCTTGACGATGATGTCCTTATGCTCGGCGCGGAACTCCATGATCTGCTGACGGTTCGACGTGATCACCGTCGGCGGCATCAAATTCGGAAAGTGCGTGACGAACAGTTTTTCCGGCGCATTGCGTACGCTGGCCGGATCGTTGACCACAAGCGTATCCGGATGGATGTGTTCGAGCAGATGCGTCGCCGTGATATAGGCCATATCGAACGGCGGGTCCTGGCGCATCAGCACAACGTCGACCTTCGCGAGGTCCAGCCATTCGGCCGCACCGAAGCTGAAATGATTGCCGCGTTCGCGCCGCACACTCAGCGGACGCGCATGGGCGAGCACGCGCTTATGGTTCAGCGCCATGTCCTGCGGCAGGTAATGATAGATCTGATGCCCGCGCGCTTGCGCCTCGAGCGCCAAAACAAAAGTCGAATCGCCGTCGATATTGACGGTTTCCATCGGGTCCATCTGGATGGCGACGACGAGAGACATGGCGAATCCTATCGGAGAAAAAGCGGCGAACGTATTAAGCGGCGGGAACAGACGCCTGCTTGATGCGCACGTGGTTCACCACCTTGGTGACATATTCGATGTTGCTGGCGTGCGCGATGACCTTGTCGACCTCGGCTTTGTTCTGCGCGATGCCGATGAGATAGACGACGCGGTTCACCGTTTCGACCGAATAATTGATCGATAGGATATCCTTGTCGAAGGTGATCGCCGACAACAGCTTGCTGGTGATGACGGTGTCGTGGGCGAACACGGCGAAGCCGGAATCGACAAGCTGGATCTCGTTGAGCACCGCCTGCACGCCTTCGCATTGCCAAGCGAGCGCCACCGCGCGATCCGCCAGGGCCACGTCGGTCGTCGCACCCGTCAGCAGCACGCGGCCCTCATAGACCTCGACGCCGATATTGGTCAGCAGTTTCAAACGCTCCTGCAGGAATTTATCCGTGATGCGCGCCTCGACCGCGAGATCGCTGGCGCGGCCGCGCACGCCGCGTTCCTCGGCGGCAGCCCCACCGACCATCGCGGCGCCACCGACGGCGACGGCGCAGCCGTTGAGGGATGCAGCCGCGAGGCATGCAGCAAGAACCACGGGAAGAATGGAAACGGTGCGACGGATCATAAGATCATTCCTGACGAAGCCACGGTTTGGCACATTCTTACCCGAGTCGCCGGGGCGGGCAACGCCCGCCACCGGTGGCCGAGTCGCCACATCGGGCAACGCCACTCTAAGCTGGCGTGACAGATCGATGACAGACGAGCGCCACCGCCAGGAAAGCCGCCAATAACGTCAAAACGATGGTCGGCCCACTTGGCAGATCGGCCAAGGCCGAGATCAGCAATCCGCCGCCATAACCAACGATCCCGACGGCATATCCCGTTGCCAAACCCCAACGAGCGGGCACGCAGCGCGCCGCCAAGGCGGGCAGGATCAGGCTGGCGAACACCAGATAGATGCCAACGATCTGGACCGACTGGGTCACCGCCAGCGCAAAGAGGATATAGAACCCCAGCGGGCTGAGCCGGTCACGGGCCGCAAACCAGACCGCCAGGAGTGCTACATAAAAGAGCGCGACCGGCCATAGCATCTCCCAACCGACCCAGAGGATCTGGCCGGCCAGCATATCCTTCACATGTTCGCCGGCATGCGGATTGTCGGCGAGGATCAGAAATTCCGCACTCGCCGCCGAAACGAACAGAACGCCGATCAGGGCTTCCTGCACCTGGGGCCAATGCCGATCGGTCCACACCAGCACCACTGCCGCCACCAGGGCCGCCCCGATCGCGGTTGCTTGCGCGATCCAGCCCTCGAGATCCAACCCCAGGCCGATCGCGGCGATGACGCCGAGCGACGCAATCTGCGCGATGGCGAGATCGAGAAAGACGACGCCGCGTGCCAGCACGCGCCGCCCGAGCGGCACGTGCGTGATGATGACAAGCAATCCGGCGACGAACGCCGGCGCCAGTAACGTAAGATCGACTGTCATTTCACCGCCGCTAGCAGGCGCGTGACGGTATCGTCATAAAGCGCGGTGAGATCGCCCGCACCGGGCGTCCCACCGACAGTGAAAGGGAGCAGCACCGCCGGCACATTCGTTTGCGCGGATAGGAATTCGGATGGCTTGGCGCTTTCATGCGGGGCGCGGATGACGACCGCGACCGGCATGCTGCGTACCCTTGTTACGACCTCCGACAAATAGCCCGCGGAGGGCGGCACGCCGGGTTTGGGCTCAAGTGAGACGATCTGATTGAGCCCGAGCCAATCGTTGAGATAGGCCCAGTTGGGATGCTGCACCGCGATCGGTTTGCCACGCAGCGGTGCGGCGGCCGTCGTCCAGCGGGCAAGGGCCGCGCGCCACTTTTCATCGAACGCCGTATGGCGCGCCTCATAGAGCGCGCCGTTGGCAACATCGAGCAGGACAAAGCGCGTGGCCAAAGCATTCGCCACGAGCGCGATATTGCGCGGATCGGTCTGGATGTGCGGATTGCCTTGCGCATGCACATCGCCGTCGGCGCGATCGAGCCGGCCCGGCACATCCAACATGCGCACGAAAGAGGCCGCTTCGAATTCGCCCGGTGTGCCCGGCTGGATCTTCTGGTTCGCGGCCTGGCGCTGCACCGCGGGCAACCAGCCGACCTCCAATTCCGCGCCCGTGCACACCAGCATGTCGGCGGCGCGCGCCCGTGCGATCAGGCTGGGACGCGCCTCGATATGATGCGGGTCTTGTTGCGCACTCGTTGCGACATAGACGTCGACTTTATCGCCGCCGAGTTCCTTGGCGAGTGCGCCCCATTCCGGCTCGCAGGCGAAGATCTTGAGATCAGCATGGGCGGGAAGCGCAGCCAGGCAGAACGCGAGCGCGCAAAATAAAACTCTCATCATCTTCTCCTCAGAAGCCGTGCGCCGCGTGCGGCCCGAAGATCACGGTGTATTGCAGGCGCACGATGTTGTTGGACTCGCCGACCAGGGAATCGTCGCGGCTGTATTGCAGGCGGATGCGGCCGAACTCGCTGGTGTCGTATTCGAGCAGCGCCGAGCCGCGTTGCGGTGTGCCGTTCCGGCCATCGAGCGCGGTACCGATCAACGCCGGATCCGACACATCGTCGCTGGCCAACCGGTCATAACGCAGGCCGGCTTTCCATTGCGGCATGAATTGATAGACGCCTTGCAGGTACCAGCCGTTCTGATCGAGCTTCACCGCGGCCGTATCGAAGCTGCCGGTCTCGCGCCGGTAGAAATATTCGCCGGACAGCTTCAGGTTGGTTTCGGTGGGATTGCCGTCGGGCGCCCATTTATAGACGAAGCTGGCGATGCCCAGATTGTCAAAGCCGGTGAAGACTTCCGCGCCGTCGTCGGTCGCGGCCCCCAGATCGCGCCCGCGCGCCTCGGTCCGCAAATACGACAATCCCGCCTGCCAGGATGAGCTGACGCCGATATCGTCGCCGAAATGCACGAAGGTCGAATAGGCGCCCTTGCCGTGGCTCGGATTGGCGCCGGGGAAACTATTGCCGCGAAACAGTTCGCCGCCGAATTCGAGGAACATGTCCCCAGAAATTTCAGGCGGCGCCAGCCAACGGAGCTGCACGCCATCGTCGCGGTATTGGTTGCCGAGAAACGCGATGTAGGGCAGCGGCGCATCGATGAATTCCCAATCGTGCGTGTGCTTCTGATTCAGGTACCCGATGCCCGACAGGAAGCGTCCGCCGCGCGCCGTCAGGCCGAGGGGCAGGCTCAGGCTTTCGATAAAAGCCTCTTCGACCTCGACCTCATTCTCGCCGTTCAGCGACACAGTGAGCTGGCCGGTGATGGCTTGGTCGATATTGGCCTTGAACGACAATTCGGACTCGCCGAGCGAAAACCCACGGCTCCCCAGCGATGATTCCGGAGCCGTAACGAAGCCCGGAATCCGGGCCCGTCCGGCCGGATCGTCGCTGAAATGGGTATAGCCGCCATTGAGCACGCCGCTGATTTGCGGATTGAACGCGCTGGCGTTTTTGGTGTCGGCCTTGGCGACTGGCGGGGCAACCGGTTGTGCGGCGATTTGATCGGTTTTCGCGGCAATCTGGGCCGTATTGGACTCTGTTTTGGCCAGTCTTTGCTCCAGATCGCGGATTTTGCCTTCGTAATCGCTCTTCAGGGCCTCGATCTGCCGCCGCACCGCGCTCAAATCGGCATCTTGTGCAGCAACTGGCCCGGGATAGGCCAGAAATCCCGTCAAAACGCACCCGAAAACGGCTGCAAGTCCAGTCTCTTGCCGCATCTGCCCTCTCCCCACAAAACCGGATGATATACTATAACTATTATTATGTTATATTATACGGTTTTTGGAAGGCAAGAGCCTTCCACCCGATCGGAGGTGGAAGGCTCTCGGTCGGCTAAAGAAGTTCGGCGATCTGCACGGCGTTGAGCGCGGCCCCCTTCAGCAGCTGATCGCCGGCGACGAACAGCGACACCGAATGACCGGTCGGATCGCTCAGATCCTGGCGGATGCGCCCGACCAGGATGTCGTCCTGGTGCGACGCGTCGCGCGGCATCGGGAACAGATTGTGCTCGCGGTCGTCGACCAGCTGCACACCCGGCGCATCGGCGATGATGTGACGCACGGTCTGCCAGCCGATGGGACGTTCGCATTCGAAGGTGATCGCCACGGCGTGGGCGCGCAGCACCGGCACGCGCACGCAGGTCGCCGAGACGCGCAGATCCGGCACGCCGAAGATTTTGCGGCTTTCGCGCGTCATCTTGGCTTCTTCGTCGTTGTAGCCGGTCTGCGGGTCGATCTTGCTGTTATGGCTGAACAGGTTGAACGCGTAAGGGTGCGGCAGCACCTTCGGCGCGTACTCCTGCCCGTCGAGATAAGCGCGGGTCGAATCCTCCAGCTCCGCCATGGCCGCCGCACCCGCACGCGACGCTGCCTGATAGGTCGCGGCCGTCACGCGGCGCAGCGGGTTCACCTTGTGGATCGGCCACAGCGGCGTCATAGCGATGATGGTCGAACAATTGGGATTGGCGATGATGCCGTTATGCGCGGCGACCGCTTCCGGGTTGATTTCCGGCACCACCAGCGGCACGCCGTCGGTCATGCGGAAGGCCGACGAATTATCGACGACGACGCAACCGGCCTTAACGGCGATCGGAGCATATTGCTTGGAGATATCGCCGCCCGCCGAGAACAGCGCGATATCGACGCCGTGGAAGCTGTGTTCGGTCAATTCCTCGACGACGATGTCCTGGCCCTTGAAGGACAAGACCTTGCCGGCCGAGCGCTTTGAGGCCAGCAGTTTGAGCTGCTTGATGGGGAAGTTGCGTTCGGCGAGGCAGGTGAGGAATTCCAGCCCAACCGCGCCGGTCGCGCCGACGACGGCAACGGTCTTGGGAGCGGATCTCTGCGCCGCGTTACGTTGGGAATTGCTTATTTGATCAATGGCATTCATGGACGTGTTCTCCTGATGAAACCGGAGAGACGCGGCCCAGAAATGACAAAGGCCCCATCCGATCCGGTGGGGCCCTTCGAGTTGGTGATGGTTGCGCTTAGCGCATGCACGACCTCGAACGCCCACCCAAGGTGGTCGTTTTGCGTTTGGTCGTAGCTTGCACAATAATTGTATGGGCGCGGTGCATCATGGTGGCGCGGAAATTACCCGCGATCCGTTTTGCCGTCAATCCGGTGATTCATCCGGTCGCCAGGCATCGGGCACATGTTTCGGCCAGCCCCAGCGCCCTTCGAGGATGACGACATCGAAACGCCAATCGCACCCGGCCAGCGTAGAGTTATGCGCAACGAATGCCTCGGCCGCGCGTTCGATGCGGCGACGCTGATTATGGGTGATCGAATGGATCGCCTCGCAGACGCTGCGCCGCGCTTTGACCTCGACGAAGGCCAACAATTTTCCGCGCTTCACAACCAGGTCGATTTCACCGACCGGATGTTTGGCGCGGCGCGCCAAGATGCGATAGCCCTTGAAGCGCAACAACCAAGCGGCACGCGTTTCCGATGTGAGCCCGAAGGTGAACGCCGCAACTCGCTTATTTGTTCGAGTGTGGGCGGCTTTCATTTAAGCTTTCTCACTCAAGGATAAAGCGAGCGTGTACACCTCGCGCTTCGGCCGCCCGCTCGCTTTGGCGACCGCATCGGCGGCATCGCGCACGCTCATGGTGGCGAGCGCCTTGCTCAACATCTCCTCGATGCTTTCCGCGCTCGCGGCTTCTTCTTCCGCAGGCGGCGCCACGATCACGACGATCTCGCCCTTGGGCGCGCCGCTCGCTTCATAGGCAGCGGCCAACTCGGACAGTGTGCCGCGCCGGACTTCCTCGAACAGTTTGGTAAGCTCGCGCGCCACCGCCGCCTCGCGGTTGCCCAGCACGGCGGCCATGTCGGCGAGCGAGTCGGCCAGGCGCGGACCGGTTTCATAAAAGATCAGACTGGCCGGCACGGCGGCGATTTTTTGCAGGGCGGTTTTGCGCGCGCCCGACTTCGCCGACAGAAACCCTTCGAACAAAAACCGGTCGGTCGGCAGGCCGGAGATGACCAAAGCCAGGATCGCCGCATTGGCGCCGGGCACGCCGGTGACCGCGATGCCGGCCTCGATGCAGGCGCGCACCAGTTTGTAGCCGGGATCGGAGATCGCCGGGGTGCCGGCATCCGAGACCAAGGCCACCGCCTCGCCCGCCTGCATGCGCGCCAGCAGGCGCGGGCGCATCTCTTCGGCGTTATGTTCGTGATAGGGCGCGAGCGCGGACTTGAAGCCGAACTTCGACAGCAGACTGCCGGTCACCCGCGTATCTTCGCACGCGACCACGGCCGCCGCGGCCAGGACATCGCGGGCGCGCTGCGACATATCGCCGAGATTGCCGATCGGCGTCGCCACCAGATGCAGGCCCGGTGCGAGGCGTTTACTTGCGCCTGTACTTGGACTTGGCGCGCCGTTAGGCTCCCCCTCGCCAGGATTAATGTCTGGCGATCCGGGAACGGATTGATGTTCGCGCGCGTTTGGAGTGTGCCGTGCCACGCCTACCGTCCATACTGAAACCGAAAATCGTGCCGCTGCTCGCGGTGCTCGCCCTCGCGCTTACCCTGAGCGCGTGTGAGAAGCGCCAGCAGTTTTCGACGATTTTCGGTCCCAGACAAGCCGGACAGGGAACCGCGCCGCCGCCCACCCCCGTGCCCACCGCGCCAGAGGCCGGCCCCGGCATGGTCCTGCCGCCCGGCGATCCGGCGCTCCAGGCCCCGGGCGTGCAAGCCGACATCCCCAACCCCGAGGATGAAAATTTCGTTCCGCCGGCCATCCCGCGCATGGAGGCGGGCGTGCCGCGCGTCGCCATCCTGCTGCCGCTGAGCGGCCAGAATGCCGCCATCGGCACGGCGCTGCTCAATGCCGCGCAATTGGCCCTATTCCATTTCGCCGATCGCAAGTTCGAGTTGCTGCCGCACGACACGCGCGGCACTGCCGAAGGTGCGGCCGATGCGGCGCGCTTCGCCATTTCCGATGGTGCGTCGCTGATCCTCGGCCCCTTGTTCAATTTCGAGGTCGAGGCCGTCGCACCCGCTGCCCGCGCCGCCGGGGTCAAGGTCATCGGCTTTACCAGCGACAAGCGCGTGGCGCGCGACGGCGTGTATGTGATGGGCTTCCGCCCCGACGAACAGGTCGAACGCGTCATGCGCTACGCCTATGGACGCGGCGTGCGGCGTTTCGCGTTCTTAGGGCCCGAGGATACCTACGGCCTGACCATCCGCGATGCGATGCAGGCAGCGATCCCCCAGCTAGCCGGCGCGGAACTGGTACAGGTCGCGATGTACGATCCGAACGCGCATGACTTTGCGCCCATCGTGCGCCGCTTGGCTGAATACGATGGCCGGCGCGCGAACCTGCTCGAGCAGAAAAAGGAGCTCGCCGCGCAGAAAGACGACGAGGCGGCGAAAGCCGCGCTGCGCCGGCTCGAAACGCAGCAGACGGCGGGCGATGTGCCGTTCGATGCCTTGTTGATCGCCGACGGCGGCAAGCGTCTCGAAGCGCTGGCGGCGCTGCTGCCCTATTACGACATCGATCCGAAACGCACGCGCATGCTGGGCACCGGCCTATGGGACACGCCGGGCATCGGCAAGGAGCCGGCGTTGCTGGGCGCATGGTACGCCGCACCCTCGCCGGGAGCGCGCGCCGCGTTTGAAAAACAATATGCCGAGATCTATGGCGCGGCGCCGTCGCGTCTCGCCACACTCGCCTATGACGCGACCGCGCTGGCCGCCCTGTTCGCGCCGGCGCAAGGGCTGATCGACGAAGCCACTCTCACCTCGCCGCAAGGTTTCGCCGGCCGCGACGGCGTGTTCCGCTTCCTGCCCGACGGCGTCGCCGAACGTGGCCTGTCGGTGCATCAGGTCAATGCCAACGCATCGACCGAGATCAGCGCGGCGCCGACCACCTTCGCACCAGTCACCAACTAACATGGCGACGAATTAAATGACCGGCGGCCACCTCACCGATCCTTTGGGTGAGATGAGCGAGGCGGCGCGCGCCAAACTACAGGACAAGGCGCGCAAGCTGCGAACCCTGCGCTATCGGATGTTTTTCATCTTTCTGCTGCTGCCCGCGCTGCTGGTCATCGCGATCGTATTCGACTGGCTGTGGGAGCTTAATCTCAGCGGACATATGACGCGCGAATATGTGCTGGCGATTTACGGCGGCTTGATCGCGGCCTTTGTGCTGATCTTCCTGATCATCGGCTATGTCATCCGCAAGCGCATGCGCCATGAAGAGGAAGAAGCCCTCAAAGGGCCGACGCCGGTCGAGATGGTGCCGAACCCGGCGACGCGCCCGATTCCTATGTCAGCAGGTAAGAGATCACGGAATTGAGTCGTTGCGCGCCGGCCGGCGTGGCGCGCAAACTTTCGTTCGTGCGTTCAAGCAATCCTTCCGCAACAAGTGCGGCGACTTTCGCGCGCGGAAAGATCGTATCGAACGTTTTGCCGGTCTGCGCCTGGACGCGCGGCTCGGACAAACCTTCGGTCAGACGCAAGCCCATGAACACCAATTCGTCGAGACGCTCATCGGCGCTCAGCGCGGTGCGTGCCTGTGTGGCGCCAGCCAAATGCGTCGCCGCCAGCCAGGATGCGGGCGAGCGGATTTCCTCGGTCGCATAGGTCACGCCGTCTTCACGTACACGTCCATGCGCGCCGGGCCCGATGCCGGCGTAATCGTCGCCCCGCCAATAGACGAGATTGTGACGGCATTCCGCGCCGGGCCGCGCATGGTTGGAAATCTCGTAAGCCGGCATCCCCGCCGCGTTCATCATCGTATGGGTGAGTTCATACATATCGGCCGCCGGGCCTTCGGGCGCGGGCTGGATCTTGCGGCGGCGAAATTCCGTGCCGGGCTCGATGGTGAGCTGATAGACCGACAGATGTTCGCCCGCGAGCGAGAGCGCCTTCGATAGTTCTTCGCGCCACGTGTCCGCCGTCTGATCGGGGCGCGCATAGATCAGATCGAACGACGTGCGCGCAAAAACTTTTTGCGATTCATCAATCGCCCGCAGCGCCTGCTCGGCATCGTGACGCCGCCCAAGAAATTTCAGTGCCGCGCTATCGAAGCTCTGCACGCCGAGCGACAGACGGTTCACGCCCGCGCTGCGGAAGGCGCGGAAGGTTTCGATCTCGGCCGATGACGGATTGGCCTCCGCCGTAATCTCGACATCCGACGCTAACGTCCAATGCTGCGCGATCTCGTCCAAGATCACTTGCATCGTTGTCGGCTTCATCAGGGTCGGCGTGCCGCCGCCGAAAAAAATACTGGTGACGATGCGCGGGCCGGTTAGATCCGCCCAGCGCGCGATCTCGCGCTTGTAAGCATCGGCCCACGCAGCGTGATCGATAGTTTCAGCGACGTGGCTGTTGAAGTCGCAGTACGGGCACTTGGATTCGCAGAACGGCCAATGGACATAAACGCCGAAGGCTTCGGCGTCGCGATTTTGCGCATCGACATTCATAAGCATTTATAGACAGAAATCGACAAATCTCGACATTCCCTGTCGATAAATGTCGATCCGCTGTCTATGCGATGTCGATGCGCAGCCTATCGCGCGCCGCGTTTTGTCACGCGGCACTGCGGAATTGTCGAAAGCCTGATGTCGGCGCGGAAGCATCGCTATCCCCAAGTTCAAAGCGACGTTCTCTATATGTGCCGATTTCGTCGCGATGCAAGGTGGCCCACGTTACTTGAACACCTTATCCATCAGCTTCTTGAACGCATCGGCGCGGTGGCTGATCGCATGTTTCCATTCGGGTTCGATCTCGCCGTAGCTTTCGAGCATGCCGTCGGCGACGAACATCGGATCGTAGCCGAAGCCATTGTCGCCGCGCGCCGGCCAGATGAGCGAGCCGTGCACGATGCCTTCGACGGTTTCGCAATGCCCGTCGGGCCACGCCAAAGACAACGCGCAGATGAAGCTCGCCGTGCGATCGCTTTTGCCCTTCAACAAATCTTCGATGCGCTGCATGGCATAGTCGAAATCCTTCTCCGGCCCCGCCCAGCGCGCGGAATAGATGCCGGGATCGCCGTTGAGCGCATTCACCGCAAGCCCGGAATCATCGGCGAGCGCCGGCAGGCCCGAGCCGAGCGCCGAGGCCAATGCCTTCAATTCGGCGTTCGCGATGAAGGTGGTTCCGGTTTCGTCGGGTTCGGACAATCCCAGATCGCCCGCCGAAACGATGTCGGGAACATAGGCCGCCAGCAGGTCGCGGATCTCGACCAGCTTGCCCTTGTTGTGGCTGGCAATGACGAGTTTATTGCCGTCGAATTTGCGCGCCATCGAACACCTTTCTATCGTCCGGTTTTGCGTCCTAAAGCGCCCGATCACCCCAACTGTTGCAAGGTTTTTTTCGCGCGCTGGCTTTTCACCGGTCATCGGGAGAATATGCCCCAACTTTAAATACCACCTGTTTGAAACAAGTATTGGTTCGCCCGTGATGATCCGTACGATTGCCGTTGCGCTGTCTTTTGCCGTCCTCGTCTGTGCCGCACCAAGCATGGCCCAGCAAGCGAACCCGCCCGCTGCCCAGAAGGCCGCGCCGAAGGCACCCGCCAAAAGCGAAGCGCCCAAAGCGGCGGCCAAGGGCAGCGCGACAGTCAAGCCGGGCGATCAGTTCGGCGAGTGGACCTATCAATGCGACGACCAAGGAAAAGATGTGGCGAACGGCACCCCGCCGAGCTGTTACCTCACGCAGGCGCGCGCGACGACCAACGAGCGCGGCGAGCAGAGCCGCGTTCTGCTGGTCAATGTGTCGCGTATCGGCGTGGGCGCGGAGCGCCAACCCATCCTGTTCGTTTTCCTGCCGTTCGGCGCCGCCGTGCAGCAGGACGTGACGCTCATCGTCGACGGCTCGAACATGGGCCTCAAGAGCCGGGTCGATACCTGCGTGCTGCAAGGCTGCCGCGTGCCGTTCCTGCTACAGGAGGACGCAATGGATCTGCTGCGCAAGGGCAAGACGGCGATGGTGTCGTTCGCGCCGGTCGGCGGCAACAATGTCCGCGTCGAGGTGCCGCTCGCCGGCTTCACGGCCGGCATGGCGGCGGTTAAATAGTTCGCGTTTAAAGCCCTAAAGCGGCTTTCTGCAGCGCGACCAGCTCGCCGGTACCCTTGCGCGCCAGGCGCAGCATCTCGCCCAGTTCGTCTTCGCTGAACGGCGCGCCCTCGGCGGTCGCCTGTACTTCGATCAGCTTGCCGTTGCCGTGCAGGACGAAGTTCGCATCCGTCTCGGCCGAGGAATCCTCGGCATAATCGAGATCGAGGACGGCGGCCCCTTTGTAGATTCCGCAGGAAATCGCCGCGACATGGCCGGTGAACGGCAATTCCTTGAGCATGCCGAGTTGCACCAGTTTCGTGCAGGCCATGTGCAAGGCGACGAACCCGCCGCTGATCGAGGCCGTACGCGTGCCGCCATCGGCCTGGATCACGTCGCAATCGACGCGGATCTGCAGCTCGGCCACCTTGGTGAGATCGGTGACGGCGCGAAGCGAACGGCCAACCAGACGCTGGATTTCCTGGGTGCGGCCGCCCTGCTGGCCCTTGGTCGCTTCGCGCGACGTGCGTTCGTTGGTGGCGCGCGGCAGCATGCCGTATTCCGCCGTTACCCAGCCCCTGCCCGAACCCTTGAGCCAGCCCGGAACGCGTTCCTCGACGGTGGCCAGGCACAGAACATGGGTATCGCCAAACTTCGCGAGGCAGGAACCCTCGGCATATTTATTGACGCCGGTCTCGAAGGTGACGGGGCGCATCGTGTCGAAGGAACGGCCGGACGGGCGAGAAACGGCAGAAGTCATAGCGCCACCTTTATTCTTGTAAGTATATGCGGGATGGCGCGCACCGTAGAGCATGACTCGCCCGGAGAAAAGCGCCTGCGCCGGTGAGATTTTGCCGCGAGGACAGGAGCGGGGCGAAGCGCGTAGCGGCGCTACGGGCAAGCGCCGGGACGCATCCCTCGCAGCAAAAGACACCGGCCCTCCGGGTTGCGCTTCGGCGGACGACCGCATCGTTGCACCGCTTGGCCGATGGACGCCCATCGCCCGTGCGCGGCGCGCCTAGCGGCTCGTCTCGCCGAAAACGCAACGCAAGCGCCTTTCTCCGGGAAAGTCATGCTCTGGACGACGGCACCACCCACGTCTAGATATAGAGGCATGGCCGATACCTTGAAGCCGCTGGACACCCAACGCTCGGTTTTCGCCGAGCTGAACGACCGCTCGCGCGACATTTTCGCGAAAATCGTCGATGCCTATGTCGAGACCGGCGAGCCGATCGGCTCGCGCTCGCTGTCGCGGCGTCTGACGTCCAACCTGTCGCCCGCCACCATCCGCAATGTCATGGCCGATCTGGAGGAATGGGGGCTGCTCTATGCGCCGCATACCTCGGCCGGGCGCCTGCCCACCGATATGGGCCTGCGCATGTTCGTCGATGGCATGCTCGAACTCGGTCAGCTCGGCGAAAGCGAGCGCAAGGAAATCCAGAGCCGCATCGCCGGCACCGGCAAAAGTGTGGAATCCCTGCTCGAGCAGGCGACCTCCACCCTGTCAGGCCTGTCGCGCTGCGCCGGCATCGTGCTGGCGCCCAAGACCGATTCCGCGCTCAAACATATCGAATTCGTCAATCTCGGCCCGGGCCGGGCGCTCGTCGTCATGGTCACCGCCGACGGCATCGTCGAAAACCGCCTGATCGAGGTGCCGCCCGATCTGCCGGGCTCGGCCTTTATCGAGGCGTCGAACTTCCTGACCGCCAAATTGGCCGGGCGGACCATCGGCCAGGCGCGCACGGAATTGAACCGCGAACTGGCTGAGAACCGCGCACAGATCGATCAATTGTCGACGCGTCTGGTGCACGAAGGCCTGGCGACCTGGGGCGGCGGGTCCAAGGGCACACTGATCGTGCGCGGCCAAGCCAACCTGTTGGATGTCGGCGCATTGGCCGATCTGGAACGCGTGCGGGCCCTCTTTTCCGCCATGGAAACCGGCGAATTGATGGTCAAGGTCTTGGACATGGCCGACGGCGCCGAAGGCGTGCGCATCTATATCGGGGCGGATAACGAACTGTTCAACCTGTCGGGTTGTTCCTTCATCGTGGCGCCCTATCAGACCAGCAATAAGGTGGTCGGCGCCATCGGCGTGATCGGCCCGACGCGGATGAATTATGCGCGGATCATCCCGATGGTGGATTATACCTCGAAACTTATTGGCCAAGTCCTGAGTTAGTAAGGTCTGGGTCAACAGTTCAGGTTCACAAGACTTGAGTTGCCGCGCGCGACGCCCTATCTCACCCCCATCTTCGCATTACGGCTAGAACGGATCTCATGGCAGACGAACGGCAGGAACCGACCCTCGACCTCAATCCCTCGACCGACCGCAACCCGAACGATACCGGGGTCGAGGACATGATGTCTTCGCTCGATACCGCACTCGGCGAAACCTTAGCGGCGGAAGACGGCTCCATTGCTTCGGCCGTCGAGGAAGCGCTGCGCGCCGAATTGGCCCAGCAAAAAGATCAGGTGCTGCGCGCCCTGGCCGAGGTCGAAAATGTCCGCCGCCGCCTCGAGCGCGAAAAGCAGGACGCGACCAAGTTCGCCGTTTCAGCCTTCGCCAAAGCCGTGTTGCCGGTCGCCGACAATCTCGACCGCGCGCTGCAAAGTGCCCCCGAAGAAGCGCGCGCCGCCAACGAGAGCCTGAAGAATCTGTGCATCGGCCTGGAGATGACGCAGAACGAATTGAAGACCGCGTTCGAACGCAACGGCATCAAGATGATCGAGGCCGTCGGCAAGAAGCTCGACCCCAACCTGCATCAGGCGATGTTCGAGGTCGAAGATCCGAGCGTCACCGCCGGCACGGTCGTGCAAGTGATCCAGCAGGGTTATGTGCTGCACGAACGCCTGCTGCGTCCGGCCATGGTCGGCGTCGCCAAGGGCGGGCCGAAGGAAGCCTCGACGTCGCTCGGCGCCGCCAACGAAAATCCGGCGGCGAAGAAGATCGATATCGAGCTTTAACGCGCCAAGGTTTTTGCGCGAACGACGTTCGCCACAATCACCAGCGCCGAATAGGCGACGATGCAGGCGAGCGTGTAGGGCGAGGTGATAATCCGCCCGTCCAGCGCCTGTAAGCCAAAGACCAGGCACGGCCCGAGCGCCATGATGACCCAGGTCGTCACCGCCGAGGTGCGCACCAGGCCCAACTGCAGCACGTAAAGCGGCAAGACGATCAACGCCAATGCGGCGCCGGCGATCTTGGCGAAGGCGGCAAGATCAGCGATGGGCGCACCGCTGCCGACTTTCAGCCAGCTCATCGTTCCCGCGACACTCACAATCAAAATGAAGCGCACCGCCAGCACGGCTTCGGCCGACACGCCATGTTCGTGCATGCGTTTGGTGACATCGGAGGTCAGCGAGATGAACACGCCGCTGCCGAAGGCCAGGGCGAGGCCAAGCATTGTGTCGGACAATGCGCGTTCGCGCACACCCGATAGGCCGGCGAGCACGACATAAGCCAGCGCCAGCAGCACCAGGAACACGCCGAGGTGCAAAAACTTTTCCGTAACCTTGACCGCGACGGGACGCGAGATGTGCAAGCCGAGTGCGCTCAAACCCACCAAGGTGACCGCCCCGGTGCCGGCATGGATGGTCTGCACCGCCGCCGGTTCCAGCATTTTGAGCGCGAAGAAATAGGACAGCCAGGCGCAGGCGGTGCCGAGATTGGCGAGCAATGCCATGCGCCAATTCTGCGCCAGCACCTTGAATTGCTGCGGCGCCTTGAACGTCACCACGATCAGGAACAGCAATGTCGCCAGGCCGAAGCCGATCAGCACGACATCGAAGAAACGGTGGCGCTGGAACACTTCGCCGAAGAACACATCGCGCGCCGCACCGGCGACGACGAACAGCAGAACCAGGATGGCGCCCAGATTTTTCATGGGTGAGACCATGGCCAACGTCGCGCGCCCGATCTATCCGATCCTTGCGCTCTTCTTTTTTGCAGGCTTCTTCGGTAACGCCGCCGCAACATCGATCCCGGTCTGCACCCACTTGGCAAAGGATCGGGCAAAGCCCGCCGGATCGACGAGCACGAAGCCGCCGGGGCGGCGACCACCGAATTCGAGCGGGCGGACATGCGGTTTGGCGAGCGCGGCGGCATAACCGTCCGGGCCGACCCGCACCATGAGGGCGTCACCCGTCACGCCGCAGCACATATTGCCGCCGAGCATGAAGCAGATGCCGCCCATCATTTTGCACTCCGTCACGCCGCGCTTGTCGGCGAGCGTTGCGCGGATGCGGTCGGCCAGTTTTTCGTCATACGCCATGAGAAAAGATTAGCGCAAAAACACGTCGCCCGGCCGTGCTTTATGCGCGGTCGGGCGATTTGGACGCGCTGTCCCTAATGGGACAGAAAACTGAGACTACGGCCAGAATTACGGGACGATGTGCCAGCGGCCGTCGGTGAAGAGGCAGGCGCGGCCATAGAACGGCTGGCCCGAATTATCGATGACGGCGTCGCCGTTATATTGCATGCATTGCTGCGTCGCCTGGACCACCGGCACCGGCGGGGGCGCATAGACCGGATACGGCGCCGGGTACGGGTAATAGCGCGGCGGCGGCGGGCCATAATAGACCGGCGCCGGATAGATCACGACGCTGGAGCGGTAACGCGGGCCGTAATAGGGGCGATGGTGCGGGTAATAGCCCGGGCCCGACCAATAGCTGAAGCCGACGCTGCCGCCGGCATGAGCCGGGAAGCTCGTCATCACCGCGACGCAGGCGAGCAGCCCCAGGAAGATCCAAGAACGAACCGACACAGCCGACTGACGAACCATTTGGCGAAACATGACCAACTCCTAGGCCGCACAGGCCACTCGAACCACCTTGGCCGAGCATATCTAAGGATATGAATGCCTGACTGTGACAAATCATCCCGCACGGACATGGTTTTTAAAGGGCTGCCCAAATCATGAACTGGGCGCGATTTGTATCGTGGGCCAGAGGATTTCGCGGGGTCTAGGCGCTCGCTGGGCAAAAACCCGCAAAATCGCGAAAAATTCGCCCAAACAACCTTAAAAATGCCATTTTCGCTGCACTTTCCAGGGCTTGGGGCTGTTGCGCCCCCCACAGTGCCACCCTATATACTCCGCAGGTTTCCACGGCTTACCCAATAAAACGCCGAACTGTCGCGGGGCCTCCCCAGACATGAGGACCGCGAAATTCTGTTGCTGACGCGAAAGGACAGAGACAGTCATGAGTAAAGTAATCGGTATCGACCTCGGCACCACCAATTCCTGTGTCGCTCTGATGGAGGGCAAGGACGCCAAGGTGCTGGAAAACACCGAAGGCGCCCGCACCACCCCGTCGATGGTCGCCTTCGCCAACGACGAACGCCTCGTCGGCCAATCGGCCAAACGTCAGGCGGTCACCAATCCGGAAAAGACCCTGTTCGCCATCAAGCGCCTGATCGGACGCCGCTACGACGATCCGGTCACCAACAAGGACAAGGATCTCGTCCCGTACAAGATCGTGCCGGGCGACAATGGCGACGCCTGGGTCGAAATCGACGGCCAGAAATATTCGCCGTCGCAGATCAGCGCCTTCATCCTGCAAAAGATGAAAGAGACGGCTGAGAATTATCTCGGCGAAAAGGTGACCCAAGCGGTCATCACCGTGCCCGCCTACTTCAACGACTCGCAACGCCAGGCGACGAAAGACGCCGGCCGCATCGCGGGCCTCGAAGTGCTGCGCATCATCAACGAGCCGACCGCGGCGGCCCTTGCCTACGGCATGGACAAGAAAGAAGCCGGCATCATCGCGGTCTATGACCTGGGTGGCGGCACCTTCGACGTGTCCGTGCTGGAAATCGGCGACGGCGTGTTCGAGGTGAAGTCGACCAACGGCGATACCTTCCTGGGCGGCGAAGACTTCGACGCCAGCATCATCGATTACCTCGCCGACGAATTCAAAAAGGAACAGGGCGTCGATCTGCGCAAGGACAAGCTCGCGTTGCAGCGCCTGAAAGAGGCCGCTGAAAAGGCGAAGATCGAACTGTCGTCGTCGATGCAGACGGAAGTGAACCTGCCGTTCATCACGGCCGACCAGAACGGCCCGAAGCATCTGAACATCAAGCTGACGCGCGCCAAACTCGAAGCGCTGGTCGAGCATCTGATCGAACGCACCATCGCGCCCTGTAAGGCGGCGTTGAAGGATGCCGGCATCAGCGCCGGCGAGATCGACGAAGTGGTGCTGGTCGGCGGCATGACCCGCATGCCGAAGGTGCAGGCCCGCGTGCAGGAATTCTTCGGGCGCGAGCCGCATCGTGGCGTGAACCCGGATGAAGTCGTCGCCATCGGCGCCGCGATCCAAGGCGGCGTGTTGAAGGGCGACGTCAAGGACGTCCTGCTGCTCGACGTGACCCCGCTGAGCCTGGGCATCGAGACCCTGGGCGGCGTTTTCACACGTTTGATCGATCGCAACACGACGATCCCGACCCGCAAGAGCCAGACCTTCTCAACCGCCGAGGACAACCAGGGCGCGGTGACCATCCGCGTCTTCCAGGGCGAGCGCGAAATGGCGGCCGACAACAAGATCCTCGGCCAGTTCGACCTGATGGGCATTCCGCCGGCACCGCGCGGCATGCCGCAGATCGAGGTCACCTTCGACATCGACGCCAACGGCATCGTGCAGGTTTCGGCCAAGGACAAGGCGACCGGCAAGGAGCAGCAGATCCGCATCCAGGCCTCGGGCGGCCTGTCGGACGCCGACATCGACCGCATGGTCAAGGAAGCCGAAGCCAATGCGGGCGAGGACAAGAAGAAGAAGGAACTGGTCGAGGCGAAGAACCAAGCCGACGGCCTGATCCATTCGACCGAAAAGAACCTGAAGGACTACGGCGACAAGGTTTCGGCCTCCGACAAATCGGCGATCGAAAGCACGCTTGGCGAGTTGAAGACCGCGATGGAGGGCGACGATGCCGCCACCATCACGACCAAGACCGAAGCCGTGATGCAGGCCGCCATGAAGCTCGGCGAAGCCGTCTACAAGGCGAGCCAGGAAGAAGCCGCGCAAACGGCGGCTCCGGGCGGACCGGATCAGGCTAAGAAAACGGGAACCGACGATTCGACGGTGGTCGACGCCGAATTCGAAGAAGTCGATCCCGACAAAAAGCGAAACTGAGTTCGCTTTATGTTAAGCTGAGTTAGGGGATAAAGCCCGGGTGGCCGCACAGATGTAAGGTGGGCCACTCGGGTTTTCGCAGGTTGGTGGGTCCGTTCGATGGCGACGACGAAACAAGATTATTACAAGGCGCTCGGCATCGAGCGCACCGCGAAGCCGGACGAAATCAAGAAGGCCTATCGCACGCTCGCCAAGCAATATCATCCGGATCGCAATCCGGGCGATGCCGAGGCCGAACGCAAGTTCAAGGAAATCAACGAAGCCAACGACGTTCTGTCGGACGAACAGAAACGCAGCGCGTATGATCGCTTCGGCCATGCCGCGTTCGAGCAGGGCGGCGGGGGCCAAGGCGGTGAAGGTTTCGGCTCGGGCTTCTCCGACATTTTCGAAGAGATGTTCGGCGATTTCATGGGGGCGCGCGGTGGGCGCGGCGGCCAACGCGCGGCGCGCGGCGCGGACTTGCGCTACAACATGCAGATCAGCCTCGCCGACGCCTTCAAGGGCATCAAACAAAACATCCGCGTGCCCAATTCGATCGCCTGCGCGGCGTGCAGCGGCATCGGCTCCAAGAACGGTGCGGCACCGGAAACCTGCACCACCTGTCACGGCCACGGCAAGGTGCGCGCGCAGCAAGGCTTCTTCACCATCGAACGCACCTGTCCGTCGTGCGGCGGCCAAGGCCGCGTGATCAAGGACGCCTGCCCGAAATGTTCGGGGTCGGGCCGCACGCGCCAGGAAAAGACGCTATCGGTCACCGTGCCGCCGGGTGTCGAGGAAGGAACGCGCATCCGCCTCGCCGGCGAAGGCGAAGCCGGGCTCAACGGCGCACCGGCCGGCGATCTCTACATCTTCATCGCCATCGCGCAACACAATGTGTTCCATCGCGACGGCGCCAACATCTATTGCAAGGTGCCGCTGCCCTTCACCACCGCGGCGCTCGGCGGCCAGGTCGAAGTGCCGAGCGTCGATGGATCGCGCGCGCGCATCACCATCCCGGCAGGCACGCAGTCCGGCCATCAGTTCCGCCTCAAGGGCAAGGGCATGTCGATCCTGCGTTCCAAGGAACGCGGCGATATGTTCGTGCAGGCCGCCATCGAGACGCCGGTGAACCTCACCAAGCGCCAGAAGGAATTGCTCGCCGAATTCGACGGCGAATCCGGCAATGCCAAGAACAACCCGGAATCGGAAGGCTTCTTCGCCAAGGTCAAAGACCTGTGGGAAGATTTGAAGGACTAGCCGCCCCGCCGGTAGGATAGTAATAATCGTCATGCCCCGCTTCATGCGGGGCATCCATTTTGGGGGCGGCAATGACGAAGATCGGAATTCTCGGTGCAGCCGGGCGCATGGGACAAATGCTGGTGCGTGAAATCACGAACACGGACGGCGCCGTGCTCGCGGGCGGTGCCGACCACGTCGACAATCAATTCCAAGGCCAAGATATCGCCACGATCGCCGGACTAGCGGCTTGCAGACTTCTACTCGGTACCGACGCAAGCAAGGTTTTTGCTGCGTCGGACGTCGTCATTGACTTCACGCACGCACACGCCTCACCGTCACACGCGATCGTGGCCGCTCGCCTCAAGAAGCCGCTGGTCATCGGCACCACCGGCATCGATGCGCAGGGCACGGCCGAAATCGAAAAAGCCGCCAAAGACATTCCCATCGTGTGGGCATCGAACTACGCCGTCGGCGTCAATGTGCTGTTCGCGCTGACCAAGCGCCTGGCCGGCGTGCTGGGCGACGATTTCGATATCGAGATTTTGGAAATGCATCACCGCCATAAGGTCGATGCACCATCCGGCACCGCGCTGACGCTTGGCGAGATGGCGGCGCTCGGGCGCGGCGTGAACCTGAAGGATGTATCGGCACGCGGCCGCGACGGCCTGACCGGCGAACGCAAAAAGGGCGATATCGGTTTTGCCGCGTTACGCGGCGGCGAAGTCGTCGGCGATCATACGGTGATGTTCGCATCCGATCACGAGCGCATCGAGCTGACGCACAAGGCATCGTCGCGCGAAGTGTTCGCACGCGGCGCGGTGCGTGCAGCGCTCTGGGTCGCGACGCAAAAGCCCGGCCGCTATGCGATGGCCGATGTGCTCGGCTTCACCGACTAAACGCGCCGGCGAGCGGCGCACGCCTTAACCCCAATTCGTCCCGGTCACGAGTCGCCACGCATTCTTGAATGCGATTGCCTCGCCCGACGTGCGACTGAGTTGTTCCAGGAGGCGGCGCTGGAACCCGATGGCACGTGTATAATTTTGCTCCACCTGCGGACGATAGTCGCTGGCGGCAAGGAAACGCCCGGAATGGCTTTCGAGTACATTCCGCCAATCGTCCCGCAACTTGCCGGATGCCGGATCATAAAGCGTGCCGTCATGCGCACCGGACGGCTTGTAGATGTTCTGCGCCGGCGGGCTCGCAAGATCGAAATGCAGATTGGGGAATTTTTCGATGAGCCCCGTGACATAAGCCGGGCCGTAGATCGTTGAACGGTTGGGATAACGGATCATCCCGAGATGGCACCAGATCACCTTCGCGCCGCGATAGCGCGTAAGCATAGATTCCAACGGTGCCAGCAACCGATCTTCGATCTCGTTATGGATCTGGAAGGCAAGGCCGGTTTCCTCGGAGAGTTTGAACAGCGCATGTCCGGCGGCGCCCGTGATGTCCACCGTGATATCGCGTTGGAACTGTCCCGCCTCCACCTGCTCCGGCGACGGATAATGGCGGAATTCATGCTCGCCCATCATGAAATAGCCGCCGCCTTTAAGATCGCGCGCAACACCGTCGACAAACGGCTCGGGACGCGTCCACCACCGCGGAAACTCACCGCTATTGCTCGCCGGAATGACGTGCGCCGGGTTCGCCCGATGAGCCTCGATCGACGGCGAGCTGTCGGCTGCCATCGCGCTCGCAAAAACGATCTGTGCCACGTCAGTCTCGTCCATCATCGAAATGACTTTGGCGACATTGGTCTGACCTGGAACATAGGTCGCTTGGACATCGATGATCGGCAAACGGCCGCGCGCAAGGATCGATTCGATACGCCCCTGCCATCCCGCGATGGATTGGGCGCGCGTATTGCTCTGGGCAAAGCCGCGCACGGGACAGAATGGAAGGCTCGCAACGGCGGCAATCCCGCGCAATAGGGCACGACGCGTCACAAATTTTGTATCTGGTGTCATGCGCTCCCTTGGCCGCATTTACGTCACCAGATTGGGCGCACCCGACGAGGACGAAAGCAAGGGTCAGGCCTTAACGGGTGCTCGCGCGCTCTCCTTCGGGCACAACAGCAGCAGCACGCCGATCGCGACGATCACCAGAATTGCCGCACTAATGGCGAGCGACACGCGAATGCCGATCCACGCCCCACCAACGCCGACAGTCAAACCGCTGAACATGATCAGGCCTTGCGCCGCCGTGGTGTAGAGCCCGATCACCTTGCCCCGGCTTTCGGGCGGCGCGTTGAGCTGCACCAAGGTCTGCGCCATCGAATTGCACGACAGATACAAGAACCCGGCGCACAACAAGGCGGCGACCGACAGCACGTAATTGTTGGACAAGGCGAATACGAGGATCGAAGCGCTCCATCCCATATTGAGATAGATGACCGTGCGCGGATTGGGCGCCAGCAGTCCACGCATTTCGAGCACCAGGCCCGCGATGACGGCGCCGGTCGCGTTTGCGCCCAGGATCAACGAATAGCGGAACTCATCCTCGCCATAACCGAGGTCGACGAGGAACTCCGGCAATTGTGGCTGGTAGGCATTGCCGACGAAGAACGACGCACAGCCCGAGATCACGATGATGGTCAGGATTGCCGGGCTGTGCGCGACGACACGGATCGCCGACATGATATCGGCGAGGCCGCGCACGGCACGCGCCGGGCGCGGTTCCTTGCGGAACTTCGGCCCGTACGGCGCCTTCCACAGCCAGTACACGAGGAACACGTAAATGAACGCATTGAGGATGATGGCGATGGCGGGATCGAGCCAGATCATCAAGGTGCCGCCGATGGCGGGCCCCAGAAGGAAGCCCAACGTGCGTGACGTCGCCAGCAGGCGCACGCCGCTTTGCAATTGCGCCGGCCCCGTAATGTCCTGCATCAGCATCTGCACCGCCGGCCCGGCGAGCACACCGGCGATGCCGTGGATCACCAAGATCACGCAGGCGTGCCACATCTCCAGCGTGTCGGTGAGGAACAGCACGCCCCAGGCGAGCGAGGCCAGCATGAACAGCGCCATGCCGAGCTGGATGATGCGCCGCGTATCGTAGCGATCGGCCATCACGCCCGCATAGACCGAGAAGAACAAGAACGGCGCCCAGTGCGAGATCACCGCGAAGCCGCCGAGCGCCGTCGAATGGAACTTATGAAAGATGATCCAGTAACTGATCACGTGTTCGATCGAATCGCCGAGCATCGCGAGCCACATACCGATCAGGAACGGGCGCGAGCCCGGATGGCGAAGAGCGGCGAAGGCCTTGGGCTTCTCGTGATTCTGGGCGGAAGGACTCGGGTGGCCGGATGCGCTGGCCGGTGCTGCTGGTTCGGACAATACGGAACTACCTTTATTCGGCGACGCGAGGCCCCTTTGCTTTTCTTAGGTCAGCTCGATCGCCTTGGCTGCACTGTCGAGCGCATCGGCGATCTTCTGGCCGTCACCCTCGTTTAAGCCCCTTTCCAGGCGCAGGCGCAAGGCCGTGCGCAGGTTTTCGACCGCGCGCTCGATCTGCGGTGCGTTCACGTCACGGCCGTCGCCGATCTGTTTCATGCGCTGGGCGATCGCATCCAAGGTGGCGCGGTTGGCGTCCAGATGCGCTTTGCCCTCGGCGGTGATCGCGTACAGTTTGCGCGCCCCCTCGCTCGCCGCGACCGTGGCGAAGCCCATTTCCTCGAGCAGGGTCAGGGTCGGGTAAACGATACCCGGCGAAGGGCTATAGGCGCCGCCCGTTTTGTCCTCGATCAGCTTGATGCTTTCGTAGCCGTGGCGCGGAACCTCGGCGATGAGGTTGAGCATGATCAGGCGCAAATCGCCCTGATCGAACAGCCGGCCGCGCCGCCCGCCACCACGATGATGACCGCCACCATGACCGCCCATGCCACCGCCGCGCTGGCCACCCCGGCCGCGGCCGCCCTCGTGCCAGAAGGCTTCGCGGGCCCCATCACGGGCCTGACGGCGTTCACTACGGTCTTTACGGTTTTTAGATTTAAACATTAACTATCGTTCTCCTTTGTTTACGATATAACTTAGATATATCTAAGTTATATCGAAGTCAACGGCTATGGGAATTATCACCTTGACATAGCACGCCCCAATCGGTAGTTTGCACTATCGAAACGGAGCGAACCCATGGCCGACCTATTAAATCCGATCTTCCAAGACGCCGACAAAGCCCGCGAATGGCTTGAGGCACGGATTTGGCCGAATGGTCCGATCTGCCCTAAGTGCGGTGTCGTTGACGAAGCCACGCTCATGAAGGGCAAGACGACGCGCGCCGGCCTGTACCAGTGCAACGCTTGCCGTGAGCCCTTCACCGTGACTGTGGGCACCTTGTACGAGCGTTCCAAGGTTCCGCTGAACAAGTGGCTGGCCGCGACCCATCTGATGGTGTCGAGCAAGAAGGGCATGAGCGCCCTTCAAATCGGTCGTCTATTGGGCCTGTCCAAAAAGACGGCTTGGTTCCTCTGCCATCGCATCCGCGAAAGCCTTCGCCCCACCGATCTCGCGCCGATGGGTGGCGAGGGTTCGACCGTTGAAATGGATACCGTCTATATCGGCGGCAAAGAGAAGAACAAACACGCCGACAAGCGCGCGGCTAAGCCGTTCGGCGCGGGCGTTAAAGCACCCGCGTTTTCCCTGGTCGAGCGCGACGGCAAAGTCCGTTCAACACATCTGGAAAAGGTGACGGCCAAGACCCTGCGCCCGATCCTCGCTGAGCAGTTGGAGAAGGGCACCAAGCTCTACAGCGATGCGGCCAATGTGATGAAACGGGTCAGCCTGCATCACCGTGGCGAGTCTCAGTCGGTCAATCATACGATCGGGGAATACGTTCGCGGTGAGGCTCACACCAACACCGTGGAAAGCTATTTCGCGATCATGAAGCGCGGCATCACCGGCACCTATCATCACGTTTCGCCGGTGCATCTGAAGCGTTATCTGGCGGAATTTGATTTCCGTTACAACGAGCGCGAAAAGCTCGGCGTCAACGACAAGATGCGCTTTGAGAAAGCCATTCCCGGCATCGTCGGAAAGCGCATGACCTATCGGCGGACTGACGCAGGGAACAACGCCTAGCGGAGATGAAATTATCGCGGCGCTGGAGAAGTTGCTTCGATCCTAGCGAGATATCAGATGGGATACGATGGAACCGATTTTGTCACGGGACTCCCGCAGGAATCCGCCACTATTTCGACAACGTAACGCATTTTTGCGTTGACGCATTAGGACAATATGTCCTATCGTCCACAAAGAGTTGGGGGCCATCCCCTCACGAGAATGGCCCCGGGTTGCACATATAGCTATCAGAGATTGCAGCTCTGGATTAGCTACGCTTCAAGAAGGCCGCAACTATTGCGGCCTTCGCCGTTTTGGTTACATCAACCATCGCTCTCTCTCCTTTCAAACGGAACGAGGTTCCGTCTGCCTTCCGCGCATCAGTGCGCGAAACTCTTACCCCCGAAGGAAAGAGAGAGGCGTAGCGTCAATAACCGCCCTTAGTGTATTCGGACTCCTGGAAGTGGCGCAACTAGATTTTGCGTCCTAGGGCGGCAAATTTGACCACATGTTGCAAAAATCGAAACATCGGCCGGGAAACGCCGCGTTTAAACAACGCGCACCCAGACTCGTCTGAGCGGCCTGTAGGGCATAAACGTTTGGGGAACGGCGACGGATGATCTGGTTGCGTGGGCGATCGGTCGACCAGTGCAATTGGACTCGATCTAGTCCTTTTTGATAGCCTTCTTGGAAGGGGTCTTCTTCGGTTTTTCAGCGGGTTTGTGCTTGGGTGGTGTGCGCAGCCCGGCGTCTACCGCGCGCTCAAAACGTTCCCAAGCATCGGGCCGAAGATCTGAATCAGGCTTGTTCATGGGGAGAATATAACATGCCCGCTACAAAAAGGCAGATGGAAGCGAGCAACCTGTATTCCCACCTTATGGAGGAGGCCAAAGCGCGAATAACGGCGATCGATCTGCTGGCCATGAACGTCACGAAGTTGCCGGGATTCATCGCGGAAGAAATGGGTTATCTCCAATTAAGGATGCTATGTGAAATCATTGCCCTTGGTTGTGTTGTGGCTCACGGTGATATTGAAGCCGCACAAACAAATCGTTTTCAGAAAGAATGGTCGGCAGACAAGCTGGTTGGCGCATTAGAGACGCTACACACCCATTTTTTCCCAATACCGGTGCGAGCCAAGGGCGTCCGCAAAGCTAATGGAAACCAGAAACTCCATGAACTGGAGGGCGCTCAGAGCGGCTTCTTAACGAAAGAACGATTGGTCAAACTGTACGCGGAATGCGGCCAGACCCTTCACCGAGGGAACGCAAAAAAGCTCGCCTCTAAAAGCGGATATAAACCTGACTTTGCGCCCATTATGAAATGGAGAAGCGAGATTATGACGCTTCTCGACATCCACATACTGTCTCTATTTGATCCAGATACGATGTTCATTTGCGTGATGAGCGATTCGGCCCAGGCGAACAGGGCAACGGTTTCTTTCGCTGAGACATTGCGAGATCAACAACCTTTAGGTTGAGCGTTTTCCCATCCGCTAAAAAAACGGTCACCTCGTCCCCCTCTCGGAATTGGGGGGCATCGGTGCTGAATTGGCCATTTTCCAACATCTCGTCTCCTACTACGTCAAGGTGATAATTCCCACGGCTATTTTGGTCCCCGGGGGGCACGCCCCTGCGACGGGCCCTATGCGGCCTCATCGTTGACACAGGACTTCCTCGGCGAGATGCCGCAGAAATAACTCATGACCGAAGAACGCGCAGAACAATGGGAACGGAACGCGGTCGAGACAGCTCCCGACCCCTTTTCGGATATCGAGACCGAGAACCTGGCGCAGCAAATTGCGCACCTCTATGTCCTCCTCGCGGAGACATTGGCGCCGCTGCGGAGTTAGGACGATGTGGGCTTGATGGAGCGATCTTCCGCCGCGATCAGCTTGTCATAACCATTGGCCAGATCGAGATAGCCCCTTCGCAGTTCGTCCGACGCGGCCTTGCCGGCTTTGTCGCGAAACCCTGCGGCCGCCACACGCCATTCGGCTAGCTGTTCTTTCGACGCCATCTGGAATCGACTCCACCTATATATCGGCAACAAGCGCTCAGCATCGCTGCCCAAATCCCGTCTGCCAGATATTTCGACGTTGCGCAGTTTATAACGGCGGCGGCGTGGTTGTATGCCGCTTTCCAGGGATTATTTTTATCGCGATGGCTCCCAAATGCCGGCCGGATGGTTAAAGTGGAATGATGAAACGTATGATTCCCAATGCCCTGACGATGCTGGCGCTGTGCAGCGGGCTGACCGCCTTCCGCTTTGCCTTCAACGAAGACTGGCAGGCCGCCGTGTTGTGCATCGTCGCGGCCGCCATCCTCGATACGCTGGACGGTCGCGCCGCGCGCCTGCTGGGCTTATCCAGCAAGTTCGGCGCCGAGCTCGACAGCCTGTCCGATTTCTTCGCCTTCGGCGTCGCGCCGGCGATGCTGGTCTATCTGTGGGCGCTGCATCAGGCAGGCGGCCTCGGTTGGGTCATCTGCATGCTCTATTGCATCTGCATGGCGCTGCGCCTGGCGCGCTTCAACACCGCGCTGGAAAAGCCCAACGTGCCGGCCTGGGCGAAAGGCTTTTTCACCGGTGTGCCGGCCCCGGCCGCCGCCGGCCTCGCATTGTTTCCAATGATCTTGTCATTTCAGACCGACGCGGCGGTGGTGCGCCATCCCGCAACCGCGATCTGCGTTCTCGTCGTCGTGGCGGGCTTGATGGTCAGCCGCCTGCCGACTTTTTCGTTCAAGAACGTGCATATCGCGAAAGGCTATGCGTGGGCGCCGATCCTCGCCGCACTTCTGATTGTCGGCGCCGCGATCATGGTGCCGTGGATCACGCTGACGGTGCTGATCGGTCTATACATCGCGCTGCTGCCGTTCGCTTCGCTTGCCTTCCACCGCCGCGTCCGCGACGGCGCCACCGCTCACTGACGACGGACGACCGGCCATGCGCGCGAAACGTTCTGCTTTGATCCTCCCATTGATGTTTCTTGGGGCGGCCACGCTGCTCTCGGGCTGCGTGCTCGATGGCTTCGGCTTCGGCGGCGGCCCCACCGCCACGCGCGCGCCGTGCGACATCTGTACCACGGAAAACATGAGCGGATCGGGCTTCGCGCTGCCGCAGAAAGGCGTCGTGATCTATCAGGGCACGGTGAAGATCTACGATCTCAACCGGCGCACGTTTTCCTTCATCGAAACCGATCCGCCGCTGGTGCGGCCGCGCGCCGCCACGATCCTCGCGCGCCGCGACCAGCCGCTGAATGATGCCGATTACACCTGGGCGTCGCGCATGGCGGACGCCGCCTGGGCGCCGCCGCCGCCCAAAGGCCAGCGCGGCTGCGCCAGCACCGACGGGCGCCTGCCGGCGATGGTCGTCTTGATCGACCAAGGAAAATTCTTCGCCGATTACGAATGCGGCCCGGAAGATGCGTCGGGCCAGCTCAGCGAATTGACCGCGCGCGCCGACCGCATGGTCGCGCAGCGTTATCCGGACGTAACGCCAAAATAGCTTTAGTATGGCGACGCGAGGCCGCTTTGCGTTTGCGCCTCGTTCTTCACGCGATGCAGCGCGCCGTGCATCGCCGCCGTCAGGTCGCGCACTTCGTTCGCGGGCAGGCCGACACCGACGGAGACTTTGGTGCCGCGCGAGCGCAGCACGATGCCTTGCGCACCATAACGACTAGGCTCGACGCGCAGCCAATACGATTGCAGGCGTGCGACCACGTAACGCCCCTGCGGCCCGCCGGCGCGCTGCACGATCGTCGCATCGCCGGCCACGCTCACGCCCTCCTCGGTCGACGCGCGCCGGAACGAGGTGCGCAGCAACACGAACAAGATGATGAGTTCCAGACCGGCGAAGCCGAGCACGGGCCCGGCCCCCAGAGCCGCGAAGATGCCCGCCACGGTCAGGCACAGCGCCGCGAAGGCCACGAGCAACCATTTGAAGGCGGTGGGATAGCTCGACACGCCGCGCATCATGCGGATTTCGAGCACGGGCTCGCCGAACCGGCCGGGCGTCAGATGCCTGATTTCGAGCATGCAAAAGTTTAGACCCGCCTGTTATGTTGACGCCATGAAAAAGGACAAGATCGAAGCCTTCTACGCCAACCTCCAGCGCGCCATGCCGGAGCCCAAGGGCGAGCTCAATTACGTGAACCCCTACACCTTGCTGGTCGCGGTCGTGCTATCGGCGCAAGCGACCGACGTCGGCGTGAACAAGGCGACGGGGCCGCTGTTCAAGATCGTCGATACGCCGCAGAAGATGGTCGATCTCGGTGAAACCAAACTAAAGGGCTTCGTCAAAACCATCGGCCTGTTCAACACCAAAGCCAAAAACGTCATCGCATTGTCGAAGATCCTGGTCGAAAAATATAACGGCGAAATTCCGCAGACACGCGACGAGCTGCAAGAATTGCCGGGCGTCGGCCGCAAGACGGCGAACGTCGTCATGAACATCGCCTTCGGCGAGCCGACCATCGCGGTCGACACGCACATCTTCCGCATCTCCAACCGCACCGGATTGGCGCCGGGCAAAAACGTGCTCGACGTCGAGTTGAAGTTGGAGAAGGTAACGCCCGAGAAATATCGGTTGCACGCGCATCACTGGCTGATCCTGCACGGCCGCTATGTGTGCAAGGCGCGCGTGCCCGATTGCCCGGTCTGTGTCGTGCGCGAACAATGCGCGTTCAAGGGAAAGACGACGGCGGCGTGATCTGAGGCATTGGCCTCATGCTGAGCCTGTCGAAGCATGAGTTCGCACCGCGCCTCGTCCTTCGACAAGCTCAGGATGAGGCTACCAACTTATTCCACCATGTCTTCGTTGTTACGCGACGGATCGTCGGCGCGCAGGCCCGGCAGACCGGGCGGCAGATCCTCGTCGTCGACATCGTCGGCCGCACGCGCCGCCGCACCTTTGGTCGCACCCTTAACCGCACCCTTGGGCTGCGCCGCGGCGGTTGCCGTCGTGCCGCCGCGCGGCGTCAATTGCGCCGGCCCGGTTGACGGTGCGGCTGGCGGCGGCGGCGGCGG
>CANIGJ010000015.1 GCA_947467145.1 Rhodospirillaceae bacterium | reverse complement strand
CAAGACCGGCACGTTGACCGAGGGCAAACCCAAGGTCACCGACGTCAACGCATTGGCCGGACGATCCGACGACGATCTGTTGCGCATCGCGGCCGGATTGGAGCGCGCGAGCGGTCATCCATTGGCGGCGGCCGTGGTTGCGGCGGCCGAGGCGCGCGGCCTGACGATCCCACAGGTCGATGACTTTGCCTCCGACACCGGCGCGGGCGTACGTGGCGTGATCGAGGGCATGACCGTTCGCATCGGCAACCGCGCCTATATCGGCGGTTCCGATGTCGATGTTGCCACTTCCCATGAAGATTGGCAGCGCCAGGGCAAGACAGTGGTCTATGTCGGCATCGACAATGAGCCGGCTGGCCTGATCGCCATCGCCGATCCGATCAAGGCAACGACCAGGGAAGCGCTCGAGTCGTTGCGCGCCGATGGCATCGAGATCGTCATGGCGACGGGCGATGCGGCCGCCACCGCGCGCGCTGTCGCGGCACAACTTGGCATCGCGCGGATCGAGGCAGGGGTAACGCCGGCCGGCAAAAGCGCGCTGGTCGCGAGGCTCAAAGCCGAGGGCAAGGTGGTGGCCATGGCCGGCGATGGCGTGAACGATGCGCCTGCCTTGGCGGCGGCCGATGTCGGCATCGCCATGGGCACGGGGACCGATATCGCCATGGAAAGCGCTGCCGTCACCTTGGTCAAAGGCGATCTCCGGGGCATCTTGCGGGCACGCCGGTTGTCGCGCGCCACCATGCGCAATATCCGTCAGAACCTATTCTTCGCCTTCGTCTATAACGCGCTTGGCGTGCCGGTCGCGGCCGGGGTGCTGTATCCGGCCTTCGGCCTGTTGCTGTCGCCGATGATCGCGAGTGCCGCCATGAGCCTGTCGTCGGTCTCGGTGATCGCCAATGCGCTCCGGCTCAAAAAGCAGAGATTTTGAGACGTTTAAGTAAGAAAATCTCAACATAAATTTGTGACAAATAAGTAGAATCGGTTACAGGTTCACCCATCCTGGGACCGAGCGGGTGCGATGAATCGCACCGCATAGGACGCTTATGGCAAAACCGAAATCCAAGACGATGAAGAAAACCAAAAAGACGACCAAACCCGCATTCGCTTGGGGGCCGTTTCTCGCGCGCAACGCGGTGACCTTCATGGTCGGCTCAGTGGTTGGCCTCGCCATGGTGGGCGCCGCCGCCGTGGCAGTTTTCGCCTGGGCGCCTGAGCGCGAGCTCGAACCCGTGTACGACGCGACGACCGGTGAACAGATCGCACTCGTCCTGCCGGCGCATAAGCCGGAGCCGCCCGAATCGCCGCGCGAAGAAGAAACCGAGATGGAGCCCGCCATCGATCCGGCGCCGCAGCCCTCCGCGCCGGTCGCGATCCCCGCGCCCAAGTTCCAATTGCCGCCGGCGCCGACCGGTATGCTGCCGTGGCAGAAATTCGCCAAACCCGCGCCGGTGGAAACCGGTCCGCGTGTTGCCATCGTGATCGACGATGCCGGGCTCGACCATCATCGCACGGCGCGGATCATCGGTCTGCCGGGTCCATTGACGGTTTCGTTTCTGACCTATGGCGAAGGCTTGGGTCCGCAGGTCCGCGCGGCCTCGCATGCCGGGCACGAATTGATGGTCCATGTCGCGATGCAGGCGCAAAGCCGCTCAATGGATCCCGGTCCCGACGTGTTGTTGCGCGATATCGAACCGGACGAGATCCTGGCGCGCCTGACCCGCGTGCTCGGCAAGTTCGACGGCTATGTCGGCATCAACAATCACATGGGCAGCCTGTTCACGGCGGATCGGCCCGGTATGCAGGTGGTCCTGAGCGAGCTTAAACGCCGCGGTCTGCTATTCCTGGATTCGCGCACCGGACCGCAAACGGTCGGCGGTGAAGTTTCACGCAGCCTGCAATTGCCCTACGCCGAACGCGACGTGTTCCTCGACAACGATCTCACGACCGCCTCGGTCACGCGTCAGTTGGCCGAGGTCGAACGCATCGCGCGGGCACGCGGCCAAGCCATCGCTATCGGTCATCCACGTGACGGCACGATCGAGGCGTTGAGCAAATGGCTGCCCGAAGCCAAGGCGAAAGGCTTCGTCCTGGTGCCGGTCTCAACCATCGTGCGCGACAATCTCGCGCGCGGCGCGGTGAGTTCGCGGCAATAAGTGTGGATCGGCTGCGTCTCGCTCCATTGACCTTGGGCGATGCTGAGGCCTTTCAGGCGATCACCGACGACGCGAACGTCATCGACAACATCATCTTCCTGGCCGCGCCATTCACTCTGGACGACGCGCGCGTCCTGATCGCGGGCGATCCCGGTCACGTCTTTTATGGCGCATGGCATCGTGAAACTGGCGATCTGATCGGGGTCGTCGGAACACACCCGGTCGACGATAACGAGATTGAAATCGGCTATTGGATGGCGACGCGGTTTGCCGGGCAGGGCTATGCCAGCGAAGCGGCAGCGGGCGTCATTGCATTGCTGCGCGCCCAATATCCGGTACGCACGATCTTCGCCGAGTGTCGGCCCGCCAATCACGCATCGTGGCGCGTGCTGGAAAAACTAGGCTTCCGGCCGACCGGCGCGGATGGGCACCGATCGGGGCGTAAGAAGCTGGTCCTCAGCTAGTCTTGGGCGGCGGCGTGGTCACGCCGTGCCGTTCCATCGTTTTGTCCTGATGGCCCTTGCCCTGGAAGTCCCCACCTTTCTCGAACATCCAGGCATAGCCGCCCTTCGGGTTGGTGAGAATCTCCCACCAATTCTTATCCATGTCCTTGAAGAAGAAGCTGTAGGTGCCGTGCTGCAGGCCCGGTGTGCTGATATCCGTGATGCCCCACTTTTCCGCCTGCTCGGTCACGATGGCGAAGGCGGTATCGACCTCTTCTTGCGTGTCGACGTCGAGGCCATTGTGATTGAGCATCGGCATCTCGTGCACTTTTTTCAGATTGCGCACGACGGCGATGGTGTTGTCGCCGCCCAAGCGCATCATCAAGGAGACAGGGCTGGTGCGCACAACTTCGATGCCGAGGAACTCTTCGTAGAATTGGCGTGAACGGTCGAGATCGGCGGATTCAAGCGTGCCGTGGGAAAGGAATTTGAGTTTCAACGCCGGTTCGACCTTTACGGTCTCGCCCAGCGCACGCGCTGTTGCTGCCTTGGCCATTGGATACGTCCCTGTTTGTTAATTGGGACGTAGTTTAGCCTAATTCCGGTTCTGTGAGTAGCGGACAGCTTCCTGTGCAGCGCGAACCAGTGCCATGGCCTTGTTGCGGCATTCCTGGTTTTCGGAGGCCGGGTCGCTGTCGGCGACTACACCAGCGCCCGCCTGCATATACAGCGTCTTATCCTTGAGCACCGCCGTACGCAGCGCGATACAGGTATCCATGTCGCCGTCGGCGCCAAAATAGCCGATGCAGCCGGCATAGATGCCACGCCGCACGGTTTCCAATTCGTCGATGATTTCCATGGCACGCACCTTGGGCGCACCCGATACCGTACCGGCCGGGAACCCGGCGAGCAGGGCGTCGATCGCATCCCATTTGGGATCGATCTCGCCATCGACGTTGGAAACGATATGCATCACGTGCGAATAGAACTCGGTCACCATCTGTTCGGTGACCTTCACACTGCCGACCTTGGAGACACGGCCGACATCGTTGCGCCCGAGATCGAGCAGCATCAGATGTTCGGCCAGTTCCTTAGGATCGGACAGCAAGTCTTCGACCAGACGCTTATCCTCGGCGGCGTTTTTACCGCGCGGGCGTGTGCCGGCGAGCGGACGGATCGTCACCTTGCCTTCGCGTAGACGTACGAGCAGTTCCGGACTCGATCCGATGATGGAGAAATCGCCGAAATCCTGGAAGAACAGGAACGGCGAGGGATTGATACGGCGCAGCGCGCGATAAAGCGCCAAGGGCGGCAGATCGAACGGCACTGAATAGCGTTGCGAAAGCACGACCTGGAACACATCGCCCGCCAGCACATATTCCTTGCCGCGATTGACGATGGCCATGAACTGTTCGGCCGTCATGTTCGAGACCGGATCAGGCAGGTCGCTCAGTTCGGTCGCGGTCTGCTGATGCGGCACGGCACGGTCGAAATCGTCGAGCACGCGGCCCAGGCGCGCGAGTGCCGCTTCGTAGGCCTGTTCCGCCGACACGCCTTTAGCCGGCCAGACCGGCGTCACGATCGTCACTTCATCTTCGATCGTATCGAACACCGCGATGATGGTCGGGCGGATGAACTGGCCGTCGGGCGTGCCGATCTGATCGGGATTGGTGTCCGGAATGTTTTCGGCGAGACGCACGGCGTCATAACCGAGATAGCCAACGAGACCCGCCGCCATCGGCGGCAATCCTTCCGGCATCTCGATGCGCGACTCGGCCCAGATCGCGCGGAAGGACGCGAGCGTTCCCTTGGCTTCGCCAACCGGGCAGGGCGCAAAGGTCTTGGCGTCGATGAGCGCCGCGCGGTTGATCTCAGCCTTGTTGCCGTAGCAGCGCCAGATCAGATCCGGGCGCATGCCGAGGAAGGAATAGCGCCCACGGATCTTGCCGCCCTCGACCGATTCCAGCAGGAAGCTGAGCGGCTCGCCGCCGACCAGCTTCATCATCGCCGAAACCGGCGTTTCGAGATCCGAGATCAGGGTCGTCGCGACGACCTGCGGCTTGCCCGCATTATAGATCGGCGCGAAGTCCTGATACTCCGGGCTCGCGCGCATGGTCAGAACGCTTTTTCGACAGCGTTGCGGTCGATCGTCACTTTGAGCTTTTCACGCAACGCGCCGGCCAGACTGGTGGATAGATCGTTGGCCAGGGTCGAACCCAACTCGTCCTTGAGGCGATTGACCGCTTCTTCGTCCGCCGCGACATCGGGCACGATCACTTCGGTCACGATACCGATCATGTGCGCTTCTTCGCCGGCGCCGCTTTCCGGCGTGCCGGGCGCGCTCTTAAAGAGTGCCGCGACCAATGAGCTGGGCACCTGGAGATCGAGGCCCTGGCGCGTACGCGAGAAGGGCTTCGTCGCCATGATGTTGGCGCCGCGCGGCCCGGCGACGTCGGCCAGGATCTTGCCGCCTTTGATTTCGGCTACCATCTCCTTGATCAGTGCATCGGCGCGTTCGCTGCGCTGTGCCGCCGTCCAATCGCCGCGGACGCGGTCCTTGATCTCGTCCAGCGGGCGAACCGCGGCCGGGATGATCTTATCGACATGGACGACGTAATGACCGCCTTCGGCCAGATCGCCGAGCGGGCTGTCGCCACCGGCCGGCGCGTTGAAGGCCGCAGTGAGGATTTCTGGCGTCATGTCGTTATAGCGATTGCCGGCCGGATCGCGGCCCTCGCGATCGATGGACTCGATCTTCGTGACATTGAGCTTCAAGCGCTTAGCGGCTTCTTCCGCGCTGGCGCCGCCGCCCAGTTCGTCTTCGAACTTGCCGGCCAGGCTGAATAGGCTGTCGGCCGCTTTGTCGAGCGCGATGCGATGACGGATTTCGTCACGCACGTCCTTGATGTCTTTCTTGGACGCTGCGGTCACGTTCGTGATCCGCAACAGATGCCAGCCCAGCGGCGAGGGGACCGGTTCGCTCACCGCGTCGGGCAGGGCGGCAAAAGCCGCATCGCCCAGTTCGGGAATCGGGATTTCGCCCTTGCTCAGATTGCCGAGCGTGCCGCCACCGAATTCCTTCTCAACCTTGGCGTAGTCTTCGCCCTTGGAAATCCGCTCGTAGGCGGCGCGGGCGGCAGCCTCGTCGGGGAACAGTATCTGCGACACGATGCGGCGCTCGGGCGAGCTGAACTCCACCAGATGGTCGTTATAGAAGCGCTGGATATCGGAATCGGGTACGTCGATCTCGTCGACGATGTCCTCGGGACGCATGCGGATCAGGGTGATCTCGCGCACTTCCTGGGTCGAATAGAGCTTCTTGTTTTCCTCGTGATATTTGACGAGATCGGCGTCGCTCGGCGCCGGCACGCCTTTGATCATCGAATGCGGCAAGGTGATGATATTGGCGACACGCTTTTCGTTGCGGAACTTATAGAGCGATTCAACCGCGCCGCGCGGCACGTCGCGGCCCAGCAGGACCGGGCTAAGATATTGGCGGCGCAGCAGTTCGTTGCGCATCAGTGCGATATACTGGCCTTCGCTGAAGCCGGCCTGACGCAGGGCACTATTGAACTTGTCGCGATTGAACGTACCGGCGGCCGTCTGGAAGCTGGGATCGTTGCGAATTTCCTGCACGACGACCGCATCGTCGACGATCAGGCCGAGATTCTTGGCCCCTTCGGAGAACAACGCATCCTGGATCATCGTCTGCAGGACGGATTCTTCGATGCCCATGGCCCGGGCCTGTTCGATATTAAAGGTATCGCCGAACATCTGGCGCATGCGGCCCATCTGGTCCTGCATCTCACGCTGGAAGTCGCGGGTCAGGATGGTCCGGCTACCGACCTCCGCGACAGTTTGGCTTCCGCCGCCCCGCGCTTGATAGCCGATATAGTCCCCGATACCCCAGGCGACGAAGCTCAGGATCAAGAGCACGAACAGCAGTTGCGCGCCCCACTTGACGATTCTCTCTCGGAATATTCCTAACATGACGCGCATCCTATCGATGGCGGGGACACAATCAAGGCCAAGCGCCCAATATTCCTGGGCTTTTTCGGGATTTTTCCGGCTCGGGAGGCTTGATTAAGCGGGCCTGCCCCGCATCATGTGCCCAGGCTCAATGAGGGAAATATGGCACAGACACGACGACCGCTGATCGCCGGCAACTGGAAGATGAACGGGCTTACGAGCGACGGGATCGAGCGGACCCGCGCCCTGATTGAAAAGATGGCGGCGAAAGCACAGCCCTTCGACCTGCTGATCTGCCCGCCGGCGACGCTTCTGGCCCCTGTTGCCGCTGCCTTAAACGGCAGCGCCGTCCGTCTGGGCGCGCAAGATTGCCACGCCAAGGCTTCGGGCGCCCATACCGGCGACATTTCCGCCGCCATGCTCAAGGATATCGGCTGCAGCCATGTCATTGTCGGCCATTCCGAGCGCCGCGCCGATCATCACGAAAGCGATCATGCTGTTCACGCCAAGGCCGTTGCCGCGATCGAGGCCGGGCTGACGGCGATCGTCTGCGTCGGCGAGACCGAAGCGCAGCGTGACGCCGGTAAAACGGCCGAGGTCGTCACGTCTCAGGTGCTGGGCTCGGTTCCCGCCCGTGCGAATCATGAAAGTCTGGTGATCGCCTACGAGCCGGTCTGGGCCATCGGCACCGGAAAAACGCCGACCGCCGCGGAAGTGCAGGAGGTCCATGCCTTGATTCGCGAAACCCTGGCCGGCCAGATCGGCGAGGCGGAAGCAGCGCAAACCCGCATTCTGTACGGCGGCTCGGTCAATCCGAAGAACGCCAAAGAACTGCTAGGCTTGCCCGATGTCGACGGCGGACTAGTGGGTGGCGCCAGCCTCAAGGCCGACGACTTCTGGGCCGTCGCCGACGCGAGCCGCTAACCGGCTTGCCGGCGCTTTGCCCACTTTATCTGTGGGCTTTTTCCCTGCTACAATGATGACATAAACAACAATATTTGGGAGCCGCGCTCGCCATGACGACAGCCGCCGAAAACAAGATCCTGACCGAAACCAGCCCCGGCACGCCGATGGGCGAGTTCATGCGGCAATTCTGGATCCCGGCGCTCAAGTCGTCCGAACTGGTCGCCGATGGCGATCCGGTACGCTTGATGCTGCTCAACGAGAAGCTGATCGCGTTCCGCGACACAGCCGGCAAAATCGGCGTGATGGATCACCGCTGTCCGCACCGCTGCGCGTCCTTGTTCTTCGGCCGCAACGAAGAGGGGGGCATCCGCTGCGTCTATCACGGCTGGAAGTTCGATACCGACGGCAACTGCCTCGACATGGCGAACGTGCCGCCGCATCAGGACTTCAAGCATAAGGTCCACGCCAAGGCGTACCGTACCGCCGAACGCAACGGCGTGGTCTATGTCTATATGGGTGCGGCCGAGCAATTGCCGCCGCTGCCGGAAATCGAATCCACGTTACTGCCGAACGAGCAGATCGACGTTCACTTCATCCATCGCGAAAGCAACTGGCTGCAAGGCGCGGAGGGCGAACTCGACACGTCGCACATCGGCTTCTTGCATTTCGGCATGCTCGGCAAAGGCCAGATGGCCGGCCAGGGCGCGAACAAGTTCGCCGTCGCCAACCGCGCGCCGGAATACAAATCGCTCGAGACCGACTTCGGCTACATGTACGCGGCCTATCGTCCGGCCGAAGCCGACGAAACCTATTGGCGCTTCGGCCAGTTTCTGTTTCCGTTCTGGACCATGCCGCCCATCGGCCATATCGGCGTGAACCTGCTGACACGCGCCTATGTGCCGATCGACGACCACAATTGCATGATCGTGATCATCGAAAAGAAGGACATCATTGAGGAGCCGCAGGGCGCGTTGCCCAAGGGCCATCCCGGCGGCGCCTTCGATCCCGACGCGCAGCTGCCCAACACGACCGATTGGATGGGCCGCTGGCGTCTGCGTCAGAACCGCGCCAACGATTACGAGATCGATCGCGACCGTCAGCGCAGCGATTCCTACACCGGCATGGATACCTTCGTGCTGCAGGATCAAATGATCACCGAAAGCATGGGCGAGATCGTCGATCGCACCTGGGAGCATCTGGCGCCCAGCGACGTAATGATCACGCGCGTGCGCCGCTGCATCCTGCGCGCCGTGCAGGAATTCGAGAAGGACAAGACCTTGCCCGCGACCGCGACCGATCCGAAAGTCTTTGCCAATGTCCGCGGCGGCTTCTTCGTCGAGAAGTCGGATGTGGATTGGCAGGAGGCCTACAAGAAACAGGTCGCCAACGCCCCGCTCGAACAATATCTCGGCCAAGCGGCGGAATAGGGACGACAAGGGAACACACCCGTCGCCAATAAGACGTCATGCTCGGGCTTGTCCCGAGGTTCCACGAAAAGGCGCGTCTGCGCCGTCATGATTCTTTTCGCGCTATCGCGCTACCGTGGATGGCCGGCCGCGCGGTCGGCCGCGCGCTTACTCAATGGCGCGCAAGGCGCGCGGGACCGGCCATGACGGCATTCGCTACTTTCGCATACCATAAGTCACCGAAATATCGCTTTCCGGCTGTGTGAGCGGTCGATATGTTTTTCGGAACATATCGATAGGCGGTAAGCCGTGACCAGAATCCTTTTTGCCATCATTGTCCTTATCTTCGCAGTCGGCGATGCCTCCGCGCGCTCCTTCACCGACTCGGCGGGCCGCAAGGTCGAACTGCCGGAGAAAGTCACCCGCGTGCTAGCGGCCGGACCGCCCGCGTCGGCCGCAATCTATGCGCTGGCGCCGGACAAGCTGGTGGGCTGGATCAATGATTTTCCGCCCGCCGCACGTCCGTTCATCGCCCAGCCTTATGCCGATCTGTCGGCGCATGGGCGGCTGACCGGCCGCGGCAACACCGCCAATACCGAGATTGTCCTTAAGCTGAAGCCTGACCTGATCGTCGATGTCGGCTCCATCGATGCGACCTATGCCTCGCTCGCCGACCGCATACAAGAACAGACCGGCGTGCCCTATATCCTAATCGACGGCGCGTTCCTTAAAAGTGCGCAGATGCTCCGCGAGCTGGGCGACGCCATCGATGCATCCCCGCGCGCCATCGCGCTCGCCGCTTATACGGAAAGCACGCTCAACGAACTGAAGGCCAAGATCGAAGGGCTGCCGCAGGACAAGCGCCCGCGTGTTTATTATGGGCGCGGCCCGGCCGGTCTCGAAACTGGTCTCGCCACATCGGTCAATCTCGAAGTGCTGGACGCCGTCGGCGCCAACAATGTCGCCGCGGCGGCAGGCAAGGGCGGCCTCACCAACGTTTCGCTGGAGCAGATTCTGGCTTGGGCGCCGGATGTCATTATCGCGCAGGATCGGAATTTCTATGCGCGCGTGCTGAAGGATCCGCAATGGCAGGGTTTGCCGGCGCTGCGCCAAAAGCGCGTCTACCGCGCCCCCGATACGCCGTGGGGCTGGTTCGATTCACCGCCCGGCATCAATCGCCTGATCGGTGTGCGCTGGCTGATGGCGATCCTCTATCCTGATCAGACGGCAGCCGATTTGCGCAGCGAGACGCGGGAGTTCTATAAGCTGTTCTATCATGTCGAACTTTCCGACTCGCAGATCGACGAGCTTCTCAAGGATGCGACGTCACCGAAATAATCTCCGATGAAAGGCCTCTTCCTTGCCGCCCTGGGCGCGCTCGTCGTCGTAATCGCGGCGCTGTGCGTCGGCAAATATCTGATCAGCCCGGCCGATGTCTTCGACGTGATCTGGGCGCGTATCACCGGTGGCCCGCTCACCGCCGATCCGACCGCCGATACCGTCGTCTTCAACATCCGCCTGCCGCGCATCCTGGCCGCCTTGCTGGTGGGGGCCGCACTCGCGGCCGCCGGGGCGACCTTCCAGGGCATGTTCCGCAATCCGCTGGTCTCGCCCGATATCCTCGGCGTGTCGGCGGGCGCCAGCCTGGGTGCCATCCTCGGCATCTTCACTTCGCAGACCGTGTGGGTGATCCAGGCGATGACCTTCGTCGGCGGGCTTTTCACCGTCGCGCTTGTCATGGCCATTGGTGCCGCGGTGCGGCGCCACGATGCCATCCTCGTTTTGGTGCTGGTCGGCATTGCGGTCGAGACCTTGCTGGGCTCCGCGATCTCGCTGATCAAGATCCTGGCCGATCCTTACAATCAACTGCCCGCGATCACCTATTGGTTGCTGGGCAGCCTGACCGCCATCAATCGCGCAGACCTGGTGTCGATCCTGATTCCCATCGCGATCGGCGTCGCACCGCTTTATCTGCTGCGCTGGCGGCTCAACCTATTGACGTTGAGCGAGGATGAAGCGCGGGCGCTCGGCGTCGATACGCGCAAGCTGCGCCTGCTGTTCATCGTCTGCGCCACGCTGATCACCTCGGCCGCCGTGTCGGTGAGCGGCATCATCGGCTGGGTCGGTTTGCTGATCCCGCATATGGCGCGCTTCCTGGTTGGGCCCGACTTCTCGCGCCTGTTGCCGGCATCGCTGCTGCTGGGCGGCGGTTATCTTGTGCTGGTCGATACCTTGGCGCGCACCATCGCCGGCATCGAAGTGCCGCTCGGCATCCTCACAGCCGTGATCGGCGCACCGTTCTTCCTGTGGCTCTTGGCGACGCGGGAGCGCGGCTGGCAATGACGTTAGCCACCAAAGACCTTGCAATTGGGTACGGTGCACGCCGCGTCGGCGAGGGGATCGACCTCGCGCTCGGTGACGGCGAGGCGCTCTGCCTGTTGGGGCCCAACGGCTGCGGCAAGACGACGCTGTTTCGCACTCTGCTCGGCCTGATCCCGGCGCTGTCAGGGCGCATCGAACTCGACGGCATCGCTATGGCGCGGCAGTCGCGGGGCGACATCGCACGCCGCATCGCGTACGTGCCGCAGGCGCAGGCCTCGGCCTTTCCCTTCACCGTGCGCGAGATGGTTCTGATGGGCCGCGCCGCGCGCCTCGATCTGTTGGCCGCACCGTCGCGCATCGATCATCACATCGCGGAAAACGCGCTCAGCCGTCTCGGTATCGCGCATTTGGCGGATCGTATCTTCACCGAGATCAGCGGCGGCGAACGCCAGCTCGCGTTGATCGCGCGCGCTCTGACGCAAGAAGCCCCGATCCTGGTGATGGACGAGCCGACGGCCAGCCTCGATTTCGGCAATCAGGTGCGTGTGCTCGAACAGATGCGCGCCTTGTCGCGGAGCGGGCAGGCCATAATCTTCGCCACGCACGATCCCGATCATGCATTCTTGTGCGCCGACCGCGTCGCACTCATGCACCAGGGGCGCATGATCGCACTGGGCACGCCGGACGAAACCGTGACCGCCGCAAATCTCAAAACCATCTACGGGGTAGACGTCGTCATCGCGACCCTGGCGGAAAGTGGCCGGCGCATCTGCGCGCCGTCTCTCACCTCGGCCTAGTTGGAATTATTTTCTTGCAATTCCACGGCCAATTTGCTATTATTTTTCAATAATTTATAGCATTTCGCCGAGATGAGCCTGGCGTGGGATGGAATGGCCTTAACGCGAGGCGCGCGATAGGCCGGGCATCGACAGAAATCCACGGAATTTGTCGATTTCGGCCTAGATTTGTCGAGATATGTCGATCCTTGTCGATGCGTTTTCGCCGTTCCGCAGGATTGATCGACGGGCGTATGATGATCTTCACAACGATACGAAGACAGCCTCGCAAAGACGAGGCAAGCAATGGGAGACAGCCGATGACCACAGCCGCCGAAAACGAGATCCTCACCCGCGTCGGACCGGGCACGCCGATGGGCGAATTGATGCGCCAATATTGGATGCCGGCGCTCAAATCCTCCGAACTGGTGCGCGACGGCGAGCCCGTGCGGTTTCGCCTGTTATGCGAAGACCTGATCGCGTTCCGCGATACATCGGGGCGCGTCGGCGTCATGGATCATCGCTGCCCGCATCGCTGCGCCTCGCTATTCTTCGGCCGTAACGAAGAGGGTGGGCTGCGCTGCGTCTATCACGGCTGGAAATTCGACGTCGACGGCAATTGCCTCGACATGGCGAACGTGCCGCCGCATCAGGACTTCAAGCACAAGGTCCACGCCAAAACCTACAAGTCGGCCGAGCGCAACGGCATCGTTTATATCTATATGGGCAAGGCCGACGAAGCGCCGCCGCTGCCGCCGGTCGAAGCGACGCTTGTTCCCGAAGATCAGGCCAACATCATGTTCGTGCATCGCGACTGCAACTGGCTACAAGGCGTCGAGGGCGAGCTTGATACCTCGCACATCGGCTTCCTGCATCTGGGCACGGTCAGCAAAGAGGATTACGGCACGGTGCAGAATTCCGGCGACCGCTTCGCCGTGATGAACCGCACACCAGAATACGCCTCCACCGAAACCGATTTTGGTTTCATGTACGCGGCCCATCGCCCGGCCGACGACGGCAACACCTATTGGCGCTTCGGCCAGTTCCTGTTTCCCATGTGGACGATGCCGCCCATCGGCAACATTTCGAAGAATATCCTGGCGCGCGCTTATGTGCCGATCGACGACAACAACCATATGATCGTCATCATCGAGCAATTGGGTTTCAACGCCGCCAATTCGGATGCCGAAGCGGTGCGCCGCCAGGCGCCGGGCGGCGAACTCAAATACAGGCCGAACACCACCGAATGGACCGGCCGCTGGAAATTGCAGGAAAATTGGAAGAACGATTATCTGATCGATCGCACCATGCAGCGCGACGTCAATTACACCGGGTTGATGGGCTTCGTGCTGCAAGATCAGATGATCACCGAAAGCATGGGCGCGATTTCGGATCGCACGTGGGAGCATCTGGCGCCCAGCGACATCGCCATTACCAAGACGCGCCGCGTGCTGGTGAAGGCCGCGACGGATTATGCCAAGGACGGCACACTCCCCAAATCGGCGCGCGATCCGCGCCAATTCGAAGGCGTGCGCGGCGGCTGGTTCGTCGAAAGCACCGGCGTCGATTGGCAGGACGGCTATCGCAAGCAGATCGCCAATGCGCCGCTGGCCTTCGACGACGTGCAGGCAGCGGAATGATCGGACTGTAATTTATGAAACGTATTTTTGCGGTTCTGGCCATCCTCGCGATGGCCGTCGTCTCGTTACCTGCCTTCGCCGCCGACATCGGCGTCATCTTCATGCATGGTAAATGGGGCACCAACGAAGCCAGTTCGCCCATCGGTCCGATCTTCAACGAGATCAAACGCGCCGATGCCTTGCTCGAAACGCCGGAGATGCCGTGGTCGCGGGCGCGCGCCTATGACCGCGATACGACAGCGGCGATGGCCGAAATCGATGCGCTGGTCGAAAAGCTCAAAAGCCGCGGCGCGAAACGCATCGTCATCGGCGGCCAGAGTATGGGAGCCAACTTCGCCATCGCCTATGCAGCGCAACGCGAGGGCATCGCGGGGGTCATGGCGATCTCGCCGGGCCATACGCCAGATCTGAAGGGTTTTCAGGATAGCTTGAAGGGCGACGTCGAACGCGCGAAGGCATTGATCGCTGAAGGCAAGGGCGACGTGAAGGGTCGCTTTAACGATAGCAATCAGGGCCAGGAACAACAGATGCCGGCAACGGCGAACGTCTATCTAAGCTGGTTCGATCCGCAAGGTTTGATGGTCATGCCGCGCAATGCCGCGCGTCTAAAACCCGAAACGGCGTTTTTGTGGCTGGTCGGCAATCAGGACAGCATGTCGCAACGTGGCGAGGGTTACGCCTTCGCCCGGGCACCCGCCAATCCGAAGAACGCGTATAAGCTCGTCACAGGCAGCCATACCGAGGCGGGCGCCAAGGCAGCACGCGAAATCGGCGCCTGGCTGAAAACGCTTTAAGGTTACGAGACGATCGCCAGCACCAGCAGGAAGATGCCGCACGCGGCCATCGACGCGCCGTTGGTGAAGCCCTTGCCGCCAATGGCGGTGTCTTCCAGCGCGCAGCGGCGCGGGATCTTGGGATCGATGATGACCTGCACCGCGCTGTCCAACGGATAACGCCGGAACACGGCTTCGGCATCCTTGCCTTTGACCGGCTCATGCCCGCCGAACATCACCGCATCATGTTCATAGGTTTCGGCACCGATGGTGAAGCTGTAGCGCACCAGCGGCACGACGCGCCCGACGCCCGACAACAAGGGACGGCGCGTCTTGTGCCCGATGACGACGCCGGGTACGCGCGGCCAGTCCTGGCACTTGAAAGCGCGGTAACGGTTCATGAAGGTCGTATAGATTTCGAGCGCGCCACCCAGGGTCAGGATGCCGCCGCCGATCAACAGGCCTTTGATCTTGTCGGCGTCGCTCAAAGTCGCGGCATCTGCGAACTCGAACATTATTCGGCGACCTTAGGCGTTGTGCGCGGACCGTAAACCTTTTGGACGAACCGCATCATGAAGAAAGCGGCAATGCAGAGCGGCACCACATTGAAGGTATAGATGAAGGTGACGGCGCGCCCCACAACTTCGGCGTCGCTCACCGTATCGAGGCCGGCGAGATTGGCGAGGATACCCGCAACGGCCGCACCAAAGGCCGTGCCCAATTGCCGGATCGAGGGGAGTGCGCCGGCGATCGCGCGTTCTTCACCGGGCGGCGCATTGCCGAGTGTGCGCGATACCAAATGAACGTTATGCATGCCGGTGCCGAAACCGACCAGGAAGCTCGCGACCGTCAGCACCGGCAGCAGCGGCAGCTTGGCGACGATGGCGATGACAATCATGGATGCGACCATCAGCCACGGTCCGGCGACGAAGGCGAACTTCTCGCGCGGACCCGACCAGCCCGACGCCACGATGGCGCCGATGGTCCAGCCCAGCGAGATGATGATGGTCAGGAAATTGATGATCAACGGGCTGACGTGGTGCACGACCTGCAGCAGCAACGGCATGAACAAGGTCAGCGAATTCTGTGTCGCACCGCCGAGCAGCAGCACCCACATGGCAAGGCCGACAACCGATCCCGGTGAGAACACATGAGTTGGGAACATCCGGTTTGTGGATGCCGTATCGAGGCGCAGCACCGACCACAGCAGAGCCACCGCGCCGATGATCAGGGCGAAGCGGATCGCGTTGTCATGCACCGGCCCGGCCAATGCCAGGCAGAAAACGCTACCCGATAACACCGTGAGGCGCAGGAATGGAATGGGGCTCGACGGTGCGCGCGCATCTGACGGCAGGCGGGCCGGCACCTTGATCCAGGTGATGAGCAGAAACGCGATAATGACCGGCACCATCACCCAAAACGACCCGCGCCACCAATTCATCTCGGCGAACATACCGCCGACGAGCGGGCCGAACAGATGCGAGGTCGTCCACGTCGTCTGCTGCACGGCGAGCACGCGGGTGCGCAGGCGCGCATCGAACATGTCGCTGATCATGGCGAGACTGCCGCCGGCGATCAGGCCGCCCGCCAAGCCCTGGATCGTGCGCCAGATAACCAGTACGGCCATGTTGGGCGCCATCGCGCAGCCGATGGTGCAGACGAGGAAGATGATGCCGCTGACCGCATAGCCGTTACGCGCGCCGATGCTGTTCCACACCGTAGCAACGCACATCGAACCGACGATGCCGCCCATTGTGTAGAGCATCGCTGGCCAGGTGAAATAGGCAGCGCCGCCGATATCGCCGACCACGGTCGGCATGATGATGGCGATCACCAGCACTTGCAGCGCCTGGATCACCGCGCTCAACACGATCAGGATCGTGGTGAACGCGCGACCATCGCGGAACAGTTCCGAGAACGGCGCTTTGTTTTCGGAATGCGATGTCGCTGCGGCCATGGCCGCGATAGTGGCCGAACGTCGCGCCAGAAATCAAACGTACCAATCAAACTGCGTCCGCCGGTTTATTTCGCGTTTGCGGAATCGAGACGTTATCGCAGTTAAGGGTTTGTGACGCCAAAGTCGCCGCGTTACGCTTCGTGCATGACAGATGACAACAAACATCCCGGTTCATGGGAACATTCGCGCCTCGAGCCATTGCCGCGCGGAGCGAATTTCGTTCGTGCCAAAATGATGTGGGAGATCGGCCTCGATGTGGCCGGCGATCCGACGATCCCCTACGGCGGGAACCGCGACATGCGGATCACCGTCGGCTCAGGCGGGCAGGCGGCGTTCAAGCCGTTCCTGAATCTCGCGAGCGGTTCGGCGATCATGGCGCATGACGTGGTGAAGGGCGAAATCGACATGGCCTTCATCAATCCGTCCGCGCTGATCACGCAGGCCTATCGCGGCGTCGGCTTGTTCGACAAGAAATTGCCGATCCGCATCGTCTGTTCCTATCCGTCGTGGGACAGCTTCGTGATGGTCGTGCATCCGCGCACCGGATTGAAGACCGTCGCCGACATCAAGGCGAAGCAATATCCGCTGAAGATTTCCGTGCGCGAGGATCCAACGCATTCGACCCTCGTGCTGATCGAACAGATCTTCAATCATCATGGCTTCGGCATTAAAGACATGTTGGCGTGGGGCGGTGAACTCGTCACCACAGGCGCTCCGATGGGGCCGAACCGCATGAACCGCATTAAGGACGGCACCGTCGATGCCGTGATGGACGAGGCGTTGATCGTTTGGCTCGCCGAGGCGCTCGGGGCCGGCTATCAGCTGCTCGAGCACACCCCCGACGGTATGAAGGCGATGAATGACCTCGGCTGGCGGACGCGCACCCTCAAGTCGGGCGATTACGCCAATCTGAAGCAGGATCATGCCGCCATCGATTTCAGCGGCTGGCCGATCTATTGCCGCGAATCCCTGGACGAAAAGATCGTGATCGACGTCTGCGAGGCGCTGGTCGCACGCCAGAACGAAATCCCCTGGACCACGGGCGATTATCACAACATCGCCCAGATTTTCGGGGAATCGAACGAGACCCCGATCGACGTTCCGCTCCATCCGGGGGTCGAGAAGTTCCTACGCGACAATAAAGGAAAGCTCTAAGGGGCTCGGAGGGGGCAGGGGCCCTAGGTCCCTGCCATTTTCCCGAAATCGTTAACGGGTTCCCTCAATATCCTTGCATCCACCGGTTTCCACCCTTAGATAGCCCGCCATGACTGCGGTAATCCTCGTCGTTCACATCATCCTGGCGATCGCCCTGATCCTGATCGTCCTGCTTCAGCAAAGCGAAGGCGGCCTCGGCGGCCTTGGCGGCGGTGGTGGGGGCGGCATGGGCGGTTTCATGACCGGTCGGGCGACCGCGAACCTGCTGACCCGCGCGACGGGTATCCTCGCCGGGCTGTTTTTCGTCACCTCCCTGAGCCTTGCGATCCTCGCCGACCAGAACCGTCGCCCGAGTTCGCTCCTCGATATGCCGAGCGGGGCGAATCAAGCGCCGACGCCGGCCAAACCGGCCGCGCCCGTAGCGCCGGCCGCGCCGAGCCAGTGACGGGAACTGACATAGATTTCAAACGTTTAGCTGGGGGGCGGCAAAGTGCCGCCTCTTTTGTTTTGTGCGCCCCCTTTCTTCTGTACGGTGTAATCCCATGACGCGGTTCATATTCATCACCGGCGGCGTGGTCTCCTCCCTCGGTAAAGGTCTCGCCTCGGCGGCGTTGGGCGCCCTGTTGCAGGCTCGTGGTTTCAAGGTCCGGCTGCGCAAGCTCGACCCCTATATCAATGTCGATCCGGGCACTATGAGCCCGTACCAGCACGGCGAGGTCTTCGTGACCGAAGACGGCGCCGAAACCGACCTCGATTTGGGCCATTACGAGCGGTTTACGGGTGTGAATGCGCTCCGGACCGATAACGTCACCACCGGGCAGATCTATTCCAAGGTCATCGCCAAGGAACGGCGCGGCGAATATCTCGGCGCCACCATCCAGGTCATTCCGCACATCACCGATGCCATCAAGGAATTCGTGATGTCCGACCTCGACGGCGAGGATTTCATGCTGTGCGAGATCGGCGGCACGGTCGGCGACATCGAAGGCCTGCCGTTTCTCGAAGCGATCCGCCAATTGGGCAACGAATTGGGGCGTGAACGTTCCATGTTCATGCATTTGACCTTGCTGCCCTATGTCGCGGCTGCGGGCGAGCTCAAGACCAAGCCGACCCAGCATTCGGTGAAGGAACTACAAAGCGTCGGCATCCAGCCCGACCTGCTGCTCTGCCGCGCCGACCGGCCGATCCCCGATTCCGAACGGCGCAAAGTGGCGCTGTTCTGCAATGTGCGCACCGAGGCGGTCGTGCCGGCGCTCGACGTCGAAACGATCTATCAGGTGCCGCTGACCTATCACGAGCAGGGTCTCGACAGCGAAGTCTTGCGCCATTTCAACATCGCGGCGCCGCCGCTCAAGCTCGACCGTTGGCAGGAAATCGTGCGCCGCGTCATGGCGCCGGAAGGCGAGGTCGCCATTGCCATCGTCGGCAAATATACCGGCCTCCACGATGCCTATAAGTCGCTGGCCGAGGCGCTGACCCATGGCGGCATCGCCAACAATGTCCGCGTCAACGTCAAATGGCTTGAGTCCGAAATCTTCGAGAATGAAAACACCGTCACGCATCTCGAAGACGTCCACGGCATCCTCGTGCCCGGCGGTTTCGGCGAACGCGGTTCGGAAGGCAAGATCAACGCGGCCCGCTTCGCACGCGAACGCCATGTGCCGTATTTCGGTATCTGCTTCGGCATGCAGATGGCGGTGATCGAGGCCGCACGCAATCTCGTCGGCATCAAGGGCGCCAGCTCGACCGAATTCGGCGCCTGTTCCGATCCGCTCGTCGGCCTGATGACCGAGTGGGAGCAGGGCGGCGTAAAGCAGGTCCGCAGCGAAGACACCGACAAGGGCGGCTCGATGCGTCTCGGTGCTTATCCCGCCGCACTCAGCGCCAACAGCAAGGTGCGTAGCATCTATGGCAGCGGCAGCATCAGCGAACGTCATCGCCATCGCTACGAAGTGAACCCGGCCTACGAAGCCCAACTTGCCAAGGCTGGCTTGGTCTTCTCAGGCAAGTCGCCCGACGGCGTGCTGCCCGAGATCGTCGAGATCCCGGATCATCCCTGGTTTATCGGCGTGCAGTTCCATCCGGAACTGAAATCGCGCCCGTTCGATCCGCATCCTCTGTTTACCGACTTCATTCGCGCTGCGGTGGAACAGAGCCGGCTGGTTTAGATGATGATTGCACTCCGATTACTTTTCGGATGTGCACTCACCGTACTAGTGATTTTGCCGTCGACCGGATTCGCACAGCAGAAGCCATCCCCTAAATTCGAACAATACTTGGATGACCTCGCTTATACGTCCCTTCGGGATTCTGCCTTACGGCGTCAGGACGTCGCCTTCCCGATGCCCCCCTGTGACGACATCAAAATCGTACGGCGTATCGCTCTCAAGATAGTGGATGTACCCCATTTCTTAATTGGCGCTGAAATACCGAATAGCGGGATATGGATTGAACACCTGCTCGTCGATCGGTGCGGAACTCGGACCGCGCGAAATTTCCTCGCCAGTTTCGACGGATCGCTAAAAATCATTCCTTTAACTCCGGGCATCACATTGGCTCCGGCAGGCTTGCAGGTCGACATCCAAAAGGCACATCGTCCGGCTGCCGCGGCGAAGCTCGCATGTGACGAGAGAGAAATTCTGGTCACCGATACCAAAATTGTCGATTGGCCGTCAGGGGAAGGGCCATGGCGAGAGAGTTGGATATTTGCTGGTTGTGACAGGTCTACTCATCTGATGTTCGATTTCGCACCGGATGGTACGGGGAACTATACTGCGACAATTGTCGCCGACCGCTGAACTTAACTAAATACCTGCCTTCATCTGCCGCCGGTGGCGGTGGTATTTGAAGATCGCGTAGACCGCCGCCAATTGCGCTGCCGTATAAAGATACAGATAGGCATGCGTTGAGGCCCCCGCGGCCTCGCGCTGCGTTGTGCCGCTCAGCGCCAGGACCATCGCCAAAATCAGAACGCCGACGGCCACAAGTATGGCATTGCGGGTCGCCCCGGCGTAAGGCCGCCAGACCTGTTCGTATTGCGCGTTGAGCCGGCGCGAAATCTCGTGCCGGTCGGCGCGCGGGGGCAGGAAATCGCGATGCCCGACGATGCGCTTGGTTTGCGTGACCTGATAGGTCACCGCGCCGATGACCCAGCCGAAGAAGATCGCGGCCATGCCGACGGCCCCATCGCGCGCGAAACTCGCCTCGGCATCGCTCACCCCATCGGCGAAGCTCAACGCCACGCCGGGGATAGAAGTAATGAGCAGCAGGACGACCAGGACCTCCATCGCTAGGTGACTAACGAACAGCCTGCGATACAGGGCGAGCAGGGAGTCCCGCTGCTCGGCGCTGACCAGTTGGAGGAGTTCGCCGCTGCGGTAGGGCGCGAAGAACCAGCCGCCCTCGGTCTTGAGGAACAGGCGCGCGATATAGCCGTCCCATAGAAGGGTAAAGAACTGCAAAAAGCCTCCCAAACCGCCTTGTTTGTTCCGGGCAGTATAACCGCCGGTTTGCTTTGCCTAAACGGCCGAACCGTTTATTTTGGGCCCCATGGAAACCACCGCCAAAACCCGTCACGTCACCGTCGGCAACGTCACCCTGGGCAACGATCTGCCGCTGGCCATCATTGCCGGCCCGTGCCAGATGGAAAGTCGCCAGCACGCCCTCGATATGGCGGGCGCGCTTAAGGAAATGTCGGGCAAGCTCGGCGTCGGCCTGATCTACAAAACCTCCTACGACAAGGCGAACCGGACGTCACTGAAAGGTGTGCGCGGCGTCGGTCTGGAAGATTCCCTGGCCGTTTTCGCCGAGATCCGCGACAAGCTGGGCATGCCGGTGCTGACCGACGTGCATGAGCGCGAACATTGCGCCCGCGTCGCCAATGCGGTCGATGTGCTGCAGATCCCGGCCTTCCTGTGCCGCCAGACCGATCTGTTGCTGGCCGCCGGCGAAACCGGCCTCGCGGTCAATATCAAGAAAGGCCAGTTCCTGGCGCCGTGGGAGATGAAGAACTGCGTCGATAAAGTCGACAGCACCGGCAACCTGCGGACCTTCGTAACCGAGCGCGGCGCGTCCTTCGGCTACAACACGCTGGTGACCGATATGCGGTCGTTCCCGATCATGGCGCGCGATACCGGTTGCCCGGTCATCCTCGATGCCACCCACGCCGTGCAGCAGCCGGGCGGGCAGGGCACGTCGTCGGGCGGCGATCGCCGCTTCGCCCCCGTGCTGGCGCGCGCCGCCGTCGCGGTCGGTGTGGCCGGCGTCTTCATGGAGACCCACCAGGATCCGGATCACGCGCCGTCCGATGGGCCAAACATGATTCACCTCAAGGACTTGAGCGGGATTATTGAAACCCTACTTGAGCTTGATCGCATCGCCAAGGCGAAGCCGATCCGCCTCTAGGCTCGCGGTGGATTCCAGCCCGGTTTTGTAGCACGCTCCCGGTAAGGCGGTCGTTCAAGACGCCAAGACAGGAGAGTACCGATGTCAGGGTTCGCGAGTTTTCCAGGCAGCGATGTCCGCGCCAAGCTGGATCATCCGGTCATCGATTGCGACGCGCATGTCGTCGAGATGCCGATGGCGATCGAGGATTTTTTCAAGCAGGTCGCCGGCAACGACGCGCCCGAACGTTTGGCCAAGGCGCGCCGCCAGCAATACAACCAGCAGAGCAAGTTCCTGTGGTGGGGCGTGCCGTCCGGCCCGAACACCAAGGACCGCGCCATGTCCATGCTCCCAAACTTCTTCAAGTCGCGCATGGGCGAGATCGGCTTCGACTTCGCACATTTCTATTCGACCGCCGGTATCCCCGGCCTTTATATCCAGGACGACGAGCTACGCCCTGCTTATTGTCGCGCGCTGAATATGCTTTATGCCGAAATGTATAAGGACGCGGCCGATTGCCTGCGCCCCGTGGCACTGATCCCGACCTTCAGCCCGCAAGAAGCCATCAACGAGCTTGAATTCGCGGTCAAGGAGCTCGGCCATAAGGCCATTATGATCGGCACCGAGATCATCCGCCCGGTGCCGGGTGCGGGCGAGGCAGCACCTTATAAAACCGGCTCGATCGCCATCGATGCGCCCTTTGATTACGATCCGTTCTGGCAGGCTTGCGTGGACCTTAAGGTCGCCCCCGTCGGGCACACGGCCGCCATCGGTAATGCCTATCGCAATTCGCCGTCCAATTACGTGTTCAACCATCTGGGCGGCTTCGGCGTCGGCGCGGAATATTTCGCGCGCTCCTTGTTCCTGGGCGGCGTGACGCGCCGGTTCCCCCAGCTATCGTTCGGTTTCCTCGAGGGTGGCGCCGCCTGGGCGCTCAACCTGCTCAACGACATCGTCGAGCATTGGGAAAAGCGCAACGTCGAGCATTTGGAAAAGAACCTCGACCCGGCCAAGGTCGATGTGCCGTTGCTGGTCGAGCTGTTCGATAAATTCGGCAATGGCCGCCTAACGTCGGAGCGTATCCGCACCATGCCGTTCGGCCCGCTGTCGCGCCCCGAGCGTCCGGCCAATTTCAACGAATTCGAAGCCTGCCGCATGACCGAGATCGACGATCTCGGCGATCTGTTCATCAAGCCGTTCTATTTCGGCTGCGAGGCCGACGACCGCATGACCTCGGTCGCCTTCAACCGCCGACTCAATCCGCTCGGCATGAAGATGAACGCGGTCTTCGGCTCCGATATCGGCCATTGGGACGTGATGGACGCGCGCTCGATCCTGTCGGAAGCCTGGAGCCTGGTCGATGCCCAGCTGCTGAGCCTCGACGATTTCCGCGATTTCACCTTCGTCAATCCGGCGATGCTGCATCTGACCGTGAACCCAGACTATTTCGTCGGCACGTCGGTCGAGGCGGAAGCCGCCAAGCTGCTGGCCAAACGTAAGCCGAAATCGAAGGCCGCCTAAAAGGACGAATGACGATGACGACCTTTCATCCCGCCATTGCCGAGGTCGAACTGATGGACGGCGAGGTCGCCCGTGTGCTGATCGCCGACAAGAAGATCGGCATCTATAACCTGGGCGGCTCGTTCTACGCGCTGGACGATACCTGCACCCATATGAAGGCGCGGCTGTCGAACGGCTATATCGAGGACGGCTTCATCGCCTGTCCGGTCCATTTCGGCAAATTCGATATCCGGACGGGGAAGGCGGCCTCCGCGCCCTGCACGATTGACGTCGCGACCTACCCGGTGAAGGTCGAAGACGGGCAGGTTTTGGTCGGTTTTTAGACCATCAATAAAGGCCCAGGGACGTCCCTGGTCACTTGCCCGTCGGGCGGCGGCAGACTATGAAACCTGCCAGAAAATGCCCCGTGCCCATGAGGAGCCCCCATGACCGCCATTATCGATATCCACGCCCGCGAAATCCTGGATTCCCGCGGAAATCCAACGGTGGAAGTCGAAGTGGTGCTGGAAACCGGCTCGGTCGGCCGCGCGGCCGTTCCGTCGGGCGCCTCGACCGGCGCACATGAGGCGGTTGAACTGCGCGACGGCGACAAGAAGCGTTACGGCGGCAAGGGCGTCCGTAAAGCTGTCGCCAACGTCCAAGGCGAGATTTTCGATGCCTTGTCGGGTTTCGATGCCGAAGAACAGGTCCATATCGACCAGACCCTGATCGAACTGGACGGCACACAGAACAAATCGCGCCTCGGCGCCAATGCCATCCTCGGCGTGTCGCTCGCGGTCGCCAAGGCAGCGGCCGACGAAGCGGCCCTGCCGCTCTATCGCTATATCGGCGGCACGCAGGCTTCGCTTCTGCCCGTGCCGATGATGAATATCGTCAATGGCGGCGCACATGCCGACAACCCAATCGACATCCAGGAATTCATGATCCTGCCGGTCGGCGCCGAAGATATCGCGGATGCCGTTCGCATCGGCTCGGAAGTGTTCCAGACGCTCAAGAAAGCGCTGCACGATGCCGGCCACAGCACGAACGTCGGCGACGAAGGCGGGTTTGCTCCGAACCTTAAGAGCGCCGACGAAGCGCTTGGTTTCATTATGAAGGCGATTGAGAAAGCCGGCTTCAAACCGGGCGAGGATGTCATGCTCGGTCTCGATGCGGCCTCGACCGAATTCTTCAAGGACGGCATCTACAACATGGAAGGCGAGGGCAAGAAGCTCGAAGCCGCTGGCATGGTGTCCTACTACGAAGATCTTTGCCGCCGCTTCCCGATCGTGTCGATCGAAGACGGCATGGCCGAAGACGACATGCAGGGCTGGGCGGCGCTGACGAAGGCGCTCGGCGATAAGGTGCAGCTCGTCGGCGACGATCTGTTCGTCACCAACCCGGCGCGCCTGTGGGACGGCATCAACAATGGCCTCGCCAATTCGATCCTGGTGAAGGTCAACCAGATCGGCACCTTGACCGAAACGCTGCGCGCCGTCGAAATGGCGCACAAGGCGGGCTACACCGCTGTGCTGTCGCATCGTTCGGGCGAGACCGAGGACACAACGATTGCCGATATCGCGGTCGCCACCAACTGCGGTCAGATCAAAACGGGTTCGCTGTCGCGTTCCGATCGTCTCGCCAAATACAATCAGCTCATCCGTATCGAGGAAGAGCTGGGCTCGGCGGCGACCTACGCCGGCATGCGCGCGATCAAGCAGCGTCGGTAGATTTCAATGGCTTGTATCGTAATAAAGATGTGACCTCTGCGTTGCGATAAGCATTCGTTAATCTCTATCGACGATCTTCTTACCTAATGAAGAGCCCGGTCGGAACAACTGACCGGGACGGGATAAATAGGTTTCCCCTTTCACCAGGGTAAAACCGATCCCAAAACGGTGTGTGAGCGAGAAGAATTGCCGGCCAGTTAGCCGGTAACGGCTCTATCTGGCTATGGTTGCCGGACCGTGGGGGAACGGATGAAATTGTTTGTCGAGCTGCGCCAGCGCGCGCGCCATGTGGTCGGACCGATCATCGGGGCAGCGCTCGTTGTCTACGTGGCCTACAACACGGTGCAGGGCGATCGCGGCTTGATCGCCTATTGGCAGCTCACCAAACAGGTCGAGCAAGCCCGTACCATCCAAGAAGAACTCGATTGGCAGCGCCGCCGTTTCGAGAATCGCGTGAAGCTCATGAGCTCCAACTCGCTCGACGCCGATATGCTGGAAGAGCGCGCGCGCTTCCTGTTCGGCGTCTCGCGCCCCGACGAATACGTCATCATCCTGCGCTAAACGCGCAGAGATATCCTTCGATAAAATTAAGCCCGTAAGCCGTCCGTCAGGACGAACGCCGTGAGATCGGCGGCTTTACGCCGCCGTCGCGGTGACGGTTGATGCCGTAACACCGGTCATGCCCTGCTGCGCGGCCGTCTTATAGGCATTGATCGCCGTCATGAGCTGATCGAACGACTGTCCCGCCGTATCGGCGCTCTGCGACTGTAAAGACGCCATCAGGCGTTTCAAGATTTCGCGCGGATCGTTCTGCGCGGCTTCGGCATATCGATTGGCCAGACCTTCGACGAACTGCTCCTTGGTCAGACCTTGATCGTCGCCGTCATTGTCGCCGGACAGTTTGCCGAACAGGGCTTTCGCATCGGACGCGCTGACATCTTCCGGCTTGCCGGCTAGGAATTCCTCGAGCGACACAAAGCCGTCCTTGTTCACATCGAGCGCGTCGAATTTCTTCTCGTCGTCCTTCTTGCCGCCGCCACCGCCGCCAAAACGGGAATGGCCCTCAGCCATCTTGGCGTGTTCGGCATCAACACCTTGTGCGAACTGCGTGACGTCGAGGCTGTCGGCACCGGCCGCACCGCCACCGGCCGCGATGCCGTCGAACAGCTGGGACGCATCCGCTTCGCTGACTTCCGGCGGACGGGCCGAAACAAACTCATCGCGCGTCAACGTGCCGTCGCCGTCCGCATCCAACTTCGCGAACAGCTCCGCGCCGCGACCCGGGCCGCCCGATTGCCCTTGTCCGCCTTGGCCGTTCGGACCGCATTGCTCCTGGATCAACGCGTAGCGGGTCGCATTGGCGAATTGGGTAAAGGCGTTAGCGAGGTCGCCGTCTTTGATCTTGCCGGTGTCTTGCGTGTCGAACAGATCGAACAGGTTGCCGGCAGCCTCCGCCGTCACGCCCTGCGGGGCGCCGCCGATGAATTCGCTCTTGCTGACCGAGCCATCGGCGTCGACATCGAGCTTCTTCGCCAAGGCCGCATGCTGCGTGTAGGTCGCGGGACTACCAAGCCCTGAAATCATGACATTTCCCTCGCAAGTCCGAAGTCCGGGAGTGACTTCATAGGGTTTCACGTTGGAAGCACGCCAATCCATGCGCAGCATTCGCAAAAAAGTTGGACCGCTTCTTGCTTTTATTTCCTGGAGAGTGGGGAAAAGGCCCGAAATCGGGGTCTTAACCGGCAAATTTTGCCGAGTAAGTGGACGATCGTGCCGTGAATGCCATCAGTAGACCGAGACGTACGCATAAGACCGATCATAGCGACAATGCTTTGATCGCGCGGATCGCAGCGGGCGATCAGAAAGCCTTTGCCGTACTGAGCGGAAAATTCAGTGCGCGCATCCTGGCACTCGCCAAGCGCACGACCGGCAGCGCCGCAGATGCCGACGAGATCTTGCAGGAAACGTTGCTGAAAATCTGGATGGCGGCACCGACGTGGACTGCCGACGGTCCGGCACAGTTCCAGACCTGGCTGCACCGCGTCGTCATCAATGCCTGCCTGGATCGCAAACGCCGCCGCACGTTCTCGTCGCTCGATGAGGTCGAGGATATGGCCGACGAAGGCGCCAACGGCTTCGACGAGGCCGCCGCCGCCGAACGTCATTCCGCCATCATCGCGGCCATGGCCAAGCTGCCCGATCGTCAGCGCTCGGCCTTGTCGCTGCATTATTTGGATGAGATGAGCGCGCCCGAAGCCGCCAAGGTTCTGGGCGTCAGTGTCTCCAGCATGGAATCGCTGCTGGTGCGGGGCAAAAGGGCGATGCGAGACGCGCTCGTTCTCGCCAACGCGATCGGGATGATCGACCTGCTTTAGGATTTTTTGTCTGAGTGGCCGAGACTTTTCTCGGGCGCGATGGCGTCGCGCACGATCTGCTTCAGTTCGGTGATCTCGGGAAAGCCGTCGCGCTCCTTGCGCGACCAGAGCAGGGCAGTGCCGTAACGCACCTCGAAGATGCCGCCGGTGCCGGGCACCAGGGTGACGCCACCCAGTTCTTCCGCAAACGTCGTCAGCAATTCCTGCTGCATCCACGCCGCGCGCAGCAGCCAGCGGCATTGGCGGCAATATTCGATGGTGATGACGGGCTTATCGGCCATGACGCCTAGCGCTCTGTTTCGTTCGTCATGACGAAACCGTCATGACAGGGGGATCATAATGTCCGCACGGTACACCGGGCGTTCCTGCAGCCGCGTATAATAAGCCTCGAGGGCCGGCATCGCCGGGCGATCCAGATCCATGGCCATGTAACGGTACAGGGCCGCACCGGCTGGGATGTCGCCCATGGTGAAGGTATCGCCCGTGACATACTTCTTGCCCGTCACGGCGCGATCGAGGACACGGAAATTGTCGTGCAGCTTTTCGGTCTGGACCTTCAGTTGGGCCAAATCCCGCTTTTCCGGCGGGGTGCGAATCAGGCCCCAGAAGACCGGGGTGAGGTTCTGGTAACACTCGGTCTGCTGCCAATCCATCCAGACGTCGGACAGGGCGCGCACCAGCGGATCGTTGGGCCACAGCTTGCCTGGGCTGTAGGTCTGGGCGAGGTAGCGCACGATGACGTTGGATTGATGCAGGATCGTGCCGTCGATCACCAGGGTCGGGACCCGGCCGTTGGGATTGAGATTTTGCAGGTAGTCGGGATTGGTCGGCCAGCCGATGGCGCTGTCGGCCTCGACCCAGTCGAACGGCAGCTCCAGCTCGCGCAGCGCCCAGAGCGCTTTTTGCACGTTGATGGAGGTGCGCCGCCCGTACAAAGTCATTTTGGCCATGGAAATCTCCCAACTTGCGTTGGCGCAGCGTACGGAAATTGCGTCCGCCTGCAAGCGTGGTTAATAAAATTCCGCAGGCCTTTTCCCATTTAACCAATATCGCTGTAATCACACTTTTTTGATTGCGCGACAATTACTTCGGGTGCAGCGTCAGCCCCGCTAGAGCCGAAAAATTGGCCCACTGGGCTGGGGAGCGAACATGGCTAAGACTGCTGTTGCACGGCAGGGCAAGCGGGCGGGCGCGAACGAACTGTCGCCCGAACAACTCAAACAATTTTTGAAGGACATGCTGCTGATCCGCCGCTTCGAGGAGAAGGCGGGACAGCTCTACGGCATGGGCCTGATCTACGGCTTCTGCCATCTCTATATCGGCCAGGAGGCCGTGGTGGTGGGCATGCAGGCCGCTGCCGAGCCCGGCAAGGACAGCGTCGTCACCAGCTATCGCGACCATGGCCACATGCTGGCCTGCGGGATGGACCCGAAAGGCGTGATGGCCGAGCTGACCGGCCGGCGCACCGGCTATTCGCGCGGCAAGGGCGGCTCCATGCACATGTTCAGTACGGAGAAGAAATTCTACGGCGGGCACGGCATCGTCGCGGCGCAGGTTCCGATCGGCACCGGCCTCGGCTTCGCGCACAAGTACAATAACGACGGCGGCGTCAGCATGGCCTATTACGGCGACGGCGCGGCCAACCAGGGCCAGGTCTACGAGAGCTTCAACATGGCCTCGCTGTGGAAGCTGCCGGTCGTGTATGTGATCGAGAACAACCGTTACGGCATGGGCACCTCGGTCGCCCGCGCCTCGGCCGGCGATCTGCATAAACGCGGCGCGGCCTACGGCATCACGAACGAAGAAGTCGACGGCATGGACGTGCTGGCGGTCTACGAAGCCGGCCAGCGTGCGCTGTCGCATGCGCGTTCGGGCAAGGGGCCGTACATCCTCGGCGTGAACACCTATCGCTATCGCGGCCATTCGATGTCCGATCCGGCGAAGTACCGCTCGCGCGAAGAGGTGAGCAAGATCCGCTCCGAGCAGGATCCGATCGACCGCATCCGCCAGATGATCCTGGATGACGGGATCGCGACCGAGGACGAGGTGAAGAAGATCGACGCCGACGTGAAGGCTGTCGTCACCGAAGCCGCCGAGTTCGCGCAGCAGAGCGCCGAGCCGGAACTGTCCGAGCTGTATACCGACGTCCTCGTCGAAGCCTAATCACACTCTATAAAGAATCCTGGGGAAGGAACGAGCCTATGGCGACCCAAATCCTGATGCCGGCGCTGTCGCCGACCATGACCGAGGGCACCATTGCCCGCTGGCTCAAAAAGGAAGGCGACACGGTTTCATCGGGCGATGTGCTCGCCGAGATCGAAACCGACAAAGCGACGATGGAGCTTGAAGCCGTCGACGAAGGCGTGCTCGGCAAGATCATCGTCAACGCGGGCGGCGAGGCCGTCGCGGTCAATACGCCGATCGCCGTCATCGTCGCCGAAGGCGAGGACGCTAGCACCGCCGGTGCGGCACCCGCCAAACCGGCCGAAGCGAAACAAGCTCCCGCCGAAGCCAAACCTCAAGCCGCTACGTCTTCCTCCGCTCCCGCCGCCAAATCCCTTCCTCCCGAGCCCGATTACACGGGCGAAATGATCACCCAAACCGTCCGTGAAGCACTCCGCGATGCGATCGCGGAAGAGATGCGCACGGATGAGCGCATCTTCCTGATGGGTGAAGAGGTCGCCGAATACGAAGGCGCTTACAAAGTCTCCCAAGGCCTGCTCGAAGAATTCGGCGCCAAGCGCGTCGTCGATACGCCGATCACCGAACATGGCTTTGCCGGTCTCGGCGTCGGCGCGGCGATGGCGGGGCTCCGTCCCATCGTCGAGTTCATGACCTTCAACTTCGCCATGCAGGCGATGGATCACATCATCAATTCGGCGGCCAAGACGCGTTATATGTCGGGCGGTCAGATGTCTTGCCCGATCGTGTTCCGTGGACCCAATGGCGCCGCCGTCGGCGTGGCCGCGCAGCACTCGCAGGATTATTCGAGCTGGTACGGCCATATCCCGGGTCTCAAGGTCGTTGCACCGTATTCCGGTGCCGACGCGAAGGGCCTGTTGAAGGCCGCCATTCGCGATCCCAATCCGGTGATCGTGCTTGAGAACGAATTGCTCTACGGCAAAACCTTCGACGTGCCGAAATCGGCCGACTTCACCGTGCCGATCGGTAAGGCGAAGATCGAACGCGTCGGTAAGGACGTCACCATCGTATCATACTCCTTGATGGTCGGCGTGGCGCTCCAGGCCGCCGAGAAACTGGCCGAGGAGGGGATCGACGCCGAGGTGATCAACCTGCGCACGATCCGCCCGATCGATGTCGAGACCATCGCGGCCTCGATCAAGAAGACCAACCGCATCGTCAGCGTCGAAGAAGGCTGGGCCTTCGCCGGCATAGGTTCCGAGATCGCCGCCATCGCCATGGAACATGCCTTCGATTGGCTCGATGCGCCGGTCACCCGCGTGTGCGGCGAAGACGTTCCCATGCCTTACGCGCGCAACCTCGAGGCGCTGTATCTGCCGTCCGTCGAACGCGTCACCCAGGCGGTCAAAGCCGTCTGCTATCGCTAGGAGCGCGGATCATGGCGACCAATATTCTGATGCCGGCCCTCTCGCCCACCATGACGGAGGGCACGCTGGCCAAGTGGCTGAAGAAAGAAGGCGACACCGTGTCGTCGGGCGAACTTCTGGCAGAGATCGAAACCGATAAGGCGACGATGGAATTCGAGGCCGCCGAAGACGGCGTGCTCGGCAAGATCCTCGTGCCCGCCGGCACCGAAAATGTCGCGGTCAATCAGCCGATTGCCGTGCTGCTGGCGGAAGGCGAAGATGCCTCGGCGGCACCGGCAGCACCTGCGGCGAAGAAGGCCGAGGCCGCTGCGCCTGCAGCGAAGCCTGCCGAAGCGCCGAAAGCCGCTGCCGCACCGGCGCCTCAGGCTGCCGCAAAGAACGACAGTGGGGGCCGCGTGTTCGCCAGCCCGCTCGCCAAACGCATCGCGAAAGAGAAGGGTGTCGATCTCGCCGCCGTTGCGGGTTCCGGTCCGCATGGCCGCATCGTGAAATCCGATGTGGACGGTGCCAAGCCTGGCGCCGCACCGGCTGCTGCCCCGACCGCCAATCTGCCGGCCGCACCGGCTGCCGCGGCAAAAGCGCCCGCCGCACCGAAGCCGGTTCCGGCCGCCGCCGAAGGCACCTATACCGACGTGCCGGTCAACAATATGCGCAAGGTCATCGCGCAGCGCCTGACCGAATCCTCGCAAGAGATTCCGCACTTCAAGCTCACCGTCGATTGCAACATCGACAAACTGCTGGCGCTCCGCGAAGAGCTTAACGGTCGCGCGCCGAAAGACGGCGACAAGGCCTACAAGCTCTCGGTCAACGATTTCGTCATCCGTGCGGTCGCCTTGGCCATGCGTAAGGTGCCGGACGTGAACGTGAGCTGGGTCGGCACCGCCATCCGCCATTGGCACGATATCGACGTCGCCGTGGCTGTCGCCACCGACGGCGGCTTGATCACGCCGATCATCCGCAAGGCTGATCAGAAGGGTCTCGCCGAAATCTCCAACGAGATGAAGGACCTTGCGACGCGAGCGAAAGCGAACAAGCTGAAGCTGGAGGAATTCCAGGGCGGCGGCTTCTCGATCTCCAATCTCGGCATGTTCGGCATCAAGGACTTCTCCGCCATCATCAACCCGCCGCAGTCCTGCATCCTCGCGGTCGGCGTCGGCGAGAAGCGCCCGATCGTGAAGGACGGCGCACTTGCGATAGCGACGATGATGACCTGCACGATGTCGACCGATCATCGCACGGTCGATGGCGCGTTGGGTGCGGTCTACATCACCGCCTTCAAGGCGCTGATCGAAGATCCTTTGACGATGCTGCTCTAGGAGCCGCGACATGGCCGATAATTCTTTCGATGTTATCGTCGTCGGCAGTGGGCCCGGCGGCTACGTAACCGCCATCCGCGCCGGACAGTTGGGCCTCAAGACCGCTATCGTCGAGCGCGACAAGCTCGGCGGCATCTGCCTCAACTGGGGCTGCATCCCGACCAAGGCGCTGCTGCGCTCGGCCGAAATCTATCGCAACACGCAGCACGGCAAGGATTTCGGCATCAATGCCGGCTCGCTGACGTTCGATCTGAAACAGATCGTCAAACGCTCGCGCGGTATCGCGGACGACCATTCCAAGGGCGTCGCGTATCTGATGAAGAAGAACAAGGTCCAGGTCATCGAGGGCAGCGCGAAGCTCGCCGGATCGGGCAAGATCAGCGTCGAGAAAGACGGCAAGAAATCCGATTACACCGCGAAGCACATCATCCTCGCCACCGGTGCCCGCGCGCGTTCGCTGCCCGGTCTCGAAGCCGACGGCAAGCTGGTCTGGACCTATCGCGAAGCGATGGTCCCCGAAACCTTCCCGAAATCCTTGCTGGTCATCGGCTCGGGCGCCATCGGTATCGAGTTCGCATCGTTCTATCGCACGCTCGGCGCGGAGGTGACTGTCGTCGAAGTGCTGCCGCGCATCCTGGCGGTCGAGGACGAGGAGATTTCCAAGTTCGCGCATAAGCAGTTCGAAAAGCAGGGCATGAAGATCATGACCGGCGCGGCAGTGAAAAGCCTCAAGAAGGGCGACAATTCCGTCACCGTGACGATCGAAGCCGGCGGCAAGACGAGCGAAATCACGGTCGAACGCGTCATCTCCGCCGTCGGCATCGTCGGCAATGTGGAAAATCTAGGCCTCGAAGGCACCAAGGTGAAGGTCGATCGCACCCATGTCGTGATCGACGAATGGTGCCGCACGGGCGAGCCCGGCGTCTACGCTATCGGCGATCTCGCCGGCCCGCCGTGGCTGGCGCACAAGGCGAGCCATGAAGGCGTGATGTGCGTCGAAAAGATCGCAGGGCTCCATCCGCATCCGCTCGATACCACGCGCATTCCAGGCTGCACCTATTGCCACCCGCAGATCGCCTCGGTCGGCCTCACCGAGGCTGCGGCGAAGGAGAAGGGCTACCAGGTCAAGGTCGGCCGCTTCCCGTTCGTCGGCAACGGCAAGGCGTCCGCCATCGGCGAACGCGACGGCATGGCCAAGGTCGTGTTCGACGCCAAGACCGGTGAACTGCTCGGCGCGCATCTGATCGGCGCCGAAGTCACCGAGCTGATCCAAGGCTACGTAATCGGCAAGACGCTCGAGACGACCGAGGCTGAGCTGATGGACACTATCTTCCCGCATCCGACCGTATCCGAGGTCATGCATGAAGCAGTGCTCGATGCCTACGGCCGGGTGATGCACGTTTGAACGACGACGATCTGACCATTGGGCAGAAATTACGAACCACCTATTTCAAGGCGCTGCTGCTCTCGTTTTCGTTTCTCATGGCGCTAGCCATTTATTACGTCGCCACGGTTAAGACCGCGTTTCCGCCTCTTGAAGACGTCCTAGTCTTGTCGTGGTTTTTCTTTTTTTTCCTCGTGCTTTGGCTACTCCTCGATTTTCTCGACTTCACCAATTTGCGTCATTGGATTGGTTGGCTCGGTACTCGTCGGCGGTAAATGGTGCATATTCGCTCGCTCTCGTCGAACGACAAGGACGCCTGGTTCCGTCTGTGGCGGGGCTATCTCGACTTTTACGAAAAGACACTTGATCCAGCGGTGTCCGAAGCGACCTGGTACAAGCTACTCGCCGTCGATGACATCTTCGGTCTGGTTGCGGCGGACGCCAACGGCAAAATCATCGGCATCGTGAATTGCGTCGTGCACGCGAACACCTGGTCGACGCAGCCGGTCTGTTACCTCGAAGATTTGTTCGTCGATCCGGCTGCACGCGGGCAAGGGGCGGGCAGGGCCTTGATCGAGGCCATAATCGCACGGGCGCGCGCCGAGGGCTGGCTGCGCGTCTATTGGCAGACCAAGCAGAGCAACACGAAGGCGCAGCACCTCTACGATCAAGTAGCGCAGAAGACCGATTGGGTACGCTACGACGTTGCGACGGCCGACTGACATGGATGCCTTCGAGTCGGCCAAGGCCCTGTTCTTCGACGGGCTCCAACATCTCCAGCGTAAAGATTATGCCGCTGCGGAAATCAAGTTTCGCGCATCGCTCGGCTTGGTGCCGGGCCGAATCTCGACGATGAACAACCTGTCACTCGCGCTGATCAATCTGCGCCAATATGGCGAAGCGCGTCAGCTGATCGCGGACATCATCGTTCAGGACGCCAATTCGCCGGAAGCCTGGCTCAATCTCGGCCTTATTGAGCGCGAAGAACGGTTCGACCACATATCCGCGATAACGAAATTCGAACGGGCCATGGCGGGGCGCCCCGATTACGCCGAGGCCCATCTCAATCGCGCGATCAGCCTGGGCGAACTCAAACGCCACGACGACGCGCTCAAGGGTTTCGCCGAGGCGCTGCGGATCGACCCTAAACTTGTCGAGGCGCATCACAGCCGCGCCGTAACCTTGCGCGAGATGAAGCGCCCGGTGGACGCCATTGCTGCCTACGACGCGGCCATGCAGCTCGATCCCGATTACGATTATCTGATCGGTTCACGGCTCTATGCGAAGCTGCAAATGTGCGACTGGACGGGTTTCGAGGATGACCTCGCCCGCATCGCGCAGAAGATCGAGCGGGGCGAGAAAGCCGCATCGCCGTTCCAGCTGTTGGGCTTCACGGACGATCCCGCCCTGCAGCGTCGGGCCGTCGAAATCTGGGCGCGCGAAAAGGTCGGCCCCGGTGGCGGACATAAAACCCTGCCGAAACGCGCGCCGGCGGAAAGAATCCGCGTCGGTTATTATTCCGCCGATATGCGGACGCACCCGGTGGCCATGCTGATTGCTGGGGTGATCGAACATCACGACCGCGAGCGCTTCGAGATCGTCTGTTTCTCCTACGGCCCGGCGAGCTCAGGTGAATTGCGCGAACGCCTCGTCAAGGCGTTCGATGCATTTCATGACGTGCGCGCCTCATCCGATGCCGAGGTCGTGCAATTGTCGCGCGATCAGAAGATCGATATCGCCGTCGATCTGACCGGCTACACGCAACATACGAGGCCCGGGCTGTTCGCGCAGGGCTGCGCGCCGATCCAGGTCAGCTATCTGGGATATGCCGCTACGGCGGGCACCTTGGCGATGGATTACATCCTGGCCGATCCGACCATCATCCCCGTAGCCGCGCGCGTCCATTTCTCGGAAAAGATCGCGTATCTGCTGGACAGCTATCAGCCGAACGACGACAAACGCCCGAGTGTCGATGATGTCTTCACCCGCGGTGAACTCGGGCTGCCCGAGAACGGCTTCGTGTTTTGCTGCTTCAACAATAGCTTCAAGATCACGCCGCCCGTCTTCGCCATATGGATGAGCATTCTGCGCCGCGTCCCCGGCAGCGTGTTGTGGTTCCGGCGCGATAGCGACATCGTCACCGCCAACTTGCGCCGCGCGGCGGAAAATCACGGGATCGATCCTGACCGTCTGATCTTTGCCGGACGACTGGAAGCGATGGACCAGCACCTGGCGCGCTACCGCGCCGCCGATCTATTCCTGGATACCGCGCCGTTCAATGCCCACACGACGGCAAGCGACGCGCTGTGGGCCGGCCTGCCGGTGGTCACATGCCCGGGTGGGGCGTTGGTAAGCCGCGTCGCGGCCAGCCTGCTGGGCGCCATCGGACTGCCGGAGATGATCGCCGCCAATGCAGCCGAATATGAGGACCTCGCGGTCGAACTCGCCCACGATTCGAAACGCCTAGCAGGGATCAGGCGGAAACTCGGGGAAAACCGGCTCTCGGCCCCCTTGTTCCAAACGGCTACATTCACCAAATATATTGAAGACGCATATGCGCAGATGTATCAACGCTACCATGCGGGTGCCGCGCCGGACCATATTTTCGCCGGACCGTCCGTTCGACCCGAACCCGCGAAAGTGACCGTATGAGCGAGATCAAAACCTTTCGCCACCCGCAGTTGCGCAACAAGCCGGAGAACAAGCGGCCCCGCTTGCCCGAATGGATCCGGGTAAAGGCGCCGACCTCGCCGGTCTATGGCGAAACCAAGCGGCTGATGCGCGAACTCAACCTTGTCACGGTGTGCGAAGAGGCGGCTTGCCCGAATATCGGCGAATGCTGGGCGCATAAACATGCGACCGTCATGATTATGGGCGAGATCTGCACGCGCGCCTGCGCCTTCTGCAATGTCGCAACCGGCAAGCCGGCGCATCTCGATCCCGCCGAGCCCGACAATGTCGGCATGATGGCGCTCAAGACCGCGCTTCGACATATGGTCATCACCTCGGTCGATCGCGACGATCTGGACGACGGCGGGGCCGTCCATTTCGCCAAGTGCATCGAGAAAGTGCATTTCTATGCCCCGACCACCACGGTTGAAGTCCTGACGCCCGATTTCCGCGACAAGCCGGGTGGCTTGGAAACGGTGATCGCCGCGCGCCCCGACGTCTTCAATCACAATCTCGAAACCGTGCCGCGCCTGTACCCGACGATCCGCCCTGGGGCGCGCTATTACCATTCGCTCAATATCCTCGACCGCGCCAAGCAGATCGATCCGCAGGTCTTCACCAAATCCGGCATCATGGTCGGCCTGGGCGAGGAGCGCATCGAGGTCTTGCAGGTGATGGACGACATGCGCTCGGCGAATGTCGATTTCCTCACCATCGGCCAGTACCTGCAGCCAACGCCGAAACACGCCAAGCTCGAACGCTTCGTGACACCCGACGAATTCGCCGAGTATGAGAAGATCGCCTATACGAAGGGCTTCTTGAAGGTGTCCGCGACGCCGCTGACGCGTTCGTCCTACCATGCCGATGACGATTTCGCGGTGATGCGCGAAGCGCGCCGCGCCAAGCTCGCTGCTGCCGGCTAAGACGCGCGCTTCGTGCCAACTCACGCGGAAAAGAAGCGTTTACCCTATACGCCGGCCGAGATGTTCGATCTCGTCGCCGATATCGAGAGGTATCCCGAATTCCTGCCGTGGTGCGTCGGCACGCGCATCCGTTCGCGTGACGGCAACCTGGTCGTCGCCGACATGATCATCGGCTACAAGATGTTCCGCGAAAGCTTCACCTCGCGCGTCACCTTGTCCAAGCCCGACCGTATCGACGTCGAATATTCCGACGGGCCGTTCAAATATCTGCATAACCATTGGATATTCGAGCCGGACGGCAGCGGCACCTGTATCGATTTCTTCGTCGATTTCGAGTTCAAGTCGCGCATCCTGCAGGCGATGATCGGCGTCGTGTTCGGCGAAGCCGTGCGCATCATGGTCAATGCTTTCGAACGCCGCGCCGAAGTGATTTACGGCAAACGCCTCAGCGGCTCATAAGGCCGATCACATAAGCGCAATTGATCGTCAGGTGGAACGCCAGCGGCGGCCATATGGAGCGCGACTTTTCATAGAAATAGGCGGCCGCAATCCCGAAGACCAAAACCTGGGCGAAGCGCACCAGTTCGATATGCAAGGCGCCGAAGATCAGGGCGCTGGCAATCGCCGACAGCATGAAATTGAAATTGCGCCGCAACCACGCGAACAAAATGCCGCGTTGGAAGATTTCCGTGGCGAACGGCGTGAACAGGCAAACCACGAGAACAAAAGCGACAACTGTATCGGGACTCGCCTCGCGCAGGATGGCCGCGTCGGTCTGCCCGGGCTCCAGCATGCGCATCACGCCGAACATGTCGCTGAAGACGTTATCCGCCAGGATTCGAAAACTGTAGATGATCGTTCCCAAAATGAAGGCCTGGGCGATCCAATCAAGCGAACAGCGCCGGAAACCGACGTCGCTCCAACTCAGCTTGGCTACTTTGAACCCAAGCAGGTAGATGCCTACAAAGATCAGGACGACATAAGCGTAGTCTTGCGCGACGTAGCGGGTGGCTTCGGGGATCTTGGGGATCAGACTGCGCGTGTCGTTCAACAACGCAAAGCTCATCACGGCAACGAAGACCATGCCGAGCGTGCCGACAAAGATGATGATAAAATTCTTGGTCGTCAGATGGGGCAAGAAGTCATCGCGCACCGACATTCAGCGCGAGACCAGTTCTGTCAGCATCCGTAACGCTTCGTTGACGCTGGCCATGCGGACCTGATTGCGATCGCCGGCGAAGTTATTCTTCTTCCACAAGGTTGCGTATCCGCGCCGTGCCGCCGCGATATAGACCAGGCCCGCGGGCTTGGTTCCCTCAGCGCCCGGGCCGGCGACGCCGGTGACCGCAACCGCCGCGTCGACGTAACTATGCGCGAGGCACCCTTCGGCCATTTCGCGTGCGGTTTCCGGCGATACCGCGCCGACATTGCCCGGCACGAAATAACCCGCCGGCACGCCGACCAATTCAACCTTCGCCTCATTGGTATATGTGATGAAGCCGCGATCGAAAATCGCCGAGGCGCCGGGCACGGCAGTGATCGCACCGCCAATCAGGCCGCCGGTGCAGGATTCGACCGTCGCGACCATCAGCTTGCGCTGCTTGCACGCATCGATCAGCGATTGCGCGAGCGTCAGGGTTTCGTCTTCAAACATCAAATGAACCCATCAAATAAACCATGCATAACGAAAGACGATGAGGACGATGGCTGCCCATGCGGCCGCGAAGATGTCATCGACCATGACGCCGACGCCGCCGGTAAGCGCGCGGTCCGCCCAGGATGCCGGCCATGGCTTCCACACGTCCGCGATGCGGAACAGAACGAAGGCAATCGCATAGAGATTAACGTCCGGCGGGATGACAAGCAGCACCAACCACTGGGCTGCTACCTCGTCTATAACAATCCAACCGGGGTCTTTAATCCCGGTGTCCGCCGTTTCGCGTAACACGACGCTGGATGCCCATAGGCCGAGCGCAAAGGCCAGGAAGGTGGCGAGCGCCAGCAACGGCACGCCGCCCAGCACTTGCAGGCCCCACGCAGCCGGCAAGGCGGCAGCCGATGCCCAGGTGCCGGGCATGGCGGGCGCATGACCGATCCCGCAGACGGTCGCGGTTAGGCGCGCGAATCTTGTCGTAGCTGTCCCCATGACGGATTGTATTTAACGTATTTGCCCTGTGTTTCTTATCTAAATCGGCACAAACTTTTCCACAGCCTGTGGATAAGCCAAACAATTAAATCAACGCATTACAAGATGATACTGGGGTCACAAAGAATCTGGCCTTTCGGGGGGTCATAACAGTTGCGCCATTTACCCCCGGCAGGTACCGTCAAGGCACAATAATTATATGTCTGATGTGCCTGCATCGTGCCTGGGGAGGACGATGGTGCAGCGGTTTTTTGAGAGTATAGGGGGCGCCTTCGGGACGAGGGCGGTAGGGGATGAAGCGACGACATGACGTCCTGCAATGGGACTACTGGGCGCAGCGGATCAGCGCATGGTTCCCCGACCGTCAAATCATCCTTCGCACCGACAGCCAGATCCGCTACCTCAAAGTCTCCAAGAATTTCCAGCTCCTCACGCTCGGCGCTCTAGCACTCACCCTCGGGTGGGGCATTTTCACCTCCACCACCTATTTCGCCTTCAACGACATCCTACGCTCGAAGGATGCGCAGATCACGGCGTCGCACGACAATTATCAAAACTTGCTTGGCGAGGTTTCGCAGTATCAGGCGCGCTTCTCGGTCCTGACAAAGGAACTGCAGAAGAACCACGCGATGATGCTCGATCTCGTCGAAAACAACGCGTCGCTGCAACTCAATCTGCGTTCGGCGCAGAAGAACCTCGAGAATTCGCAGGCCAAGCAGTCCGAGGTCGATACCGCGCGCACCAGCCTGCGCGACAAGCTGACCTCGATCGAAACCGAGCTGGGCAGCATGACCAACCGGAACTTCGAGTTGAAGGGCAACCTCAACGCGGTGACCAACAATCTGCAATCCGCGATGAACGAACGCGCCGAAATGCAGATCACCAACCAGAAGCTTTTGGGGCAGGTCAGTCAGCTCGAGGAAGAAGTCAGCCGTCTCCACCAGACCGAAACCGAGGTCGTCGCGCGTCTAGCCAAGCGCACGCAGGACGGCATCGTGTTCATGGAGCGCGTGTTCGCCCGCGCGGGCCTGAATGCCGATGAATTCCTGACGCAGCTCGCGAACGCCAACGCCGCCGCTACGGCTGAAGGCGCGCTTGGCAGCCGCGAGGATGAAGCCGAACCCGCCGACGATAGCGGCGAACAGGCTACGTCCGGCGAAGAAATGGCCGAGACCGCCGAACTGCAGGACAAGGAAATCGAAGAGCCTGCGCAGGCGCCCGGGGTCGAAATGTTGATCGCGCGCCGTGCGGTGCCGACCGGCCAAGGCGGGCCGTTCATCGCCACCACACCGATGATGACGCTGCCGCAGTCCGGCGAAAAGCTGAAGGCCAGCCTGTCCAATCTCGAAGAGCGTCTGGGCCGGTGGGACGATCTGCGGCAATTGATGCGCTCGGCGCCGCTGCCGTCGCCGCTCGACCAATTCCAGCTCTCCAGCGAGTTCGGCAAACGCCGCGATCCGATCCGCCAGCGCTGGGCCATGCATTATGGCCTAGACCTGAGAGCGCCTTTAAATTCAATGGTTTATGCGACGGCACCCGGTGTGGTGACGGTAGCATCGGCCCAAAACGAATATGGTCGGCTGGTTGAGATCGACCATGGTATGGGGTTCAAGACGCGCTATGCCCATCTGAACAAAATCCTGGTTCAGGTTGGCCAAAAAGTCGATTACCGAGATAATATCGGGCTGCTAGGGAATTCTGGCCGGAGCACCGGCCCGCACCTCCATTATGAAATCGCGCATAATGGGAGGCCTGTCGATCCAATGCGATTCTTGAAGGCTGGCAAATATGTTTACAAAGGGCAGTAAGGACAGCAGCGTGTTGTCGACCTCGTTCGCGAAGGTGCCGGCGCCACCGTCGCTTCTGGCGGCCGATCTTTTGATCACGGGCGACATTGTCAGCGCGGGCGAAATCCAGATCGATGGACGCGTCAACGGCAATATCCAGACCGACGTCCTGGTCGTGGGCGAAAGCGCACAGATCACCGGCGAGATCCGCGCCGAGAGCGTTCGCATCCACGGCCGCGTCAACGGCCAGATCAAGGCGCGCACCGTGTCCTTGGCCAAGACCGCGCATGTGATGGGTGACATCCTGCACGAGAACCTGGCGATTGAGCAGGGCGCTTACCTCGAAGGCCATTGCCGCCGCATCGAGTCCGTTAAAAAGGAAAAGGACGGCGAGGGCATCAATCTGCTCGCCAAAGGGGCCTCCATCATCAAGGCGCACGCCCATCCGGAACAGGCTAAAGTCGCCTCTTAATTCGGTTCGGCTGAAATAGCTTCAAAGACGGCCCGCTTCGGCGGGCCGTTCGCGTTTGCGCTAGCGGATCATGCGAGAGAAAGCGTCGGCGTCCACATTGCCGCCGGTCGCGATAATGCCGATTGTGCGGCCTTTGAATGTCTCGGGCTCCGCCATGATGGCCGCCAGCCCGATGGCGCCGGACGGCTCAATCACCGCTTTATATTCGTCGAACGCCAGCTTCACCGCTTTCTCGACCATCGCATCGCTGACCACGAAGCCGCCGGCGAGATGGGTCTTCAAAACCTCGAAGGTAATCGTGCCCGGCGCTTCGACCAGCAGGCCGTCGCAGATCGAACCGGGACTGGTGGTGAGTTCGACGCGGCTGCCGGCTTTAAGCGAGCGCGCCATGTCGTCGTAGCCCTCGGGCTCGACGCAGTAGATCTGGGTCTCGGGTGACAGGCCACGAAAGGCGAGCGCGCAACCGCCGATCATGCCGCCGCCGCTGCACGGCCCCAACAGCATATCCAGCTGAGTGCCCATGGCTTTGACCTGTTCGGCGAATTCAAGACCGAGCGTGCCTTGCCCGGCCATAATATCGGGATCGTTATACGGCGGCACCATCGTGCCGCCGGTCTCGGCGACGAGCCCTTCCGATATGGCGACCCGATTAGCGTTCTTGCGTTCGTAGGGCACGACGATGGCGCCGTCGCGCCGCGTATTGTCCATCTTCACCTTGGGTGCATCGGCCGGCATGACGATGCGCGCCGGAATGCCGAGCAGCTTCGCCGCGCGCGCTACGCCTTGCGCGTGATTGCCCGACGAATAGGCGACGACCCCGCGTTTGCGGATCTCATCGGGGATCTGCGCGATCTTGTTGTAGGCGCCGCGCACCTTGAACGAGCCGGTGCGTTGCAGGCATTCCGCTTTGATCAGAATGCGACAGCCCAGCAACTCGTTGACGATCTGGGATTCCAGGACCGGCGTGCGCGTGACGATCGTGGCCAAGCGTTTGGCCGCAGCCTCGACATCGGCAAAGGTCGGCAGACGTCCGACCGGCTCGTTGGTTTCGGCCATTAGCGCCGACGCAGCATGCTGTCAGGCGTGAGTGCCACCTGGGTCGGCGACATCATGTAGCGATAGACCTGCAGGTTCTCGAGCACGCGCTGGACGTAATTGCGCGTTTCCGAGAACGGGATCATCTCGATCCAATCGATGGCATCGACGGTGCTCTCGCGCGGATCACCGTATTCGCGCATCCATTGGCGCGCACGCGAGGGGCCGGCGTTATAGGCGGCGAGGGCCAGGATGTAGGAGCCGTTGAATTCGTTGACCAGGTCCGACAGATACGTCTGGCCGAGATGGACGTTGTAATCCGCATCCTCGGTCAGGCGCTCATGCACGAAATTGACGTCATTCTTCTTCGCCATCTGTTTGGCGGTGGCGGGCATGAGCTGCATCAGGCCGCGCGCCCCGGCGCTGCTGATGGCGGAATTGTTGAACAGGCTTTCCTGGCGGATGACCGCATGAACGAGCGGGCGGTCGGCTTCGCTCATGCGCTGCGTCTTGATGATCGGAAAGCCTGCCTGGAGCAGGCTGACGCCTTCGCTTTCGGCGCGCTTGGCGGCATAGATCGAAATGTCGGCGCGGCCGGTCTCATAGGCGAGGTCGGCGACATTGGCCAGCCAATCGGGCGTTTTGCCGATCTCGGCCAATTGGCGGATGAACGGGCGCAGCATGCTGGTCATGCCGGCGGCGTCGATGATGCGGACCGCGCGCACCAATTCGTGGCTGTTGAAGCTCGCTTCGACGATCGGATCGGTATGCGGCGGCGGCGGCATATTGATGGTGTCTTCGCGCGGCAGCTTGGTCGCCGCCAATTGACCGTAATAGGTCGTCGGGTTTTTGAACGCCGTGCGGTACCAGTAGCGCGCACGCTCCGAATCCTTGACCGCTTCCGAGGCACGGCCCGCCCAATAGGCGCCGCGCGACTTGCTGATCGGCTGCTTGGCCTCGCGGTAGACGTTGGAGAAATGGGTGTAGGCGATCGCGTCGTCCTTCAGGAACCGCAGCGCGATCCAGCCCGCCATCCATTCGGCGTCCAGATATTCGGCGCCGTTCTTGAGGTTGTGATTGGCCGCGATGCGATAGGCGTCGGTGATATAGCCCTTCATCAGCGCGCGCCGCGCCATGATGGATCGTTCGCCCCACCAGCGCGCCGGCTGAACCTTCATCGCGGCGGGCGAGGCCCTGAACTGGGCGAAGGCTTCCTCGTCGCGGTTCTTGATGCGGCGCCAGCGCAGCCGGTCGTATTGCAGGCCCGCATCTTCCATCAGATTGGCCGGGATGCGCTTCAGCGCGCCATCGACCCCGTTGCTGCCGTTACGCAGTGCGAAGCGGGCTTCGGCCAGGGCGCGATACTCCGTGCCGACCTTCGCATACATCCGTTTGGCCGGCACATCGCGGTTCGCCCACACCAGGCGATCGAGCCGATCGATGTGATCCTTCTTGGTAAGCTGATCCTTGAACTTCTTGTAAAATATGACTTCTTGCTGGTCGCCAAAGTTCGCATCGACCCAGGTCTTGCGGATCAGCTTCATCGCTTCGTCGCGCCGGCCGAGATCGAGCAGGGATTCGGCCAGACGGGTGGCGCCCTCGGTCGTCTGGGGGACGCGCTTGCCGTACCAGGCGATTACATCTTTGTCGGGCGTGCCCGGCGACATGGTTTCTTCGGCCCGGCTGACCAGGCGTTCGTTGGACGGCCATTCCGGGAAGGCCCGCACAAAGGCGTCGATCTCGTCGAACGTCGCGCCCGAACCGCCGCTGACCAGACGCTGCCAGATCAGGATGCGATTGAGCAGCGGGTCCTTCACCCGATTGGCGGCCTCGCGCTGCGCCGCCCATTGGGCTTTTTCGCCGGCTTCATAGGCCGACTTAGCGGCCTGCAGATCAGCCTGCGCGGGCAGGGTCTTGTTGGCGGCGAAAGCCGATTGCGCGGCGACAGGCGAAACGAAGGCAATCGACGTCAGCGCGCTCGACCCGATGAGCGCGGCAGACAAAACGGCGCGATGGAGTTTGGACAATACTCGTCGTGTCACGTCTCGTTTCCCAGCCAGACCTGATCGATGATGTTTATTGGATTTTGGTTTACACGATCTTAAGTGGGTTCGGAGCCCTACGCAACGGAACCGACCGGGCAGTCGGTCGGCCGTTATATAAGGCAAGGCGCGCTTGCCCAGGAAATCCGCCAGGTTTATGGTGCGCCTCCACCGCAATATTGCGGTAAATTCAAGCGAGGTCAGCATGTTCGAGGGGTCCTATACCGCCCTGATCACGCCGTTCAAGAACGGCGCTGTCGATGCCGACGCGTTCCGCTCGCTGGTTGAGTGGCAGATTGCCGAAGGTACCAATGGGCTCGTGCCCTGCGGCACGACCGGCGAATCGCCGACCCTCAGCCATGAGGAGCATATGCGCGTCACCGAGATGTGCATCGAAGTGGCGAAAGGGCGCGTGCCGGTCATCGCGGGCGCCGGATCCAATTCGACCGCCGAAGCGGTCGGGCTTGCCAAGCATGCCGAAAAGGCCGGCGCCGACGGCGTCCTGGTGGTGACACCCTATTACAACAAGCCCACCCAAGAGGGCATGTATCAGCATTTCAAGGCGATCAATGACGCCGTCGGCATTCCGATCATCATCTACAACATCCCGCCGCGCAGCGTTGTCGATATGCAGGTCGCGACCATGGCACGCCTGGCCGAGTTGAAGAACATCGCCGGCGTGAAGGATGCGACCAGCGATCTCAATCGCCCGATCCTGACCCGCAATGCCTGCGGCGCCGACTTCATCCAGTTATCGGGCGAAGACGGCACGGCCGTGCCGTTCCTGGCCGCCGGTGGGCACGGCTGCATTTCCGTGACGTCCAATGTGGCGCCGCGTCTGTGCGCCACCATGCAAAAGGCCTGGATCGACGGCGACATCAAGAAAGCGCAGGAGATCCAGTACAAGCTGATGCCGCTGCATTCCGCGCTGTTCTGCGAAACCAGCCCGGGCCCGGTGAAATACGCCGCCCAACTGCTGGGCAAGTGCACGGCCGACACCCGACTGCCGATCTGCGAGATCGCAGAAGCCAGCAAGGTGCGCGTGCGCGAGGCGCTGATCCAAGTCGGCCTGTTGAATTAGACATAGACCTGGCTGAACCGAGATGAACGCCAAAAAGGCGACGAGCGAGGCCAATGTCGTGGCCCGCAATCGCCGCGCGCGCCACAACTACTTCATCGAAAGCACCATTGAGGCCGGCATCATGCTGCACGGCACCGAGGTCAAATCCTTGCGCCTGGGCCAATCGAGCATCGAGGAATCCTACGCGACCGATCGCGACAACAACCTCGTCCTGCTCAATGCCTATATCCCAGAATATCGCTCGGCCAGCGTCACCCAGCATGAACCGCGCCGCCCGCGCACTTTGCTGCTGCGCAAACGCGAGTTGGCCAAGCTGATCGATGCGGTGAGCCGGGAAGGGATCACCATCGTCCCGCTGTCGATCTATTTCAACGGGCGCGGCTTCGCCAAAGTCGAGTTGGGCATCGCCAAGGGCAAACGCCAGCACGAGAAACGCGATTCCATCAAGGAACGCGATTGGAAGCGCGATCAGGCGCGGATCATGCGCGCGCGCTGAGAACTCTCAGGCTTCTGGGTTTCGACCGAAGCCGCTATAATAATCCTCGTGTAGAAGGAGTATCCGATGGCGAAAAAAGCTCAAAAACCGCTGCTTCACCTAGTTTTCGGTGGCGAGGTTGCCGATCCGCAAGGGCTCGATTTCGTCGGCGATCCGGAGAAACTGCACATGGTCGGGCTCTATCCCAACTATGCCGAAGCGCTCAGGGCGTGGAAGGGTGTCAGCCTTGCCAATATCGACAGCGCCAGCACGAAATACGTGATCGTGCACCTGCATCGCCTGCTCGATCCGACGACAGACGGCACCGAGGCCGACCCCGAGGATTAAAGCGAGCAGAAGGCTTAGGCGCCTCTGGCGGCGATGACTCGGCTGGCGTGCTCGAAGGTGTCGAACAGCGCATCGTAGGTCCGGCAGACCGGAAATTGCGGGAATTCGCGGATCACGTTGTCGGGCGAGCGGAACAGCACGCCGAAATCGGCTTCGCCCAGCATCGCCGTGTCGTTGTAGGAATCGCCCGTCGCGACCGTCTTGAAATTGAGCGCGCGGAACGCGGTCACCGCCGCCTTCTTATGATTGGGCAGGCGCAGCTTGTAATTGATCAGCCGGCCCGTGTCGTCGCATTCCAGGCGATGGCAAAAGATCGTCGGCCAGCCGAGCTTGCGCATGAAGGGTTCGGCGAATTCGTAATAGGTGTCCGATAGGATCACGACCTGATATTGCGCGCGCAGGCGATTGAGGAAATCGAGCGCACCTTCCATCGGATCGAGTGTGTCGATGACCGCCTGGATGTCTTTCAGCCCGAGCTTATGCTGGTCGAGCAGGGCCATGCGCTCGCGCATCAGCTTGTCGTAATCGGGCTCGTCGCGCGTCGTACGGCGCAGTTCCGGAATGCCTGTGGTATCGGCCACGCCTTCCCAGACTTCGGGTATCAGAACGCCTTCGAGATCGAGACAGGCGACAATCACGGCTTAAAACCCCCGGACAATTCAATGGGCGGCGGTATAGCATATCGCCCGGCCTAGGCCAGAATATTTAAACGAGCCGTGCCAGCAAACCCTCAAAAACCGCGTGGAACATGGGCTCGGTCAGCCGGCCCGTATTCGTATTATAGCGCGAGCAGTGATAGCTGTCGGCCAGCAGCAGCCCATTGGTCAGCCCATGCTGGGCACCGTGCGCGAATTTGCGGGCCCCGCGTTTTTCCCCGTTGGCGACGAGAATCGCGCCATGCGCCACCGTGCCCAAGGCCACGATCGCCTTGAGCTTGGGCATGGCGGCGATTTCTTGGGCCAGGAACTTGCCGCAGGAATTGATCTCTTGCCCCACCGGCTTGTTCTCGGGCGGCAGGCAGCGCACCGCGTTGGTGATGCGGCAATCGACCAGGGTCAGGCCATCGTTGGGATCTTCTTTGTATTCGCCGGTGGCGAGGCCGTATTTGAGAAGCGTCGCGTACAGCAGATCGCCGGCCCAGTCGCCAGTGAAAGGCCGCCCGGTCCGGTTGGCGCCGTGCATGCCGGGCGCGAGGCCCACGATGAGCAGCTTTGCCTCGGGTGAACCGAAGGATGGAACGGGCGCGTTATGCCAGTCGGGCTCGGCGATCCTGAGATCGTTGCGAAACGTGACGAGACGCGGGCAGAGCGTGCAGTCGCGCGAAACGGAGGGTAGAGCAGGGGCCATACAGCACCCTATAGCAACCGTTGCTGCTAAACGGAACCCACGTAACGCTGCACGCCGTGCACCGAGACGATCTCGTCGTCCGCATCGTCGAAATCGTCATCCTCGTGCGGCGGATGATGCGGATGCGGGCTATGCCCGCCGCGCCGTTCGATCTCGGCGCGCAGGTCGTTCAGCTCGATGAAGACATCGGCCTGACGGCGCAATTCGTCGGCGATCATCGGCGGCTTGGATTTGATGGTGGAGACGACCGACACGCGGCGTCCCTTGCGCTGGGCGGCTTCGACCAGCCGGCGGAAATCGCCGTCGCCCGAGAACAGGACGATATGGTCGAGGGTATCGAGCATCTCCATCATGTCGATGGCGAGTTCGATATCCATGTTACCTTTGATCTTGCGCCGGCCCGACGGGTCGGTGAATTCCTTGGTCGGCTTGGTGACCATGGTGTAGCCGTTGTAATCCAGCCAATCGACCAGGGGGCGGATGGGCGAATATTCCTGATCGTCGACCAGGGCCGTGTAATAGAACGCCCGGATCAGGTACCCTTTGGAGGAAAAGACCGTCAGCAGGCGCTTGTAATCGATGTCGAAACCCAGCGCGCGAGCAGCGGCGTAAAGATTCGAGCCGTCTATGAACAATCCGATCCGTTCCGATGGGTAGAAATTCATAGCGACACCCCAATAAGCACGAGTACAGCTCGTTGAAAGACTCATCGACTATGACCGAGCATAAACGTTGAAGCAAGCAACGACCCTTCATCCATGATCTGCCCATGATTTACCTGGGAATAGGCTCAAATCTGCCGTCCGAGGCCTTCGGCAGCCTCGTCATGAACTGCCGTGCGGCCATCGAACGGCTGGCCCAGGCGGGTCTCGCCGCCACGGTCCAATCGCCGTATTACGAGACCGCGCCGGTGCCGGTGTCAGACCAGCCGTGGTATGTGAACTGCGTCATCGGCGTCGCCGACACCCGGCTGAGCCCGCAGGACGCCATGAAGGCCTGCCTGGCGGTCGAGGCGGGGTTGGGACGGGTGCGGAGCGTCCCCAATGCGGCGCGGATCGCCGATATCGACCTGATTGCCTGGCACGATCGCATGATCGACGAGGCCCCCGCACTGATCGTGCCGCATCCGCGCATGGCCGGTCGCGCCTTCGTGCTCAGGCCCCTGGCCGATATTGCGCCCGATTGGCGCCACCCCGTGACCGGGGCCGCCATCGCCGATTTGCTCGCCCAATTGCCCCCGGATCAGCAGATCAGGCCCCTAAAAGGGAGTTAAATGCTTGAATCGGGCGGCCTTATCGCTATATAAACCCGGCCTCCACACCCTTTTGTCGCCAAAGGATACGCCGCATGGCTCGCGTCACCGTCGAAGATTGCATCGAGAAGATCTCCAATCGCTTCGATCTGGTGATGATCGCCGCCCAACGGGCGCGCGGCCTGGCCGCCGGCGCCGAACTGACCATCGATCGCGACAACGACAAGAACCCGGTTGTGGCCTTGCGCGAAATCGCCGACGAGACTGTCGATCTGGGCGAGTTGGAAAACAGCCTGATCAAAGGCCTGCAGAAGCATGTCGAGCGCGACGATCAGGAAGAAGAGATCGATATTGCCGCCGCGACCGACGACTTTGCCACCTTGGCCTCGCAGACCAGCGCCGCCGTCCTGCTGGGCGATGGCGGCTCGGACTCCTCGCCGCGCTTCGACGACGATGTCGACAGCGATGACGACGGTGGCGACGCCGGCGACGACGAATAACGTCGTCACTGGCTTAAAACCGCAAAAATCTGCGGTTCGCGTTTCCTTTTCCCGCTATCCGAACTACATTAACTATTAAGATGTAGCGTTAATGCTTCTGTATCGATGGCAGAAGCGGAGGACCGGGTGTGATTCGGCAGTTCGAACTGGTCGAACGGGTCAAGGCTTACGATAAATTTGCGGACGAAGACGCAATCAATAAAGCATACGTCTTCGCGCTGAAGGCGCATGGCAATCAGAAGCGCGCGTCCGGCGATCCGTATTTCTCGCACCCCCTCGAAGTCGCCGGCATCCTGACGCAGTACAAGCTCGATTCCAAATCGATCATCACGGCGTTGCTGCACGACACCATCGAAGACACCGAGGCCACGACCGAAGAGGTCCGCGAACTGTTCGGCGATGAGGTCGCCCAACTCGTCGACGGCGTGACCAAACTCGCTCGGATCGAGCTGCAATCGGACCATTCCGATCAGGCCGAGAATTTCCGTAAGCTCGTACTGGCGATGTCCGAAGACATCCGCGTGCTGCTGGTGAAGCTGGCCGACCGGCTACACAACATGCGCACGCTGCATTACATCAAGAAGCCCGAAAAGCGTCGCTCGATCGCGCTCGAGACGATGGAAATCTACGCTCCGCTCGCCGAACGCATCGGCATGCAGGAGATGAAGAATGAGCTGGAGGACCTCGCGTTCTCCGAGATCAATCCGGAAGCGCGCAGCTCCATCCTCGCGCGCATCAAGTTCCTGCGCGACGAAGGCAAGGACAACGTCGCCGCCATCGTCGACGAACTGAAAGACTTGCTCGCGAAAAATGGCGTGGCGGCCGAGATCTTCGGGCGTGAAAAGACGCCGTATTCGATCTGGCGCAAGATGCAGAAGAAGAATATCTCCTTCGAGCAGGTCGCCGACGTCATCGCCTTCCGTACGCTCGTCGACAATGTCGGCGACGTCTACAAAGCGCTGGGCATCATCCATCAGGCCTATCACGTCGTGCCCGGCCGGTTTCGCGATTACATCTCGACGCCGAAGGGCAACGGCTACCAATCGCTCCATACCGGTGTGATCGGCCCCGATCGCCAACGTATCGAAGTGCAGATCCGCACGCGCGACATGAACCAGATCGCCGAACTCGGCGTCGCCGCGCACTGGCAATACAAACAAAGCGTTTCCGACAAATCGGCGGGCCGCGATTTCCAATGGATGCGCGAACTGCTCGATATTCTCGAACAGGCGGCGAACCCGGACGACTTCCTCGAGAACACCAAGCTCGAGATGTTTCCCGATCAGGTGTTCTGCTTCACCCCGGCGGGCGACGTCATCGCGTTGCCGGCGGGCGCCACGCCGGTCGACTTTGCCTACGCCGTGCATTCCGCGATCGGCGATACCTGCGTCGGTGCGAAAGTGAACGGCCGGTCCGTGCCGCTGCGCACCGAACTCGCCAATGGCGATCAGGTGGAAATCATCACGTCGAAGGCGCAGACCCCGTCGCCGGTATGGGAGAATTTCGTCGTCACCGGCCGCGCCCGCGCGCGTATCCGCCGCTTCGTGCGTCAACGCGAGCGCGACGAATACAAAAATCTCGGCAAGGCGATCCTCGAACGCGTGTTCCGCGACGAGCAATATGAGTTGACCGACAAGGCGCTGAAGGAAGCGCTCACGCTCTTCACCATGAGTTCCATCGACGATCTATTCGCCGAAGTCGGCTCGGGCGAAATCACCGGGCGTCAGGTCGTCGAGGCCGTCTATCCCGGCACCAAGAAAGACAAACGCAAGAACGGCAAGGTGATCGAGTTCGCGCGCTCGCTTGGCCGGCGCAAGAAGACCGAACCGGTCAAGCCGGGCATTCCGATCAAAGGCATGATCCCGGGCATGGCGCTGCATTTCGCCGGCTGCTGCACGCCGCTGCCGGGCGACCGCATCGTCGGCATCATTTCCAAGGGCCGGGGCGTCAACGTCCACGCCATCGATTGCGAAACGCTCGAAGAATTCGCCGACACGCCGGAACGCTGGATCGATCTCGCCTGGGATGAAAGTGCCGTCGACGATGTGCATACCGCGCGCCTCGATGTCACGGTGACGAACGAGCCGGGCAGCCTGGGTGAACTCTCCACCCTGATCGCGCGCAACGACGGCAACATCTCGAACCTGAAGGTCACGGGACGCACCAGCGAGTTCTTCGATCTCAAGATCGACATCCAGGTGCGCGACGTCCGCCAGCTCACCAACATCATCGCGGCGCTCCGTGCGTCCTCCGCCATCAATTCGGTGGAACGGGCGCGAGGATAGCCGGCGATCGATCAGCTTCAAGAGGCCAGCTTCAAGAAATGCCTAACGTGAGCCGCCCCCTTCGCCTCGGCATCAATGTCGATCACGTCGCCACCATCCGTAATGCGCGCGGCGGCGATTTCCCTGATCCTGTGCGCGCGGCCGTCGCCGCGCAGAAGGCGGGGGCCGACGGCATCACCGCGCACCTGCGCGAAGACCGCCGCCATATCTCGGACGGCGATATCGATCGCCTGATGCGCGATCTGACCTTACCGCTGAACCTGGAAATGGCGGCAACCGACGAGATGCTCGCCATCGCGCTGCGTCACGGGCCGCACGCGGCCTGCATCGTGCCGGAAAAGCGCGAAGAGCGAACGACAGAGGGCGGGCTTGATGCTGTCGGCGGACACGACCGGCTGAAACCGCTGGCGACAAAGCTGCGCGAGCGCGGCGTGCGCGTCTCACTGTTCATCGAACCCGATCCCGTGCAACTCGACGCCGCCAAATCCATTGGCGCACCCGTCGTGGAACTGCACACCGGGTCTTATTGCCTGCTCAACGGTGCGGCGCGCGACGCCGAGCTTGAGCGCATCCGCACGGCAGCACGTCATGCCGCAAGCATCGGGCTCGAATGCCACGCCGGGCATGGGCTGACCTTCGACAATGTCGGCCCGATCGCTGAGATCCCCGAAATCGTCGAGCTCAATATCGGCCACTTCCTGATCGGCGAAGCGATCTTCGGCGGCCTCGACAGCGCCATCCGCCGCATGCGCGCGCTGATGGACAAGGCGCGTGCAGCAAGCGCCGGTGAGCGGTCCGCCTAAGCATGATCTTGGGTATCGGCACCGACCTGATCGACATCACACGGATCGAAAAGACCTTGGCGAAATTCGGCCAGCGTTTCATCGACCGCTGCTTCACCCAGGTCGAAAAGGAAAAATCCGAAGGACGGCTACTGCGCGTGGAATCCTACGCCAAGCGTTACGCCGCCAAGGAAGCCTGTTCCAAGGCGCTCGGCACTGGCTTTCGCCGTGGCGTGTTTCATCGCGACATGGGCGTCATCAATCTGAAGGGCGGCAAGCCGACGATGGAACTGACCGGCGGCGCCAAGGAACGTCTCGCCCAGATCACGCCGGCCGGCATGACGGCGCAGATCGATATTTCGCTCACCGACGAATATCCGATGGCCGAAGCGGTCGTCATCATCACCGCCGTTCCGAAAACTGCGACTTAATGGCATCCGATAGCATCGCCGTCGGCTGGCGACCGTCGAGCCTGTCCGGCTGGGGCGTCTACGGCACCAATCTCGTCCTGCAATTGAAAAAGCAGGGTCGCAATCCGGTCTTGTATATGACGCCGCATCGGCTCGACGTTGATACCGATGCTTTGCAGGTCTTCAAATCCGTATTGCAGCGTCAGCCGCATCTCGACGAGCTGTTGCAGAAGATCGGCGTGCTCGAGTTTGATTTCCCCGTGCTGCACGCGCTGCGCAACGATTTTCACCCGCCGATCGAAGACCAGATCGCGCGCGGCACGTTGAATGTCGGCGTGATTTTTTTCGAAGACACCGATATCAGCGCGGATGGGCTGGCGCGCGCGCGCGGCTACGATCTGATCGTGACTGGATCGCAGTGGAACCGGCACATCGCGGAAGCGCGCGGGCTCAATCACGTCATCACCGTCTTGCAGGGTGTCGATACCAAGTTGTTCCGTCCGCAGCCGCGCAGCGAGCACCTGAAAGATCGCTTCGTCATCTTTTCGGGCGGCAAACTCGAATACCGCAAGGCGCAGGACGTCGTCATCGCCGCGTTCCGCGCGTTCCAGGCGCGCCACCCTGAAGCTTTCCTCATGTTCGCCTGGGGCAATCAATGGCCCGCCATCATGCCGACCATCACGCAATCGCGTTATATCGACGGCAAGCCGGAGGAGGGCGCCGACGGCGTTTTGAACATCGGCGCCTGGCTGGAACGCAATGGCGTGCCGGCGGGCTCCTACCAGGATCTGGGTCTCGCACCGAACCGCGCCATGCCCGCTTTCCTCGCCTCGGCCGACGTTGCCTTATTTCCCAATCGTTGCGAGGCCGGGACCAACCTCGTCGCCATGGAGGCGATGGCAGCCGGTATCCCGTCGATCCTCGCCATGAATACCGGGCAGTTGGATATCGCGGGCGAGGGCCATTGCTATCCCCTGAACATCCAGGGCCCCGTCGCGCCCTACGAGCCTTATGGCGGGACCGAGGGTTGGGGCGAACCCGACCTCGATGAGACGATCGCGGCGCTGGAGGCGGCCTATAACGATGCCGAGCAGCGCAAACGCATCGGCGCGGCGGGGGCTGCCTTCATGCGCAAGCTGGATTGGTCGAACCAAATCGCCGAACTGGCCCGCCGGATAGATGAGACAGGTGTGAAATGATCGCAAACCGGCGCCCGGCCTTGACTTCGAGGGGTTCGGCTGGCTTGATCCCCCCGCGTTTCGCCGAATTTTGTAGTAGTTTCAAAACCTTGTGGCATTCCTGATGAGATCCAACGCGGTCAGCTCGACCAAGGACTTCGTAAAAACTGTCCTCTATGCGGTCGTCATTGCCATCGGCGTGCGCACGATCGGCTACGAGCCGTTCAATATCCCGTCGGGCTCCATGGAGCCGACCTTGCTGGTCGGCGACTATCTGTTCGTCTCCAAATTCTCCTACGGCTATTCGAAGCATTCCTTGCCGTTCAGCCTGCCGCTCATTCCCGGCGACAACCGCGTGCTTTTCACCGAGCCGCAACGCGGCGACGTCGTCGTCTTCAAGCTGCCGGCCGACAACAAGACCGATTACATCAAGCGCCTGATCGGCCTGCCGGGCGACCGCATCCAGGTCATCGGCGGCATCCTGCACATCAACGGCACCGCAGTGCAGCGCGAACGCGTGCGCGATACCTGCCACGACGAAGCCCCGCGCGGTCTCGCCATCCGCGCGATACGTTATGTCGAAACCCTGCCGAACGGCGTCGCGCATTACATCTGCGAACAGAGCGACCAGGGCCCGAACGACAACACCGGCGTCTATACCGTCCCGCCGGGCCATTATTTCGCCATGGGCGACAACCGCGACAATTCGCAGGACAGCCGCTCGATGGAAGTCGGCTTCATCCCGCGCGAGAACCTGGTGGGACGGGCGGAATTCCTGTTCTTCTCCACCAACGGCTCGGCGCCGCTCTGGGAAGTGTGGAAACTCGGCTCGGTGCTGCGCTTCTCGCGCTTCTTCAACGGAATTAACTAGGTCGATGGGCGCCCCGGCGTCCGCGCGCGATCTCGCCCGCCGCCTCGGATACGACTTCAAGCAGCCCGAACTGCTCGAACGTGCCGTGACGCATTCCAGCATGCTGGCCAATGCCGGCGGCGGCACCTCGGAAAAGTCCTATGAACGGCTCGAATTCCTAGGGGACCGCGTCCTCGGCCTCGTCGCCGCCGACATGCTGATCGAGGCCTTTCCGGGCGAAAACGAAGGCCAACTCGCGCGCCGCCATGTGGCGCTGGTCCGCCAGGAAGCCTTGGCGCGCGTCGCCGGCGAAATCGATCTCGGCACCTACATCAACATGGCGCGCAGCGAAGAAGACAGCGGCGGGCGCCACAATCCGGCGACCCTGGCCGATGCCTGCGAAGCCGTCATCGCGGCGCTTTACATCGATGGCGGGCTGGAGACGGCAGCGCGTTTTATTCGCGGCGCCTGGCGCGCTATGCTGGCGGAGACGCCGTCGCCGCCCAAGGACGCCAAGACCGCGTTGCAGGAATGGGTGCAGAGCCGCGGGCTAGCACTACCCAGCTACCGTGAAGTGTCGCGCGAAGGACCCGATCATGGACCGATCTTCACGGTCGAAGTGACGATCCAGGGTTTTGCGCCGGTGAACGGACAAGGTGCGTCCAAACGAGCGGCCGAACAGCGTGCCGCCGAGGAAATGATGAAAAAGGTCAATAATGTCTGAGCCGCAACATCCAGAAGAAACGAGCTGCGGCTTCGTCGCCATCCTAGGCGCGCCCAATGTCGGCAAGTCGACCCTGGTCAACCGCATGGTCGGCTCCAAGGTCTCCATCGTCTCGCCCAAGGTGCAGACGACGCGCACCCGCGTGCTCGGCATCGTCATGGCGGGTCCGGCCCAGATCATCCTGATCGACACGCCCGGCGTCTTCGCGCCGCGCCGCCGGCTCGATCGCGCGATGGTGGCGGCAGCCTGGGGTGGGGCGGCGGATGCCGACCGCATCGCGTTCCTGGTCGATGCCGAACGCAAGCTCGACCGCGACAGCAAGGCCGTGCTCGAACGGCTCACCCAAGGCAAGAATGCGCCCGCAGACGCGGTGATCAACAAGGTCGATCTGGTCAACAAGCCCGAGCTGCTGTTGCTGGCGACCGAGCTCAACGAAACGGGCTTGTTCGAGAACATCTTCATGATCTCGGCCGAGAAGGGCGATGGCGTCGACGATCTGATCGCACATTTCACCAAAGTCGTCCGTCCCGGCCCGTGGATGTTCCCGGAAGACCAATTGTCGGACATGACGGAACGCCTGCTCGCCGCCGAGATCACGCGCGAGAAGCTCTTTCTGCAGCTCCGCAAGGAATTGCCCTACGCCGCGACGGTCGAGACCGAGAAGTGGGAAGAGATGGACGACGGTTCGGCGCGCATCGAACAGACCATCTATGTCGAGCGCGATACGCAAAAGGCCATCGTGCTGGGCGCCAAGGGTTCGCGCATCAAGGAGATCGGCGCCTCGTCGCGTCAGGAACTGGAAGAGATCCTGGAGCGTCGCATCCATCTCTTCCTGTTCGTCAAAGTGCGCGAGAACTGGGGGGACGACCCCGAGCGCTATCGCGACTGGGGCTTAGATTACAAAGCGTGAGACACGCTTGGACTACAACGCCTAGGACCCGCTAAACTCGCGCCATGGACTGGACCGACCGCGGCATCGTTCTGAGCGCACGCAAGCATGGCGAAAACGCCATCATCCTGTCGCTGCTGACCGAGGCGCACGGCCGCCATATGGGTCTGGTGCGCGGCGGCACGAGCCGCAAGGTGCGGGGAATATACGAGCCTGGCAATGTGTTGGACGCGCATTGGCGCGCGCGCCTCGAAGATCATCTGGGCAGCTATGCCTGCGAACTCGCGCATGCCCATGCGGCCCAAATCCTCGACGATCCGTTGCGCCTGGCGGGGCTATCGTCGCTGTGCGCCGTGATTGAGACCGCGCTGCCCGAGCGCGAGGCACACGCCGCCCTTTATCGCGATACGCTCGATCTCATCGAACATCTGGGCGATGCCCATTGGCTCGAAGCTTACGTGCGCTTCGAAGTCGCCTTGCTGCGCGAGATGGGGTTCGGTCTCGATCTCACCACTTGCGCGGCGACTGGGCGCAACGACACCTTGATCTATGTCAGCCCGCGTTCGGGTTGCGCGGTCTCGGCGGCTGCCGGCGAACCCTATCGCGACAAGCTGCTGGCCTTGCCGCAATTCTTGGTCGCGGGCGACGCCCAAGTCGTGCCGGCCGCACAGATCCTCGATGGCTTGAACCTGACCGGATATTTCCTCGACCGCAGCATCTTCGTCCATTCGCAGGCGATCGGACATAGCGGCACGCCGCCGGCGCGCGAACGCTTCATCGAACGCGTGCGGCGCGCCTGATTTTTCTCACGACACCCTAGGCCGGTTGGGCGCGCCGCACGGCGATGACAACCAAGACGGCGGCCGCCGTCGCGATCAGTGCGCAGATGATGGCGATCATCTCCAGGCTATGGGTGAAGGCATGGCGCGCCGCCTCAATGAGATCGGGGCCGAGTGGCGCCGGCAGGCGATGCCCCGCCGACATCGCGGCCCCCAGGGTCGAGCGCGCGGCTTCGGCCGCTTCGGGCGGCACGCCGCTCGGCATCGAACGGGTCATCTGGCCGCGATAGACGGCCGTGCCGAAACTGCCGAGCACCGCGATGCCCAGCGCACCACCGAATTCCACCGCGGTTTCGGACAGGCCCGAGGCCGCGCCGGCGCGTTCGGGCGGCACGATCCCCATGATGAAATCGGTCGTCAGGGTCACCGTCGGCGCGAGGCCCAGCGCCATGCAGGTCGAACCCACCACTAGAGCCACTAAGCCATAGCCGCTATCCACACCGGTCATGATGATCAGGCCAGTCGCCGACATCACCAAGCCGACGGCGATGCCCGTCGCCGGCTGCATGAAGCGCAGCAGGACAGGTGCGCCCATCGAGCCGATCACGAAGCCGATGGAAGAGGGCACCGTCCACAATCCGGCGATAAACGGTGTCAGGCCGAGCACGAGTTGCAGGTATTGCGACATGAACATGAAGACGGAAAACGCGACGAAGATGCTCAGCATGTTCGTCGTTATGGCGGCGCAAAATGCCGCATTGCGAAACAAGGTCATATCGATTAGCGGATCGGCCAGTTTCGTCTGGCGACGCAGGAACCCCACACCAAGGCCGACACCGCCAACAATTGCCATCAAAGCATCTGGCGACGCACCTTCGACCGCGACCAGCTTCACGGCATAGATGATCGACAGCACTGCGGCGATCGATAGCCCGGCGCTCAGGATATCGAGCCGTCCGGCATTGGGATCGCGGAATTCGGGAAGCAGTTTCGGCCCGACGATCAACAGCAGGACCATCACCGGCACGCCGATCAAAAAGACCGATCCCCACCAAAAATATTCGAGCATGATGCCGCCGATCAGCGGACCGATGGCGCCGCCGACCGAAAAGCTGGTCGCCCAGATGCTGATGGCGATTGTGCGCTGGCGCGTATCCAGAAACATATTGCGGATGAGCGACAGGGTGGAGGGCGCCAAGGTCGCCGCCGCGATACCGAGCAGGGCGCGCGTCACGATCAACATCTCAGCCGTCGTCGAGAAAGCGGCGAGAACGGAGGCCACGCCGAACGCCGCCGCGCCGAACAGCAGGACTTTGCGCCGGCCGATCCGGTCGCCCAGGGTGCCCATCGTGATCAGGCAACCGGCAACAAAGAAGCCATAGATATCGAGCATCCACAAAAGCTGCGTGGCGCTCGGTTTCATATCGGCGGTGAGTTGCGGCACCGCAAGGTACAGCACCGTCAGGTCCATGGAATAGAGCAGGCACGGCAAGGCAATCACCGCGAGGCCGATCCAATCCTTCCGTGTCGCTTTCTGTTTCGTTTCGGGGCCCGCGCTCACCTCACTCGATACCGACATTACATATCCACGATTGATTTGAAGCCGCCGCAGCTCATGCGCTTGATGTCGAACGGCATCGATTCCGGATTCATCATCCACGCGAGGCGCGGGTCTTGCAGCACCTTGGCGTTCACCCGGTCGCGCTGTGCGCGCGATTTATAGACGATGTAGGAAAACAGGACGACTTCGTTTCTTTTGAGCTTCGCGAGCTTGGGGAAGGGCAGACCGAACTTGACGTTCACGTCATCGCCGACCGCTTCCACATAGGCGAGCGCGCCATATTCCATCCAGACCTTGCCCGCCGTGGTCGACATCTTTTTATAGGCGGCGACGTTCTTCTTGGGCACCGCAATGACAAACCCATCGATATATTTCATGGCGTCAATGTCCTCCGATTCTGTTTCAGATTTTTGTGAGCGTGTCGGCCAGCTTGTCCAGGCTCTGGCTGCTATTGCTCGGCGAGCGTCTTGAGGCTGGCAAGGCCGGCTTCGAAATCCGGGCCCACCATGTTGTCCATGCTGAACACTGTATGGACGACTTTGAACAAATAGGTGAGCGGCCCGCTCATCGCCCAGGTCAGCACCGTTACACCGCCATTCGGATCCAGGGTGAATTCGGCCAGATTGTTGGTTTCGAACGGCTTGGTGAATTTGAGATCGATGGCGATGCGAGTCGGCGTCACGGCGACGATGTCCATGCTGCCGGCGCCGACCTTCGCGTCGCCGACCCAAGCATAATGCGCGCCTACGCCACGATCCGCGCCGCTGAAGCTGCGTTCCATCGGCCCCATCTTCTCGAAGGGCGACCATAGCGCCCATTGGCGGAAGTCTTCGATGAACGGCGCGATCTTCTCCGGCGGCGCGTTCACCGTGATCGAGCGTGCCAGACGGAAGGTATCGGGCTTGGTCGCGGCAACGACGAGGACCAAGCCGATGGTGACGACCATCAACCCGGCGATCGCCAGGCAGATCAGTTTGATCAGGCCGATCTTTGAGCCGTTATTTGCGGCGTCCACGTTTGCTCTCCTTTTTTAGATCCGGAGTTTGTGCGACTGGGTCGCTCTGCAACTGCTGCAGATAGAGCTCAAGGCTCGCGTCCCAGAAGCCCCTATAATGTTCGAGATAAGCAGCCGCATCCTTGAGCGGCCCAGCCTCCAACCGGCGCGGGCGCCATTGCGCTTCCTGGCCGCGCGCGATCAGGCCGGCGCGTTCCAGCACCTTCAGATGTTTGGATATGGCGGGCAGGCTCATAGCGAAGGGTTCGGCCAGTTCGGTGACCGAGGCCGCGCCCGTCGCCAACCGAGCCAAGATGGCGCGGCGGGTCGGATCGGCCAGGGCGGAAAAGGTCGTGCTCAGACGATCGGACATCATCATGTTTTTTTAACCATATGGTTAAGTAACCTTACGGTTAAATATTGCAATCCGTCGCGCCGGTCAACGGCTTATGAATTTATTGGTTAACCGCTTTGATGTTAGTCTCCCGCCGGCGGCGAGGGGGCCGCGTCTGCATGGTCCGTCGGCGTATCGCATCGCGTAGTCTTTCCGCCGTCGCCGTCGTTTTCGCCATTGCCGCTTTCGCGCCCCATTCGTCAGCGCGCGCCGAAACGCCCGCCGCCCTGGAAAATCGCTGCACCGACGACAATGAAGCGCCCGAGCAGCGCATCGCCGCCTGCACCCAATTGATCGATACGGCGAACGGGCTATCGGATGAGCAGCGCGCCCGCCTGTATGGTCTGCGCGCCAACGCCTATGCCGAGGAGCAGGACTTCAATTACGCCATCGAGGATTACAGCAGAGCCATCGACGGCAAGCCCGACGACGTCATCGCCATCGCCAACCGTGCGACGGCCTATCGTTATCTCGGCCAGCACGACCTGGCGATCGAGGATTACGACCGCGCCATCCGCCTCGATTCCACCAATCCGGTGCTGTTCTTCAATCGCGGCGGCGCGCACAGCGAGCTCGGCAATTACGATCGGGCGATCGAGGATTATTCGCGCACGATCGAACTCAATCCCGACCTGCCGCCGGTCCACATGGATCGCGCCAACGCCTATGTCGAAACGGCGCAGTTCGCGCGCGCGATCGAAGACTACACGGCCGTCATACGTCTGGTCCCGGATTATGCCGAGGCCTATGGCAATCGCGGCAATTCCTACAGCAATTTACGCCAGTTCGACCGCGCCATCAGCGATTACAACGAGGCGATCCGGTTGGAACCGGATAACGATTTCATCTATGTGAATCTTGCCTACGCCTATCAAGACATCGGCCAGTACAAGGACGCGCTGGCCAGCATCGACACGGCTTTAAATCTCGATCTCGATAGCGTCCGCGCCCAGGGCGCGCTCGCCTGGCTTTATGCCACGGCCAAGGATCCCGCCTATCGTAACGGTGAGAAGGCGCTGCGGCTCGCGCGCGAAGTCGTGGAGGCGCGCCGCGAGCCCAACTATTTAAACATCTTGGCGGCCGCCTATGTCGAAATCGGCGATAAGGAAAATGCGATCGTGAGCTACCGGGATGCCCTGCAGCTCGGGGGCGCCGCGATGGTCGCATCCTATCAGTCCGACCTGTTGGCCAAGAAAATCTATACCGGACCGATCACCGGCAATCTCGACCGGGCAACCGAAGCGGCCATCCGCGCGTGCGTCACCGCCCGCTGCAAGCTGCTCGCCAATTAATCTCAGCCGGATAAATTAAATTCGCCGAGCGGCGTGACCTGGCCATTGATCATCGCTTCGACACGATGCACGCCCGCATGATGCTTGCGGGTCGTCATATCCTTCAGCGAGACCGCTTTGGCGAGGCGCACGCTGGTACCTGGTCCCAGATTCAACGCCGTCAGTTTGAAGGTCTTGGGCGACGTCGCACCCTTGGCCTTCACATAATGAATACGGAAATCGACCATCAGGCGCGCGGCCGTCTTGCCGCTATTCGACACGTCGAACGCAATCGTCAGCTTGCCGCCGATCTGCGCGCGCTTGGGCGCGATTGCGGCATTGTCGATGCGGATCTGTTTCACCGGCGCGTAATCGAGGACGGCAAGGGCGGCCGCTTCACCGCGCTTGATCGCCGAGCGCAGCGCATGGCGCACGATCCAGGCCCGCTCGGGCGAAGCTTTGACCAGCCATTGGGTCGCCACGCCAGTTAGGATATCCGGGTGGTCCTTGCCGATATCGTTGAGGTTGTTGGCGACCGAGCGGCGCACATACAGCTCGGGATCGTCTTTCAGCCGTTCGAGCAACGCGATCACCGGCGTGGGATCGCGCTGAAAGTCGGGCAAACGCATCGCCCATGGCAGGCGCGGGCGGGTTCCTTCGGACACCAGCCGGCGCACATGCACATTGGGATCGCTCGACCAATCGCGCAGCCGCGCCAGAGTGCGTTTGGCATCCTTCACTATGAAGGGGCGGATCGCCATTTCCGCGGTAAAGCGCTGGGTCAGTTCGTAGAGCGCCGTCATGGACGCCTCGAAATGATCGAGGCCGTGGTTGGACACGAACATGGTGTGCGGCAGGTAGAAGAACGGCGCCATGCCATTGTCCGCCGTCCGCTCCAGGCGGGGGCCGAGCGAAGCGATCAGGATATCAGCCGCCGCCTCGTAGTCATGGGGCAGGTGGCGGGCCAGGGCGCGGGCGATGTGACGGCCCCGGTCAAGCAGGGCCAGAGGCTCAAACCCGTCCAGCGCATCCTTTAGGAACGCCTTGGCCGCAAAGCCCGGAAAGACGGGAACGATGGTCGCGGCCAGGCGTTCTGCCACGGCGGGCCCGAAGGCGTTTTTTAGGGGTTCAGCCATGGCGGAAACGGGCCTTTACTGGGGGGTGGACGGACAGGCGACTCGCCCTATATTTATAGCCGTTGTTCGCGGAATGTTCTACACCCTGGATAGGGGAATTTCCGCGAAAAGATGACATTTGGTGCCATTTGGTGACACCCGGAGATTCCATGGACGTCCGCGACACACCCCTCAAGGATGCGATCAGCGAGCGCTATCTGAGCTACGCGCTATCGATCATCATGTCCCGTTCGCTGCCCGATGTGCGCGACGGCTTGAAGCCGGTTCACCGGCGCCTGCTCTACGCCATGCGCCAGCTCAAGTTGGACCCGGCAACCGGGTACAAGAAATGCGCCCGCGTCGTCGGCGACGTGATCGGTAAATACCATCCGCACGGTGACGTCGCGGTTTACGAAGCCATGGTGCGCCTCGCGCAGGATTTCGCGGTCCGTTATCCGCTGGTCGACGGGCAGGGCAATTTCGGCAATATCGACGGCGATAATGCCGCCGCCATGCGATACACCGAAGCGCGCCTGACCGATATCGCCATGGCGTTGATGGACGGCATCGACGAGGACACGGTCGATTTTCGCGCGACTTACGACGGCGAGGAAAGCGAGCCGATCGTCATGCCGGCAGCCTTCCCGAACCTGCTAGCCAATGGCGCGGCCGGTATCGCGGTCGGCATGGCCACATCGATCCCGCCCCATAATGTCGACGAGATCTGCCAAGCGCTGCTGCATCTGATTAAGACGCCGAAAGCGACCATCGAAAAGCTGGTCGGTTTCATGCCGGGACCGGACTTTCCGACCGGCGGCATTCTGGTCGAAGGACGCGAAGCCGTCGTCGCCGCCTATACGACCGGGCGTGGCGGGTTCCGTGTGCGCGCGCGCTGGAAGAAAGAAGATTTGGGCCGTGGCGGATATCAGATCGTGGTCACCGAAATCCCGTTCCAGGTGCAGAAATCGCGCCTGATCGAACGCGTCGCCGAATTGATGCAGCAGAAGAAGCTGTCCTTGATCGAAGACATCGTCGATGAATCGACCGAGGACATCCGCGTCGTCATCACGCCGAAGAACCGCACCGTCGATCCCGACATGCTGATGGAGCAATTGTTCAAGCAGACCGAGCTCGAGACCCGGTTCAGCCTCAACATGAACGTGCTCGACGCCGATCATACGCCGCGCGTGATGAACCTGCGCGAAGTCCTGCAAGCGTTCCTCGATCATCGCCACGATGTCTTGATCCGGCGCACCAACAACCGGTTGGGCAAGGTCGCGCATCGCATGGAGATGCTCGAAGGCTACCTGATCGCCTATCTCAATCTCGACGAGGTGATCCGCATCATCCGCGAGGAGGATGAGCCCAAGGCCGCGTTGATGAAGCGCTTCAAGCTGACCGACGGTCAGGCCGAAGCGATCCTCAATATGCGCCTGCGCTCCTTGCGCCGTCTCGAAGAGATGGAGATCAAGGGCGAGCACAAGGAACTCGCCAAGGAGCTTGCCGACCTCAACAAGCTGCTGAAGAACGAAGACCTGCGCTGGGAGAAGATCACCGGCGAGATCGCCGAGATCCGCACCAAGTTCGGCGCGAAAGCGCCGGGCGGCAAAGGCAAGCGTCGCACTGAGATCGGCGATGCGCCGACCTTGATCGATATCCCGCTCGATGCCTTCATCGAGAAAGAGCCCATCACCGTTCTGCTGTCCGACAAGGGCTGGATCAAGGCGGCGAAGGGCCATCTCGAAGACGGCGCCATCGCCGACGTCAAATACAAGGAAGGCGATCGCGGCCGCTTCGCGATCCGCTGCGAAACCACCGATAAGATCTTGCTGTTCGCCACCAACGGGCGCTTCTACACGCTCGCCGGTGACAAGCTGCCCGGCGGACGCGGTTTCGGCGAACCGGTGCGCCTCATGATCGAGCTGGGCAACGAACACGCCATCGTTTCCGCCTTCGTCTTTAAGGCCGGCGAACAATTCCTGTTGGCATCAAGCGCGGGTCGCGGCTTCATCGTCAAATCCGATGACGTCTTCGCCCAAACGCGCGGCGGCAAAGCTGCCCTCAATGTCAGCGGCGATGAAGAAGCCGCTGTGTGCGCGCGGGTCGAGGGCGACACGGTCGCGGTCATTGGCGACAATCGCAAGCTGCTGCTGTTCCCGCTGAAGGAAGTTCCCGAAATGGCGCGCGGGCGCGGCGTTATCCTGCAACGCTACAAGGATGGCGGCCTGTCGGATCTCAAGACCTTCACCTACAAGCAGGGTCTGAGTTGGCAACAGGGCGATCGCACGCGCACCGAAACCGATCTCAAGGATTGGAAAGGCGAACGCGCCCAAGCCGGCCGTTTACCGCCCAAGGGCTTCAACAAGGTCAACAAGTTCTGATCATGGCGGCCAAGGCAAAAGCAAAAGACGAATTGCTGGCCCTGGCGAATATCGGGCCGGCGATGCGGCGCGATTTCAAACTACTTGGCATCGATACCGTCGCGCAGCTCGCGCGTCAGGATGCCGACAAGCTGTATTTGAAATTATCCGCGCTGACCGGGCACCGCCAGGATCCCTGCGTATGGGACACCTTCGCTGCCGCCATCCATCAGGCGCAGACGGGCGAAGCGAAACCGTGGTGGGATTGGACGGCCGTGCGTAAGAAACGTGCGACCAAGGGCGAGGACGTTACGGCTTTCCGTAGCGGAACGGCAGCAGCCGCGCCTCGCCGTAAGCCTGGTCGGTGACCTTAGTCCACACGACCGAGGACTTACGATATTTCATAAAGCTCTCGTAGACCTTCTTCGCTGTCGCATCGCCCGAGCCCGCGTCGGCGACGATATCGCCGGAGGCTTCGCCGAGAGCGCGCATCACCTCGTCGCCGAAACGGCGCAGCACGACCTTGTGCTTGGTCGTCAGGATGTTCAGCGCTTCGGTGTTCTTGGCATTGAATTCGGCGAGCACGGCCTCGTTCTCGCCGTCGGCGGCGCATTCGATGATCGCCTTATGCTCGGACGACAGGCTCTCCCAGATCTTGAGGCCGACGCCGAGCGTGACGTTGGCGCCCGGCTCCTGGAAGCCGGGATAGTAGTAATACTTGCCGACCTTATAGAAGCCGTAGGACAGATCGAGCCACGGGCCGAACCATTCGGCGGCATCGATGATGCCTTGCTGCATGGCCGAGAAGATCTCGTTGCCGGCCAGCGGCAGCGCCGTGCCGCCGAGCTTGCGCACGACATCGCCACCGAGCCCGCGGATCGCGATCTGCAAACCCTTGTAGTCCGAAAGTGAGCGAACTTCTTTATTGTACCAGCCGCCCATCTGCATGCCGGTCGAGCCGGCCATAAAACCTTTGATGCCGAATTTCTGGCCGAGTTCGTCCCAGACTTCGCGACCGCCGCCGAAGCGGATCCACGCGGTTTGCTCGGCGGCATTCAGGCCGAACGGCACGCCGGTAAAGAAATTGAAGGCCTTCGACGACGACTGATAATAGCTGTCGAACGAATGGTACATGTCCGCTTCGCCGGCCGAGACTTTCTCGAGCTCCTTGAAGACCGGGGCGCCATCGCCGGCTTGCAGCACGCGAATGGTAAGCGTGCCGGCGCTCATCGCCGCAACGCGGCCAGCGAAGCGCGTGGCCGATGTGCCGAAGCCCGGTGAATTGCGCGGCCACGCGGTCAGCATGCGCAGTTCGCGGCTGCTTTGCGCGAGTGCAGGTGCGGCGAGTGTGCTTGCTACACCGCCGGCTAACCCTGCGACGCTCAGCTTTTTCAGGAAGTCGCGGCGGATCATCGTTCGATCGAAAAGCCCGCGGACGATGAGAGGGAAACCGTTTCCGGCAGCTCCGACGTCCAGACGCCGCCGATATAATATTGCAGCGGCTCGAAGCGTTCCTTGTAGGACATCTTGCGGCTGCCCTTGATCCAGTAGCCGAGATAGACGTAGGGCAGGTCCTGGCGCTGCGCGGCATCGATCAGGCGCAGCACCATATAGGTGCCGAGACTACGGCGCGGCATGTCGGGATCGAAGAAGCTGTAGACGGCCGAGATGCCGTCGCTCATGCGATCGACCAGACTGGCGCCGATCAGATTGCGCTCGGCGTCGCGGTATTCGATCACCGACGTGTCGACCGGCGTCTCTTCGATCAGCGCCTGGTAATCGTAGAAATCCATCGTGGCCATGTCGCCGCCCGCATGGCGCGATTCCTGGTAGCGCGCGAAGAGCTTGTACTGTTCGGTGGTGGCGCGCGCTTCCTTGGCTTCGCCCGTCACGTCGAGGTTGTTGCGGAGCACGCGGCGCAGGCTTTGGCCCAAGGTGAAATCGTCGACCACAGTGCGCACCGCAAGGCAGGCGCTGCAATTCTGGCAAATCGGGGCGTAGATCAGCCCATGGCTGCGGCGGAAGCCGACACGCGACAGGGTGTCATGCAGATGCGAGGCATCGCGGCCGGTCAATTCGGTGACGATGCGGCGTTCGGTCTGGCCCGACAAGTAGGGGCAGGGCAAGGGCGCCGTCACGAAGAACGGGGTCGGACGATTGGACAGATGATGCTTCATACGGCCGCGATCCTGATTACCATCGCCAGACTGTCACAAGTGGGCATCGTTCCCCAAACGATGCCATAGAATCGGCCGGAAAGCGCTACTTTTTCGCGCCGCGGCCCGTGATATCGATGCGCCGCGCCGGGGCGTCATCCGCCTTCGGGGCCCCTTTGCCATTGCCAAGTTCGGCCGCGCCGCCGCCGGTACCGCCGCCTTCGCCGGTCGCGCGCAACAGAATGACGCTCAAGCGCCGGTTGCGGGCGTTATTCGGGTCTTCCTTCAGCAGGGGCTCGGTATCGGCCTTGCCGACGACGCGGTCGATGCGCGCGATCGGCACGCCCATATCGAGGAGCGTACGCCGCGTCGAATTGGCGCGATCGGAGGACAATTCCCAGTTGCCGTAGGCCGTGCCGCGCCCGAACGGCACACCGTCGGTGTGGCCGCTGATCGCGATCTTCTGGGGCAGGGTATCGATGACCTTGGCGACCATCTGGAGCAATTCGCGCGCGCGCGGCATCAATTCTGCGCCGCCGCTCTGGAACATGGGAAAACCTTCCTGGTCCACGAGCTGAATGCGCAGCCCTTCGGGGGTGTTATCGACCAACAGGCTCTTGGCCAGCACGGCGGCCTGCGGGATGCCCTGCAAGGCTTGGCGCAGTTCGTCCTTCGCCTTTTCGAACTGTTCTTCTTCTTTTTTCTTCATCGCCTCTTCGGAAACCTTGGCCGGATCGTCTTCCTTCTCGGCTTCCGATTTAGGGGTTTGCGAGTCGTCACCGCCGAGACCGCTGCGCGGCGGGGGCAAAGCGAGGCTGACCGAAGGTGCCGACTTGGCGCTGGCCTGCGAGCCATCGACCGTCACAGTCTGGCCGCCGAGCACGCCACCCGCGCCGCTCGTCGTCGCGGCCGGTGCGGCCGGTGCGAAATAGTTGGAGATGCCTTCGAGCTGTTCCTGCGTAACCGAATTCAACAGCCACAACAGCAGGAAGAACGCCATCATGGCGGTCACGAAGTCGGCATAGGCGATTTTCCACGCGCCGCCATGAGCGTCGTGGCCACCCTTCTTGATCCGTTTGATGATAATCGTGCCGCCGGCTTTAGCGGCGCTGTCCTGAGGCATCGACGACGATCCGTCCGATTATCTGTTCTGGCCCTTAGTCGGCCGGGATGTTCTGAATCTGCTCTTCGACTTCGGCGAAGCTCGGGCGCACGTCGCTGCCCAGGATCTTCCGCGCGAATTCGATGGAAACCTGCGGCGCATAGCCCTGCATATGGGCGACGACCGCGATCTTGATGCATTCCATGTATTTGGATTCGGCGGCCTGCGTCTGCTCGAGCGACTTGGCCATCGGGCCGACCAGACCGTAGGACATCAGAATGCCGAAGAACGTACCGACGAGCGCGCCACCGATCAAATGACCCAGCACTTCGGGCGGCTCGGTGATCGAGCCCATGGTGTGAATAACGCCCAACACGGCGGCGACGATGCCGAGTGCAGGGAAGGGCTTCACCCATGCCGCCGATGGCAGCCGCAACGGCGTGATCTTCGTTGTGGTGGGTTTCCAGTTCCTGGTCCATGACCGCCTCGACCTCATGCGAGGTGCTGGCGCCGAGCGTGAGCAGGCGGAGGTAGTCGCACAGGAACTCGACCGCATGATGGTCGGCCGAAAACATCGGGAATTTGGAGAACAGCGTGCTTTCGTCGGGTTTTTCGACGTGCGCTTCGAGGGCGAGGTCGCCCTTGCTCTTGGCCAGGCGGAAAACCGAGTAGAGGACGCTCAGAAGCTCAAGGTAGTGCGTCTTATTGTATTTGGAGCCCTTGAGGACCTTGCCGCTGGCGCCGGCCGAGCCGCCGATCACCTTTTTCGGGTTACCGATGATGAACTGGCCGATGGCCGCACCACCGATGATCAGGAATTCAAACGGCTGCCACAGCACGTCCATATGGCCGCCCGCAGCCATATAGCCGGCAATGACGCTACCGAAAACGATAACGAAACCAATGATAAAGAACATTAGTTAGGCCCCGGGTCCCTCGCTGTAGTCTCGGGTTGTGCAGCGCACCCCCGTCGATTTATTAGCGCCCTCAAGATGAAATACTTGTTAGTTTGCGAGGCCAGAAGGCCTATCCCCAGATGACACTACGTTTTCATTGATGTTCCAACGGGTGTCAATATAGCGGAATCGCAACGTAAAATATCTTTCTCTTACTACGGACCACTTATTCGCTTTACCGAGCGCCTTTTAAACCCCTACGTGCAGAAATACACTCTATGGTAGTGTATTGGGCGATAGGGTTACCGTGGCGTCAGGGTGATCCGTAGGCGGGCTTCGCGGGCCAAGGTTTCGCGCGATTTATTCAGCACCACGAAACCGTTGTCGCGCCACGTCCACATCATGTTGCGGTAATGGGGCGACAGGATATTGCCGGACTGCCCCGTCGCGATGATGAAGCGTGAGCGGTCGAGATCGGCCAAATTATAGACGCCGCGAAAACCCGACCCATGGACGTGCGAGAACGGATTGATGTCGTCGGAGATCCGCATCCCGCCACGGTTGACCGTATATTCGCCGCCGTCGGTTTCGATCCACAGATTGGCGATCGAGCCTAGGACCGGCATGGCGTTGAACAGCGGATGATTGAAGCGGGCGCGATGTTCGTCGCCCCAGCGCCAATCGTTGACCTCGTCCGTGCCTTCGCGCAGTTCGAGTTCATGCAAGGTGGTCATAAGCGACGATTCCAGCAGCCCGCGACAGGTCTCGACCACCGGCGTGCGTTTGTCGTCGCACCAATAATTGCCGGTGTCCGTGGTCAGGATGTTCCGGATGAACAGCGGCCGGAACGACCAGAAGGCAGATGCGTTGTCGCCCAGTTCGTCCTCGTAGACCGCACGGCTGAAGCGGCGCAGCCAGGCGATGAAGATTAGCGGCTCCTCGGCGTCGCGCGTCATATGGCCGTTCCAGGTGCGCATGCGCGAGATCACCCGCCGCCCCAGCGGCGATTGCGGCTCGAACGTCGTCATCAACGGCAACAGGGTTTTCGCGACGAGCGAGACATTGTCGGCCTGCATGCGGACCGCATCCTGCATCTCGTATTTGCCGCGTTTTTCGCCGAGCATGGTGATGATGCGTTCGGCGCGATAGGGCGCGTCCCAGTCGCGCGACAGGAAATGTGAATAGCTGTCGCCGACGATCCGGTTGTTGGCATTGACGATCGTGCCGTTGGCGGGATCGACGATGTGCGGCAATTCGGCGAACGGGATATAGCCGTCCCAGTCTTCTTCTGCGTCCCACCCCGAGCGCACATAGAAGCCGTCGCCGCGTTTACGGACCGGCACGCGACCCGGCGCATAAAACCCGATAACGCCATCGGCATCGGCGTAGGTGATGTTGATCTGCGGCGCCACGATATTGCCGATCGCCGTCAGGAACTGGCCATGATCGCGCGCGCGGTTGAGACGATGCAGCGCCTGGATGCTCGTGTCGTCGTCGGCCAGGAACGTCGCCTGCAGGGCGATGACGGCCGAACGCCCATCTTCGAGCGGCGTCGGTTCGCCATAAATCACCGGTCCATGACGCGTGGCGCGCACGATATGGGTGACGTCGGACTGGCCACGGACCTTGATGATCTCGGTGCGCTGTTCGAAAGGGCGCGGGCCATCGGGCGTGTCGTAACTATCGGGCGCATCCACCGCGAGACGTTCGAGCACGGCGTCCTGCAGATCGCTTTCCGTCGCCGTCAGGCCCCAGGCGATGCGATCGTTATGCCCCACGGCAACGTAAGGCAGGCCGGGAACGGTCGCCCCAGAGACCGAAGCCTCCGGCGTCACGATCTTGGCGAGATACCACATGATCGGCGCGGAGAAGCCGAGATGCGGATCGTTGGCGAGGATCGGCTTGCCGGTATCCGTGCGCGAGCCGGCAACCGCCCAGGCGTTCGAGGCGCCAGGCATTTCGTCGGGTTCGGGCAGCGTCGGCAGCGGCAGATTGAGTGCCCACAACAGATCGTCGGATGGCTTCGTTTGCGCGTCCGACGCTTGGCGCACCGGTTCGGTCGTGATCGGCCCGGCGGCGGGGTAGGCGGGCCACAAATCCTCAATGCGTTCGCGCGGCAGGCTGCGGGCGAGGCGGGCGCGCACCAGTTCGGCCTGATAATTGCCGCTGAGGCGGATCGCCATCAGCTTGGTCCAGACCACCGAGTCAGCAACGGTCCACGGTTCGGGCCGATCGTTGATCAGTAGGAACTCAATCGGCAAGGCGCCGTCATGCGCCGCGATCCAGGCATTCACGCCGTTGGCATAGGCCTGCAGATGCTTACGCACATCTTCGTCGAGTGCGGCGACCGATTTCTGTGCCGAGGCGTAGACACCCAAATTGCGATATTGCCGATCGAGCGTCAGCGAACGATCGCCGAACAATTCGGACAGACGCCCCTGCGCTAGGCGGCGCTGCAATTCCATCTGCCACAGGCGATCGCGCGCATGGGCATAACCCAACGCATAGGCCGCGCTATCGAAATCCTGGCCGTAGATGTAAGGAATGCCGTCGGCATCGAAGAGCACGTCGACGCGCGCCTCAAGATTGGCGACGCTCTTGTTCTCTTTTGGCGCGGGCAGCGATCCCATCGCCCAGCCCAACAGCGCAAAGAACACGAACAGAACCGCGGACGCGAACAAGCCGACAGTTTCGCGCCAGCTCCACATCTCTAATCGCGTTTCAACAGGCGCGCGGCTTCGAGCGCAAAGTAAGTCAGCACGCCATCCGCGCCGGCGCGCTTGAAGGCCATCAGCGCTTCAATCATCGCGGTGTCGTTATCAAGCCAGCCGTTCTTCACGGCGGCCTTCATCATCGCGTATTCGCCGCTCACTTGATAGGCGAAGGTCGGCATGCCGAAGGTATCTTTCACCCGGCGCACAATATCGAGGTATGGCATGCCCGGCTTCACCATCACCATATCGGCGCCTTCGTCGATATCCAGCGCCACTTCGCGCAGCGCTTCGTCGCCGTTGGCGGGATCCATCTGATAGGTCTTCTTGTCGCCCTTCAGCGCCTTTTTCGTGCCAATCGCGTCGCGGAACGGACCGTAGAAGGCCGACGCATATTTCGCCGCGTAGGACATGATCGAAACCTGCTCGAACCCGGCGGCGTCGAGGGCAGCGCGGATGGCGCCGACGCGGCCATCCATCATGTCGGACGGCGCGATGACGTCGCAGCCGGCTTCGGCCTGCACGACCGATTGGCGGCACAGCAGCTCGACCGACGGATCGTTGAGGATGATGCCGTCTTCGACGATGCCGTCATGGCCGTCGCTGTTGAAGGGATCGAGCGCTGCATCGCAGATGATGCCGATGTCCGGCGTCGCGGCCTTGATCGCCTTGATGGCGCGGCAGACGAGGTTATCGGGATTGTAGGCTTCGCGGGCGTCCGGCGTTTTGCAAGCCGGATCGACCTCGGGGAAGATCGCCAGAGCCGGGATGCCCAGGGCGGCCGCCTCGGTCGCGACCTCGGCCACCAGATCGACCGTGATGCGGTCGATCCCCGGCATCGAGGAGACCGGCGTGCGGGTCTTGGCCCCTTCGCCGACGAAGATGGGATAGATGAAATCGGCCGCGCTCAGGCGGTTTTCCGCGACCAGGGCGCGCACCCAGGGGGTCCGGCGGTTGCGGCGCAGGCGGGTCGCGGGATAGCGCCCGAGGAAGGTTGGCGATGTGCTCATGGGACCATTATGGAGGGCGAAACGGGGGTATTCAATTTTTGCTAACGAATACATGCTATATTAGCACGATGGCGCAGGAACCACTCAACGAAGTCTTGTTCGAATTCGTCCAGCAAGGACGGTTCGTTCGAGTCACGGCCATGGACCCAGTCAGCCGAGCCGAGGCGGTCGTCGTCGGCGATGCCGCCAGCAGCCCCGAGCAACTAAAACGCGTCGCCCTCAATAAGCTGCGCTTCGTGATCAATCGGGCCCAAGGCCAAGGTCAGGTCCAGGCGCCCCGGCGAGAAGACAATCTTTACTAATCGCCTGGACTAATCATTTGCTTACTTTCATCCTATCCATGACTGGCCGCTTAATGGCCGCATTAGGAATAGGAGGAAGCATGTCTGTCGTTTCCGAAGGAAGCAGCGCTCCGGATTTCACGCTTCAGAATCAGGACGGCGCCAAGGTCGGCCTCAAAAGTTTTACCGGCAAACCCGTCCTCATCTGGTGGTATCCCAAGGCGGACACGCCGGGCTGCACCATCGAAGGCAAAACGTTCCGCGATCATTATGCCGACTTCCAGAAGCGCGGCATCGCCGTCGTCGGCGTCAGCTTCGATGCGCCGGAAGCCAACAAGAAATTCAAGGACGGCTGCACGTTCCCGTACGATCTGTTGAGCGATACCGATCACGCCATGTCCAAGGCCTATGGCGCCGCGACGGACGAATCGCGCACGGCGAGCCGCGTGTCGGTTCTGGTCGGCGGCGACGGCAAGATCCTCAAGGCCTACGGCAAGGTCAGCCCGGCCGATCATCCGGCCGAGGTTCTCGCGGACTACGACAAGTTGAAGTAAGCCCAGTTCGGGTTCACGTATCAGCGAGGCGCCGGTCAACGGCGCCCGCTTTTTTTCGTATCGGGAGGCTCATATGATCATCGAATTCCACAATCACGTTCATCTGCCGGAATGGGCCAAGCGGCCCTATTGGCAGGGCAAATGCCCGATGGTCATCGAGAACGTGTTGAAGGTGAACGAGGAGGCCGGCGTCGATCTCATCGTCATCTCCAACCCGCTGCACGAACTGAAGGGCAAGGATCGCGCCTATCAGCTGCAGATCATCAAAGACCTCAACCGCTACTTCGCCGAGATGCAGGACAAGCATGCGGGCAAGCTGGTCGCACTCGCCGGCGCGGTCGCCGACGGCGGTGACGAATTCACGCGCGAAACCGAACGCGCCATCAAGGAAGACGGCCTGAAGGGCGCGATGATCACGTCCAGCGTCAACGGCGCCTATCCCGACGACGACGTCTGCATGCCGTTCTTCCAGATGATGCACGATCTCGACGCGCCGATCATGATGCATCCGCCGACGGTGGCGTACGGCGAGGAGCGCATGCAGGATTACCGCCTGGCCTCCAGCGTCGGACGGCCGTTCGACAACTCACTCGCTCTGTCGCGCCTCATCGTGCGCGGCATCTTCGAGAAGTTCCCCAAGCTGAAGTTGATTGGCACGCATCTCGGCGGCGGCATCAGCGAAATGATCGGCCGGCTCGACTATGCGTACGAGTTGCAGGAAGAGGCTTACTTCCTGGGACCCTACGAGCCGATGCTGATCAAAAAGAAGCCGTCTGAATATCTGAAAATGGTCTATCTCGATTGCGTTTCTTACCATCTGCCGGCGGCGCGCTGCGCGATGGAGACAGTTGGTATCGATCATTTCATCTTCGGCACCGACGCCCCGCCGCTGTGGCCGCTCAAACAGCGCGGCATCGACCTGATCGACCAGTTAGGTCTCAGCGCGGCCGACAAGGAAAAGATCATGTCGGGCAATGCGAAGAAGCTGCTGAAGCTGAATTAACTTCGTCGCGTTCTTGGCACAAAGAAAAAGCCCCGCTGCATCGCAGCGGGGCTTCTCTTTGGGTAAGGCCGAAACCTTAGACCGAGTAGTACATCGCGTACTCGACCGGGTGCGGCGTGTGTTCGAGGTTGTAGACCTCTTCCATACGCAGATCGATGTAGCCTTCGATCAGATCGTCGGTGAACACGTCGCCGGCCTTCAGGTAGGCATTGTCGGCCTTCAGGTTCTCGATCGCTTCGCGCAAGGAACCGCAAACCTGCGGAACCTGGGCCAGTTCTTCCGGCGGCAGGTCGTACAGGTTCTTGTCCATCGAGCTGCCCGGATCGATCTTGTTCTGGATGCCGTCGAGGCCAGCCATCATCATGGCCGCGAAGCCCAGGTACGGGTTGCAACCCGGATCCGGGAAACGAACTTCGACGCGCTTACCGGCCGGGCTGGCCGAGTAGGGGATGCGGCACGAAGCGGAACGGTTGCGCGCCGAGTAGGCGAGCAGCACGGGCGCTTCAAAGCCCGGGATCAAACGCTTGTAGCTGTTGGTCAGCGGGTTGGTGAAGGCATTCAGCGACTTGGCGTGTTTGATGATGCCGCCGATGTACCACAGCGCCTGCTGCGACAGATCCGCATAGCCCGTACCGGCGAACAGCGGCTTGCCGGCCTTCCAGATCGACTGGTGGGTATGCATGCCCGAGCCGTTGTCGCCCTTGAGCGGCTTCGGCATGAAGGTCGCCGTCTTGCCGTAGGTGTGGGCGCACATGGAGACGACGTACTTGTAGAGCTGCACGTTGTCGGCCGAGCGGGTCAGGGTGTCGTACTTGATGCCCAGTTCGTGCTGCGCCGGTGCGACTTCGTGATGATGCTTTTCCATCGTGACGCCCATCTCTTCGAGGGTCGTCACCATTTCAGAGCGCAGATCGGTCACATAATCCATCGGCGGAACGGGGAAGTAGCCACCCTTCGTCGGCGGGCGATGGCCCATGTTGCCTTCCGGGAAATCCGCGCTCGTGTTGTGCGGCATTTCGACGTCATCGATCTGATAGAAGTTGTGGTTCATCGAGACTTTGTATTTGACGTCGTCGAACAGGAAGAATTCCGGCTCCGGTCCGAAAAAGGCGGTGTCGCCAATGCCGGTCGACTTCAGATAGGCCTCGGCGCGCTTGGCGACCGTACGCGGGTCGCGCGAATAGCCTTCGCCGGTGACGGGATCTTTAACGTCGCAGAACAGCACGAGGGTCGGCTGCGCCAGGAACGGATCGATCGTCGCCGTCGTCGGATCGGGGATCAGCGCCATGTCGGATTCGTTGATGGCCTTCCAGCCAGCAATGGACGAGCCGTCGAACATGATGCCGTCGGTATAGGCGGCTTCATCGATGGTGTAGGGCAATTGGGTCAGATGCTGCCACTTGCCGCGCGGATCGGTGAAGCGCAGATCGACATGGCGGATGTCATGTTCTTTGATCGCCTTCGCGACGTCTTCGGGTGTTTTGCAGTTCAACGCCATGAGCGGGTCCTTTCTTGTATCGAATACGTAAATATCAGAGATGGCTGCGCCCCCGGACGGAGGCGATGGATGAGGATCGGATCAGATAGCTTCCGCGCCGCGCTCCCCAGTGCGAATACGGATGGCATCGTCGATGGTGCTGATGAAGATTTTGCCGTCGCCGATGCGGCCGGTATAGGCAGATTTCTGGATCGCCTCAACGGCGGCGTCGAGTTGGGCATCGTCGACTATCAATTCGATCTTCACCTTGGGCAGGAAGTCGACCACATATTCCGCGCCGCGATAGAGCTCGGTGTGGCCTTTCTGGCGTCCGAAGCCTTTGGCTTCAAGAACGGTGATCCCCTGCAAACCGACGTCCTGCAAGGCCTCCTTAATCTCGTCGAGCTTGAACGGCTTAATGATGGCTTCGATTTTTTTCATAATGTGAGTGCCTTGTTCTCGCTGTGCCGCGACGAGGGATACGCCGGCCCCTGACCAACGTTTCCCCCCACGGCAGTTCTTACAGCCTTAACGCAGGATACGTGCCAGATCATGCCGAATCTTTGTATGCAGGATTTTGCACGGATTCCGGGGGCCTCTCGGTGACTTTGCTCAAAATCGATGCCCAAAAAATGATCAAAAAATCGGCATCTGCCTAATTTTGATGATGGCAGGCACGGACTTTGGCAAACCGACCGCACGTGTTAGGAACCGCTCATGAGCACCCCGGTGACCCGGCCTGCGGCCATCATTTTCGATCTCGACGATACCCTGATCGGCCGGACCGGTCGCGTTCAGGATGCCTGGCTTGAGGGAATCGCCACGGTCCCTGAACTGACCGAGCGCCATGAACTTCCGACCATCGTCGCCGCCCTCGATGCCGCACGCGGGCGCGCCTGGGCCGATGCACAACGCCGCGCCGGGCCGGCACTCGATTATGCCGGGGCGCGCGCCGCCCTGGTCGCCGACGCGCTGGCGCAATTGGGGTTCGGCGACGATGCCGCGTTAGCCGAAAGATTGCGCGAAGGGATTTCGCACAATACCGGACGCTCGTCGTTCCTCAATGACGGCGCGCTCGACATCTTGAACGCACTCAAGGCGAGCGCCATTCCGCTGGCGCTGCTGACCAATGGCGAGAGCCGCACGCAGCGCGGCAAGATCGAACGCTTCGCGTTGGAACCGTATTTCGCGCATATCCTGATCGAAGAGGAGATCGGCGCCGGCAAGCCGTTCAAGGAGGCGTATTTCACGGTGCTCGAACGCCTGAACTACGCGGGCGCCGACATCTGGATGATCGGCGATCATCTGGAAAACGATATTGCCGCCGCCAAGCGGCACGACATCCGCACCATCTGGTACAACCCGAAGGGCGCTGTTGCACCGCAAGCAACCGCGCAGAAGCCGGACGCGGTTATTGCGGCGCTGCCCGAATTGATGCTTTTCTTCGGCGTCAACGGGGAGCACCAGAACCCATGAAGGGTCCGAACACCATTCTCGACGAATACGGCACCACCATCTTCACGGTGATGTCCGCGCTCGCCACCGAACACAACGCCATCAATCTCGGGCAGGGCTTTCCCGATACCGACGGGCCGGAGGCCGTGCGTCAGGTCGCGGCGAACGCGCTGCTCAACGGGCCCAATCAATATCCGCCGATGGCCGGCCTGCCGGATCTGCGCCAGGCCGTCGCCGCGCACAACAAACGCTTCTACGATCTCGACGTCGATTGGCAGAACGAGGTGATCGTCACGTCGGGCGCCACCGAGGCGCTGGCCGCCTGCATCTTCGGCCTGATCGAGCCCGGCGACGAGGCTGTGCTAATCGAACCGCTGTACGACAGCTATCTGCCAATCTTGCGCCGCGCCGGCGCGATCCCGAAGATCGTGCGCATCGAGCCGCCCGAATGGAAGCTGCCGCTCGATCAACTGGCGGCGGCCTTTTCCGACAAGACCAAACTGATTCTGTTCAACACGCCGATGAACCCTTCGGCCAAGGTCTTCACGCAGGCCGAGCTTGAATTCATCGCCAAGCTCATGCTCAAGCACGACACATACGCCATCTGCGACGAAGTCTATGAGCACCTCGTCTATGACGGCCGCGCGCATATCCCGCTGATGACCTTGCCCGGCATGCGCGAGCGTTGCCTGCGCATCGGCTCGGCCGGCAAGACGTTCTCGATGACCGGCTGGAAGGTCGGCTATACGACGGCGGCGCCGCCGCTGGTCACGGCCGTCGCTCGCGCGCACCAGTTCCTGACCTTCACCACGCCGCCCGGATTGCAAAAGGCCGTCGCCGACGGACTACGCCAGGACGATACCTATTTCGCGGGGCTTTCGAGCGATCTGCAAAAGAAACGCGACCGCTTCGCCCAGGGGCTGAAAGACATCGGCTTCGGCGTGATGCAATCGCAGGGCACGTACTTCATCGGCGTCGATTTCCGTCCGCTCGGCTTCAACGGCGACGATGTCGAGTTCTGCAAACATATCACGATCGAGGCGGGCGTCGCCGCCGTGCCGTTCAGCGCGTTCTATCAGGGCGGGGTGAAAAGCGGCGTCGATCACTTCGCGCGCTTCTGCTACTGCAAGCAGGATGCATTGCTCGATACGGCCATCGAACGACTGGCCAAGCACTTCAAGAAATAGGCTTAGGGCAATCGCCCCAGCGCCGAAGGCTCGAGCTGCGGCGACATGAAATCCTCGATCGGGCCGAGATGGCTTTTGAGATACATTAACAGCCGCGCATCGAGCCGCCCGGCTTGCGCCGCAACCTGATCGATCCAGCCATACGCGTCGTCGATCAGGCGCTGGGACTGTAGGGCCGCCGCCTCGAACGCCGCATCGCGCCCGCCGCCATGAAACGCTGCCGGTACGTTCGCGAACAGGCGATGGCGATGATTGGTGCAGGTCAGCAGAAACAGGCCGATCTGGTCGAGCGTCGGGGCAGGGGCGCCGTCGCGTTCGGCGTGGTGATCCTCGTCGGAGAATTTAACCAACAACATGTCGTCGGAATCATGGCCGACATAGATCACATCGTCGGACGCCAGGCGCAGGGCGAGATCGTAGTCCATCGTGCTTTGCGAACGCTGCAGCGCATCGGAGACCGGGATCATCAGCGGATGCGGTAGGAAATTGCGCGCGACGAACCCGGCGGCGCCAGCGCGCCACAAAATCTGGCTGGGATAGGTCGTGAAGGGGGCTGCATCGACGAAGAACGACTCGGTGATGTGATGCAGCGATGCCGTGGCGATGGTGAACAGCCCGCGTCCATCGATGGGCGCGCCGTCCGCCAAACACGGGCTTAAGGCCGCATCCAGCCTGGCGGTCGCCGCGCGCACGAACGTCACGCAAGCGGCGCGATAGCCGTTGGCCCGCTGTGCCGCGAGGTGAGCCAAGGTACCGTTCGACGGAATAAAATTGGAATCCAACAGGACCAAGGAGCCTTCGCTGATCGAGCGCGCGAGATCGCGCAGGCACCAGCGTTGCAGTTCGTAGCGATATTGCGCGCCGCTGAAACGCCGCGCCGCTGCATCGTCGAAGGTACGGATATCGACGGTGCAATAGGCCGCCAGAGGCGCCAGTGCGGTTGCCAAACCGGCGCGCGATGCCGCATCGCTATAGACATGGAAAATGACTTTATCGTCGGCCGCCAGCGCCGGCACGTTTCCAGGCATGGCGAGGAACGGCACGACGAGCCGGGCGAAACGCTCGACGAACACATTGCCCCAAACCAGCACGAACAGATGCCACGTCACGACAACTTCTCCGGCAGAACTGCCGACAAGATCCGCCGCCAATAGACATCGGCCGACAGGTTCTGCGCAGCATGCAGCCGTCCGGCCCGAGCGATGGCCTGGCGCTGCGCATCGTCGCGCAGAAAATGGGCAACCTTGGTCACCAGATCGCGCTCATCGGTAAACGCCACATAGTGAACGTCGGGCGTCAGCCAGTGCGCGGTTTCCGGATTGGCCTGCTCGAACAGCAGTGCGCCACTCAAGGTCGCCTCAATCGTGCGGCCTTTGCATTGAAAGACGGGATATTCGAAGACGGGCTTGGCGAAATTGAGCACTATCTTGGATTTGCGCAGTACGCCGGCGTAATCCTCCATCGACAACGCGCCCTCGGCCTGACCGCCGCCGCGCGCGACATCGATCCCAGCCGCCGCCAAAGCCGCCAACGCCCGCTGGCGATCGGGATAATTGGCGATGCTGCCGATGAAGCTGACATCGATCGGGCGTTCGTCATCGGACGCGAAATACAAAGTGGGGTCCTGCGGCGTCCACGCCGTCAAGTACTTGGCCCTGTCGGCGACGCGCGCGGGAAAATGGGAATAACAATCCTGCACGACGACAGCATCGACCGCCGGGGCGAAGCTTTCGGTCCAGCGCACCCCGGCATCGTCATAGGTATCGCCATTAAGCATGACGATTTTCGGCCCATTGCCGCTGCGCAGCAACGCCAAGGTGAGGGGGGCGGGATTGACGTCGGTGCCGCGCACGGGCGTGACGAAAATCAGATCTGGCCGGGTGGCACCCACCAGATTGACGAGCGCCTCGTCGCAAAGCGTGCCGGTCTGCACGACATGCTCATCGTAAAAGAACGTCTGCGCGGCCCCCAGACCGGTCGCGCGGTACGAGCCGATGAAATTGTGATGCGCGTTCGATAGACCGTGCGTCGGATCGCACTCGGCCCATTTCTCGCACACGAAAAGGATGTTCGGCTCCGCCATGCGCCATGATAGCGTTCAAACATCTAACGAAAACCAAATAATAAAACGAATAGGGAAGGCCATGAAACGCAGCACCGATCGGATTCTGACGACCCATGTCGGCAGCCTACCGCGTCCGGCGAGCATCCTGCCCTTATTGCAGGCGCAATCTGCGGGCAAGCCGTATGACGAAAACACGCTGATCCAGGAAACGGGCAAGGCCGTGGGCGACATCGTCCGCCGCCAGATCGAGGCCGGGCTCGATATCGTCAGCGACGGCGAATACGGCAAGGGGTCATACACCCATTACGTTCGCCATCGCCTGAGCGGCATCGATCTCGTCCCACCCGACGACGCACCGGCCCCGGCCGTCTCATTGGACGATCGCGAATTCCCCGACTGGGCGGCCGAGCGCACTACCCGTTCCGTCGGCAGCCGCATCATGCCGGCGACCTGCTGCATCGGTCCCGTCGCCTATGACGATCAAGCGCCGCTGACGCGCGATCTCAAGCATTTCGAAACGGCCACGGCCGCCACACGGCCGGTCGAGGGTTTCTTGAATGCCGCGTCGCCGGGCGTACTGATCAACTTCATCCCGAACCGGCATTATGCCCGCGAGGACGATTACCTCGAGGCGCTCAGCCTGGCGATGCAGACGGAATACGAGGCCATCGCCAAGGCCGGCTTCATCCTGCAGATCGATGCGCCCGATATCGCCATGACGCGCAATACCCGGCATGCCGGCAAGAGCGATGAGGATTTCGTTCGCATCGCCGAACGCAATATCGAAGCCTTGAACCATGCCACACGCAACATCGCGCCCGAGGCGATGCGTCTGCATCTGTGCTGGGGCAATTATGCCGGCCCGCACAAGAACGACATCGAGCTACGCAAGATCATGAATGTCGTCCTCAAATCGCGAGCGGGGGCGATTTCGTTCGAGGGTGCCAATCCGCGTCACGAGCATGAATGGGAGGATTGGCAGGCGGCCACGATCCCCGACGATAAGATCCTGATCCCCGGCGTTATCGACAGTTCCTGCAATTTCGTCGAACACCCGCGACTGGTCGCCCAGCGCATCCGGAATTATGCCAATATCGTGGGCCGCGAACGGGTCATAGCCGGGGCCGATTGCGGCTTCGGCACCTTCGGCCGCTCCAGCTCGGTCTATGAAAGCGTGGTTTGGGCCAAGTTCCGCGCCCTGGCGGACGGGGCCGCGCTCGCGTCCAAGCAGCTCTGGGGGTAGGGGGAAAACCCGTATCCCGATCCCAAGCGACTGGCCCCGAACACCGAGAAGTAGCATACTGACGCCGGGGAACATTCTAACTTTGGGGGCCACTATCATGCGTCGCGCACGCGCGCTGCCGCTTCTCGTCCTAGCGTCGGCATTTTCACTTTCCGCCTGTCAGACCGTTCAGAACACGGCCGGCACGCCGACGCAGTATCTCGATCCGGGTTCGTCGGGCGTCGTGCGCGGCGTCGGCATCGAAGGCCAGGACATCCGCTCGATGAGCGACGAGATGATGCGCGATCTGCTGACCGTACCGGCCTTGGCCAACGCATCGATATCGCCGAACGTCATCGTCGATGCCGAGTATTTCCAGAATGAAAGCTCGTCACGCATCAACAAGAACATCATTACCGATCGGCTCCGCGTCGATCTCAATCGCGCCTCGCGCGGTCGCATGCAGTTCGTCGGCCGCCAATACGCCGACATGGTCCAGAGCGAGCGGAACCTGAATCAGGCCGGCGTGGTCTCCGGCGGCACGATCGCCCGGACTGCAGGCCAACTGGCCGGCGATTATCGCCTCGGCGGTCGCATCACGTCGATCGACGCGCGCGATCCGCGTTCGGGCATGATCGAGCGCACGCATCAGATCACGTTCGAAATGGTCAATCTGCAAAACGGCCAAATCATCTGGAGCAATTATTACGACCTGCGGAAGGCCGCACAGGACGACATCATCTACCGCTAGCGACTTCGACGATCGACGGGCGGTGTGGGGACATCGTCCGTCGAAGACTAAGACTGGGGTGGGGGCGCCTATGACTTTCAATCGAACTGGCAATCAAACTGGCAACATCGTCTTGCGGCTCATGGCGTCGGCATCGGTGCTAGCGCTCGTGTCGGGCTGTGTGACCACAGGCGAGCGTGAAGCCGCTGTGCCGCCGCAGATCGTGCATTCCTATTTGGCCGACAAGCCCGAAGATTTGCATCAGCATTTCTACGTGACCCTGGCGCAGGGCAACCGAAACAAGGTCCTGAATGAAATGCGCCTTGGTTTGGCGACGTTCGAGATGGGCCGCTACGATCTATCCGAAGAATTGTTCGAAGATGCCCTGCAACGCATCGAAGCGATCTATGCCGACAACGAAAAGGCGAAAGCGGCGCGCAGCGTTTTCACCAAAGAACTCGTGAAGGACTTCAAGGGCGAGCCCTACGAGCGCGTGATGGCCTATTTCTATCGCGGCCTGCTCTATATGTATAAGGGCGAATACGACACCGCACGTGCCAGCTTCCTCAACGGCATGCTGCAGGATCAACTCGCCGAGGAAGACCAGAACCAAGCCGACTTCGCACTCATGGCCTACATGCAGGGCTGGGCGTCGCGCTGCGCCGCCAATTCCTCGCTCGCCAAGATGGATTATGAGGAGTTCCGCAAACTCAAACCTACGGTGGCGCAGCCGGCCGACAGCGACAACGTCATCATCTTGGCCGAAACCGGCCGCGCGCCGCGTAAATACAGCGCCACCGATCCTAACGCCAAGAAACCGCGTTATCTGAAATTCAACAACGGGAGCTTTTCGTTGGGCGCCAATGCCGCGCGTGTCAGCTATCCGTCGTATCTGACCGTCCCGGCGCCCAAAGGTTCCAAGGCCGAAGCGACTGTGCAGCGCACGGACAACACCGTCCGGCTGACGCAGATCGAGGATATCTTCTATCAGGCCTCGACGCGCGGCGGCCGTCCGTTCGACAGCATTCTCGCCGGCAAAGCGCAGTTCAAGGAGACCGCGAACGTCGTCGGCGATGTGGCATTGGTCGGCGGTACGGTCGCGGCGAGCGTTGCGTTGCAGAGCGGCGATCGCGACGCGGCCATCGCGGCCGGTATCATGCTGCTGATCGCCGCCGGCGCGAAGGCCGCCGCCGAAGCGGCGGAGCCCAACGCCGATACGCGCTATTGGGACAATCTGCCGCAGATCGTCCATGCCGCAACCATGACGCTGCCCGAAACCGTGCAGACGGTTAAGGTCGAATTCCTGCGCGGCGATCAAGTCGCCGAGACCAAGGATGTCGAAATCCTGCGCGCCGGCAAATGCGGCTTCGGTTGGGTCCGCGAGGAAAGTGCCCGGCCCGGCACGCCACGCGCGCCCTTCAGCGCGCCCGACGATCAGATGCTGCAAGCGGTCGTCATACCGCCGCTGCCGCCCGAACCCGCCGTAGCAACGGCCGCAGCGCCCGGTAAAATGGAAACCGGCGCCGGCGCGCCGGTCAGCGCCAGCGCGGCACCCGCCGAAAACGATTCACTGGGCAAGCTGAAGAGCGGGTTCATGAACCTGTTCGCACCCAAAACCGCGGCTGCGGCCGAACCTACAACCGCCATCAAACCCGCCGAATAAGGAAGAACAACAATGAAATATTCCATCCTCGCATCGACGCTTCTTCTCGCCGGCGGTGTGGCTGTCTTGAGCGGCTGCTCCCAGGTTCAAGAACCGGCCGGCATCTGCAACATGAGCGCCATCGCCGCCCAACGGCAATTGGCGGCCGCGCCGTCGCGCGTCCAGGGCGGTGAATCGCCGCTACTCGAAATGCCGCTGAATTCGGTCAGCATCACGGACTACAGCGTCATCAATAAACTCTACGTGCGCACCGTAAACGCGCGCCGCACGCCGACCGGCACCGTCGAGGTCTATGCCCAGATCATCAATTGCACGGACTTCCCGTTGAACGCCGAAGCACGGACCCAGTTCTACGATGCCGGGCAGGCGCCGTCGGAACCGATCAGCGCCTGGAAGCGCTTCAATCTGCCGGCGCGCACATCCAACACCTACCAAACGCAATCCATCGGCACCCAGAGCGCCGCGTTTTACATGGTTGAACTGAGAGAAACCAAATGATCACGCGCCCACATCTTAGCGGACTGTTCGCAGCCTCGTTGTGTCTCGCCCCCGCGCTGGCCGGCGCGCAGACGATCGGTGGGGCGGTCCCGGCCTACGAGCCGCCGCCGCAATATCAGGTGCCGCAGGCAGCGCCCCAAGCCGGCAGCACGATCACGCCGTTCCCGTCGAGCCCGGTTCAGCGCGAAAACGCCTTCGCTGCGCGCGAGCAGGTGGTGCGCGATTTCGCCGCCAGCTACAAAAAGGCGAAAAGCCCCAAGATCGCGATATTCTGGAACCGCGAACTGACCGACACCTTGGATGAATGGTACGGCTCGTCGCGCACCGTGATTTCGCAGAACGGGCAGGGCTCGGTCAGCGGCAATTTCGGCTCGAACAATCTCAATCTCAACGGTCAGAGCAACAGCCAGACCACCATCGAGCAGCAACAACGCACCAATGCCGATCAGCGCGCGCAATTCTCCGAAACCCGCGATTGGCAATTCCAGGACGGTTTCCTGGGCCCGTTCCTCAAGGCCGGCGCCTATGTCGTCGACCGCGCCGCGATCGTGCGCCTGACTGGCGTTAATGCCGGCGGCATGAACGGTAAAGCCATCGAGACCAAGGCGATTTCGGGGATGGCCGACATCCTGATCGAGGTCCTGGCCGGCAATACCCAGCAATCGCGCTCGGGCTACGAACTTCGCGCGCGCGTGCTTGAAACCAAAACCGGGCGGATCCTGGGTTACGTCAACAGCCGCGGCCTGAAGGAATGGAACGAGAAACCGGCGGCAATCGCCACTAATCAGGGCTTCATTTTGCCGGACGACGATGACGACGACGAGACGTTCGGCCCCAATTCCGGCGGCCCGGAACGCTACCGCGCCACCAGCCAGGGCTTCAAGGCGACCCGCAAGCCGCCGAAGCTCGATGCCGTGGCGCAAAATTTAGCCTATAATGTGATGGATAGTTTGATGGGGCAGTGGCGTTAGTATCCCAAGGATACTATCTGACTGGTTCCTAAGGAGAGTTCCATGAAGGCGCTGATGGTTGCGGTGACCTGTTTGACCCTGGCGGCGTGCTCGCAAGGGCCGGGCGGCGGCTATAAGCAGCCGGTCGGCACCGCGGCGGGCGCGGCCCTGGGCGGCCTAGCCGGCGCGCAGTTCGGCGGCGGTGCCGGCGCCTTGGCGGCGACAGCGGTCGGTGCGCTGGCCGGCGCCGTCGTCGGCAACGACATCGGCGGCTCCCTCGATCGCGCGGACGCGGCTTATTACGGGCGCACTCCGCCGACCTATTATGCCGCCGCACCGGCGCCCAGCTATTATTCGACCAGCCCGGGCTACGCGGTTCCGGCGTATGGCGGGGGCGGCACGGTCAGCCCGATCTATACGCCGACACAGGCGCCGATCCGGCGCTCCAGCTCGTCGGGGTGTCGTCCGGTCGGTAACGGGATTTGGTGCGAGTAAGCTGAACCTTAGCTGGGTTTAGCGGTCGTTCGGCCGATATCGTTTTCGAGGTACTGGGCGTACTTCGACATGCCGATACAGAACACAAAATAGATCGCCGCCACGAACAGGTAGCCTTCGACGTAGAAGGTGCGCCATTGCGCATCGTTCAGACTCGCCTTCAACGCGCCCAACAGATCGAACATGCCGATCACGACGACCAGGGAGGTATCCTTGAAGGTCGAGATGAAGTTGTTGGTGATCGACGGGATCGCGATGCGCAGCGCCTGCGGCAGCACGATCCGCCACGTCTTGTCGAAGTAGGAAAGCCCGAGCGCGTCGGCGGCTTCTTCCTGCCCGCGATTGAGCGCTTGCAGGCCACCGCGCACACTTTCGGCCGAATAGGCGGCGGCGAAGATAATGATGCCGACCTCGGCACGGATCAGCTTATCGACGGTGATGCCTTCAGGCAGGAACAGCGGCACCATCACCGAGGCCATGAACAACAGGCTGATCAGCGGCACGCCGCGCACCACTTCGATGAAGGTGATGCAGATGGCGCGGATGACCGGCAGCTTGGAGCGCCGCCCAAGCGCGAGGACGACGGCGAAGGGAAAGGCAATGCCCAGACCGAACACCGCCAGGATCAAGGTCAGCGGCAAACCGCCCCAGCGTGATGACTCGACCACCGGCAGACCAAGCACGCCGCCGTGCATCAACACGAACATCGTAATCAAGGCCAGCACCCAGGCCGCCGCCAAGGACGGCTGCCAGAAGCGCTTGTTGCAACTCGTCACCAGCAGCACGACGAAGATGATCGAAGTGAGCAGCGGGCGCCACTGATGTTCAAACGGATAACCCCCGAACAGGATCAGACGATACTTCTCATGGATGAAGCCCCAGCAAGCCCCGAAGGTCGCACGGCAGGCCGCCGGATCCGGCGCAGTCTTGGCCGAGAAGATGCCCCAATCCAAAAGCGGCGGCACCCACTCGACGATAATCCAGAGCGACAGCAGGGTCAGCAGCGCATTGTACCAAGTGCCGAACAGGCCGTAGAGGATCGTGCCTTCTTTCAGGAAACGCGCGGTCACGAACGTTCTCCGATCAGCGCGACATGCCTGTTGTACCAATTCATGAAGGCCGAGATGAGCAGCGACAAGGTGAGATACGCCGCCATGATCATGGCCACACCTTCGATCGCCTGACCGGTCTGGTTGATCGTCGTATTGGCGACCGAAACGAAATCCGGATAGCCGATGGCGACGGCCAACGCCGAATTCTTGGCGAGGTTCAGATATTGATTGGTGGTGCCCGGCACGATCGCGCGCAACGCCAGCGGCATGGTCACGAAACGCAGCACCTGCCAACCGGTCAGGCCCATCGAACGCGCGGCCTCAAGCTGACCTTTCGGCACCGACAGAATGCCGCCACGCACGGTTTCGGCGATGAAGCCCGACGTATAGATCGCAATCCCGATCAGCAGGGCAGAGAGTTCCGGGCTCAGCACCGCGCCGCCACGGAAGTTGAAGCCGTCGAGCGTCGGCACGCCAAGACCCGGCCATGAAATAGCGACGCCACGGTTCGACAGGAAGAAACCCGTGATAGGTTCGAGTGCGGCCCCCGGCGAGGGGAAGGCCTGCGTGACGACGGCGTACCAGAAGAACAGATGCAGCAGCACCGGCACGTTGCGCGTGACCTCGACATAGACCGAAGCCAGGCGCGCGACGAGCCAGTTCGACGAGAGCCGCGCGAAACCGACGACGATGCCAAGCAAGGTCGCCAATGCGATGCCCGAGAGTGCGATGCGCAGGGTGTTGAGCAGGCCGACATACAACGCCCGCAGATAGGTATCGGCGGGCGAATAATCGACCAGATGCTCGCTGATGCCGAAGCCGGCTTCGCGCGTCAGAAACCGGAAACCCGTTGCGATGTTCTGGCGCGCGAGATTATCCATCGTGTTCGACACGAGGATGCCGCCGACCAGGATGACGCCACCAAGCGCGGCGACCTGATACAGGACGCCGCGCGTGTGACGATCATTCCAGAAGGCCATGTGCGGGAAACGCGCTTACGCTGCGCGCGGTTCCGCCTTAGCGCACCGGCGGCGCGTAGACCAAGCCGCCCTTGGTCCACAGATTATTGATGCCGCGTTCGAGGCCCAGTTGCGCCTTGATGTTGCGGTCGTAGCTTTCGCCGTAATTGCCGACCAGCTTGATGACGTTGGCGGCCCAATCTTCCTTGAGGCCGAGCGCTTCGCCGTTGCCCGCCGTCACGCCAAGCAGGCGTTTGATGGCCGGATCTTCGCTCGATTTCATCTGCTCGACATTGGCCGAGGTGATGCCTTTTTCCTCGGCTTCGATCATCGCGAAGATCGTCCATTTGACGATATCGAACCATTGATCGTCACCGTGGCGCACGACCGGGCCCAGCGGCTCTTTCGAGATCACGTCGGGCAGGACGAGAAAATCGTCCGGCTTCGCCTGCGTCGCGCGAATGGACACGAGACCGGAAATATCGGTCGTCATGGCGTCGCAGCGTCCGGCGACAAACGCGCCGGTCAGTTCCTGCAGGCTTTCGATGACCACCGGCTGGAACTTCATGTTGTTGGAGCGGAAGAAGTCCGCGAGGTTGAGTTCGGTCGTCGTACCCGGCTGCACGCAGACCGTGGCGCCGTTGAGGCTCTTGGCGTTCGTGACTTTCGATGCGGTGCGCACCATGAAGCCTTGGCCGTCGAAGAAGGTGATGCCGACGAAATTGAGGCCGAGCGAGGTATCGCGGCCCAGGGTCCAGGTCGTGTTGCGCGACAGGATGTCGATTTCCTTCGACTGCAACGCGGTGAAACGCTGTTGCGTGGTGAGCGGGGTGTATTTGACCTTCTCCGCATCGCCCAGCACCGCAGCGGCCACGCCACGGCAGATATCGACGTCGAGGCCGGTCCATTTGCCCTGGCTGTCGGCGATGCCGAAACCGGCGAGGCCGGTGTTGACGCCGCACAGCACGCTGCCGCGCTGACGCACCGCGTCCAGGGTGCCGCCGGTGGCAGCCGTTTGAGCGGGGGCCGCGGGGGTAGTTGCCGCCGGGGCGGATTTCGGCTCGGATTTGGCGGCGACAGGGGCCGATTTTTGGTCGATCTGGCCCTGGATCAGGGCGCCGCCAACGGCTGAAACGATAATGACCACAGCCCAAACAATCACATTCCGGCTCATCGGGAACTCCTTCGTCGTCGCGTGAGCTAATCTACCCACGACATCAATTGATTAGAGAGCCTAGCACAAACGATTGATCCGCCAACATATCCGTACCTTGACCCCGTAACCCCATGGGGTTACATACCGCGCCGTGTGGCGAACGTAGCTCAGCGGTAGAGCTCTCGGTTGTGGTCCGAGCGGTCGTGGGTTCGAACCCCATCGTTCGCCCCATTTTTCTCTCAAAATATCGGTCCCGAACCTGCCTCGGCAGATTCGTGCAGGGTGCCCCACGAGGCGCACGCGATGGCGCACGTTGATCCTCCGAAAAGTGGCGGATTTTAGCGCCGGAATGGCGGGTGTACGGGGGATTCGACCTGACCGGGCGAGCATGTTAGACAACCCTCGGAATGACCTTCCCGGGGCTGCCCGCAAGCGGCAGCCTAGCTTGTCCTTGTTCGCTCTGGAGCGTCTGAATGCCGCCTGATCAACCCCAGTTGGCCGACCCGTCGTCCGTATCCGGGACCGCTACGCATAGCGAACTCGCCAACGCGATCCGTTTTCTCGCCGCCGACGCAGTCGAGGCCGCCAAATCCGGCCATCCCGGCATGCCGATGGGCATGGCCGATGTCGCCACGGTGCTGTTCACCCAATTCCTGAAGTTCGACGCCTCGACGCCCGATTGGGCCGACCGCGACCGTTTCATCCTGTCGGCCGGCCACGGCTCGATGCTGCTCTACGCGCTGCTGCATCTGACCGGCTATGCCGACATGACGATGGATCAACTGCGCAATTTCCGTCAGCTCGGCTCCAAGACCGCCGGCCATCCCGAATTCGGCCATGCCGCCGGGATCGAGACGACGACCGGACCGCTCGGCCAGGGTCTCGCCATGTCGGTCGGCTTCGCGCTCGGCGAACGCCATCTGAACGCCGTCTTCGGCAACGAACTCGTCGATCACTATACCTATGTGATCGCCGGCGACGGCTGCCTGATGGAAGGCGTCAGCCACGAGGCCATCTCGATGGCCGGGCACCTGAAGCTCGGCAAGCTCATCGTGCTGTTCGACGACAACTCGATCTCCATCGATGGCGCGACCGATCTTTCGGTCTCCGACGATCAGCTCGCGCGCTTCAGCGCCAGCGGCTGGGATGTCGTCCGCGTCGACGGGCATGATCCGCAAGCTATCGCCGCCGCCATCCGCGCCGCGCAGGCTACATCGACACCGTCGCTGATCGCCTGCAAGACCGTCATCGGCTTCGGCGCACCGAAAAAGCAGGGGACGTCGTCGACCCACGGTTCGCCGTTGGGGCCTGAGGAAATCGCCGGTGCGCGCGCCGCACTTGGCTGGCCGCACGAAGCTTTCGTTGTGCCCGGACACGTGCTGAACGCGTGGCGCAACGCCGGTGCGCGTAGCACCAACAATCGCAAGGCCTGGGAAAGCCGCCTGTCGGCATCGCCCAAGCGCGCCGAGTTCGATCGTCGTCAGGCCGGAACGCTTCCCGTCGAAGCCGCCAAGGCGATGGAAGACTTCAAAAAGAAGGTCGCGACCGACGCGCCGAAATGGGCGACGCGCCAATCCTCCGGCGAAACCCTGGAAGCGATCTTCGAGGTCGTGCCCGAACTGCTGGGCGGCTCGGCCGATCTCACCGGCTCGGTGAATACCAAGACCAAGGCCGTCACCATCGTGAACCCCGCCAATTACGGCGGCCGTTACATCCATTACGGCGTGCGCGAATTCGGCATGGCGGCAGCCATGAATGGCCTGGCACTGCATAAGGGCGTCATTCCCTACGCCGGCACGTTCTTGGTGTTCGCCGATTATCTCCGTCCGGCATTGCGCCTGTCGGCCCTGATGGAACAGCGCGTCGTCTATGTGCTGACGCACGATTCCATCGGCCTCGGCGAAGACGGCCCGACCCATCAACCGGTCGAGACGCTCGCCTCCTTGCGCGCGATCCCGAACGTCCTGGTGCTGCGTCCGGCCGATGCCATGGAAACCGCCGAAGCCTGGGAAGCGGCCCTCGCCAATACGACCGGCCCGACGGTCCTGGCCTTGTCGCGCCAGGGCCTGCCGGCTGTTCGCACCGCTTATAGCGCCGACAATCTGGTGGCGCGCGGTGCCTATGTGCTCGCCGAAGCCGAGGGCAAACGCCAAGCGACGGTGATGGCCACAGGCTCGGAAGTATCGATCGCGCTCGATGCCCGCAAGAAATTACAGGCCGACGGCATCGGAACCGCCGTAGTTTCCATGCCGAGCTGGGAATTATTCGCCCGCCAGGATCGTTCTTATCGCGACCGGGTTCTGGGTCCGACGAACGCGCGTGTCGCCATCGAGGCCGCGATCGAGTTCGGCTGGGAACGCTGGATCGGCCCGACCGGTGCGTTCATCGGCATGAAGGGATTTGGCGCCAGCGCACCGGCGCCGGATCTGTACAAACATTTCGGAATTACCGCCGAGGCTGTGGTCGAGGCGGTCAAAGCGCGGCTCTAACGCGCTGTATACCAAAGAGGAGATCGATAAAGATGAACTTGACCGAACTGAACAAGATCGCCCAGGCGATGGTTGCCTCCGACAAAGGCCTGCTCGCCGCCGACGAAAGCACGGGCACGATTAAGCGCCGCTTCGACACCATCAAACTTGAATCGACCGAGGATGCGCGCCGCGATTACCGCGAGATGCTGTTCCGCGCCGAAGGCCTCAGCAAATATATCAGCGGCGTCATCCTCTATGACGAGACGCTGCGCCAGAAAGCGAAGGACGGCACGCGTCTCGCCGAGGTCCTGAGCAAGCAGGGCATCCTGCCGGGCATCAAGGTCGATGCCGGTGCGATGGATTTGCCGGGTTCGCCCAAGGAAAAGATCACCGAAGGCCTCGACGGTCTACCCAAGCGCATCGCCGAATACGCGCAGCTCGGCGCAAAGTTCGCGAAGTGGCGCGCGGTGATCGATATCGATACCGATATCCCAACCGCCTATTGCATCCACACCAACGCCCATGCGCTGGCACGCTACGCCCGCATCTGCCAGGAAGGCGGCATCGTTCCCATCGTCGAGCCCGAGGTTCTGATGGACGGCGCGCATGACATCGACCGCTGCGCCGAAGTGACCGAGGAAACCCTGCACGCGGTCTTCAACGAGTTGCATCTCCAGGGTGTCGCTCTCGAAGGCATGATCCTGAAGCCCAACATGATCATCGCCGGCAAGAAGTCCGCCAAGCAGGCCGGTGTGCAGGATGTCGCCGACCGCACCGTGATCAGCCTGAAGCGCTGCGTGCCGTCAGCGGTGCCGGGCATCATGTTCCTGTCCGGCGGCCAGAGCGAAAAAGATGCAACCGCGCATTTGAATGCGATGAACAAGCAGGGCCCGCTGCCGTGGAAGCTCAGCTATTCGTACGGTCGCGCGTTGCAGGACAGCGCACTCAAGACCTGGGCGGGCAAGGCCGAGAACGTCGCCGCGGCGCAAAAGCGCCTGATCGAGCGTTCGCAGTTGAACAGCGCCGCCTGCGCCGCCAAATATACCGGCGAGGCAGCCTAAGGTTTCGAAAGAGTAGGGGTTGGAGATGGCAGCGCTGAAGATTGCACCGTCGATTCTATCGGCAGATTTCGCGCGCCTCGGCGAAGAGGTGCGCGCGATCGATGCCGCCGGATGCGACTACATCCATATCGACGTGATGGATGGGCATTTCGTGCCGAACCTGTCGTTCGGCCCGGTGGTCATCAAGGCGATCCGTGCCCATACCAAAAAGCCGTTTGACGTCCATCTGATGATCGATCCGGCGGCACCGTATCTGGCCGAGTTTGCCGCCGCCGGAGCGGACATCATCACCGTGCACAGCGAGGCTGATAAACATCTGCATCGCTGCCTGCAGGTGATCCGTGGCCTGGGCAAAAAGGCAGGGGTGTCGATCAATCCGGGCACGCCGGTGTCGGCGCTTGAGCCGGTGATCGACGACGTCGATCTGATCCTCGTTATGTCGGTCAATCCGGGCTTCGGCGGGCAGCAATATATCCCGTCGCAGACCGACAAGATCCGCGCCGTCAAAGCGCTGATCGGCAAGCGGCCGATTGAGCTTGAAGTCGATGGCGGCGTCAAACCCGACAACGTGAAGATGATCGTCGACGCCGGTGCCGATACGGTCGTCGCCGGCAGCGCGGTGTTCAACGGCACCGACTACGTCAAAACCATCCAGGCGCTACGCACCGCCGCGCAATAGCGGCCCGCCTTCGGATAGCTTTACCGACGCGCCTAAGTAGAAGCCGCCGCCGGCCGTGTGATGGGCATCACTTCACGCGCCCGTTGACGTGGCCATAATTACACCTAAATCACGTACTAGTTGTGAGGGAAACCACACTGGTTGGGTTTTGGCGAACCCATTAGCGTGCCCGTCAATAAAAGCTCTTGAATGTATCGGTATAAAAAAATGAACACCCTGTCGAAACTGACAAGCCTGGCCGGCGTGTTGGCCGTGATTGCCATCTCGGCGACCGCCACGATCCCGGCATCCGCACAAGACGCGTGCCCCAAACTCTCTGACGTCGAGTGGTGGACCAACACTGTTCCCGAAGTCCGTCGCGCCGTGCTGGCGAGCTATAACGGCAGTTGGGATGCCTATATCGACCGCTGGAAACAACAGCAGCGCGAATTGCAGCAAGCGTACGATTCCGGACAATCGGTCGAAATCAAATCGCGCGGTCTCGTGTTCCGCAATGACGACCTCAAGGATTATATCGGTCAGGTCGCGGACCGCATCAAAACGCTCGATTGCCTGAAGAAGGAATATGCCACCGACGACCAGCCTACAGGAAAGGCTGCGGTCGATCCGCGCTTGGTGTCCGCGAACGGCACCTCGCCGCGCCAGGGCGTACAGAACGAAGTGAAACAAGAACTGGCCGCGCCGCAAGAAACCAAGGCGATCGAAGGCAAGGAACTCAGCCTAGAAGTAAGCGCCATCTGCGAAGGCAAGACACCGGCATTTCAGATCACCAATCTGGGCGATCGCTGGCCGCGCCTCGCCGAGATCGCGATCTATCGTACCGACACCAACGGCATGGTGACTCAGCGCCGTCTGCGCATGACCAACTCGCAACAGATGATCTTCAAACTGCCGGACGCCATGGGCGCGGAAGGCAACGAATACGGTCTCCATGTCAATCCGACCTGGTATGAGCGCGTCTTCCAGTACGACGCCACGATCAAATGCCAATAAAAGAGTAAGGTCACCGGGAAAACAAATGGCCTCGTCGCAAGACGAGGCCATTTTCGCATCGGACCTAGCTTCTTTTTTTAAAGTCAGGCGTTGCCGCGATCTTCGCGCCACAATCCCAGTTTCTCCTGAGCAGTCCTGTCGGAGAAACTGAATAATGTCGCATCCAAATCAGATTCCAGCCGGTGTGGCACCCAGCACGGTATGCAGAAAATATCGCGCGGCTTCCAGGCGATGACGCGGGCGTCGCCGCCGTCGCCGACGATCACGCGACCCGTGCCCTCGACCACCGAATAGACCGTGTTTTCGGTCGTCCGGTAACGCGCCCCGGCAAAGCCCTTGGGCATCAATTGCAGGAAGGTCGAAATCGTCGGCATGGCCGAACGCCCGCGCGTCGGATCGATATATTCGAGCTTGAGGCCGGCCGCCGGATCCCATTCGTTGGCTCGGCGCATGCGTTCCAGCGCATCGCGCGAACGCTCAAACGGATAGGAAAAGATCGGCGATTCCGGCTTGTCCCAGGTCTCGTTCACCGGGCGCATATTGGCGCCGTAACGCGCACGGCTGTCGCCCGGCGGTCGGCGTTGCGGATGGCTTTCGCCGCTATAATTTTCGAAGAACATCATGCCGAACGTGCCGACCATCGGGATATCGAGCCCATCCATCCACACCACCGGGCCGTCGCCTTCGTGGCCGTGATCGTGCCAGGTCATCGACGGCGTGATGATGAAATCGCCGGGTTTCATGACGGACTTCTCGCCATCCACCGCCGTGAACGCGCCGTTGCCTTCGACGATGAAGCGCAACGCCGACGGCGAATGACGATGCGCCGGGGCGACCTCGCCGGGCAGGATCAGTTGCAGGCCGGCATAGAGCGATTCCAAGATGCGATGGCTGCCGCCGAGACCAGGATTTTCCAGGGTCAGCACGCGACGCTGCGCCTCGGCCGCGGTGATCAGCGGGCCAGCCTCCAGCAGAAGTGCCCGCACGCCGTTGTCGTAATCCCACAAATGCGGAACCGATTTCACAAAATCCTTGGGCAACGGCGGCACCAGCCGGGTGGTCCACAGCGGCGACAATTCCTCGGTCGCGCCGACCTTGGCATAATAGGTTTCGCGTTCAGCTTGATTGGTGGCCATAAGGCATCAGAACCCGCTCGCTCTGCCGGGTCAATGCCGCCTTAAGCGGGCACCCGGATCGGCGCCAGATAACTGAGGAACTGTTCGACCACCCGGTCCCAGGATAACTCCAGCGCACGCGCGCGGCAGTCCACGCTGGGCACATCCAGGGCCGCCAGGGCGGCACGGCGTAGGTCCTCATCCAGCCGACCGGCCTGCGATTCGCCGATCACGTCGAGCGGCCCAGTCACCGGAAAGGCCGCGACGGGTACCCCGCAGGCCAACGCCTCAAGCATCACCAAACCGAACGTGTCGGTCCGGCTCGGAAAAATGAACGCGTCGGCGGCATTGTAGTAGCGCGGCAATTCGGTTTCACCGGCGATGCGGAACAACACCTTGGGATAGCGTTTCATCAGTCCGATGCGTTCCGGGCCAGAACCGACGACGACCTTACTGCCCGGCAGATCGAGATCGAGAAAGGCCGGCAGGTTTTTATCGATGGTGACGCGGCCGACGTAGAGGAAGATCGGGCGCGGCAAACGTTCGGCGTCGAGATAATCCTTCGGGCCAGGCTGGAACAGTTGGCTGTCCACGCCGTGCGACCACTGCCGCAGGTTCACGTAACCGTAGGAATCGAGTTCGTTATAGACCGCGGTTGCCGGCACCATGACACCGGATGACGTGCTGTGGAACTTGCGCATCGCGGCGTGGAACCAGCGCACTGGCAGATGCGTGCGCGCAGCTAGGTACTCCGGGAATTTCGTGTGATAGGCGGTCGTGAACGGCAGCTTGCGCTCAAAGCAATATTTCTGCGCTGCCGAGCCGATCGTGCCTTCAGTCGCGATATGGATCACGTCGGCATCGAAGCGGGCCAGCATCTCGCGCACGCGCGCCCCCGGCCACAAGGTGATGGGCAATTCCGGATAAGTCGGGCAGGGGATTGAATGCCGGAACAGATCGGGCGAAATGACCAGGACCTGATGACCGCGCGCACGCAAGCCCGCGATCACCGAGGCGAGGACACGAACAACCCCGTTCGGTTGCGGATACCAAGCGTCAGTGGCAATGGCGATACGCATCCCAGCCACATAAGACAGATTCGATGACAGTTTTTAGACGGCGAGATTAGAAAACGAGTTCGTCTTCTTCGCCGGAACCGGAGATGACGATTTCGCCGGAATCGGCCAATTGCTTGGCTGTCTGCACGACATTGGCCTGCGCCTCGTCGACTTCCTTCAGGCGCACCGGACCCATCGCTTCCATGTCTTCGCGCATCATCTTGGCAGCGCGTTCGGACATGTTCTTGAAGAACAGTTCCTTCAAGTCGTCGGAGGCACCCTTCAACGACATCGCGAGCTGGTCTTTTTCCACCTGACGCAGCAACACCTGGATGCCGGCCGGGTCGATACGCAGCAGATCTTCGAAGGTGAACATCAAGGCCTTGATGCGTTCGGCCGATTCACGATTACGTTCCTCGAGCGCGCTCATGAAACGGTTCTCGGTCGAACGGTCGAGATTGTTGAAGATATCGGCCATCTGCTCGTGCGCGTCCTGGCGCTGCGTGCGTGCGAGGTTGCTCATGAATTCGGCGCGCAGCGTCTTTTCAACGCCGTCTAGGATGTCCTTCTGCACCGTCTCCATACGCAACAGGCGCATGATGACTTCCATGGCGAAGTTTTCGGGCAGCACCGACAGCACGCGCGCGGCGTGGTCGCCTTTGATCTTGGACAGCACGACCGCGACGGTCTGCGGATATTCGTTCTTCAGGTAATTCGCCAGGACCTGCTCGTTCACATTGCCGAGCTTGTCCCACATGGTACGACCCGCCGGACCGCGGATCTCTTCCATGATCAGATTGACCTTCTCCTGATCCATCGATTGCAGGAGCAGGCGTTCGGTCGTGTCGAACGAACCGACGAGAGAGCCGGTTGACGAGAGTTGATCGGCGAACTCGACGAACAGACGCTCAACCATCGTCGCGTCGATCATGCCGAGATTGGCCATGGTCATGGAGAGTTCTTTGAT
>CANIGJ010000014.1 GCA_947467145.1 Rhodospirillaceae bacterium | reverse complement strand
CCCCCGTCGTCCCGCCTTGCGCCAGTATAATCTCGGCCTCGCGCAGCTTACCGATAATCTCCTCAGGCCCGTGTCTCTTGCCCATTTGTCTTCTCCTTCAGGGTCCAATCTAAAATATTAGATGGACCACTCTGAAGGGGGCAGATCACATGCGGACAGTCTCATCTGTTTCGTCGTATTCAACGCGCTTCTTATTTTCATCCTTCAGAATGATCGTTTCTCTGTCGGCATGAGAAACAATCTCAAAGGGACTGAACTTAGCCTTTCTGAACTCTTCTATGAGCTTGTCGGTTGGCCATATGCGCGTGACACGGCCCTTGCCTCCTTCTCTGGGGTCATTAAACCCAGGCTTTAGATCGATCAGTCCAATGGCTCTTAATCTTTCTACTACGAAGATTGCTTTGCTGGAGATATGCAGGGAATTGTAGCGACCTTTAGCTTTGTAGAGATTGCGACCCATACCCACGGCAATGCACATCTCTGGGTCATTCAACCAACAGACATACAGATCAAGCAAAACGACTTTTACATGCTTCTTTTGAATCTCTGGGTCTAATTTCTGTTCTTCTTCTTCTGTGAAGCTGCTGGCAAAGTGCTCAGCGTAAATTCCATTAACAAAGCTATTTACCTCTGGGTATTCAGACCAACGGTGAACGTCTAACAGGCGTGAATTGTCGAAGTCTCTTTCCGATAAGGTTTCCATCCGGGTTTCCAATCAGACATAGACAGGGGGGACAACAATTTATTGTTTCTACGGAGCTGACGGCAGAAGACTACTACAGCACCCGGAATATTTGACCGTGCAGAGTGCCGCCCCACCTTCTTCGCGACTCTACAGTCAAATTCTAGCCCCACAGGCCCTATTCTATCGGCATGATCCGCATAAACACACAGCTGCAACAACACCGCTGGCGACACCAACGAAGTAGCCTAGACATGCAGGACTGCTTCGCGTACCCAAATCGCAGCACCTTTCAGGTCACCCTATCGGGACCTGTCAGCAGAGAAGCAAACCGTGACAACACGTGATATGGGCCTTCCCAATACGTAGATATGTCACGGTACCTTAAGCTATTGAAATTGAGTCCTTATTGACCACTTTCACTTCTCCTTTCATACGAAACATTGGCTTTTTTCGTATCATTGGATGGAGGCTTTAGCGGCAAAGGTACCTGCTCTTCTGTTCTATGTTCGCTGTTCCTGCTCCCCACTGGAACGCTGCTCACGGGTTCTTTTGCTGATAACCTGGAATGGTTGGTGGTGGTGGAACGTTCACCGTTCCCTGACCACAAAGACCGGCATGATGAATGTGACTTAGATCACATCCGGTCTGTCTGTTTAGCACCACTTCCTGTGCACCAACCTGAAGGCCAGTTAACCGACAGAGGTGTGGTCGTGGCCTTAGCTACCCTCCCTGGAAGTGGCGCACATCCTTGACTACAGGTGTAGCCGATGCTGGCAGGTAGGGATTCAGACGTAGTTCGGCAGGGTCAGACCGGTTCTAAGACCAATGATGAGTCGGACACGTTATTTTTGGTCCGTATCTGTCAGGCCATATCTATATATGGCGATAACGGGGGGTGTTTCTTCCCATGGGGTCCGGTTGGTTGGTCTGGTTTGGGCAGCTGGTACAGACCAGAGGTTTTTTCCCCCCGGCTTTTTTGTCCCGACTTTAGAGCCTGTTGGTGCACCTTTTGGGATGCGTTTCCTTCTCCATTTTTTACTCCAATTCGTGTCCAAAACAGTCCCTTTGGTGGGGACAGGTCACTCAGATATCGGGGTGACAATTCGTGAAGACATGGTACGATTCGTAGTCGGGTTAGAAGGAGCAGTAGCCTGATTCTATAAGGGTTTATTGGGTGCGCCCGTATCTCAGTTTAGCAAGCGCAGCTTGCGTACGGAGCGAAGCGGAGTGGTAGGAGTCATCGCACTTTTAATGCGGTTGTCGTTGGTTCGAATCCAATCGGGCGTACCATCCCCCCCCCCAAGATCGGATACTAACGCCGAAACGCGCTATTTGGTGGCGATAACGTTGAGGCTGATCAGATATTCGCCCAAACGCAGGCTGCTGGTGTCGTTGAAGATGTTGAATTCCTGCACGCGCCTGTGCCTGCTGAACCCCGCGCGGATCAGGAAATGCACCAGAAACGGTTCGATCAAGCCGACCTTGTGGAAATCGTAAGCATCGACCTGACCGCCGAACATCATGCGCATCAAGTGGAAACGAAGCTCGTTGGTCGCGCCTTCGGCGACGAACATCTGGCAGAGCACACCCAAGTTCGGCACGCTGACGTAGAGTTCGCCTCCGGGGACCAGTATGCGATGGCATTCACGCAAGACCTGCGGCAATTCGGTGGCGTAACCCAGATGTTCGAAGACGTGGGAGCCATAGATCGCTTCAATCGAATTGTCGCCGAACTGCGCTAGATCGAGACAATTGCCGACGAAGTCTACGGCCGGACCCGGCTGTGCATTGAGAATTTTCCAGTCCGGATGGGCTACCCGGCCCCCGATATGGAGCTTCATTTCACTCCGCAGCCTTCTCGGCGGCGACCTTCTCCATCAGGCGACGGCGTACGCGGCTGGAGACGAACGGCGTAATATCGCCCCCCAGCGCCCCGATTTCCTTCACCAGCCGCGAGGCGATGAACAGGTTATCGGACGACGCCATCAGGAACACCGTTTCGATATCCGGATTGAGATGGGCATTCATGCCGGTCAGCTGGAATTCATATTCAAAGTCGGATACGGCGCGCAGACCGCGTACGACCACAGAAGCGCCGCATGCCACGGCGAAATCGACCAAGAGCCCCCGAAACGATTTGATCTCGACGGTGGTATCGGAGCGCGGAATTTCGGCGATGTCGTCCTGGAGCATCGAAACCCGCTCCTCAAGACTGAACATCGGCCCCTTTCCGGCATTGATCGCCACGCCGACCACCAGATGATCAACCACGCGCATGGCGCGCTTAATCACGTCCATGTGACCGTTGGTCACCGGATCGAAGGTTCCGGCATAAATGCCAACAAGCCGGCGGGTCATAGATTTTCTCCCCCAATTATCCGCGCGCAGGCCGCTGCCGCATCGCGCGCCGGCATCCTAGCCGATTTCATTCCTCGGCGGGAGTTTCCTCGACGGATTCTTCCTCAACCGCCTCTTGCCCCCCGACTTCGCGGAAGCGGGTCACCGACACGACACGTTCCGACTCACCGACACGAAACAGGGTGACGCCGCGCGCCGTGCGGCCGGTAAAGCTGATGCCGCTGACCGGCAGGCGAATGAGTTGGCCGCCATCGGATACCATCACGAGTTGATCCGTATTGAGGACCGGGATGGTCGAGATGACGCGCGTAAAGGAACTGCCGCGTTTGAGGTCCATCGAGGTGACGCCTTTGCCGCCGCGATTGGAAATACGATAGTCGTAGGCCGAGGTCCGTTTGCCCAAACCGTCTTCGGCCACCGTCAGGATGAATTCCTCCTCGGCCGCCATCTGCTGGAACTTCGGCTCGGTCAGACGCGCTGCCACGGATTCGTCATGCACCTTATCTTCGGCACGCTCGGTGTAATCGCCACCAGCCAGGCGGCGGTTCGCGTTGACAGCAGATAGATATAAATCGCGATCTTCGATTTCCGCTTTCACATGCTTGAGACCGGCCATCGAGATCACCTCGTCGCCGTCTTCGAGCATCATGCCACGCACACCGATGGAGGTGCGGCCCGAGAACACGCGCACATCGGACACCGGGAAGCGGATGCATTTGCCGTCGCGCGTCGCCAGGAACACGTCGTCGGCTTCTTCGAACACGCGCACGCGGATCAAGCGATCCCCGGCATTTTCGCCCTCAAACTTCATGGCGATCTTGCCATTGGCGCGCACATCAGTGAAATCCGACAGCCGGTTACGACGCACCGTACCCGACGCGGTGGCAAAGACGACGAACAGGTCGTCCCAACGTTCCTCGTTTTCGGGCAGCGGCAATACGGTCGTGATGCTTTCGCCCTCGGACAACGGCAGTAGGTTCACCATCGCTTTGCCGCGCGCCTGCGGCGTGCCGACCGGCAGACGATAGGCCTTGAGCTTGTAGGCGATGCCCGTCGACGAGAAGAATAATAGCGGCTGATGCGTATTGGCGACAAAGACGTTGGCGACGAAATCCTCGTCGCGTGTCGCCATGCCGGAGCGGCCCTTGCCGCCGCGCGCCTGGGCGCGATAGGCCGACAACGGAACGCGTTTGATGTAACCGCCATTGGTGACGGTGACGACCATATCCTCGCGCTGGATCAGCGCCTCGATATCTTGCTCGAACTCGCTCGCCTCGATGCTGGTGCGGCGCGGCGTATTGAACAGGATCTTCATCTCGACCAGTTCGTTGCGCAGGATTTCGAAAAGGCGCGGCTTGGACGACAGGATTTCCAGGTATTCCTTGATCTTGCCCGCGAGTTCTTCGAGGTCGGTCGCGATCTTGTCGCGCTCCAAACCCGTCAAACGCTGCAAGCGCAGATCGAGGATCGCCTTGGCCTGGTCCTGCGACAGCAGATAGGTGCCGTCGATAACCCGATGTTCCGGATCGTCGATCAGCGCGATTATCGGCGCGATATTCGCGGCCGGCCATGGCTTGGCGGTCAATTTGGCGCGCGCATCGTCCGGATCGCTGGCGCCACGGATCAGTTCGATCACATCGTCGATATTCTCGACCGCGACAGCAAGACCAGCCAACACATGGGCGCGTTCGCGCGCCTTGTTCAGCTCATAGGCCGTGCGCCGAGTGATAACCTGTTCGCGGAAATCGATGAAGCATTGCAGGATCTTTTTGAGATCCATCGTTTCCGGACGCCCGCCGTTGAGCGCCAGCATCTGCACGCTGAAACTCGTCTGCAACGGCGTATAGCTGTACAGCTGATTGAGCACGACCTCGGCCATCGCGTCGCGTTTGACCTCGACCACCACGCGCAAGCCGTCGCGGTCGGATTCGTCGCGCAGATCGGAAATGCCTTCGATCTTCTTGTCGCGCACCGCTTCGGCCATGATCTCGACCATGCGGGCCTTGTTGACCTGATACGGGATCTCCGTAATCACGATGGCTTCTCGATCCTTGGCCATCGGCTCGATCGTCGCGCGCCCACGAATGGACACCGACCCGCGCCCCAGATGGAAATAGGACCGGATGCCCTGAGTGCCGAGGATAATGCCGCCAGTCGGGAAATCCGGACCTTGGATATAGGTATCGATCAATTCGTCGATGGTGATCGCCGGATTGTCGATAACCGCGCAACAGGCGTCGATCACTTCGCCCAGGTTATGGGGCGGGATATTGGTCGACATGCCGACCGCGATGCCGCCGGCACCATTAACGAGCAGGTTCGGGAACTGGGCGGGCAGAACCTTCGGCTCGCTGACGGAATCGTCGTAGTTCGACTGGAAATCGACGGTATCCTTGTCGATATCTTCGACCAAGGAATGCGCCGAGCGCGCCAGGCGCGCTTCGGTGTAACGCATCGCCGCCGCGCGGTCGCCGTCCATCGAGCCGAAATTGCCCTGTCCCTGGATCAGGGGCAGCCGCATGGCGAAATCCTGCGCCATACGCACCATGGCGTCGTAGATCGCCGAATCGCCATGGGGATGATATTTACCCATGACATCACCGACGATGCGCGCCGATTTACGGAACGGCCGGTTATAGTCGTAACCGCCTTCCTTCATCGCGTAGATGATGCGGCGATGCACCGGCTTCAGGCCGTCGCGCACATCCGGCAGCGCCCGGCTCACGATCACGCTCATCGCGTAATCGAGATACGAGGACTTCATCTCGTCTTCGATGGAGACCGGCTGAATGAACGGTGATTCAGGCGTTGCGGGGGCCTGCGGATCGCCGGGCGGGATATCGTCGGGCGGGCCGTAAAGCGGAGCGGGCGATCGTGTCAAATGCGTGGTCCGACGCTGAGAGAATCGCGGCCAAAAGCCCGCGAAATTGCTTGGATTTGTTGGGATTTTTTATATCAGATCGCCCCTAAAACCACAACCAAATCGCCCGCTTTTCGCGGCCAAAACATGCCCCGTAACTCGTTGAAATCACGCACCTTTTCGCCTCGCCCGAATCGCCCTTGCCGGTCCGGCCCAACCAGGTGGTGAATCCGCCAAGCCCGCCTCGCTTGCCAGCCCCGAATCGCAGCGTAAAGTCGGTTGGGACATGTCCTCTCCCCATCAAAAACGCAATGTGATGGTCCTGGCTGGCGGCCAGGCGCTGTTCAATTCCGGCCGTGCCACGATGTTCCTCGTGGCGACGTTGGCCTCGGTGAACATGCTGGGCGACGATCTGACCTTCGTGACCCTGCCGATCACCATGATGCTGATCGGAACGACGTGCGGCACCTTGCCGGCCGCACACCTCATGCAGTGGATCGGGCGCAAATGGGGCTTCACCGTCGGCGCGTTGATCGGCGTGTTCGGCTGCACGATTTGCTTCCATGCCATCGCGCACAACGACTTCGTCACTTTCAATACCGGCATCTTTTTTTATGGGATTTATTCCGGCTTCGCCGGTTTGCAGCGGTTTGCCGCGGCTGACGCGGCAGGAAGCGAATTTCGCGCCCGCGCAATCTCGCTCGTGATCGCCGCCGGTATCGTCGGCGCCTTCGTCGGGCCCGAAACGGCGAAGTTGACGCGCGCCCTACTGCCGGATGCCGAGTTCGCGGGCACCATGCTCGCTATCATCAGCTTCGCGGCACTTGCCGCGCTCAGTTCGCTCTGGATCGACCTGCCCCGCCCAACGCATGCCGAACGCAACGATACGGGCCGCCCGCTGGCTGAAATCCTGAAAGAACCAGCGATCATCGTCGCCATCGCCGGCGGTCTGGTGGGCTACGTCACGATGAACATGATGATGACCACCACGCCTATTGCCATGCGGGTCGGTCATTCCTTTAGCTTCGACGACGCAGCCTTCGTCATCGAATGGCATATCTTTGCGATGTTCGCGCCCGGCCTGTTCACCGGGCAGTTGATCGCGCGCTTCGGCAGCCTGCGCATCATCGCCGTCGGCGGGCTATTTCTTCTGGCCGCGGTTGCGGTTGCCCTTTCGGGCACCGACTTGTGGCAGTTCTGGTTCGCCATGTTCGCCCTAGGGCTGGGATGGAACTTTTCCTTCACCGGCGGCACGACGTTGCTGACCGAATCCCACGCGCCGTCCGAACGCGCCAAGATCCAAGGCACCAACGATTTCATCGTGTTCACCTTCATGGCGATCTCATCGATGTTTTCCGGCACGCTCTATCACGTCATGGGCTGGACCTGGGTGAACCTCGCTGCCCTGCCAATGATCGCGGTGATGATGGCCCTGCTCGGCTGGCTCGCGTTGATCAAACGCCGCACGATCGTTCTGAAGTCGGCTGCGGCCGAATAAGTCGGGACCCATGGCGGACCGCAAATCCATTTTCGTCAACGTGTCCGCGCTCGCCGCCGGCCAGATGGTGACGATGGCGCTCGGCTTCATCACCCACGCCATCCTGGCGCGCGCCGTCGGCCCCGCCGATTACGGCGTCTTGGGCTTTGCCGTCGCCATCATGTCCTATTTCGGCATCGCGGCGGCGCTCGGCACGGATACCTGGGCCGCGCGCGAAATCGCCTCACGGCGGAGCGATGTCCGCCCCATCGCGGAAACGATCCTGTCTCTGCGGCTTCTACTGGCCGCCTTGTCGATCGTCGGCGTTGCCATTTTCCTTTCGATATGGCGGCCCGAGACATTGGTCGTACAGGTCGTATTGATCCAAGCCATCAGCCTGATCGTTGCCGCACTCACACTCGACTTCGCCTTTCAGGGCCTGGAACGCTTGGAGGCCACCGCGCGACGTCAGGTCCTATCGGCCATCATCGCACTGGCCGGGATCGCGGCGGTGCTCAATCTCGGCTACGGCATCGTGGCCGCCGCGTCCGTGTTCCAGATAGCGGCCCTGATTTCCGCATTGGTGATGATCTGGGAATTCTCGCGCAGCGCCGGCATACCGCGCATCGGACCGGCCGCTCTGTCCGAATGGCGCCGGATCCTGCGCGAGGCCACGCCGCTCGCTATCACGGTCGTCGTCGTGAACGTCTATCTTTATATCGACATCGTCATGCTCGGCTTTCTGCGCCCCGGCGCCGAGGTCGGTCATTATGTCGCCGCGACACGCGTGTTGACCCTCGGCCTGATCGCGGCATCGATCCTCCGCACAGCAATTCTTCCGGTGCTGAGCCGGCTGCAATCATCCCCCACGGAGCGCAACGAGGTCGGCGCGCATCACGCCCGCGTCGTTGCGACGGCAGGAGGACTCGCAGCCGCCGGCGGCCTCATTCTCGCCCCGGAAATTCTCGAGATCATCTTCGGCGCCGAATTTCGCGGCGCAGCGAATGCACTGCGTATCCTTATGGTCGGTTTGCTGTTCATGAATGCCGTCGAGGTCTTCCATACGCAACTCGTGGCGTGGCGCCTCCAAACTCAACAGATGTGGATCATGATCTCAGGCGCGATTTTCAACATCGTTTTGAATCTTTTCCTCATACCGCGTTACGGTATGGAAGGCGCCGCAGCGGCGACCCTAATCTCCACGATCCTGATTCTGTCCCTCGCCGCGATCACCCTGACACGCCACGGTTTCGAAACGCATCTTCAGCCCATGGCTGCGGCGATCCTGCTCGCCGGAGCGCTCGGATTCCTCGGCTGGTGGATCGATATACCCATCGATGGCGTCTTGCCCCGCTTCCTAATCATCGGCGGCTGCCTGACGATCGTTTATTCGGGCCTAGCCGTAGCGCTCAGGATCATTCGACCGGCGGAGACCCTGCGCCAATTCACGCGGATATAAATTTGGTGATTAACGCGCTGACGGCATCGGGCGCATCGGCGTGAACCCAATGGCCGGCATCGGGCAGGGTCTCGAATCGAGCCTGGGGAAATAATCCGCGCATGACGGGCCGATCCTCCGCCCGGATATAATCGGAACGCCCACCCTCGATCACCAAAGTCGGCCCATCGAACTGCGTCCCCGCAGCAAATGTCGGAAAACCATGCAGCGCCGGCAAACTCGTCTTCAGGCCGGCGAGATTGATGCGCCAGCCGAAGCCGTCTTCATCGCGGCGCAGATTGGCCAACAGATAGGATCGCAGCATCGCATCGGGAATTGACGGCGCGAGTGCCGCATCGATTTCAACGCGCGATTTTAACCGATCGAGTGGCAGAGCCGCCAAAGCATCGATGATCTCTGCGTTCTGGTGGCCGCGATAAGGAACCGGCACGATATCCACGACAATCAGGCTCTGCAGTGCGGCAGGATCGGAAAGCGCCAACGTCATCGCCGTCTTGCCGCCCATGCTGTGACCGAGCAGGCATGCCGTGCCGTGAATGCCGCGCGCGCGCAGAAAATCCGCCACGCTGGCGGCCATGCTCTCGTAGGTCAGATCCTTGACCCAGGGCGAGTCGCCATGGTTCGGTAGGTCCACGAGATAGATCTTGCAGCGCTCGGCGAGCTTGCGCGCGATGGCGCCCCAATTGCGCCCGGCACCAAATAGGCCATGCAGAATGACCAAGGGCGGCTGCCCATCGGCGCCAGTCCCCGCCTCGCTATAGGCCAGCTCGATCAGTTCAGTTTGCCTTTGAGACGCGCGCGCAGGCTCGCGAGTTCGTCGTTGAGACCCGCATTGCCCGGTGCGATCAGCACCATCGAATCCAAGACATCGAACGCCCGCATCATGTCGCCGCCGGCCAGGGCGCGCGATTTGATGTTGTTCTGCAGCCGCAGCAAAACATCGCGATCGCTGACGCCGCGAATATATTCGGCGCGCATCGGCACCGAACGGCCATGCACCCGCATCAGCAGGGTTTTCAATTCCTCGGCCGCCAAACGGCGCAGCCGCGAGAACGGATCGACGACGATATGTTCACCGTTCAGGCTGAAACGCAGCAAGAAGTGGCCGGGAAAATTGAGGCCGCAAACGTCCCAGCCGCGCAAGCGCGCGGCATGGATCACGATGATCCCCAACGCCACCGGCAAGCCTTTACGCCGATCGATCACCTGCATCATGTTCGCGTTGCGCAGATCGTCGTAGCTTTCGGAATCGCCGACATAGCCGGTGGTGCGGAAGATCGCGTCGCGCAGGCAGGCGATGCGGCCGCGCAGGCGTTCCGGACTATGGCCGGCGGCCGCAACCGCATTGCCGAGCATCTGCAGATGCTCCTGATACGGCTTGATGTCCGCCATGTGGAGATCGCGATGGGCGAGCCAGAGCGCCGCATCCCCAATGGGCAGCTTGTCGTCCGGCATCGCGCCGAACGCGGCGAGACGTTCTCTTATTTCCGCCTCGCGCATCAGGGGGCTCCGTTAGAACGGAATCTCGTCGTCGAGATCGTCACCGCCGCGGCTGCCGCCACCGCCCGAAGGACCGCCGTAGCCACCGCCGCCGCCGCCGCCGCCCGAACCGCCGCCGTAATCATCACCGCCACCACTGCGGCCGTCGAGCATGGTGAGCGTGCCGCGGAAGCGGCTCAGCACGACCTCGGTCGTGTATTTCTCAACGCCGTCGTTACCCTGCCATTTGCGCGTCTGGAGCTGGCCCTCGACATAAACCTTCGAGCCCTTTTTCAGGTATTTCTCGGCAACGTCGGCCAAGCGGTCATCGAAAATGACGACGCGGTGCCATTCGGTCTTTTCCTTGCGCTCGCCCGACGATTTGTCGTTCCACGTCTCCGACGTCGCAATATTGATATTGACGATCTTGCCGCCGTCATTGGAGCGGCGCACTTCCGGATCGCGACCGAGATTGCCGATGAGGATGACTTTATTGACGCTGCCTGCCATGGCGCTCCCCTAGTGAAAATTCATGATTTGTTTTAGCCGGATTCAAAGTGCGGTACACGTCGAATCTCGGGCCTAATTTGGGGCTAAAAGTTATCCACAAATCACCAGGTGCGGCGGCGTGGCTTGCTTGCCTTTGGGCGCTTGGGTGCCGGGCCGGAATCGGCCCGATAATGAAACGTCTCGCGACCTTTGAGGAGCAAATGGCCCGATTGGGTCATGCTGATCCCGCCATAACCGCCGATGTCGATCTCCAGATAGGCCTTGGCGATCAGTTGACGGATGATCGATTTCCACTGCGCGGCGGAATGTGACCTACCCATGCCGAAAACCGACAGCCGGTCGTGCCCAAAGCGCCCGATCTTTTCGTTGTCCACGCCGCAGATCACATCCACGACATGCCCCACCCCGAAGCGCTGGCCGGTCATGACCACCGCCGTGAGCGCGGTTATCGCCTCTTCCGTCCCATCGATCAGCTCCACCGGATTAAGGCACAGATCACAATTGCCGCAGGGTTCGGTGGTTTCGCCGAAATAGGCAAGTAGCGGGCGACGACGGCAGTCGGGCGATTCGCAATATCCGATTAAGGAATTCAGCCGCTGGTGCTCGCGCCGCTTGCGGTCGGTATCGCTTTCTTCAGCATCGATGAAACGCCGGCGCATGCGGATATCGTCGAGCCCGTAGAGCATGCAGGCCTCGGCCGGCAGACCGTCGCGCCCAGCACGCCCGATCTCTTGATAGTAGGCTTCGACACTGCCCGGAATGTCGGTATGAAACACGAACCGCACATCGGCTTTGTCGATCCCCATGCCGAACGCGATCGTCGCCACCATGATCACGCCCGACGCGGATTGGAATTCGCGCTGATTGGCCGCACGGGCCTCCGCCGTCATGCCGGCATGGTATGGCAGCGCGTGCAGCCCCTTATCGACCAAGGCGCGCGCGGTTTCATCGGCTTTCTTGCGCGACAGGCAATAGACAATTCCGCTTTCGCCCTTGTGGGCGGACAGGAACCCTGTGAGCTGTTTGGTCGCATTGTCGCGCGGCATGACCGACAATTTGATATTCGGCCGATCGAACCCGGCAACGTGCGTCACCGCGTTGCCGCCCAACAATTTGCTCGCCACGTCGGTGCGCGTGACCTCGTCCGCCGTCGCAGTGAACGCCGCGATCGGGATATGCGGGAACAGGTCGCGCAGCCGCGCCAGGCCGGCATATTCCGGACGAAAGGCCGGCCCCCATTGCGAAATGCAATGCGCCTCGTCCACCGCAATCAGGCTGACCGGCAGCTTCGCCAGCGCATCCAACATCCGATCCGTCATCAACCGTTCGGGCGACAAATATAGCAGGCGGGTTTCACCGGCGGCAACGCGACGCCACGCATCGACATTGGCTTCGCGCGAGCGCGATGAATTGATCGTTTCGGCGGCGACATCGCGTTTGCGCAGAGCCGCGACCTGATCCTCCATCAAGGCCACCAGCGGCGAAACGACGATCGCCAGACCGCCGCGCGCCAGCGCCGGAACCTGATAGCAGATGGATTTGCCCGACCCGGTCGGCATGACGGCCAGGACATTGCGTCCAGCCATCAGTGCCGCGACGACCGCGGCCTGGCTCGAGCGAAAATCGTCGTAGCCGAAAACGTCGCTTAAGATTTTACGCGCGAGCGACGCCGCGCCGACCTCTTCTGGCGTCGTCACCCCAAGGTCTTGCCGAGGCGGCCGGCAAGATCCTGGATGAACTGCCACGCCACACGGCCCGAACGCGACCCGCGCGTCATCGACCATTCGATCGCTTCGCGATGCAGCTGCTCGGTGCTGATCTCCAAACCGAAATGCTTGCAGTAGCCTTCGAGGATTTCGAAGAACGTATCCTGGGTCAGCGGATGGAAGCCGAGCCAGAGACCGAAACGGTCGCTGAGCGAGACCTTTTCCTCGACCGCCTCGCCCGGATTGATCGCGGTCGAGCTTTCGTTCTCGATCATCTCGCGACTGAGCAGGTGGCGGCGATTCGACGTCGCATAGAAAATGATATTGGCCGGGCGCCCTTCGATGCCGCCCTCCAGGATCGCTTTGAGCGATTTGAAGCTCGTATCACTGCCGTCGAACGACAGATCGTCGCAGAACAGGATGCAGCGGCGCGACGATTCGCGCAGCACGTTCAGCAGACGCGGGAGCGACGAGATATCCTCGCGGTGGATTTCCACGATGGCCAGCTTGTCCGCGACCGTCTCGTTGACGTCGGCATGGACCGCCTTCACCAGCGAGCTTTTGCCGGTGCCGCGCGAGCCCCATAGCAGCGCGTTGTTCGCCGGCAGCCCCTCGGCGAAGCGGCGGGTGTTATCGACCAGGATATCGCGCTGCAATTGAATGCCGTGCAGGAGATCGAGGTCGAGACGGTTCACGTCGTAAATGGGGACCAAAGCCTCGGGATTCTGCTGCCAGACGAAGGCATCGGCGAGGTCGAGATTGAAATCGGCCGGCGGCGGTGGGGCCAAACGGTCCAGCGCATCCGCGATACGTTCCAAAAGCTGCTGCATATCTTTGTCGGCCATGGTGTTCCCCATTTGGGCGCGCGGACACTAGCAAAATCCGCCACAGGGTCAATGCTGGGGGTTTAATGCCGAGGGTCACTATATGGCCCATGTCGATGGGCCGCGCCAGCGACCCGAAGCCAATCCAAGGATATTTGCCACATTTCGGCGGATATTACCGTCCGTCCCCATGCTTGTACCCGTTTGCATTGCCCGTGCCGGTGACTATATTCCGCCGATGTTTCGTTAAACCTTTATAAGGAGAAGCCCATGTTTGTTTCGCCAGCTTGGGCGCAGGCGGCTGGTGGTGGTGGAGACGGTGGCTTTATGACGCTGCTTCCGCTGATCCTGATTTTCGTCGTGTTCTACTTTCTCCTTATCCGCCCGCAGCAGAAAAAGGCGAAACAGCATCGCGATATGCTCCTGAACATCCGTCGTGGCGACAAGATCGTCACCGGCGGGGGCATCATCGGAACTGTGACCCGGGTCGTATCCGACGACGAGCTCGCCGTCGAGATCGCCGAAGGGATCAAGATCCGCGTTCAGCGCGGTCTGGTGTCGGGCGTGCTGTCGCGTACCGAACCGGTTGCCAATACCCCGGGCGGCACGACCGATGCGCCAGCCGGCGAAAAGCAGGGCGGCGGCTCGCTGATGAGCAAGCTGTTCGGCGGCAAATAAGCAGCGCCAGCAGATAGACGATTAAGAGGGCGGTCGGAAGCGATGTTGTATTTCCCCAAATGGAAGGTCATCGCCATCCTCACGGTGGTCGTCCTCGGAATCGTCTATGCGCTTCCGTCCATCACGCCGCAAAAGGTCCTCGACAGCCTACCGTCGTGGGTGCCGCAGCGTAGTGTGACCCTCGGCCTCGACCTACAAGGCGGCCTGCATCTGTTGATGCATGTCGAGGTCGATGCCGTGGTCAAGGAACGGTTGGATACCATCGTCGAAGGGGCGCGTTCCGAACTTCGCAAGGCGAATATCCTCTATCGCAATCTCGGCACGCGCGGTCAGGCCGTCTCGGTCAATATCAACCGTACCGAAGATGTCCAGCGCGCGCGCGAAGTTCTGGCCAAGCTTGAGACCGGCACGAACATCGTGGTCGAAGGCGATCGGCTAACCGTCGCCTTCACCGAACAGGCGCTGCGTGACATCAAAGGCGCGGTGGTTTCGCAATCGGCGGAGATCGTGCGGTTGCGTATCGACGAAACCGGCACCAAGGATCCGACGATCCAGCGCCAGGGCGACGACCGCATTCTGTTACAGCTTCCGGGTGTCAACGATCCGGAACGCGTCAAGAAGCTGCTCAACACCACCGCGAAGATGACGTTCCACCTACTATGCGATCAGCAGGCCGAAGGCCCGAGCGCGCCGGCGGGCTGCTTCCAGGCAGCATCGGGCGAAACCCAGCGCGACGGACGCAGCGCACCGACGGGCTATACCTTGCGCCGCAAGGTCGAAGTGGCCGGCGATCGCCTGGTGGACGCGCAGCCGTCCTACGACCAACGCTCGGGCGAGCCGGTCGTATCCTTCCGCTTCGATCGTCAAGGCGCCTCGCAGTTCGGCGCCACGACCGTCGCCAACGTCAACAAGCCCTTCGCCATCGTGCTCGACAATAAGGTGATCAGCGCCCCGGTCATCCGTGAACCCATCATGGGCGGCAGCGGGCAGATCAGCGGCAATTTCACTACCAAGGAAGCTCAGGACCTTTCGCTCCTGCTGCGCGCGGGCGCCCTGCCCGCTCCGGTGACCTTCCTGGAAGAGCGCACCGTCGGCCCCGACCTCGGTTCGGACTCCATCTATGCCGGCACCGTCGCCTGCATCATCGGCTATATGTTGATCGTGGTACTGATGCTCGCGGCCTATGGCGTCTTCGGCATCGTGGCCAATATCGCGCTGCTGCTGAACCTGACCTTCACCCTGGCCATCATGGCCGCCTTTGGCGCGACGCTCACCCTGCCCGGCATTGCCGGCATGGTGCTCGGCCTCGCCATGGCGGTCGATGCCAACGTGCTCATTTACGAGCGCATGCGCGAAGAATCGGATCGTGGACGATCCGTCTTCCCGGCGGTCGATGCGGCCTTCCAGCGCGCTTACGGCACGATCCTGGACTCCAACGTGACGACCCTGATCGCCGGCGTGCTGCTTTATATCTTCGGCTCCGGCCCGGTGCGCGGCTTTGCCGTTACCCTGGCGATCGGCATCATCTGTTCCATGTTCACGTCGGTGACCGCCACCAAGCTGATGTGCTTCGCCTGGGTCAGCTGGCTCAAGCCCAAAGTCCTGCCGGTTTAGGAGACGCACGATGGCTTTTCGCGGTTTCCGCATTCTTCGCGCTGTTCCCAGCCTGGATTATTTCCGCTTCCACAAGCTGTGCTTCGCGATCTCGATCTTCCTGTGCGTTGCCTCCGTCGTCTCATTGGCGACGCGTGGGCTTAATTTCGGCGTCGATTTCGCCGGCGGCATCCTGATCGAAGCACGCAAGACCACGCCCATCGACCTAGCCGACGTCCGCGCCAAGGTGAATGCGCTCAATCTCGGCGACATCTCGTTGCAGGAATTCGGCCGCAACACCGACATCCTCCTGCGTGTCCAAAGCCAGGGCGACGAAAAGGCCGAAATGGCGGCCGTTCAGAAGATCCGCGAAACGTTGGGCACCGAATTCAGCTACGAGCGCGTCGAAGTCGTCGGCCCGCGCGTCGGCAAGGAACTGATCCGCGACGCTGTCATCGCCATCATCCTGGCGCTGAGCGGCATCATGGCCTACATGGCGTTCCGCTTCAGCTGGCGCGCCGGTCTCTCCGGTGTCGTCGCGATCCTGCACGACTGTCTGACGACGGTCGGCCTCTTTTCAATCTTGGGCTTGCAGTTCGATCTGAACACGGTTGCCGCGGTCGTCACGATCGCCGGTTTCTCGATCAACGACACCGTCGTCATCGACGACCGTATTCGCGAGAACACGCGCCTCTATAAATCGATGGATTTCCGCGAACTCATCAATCTCAGCGTCAACCAGACGATGGCGCGCACGTTGATGACCAACGGCCTGGTCCTGCTATCGACCTTGGCGCTGTTGATATTCGGCGGTCCGCTGCTGTTCGGTCTGGCCTTCGCGCTGCTATGGGGCGTCATCGCCGGCACCTATTCGACGATCTATGTCGCGGCGCCGATGGAATGGTACTTGGCGGCACGCGGCCGCAAGCATATCAAAGCGAGCGAGGCCGAAGGCGAGCCTTCTCACTCCTAACCCGTCAATGGGGAGGGCGAAGCGTTGTCCCTGGATATATCCCCGCTGATCCCGACCGGCCGGCAGGTCATCCAAGCTTATCGCGGCGGTGCGTTCCGCATCGCTCAGATCGACTATGCGGGACCGGTCCTCGTCCTGCCCGAGCGTACGAGCCTGTGGTCGGCCCCTGCGTTCACCGATCTCGCTCTGTCGGACTTCGACGCCATTCGCGGCCCCGATGCGGTCGTGCAAGTCTTGCTACTGGGTTGTGGCGACAAGATGCTGCTGCCGTCCGCAGCGCTCCGCAAAGCCTGCAAGGACGTCGGCATCGTGATCGAACCGATGGATACGGGTGCGGCCTGCCGGACCTTCAATGTCCTGATGGGTGAAGACCGCCGCGTCGCGGCAGCCCTTTTCCCGGCGAGCTAGGATCGGCCTCGATCATGGCGGACCCGCAGGATAGGATCGACCCCACGCCCCTTTGGCCGACGGTGCCCAACCCGTTCGGTTCGGCCGCCGAGGCCTTCGAGGCCGGCAATTATCCTCTGGCATTGGATATGGCGACAGAAGGCAGCGAGATGCGCGCCGCCGCGCTGGTCATGTGCGGCGCTATCGCGCCGGGCCTCGCAGCGTTGCAGAAATTCGAAAGTCCGCGTGCGCGCCTGTTTCGCGCCTACGCCCATTGGTGCCTGAACCAGACGAACGAAGCCCGTACATTGCTGCGCGAAATCCGGCGAACCGAATTCGGTTCGGTCGCGGACAAACTCGCTGAGCTTCTCGAAGCACCTATCGATGTCGTCATGCTCGCGATGCCGGATGAAACGAAGCGCCGAACCTATTCGGCCATTCCCGGTATCCGCGTGCATTGGGTTCAATTGGATGCGGACCAATTCGGGATATCGATGAAAGACGCGCTGGCCGTCGCTGTGCCCGATGATGTTCATCCCCGCCTGCTGCTGTCGCTGGATGCTTATGGGCCATATCTTCCCACCGATCCAAAAGCGCCAGGAATTCCCTTGGCCTTCTGGGCTAGCGACCATGACTATTTTTTCGCGACCCGCCACGCCGATCTCGCACGCGCCGATATCGTCGTCGTCAACAGCGCCGCCGAACAGGTTGAAATCTCACGCCATTATCCCGCGCGCTGCGCCGCCCTTCCGGCTTACGAGACCTATCAGCAGGAAAAGCTCGCCTCCACGGAGAGTGCCCGCGATATCGATATCTTCTTCACGGGTCGCGCCTTCACCCCCTATATGCGCGACAAAGCGCAATTTCTCTTTCGCTTGGCGACGTTGGACTCACCAACGCTGAAGATCGAGATGACGGAGGGTTACCTCGCGATTTCCGATTATCAGGCCGCCTTGAAGCGCGCGAAATTCGTTCCAATCTTCTGGCGCTCCGCCGGCGGCATCCAGACCCGCGCGATCGAAGCCATGCGGGCGGGCGCCAGCGTCCTGTCCCCCGAACGTACGATCACGCGCCCGCTGCTGGGCGATGCCACGGCACTCTATCGCAGCGCGATCGATGCCGACGTAACCGCCATGCTCGATGATCGCCGTCCAAGCAGCCGTGCGGTCGCGCATGATCTGGACGCCTTGTTCTGGGCGAGTCCGGCGCGCGAAGAACGGTTTCTGAAATTCTGCCTTTTCCAGTCCCTACTCACGCCGAAGAAGGTAGAGACAGAGAATCCGACTTATTTTCCCGTGGAACTGCGCGGCTATGACGTGGAACGCGGACTTAAAATCTATACGCGCCTCGCCCGTCTGAATGGCGGCGTCGAGGCACCCGAGACGACACATTTTTTGTACGCTGCCGCCGCCGCCTTCTATGCGACGATTTTGCTGAATGATAATCCCGCCGCGCAGGGCGTCGGGCAAATGGCGCTCGATTTCTATCGCGCCGGGATCGAAACTCACCCCAACTCGCTGGCGTTGCGGTTCAATGGGGCTCGCGCGCTCTGGACGTTTGGCCAACGCGATGAAGCGCTCCAGCAATTCCGCACCATTGTGGAGCAATTGCCCGATCTCGCGTTTGACGCGCGGACCGATTCTCTGCTCAGCCATCGCATCCGTGTCCTGGCCGAGATGTTTCCCTATGGGGATTTCTTCCGCGCCGCCGTTGAATTGCAACCCGGTCCGCACCGCAGATCCGATAGAGCCCCGGGCGCGCACGAATTCATCGCCAGCGCCGCACTCAGCTACATCGCCGCCGATCTGATCGAACGCGGCGAATGGATCGCATCGGTCGGAATTCTGCAACGCGCGCTTGAGCGCTGCCCCGTCAACGTTGCCGGCTGGCGGCTTATGACGCAGGCCTTGGCGAATACCAACGCCCAACCCGCGACGATCCGCGAAGCGTTTTACCGAACCGTGAATCTCTATCCGGCCGAGCTGTTCAACTTGCTAGCCTTCGGCATCGAAGCTGAATTGGCTGACGGGCGGCGTGCCGAAGCCGCCGCCATCCTGCGCAAATGGGTCCTGGTCCGAGCACGACTGCGCGATGCCGATGGCCATCCACCGGCGGCCTCCGATCTAGCGCTCGCCGCAGCACGAAAGCATCGCGGCCTATTGAGCGATTGGACCGCGGCGCTCTTTGACCGTATCGTGGATATCGGCTGAGACAGCGGGATTCGTTCGGCTTGGATTTTTCCATCACCATCACGACGTTCAATCGCGCAGATAGCCTGCGCCGCAGCCTCGAGGCGTTGAGCCGGCAGGATTATCCGCTGGAGGCCGTCGAGATCATCGTCGCCGACAATGGCTCCTCGGATCATACGAAAGCCGTCGCCGACGCCTTTGCCGCACAGGTTCCACATTTCCGATATATCTACGATCCTCGTCCCGGTCAGCTCGTCGGCTGGCACCGCGCCGCCGCAGTCGCGACCGGGATCGTGACCTGCTTCATCGATGACGATGTACGACCCGATCCGGGCTGGCTTGCAGCCTTGGCCCACGTCTATCGCGACAGCAGCGTCGGCTTGGCGACGGGCCCGATCCGTCTGGATTTCGAAGAAGCGCCGCCCGATTGGCTGGCCACCATGACCTTGGGCGACCCTGGGTATGAAACGGTACCACTTCTGGGCGGGCTCGAGGCTGGACCAACGACACGCGATATCCCCGGTAATTTCGTTTGGGGGACTAATTTCACGGTTCGCCGATCGGTCCTGACCGAGGTCGGCGGGTTCCATCCCGGCGCGATGCCGTGGGATCTCATCCGCTTCTATGGCGATGGCGAAATCCATATCGGCCGGATGGCCGAACAACGCGGGTATCGCGTTCTCTATCATCCCGGCGCTGCGGTCCAACACGCCATCCCGGCTGGACGTTTGAGCCTGGAAGCCGTCATGCGGAAATTCACGACGTCGGGCTGCGCACGTTCCTTCCAGGCCATCCGCGCGAGCGGCCAGCCATTGGCCGCGCCGAGCGCCGATGACATCCGGGCCATCGCGCGCCGTTATTTCCGTGATGCGGACGCCGCCCCCGGCGATCTTGTGCGGGCCGTCGAAATGGGGCTCGATCACGGCATGACACTCCAGCGCGACGCCTTCCGCACCGATCCCGCTTTCCGCGACTGGGTGCTCCACGAAAACTATCTCGATCTCGATACCTGCTACCGCCATCCCGATCTTGCCGCACGCGCACAGTCGGACGCGGCCGCCGGTACCGATTGGCGAAGCGGAGTCTGAGATGCGCATCATCCCCAACCGTACCGGAACGACGCATAGCCGGCCGCTGCGCATCCTGTCCATGCTACGCGGCCGTTGGGATGAACAGCGTATGCCCGCTCTTCAGGCACTCGCGGATATCGGGCACGAAGTTGTCTATGTCGATGAAATCCTGCCGCGCAGCGGGTACCGCGCGCTGATCGAGAAGATCAAATTCGACGTCGCCGTCTTGTGGGGGTCGAGCCTGCAGAACTTCCTGATGACCGATAGCGAGCCGTTCCTGCTCGACGAAATGGGCCTGCCTTACGTCAGTTTGTGGACCGACAATCCGGTCAAACATCTGTTCCTATTGAAGGACCTCGATCGATCACTGCATCGCGGCATGTTCATCGCAGATACCCGCGTGATCGAACAATTGCAGGCGCTGGGATACGACAAGCTGTTTTACCTGCCGCCCTGGCATATCGATCCCACGATCTTTCGTCCGGTCGAACCCGATCCCGATAGCATCTGTTCGGTCAGCTTCGCCGCCACCGTGAACCCCTATCAGGCAGAGCGGCAGCGCTGGCGCATGTTCTGGGATCACCAGATGAACGCCGCGGCCGATGCGGTGATCGCGGATGTGCGCAACACACGCGACCATGTCGATCTGCTGGATTCATTGAACGGCGCATATGATCCGCGTTCGTTGGAATTCTCGCTGATGTCGCATGCGATGTACTTCGAGCAGAAGGCCGTCGTGCGGGAATTGGTGATCGAGGCCATGGCCGGCCGGCCGTTGTCCATCACGGGCATCGGCAGCGCGAGCAACCTTCCGGCCAACGTCACCAGTCATGCCGGACGGGCATGGCACGATCTGTCGCCGCTCTTCGCGGCGTCGCTGATCAATCTGAATTGCACGCCCTGGCCGCGCTCATGCCACCACCGCGTTTTCCAGACGACCGCAAGCCGAGCGCTCAGTGTCACCGACTGGCGCGATGATGCGATCAAGCTTTTTGAGCCCGGCCACGAGGTCATCTATTACCGCTCGCTCGCGGAATTGCCCGAGATCATCGACCGCTTCACGGCCGAGCCCGCGGCCGCCCGCAAGATCGCAGATGCTGGTCACAAACGATTCCTGGCGCACCATACGGCGGCGCACCGCATGGCCGAGTTCAGTTCGATCCTGGGAAAGTTGCTCTAAGCGAGGATGTCGAGCAGCGCGCCCGTCATCCGGCTAGCGGTGTTCATGACTTCCGCATTGGCGCCGTAGCCGGCTTCGGACTGGATCATGCCGACGAATTCCTGAGCGACATCGACCGGCTGATCGGTTTGGGTCACGCTGGTCGAAACCCCGCCCGGAACGGTGCTCGACGCAGCGACGGCGCGCGCCTTGAACCCGTCGCTATTTGCATTGACCACATTGAACGCAGCAACACCGAACCGTGCGGCATTGGCCTGTAGGCCCGAAATGGCGGTCGAGAAGGTCGCGTCCATGGGCGCGATCATACGGCCCCGCGCCTCGGGATGATGTGATGCTAATCACAAAATAAAAACGGGGCCCGAAGGCCCCGTTTCATCAGTCCCAAAAGACCGATTTAGTTGGCGAGGTTCTGCGCCGCCACCATGCAATAGAGCATGGGGACCGAGAACATCGTGTTGGTCCGCGACGCAAGGCCGGCGATACGCGCCGATCTCTTCTTTTCGTCGGCACTGGCTTCAACCATGCCCAGGACCTTCTGCTGGTTCGGCCAAATGAGGAACCAAACGTTGAAGGCCATGATCAGGCCAAGCCACATGCCGAAGCCGATATAAGCGTCACGCGCGACATGGGTCGTGAGGCCCAGCGCCAGCGCATCACCGATATAGCCGTTCATCCAAGCCAGGATCAGGCCCCAGATCACCGTCGACAGCGCCGCATAGCGGAACCAGAAGAGGGCTTCAGGCATGATAAAGCGCGGGATCGCAGGACGAATATCCTCGGGGATCTTCGGCACGGTCGGCGTCTGGACGAAGTTGAAGTACCAGAGCAGGCCGATCCACATCACACCGCTCAGCACATGCAGCCAGCGGACGAAGAACATCCAATATTCTGTTCCGAATTCCATGGTCAGTTCCCCCTGTCCTACGAGATTACTTTAACGAGAGCGACCACGATAATGGTCAGAACGAAACCGAGCGTCACGGTTTGTCCAAGTGAGTCGAGCGGGTTTTTCATAACTTCCCCCTTTTGCCTCCAAATAAACGATTGCCACGCAAAACTTAATATCCGCAGAAAGCTTAAGGCGATTCTATCGCCTAAGTATAGACGAAACACTCACTTTTTCACCTTTGGCCACCAACTGCGGTTCTATTGTCAGCGACTATCGCCCAGCGGAATTTGCGGCCATTTCTGCTGCCAGATGCCCCGAGCGCACCGCCCCTTCGATTGTCGCGGGCAGGCCGGTCTGGGTCCAATCCCCGGCCAACCGCAGGTTGCGCCACCGGGTGGCGGCCGGGGGCCGCCGGGCGTCTTCCGCCGGGGTCTGGGCGATGGTGGCGCGCCGTTCCTTGATGATGCGATGAACCGGAAGCGGGGCGGACGGTCGGCCGATGGCGCCAGCGATATCGCGCCAGATCAGCGCCGCGATGTCGTCGGCGGACTTTTCCGCCAGTTCTACCGCCGCCGAGACCGTCGCGGAAACAATTGGCCCACGCCGGAACAGCCAGTGCGCCGTCCCGCCGATGACACCTACGAACGGTGCGGCGTCGGGCAATTCAAAATCACCTTCGATCCGGAAATGCCCGTTCACGATCGGGCGGGTTTCGGTCGGCACGATAAGGCCCGGTATGAGGCTGCCCGCCTCCCACGACGGCACGGCCAGGACGACCGTTTCGTCGTCCGCGACCTCGACATCCTGGTCGGCAAAGGCCAGACGGCTGACGCGGTCGCCCGACATCTCCAACGCGCGTAGACGACGCGAAAAGGCGACCGACGCACCTTTGGCCTTGAGGAAGGCCACGGCCGGTTCGACGAGCGCCGGGCCGAGCCCGGCTTCAGCGAAATAAGGCCGGCTCGCGGCACCACCCTTCAACAGCGTTTCCCGCAGCACGCGCCCGATCAAATGTGCCGACGCAGCCGGGGCCTCGGTATTCATCACACCCAGCGCAAAAGGCTCCCAGAAACGCGCATACATCGCGGAGCTGGTATTCACGTAATCGGCGAGGCGCGCCGAGGTCGGCGCCCTGAGCAGACGCAACACCGCCGCATAATCGGCAAGACTGGCCCCCGGCACGCTGCGCCCCGGCACCAGCAGCCACCAGGGCAATCGTCCCATGCCTGGACGGACCGTCCAGCGTTTCCCGCTCGCCATGTCCATGAAGGGAAAGCGCGCCGGATCGAGCGGCGTCAACGCGCCCTCGGCCCCGATCGAACGTAGGTGAGTAAAGATCGCGGGATTCGCACCGAGGATGAGGTGATTGCCGTTGTCGATCACGGTCCCCATCGTCGCGTCATCGAACGAGCGGCAGCGGCCGCCCGCTTGCGGCGCACCTTCGCTGATCGAGACTTCGAGGCCCAGTTCGATGCAGCGCACGGCGCAGGCAAGGCCGGCCATGCCAGCACCGACAATATGAACCTTCCTGGCTTGCGTCATTGCGTCCGAAGTCCCTTTATGGGCGCTGTTATGGCATCGGAACCCACACCGGAGCAAAGCTATTGCGCGGGCGAGGCGCGGCGCAACGATTGGGAGCGTTTCATCTGCACCCTGTTCGCGCCCCGCGAGGCTCGTGAATCGCTGTTCAGCCTGATCGCCTTCAACAGCGAGCTTGCCCGCACGCGTGATGTGGTCAGCCAGCCCCTGCTCGGTCAGATCCGTCTGCAATGGTGGCGCGATGCTCTTGCGGCCATTTATGGCGATACGCCGCCCAGCGCGGCCACCGCGACCCATCCGATCCTGGTCCCGCTCGCCAGGGCGATTGCCGACCATCGGCTCGAACGCGCGCTCCTCGAGGCCATGATCGATGCCCGCTCGGACGAACTGGATGAAGGCGGCCTAGATACGAATATGGGTGGCGCGCTCGACGTGCTCGATTACCTTCTGTCCAGTTCAGGTAATCTCGCCCGACTGCAGATCGCCATCCTGGCAAACGGCGCAGTGCCAAACACCGACACCTTCGTCGCCGCCGAACATGCCAATGTGGCATGGGGGCTTGTCGAACTGGTCCGTATGAAACGCCTGGCGCCGCAAGATGCCATCGAGGCGCGCGCGCATATCGCGGCCGCCCGCAAGCTCGCACCGAATGTGGAGAAGCGTTACCTACCTGTGTTGTTGCCGGCCACCTTGGCCGAATCGCTTCTCGCCCATCCCAACGCCGGCCGTGCGCGGCGTCAGATGAAGCTCGCCTTTAACGCGTTTCACGGAAAATTCTAGAATATCGTGTGAAGGTGGGCTACTTGCCGACGCGGATCGTATTGGCGAGCGCCGGATCGTTCGGGTTGTCGGTGTGATCCGAGCGCGCCGCCCACTCGATACCCATCAGATCCATGCCGGTGACAACCGGGAAGACGCGCTGCGCGCCGGATGCATAAAGACGGACCGCGCCGTGCTCCATGTCCGGGAACACGTTGCGCGTATCATCGTAGCGCCGCACTTCGAGGATCGTGACCTTGTTGGTCCGCGAATCCTTCGAGCGCCAGACCAGGGTCGGATTCGGCTGACGCGGCTGATCGAACGGCGCGATCGAACGTTTCCATTCGTCGGTCGGGGGGCCATATTTCGTGGTGAAATATTTCACCACATCGTCATAGGCGAGGCTGTTGAACAACGTGTGATAATGCGTCGCCTTACCTGCGTCATAGCGCGCGATGGCGCGCGAGCCCTGATAGAGATAGGTCGTCAGCGAAAACGCCGGATCGACGCGCGGATGCCAATCGACCGGCACCACGCAGAATTGCAGCGCGCCGCCCGAACGCTTGATGCAAGGATCGGGTTCGGCGACGCCGCGCGGCAAAGGTTTCTGATCGGTCGCTACCGAATTGCCGAGCGTCAGCGCAACGTCGCTCAACGGCTGACGCAAGCTCAGGACCGGCATCTTGCCACTCGTGACGCGCTCGGAATTCGACACCCCGACGGGCGGATCGCTCGGCATCTCGTCGTCGTTGGTGCCGATGCCGACCGCGCTGGCCATGCTGCGGAGGATACCCTCATCCGGTTTCGCTGCGGGCTTGGCCGCCACGACCGGCGCCGGCTGCGACGCACGACGCTCAAACATCGATGTCGGACTCGCTGGGCCGGCCGGATCGCGCAACGGCGGAACCTCGGGGACCGCCGTCTGCGGCTTCGCCCCGCGTTGCGCCGCCGCGGATGAGCGCAGCGTGTCACGCAATGAAGCTTCTTCCTGCGCCTTCGTAGCGTCAGCTGGATCCGGCAGCATTGTGGCGCGCGCGATCTCAGGCGCGTTGCCGGCCACCGGATCGGTCAGCGGCAGGACGGAACCTTGCGGCATGTTGTCCGGATCGAACGGATTGAGGCCGCTGTTCTTGCGCACGCTCAAGCGCGCCGTCTGCACCGACGGTACAGCCATGTTCGGCGGCGGGACTTGCCCATTCGCGGTCAGCGGCTGCCCCTGGACCGGCGTAACCGGCACGGCCATGACCGGCGGCATCCCGGCCTGGATCGGCGCCTGAACCGGCGGGCGCAGAGCCGCCATAGTTTGCGGCTGGGCCTGAGGTTGAGGCTCGGCCTGGGACTGCAATTCGGACGCGCGGCGAGCCGGCACATGCGGCACGTTGGTGCGGTCGCGCTTCATCATGTCGCGCGCACTTCCCGGTTTGGCGTGCGTCGGCGTCACAGTCGGCTCTACAGCTTCGGTTTTCTTGTCGCCGATACCAAGGAAACCGCCGATCCCTTTGACCGCGCGGATCAGTCCGTTGTCGGGTTCGTCGCCATCCACGGCTGGCGCAGGTGCGGCCACGGTCAACGGCGCCTTAACCGATGGGGTCACGCGGACAGGCGCCGGAGAGGACGTCTGTGTTGGCGCGGCAGTTGACGGAATCACGGGGAGATCTTCGCCCGATTCCAGATCGCGGCGCGCCTATTCCGCACTCTCGTCGATGGTGCGGCGGCGCGGCGTGACGACCACGGTATTGGATGCAATGGCGGAAGCCACCGCCGGACGAGATGCGGGCGCAAGCGCCGCCTGTTCGCTCTCCGGCTTGCGGCCCGGCTTCGGCAGGAAATCCGGATCGACGGTCTGCGATGCGCGAACCGGCTGCGGCTGCGAAACCTCGCGCGACTGAGCATTACGCTGCGCGGCGGCCAAATTCTGCGCGGCCACGGTTAATTGCTGGGCGACGGCGAGAAGCTGTTCGACCGTCGCGCCATTCGGCACGGTCACCGGCAGCGCCGTCGCTTGCGCGGGCTGCATCGGAACATAGGTCACGGCGGGTGCGGGCAACGGAGCCTTCGGCAGCGCTACGACGCGTTGCGGGATGACTTCGGGTGCGGCTTCTGCCGATCGTTGATCGATTTCAACCTCGGCTGGTTGTGCCGGCTGCGCCATAGCCGCGTCGCGTTGACGGCGGCGTTCCTGAATCAGCAGTTCGGCGATGTCGAAGCGGCTGGCCTCGACGGCAACGTCGATGGCCGTTTTGCCATTGGCATTGCGCTTGGCGACATCGGCGCCGGCAGCCAGCAGCGAACGCACGGCGATGGTGTTTCCAAGGCGCACAGCCGCCAGCAACATGTCCTGGAGCGAACGAGAATCTTGCGCAATAGCAGGCAACGTCGCGGCACCTACGCTGAGCGCAGCGGCGACGGTTATTGCCAAACGCAGTACGGGCGGCCCATCGAAGAGCGCGACCTTGAACAAAATTTGTAGCCCCTATCAGTAGATACACTACGCCTGATATGAGCCTGCCAGCTAAGGGCAGTCGTACAGCGGTTCGCGAAACGCCGTCAATTGATAATATTAATAAATTTAGTAGGGAATCCGCCGCTCTCAGCCGCTACGCGGGGAGGTGGGCACGTAGCCATACGTCGAGCGCGGCCAGTGCGCGCCGACTCATCTCCGCCTTGCGGTCACGGGCTCCCATCCTCTTGTTTTTCTTACCGTTTTGGCTGGCGGGCTCGATCAACGGCGGGAACAGACCGAAGTTCACATTCATCGGCTGATAAGTAGACGGATTCCCGCCGCCTGTAATGTGACCAAGAAGGGACCCGAGCGCCGTTTCCGCGGGCGGCAGGGCGGCGTTCTGCCCCAAACGGGCAAAAGCGGCGAATCGCCCGGCCAGCAAGCCGACAGCGGCGCTTTCCACATAGCCTTCGCAGCCGGTTATCTGTCCGGCGAACCGCACACGCGGATCGGCTTTGAGACGCAGATGCGGATCCAACAGCTTGGGCCCATTGATGAAGGTATTGCGGTGCAGACCGCCGAAGCGCGCGAACTCGGCGTTCTCCAATCCGGGGATGGTGCGGAAGATCCGCTTCTGTTCACCATGCGTCAGCTTGGTCTGGAAACCGACGATGTTGTAGAGCGTGCCCAGCGCATTGTCCTGGCGCAGTTGCACGACTGCCTTGGAGCGGCGGCCATCGGTGTGCGGATTGGTGAGCCCGACCGGTTTCATCGGCCCGAACGACAACGTCTCCGGCCCACGTTCCGCCATCACCTCGATCGGCAAGCAGCCTTCGAAATAGGGCGTCGATTTTTCCCAATCCTTGAACGACGTTTTTTCGCCGTCCAGCAGGGCCTGAATGAACGCACCATACTGCTCGGCATCCATCGCGCAATTGATGTAATCGGATCCCTCGCCTTTGTCGTAGCGCGATTGCAGCCATGCCTTCGACATATCGATACTGTCGCGATAGACGATCGGTGCGATCGCGTCGAAAAAGGCGAGCCCTTCGTCGCCCGTGCGCTCTGCGATGACCGTGGCGAGCGCGCCCGAGGTCAAAGGCCCCGTCGCCACGATGACATCGACGGCATCCTTGGGCGGCAGATCGGTAACTTCCTCGCGCCGGATCGTGACCAGCGGATGCGAAGCCAAGGCTTCGGTCACGGCCTGACTGAAGCCGTCACGATCGACGGCAAGTGCTCCGCCCGCCGGAACCTTGTGCAGATCGGCCGCCTTGAGGATCAGCGATCCGCAGCGGCGCATCTCTTCATGCAGCAAGCCCACCGCATTATATTCGACATCGTCGGAGCGCAGCGAATTGGAACAGACCAGCTCGGCAAGCCCATCGGTCTGATGGGCATCGGTCTGGCGAACGGGGCGCATTTCGTGCAGCACCACGGGCACGCCAAGCTGTACAGCCTGCCAAGCCGCTTCGCTTCCCGCGAGGCCGCCGCCGACGATATGGATAGGCTCGATCTTGTTTGGCGCGTTTGCGTCCATGATCCCGAACGGATAGCCTTGAAACCGGTTTAATTCAATCAGTTAGTCGATGAACCTAAGGGAGTAACCCTGTGAGCGCGCCTTCCGGCGAGGACGATCTCGATATCGCACAGGCGCGGCGCAGCCTGGAAGATATCATGCAGGACGAGACCGCGCTCTGGACCAAGATCACCCAGGTGCGGCTGGACGAGATCCTGAAGATCCATGCCGATTACGTGAAGGGCAATCTCGGCGGCAAGCTGGCCAGTTTCAAATTCCTCGATCTGTCATACCTCGACCTTTCGGGACACAACATCAACCAGGCGGACTTCACCGGGGCACGTTGCGAATATGCCGTGATCCAGGACACCAAGCTGCGCGCGGCGAACTTTTACGCCGCCGATCTGCGGTTCGCGTCGCTGATCGCGTCCGATCTGACGCGGGCCGATCTGCGCGGCGCGTGCCTGCGCGGCACCGATCTGACCAACGCCGATCTGACCGAAGCCGATCTGCGCGACGGTCTTCTGATGAAATCGGTCCACGGCGAACTCCTGCCGGTCATGACCGATACCGGGACCTCGGAAGCCGATCACGCGATCATGCGCGAAACGAACCTAACCGGTGCCCGCGTCTCCAACGCCTATGTCGTCCAAACCGACCTGTCCGACGCCATCCTCAAGAACGCACGTTTCATGCGCGCCGATCTCAGCCACGCGAATTTCACCGGTGCGGAACTGGATGGCTGCGACTTCACCGAAGCGAATTTGACCGGTGCGATATTCCGTGGCGCGATCCTCACGCGCACCGTGCTCGACAATGCGAAGCTCGACGGCGCGAATTTTACCGGCGCCATTGTCGATTCGGTTCACACCAAAGGCCTCGACAATGCTGTGACGCGGCTGCCGCGTCATATCGCCAAGCTCGCCGGCGAACTTCAGACGATCATCGCCGATCATGTGCGTTGGCTGAAAACCACAGGGAAACACGGCAGGCAGGCGAATTTGAGCGAGGTCAATCTCGGCGGCCTCGATCTCAGCGACGTCAATCTGTCCGCCGCCGATCTGTCCTACAGTATCCTGAAGAATTGCGATCTGCGTCACGGCAATTTCATGATGACCGATTTTTCCTTCGCCGATATGCGCGGCTGCAATCTATCCAATGCCGATCTACGCGGCGCCAAGCTACAGCGCACCAACCTGTCTGGCGCCACGATCGAGGGTGCCCGCTTCGATACCTTGCCGGTCGGATCGGGGCGCGGCGGATCGGTCGCGGCCAATCTCAATCTTGCCAAATTGCGCGGCGCCAAATTGAATGGGACGGACTTGTCGGACGCCAATCTCGAGGGCGCGGATCTCAGCAAAGCCGATCTGCGCAATGCCGATCTGCGCGGCGCCAAACTGACCGGCGCGGATTTGACCGATGCCCTAATCGACGGCGCCAAGCTGCGCGCTGCGGATCTAAGGGGCGCCAGAGGCGTGCCCACGGAATAAGCGAGGACCGGCCCGCAGCATGGACCATACCCCGACCTTCGTGAGAGCGACGCCACTCGCGCTCCCGGAACCGTGCACCGGCGAAGATGCTTTGGTGGCAACCTGTGCCAATTGCCTGACTCATCTGGCGGCGAACGAGGATTGCGCCCTGGTCGGCATCGATCCCGAAGGCGTACATCAAATGCGCGTGGCGCTCCGCCGTCTCGATGCAACGCTGACATTGTACGAGCCGTTGATCCCGCAAGCGCAGATCGATCGTCTGCGCCGCCGCATCAAATCGATCACCCAGATATTGGGTCCGGCGCGCGATTGGGATGTTTTCATCAGTGACATGCTCGATCCCGTCGCCGCCAACATGTCGAACGATGCCGATCTCAAATTCCTGCGCAATATCGCGCTGCGCCAACGCATGGCGGCCTATCGCGCGGTCCAAAAGACCTTGCGCTCGCAAGCCTATCGCGAGATGTGGCAGGAAATGGCGGTGTGGCTCGCCGAACGCGAATGGCGCCAGCAGGCAAACGCCGAACAATCGACGCAATTGATGAGCGACGTCCGTTCATTCAGCGAGGCGGTGCTGGAGAAAGCCCATCGTAAACTATTAAAGCGCGGCAAGGGCTTCGCGGTGCTCGACGCCGATGAGCGCCACAAGCTGCGCATCCGTATCAAGAAAGTGCGCTACGCATCGGAATTCTTCTCTCCGCTCTATCACGTCGAGCGCGGCGAAAACTTCCTCGTCGCGCTTCGCGACATGCAGGACGATCTCGGCAAGCTGAACGACGTCGAATCCGCGCGCGGCCTGATAGATGGACTTGCGACCGGTGATGCCGAACGTACACGCCGCATCGCGCGGGCGGGTGGCTTGATCATCGGCTGGCATCGTCATGCGGCGGCGTTGCGCGAAAACCAGCTCGTGCGCCACTGGCGCAGGCTCAAGAAGGCAGAACCGTTCTGGCGCTAGGGCGCGCTTAGAACTCTAAGGATCGCGCTCGTCAGCGCCGTAATATCGTCGTCCGTCGCGACCAATGCCGGCGTCAGATAGACGATATTGCCGAAGGGGCGGATCCAGACACCTTCATCGATGAATTTGCGCCGCAGCGCGATGACATCGGGTTTGCGGCGGAATTCGACCACACCGATCGCACCCTTCGCCCGCACGTCTGCGACACCGGGCAGATCGCGGCACGGCGCCAAGCCGTTGGCCAATAGCGCTTCGAGCGCGCAGGCCTGCCCTACCCGGTCCTCGCGTTCGAACAAATCGAGCGAGGCATTGGCGGCGGCACATGCCAGCGGATTAGCCATATAGGTCGGCCCGTGCATAAGCGCGCGCGCGTCGCTGGTGCCCAGGAACGCCTCGTAGACCTGATCAGTCGCAATGGTCGCAGCTAAGCTCATCGTGCCGCCGGTCAGCGCCTTGCCGACGCACATGATATCGGGCACGACGCGCGCCTGATCGCAGGCAAACATCGATCCCGTGCGCCCAAATCCAGTGAAGATTTCATCGGCGATCAGCAACGCGCCATAATGACGCGTGTAACCGGCGATATCCTTGAGCACATCCGGATCGTGGAACTTCATCCCGCCCGCACCTTGGACCAGCGGCTCGACGATGACACCGGCGATGGTGTGAGCCTCCTCGGCCAACAATTCCTTGAAGCGCTCAAGGCCTTCCGGCGTCGTCGGCAGATCGCAGAACAGGTGTTGCGGCAACAATTCGCGAAACAGGCGATGCATGCCTTCGTCGGGATCGGTCACCGCCATCGCGCCCGTGGTATCGCCGTGATAACCATTGCGAAATGCGACGAACTTCATGCGCTGCGAGTCGCCGAGATTGTAGTGATAATGGAACGCCATCTTGAGCGCGACTTCGACCGCGACCGATCCGGAATCGGCGAAGAACACGCGGGTTAAGTTGCCGGGTGCCAGCGCCGCCAAACGTTTCGCCAGGGTGAAGGCGGGCTCGTTCGCCAATCCACCGAACATCACATGCGGCATGCGGTGAAGCTGCTCGCTCATTGCGGCCAGAACATGCGGATGATTGTAGCCGTGCGCGGCCGTCCACCACGAAGCCATACCGTCGATCAGACTGCGGCCATCGGCCAAGGTGATCCGCGTGCCGGATGTGGAGACCGCGGCCGGCGGTAAGTCCGCCGTCTGCATCTGCGTATAGGGAAGCCAGATGTGAGGCCAGCCGTCGGTGAGCCACGCCGGTCCCTTGGCAGGAACGTCGCCCGATGTCATCCGGTCTTGAGGCCGAGCCGTTCGAACATCAAGGTATCGGCATCCATGTCGCGGTTCGGCGTCGTCAGCAGGCGTTCACCGAAGAACACCGAATTGGCGCCGGCGAAGAAACACAAGGCCTGCGCCGCCTCGTCAAGGCTTTCGCGCCCCGCCGACAGACGCACATAAGCGGCCGGCATCAGGATGCGCGCGACCGCGATCGTGCGCACAAGCTCGATGGGGTCCATCAACGGCGTTCCCTCAAGCGGCGTGCCGTCGATCGGCACCAGCATGTTGATCGGAACACTTTCGGGCTGCGGATCGAGTGCGGCCAAGGTGATCAGAAGCCCGGCGCGGTCGGCGCGGCTTTCGCCCATACCGAGAATGCCGCCCGAACAGACCTTCATCCCGGCATCGCGCACCCGCGCCAGGGTATCGAGACGATCCTGATAGGTCCGCGTCGAGATGACTTCGCTATAGAATTCCGGCGAGGTATCGAGGTTGTGATTGTAATAGTCGCAGCCCGCATCTTTCAGCTTCTGCGCCTGGGAGTCCGTCAACATGCCGAGGGTGCAGCAGGATTCGAGTCCTTCTGCCTTCACCGCCGCAATCATTTCACCGATGCGCCCGATCTGACGGTCGCTCGGGCTGCGCCAGGCCGCCCCCATGCAGAACCGATCCGCACCCGCGTCTTTCGCCGCGCGCGCGGCGGCACGAACCTCGTCCACGCTCATCAGCGCTTCGTTGGCGAGACCCGTATTGTAGAAGACGCTCTGGGCGCAATAGGAACAATCCTCGGAACACCCGCCAGTTTTGATGTTCAGCAGGGTGGACGCCTGGATGCGGTTGGCGTCGAAATTCTGCCGATGTACGCTATGGGCGCGAAAGAGAAGATCGTTGAGCGGAAGCTCGAAAAGATCGAGGGCCCCGGCAAGCGGGGTTTCGGGTACGGTGTGATCCATAAGCTGTTTTAGGCGCACCGCGTTGGGGAGACAAGTGTTGGACGACCAGCGCAAGGTTGAAAGATCAATCGATGCCTATGCAACGGGCAAACTGGAAGCCCTGGAGGCGGCGGGATTGCGCCGCACCCTTATCGAAACCGACCGGACCGACACCATCCACGTCGTGCGCAACGGCCGAACCCTGCTGTCGTTCTGCTGCAACGATTATCTCAATCTCAGCCATCATCCCGAGGTAAAGCGCGCCGCCCGAGACGCCATCGAACGCCTCGGCACCGGGGCCGGCGCCTCGCGGCTGGTGACCGGAAATCATTCGATCCTGGTCGCGCTGGAAACCAAGCTCGCCGCAATCAAGGGCACCGAGGCCTGCCTTGTCTTTGGCAGCGGGTATCTTGCCAATCTCGGCACCATCCCGGCCCTGGTTGGGCCGGACGATCTGATCGTGCTCGATGAACTGGCGCATGCCTGCATGCATGGTGGTGCCAAGCTGTCGGGTGCGATCATCGAAAGCTTCAAGCACAACGATGTCGATGCCGCCCGCGCGATCCTGGCGCGCAACCGCACCAAACATGCGCGCTGCCTGCTGCTGACCGAAACCATCTTCAGCATGGATGGCGACCGCGCACCGCTCACCGAACTCGCCGCGCTCGCGCAAGAGTTCGATGCTTGGTTCATGACCGACGACGCCCATGGCCTGGGCGTCATCCCGGAAGGATCGAACCCCGCCGACATCCAGATGGGCACCTTGTCGAAAGGTGCCGGTAGTTATGGCGGTTATGTCTGCGCGTCGCGCAGCGTCATCGACCTACTGATCAATCGTGCGCGCAGTTTTATCTATTCGACCGGCCTGGCGCCGGCGAGCGCCGCAGCCGCCTTGACCGCGTTGCAGGTGATGGAGCGCGACCCCGCGATGTGTGCCCGCCCCCTCGCCCTCGCGCGCGGCTTTACCAACGCACTCAATCTGCCCGATGCGCAAAGCGCCATCGTGCCTGTCGTGCTTGGCGATGCAGCGCGCGCCATGGCTGCCTCAAAAGCGCTCGAACGGGATGGTTTCCTGGTGATCGCGATCCGCCCGCCGACCGTGCCGGTGGATACCGCGCGCCTGCGCGTGACGTTCACCGCCGGTCATAGCGAAGCCGACGTGGCACGGCTGGCCGATGCGGTCGCAAAGTTATGAGCCTGTTGTTCATCGCCGGATCGGGAACGGACATCGGCAAGACCTATGTGACCGCGTTGCTGACACGCACGCTGCGGGCGAAGGGGCACGACGTGCACGCGCTCAAGCCGGTGATCAGCGGCTACGATCCGACAACGATGGATACCAGTGACACGGCGTTGCTGCTGACGGCCATGGACGATGCGGTCGATGAACATTCCATCGCCGCCATCTCGCCTTGGCGCTTCGCAGCACCGCTCGCGCCCAACATGGCGGCGCGTATCGAAGATCGCACCGTCGATTTCAACGCCATCGTTTCGTGGTGCAAGGCGCATAGCGGCCCCGTGATGATCGAAGGCGTCGGCGGCGTGATGTCGCCATTGAGCGACGATAAGACCGTGCTGGATTGGATCGTCGGCTTGACCTGCCCGGTCCTGCTGGTCGGCGGCACGTATCTCGGCGCCATCAGCCACACATTGACCGCGCTGGCCGCGCTGCGCGCACGCGGCGTGCAGGTGGCCGGCATCGTGGTGAGCGAATCCGAGGCCAGCATCGGCCTTGCCGAAACCGTCGATGCCTTGAAGCCGTTCGTAACGGGTGTCGCAGTCCTGGCGCTATCGCGTGCCGGCGCGCCGGAACAGGTCCGGCTCGATCAGGTGGCGGATCTCCACGCCGTCGCGCTGCAATGCCTCGCAGATTAACTGGCGGTGGCAGCGTTCGGGCTCGCTCTCTAAGCACATCATGCAGGTCTTCTCGAACTCGGCGAACTGCTTGAGCTGCACCAGCGCGGCCTGCGCCTCATCGCCGACCAGACGCGCGCCGAAGACATCGTGGAATTCGTCCGTCTCACCAGCCTTGAAGGCTTCGCGCCCGGCCTTGGGGTTCCCCAGCGCCTGCAGATGCGTGTAGGCGATGGCGGCCTTGTTCAGGCTCGCTTCCAGCTTTTTCTTCGCATAGGACGGATTGTGCGACCACGCGACATCGCGCACGTCAACGACGCGGCGGATACCCGCTGCCTGTAAGGTCGCGATGAACCGGTCGATCCGCTGCTTTTCGTAGCCGATCGTCCAGATGATCATCTAGACCATCATCAGATATCGAGGACGATCTTCTTTTCGCCGGGCGCCGCGCGCGAAATGCAGACCTGGATCGCGCTTTCGCGTTCCTTCTCCGACAGATATTCGTCGCGGTGATCGACCTTGCCGCTGATCAGGCCGACCTTGCAGTTGCCACACCAGCCTTCCTCGCAGGCGTAGAGCACTTCGATATTGTGCTCCCACAGGACCTGCATGATCGACTTGTTCGGCGGCACGCTGACGGTGATGCCGGATTTCACGCATTCGACTTCGAACGTGTCGTCGCCGGCTTCGTGCGCCAGCGCCGCGATCTCGGCGGCCGAACGGGTCGAGCCGAACAGTTCGAAATGCACGGTGCCTTCCGGCCAATGGCTGGATGCGTCGCGCACGGCGTTGAGCAGGCCGACCGGGCCGCAGAAGTAAAGGTTCTGCCCAGCGTCAGGTGATTTGAGGACTTCCTTGAGATTGATGCCCTTGGACGGATCACCACCATCGTGATGGAAAGTGACGTGCGCGCCGAACACCGCTTTCACTTCATCGATGAAAGCGGTTTCCGCTGCCGTCTTGCTGCAATAATGCAGATGATAATCGGCCTTCATTTCGCGCAGGCGATAGCCCATCGCCAGCAGCGGCGTGATGCCGATGCCGCCCGCGATCAGCAGATGCTTTTTCGCTGCCGCTTCGATCGGGAAATTGTTCTGCGGGCCAGTGACCTTGAGCACGTCGCCGACCTTGATGTCGTCGTGCATGTAGATCGAGCCGCCCTTGCCGCCCGCTTCGCGCAAGATCGCGGTAACGTAGCGGCCGCGCTCGGCCGGATCGTTCGCCAGCGAATAGGCGTTGTGCAGGCCGTTCGGCAATTCGAACACCAGATGCGCGCCCGCTTCCCAACCCGGCAGCGCGTCATCGTTCGCCGCGGCGAAGACGAATTTCTTGATGCTCGGCGTGAGCTGAGCGATCTCGACGACCATAAGCTTAAGCGGCGTCATCTCATGACTCTCTGGTTACAAGGCGCGGTAACCTACACATAGTCCGGAGAGGTGAAAAGGCAATTTATGGGTGGGAAGCCACGGATTTCCGCCATTTTTCTGGGGGGATTTATGCCACTTTCCGGAACGCCCCGACGCCCGCCAGGATCGCCTCGGCCGCCCGACGCCCGGTTTCCGCCCCGCCGTTCATGAAGCCGAGAAAATCCGGGCTAGTATGCTCGCCCGCGAAGTGGAGATTGCCCACCGGCATGAATTCCGCGCCGGAAATCGTCGTCCACTGGCCCGGGCGGTAACAGGCATAGGCCGCCCTGGTCCAGGCGTAGTTCGGCCAATCCATCCGCGCCGTCTTGCCGTTGAACTGCTTCCAGCTGCCCGGATAGGCCTTTTCGAACGCGGCCATGAAGCGCTGGGCCTGCTCTTCCGGCGTGCCGGATATGGCCCGCATCGTCGCCGCTCCACCCGAATAGAAGGTAACCCCCGCCTGCGGCCCGGCGGCCGGTTGCAGGCGGCTGTTTTCCCAGGCGAGCTGGAACGGCTCGTCGGAGAAGATATTGCCGGCGAAGCCCTGCTCGCGCCACGGCCGCGCAGTGAAGCCCGCCATCACCTTGGCGCACATGCCGTAACCCAGTTCGCGGATCGCTTTCGTCTTCACCCCCGGCAGGGCGACCTGAATGTCGACCTCGCGCAGCAGGGTGAACGGAATGGCGATGATGACGATATCGGCACGGACCTGCAGCGGCTTGCCGCCCGCCACATCGAAACTCAGATCGTAACCGGCGTTGCCGCCCGCGATGCGCGTTAGGCGATGTTCCAGGCGGATCTGGCCGTCCAGGCGACGCGCCAGCTCGTCGACGATCTTCTGGTTGCCGCCCAGAATTTTGTAACGCTCGTCGCTATCGCCCAGCAGTTCAAGCGGCCCATCGTCGGGCGCTTCCGTCGGGATCATATCCAGGAAGTTGAGCGCCGACTGTTCGCTCGCATCCAGGCCGAACTCGGTGACGTAGGCGACCTCTAAGAGTTTGCGGAACCAACCGCTCGCCCCGATGCGGTCGAAATATTGCGCCATCGTCATGTTATCCAGCGCCTTCGCGCCGCCGTCGTTTTGGAAATTGACGACGTCGCCGATGGAATCCGCGTCCGCCTTCAGGCGCGGGACCAGCGGCAGGAACGCCGCGATCACTTCGTCCGGGCTATAATGGCGGCCCTCGAAGAAATAGGCCTCGCCGATCAAATGGCTTTCCGCCGGCGTGCGCGTATCGATCAGCTCCAGATTGAATTCCTTGGCGAGCGCCAGGATGTCCAGATGTGTGGTGTCGATGAATTCGCCGCCCAGCTCGACCGTCAGGCCCGGACCCAGCACGTCACGCCCGGTGAACATGCGCCCGCCGCTGCGCCGGTTGGCGTCGAACAGCTCAGCCTGCAGCCCGGCCTTTTGCAGCGTGTAGGCGGCATTCAATCCGGCGACACCCGCGCCGACGATGGCGATGCGCGGGGCGCCCGAGCCTTTGGCGACCTGTGCGCACGCTGCCAGCAACGGGGAACCTGCAAGCATAAACGCGCCCGCACCGGCGCCTTTCAGCATCGTGCGACGTGACAAGGCTTCGCCCACGATCTCGGCCGGTGGGCGGCCGGTTGCAACCGAGTGCGACGCAATGCGCAACGCGCGCACGACGGAGCGGAACAACGGTGTGCGCGCCGCGCGATAGCCAGACTGCATGATGAATTCCCCCGAAAAGACGAGCCGCACTATACCCTTTCAGGACGGGACCGGGTAAAGATCACCCATGAATATTCGACGAGCGGAAGATACCGACCGCGCTGCTATCTGGCGCATCCTGGAGCCGACCATCCGCGCCGGCGAAACCTATCCCTGCCCGCGCGATATGAGCCGCGAGGATGCCTTCGCCTATTGGTTCGCGCCCGCGCATACCGTGTTCGTCGCCGAGGCGGATGGCGAAGTGCTCGGCAGCTATTACCTGAAAGCGAATTCGACGGCGGGCGGATCACATGTCGCCAATTGCGGCTACATGACCGGGCCCTGGGCCTGGGGACGCGGCGTAGCGCGCGCCATGTGCATGGATTCCTTCGCGCAGGCGAAAGCGCGCGGTTATCGCGCCATGCAATTCAATCTCGTCATCAGCACCAACGCGGCGGCGGTGCATCTCTGGCAGAGTTGCGGGATGGAAATCGTGGGAAAATTGGCGGGAGCGTTCGCACACCCGCATCTCGGCGATGTCGACGCTTTCGTGATGTACCGGCGGCTTTAGCTTATCGGCGGCTGCCTTGGCGCTGGCGCTGCTTTTGCGCGACGTTGCGATAGCGTTGCAACTCGGCCTCTTCCTCCGCCGTCAGGCGTTGCAGGGCCGAGCGCAGATCGAGCGCCTCGCATTCCTTGCACAGCTGGCCGCCACGCGGCAGACCGGCCCGCTCATCGGCACTTTGCTGTGGCCACTGGCCGCATTGCGCACGCCAGTGCCAGGTATTCGTTTCCCAATTGCGACGAAACAACATCGTCTATGACCCGCCTGTTGGTTACGGTACGTGGCGTAGTCACCCTCAGTGTCGCGATCTATTTTTGTGATGATCGCTTTAAATTATGGTGAATTAATTAATGGGGTTCGGCACGTAAGGCGAGAGACAAAATTTGGACCTACGCAAAATAGTGTGCGTAAATTACTTCAAATTTTATGAAAATTTTGAGGAAATCGCCCGAATCAGGCGCGTTTCTTCTTCGCCTTGCCCCGCGCGCTCAGCACGCGGGAGAGGTATTGCCCGGTAAAGCTACCGTCCGTTTCGGCAACGTCTTCCGGCGTGCCCATGGCAACCAGGCGGCCGCCCTTGTCGCCACCCTCGGGGCCGAGATCGACGACCCAGTCGGCCACCTTGATGACCTCCAGGTTATGTTCGATCACCACGATGGTATTGCCCTGATCGACGAGGGCCTGCAGCACCTCGATCAATTTGCGGACGTCTTCGAAGTGCAGGCCGGTGGTCGGCTCGTCGAGGATATAGAGCGTCTTGCCGGTGGCGCGGCGGCTGAGTTCCTTGGCGAGCTTCACGCGCTGCGCTTCGCCGCCCGACAGCGTCGTCGCCTGCTGGCCGACCTTGATGTAGCCGAGACCGACCTGATGGAGGGTCTCCATCTTGTCGCGGATCACAGGCACGGCCTTGAAGAATTCGAGCCCCTCTTCCACCGTCATGTCGAGGATGTCGGCGATCGACTTGCCGCGGAAGGTTATGTCGAGGGTTTCGCGGTTGTAGCGTTTGCCCTTGCACACATCGCACTGCACGTACACGTCGGGCAGGAAGTGCATTTCGATCTTGATGACGCCGTCGCCCTGACAAGCTTCGCAGCGGCCGCCCTTCACGTTGAAGGAGAAACGCCCAGCCGCGTAACCGCGCGCCTTGGCCTCCGGCAAGCCGGCGAACCAATCGCGGATCGGCGTGAAGGCGCCGGTATAGGTCGCCGGGTTGGAGCGCGGCGTGCGCCCGATGGGCGATTGATCGATATCGACGACCTTGTCGAGATGTTCGGTGCCTTCGAGCTTTTGATGTTCGCCGGGATGGGTGCGCGTGCCGTTCAGCTTGCGCGCCAACGCCTTGTAGAGCGTCTCGATCACCAGCGTCGATTTGCCGCCGCCGGACACACCGGTGACGCAACAAAACGTGCCGAGCGGGATTTCGACCGAAACGTTCTTGAGATTATTTTCCGTGGCGCCGATCAGCTTCAGGGTCTGGCCCTTCTTGCCCGGGCGGCGCTCCTTCGGCACATCGATTTGACGGAACCCGGTCAGGTACTGGCCGGTCAGGCTTTCGCTCGATTTCATGACCTGAGCCGGTGTGCCCTCGGCGACCACCTGGCCGCCATGCACGCCGGCGCCGGGGCCGATATCGATCACATAATCGGCGGTGCGGATGGCATCTTCGTCATGCTCGACGACGATCACCGTATTGCCGATGTCGCGCAGGCGGCGCAAGGTTTCGAGCAGGCGTTCGTTATCGCGCTGATGCAGCCCGATGGAGGGTTCGTCCAACACATAGAGCACGCCGGTCAAGCCGGAGCCGATCTGCGACGCCAGACGAATGCGTTGGGATTCACCACCCGATAACGTGCGCGAAGCGCGCGACAGCGAGAGATATTCGAGCCCGACATTCTTAAGGAAGCCCAGGCGTTCGTTGATCTCGCGCAAGATGCGGCGCGCGATCTCGTTCTGCTTGCCGCTCAGGGACTTCGACAGATTGGCGAACCACGCCTCCGCGATGTCGATCGACATGTTGGAGACTTCGGCGATGTGTTTGCCGGCGACCTTCACCGCGAGCGCTTCGGGCTTCAGACGGAAGCCGCCGCAGGCATCGCAATCCGTCACCGTTTGATAACGTGACAGATCGTCGCGGATCCAGTTGGAATCGGTTTCTTTCCAGCGGCGTTCGAGATTCGGCATCACGCCTTCGAACGGCTTCTTGATGTCGTAGCTCTGCTTGCCGTCATCGTATTTCATTTTGACGGCGACCTTGCCCGAGCCGAAGAGGATCGCGTCCTGGGTTTTCTTACCGAGCTTCGACCACGGCATGGTCATCTTGAACTTGAAATGCGCCGCCAGACTTTCAAGCGTCTGTTTGTAATAGTTCGAACTGGTGCCGGACCACGGCGCGATGGCGCCTTCGGCCAATGACAGGCTTTCGTCGGGCACGACCAATTCGGGATCGAAATACATCTGGGTGCCGAGCCCGTCGCATTTCGGGCAGGCGCCGAACGGATTGTTGAATGAGAACAGCCGCGGTTCGATCTCGTCGATGGTGAAGCCGGACACCGGACAGGCGAATTTGGCCGAGAAGGTCACGCGCTCTGCGCTATCGGCATCCTCGGTAAAAGCCAACCCGTCGGCGAGGCCCAACGCGGTCTCGAACGAATCGGCGAGCCGGGTCTGCAAACCGTCGCGCACAACAAGACGATCCACCACGACTTCGATGTCATGCTTGATCTGTTTTTCGAGCGCCGGCACCGCGTCGATTTCGTAGAGCGTGCCGTCAACCTTGACGCGCTGATAGCCCTTCTTGGCGAGGTCCTGCAGGTCCTTGCGGTATTCGCCCTTGCGGCCGCGCACGATGGGGGCCAGCAGATAGAGCCGCGTGCCCTCCTTCATCGCCATGACGCGATCGACCATCTGCGAGACGGTCTGCGCCTCGATCGGCAGGCCGGTCGCCGGCGAATAGGGCACGCCGATACGCGCGAACATCAGGCGCATATAATCGTGGATTTCGGTGACGGTGCCGACCGTCGAACGCGGATTGCGCGACGTCGTCTTCTGCTCGATGGAAATGGCGGGCGACAGGCCGTCGATGGAATCGACGTCCGGCTTCTGCATCAATTCGAGGAATTGGCGCGCATAGGCCGACAGGCTTTCGACGTAACGCCGCTGCCCCTCGGCATAGATCGTATCGAAGGCCAGCGACGACTTGCCCGATCCTGACAATCCCGTGATCACGGTCAGGGAATCGCGGGGAATGGTGATGTCGATATTCTTGAGATTGTGCTCGCGGGCACCACGGATGACGATGTCAGGCATCGTCCATATATGGCTCGTTGCACCGCAAAAAGCGAGTCCCCCGAGTGCAGGCCGCGCGGGATGGTTTGGCTGGCGCGCGGCCGTCTTCACGCCGAAGAATCGCACGGATGCCGCACGAAATTGTGCGACGAGACGCCCGCACGGCCGACCCCGCCAATCCCCGTGCGGGCTGCGACTACTATTTCGGCTCGCTTTTTATCCCCGGCTGCAGGCATTTCGCCCAAAACGAATAGACGGCGAATCCCAAGGCGATAACCGCAAACAGGAAATACATCCCCTCGTAGGTGCCGAACGCAAGGTAGGCCCCCGCCGCGACCGGTGAAATCGCCTGGCCCACCCGGAGCGCGAAGGTGCCCGCCGAGGACAGGGTCGTACGCAAATCCGGCGGCGACAGATCGAGCAATTTGAGCTGCAGCATCGGCCGCACGATGCCGAAGGCCGCGCCATAGATGATCGAGGATGCCAGCAGCCCCCAGATATTCGGCGCGAAGGGCACGATCCCGCTGGAGACCGCCATGCCGACGAAGGACACCGCGGCCAGCGAGCGCTGCGAAAAGCGCGCCTCGGCCCAGGCGAGCATGGCCGCCATGAAGACACCGGAAATTGCCCTGGCACCCATCACGACGCCGATCAGGATTTCGGGCGCATTGAAGGTATCCTTCATATAGAGCGGCAGATATGTGATCAGCGCGCCGAAACCGACGAAGATGAAACCGCCGGTCATGATCAGGGTTTCGACCACCGGGCGGCTGGCCAGATGCGTCCAGGCATGGCCGAGGAACGCCCCACCCTTCGCCGTCGGCTTCTGTTCGTTGGTTTCGTCCAGATAGAACAACGCGTGGATGGCGGACGGCACGGCGATCCACAACATGGCGAACGGCCAGTACCAGGCGACGGTGGCCAACGCCCCGGCGAGGATCGGCACCGCCGACGAGCCGACATTCTGGATCGCGCCCAGCCAACCCGCGAGACGCGTGCGCGTCGGCCCGGTGAACAGATCGCCGAGCAGCGCATAATTGAGCGTGATGATGGCCGAGCCGCCAATGCCCTGGATGAAGCGCAGGATGAACACAGTCATCGCATCGGGCGCATGCACGATCAGGCCGCCCGCGATGCCGTAGATCAGCAAGGATACGATCAGGACGATCTTCTTGCCGTAGCGATCCGCCCACAGCCCGGCCAGGGGCACGAAAATGAACGCCGGGATGGCATAGGCCGTCATCACCCAGCCGATATTCTGGGTCGAGATATCGAGCGCGTCGCGCATACCCGGCAGTGCCGGCGACACCGCCTGGAAACCGAACAGCCCGACCACCGTGATGACGACGATAACGATGGTGGCGTGCTGGAGCCGGGTTACAACCATGACGACGGATAAATCCCCTAAGTACCCTGTCAGGCTTACAGAAATCGCCCCGTGACGCCAAACCTTAACATTTCGTTAATCGAACTTACCCGCTGAGGCGACAAGTTGTAGCCGGGGACGCTTTCTCGTCTTTTTCGATGAAAGCGAGCCGATGCGGCCAAGGGGGAACGATCAGAATGACCGACCATTTCGATATCGCGCGGCTGCAGGCTGCCAACCGGAGCGCTCCGCCGACCATGCTGGACTATGATTCGGTCGCGCGACCGATGACCTTCGCCGGTGGACTGGGGTCCGAAAAGGCGAAATTGGCGCTGCTCGACGGATTAACGGCGCATATCGATTTCGCCCTGCAGCCGATCGTGAACATCCATACCGGCACCGTGTTCGCATTCGAGGCGCTGCTGCGCGGCCAGGCCAAGCTGGGCTTCGCCGGCATCCACGACCTGTTCGATGCGCTGCATGAATCCGGCATGCTCTATACGGCCGACACCGTGCTGCGCGATATCGCGCTCGCCAAATTCGCCAAGATCTCGTCCGGCGAACATCACTACAAGCTGTTCTACAATCTCGACAATCGCATCATCAACGCGCCCGACTACAAGCGTGGCAATACGCGCCGCCTGATCGAAAAGCATAATCTGCCGATCAACGCGATCTGCTTCGAAATCTCCGAGCGCCATTCCTTCGCCGAATATGTCGATGCCGGCCGTGTGCTGCGGCGCTATCAGGACCAGGGCTATTCCTTGGCCATCGACGATTTCGGCGCGGGCTTCGCTGGGCTCTCGCTGTTCTATGAACAGCATCCCGATTTCGTGAAGATCGACCGCTTCTTCATGTCGAACCTGCACAGCGATCATAAGAAGAAGCTGTTCGTCTCGACCATCGTCAACCTCGCGCATGCGCTGGGCGTTCTGGTCATCGCCGAAGGTGTGGAGACCAAGGACGAATATCTCGCCGCCAAGGATATCGGCTGCGATCTGGCGCAGGGCTATTTCGTCGCGCGCCCGGAAACCGATCTCGACAAGGTGCGTTTACGTTACGAAGAAATCGAAATGGTTTCGGTCGGCGACAAGCGCCTGGCGAGCGGCAGCAAGTCGGCGCGCGACCGCCAGTTCATCGAGGAAAAGCTCGACATCATCCCGCCGATCCCGCTCGGTTCGACCTTCATGGAAATCTACGAAGCGTTCCGCCGTTCGCCGCAGAATTCCTACCTGCCCGTCGTCGACAGCAAGACCGGATCGTTCGTCGGTATCGTGCGCGAACCCAACATTCGCTACTACATCTATTCGCCGTTCGGCAAAGAGCTGCTGGAGAATAAATATTACGGCAAGAAGCTCGCCGATTTCGTCAGTTACTTCCCGGTCGCCGATATCGGCCTGGGCCTCGAAAAAATCCTGGAGGTCATGCATCAGAGCCAGGATTCCGACGGCATCGTGATTCTTGAGAACTCGAAATATCTCGGCTTCCTATCCGCGATCTCGATGATCCGCGTCATCAACGAGCGCAACCTGTTCACCGCGCAGAACCAGAACCCGCTCTCCGGCCTGCCCGGCAACGCGACCATTATCGATTTCGTCAACGAGGCCATCGCGACCGAAAACGAGACCGCGGTGATGGTCTATTTCGACTTCGACAATTTCAAACCGTTCAACGACACCTACGGCTTCCGCCAGGGCGATCGCGCGATCATGCTGTTCACCGATCTGATGAAGAAACGCTTCGGCACCGGCGACGCCTTCCTCGGCCATGTCGGTGGTGACGATTTCTTCTTAGGGATTCGTAATCGCTCGCTTGTCGATGTTCAGGATCAGATCCTCAACCTCCTCGAATCCTTCCGCCAGGATGTCGAAAGCTTCTACAGCCCGGAACATCGCGAAGCGGGTTTCATCGAGGTCAAGGACCGCAGTGACGAGTTCCGTCGCTTCCCGTTGATGGGCGTCTCGGCCGCCGTCATTGAAATGCCGGCGGGCGAAGCGGGCTCGCGCAGCGCTATGGTCGACAGCCTGTCGATGCATTTCGCCGAGCTGAAAAAGCTGGCCAAGAAAAAATGTAAAGGATTCTGTGCCGCGACCATCATCGGCAACGAGCGCACGAACGAACGCGGCGCGACACGACAGAATTAAGCCATATCGCTCTAAGAACGGGCGCTCGCCGTGCCAAGCTGATCGAGTGGATCGACCGCGCGCTTGCCGCGGCGGATTTCGAAATGCAGCTGCGGGCTGGCGACATTCCCGGTCGCACCGACTGCGCTGATCTGTTGGCCCTGCGCCACCTTGTCGCCGCGCTTGACCAACAGCTTGTCGTTATGCGCGTAGGCCGTCATCCAACCGTCGGCATGCTGGATCAGCAATAGATTGCCGAAGCCGCGGATCTCGTTACCGGCATAGGCGACCACACCGGGCGCCGCGGCGAAGACCGGCGCGCCTTTGGGGGCCGCGATATTGATGCCGTCGTTATGCAGGCCGTCGCCCTTGGAGCCGTATTCCGACAACAGCTTGCCTTCGGTCGGCCAGATGAATTTGCCGCCAGCGCGCGGCTTGGCGTTGGAGCGCGGCAGGCTGGCGAGTTGCGCTTTTTCTTGTTCGGGCTCTGCCGTCGTCGCCGCAGCCGGGCGCTCGATGGGTGTGGTGGCCGGCACGTGCGCAACTTCCGGGGCGGCGGGTGCCGTGGCGGAAACAGGGGCACGGACTTCGGCCGACGGGATATAGGTCGGCAAGGACTGTGTGCTGCTCTGCACACTCGGCGGCACAACGGGTGCCGGGATTTCCTTAACTGCGCTCGGTGACGACGACACCAGCGGCGGTAAAGCGCTGCTCGAAATACCGCCGGAAATCGGTTTGGATTCTTCCACCTGCACCGTGCTGCGCGGCACCGGTGCGATCGTCGGCATCGAGCCATTGGTGCGGTCGACAACCTCGACACCCGGGCGCGTATCGCCGCCGGGCAGCACGAGTTGCTGGTTCACGCGGATATTGTAGGGCGGCTGCAGATTGTTCAGGCGCGCGAGTTCAAAGGAATCGATGCCGTATTGGCGCGATACACCGTACAGCGTGTCGCCCCGCACGACCGTGTGCGAACGTGCCGCCGGCAGGATCAGGCTTTGGCCCTTATTGACGCGATAGGGTGGCTGCAGGTTGTTGGCATCGATGATGGCGCGTGGGGAAGAACCTGTGCGCTTGGCGACGTCATACAAGGTCTCGCCGTCCTGCACGGTGATATTGCGCGTAGCACTCGATTGCACCGGCGCGGATGCCACGTTGGGACGTGGCGCAGTCGCCGATTGTTGCGGCGGTGGCGGCCATTGCAGACCGCCGCACGCCGATAATGTCAGGGCAACACATGCCAACGCGACTCCGCGCAGCATCACACGGCCTCCTTCTTCGTATCCGCCGGCACCAAGGGCACGAACGGCACGGCACGCATTTCTTTTGTGGTGAACCCCGTCCCCACACGCACGACCTTCAACATGGCTTGGCTAGATGCATCGTTCCCGATCGGAACGATCATCACGCCGCCTTCGGCCAGTTGATCGGCCAGCACCGGCGGCACATCGGCCGCCGCCGCTGTTACAATAATGCTTTGGAACGGCGCTTGTTCCTTCCACCCCAAAGTTCCGTCGCCGGCCTTGGTGGTGATGTTGAACAGCTTGAGCTGATCGAAGCGCTGTTCTGCCATGGCCAGCAGTGGGCGATGGCGCTCGATCGTATAGACGCGGCGCGACAGCATCGCGAGAACCGAAGTCTGGTAGCCCGAGCCCGTGCCGATCTCCAAAACCTTGGTGCGCGGCGTCAGTTGCAGCGCTTCGGTCATCAAGCCGACGACCGCCGGACGGCTGAGCGTCTGGCCGTGCCCAATGGGCAAAGCCACATCGTCGAAGGCGGCATGGCGGAACGGCGCCGGCACGAACACTTCGCGCGGCAATTGTTCGATGACGGTCAGAACCCGCGTATCGGTGACGCCCGCCTTGCGCAGCGCCAGCACCAAGCGCGCGCGGTCCTCGTGGTTGGCGCGCCCGTTCTCACGGGCCTTAGAACCAGCGTGTGGGCTGTTATCTTGTTGAATTCGATCCATAAATCCGCCGTCACTCGTCCCCTGGCCCACCCCAGTACAGGCCACGAACGGACCCGGGCGCGGAGTATCCCGAGTTCAAGCTTTCATGAATTGGTTAACCAGAGGTTACCGCTTTCGTTGGCGACGCGAGGTCGCTTAGCTAACGAGTCGGTTGAATAACCTCGAGCCCGCCCATATAGGGCCGCAGCACCGCGGGGATCGTCACCGAGCCGTCCGCCTGCTGGTAGTTCTCCAGCACCGCGATCAAGGTACGCCCGACCGCGAGGCCGGACCCATTCAGGGTATGGACGAACTTCGTGCCCTTCTCACCCGCCGGGCGGTAGCGCGCATTCATGCGCCGCGCCTGGAAGTCCCCGCAATTGGAGCAGGACGAGATTTCGCGGTAGCGATCCTGGCCGGGCAGCCAGACTTCGATGTCGTAGGTCTTGCGCGCCGAGAAACCCATATCGCCGGTGCACAGCACGATGGTGCGGAACGGCAAACCGAGGCGCTTCAGCACTTCTTCCGCGCAAGCCGTCATGCGTTCGTGTTCCGCGTCCGATTCCTCGGGCCGCGCGATCGACACCATCTCGACCTTCACGAACTGGTGCTGGCGGATCATGCCCTGCGTGTCCTTGCCAGCCGCCCCCGCTTCGGAGCGGAAGCACAGCGTCTGCGCGGTGTAGCGGCGCGGCAGGGTGGCATCGTCGACGATCTCGTCATTGACGAGATTGGTGAGCGAGACTTCGGCTGTCGGGATCAGCCAAAGCCCCTGTTCGGTGGTGAACAGGTCTTCGGTAAATTTGGGTAATTGTCCTGTGCCGTAGAGCGCCGCATCGCGCACCAGCACCGGCGGGTTCACTTCGGTGTAGCCGTTGGTACCGGTGTGCAGGTCGAGCATGAAAGCGCCGAGCGCGCGTTCGAGCCGCGCCAAGGCGCCGGACAGGATCACGAAGCGCGCGCCGGACAGTTTCGCCGCACGTTCGAAATCCATCATGCCGAGACCGGCGCCGATGGCGATATGGTCTTTGGCCTCGAAGTTGAACTTGCGCGGCTCGCCGACCTTACGCAGTTCCTTGTTGTCGGCCTCGTCCTTGCCGTCCGGCGTTTCGTCAGAAGGAATATTGGGCAAGGTCGCCAGAATGGCGTTGAGGTCGTCGTCGGCCGCTTTGCTCAGTAGCTCGGCTTCGGCCTGCGCATCCTTGGAGCGCGCAACCTCGTCCATCTCGGCCTGCGCGTCTTCTTTCTTGGCTTTCTTCTGGCCGATCAGCTTCGACAATTCGTTGCGGCGCGTCTGCAGTTCCTGCGCGCGTGTCACCGCTTCGCGGCGGCGTCTGTCGATCTCGAGCAACTCCACCGCCAGCGGGGCAAGCCCGCGGCGCTTCAGGCCGGCGTCGAACGCCTCTGGCTGCTCGCGAATGAAACGGATGTCGTGCATGGCAGTCTGCTAGGCCTCGTTGAAATCGGTATCGTCGACCGCCGCCGCACTTTTGGCTTCGGCGATTTCTTCCTTGCGCCGGCTGCGTTCGGCGAGCCGCACGCCGATGATCGAGGCCTCATACAGGATGATCATCGGGATGGCGAGTCCGACCTGACTGATAACGTCGGGCGGGGTAAGGATCGCCGCCGCGATAAAGGCGATCACGATGGCGTAGCGCCGCTTTTCGGCGAGACCAGCAGCCGTCGTCAGGCCGGCACGCGCCGCCAGCATCAAAACGATGGGCAGTTGGAAGGTGATGCCGAACGCGAAGATGAGCTGCATCACAAGCGACAGGTATTCGTTGACCTTCGCTTCGAGCTGGATCGGCAGCATGTCGACGCCGCCCGGCGATTCGAAACTCAGGAAGAATTTCCACGCCATCGGGAAGATCAAATAATAGACCAGCGCGCCACCCATGAAGAACAGGATCGGCGACACCACGAGATAGGGCAGCAGCGCCTTCTTCTCGTTCTGATACAGGCCGGGCGCCACGAAGCGCCAGAACTGCGCCGCGATAAAGGGAAACGCAATGAACATCGCGGCGAAGAATGACACCTTCAGGTAGGTGAAGAAGGCTTCGTGCAGCGCGGTATAGATCAGGCGACGGTTTTCGCCTTGCTCGTGAATGACGTTGGCCAGCGGATGAACCAGGAAGGCGTAGATATGGTCCGAGAACGCGTAGCAGATCATGAACAAGACGATGACCGCGATGAAGGATTTGATCAGGCGGTCGCGCAGTTCGATCAGATGATCGAGCAGCGGCATCTTTTTGGATTCGTCGACGCCACTCACGGCTGGGGCTCTTTACCGGGCACAGGAGCAGGAGGCGTCGTCGGCGCGGCCGGCGCATTCACCGGTGCGTTTTCGGGCAGCTTCACGTTCACCAGTTCTTCGCCGCCGAATTCGATCGCCTCGCGGAGCTTCTTGTCCGGATCGATGGTGTTCTCGACATACTTACCGGGATCGGTGTTCGTCGCGGCCGTGATCTGCTGGCGGACTTCGTCGAGTTCGGATTCGCGGACCATGTCATCTACATGGCGCTTGAATTCGTAACTGACGCGTTTAGCCTTGCCGACCCATTGGCCGATCGTGCGCAGCACCTTCGGCAGGTCCTTTGGTCCGATCACGACCAAGGCAACCAAGGCGATGACGAACATCTCTGACCAGCTATCGAACATGGCTGCCCACGATCCTAGGGGCGAATGGTATGGGTGGTGGAAGCGTCGGCACCGATGGGGTGCCGATGGCTAAATCAGGGTTTCTTGTTCGGATCGAACGCCGAAGTCCCCAGGGGCTGGCCCTCAGGATGCGGCTGAGGCTCCGTCGCGACGCGCGACTGCGGCTGTTGCGCCGACGCCGCTGCGGCGGCCGCAGCGGCCTCCTCTTCTTCGTCCTTCATGCCCTTTTTAAAGGATTTCAGGCCTTTGCCGAAGTCCCCCATGATCGAAGAGATCTTGCCGCGTCCGCCGAACAGCAGAAGCACGACAGCGAGGACGATCAACCAATGCCATAAGCTAAAGCTACCCATAGCCGACGACTTTCTCGTACGTTGTCAGGAAGTTGGCGCATAATGGCAGATGAAACAGGCCAGGGCAACGACGCAAGCCCCTCTGAATTAAGGCATTTTTGCCCATCGCGTCATGTTGGGCCCCTACATCCAGCCGTCGCGACGGGCGGACGTCTGGGGCGAGGCGAAATCCTCGATCGGGCCCAGAAACGATTTGAGAAACACCATGGTGCGGACGTCGGTCCGTGCCGTCCCCAGGATCACCTCGACCGCCGCATAAATCGCCTCCACCAGACGGGTCGATTGCGCTTCCACATCCTCCCACTCGGCCTCGCTGCCGCCGGCCACAAACCGGATCGGCTGGGCCATGAACAGGCGATGGCGCAGATTGGTATTGGAGACGGCGAAGCTGGCGAGATCGGCGAGGTTCACCTTGCCGCCGCGCGGCAGTGTCGCGAGATACGACGACGGCGTCATCTTGCAGACCAGGAAGTCGTCCGAGTTGCGCGCCAGCACGATCTTGGCATCGTCGCTGACCGCACGCAGCGCATATTCGTAATCCATCGTCCCGGTATAGCGCAGCCCGGCACGCGGTTTGGTCAGCATCGGATGGGGAAAGTAGCAGTGCGTCACGAAGCCGGCTTGCCCATCCGGCCCGGCGCGCCAATTGAGCTGCGACGGATAGGATGTGAACGGATCGGCATCGACGAACATCCCGGCCGCGATCGGATGTAGCGCCTCCAGACCGATCGCGACGATCTCGCGCCCCGATAGGCCAGCGCCGATACGATCCTTGAGGCGTGGCGCCGCGGCGTTTTCATCCAGCCGCAGGAACATGGCGCAGAAGGCCTCGGCGCCGGCACGCCGCGCCGCGATCATCGCGGGCCAGGAACCTTCGGAAAACACAAAATCGGAATCGAGCAGAATGGCCGCATCGGATTTCGCTTCGCCAGCATCGGCGAGAAAACGCAGCGACGTCAGCCGCTGGACGTTGTGCTTCACCGTTTCCGGCGGCGAATTCGCCATCGCCTCGGCGAGGCTCACGCCCTTGTAGGGAATGTCCTCGTAATAATGGAACCGAACGTCGGCATGACGAGCGAGCCCATCGATGCCCGGATGGAAATGTGCTTCGGACGCGCGTTCGGTGTAGATGTGATAGACGAGTTCGATGCCGTCGCGCACCAACGCCGGAATATTGCCCGGCGTCATTTGGCTCGCCAGCGAATAGGTCAGGTACTTGTCGACGTACGCCGCACCCCAAACGGTGACGTAAACGTCGACGCGCAACCCGATCCGCCTATTCCTGCATCAGCTTGCGCAGATCGCCGTCTTCCGGATCGAGCGGATCTTCGGTGAGATCGACCTCTTCACCCTCGGGTTCCGGCAGCGCATCCGGATCCAGCGGCGTCTTCGGATCGGTGATGCCGAGCGTCTGGATGGCGGGACGCTTGTCGAGCAGGCCGGCGGCGCGCAGATCTTCCACGCCGGGCAGATCGTCGAGCGTTTCCAGACCGAAGTGATCGAGGAAGCCTTCGCTGGTGCCCCAGGTCACCGGGCGGCCCGGCGTACGGCGACGGCCGCGCGGACGAATCCAGCCCGACTCGAACAGGATGTCCATCGAACCCTTGCTGATGGACACGCCGCGGATCTCTTCGATCTCGGCGCGCGTCACCGGCTGGTGATAGGCGATAACGGCGAGCGTCTCGACGGCGGCGCGCGACATCTTGCGCGTCACCTCGCGTTGGGTGGCAAGCTGCGGCGCGAGTTCAGCCGCGGTGCGGAACGCCCAGCCCTTGCCGATCTTCATCAGATTGACGCCACGCGTCGAATAGTCGGCGCGCAGACGCGCCAGCAGCGCCGGAACATTGGCGTCCTCGGGCAGGCGCATCTTGCAGATGTGCTGCGGCACCGGATCGACGGAGGCAAAGATCAGCGCTTCGAGCAAATGCAGATGCTCGGGATCGACCTCTGCGGTCGGTTCCGGCAATTCCTCGGGCGCCAGATCGTCTTCCGGCGCGATCTCGTCTTCGGCTACGGCCTCTTGGGCCGGCGCCTGTTCTTCGCTCTCAGGCTCGGCCGGGGCGTCTGCCTCGTCGACTTGGTCTTCGCTTTGCGTTTCCATTTGATCTTCGATCGTTTCGGGGTCTTCGTCGCGCATGGCGACGATCGCCTGCGTTAAATCCGGAGCCTGCTTTACGTCGGGTTCGGAAGTGTTCAGATCCATATGACGATCACCTTATCTCTTCTGTACTGTTCGAAGCGGCTGTTTCTAGTTCGGTCGCCGCCCGGATATAGACCGGGCCGAAAGTTTCGCCCTGGCGGATGCGCAACCGGCCGTCCTTGGTCATCTGCAAGGCGGCCAGGAACGTCGCGGCCAGCGCCGAACGGCTGACCAGATCGCCGCGCATTTCGACGGGCAGGAATTGCATCAGGTTCGACCAGTCCGGCATCTTGCCGAGCATCCCGGTCAGACGCTGGATCGCCTGGTCCATCGAATAAAGTTCGGTGGGGGCGACGCGGAGTGTGCGGATGTTGGAGCGCCGCGCCTGATCGCCATAGGCGCTCAACAGATCGTAGAGCGTGACGTTGTATTTGGTCGTCGAGGTATAGCCGAACGATTCCGGCGCACCCCGGCGGAAATAATCTTTGCCGAGTTGCGGCAGCAAGATGAGGTTCTGCCCCGCCGTCTGCATCGCCTCGAGCCGGCGCATCTGATAGGCCAGCGCCTCCGCCATCATCTCGCCGGTGGGCTCTTCGGCGTTGCTCACTTCCGGCGGCAACAGCAGACGCGATTTGAGATAGGCGAGCCACGCCGCCATCACGAGATAATCGGCGGCGAGTTCTAGGTTGTGCGCGCGCACCTTGGCGACCCAGACCAGATATTGCTCGGCCAGCGCCAGGATCGAAATCTGCGTAATGTCGACCTTCTGGTCGCGCGCGAGGGTCAGCAGAACGTCGATCGGGCCTTCGAAACCGGCGACGTCGATCACCAGCTCTTCGCCGGGGGCAACCTCCGGGCGGCCGGTATCTTCCTCGAACTTATCGACGCGATCGATCATCTCAACGCAATCCCACCAGATCGATGATCCACATCATCGTTTCATATGCCGGGATCCCAACGATCCACTGGAAAATGTTGAGATCTACCCCCAACTGCTCGCCGAGCAGCGGCAACACGAATAGCGCCAATAAAATAATGACAAATCCAGCCCGCTCCAATCGAGCCACCGGACGGGCCAGATTCTGGGGCAAAACCGCCACTAAAATGCGCCCGCCATCGAGGGGGGGGATGGGGATAAGATTAAAAAAGAAGAGAATCAAATTTATGCGCATGGAGGCCACCAGCGCGTTAACCATCCACTCGCCAACCAGCCCCGATCCGCTCGGCACCAAATGCAAGAGAAGCGCCGATACAAATGCCAGGATGAGGTTCGATCCGGGGCCGGCAAAGGCCACCGCAATCACCCCCAAACGCCAGGGGCGCAGGCGGCCGAAATTGACCGGAACGGGCTTCGCCGCGCCGAACGCCATGGTGCCGTTGGACGCCACCAGCAGCATGATCGGCAGGATCACCGTGCCGAACGGATCGATATGGCGGATCGGATTGAACGTCACCCGCCCGGCCTGCAACGCCGTGTCGTCGCCGAAGCGCAGGGCCACGAAGCCATGTGAAGCTTCGTGCAGGGTGATCGCCAGGATAACCGGAACCAACCAGATGGAGATGTCGTAGATTATACCGGTCATGCGCTGAGCAGTTGAGCGAGACGCGCTTCGCCCGCAACCATATCGATCTGCGCACGCGGTGCATCGATCAACGCACGCGCGCGGGCCAACCGGCGCATGCTGTTATCATCCATGACACGCGTTGCCGACGCCACCGCCCGCATTTCATCCATATCGCCATTGCAATGCAGCACGACGTCGCAGCCGGCATCGAGCGAGGCGCGCGCGCGATCTTCGAAACTGCCCGACAAGGCCTTCATGGATAGATCGTCCGACATCAACCAGCCGTCGAAACCGATCTCGCCGCGGATGATCGTGTCGATTACCTTGCGCGACAATGTCGCCGGCGCGGTCGCGTCGATGGCCTCGTAGACGACATGCGCCGTCATGCCCATGGGTGCGTCGGAAAGTTCGCGGAAGGTGCGGAAATCGTGCGCGCTCAATTCGGCATGGGACGTTTCGACGCGCGGCAATTCCTTGTGGCTGTCGGCGCGCGCGCGGCCATGCCCGGGGATATGCTTGATCACCGGGATGGCCCCGCCCGCGACGAGCCCATCGATCACCGCGCGGGCATTGCGCACGACGTCGGCGGGTGCGGTGCCATAGGCACGATCGCCGATGATCGGATCGGCATCGCTTTGCGGCAGGTCGAGGACCGGCGTGCAATCGACATCGATACCGAGATCGGCCAATTCGCGCGCCATCAATTGCGCGTTAAGCCGGATCGCCTCGATGCCTTTTGTACTGTCGCGGCCCGCGAGGTCGGCGAATGTCTTGGCCGATTGCGCCATGCGCCAGTGCGGCGGTTTCAGACGGCGTACGCGCCCGCCTTCCTGGTCGATCAGGATCGGCGCTTCGGCGCGACCGACTGAGCTGCGCAAATCCGCGCAGAGTCGCCGTATCTGATCCGGCGATTGGCAATTGCGTTCGAACAGGATGAACCCGACCGGATCGACCTCGGCGAAGAACGCGCGCTCGTCATCGCTGAGATCGTAGGATTTACAGCCGAAGATGACCGCACGGGGAGTTACGTTCGCCACGGTCATCCTTCGGGACGGATGACCAAGCAGGACGCTTTTTGCTTGGTCAGTTCCTGACAGGCGGCGTCCGCGGCGGCACGATCGGCAAACGGCCCGGCCTGAATGCGATAATAGACGCCCTTCTGACCGAGATCGGCTTTTTCGACATTGAGCGACAGGCGGCCGAGCACCGACGGATGGGTCTTCTTCAGCTTATCCCATTCGGTTTTCGCCGCCGCGTCGCTGCGCACCGCGCTCAACTGGATCTTGAAGGCTTTGGCACCGATCGGCGCGGTGGCCGGAGCCGACGCGATCTGCTCTTCGGATTTGACGGCGGGTGGCGCGGGTGGCGCCGACGGCTTGGCGGCCGCGCGCACTTGTTCCGGCGTCGGCGTCGCACCCGGCGTGGTGGGGATCACAACAGCGGGCGCGCTCGGCGCTGCAGCACCCTTGGTGGCCGCCGGTGGCGCACCTTTGGCGGCAGCTGGCGGAGGTGCCGGCGGCAGCGTGTCCGGCGCTTCGACCATCTCGGTGTCGTCGTCGTCCTCACCAGGCTCGATCACCATCTGCGGCGAGCCCTCCTCCGATATCTCGGCGGCTTGGCCCGCCGATGGGGCCGACTTGGCTCCCGCCTTGGGAGCCGGCGGCGGCAGCGGCGCTTCGGGGCGCGGCAACAGGTTTTCGCCTTTGCCCTTCCCCTTTGCAGGCGCTTCGCCCTTGCCCTTTTCGAGCAGGCCGTAAACGTCCTTGTCGCGGTTGGGAATATCCTGTCCGCCCGGCGCTTCGGGGCGCACCTTGAACGGACCGTCAGGCGCACGCACCGTCGGAATATCGTCGCCGGTCGGCGCCACCAGATCCGCACCCCATTTGCGCCAACCGGCATAGGCGCCGCCGCCGATCACGCACAGCACCAGCACGAGCTTCAGCCAGCCCCAGTTGCGCGGACGGCGCCGTCCGACCTGCTCGAACGCCAGGGTGTCGGCTTGCAGCTCGCGCTCGGTGACTTCCGGCATCGTGGCAAAGGGCGGCTCGGCGTCCGCTTCGAGTTCCGGCTCAATGCGCGGGCGAAGATACGGTTCGCGGCCGGCATCGCCGGATCCCGAACCAGGTGACGGTAAAATCGGCGGCAAGCGATCGGCTGGACTCATGCGCGCAGCTCCTCGACGGGTTCAACCCCCATGACCGCTAGTCCGGATGCGATCACGGTCGCCAGCGCCTTCACCAACGCGAGGCGCGCGCGCGTAATCTCGCGGTCGTCCTCGTTGAGGAAGCGCAGGCTGACATCTTCCCGCGCACCCTTGGTCCAGAGTGCGTGGAAATACGACGATAGATCCTGCAGATAATAAGCGATGCGATGCGGCTCGTGCGCGACGGCGGCGCTTTCGACGGTGCGCGGCCAATCGGCCATCGTCTTGATCAGCGCCAGCTCGGCCGGATCGGTCAGTCGATTCAAAGCGCCTTTGGCCAAAGCGTCCGCAGTCAATTCATCCGCCGTGAACATCTCGGCGGCGTGACGCAGCACCGAATGGCAGCGCGCGTGCGAATATTGCACGTAGAAGACGGGGTTCTCGCGGCTCTGCTCGACGGCCTTCGCCAGATCGAATTCGAGCTGCGCATCGTTCTTGCGCGTCAGCATGATGAAACGCACGACATCCTTGCCGACATCGTCGATCAGATCGCGCAAGGTCACGAACGTGCCCGAGCGCTTGGACATCTTCACCGGCTCGCCGTTCTGCATCAGATTGACCATCTGACAGAGCTGTACGTCGATGCGCCCCTTCTTTTCGGTCAGCGCCTGGACGGCGGCGTTCATGCGCTTCACATAACCGCCATGGTCGGCGCCCCAGACATCGACCATCTCGCTGAAGCCGCGGCGGAACTTGTCGCGGTGATAGGCCATGTCGGTCGCGAAATAGGTCCAGCTACCGTCCGATTTCGCCACCGGGCGATCGACATCGTCGCCGAACTGCGAGGCGCGGAACAATTTCTGCGGACGCGCTTCGTAATCCTCGATGACCTTGCCCTTGGGCGGGTCCAGGGTGCCGGTATAGATCAGGTCGCGCGATTCAAGTTCCGCGATGGCGTTCGTCACCTCGCCCGCTTCCACAAGCGCGCGTTCCGACGTGAAGACATCGTGCACGACGCCGAGCGCCTTCAAATCCTCGCGGATCAGCTTCATCATCTCGTCGACGGCGAAGTGGCGCAGCGGCGCCAGCCATTCGCTTTCGGGCTGATTATGCCATTTGGCGCCGTCGCGTTTGGCGAGCGCTGCGCCGATCGGGATCAGATAATCGCCGGGGTAATAGCCCTCGGGGATCTCGCCGATCTGTTCGCCGAGCGCCTGGCGGTAGCGCAAATGGAGCGAGCGCGCCAGGGTATCGACCTGCGAGCCGGCATCGTTGATGTAATATTCGCGCGTGACGTCGAAGCCCGCCTTGGCGAGCAGCCCGGCCAGCGCGTCGCCGACCACCGCGCCGCGGCCGTGGCCGACATGCATCGGGCCCGTCGGATTCGCCGAGACATATTCGACGTTCACGCGTCTGCCTGCGCCAGCCTTGGACGTACCGTAATCGGTGCCCGCACCCAGGATCTCGCCGAGGCGCGCGTGCCAGAAGCGATCGGACAAGGTGAGATTGATGAAGCCGGGTCCCGCGACCTCGGCTTTCGTCACGTCTGCGTCGTCCGCAAGCTTGGCCACGATCTTGTCTGCAAGGTCGCGCGGCTTCGCACCGATGGCCTTGCACAACACCATCGCCGCATTGGTCGCCACATCGCCATGCGTCGCATCGCGCGGCGGCTCGACCGTGACGCGCGACACATCGGTGCCGGCCGGCACCAGATCGGTCAGTGCGGCTTCAATCCGCCCGCGCATGATCTCGAACGCGTTGAGCGTGGTCATGACGCCCTCGCGGTCACGTCGATCAAGCGCACATGTTCGTCGATGGCATAACGATCGGTCATGCCGCCGATATAGTCCGCGACCGTGCGCGCCGTGCGTTCGTCGCCCGGCTTGCCGGCGCGCTTTTGCCATTCGGGGGGTAAACTTTGCGGTTCCGCGATCAAGAGGCGGAACAGGTCGCGCACAACGCGGCGCGCCTTACTTGTCATGCGATTAACCTTGTAATGACGATACATATGCTCATGCAGGAATTCGCGGATCGCCTGATCGTGGCGCACCATGTTGAAGCTCACCGCGATGATGGGATGGGGCAGAACGCGCAATTCCTCGACCGAGCGCGGTGCCACGCGTTCGAGACGATTCATCGACTCCGTCAGGCAATCCTCGACCCATTCGCCGATCATGCGGCGGATCGCCTCGTGGATGGCGATGGAGGGATCGATGTTGGTGTATTCGGCCTGCACGTCGCGAAAAATTCGCCCGACCAGCGGCAGTTCCATCAACTCGGCAACGGTGAACAGCCCGGCGCGCAGACCATCGTCGATGTCGTGGTTGTTGTAGGCGATGTCGTCGGCGAGTGCGGCGACCTGCGCCTCGGCGGACGCATAGGTGCCGAGTTCGAGATCGTGCCCGGCGTTATATTCGCGGATATCGCGCGGCACCTCGCGCTCCATCTTGCCGCCGAGCAGCGGGCCGTTATGCTTCACGATGCCCTCGAGTGTCTCCCACGTCAGGTTCAGACCGTCGAAAGCGGGATAACGGCGTTCGAGATTGGTGACGACCTTGAGCGACTGCGCATTGTGATCGAACCCGCCGAAGGGCTCCATCTCGACCGAGAGCGCATCCTCGCCCGCATGGCCGAACGGCGGATGGCCGAGATCGTGGGCAAGCGCCAGGGCTTCGGCCAGATCCTCGTTCAGGCGCAGATAGCGCGCGATCGAGCGGGCAATCTGCGCCACCTCGAGCGTATGGGTCAGACGCGTGCGGAAATGATCGCCCTCGTGGTTCACGAAGACCTGGGTCTTGTATTCCAGGCGGCGGAAGGCGACCGAATGGATGATCCGGTCGCGGTCGCGCTGGAAGGCATCGCGCGTGGCGCTCTCCGGCTCCGGATGCAGCCGGCCCCGGCTACGGGACGGCTGGCAGGCATAAACCGCCAGATTGCGAGGGGCTAGGTCATTGGGCATTGGGGGCAACCTAACCGTGCCCGGTTGGGGAGGCAACGTTACAAGCATCCCCCTGGCCACTATTTGACAAAATGCCGATCCGGACTACATTTGGGTCAGGATTCGCGGTTATCTGGCAAAGACTTAACCGGATTGTTCGTAGGGTCAAAATGCAAACCGACATCGCCGTTACATCCAATGCCGCCAAGCGCATTCGTGAACTGGTCGCTCTCGAAGGCGACGATTCGCTGATGATGCGCGTCTCCGTCTCATCGGGGGGCTGCTCCGGCTTTCAGCTTGGCTTCGATCTCGACAAGGAAACCACGGCCGAAGACAAGATCTTCGAAGCCGAAGGTGTCAAAGTTGTGGTCGATGAAACCTCGCTGGAATTGGTGAAAGGTGCCGAGCTCGACTATGTGGATAACTTGGTCGGGTCGTTCTTCAAGTTGAGCAACCCGAACGCCTCGTCGTCCTGCGGCTGCGGCGTCTCCTTCTCGATTTAAGCTCCCTTTCGCCGTCTTCCAGCGATGACGTCCCCTGCGGCGTGTGCTAAGACGCGCCCATGGTCAAAATCGCCACCTGGAATGTGAACTCGGTCCGCGCCCGCACGCAGCATCTGCTGCAATGGCTGGGCGACTTCAAACCCGACATCGTGCTGCTCCAGGAGCTCAAATGCGTCGAGGAGCAATTCCCGCGCGAGCAGGTCGAAGACGCCGGTTATAACGTCGAGATCCTCGGCCAGAAGACCTACAACGGCGTCGCCGTGCTCTCCAAAAGCCCGATGGAGGTCGAGCAGCGCGGCCTGCTCGGCCCCGGCTTCGACGAAGATACCCACGCGCGCTATCTGGAGGTCTTCACCGCCGGGCTGCGCGTCGCCTCGATCTACGCGCCCAACGGCAATCCGGTCGATACCGAGAAGTTTCCCTACAAGCTCAACTTCCAGGAACGGCTGTACGCCCGCGCCAAGGAGCTACTCCAAACCGAGGACGCCTTCATCCTCGCCGGCGACTACAACATCATCCCCGAGCCGATCGATGCGATGAACCCGGCCGCCTGGGTCGGCGATGCGCTGTACCAGCCCGAAACGCGCGGCTTCTATCGCAAGATGCGTTATCTGGGGCTAACCGACGCGATCCGCTCGCTGCATCCCGAACACGGCATTTTTACCTTCTGGGACTACCAGGCCGGCGCCTGGCAGCGCGACAACGGCATCCGGATCGATCACCTGCTGCTGTCGCCGCAGGCCGCCGACCGGCTGGTCGCCGCCGGGGTGGACCGCACCCCACGCGGCTGGGAGAAGGCATCCGACCACACACCCGCCTGGTGCGAGCTTTCGGATAACTAAAAAACCTCGGTTTTCGGCCATTTCCCTTCTTTTCGATGACACGGAATAACCAGGCCCTATCGGCATTGGTTTAGTGAACGCCGGCCATTTCGGTCCAAGCGTGTCAAAACGAAGGAAATTTCACCCATGAAGACCCTGTTGGCTGCTGCCGTTAGCGCGGTTTTGTTGGCCTCCGGTACCGCAGCGTTCGCCGAAACCTCGGCGACCGCGCCCAAGATCGAACAGAAGGCCCAGGCTGGCGCGACCATGGAGAAATCCAAGGCGCCCGCCACCAACGTCAGTGTCGAATCGAAGGCAACGAAGGTTGAGGAAAAGGGTAAGGTCGCTGAACACGCGAAAGCGAAGACCGACGTGAAGGCCAACGGCGCGAAGATCGACGCCAAAGCCGACGCGAAAGCCAAAGTCGAAGCGCCCGTGAAGAAATAACGGAACAAGTGATAAGATAACGACGGTAGGCGTTTCCCGGCCCCCCTGAAAAACCGGGAAACGCCTCCTCGCAATCGGACACAAAAACAGATGGACAAACGCACAGCTCTCGTCGCCGAACTGCCGCATCTCATGCGTTACGCGCGCTCCTTGACGCGCGATGCGGATCAGGCGAACGACCTCGTTCAGGACACGACAACCCGTGCCCTGTCCCGCCTCAACCTGTTCCAGGCCGGCACCAACATGCGCGCCTGGCTTTTCACCGTGATGCACAACCTGCATCGCCAGAATTTACGTAAGTCGTCCCGCCGCGCCGCGCCGACGCAGATCAGCGAGGAGATCGAAAACCGCATCGCCGCCGTTGACGATGCGACCCAGCGCCTGGCGCTGCGCGATCTCGATCGCGCCATGGCCGAGCTACCCGAGGAACAACGCCAGGTCCTGCTGATGATCAGTCTGGAGGACATGTCCTACCAGGACACGGCGACCGCTCTCGGTATTCCGGTCGGCACGGTGATGTCTCGCCTTGCCCGCGCCCGCGAACGTCTGCGCAAGGCCGTTGAAGGGCAAAGCCGACCCCAGTTGAGGAGCGTAACATGACCGAAGCCGAACATCTGTCCGATATGGACATCAACGCCTACGTCGATGGCGAACTCGATGCCCAGGAGTTGGCGCAGATCGAAATCTGGCTGGCCGACCATCCACTGGATGCGGCGCGGGTCCATGCTTACAAGCTCCAGCGCCTGCAGCTCCACATGCTGTACGACCTACCCAAGGATATGCCCTTGCCGCCGGGCGTGCGTGAAGCCCTCGCCGACTCCGGCGTACGTCGCTGGCTTCCTGGCTGGCGCCAGATCGCCGCGGGCGTGATGCTGCTGGCCATCGGCGGCGCCGGCGGTTTCTGGGGCAACAATGTCGGTCAGTTACAGGCCGACCCAAGCAACCAGTTCGTCAACCGCGCGATCAATGCCTATGCGGTCTATGCCTACGAAGGGGCCCGCCCGGTCGAGATCAGCGCCAACGACGAGACCGATTACGTCACCTGGTTGTCGGATCGACTCGGCCAACCCATCCGTACACCGGATTTGACCCCGGCGGGATTCGAATTGATCGGCGGACGCCTGGTCAACGACCGGGGCGAACCGGCGGCGCTGCTGATGTATGAGAACGACAGCGGCGGACGCGTGACCCTGTATGTGCGTCGCAGTTCGGGCGTGCTGGGCACCAGCTTCAAGACGCTCGCGCAGCAGCATAAGACCGCGATCTATTGGAGCGACCGCGCCCTCGACTACGCGCTGGCCGGCGAGATGAAGGAAAACGAGCTGAAGATCATCAAGAAGACGATCTCTCAGGCCATCGAAGCGCGCGCTTCGACGTAAAAAAATAAATCAAAGTAGATATGAAAATGGCCGGTCCCAGACCGGCCATTTTTATGTCCGGATTAATTCCAGAAGTAGTCGCCGATGCGGCGCTCGCCCGTGGTCAGCGGATTGGCCTCGATCCGAACCTCCGAGGTATGCGCGTAGACAATCGGCAACTCCGAGAACGGATAGATGTAGGCCTTCTGGTTCACCTGATCCAGCGCCCGGGCGTAGATCTTGCCGCGCGCGACTTCGTCTTGAACCATGGCACCTTCCTTCATCGCCTCGGCGATCACCGGATCTTTCCAGTAATCGCGATTGCCGACGAAGAACAGATCCAGCAGGTTGTCGAGCGTCGGCTGCGCGCCCGTCGGATAGGTCGCCATGAAGGCCGTCATACCGCCATCGTCGCGCTTCTTGACATAGACGCTGGTCGGCAGCGGCTCGACCGAAGCGCGGAAGCCGACCTTGCGCAATTCGCCCGACAGCGCGATGGCGATATCGTTGATGGGATTATAGACGCTCAAGGTGATATCGACGCCGTCCGGATGGCCCGCCTCGGCCAGCAGCTTCTTTGCCGCTGCCGGATCGTACGCTATCGGCTGGGTCGTCGGCGCGCAGGCCACGGTCGATTTGAAGCAGATGCCGGCTGGCTGCTCGGCCAATTCACCGCCCGCAACGAAGGTCTTGATGATCATCGCGCGATCGATCGCCATCGTGAAGGCCTTGCGCACGCGCTCGTCGGTGAAGACCTTGTTGGCGGAGCGGCCCTGCGCGTCGAGCAGGATATAGATCAGCTGTTTGCTGCCGGCCGCCGTGATCTTGATGTTGGGCTTACCCGCCAGTTCACGCGCGTTATCGCCGGTCACGTTGCGCAGCACATCGAGCCCGCCGGTCAGAAGCTGGGCGATCTGGGTCTGCTCGTCGGCCATCGGAATGGCGTGGATGCGCTTGATGGGTGCGCGACGATAGGGCGAGCCGAAAAAACCATCGAAACGTTCGACGACATTGCCGGCATTGCGATCGAGCGAGACCATCTTGAACGGCCCGCTGCCCGATGCCGACACGCGCCCGAAATTCTCCGGATTCTGCTTATGAATCTTAGAATCGTATTGGAAGATGCGATAGGCGATGGTGGACATGTCGGTCGCGTAAACGCCGTTGGTGACGATGCGCAACTTGTAGGGCCCCAGTATCTCCACCTCTTTCACCCAGGTGTAGCGTTGGGGAAAGCGGATTTTCGACGCCGGATCCTTCAGGTAATCGAACATATATTTCACGTCGTCCGACGTGAACTTGTTGCCGCTGTGGAAGGTGACGTCTTCGCGCAGATCGAATTCCAAAGTCGTCGGATCGATGCGGCGCCACGCCTTGGCGAGATCGGGCACGTATTTGCCGGTATGCTCGTCATACGCAATCAGGTTGGAATACATGTTGCGGACGAAATCGCCGACCTCGTCGTTCGGATAGAGATAGGAATCGAACGAGCTGAACGGATCTTCGATCGGTAGGCGCAGGGTATCTTTCGATTTCTGCGCCAAAGCGGGCGTGGCGAGCAGCGCGGCGAATCCGGCGGCAACGGCGATGCGGTAAGCGGATTTCATTCGTAGGTCCCCTCGTTCGGCTGGCGCTCGGCCTGTTCGCCGATGATGTTCTTCAAGGTGCCGATATTCTCGATCTCGGCGATCACGGTCTGGCCGGGTAGCAGACCCTTCTTTTCGCCCTCGGGCAGCGGCAATTCTTCGGGCGAACCCGCCATGATCATATCGCCGGGTTCAAGCGGCATGATGTGCGACAAGTATTCGACCAGTTCGCCGATATGCCACAGCATCTTATTGGTGCGGGTATCCTGACGCAGCTTGCCATCGACGGCACATTTGACCGCCAGATCGTGCGGATCGCCGACCAGATCGCACGGGATAATCGCGCGGCTGACCGGGGTATAGCCCGGGAAGTTCTTCATGCGGATATTGTCGTTGATCGGCGATTTGCGCCGGATCGGCCGCCACCACGAATGATGCATGGTGTAATCGTTTGCGATCACAAACCCCGCCACGTGATCACGCCATTTCGCCGCCGGCACGCGATGAGCCCGCGCGCCGATCACGGCCGTGATCTCGACCTCGAAATCGAACTGCGTGCCGCCATGTTCGCGCATGACGGTGTCGCCGTAACCGGCGAGTGCCGAGCGCGACCCGAAGAAAATATCGGGCAGCACGCGTTCTTCTTTCGACGGATCGTGCTTGCCGGTGACGCGGCTGGGACGGGTGAAGTTGTGATAGGTCTGGAAGACGTTCCAGGGCTCCGGCACAGGGGCGTGAAACTGCACGCTATCGAGCGTCGTCCAACCTTCATCGGATTTCAGATCAAGCCCACGCAGCCATTCATGCCATCGCGCCCAATCAGCCAGCACATCGCTGACTTTGTTCGATGCTACAGCACCGGGCGAACCATGCCGCGCGACGATCTCGCTGAGCCGCAGGGCGCGGTCCTCGACAACGACGACCACGCTCGGCCCTTGCGCGGTGCGTGCGGTGCCGACACCAAAACGGATTTCAGACATATAACGCCCCCTATTTCGGAGCCGGCGTTCGCATCCCGAAGCGCGTGCCGTAATCGACCGGCACGACCTCGCCGGTGATCAGGTCCGGCCCGGCGATGTACCACAGCACGATCTCGGCGATATCCTCGGCGAAGGCGGTCTTCCCGACCGGCGTCGTCTCAGCCATGCCGCGAATGCGCTCGTTGAATTTTTCCTCGCCCAGCAGGTTCTTCATCCAGCGCGTGGCGACGAAGCCCGGGCACACCGCATTGACCCGGATATGCGGCGCCAGCTGGCGCGCGAAGGAAATCGTCATGGAATTGAGCGCCCCCTTCGATGCCGCATAGGCGATGGAGCTGCCCTCGCCCGTCAGCGCCGCCAAAGCCGACACGCTGACGATCGCCCCATTGCCCGCCGCCTTCATGGTCGGCACGACCGCGCGGATCATCTGATAGGCGCCGATCACATTGACCGCATAGACGTCGTGGAAATCCTGCGCGCTGAGCGATTCATAATCGCCCGGCGTGGCGGCCTTGGTACGGCCCGCGCTGTTCACCAGCACGTCAATCCGTCCCCATTTGTCGAGCGCCGCCTTGGCCATGGCGCGGCAATCCTCGTCCTTGGAAACATCGCCCGCGAGCAGCAGGACATCGGCGCCGGCCAGGCGGCATTCGTCCGCCGTTTCCTCGGCTTCGGTTTTGCTGCGCGAATAATTGACCACGACATTGCAGCCCATCTCGGCCAGCAGCTTCGCGGTTTCCGCGCCGATGCCGGTGGCCGAGCCCGTCACAATGGCGGCGCGTCCTTGCAGATCCATGGTACTCTCCCCCAACCTATTTCTTGTGCGAAAAGCCCGGCCTTTCGGCCGGGCTTGTTATTGTACGAACGTCGAAACTTATTCGGCCGCTTGCGCTTTTGGTCCACGCTTGCGTTCGACCTGGACGACATCGCGCACCGCGCCGCGCGCTGCACTTGTCGTCAGTGCAGCATAAGCCCGCAGCGCCGTGGTGACCTTGCGCGGGCGTACTTCGCGCGGCGCCCAAGCTTCGTCGCCACGATTGTCCATGGCGGCGCGGCGTTTGGCCATTTCCGCATCGGACACCGCGATGTTGAGCGTGCGACCCGGAATATCGATCTCGACGATATCGCCTTCCTCGATCAGGCCGATGGCGCCGCCCTCGGCGGCTTCCGGCGAAACGTGCCCGATGGACAGCCCGGACGTGCCGCCCGAGAACCGCCCGTCGGTGATCAGCGCGCAATCCTTGCCCATGCCCATCGATTTCAGATAACTCGTGGGATAGAGCATTTCCTGCATGCCGGGGCCGCCCTTCGGGCCTTCGTAGCGGATGACCACCACGTCGCCCTTCTTGATCTTGCGACCAAGGATACTTGTGCAGGCCGTGTCCTGACTCTCAAAAATGCGCGCCGGGCCTTTGAATTTCAGGACAGAAGAATCCACGCCCGCCGTCTTCACGATGCAGCCTTCGAGCGCGATATTGCCGAACAGAACCGCAAGACCGCCGTCTTTCGAATAAGCGTTCTTCACCGAACGGATACAGCCGTTCTCGCGGTCGAGGTCGAGGTCCTTGTAACGGCGCGACTGGCTGAACGCTTCCTGGGTCGGCACGCCGCCGGGGCCAGCGCGATAGAATTCATGCACCTTGGCGTCGTTCGTGCGCGTGATGTCCCACGCGTCAATGGCCGCGCCGATGGTGCCGGAATGCACGCACGGCACGTTCCGATCGATCAGGCCGCCTTTTTCCAGCTCGCCCAGGATCGACATGATGCCCCCCGCGCGGTGCACGTCTTCCAGGTGATAATCCTGCGTCGCCGGCGCTACCTTGCAGACGTTCGGCACCTTGCGCGACAGACGGTCGATATCGCTCATGGTGAAGGGGATCTCGCCTTCCGATGCGATGGCGAGCAGATGCAGGACCGTGTTGGTCGAACCACCCATGGCGATATCGAGGGTCATCGCATTCTCGAAACCCTTCATGCCCACGGCGCGCGGCAGGACCGAGGCATCGTTCTTTTCATAATAGCGTTTGCACAGATCGACGATCAGATGCCCCGCCTTGAGGAACAGCTCTTTGCGATCGGAATGCGTCGCCAGCACCGAGCCGTTGCCCGGCAAGCCAAGGCCCAGGGCCTCAGCCAGACAGTTCATCGAATTGGCGGTGAACATGCCGGAGCACGAACCGCAGGTCGGGCATGCCGAGCGTTCGTATTCTTCGGCCAGTTCGTCCGACACATCCGGATTGGCGCCTTGGATCATCGCATCGATCAGGTCGATCGCGGTTTCCTTGCCCTTCAGGATGATCTTGCCGGCTTCCATCGGCCCGCCCGAGACGAACACGACGGGGATGTTGAGGCGCATGGCGGCCATCAGCATGCCGGGCGTGATCTTGTCGCAGTTGGAGATGCAGACCATGGCGTCGGCGCAGTGCGCATTCACCATATATTCGACGGAGTCCGCGATGATCTCGCGCGACGGCAGCGAATAGAGCATGCCGTCATGGCCCATGGCGATGCCGTCATCGACGGCGATGGTGTTGAATTCCTTGGCGACGCCGCCGGCCTTTTCGACCTCGCGCGCGACCAGCTGGCCCAGGTTCTGCAGATGCACGTGACCGGGCACGAACTGGGTGAACGAATTCGCGATGGCGACAATCGGCTTGCCGAAATCGCCGTCCTTCATGCCGGTGGCGCGCCAGAGGCCGCGCGCACCCGCCATATTGCGGCCGTGGGTAGAGGTTTTGGATCGGAGCTCGGGCATACTCTTATCTCCCGCCATTTGGGGGGTTGTTTATGAGGCTCTTTAAATAGACCTGTGGAAAAGTTTACGCCAGACCAACCGTCGAATCCGGCCAAAAAACGTAGCAAATCCGCCCCATAGCGGGAGTATGCTGTTTTTTTCCCGCACCCTGTCGAAATCAACGGGGGCCGCGCGTCATTGTATCGGCGGTGCGATGTGCCCGGCCGGAAAATATGGAGACGAACATGCAATACATGCTGCTGATCTATGGCAACGAAAACGCCTACAAATCCATGCAGGGCAAGCCGGAGGGCAAGGAACTCCACGCCGCCTACGGCGCCTACACCCAGGCGCTGATCAAAGCCGGCGTGATGAAGGCCGGCGATCAGCTCAAGGACAGCACGAGCGCCACGACGGTCCGTATCGAAGGCGGCAAGACCAAGGTCCTGGACGGCCCCTATGCCGAGACCAAGGAACAGCTCGCCGGCTACTACATCATCGATGTGGCGGATGCCGACGCGGCGCTGTCCTGGGCGGCCAAATGCCCGGGTGCGACCTATGGCGCCATGGAAGTCCGCCCCGTCATCATGATGGGCTGAGTTCGCATCCGCACGATGACGCAAGACGGCGATGAGTTCGCGCGCGCGGCCGCTGAGAAGGTCGCGCGCGACAGCTACGGCAAACTTGTCGCCTATCTTGCGGCGCGTACGCGCGACGTCGCCGCCGCCGAGGATGCACTCAGCGAAGCTTTTGCATCTGCGCTGGCCGAATGGCCGAAAGGCGGCGTGCCGGACAAGCCTGCCGCCTGGCTGCTCACCGTCGCGCGCCGCAAGATGATCGATGCGATGCGGCGGCGCAAAAGTGCCGACGCCGGGGCCGATCACCTGAAACTGATCACGGACGAGTTGGAGGCCGCCAACATGCAAGCCAACGACATCCCCGACGAACGCCTGGCCCTCATGTTCGCCTGTGCGCATCCCGCCATCGATGCCGCGATGCGTGCGCCACTGATGTTGCAGACCGTGCTCGGCTTCGATGCGGCGGCCATCGCATCCGCGTTTCTCGTGTCGCCCGCGACCATGGGCCAGCGCCTGGTGCGCGCGAAGAACAAGATCAAACAGGCCGGCATTCCTTTCCGCGTGCCTGAGCGCACCGATCTGGCCAAACGTCTCGACGCCGTGTTGGAAGCGATCTATGCGACATTTGCCGAGGGCTGGTCCGACGCTGCAGGAACAGAGATCCGTGGGCGGTCCTTGGCCGAGGAAGGCATCTGGCTCGGCCGTCTCGTCGCCTCGTTGCTACCGGATGAAGCCGAAACGCTCGGCCTGTTATCCTTGATGCTGCATGCCGATGCCCGCCGGGCAGCGCGCCGCAGTGCAGACGGCAGTTACGTTCCGCTCGCCGAGCAGGACACGACGCTGTGGAACAACGGCCTGATCGACGAAGCGGAGATGCATCTGCTCGCCGCCAGCCGTCTTGGCGTCATCGGGCGCTATCAGCTCGAAGCCGCGATCCAATCGGCGCATGTGGTGCGCCGCCGAACCGGGCAAGCCGACTGGGCCGCCATCGAAAGCTTGTACGATGCGCTGGCCGGGCTCGATGACTCGCCCGTCATCGAGATCAATCGCGCCATCGCCGTCGCGGAAAATCGGGGTGCTGCGGCGGGGCTGGTGGTGTTGGATGCCGTCGCGAGCGATCCGCGCCTGGCTACCTATCAGCCTTATTGGGCGGCGCGCGCCGAACTGCTGGCCCGCAAAGGTGATGTAGTAGAAGCCGATACGGCCTATGAGATCGCTATTGGTTTAGAAAGCGATCCGGCGGCGCGCCGTTTCCTGCAACGCCGCCGGGCTGTGTTACGCAATTGACCTAACGGACCGGCTTACCGATACCCCACGGCGTGAGACGGACGGCGAGCAGCGACATCAAACCGTAGGCAACCGTCGCAGCCGCAACGGTGATGAAGACCACCTGCTCGCTGGCGCCGAACATGGACGCGGCGATCCAGGTGCCGAACCCGGCAACGAACAGACGCACCGTGCCTGCCATCACTGGCCAGAACACGCGCCCGGCTCCTTGGCTGGTGAAATACAGCATCAGGCCCAAACCGAAGAAGCCGTAGGTCGGCCCGACGATGCGCAGGTACTGCGCGCCGGTTTCCAAGATGGTCGGATCCTCGCTGAACAGGCCGATCCAAATTTCCGGAAAGACCGCCGCCGCGAGGCCGATGACTTCGGTGATCGCGACGCCGATGGCGGCACTGACCCAGCTGATGCGGCGCGCGCGTGCAATCTGCCCCGCACCGATATTGGTTGCGACCATTGTGATAGCCGCAGCACCGATGCCGAACAGCATCGGGACCAGGAAGTAATCCAAGCGCACGGCCGCGCCATAACCCGCGATCGCCTCGATGCCCAGCAGGCCGATGCTCGCGGTGACCAGCGCCACCGTCAGGTTGGTCTGGATCGTGCCGAAAGCCGACAAGGCGCCGACGCCGAGGATCGCCTTGAAGTGGCGCCACTCCAGCGGCATGCGCCGCAAGCGCACGACGCTGGTCCCGCTACGCAGGTAAACGAGCAGTGCGGCGGCCGAGGCGATGTAATAGGTGAGCACCGCGATACCGGCGCCCGCGATCTCGAAGCGCGGCACCGGGCCCCAGCCGAAGATCAACGCCGCCGACAGCGGAACCAGAAGGATACCGCCGGCCAGGGTGATCACGGCCGGAAACTTGACGTTGCCCGATCCGCGCAGCACGGACGCCATCAGCGCCATGATCCACAGCGGGATCGCGCCGATGAAGACGAGGTTGGAATACAGCAGCGCGGCCGCCAGCGCTTCGCTGTGACCGCCGAGCGCCGAATAAAGCCACGTCCCGCCACCGATGACGGCGAGCGAAAAGATCGCGCCGAAGCCGATCGCCAGAATGAGCGCGTGAAAGGCCAACGCATCGGCATCGTCCTTGCGGCCTGCGCCCAATGCGCGCGCCACCGCCGACGACACGCCACCGCCGATACCGCCGTTCGACATCGTCTGCATCAGCATGAGGACGGGAAACACTAGCGCCGCGCCGGCCAGCGCCGCCGTGCCGAGATGACCGAGGAAATAAGTCTCCATCACGCCAACCGATGTCTGGATCACAAGCACGATCACCGTCGGCCAGGCGAGCCGCACCAAGGTCGGCAGGATCGGCGCGGTCAGGATCGCGCGCGCCATCGGCGAAATCGTCGCCGTGGATCCCGGTGCGATTGCGATCGGGTCGAGCGTCGCAGTGTTGGGCAGCGAGCTGCCGTCGAGGGGGGCCATGGTTTTTACCTTACTTCACGAGTTGATCGAGGGTCTGAACGAGCGCGCCGTTCAATTGGCCGATGCCGGCCTCACCCAAAGTGGTTTCGAGTTCGCTCTGCGCCGCACGCCACGCCGGGAGAGCATCCTGGAACGCGCGCCGGCCTTTCGGCGTGATTGACACCATGCGGCGGCGGCGATCGTCCGGATCGGGCGCGATCTTGACGTAGCCATCGCGCTGCAGCGGCGCCAGATTGCGGGTCAGAGTCGTCGGGTCCATCACCGCGCGTTCGGCGAACATGCCCATCGACAGCGAACCCCGCGCATTGAGCGGCGCCAGCAAGCCGAATTGCCCAACACTGAGCCCTGCCCCTTCGAGATGGCCGTCGTAGATCTGCGTCACCCGGCGCGCCAAGCGGCGCAACCGCGAGCACGTGCAGCCCAATTCATTTGTCGTCGCGTCCGCCATGTACTCGCCCAATATTATCTGTATATGCAGCCATATATACTTGCATATACAGATAATGTCAAATGGGCGATTGCGGCGGAATGATTGGATGCGCGTCAGCGCCCGATCTTGGTCGCTTCGTCGAGGGTTTCTTCGAGGTCCTTGAGGCGCTTTTCCAGGTCTTTGTCGAGCTGCGCCAATTGCCGGTCGAAATCGAAAATGCGGCGGAAATGATCGAGCCGGCGGGTCGATTGATAATACTTATCGGCGCGCTTGATGCCCCACAGCGCCAGTACGGTGACCATCAGGCCACCCGCCACGATCAGGATCAGGGCCGCCGTTTGCCGGTCGGGGGCGACCTGAGCCGCCAGGACCGAACCCCACACCCCCAAGGTGATCAGGCTCACCGCGCCGACCGCGAGGCCGCGCGTCAGGAACCGCTGGTCGCCACGCCAATGTTTTTCGGCATCGCGGATGGCGTTGCACACCTCATGCACCGCCAATTCCTGCCAGCGCTTGAACGCGATACCGCCGCGATCCGAGCGCCCCTCGCGGATGAATTTCTCCAGCCGCTTGATGATGACATGCGCGCGTTCCTCGGGCGTCGGGTTCTTGCCCATGAGTTTTTCAAGCGTCGAGGATTCGTCGTCGGCCATGGCCCGATTCTGCCTAAGCGTCGCGCAAAAGGGAAGCCGGGCCATTGCGCGGACGGAACATGTCGTGGACAATCGTGTTTGATAAGCCCGCCACCGGAGACCTGGATTGAGCGATATAACGGCCGACCCGATCATCCGCATGAGCGGCGTGAACAAGTGGTACGACAAGTTCCACGTGCTCAAGGACATCAACCTAGCCGTCGGCAAAAGCGAACGCATCGTGGTTTGCGGCCCCTCGGGCTCGGGCAAATCGACCCTGATCCGCTGCATCAACCAGCTTGAGGACCATCAAAAAGGCAGCATCGTCGTCGATGGGGTCGAGCTGACCCAAGACATCAAGCAGATCGAACAGATCCGCCGCGAGGTCGGCATGGTGTTCCAGCAGTTCAATCTGTTCCCGCATCTGACAGTGCTGGAGAACCTGACCCTCGCCCCGATCAATGTGCGCAAACAGGCCAAGATTGATGCCGAAAAGACGGCCATGCATCTGCTCGAACGCGTGCAGATTCCCGATCAAGCGCAGAAATATCCCGGCCAGCTATCGGGCGGCCAACAGCAGCGCGTCGCCATCGCGCGCGCCCTCGCCATGAATCCCAAGATCATGCTGTTCGACGAGCCGACCTCGGCGCTCGATCCCGAGATGATCAAAGAAGTCCTCGACGTCATGGTCGAACTGGCCGAGAGCGGCATGACCATGATCGTCGTCACCCATGAAATGGGTTTCGCCAAGACGGTGGCGGACCGTGTGATCTTCATGGATCACGGCGAAATCCTCGAAGAGAATGCGCCCAGCGAATTCTTCACCAACCCGCGCCACGACCGCACGAAGCTGTTCCTCAGCCGCATCCTTGCGCACTAAAAGCAAATGGCCCGGCGTTACCACCGGGCCATCGCTTAGACTCTAGATCGCAGCGTTACGACAGGTTCTTCTTGAAGAAGTCGACCGTGCGGCTCCAGGCGAGATCGGCAGCTTCTTTATTGTAGCGCGCCGAGCTGGTGTCGTTGTTGAAGCCATGTTGCTGACCGGCATAGACGAACTGCTGGTTCTCAACCTTCGCAGCATCGAGTGCCTTTTTCCATTCGTCCATGCGCTCATTGATGCGGGCGTCTTCGCCGGCATAATGCAGCATCATCTTCGCTTTGATCTTCGAAGCCTCTTCCGCCTTCGGCTGGATGCCGTAGTAGGAAACGCCGGCCGCGAGATCGGGCGAATTGACGGCGATCTGGTTCGACATGCCGCCGCCCCAGCAGAAGCCGACGGTGCCGACCTTGCCGTTGGAATTCGCGTGGCCCTTCAGATAGGACACCGCCGCGACGCCATCGGCGACCGCCTTACCCGCATCCATTTTCGAGAATTCCTTGGCCGCCGCGTCGTCGTCCTTCGGCGTGCCGCCGATCTGCGACATGTAATCGACGCCGAGCGCCAGGAAACCTTCGGTGGCGAAGCGACGCGTCACGTCTTCGATGTGCGGATTGAGGCCGCGATTTTCGTGGGTCACGACGATCGCCGGGAACTTGGTGCCGTTCGCCGGCATCGCGAGGTAGCCCGTCACGTCGCCCGAGGCGCCCTTGAAGGTCACGCGGCTCACCTTGATGCGGGGATCGTTTTCGGCAACCGCCGCATGGGCATAGTTGCAGGTCAGCATCGGCGCGATGACCGTCGCGGCGGCCGTGCCGCCGGCCAGCTTGGCCAGACGGCGCATGAACACCCGGCGCTGCATGGTCGAATGGGTGAATTCGTCGAAAAGATCGTAGATTTCTTGGCTGATGACCATTTGGTCCATTCTGTCCTCCACTGAGTTAATTAAGGCAGTTACGCGCAATTCGGCTCAATAGGGCGAACACCACAGACCCGCTCCCTATTCCTCATATGAGGAAAATTATATGAAACCACTCAGAACCGGTAGGCCAGAACGACCTGACCCAGCCAGATCGTCCGCGCGTCGCCGGACGCAATCCCCAGCGCCTCGCGCTGCCCCTGACCGGAACGCCCCATCGCAAAGCCCGGCGCGAGCGACAGGCCAGGAACCGGGGTCGACCATTCGGCATATAAATCGACCTCGTCCATCAGATGCTTGGACGACGCCCCGGCCTGGGACGGATGGTCGTACTCATGGTGATAGAAAGCCAGGCCGATACGCAGCACGTCGTCGATCGGAACGACTTCGGCTCCAGCATAAAGACTATTGAGATTGCTGTTGGACCCGATGTAGTTGCCGTAGATCAGACCTTGAACCCAGGTCTGCGACCCGCGTGGACCTGCATCGCTGAACAGCGGATCCCACGAGCGATCGACCCTGTCGCCGGTATTCTTGTCGCCGCTAAAATGCGCGTAACGCGCGGTCAACGTCGGCGTCCAAGGCAACGCCGAGAAATTATACTGCGGTTGCAGATACCAAGCGCTTGCGCGTACGCGTCCGCCGGTGGAGCCATCGTCGTTGCGCTCGATCCCCCATTCGCCGTAGAGCGACAGATCGTCCAGATCGGGAATGAAGCTTCCGCCGAACCGGGCCGAAACGACCTCCAATCCATCCCTATTGGCGTTTACGACACCACCGCCTTGGCTACCCGAAAAAGAATAGGCGCGGTCCGCTTCATAAACTTTGAGCGCGGTCAGGCCGATATAGCGTAGACGCTCGTCATAATCGAAGCGCCCCCGGCCGCTATCCTTGGATTCGAACCACTCGATATTCGCGCCATACAGACGGGTATCGGGATTGTCGCCGCCGCGCATGAGGACCTGATCGACCGTGCCTGACAGGTGGAACAGATCGACACGAACGGGATCGGTGTTTGCGCGCAGGATGACAGTCTTTTCGAAGGTCGCGCGCGGGCCGAGGTAAAGCGCGCCGCGCCGGGCGCCATCCGCCGTACCGTTCGCGATCAGGAAACCGTCTCCCAACGTAAATTCCTGATTTCCGAGCGATAGATCAAATGCATCGGTCGGCGCCCAATCGAATACGGTGCCGGACCGCCAGCCAATCATGGCCTTTTCCAGTCCCACATGTTCGGGCTGATCCGAGGTGGTTGAATTGGCCACCGGCTCGCCGGCGCCGCGGGTTGCCGCCGCGACAAACGATAGGCCGCCGTAAATACTGTCGTGCCCGTCGCCCGCCCATTCGAAATCGAGGCCGGGCTTCACGTAACCTTCGTACCATGTGCGGCCGCCCTCGATCTGGCCGGTCCGGCTGGTGCTGCCCTGCCCAAATTGCGCGTTGCGAACGCTCATCGCGCCAGCACTGGCATCCAATGTGGCGTTGAATTGGATCGGATCGATAGTGAAAGGAATGCCGTCCGCAGCAGATGCGGGCAGGCTGAGTCCGACAACAGCTGCGCCAAAAACCAACGAACAGCGAATTCGCAAGCCGATTCTCCCCAACGAGGAGATATCACGATTCTACTTTGACCAACAAGTTAGTCGGCGAGCCGCGCGAGCGCTTCGCCGATTTTTGCCTTGGACGCATTGGCGGCGTCGCGGCGCTCACGCTGTTCCTCGACGACTTCGGGCGGCGCTTTGGCGACGAAGGCCTCGTTGCCCAGCTTGGCATCGATCTTCTTGACCTCGCCATCGAGCTTATCAATTTCCTTCTTCAGGCGCGCGCGCTCCTGCGCGATGTCGATGACGTCGCCGATCGGCAGCACCAACGTCGTCGTGCCCAGCACGTCCTGTACCGAACCTTTCGGCACCTCGCCGGTGAGGGCGGTGAGTTCGGTGACCCGCGCCAGCCGCTTGATCAAGCCGTCATGACGCGCCGCGCGCGCCAAAACCTCGGCATCGGCATTGCGTAAGAAAAGCGGAATCTGCACGCCTGGCGGCACGTTCATTTCAGCGCGCACCGAACGAACCTGCGAGATCAGGTTCACCACCCAATCCATCTCGGCTTCGGCCGTTGCGTCGCCGAGCCCGGCATAATCCGGCCACTCGGCCGCGATCAGGCCATGTGGGCGAGCGTCCGCCGTCTGCGCCCACAATTCCTCGGTAATGAACGGCATGAAGGGATGCAGCAGGACCAGCAATTGGTCGAGCACCCAGGCCGCGGTCGCGCGCGTTTCGGCAGCCGCCGCCGCATCCGTACCCTGGAAGATCGGCTTGGCGAATTCGATATACCAATCGCAGAACGAACCCCAGGTGAATTGATAGATACCCGTGGCGGCTTCGTTGAATTTGTAATCGTCGATGCCGCGCGCGACATTCTTCGCGGCTTCCGCGACCTTGCCTACGATCCATTTATTCAGCGTCTGCGTGACGCGCTTGGGATCGAAATTGGGGTCGAGCTTGCAGCTGTTCACCTCGCAGAAGCGCGCGGCGTTCCACAGCTTGGTCGCAAAGTTGCGATAGCCCTCGACGCGATTCTCGCTCAGCTTGATATCGCGGCCTTGTGCTGCGTGCGCGGCCAAGGTCATGCGCAGCGCGTCGGTGCCGAACTTATCGATGAGCTGAAGGGGATCAATCACGTTCCCCTTCGACTTGGACATCTTCTGGCCCTTCTCGTCACGCACGAGAGCATGGATGTAGACGGTGCGGAACGGCACATCCTTCATGAAGTGCAGGCCCATCATCATCATGCGGGCAACCCAGAAGAAGATGATGTCGAAACCGGTGACCAGGACGTGAGTCGGATAATAACGCGCGAGTTCAGGTGTTTTCTCCGGCCAACCGAGCGTCGAGAACGGCCACAGTGCCGAGGAGAACCAGGTGTCGAGCACATCCTCGTCGCGTTTGAGCGTCTCACGCTTGCCGTAATGTTTGTCGGCGGCGGCCAAGGCTTCGGCTTCCGTCATTTCGACGAAGATATGTCCGTCGGGCCCGTACCACGCCGGCACCTGATGACCCCACCAAATCTGGCGCGACACGCACCACGGCTGGATGTTGCGCATCCAGTCGTAATAGGTGTTCTCCCAATGCTTGGGTACGAACTGGGTGCGCCCCTCTTCCACCGCCTTGATCGCGGGGATGGCGAGCTTCGCCGCATCGACGAACCATTGATCGGTGAGCCACGGTTCGATCACGACCCCCGAACGGTCGCCATAGGGCACCGTCATCGGATTGTCCTCGACCTTCTCGAGCAGGCCGAGGCTGTCCATCTCGGCCACGATCTTTTCGCGCGCGACGAACCGGTCGAGTCCGCGATAGGCGTCGGGCACGTTCTCGTTCAAGGTCGCATTCATATCGAAGATATTGATGCGATCGAGATTCTGGCGCTGACCGACGGCGAAGTCATTGAAGTCGTGCGCCGGGGTGATCTTCACCGCGCCCGAACCTTTTTCCGGATCGGAATATTCGTCGGCGACGATCGGGATACGACGCCCGACGATCGGCAGGATCACGAACTTACCGACCAGATCGGTATAGCGCTCGTCGCTTGGATGCACCGCAACGCCGGTATCGCCCAGCATGGTTTCGGGGCGCGTCGTTGCGACCGAAATGAAACGCCCGTCCTGGCCTTCGACCGGATAACGGAAATACCACAGCTTTCCGACCGTCTCGCGCTGCTCGACCTCAAGATCCGAAATCGCGGTGTGCAACTTTGGGTCCCAATTCACCAGGCGCTTGTCGCGATAGATCAGCCCTTCCTTGTGCAGCTGCACGAAGACCGTGCGCACCGCCTCGGACAAGCCTTCGTCCATCGTGAAACGTTCACGCGACCAATCGGGCGAGGCGCCCAGGCGACGCAGCTGATTGACGATTGTGCCGCCGGACTCGGCTTTCCATTTCCACACGGTATCGATGAAGGCGGCGCGGCCGAGATCGTGGCGCGTCTTGCCTTGGGCTTCCAATTGGCGCTCGACGACCATCTGCGTCGCGATGCCGGCATGATCGGTGCCCGGCTGCCACAGCGCATCGCGCCCCTGCATGCGACGGAAGCGGATCAGGATGTCCTGCAGGGTGTTGTTGAGCGCATGGCCCATATGCAGGCTGCCGGTAACGTTCGGCGGCGGAATGACGATCGTATAAGGCTCGGCATTGGACAGAGGATCGGCCGCGAACGCGCCGCTCTCCTCCCACTCCGCGTAGTGTTTCGCCTCTACATCCTTCGGATTGAACGTCTTATCCAGCATGGTTCGCCAAAATGATCTGTGTGGGGGCCCGCTGCGATCGGGTCAAAAAAATACGCGCCCTTGAGGGGCGCGCACCATATCAGGCGTCCAATATGGTTTAAAGGTCGAGCCGTTCGGCCCGATTGACCATATGGTCGATTTCCTTTTTGACCAGCCGTTCAATCAGATACGGCAAATTCTGGTCCAGCCATTCGCGCAGCAGGGGACGCAGGATTTCGCGGATCAGGCCCTCCAGGGTCATCTCGCGGCTGCCGATGGCGATATCGCGCTTGTTGAGGAGCGCTTTCGCCAATTCCTGCAACGCATCTGTGGAATGCTGCTGGGTGGGCGCCGACAGGATCGGCGATCCCGCACCCATGTCGCGAAGCGGTTGAGCGATCATCTGCTGCGTCAGCTCCAGGATATCGTCCACCATCGGACGCGGCGGCGCGCGACGCGGCGGCGGCAGGGGTTCGGGTTCGTATTCCGGCTCCGGCTCGGGTTCCGGCTCGTATTCGGGTTCTGGCTCCGGCTCCGGCTCGGGCTCCGGTTCAGGCTCCGGCGCATCTTCGAACGCGATTTCCGGCTCCGGTTCGGGCTCGGGTTCCGGCGCAGGACGGCCACGCATATTGCGCATGACCTCAGCCAGATCGATCTGTTCCTCTTCCTCCTCCGGCTCCAATTCGGGCTCGGGTTCCGGCTCAGGTGGCGGGGGCGGCGGAGGGGCAGCCTTGGCAACAGGTGGCGGAGCAGCAGGTTTGGCCACCGGCGCCGGCGGGGGCGGAGCAGCTTCGGCCTGATCGTCTTCGGACAAGATGCGCCGGATCGACGCAAGGATGTCCTCCATCGAGGGCTCTTGTCCTGCAGGTGCGTTCTGTTCGGCCATCAGTCGACTTTCGATTACACGTAATGACTAAATATCGGCGCCGCTTGCGGCGGCACGATCGAAAGAGCGCCGGTCTCCTCCGCAAACATCGGACGGAACGGCAAGGCCTGGTGATGCGAGGGCAATTGTTTCACCCCCATTATATTATTGGTCGTCCTTCGTGCCGCCTGGCGGTTCTGTACCCCACCATTTGTTGCGGGCACGATCGTAGTATTCCATTGGATTGTAGATATTCACCGCCAGGTCGAGACGCTGCGCCGTAAACTCGCCAACCGATTCCTTGAGGCTGTAAGCCGCGACGATTTCGTCGCGCCGCGCGCTGACCAAGCTCACGCGCGCATTCAACAGTTCCTGTTCGGCGTCCAAGACGTCGAGTACGGTGCGCGATCCGACGGCTGCTTCACGCTGCACGCCCTCGAGAGCGATCTCGGCGGCGGCAATCTGCGAATCGAACGATTGGATCTGCGCGCGCGCGGAATTCAGATTTTCCCACGCCGAGCTGGCGGCCTGAATGGTGTCGCTGCGCACGTTGTCGAGATCGAGACGGCTGCGACCGGCGAGAATCTTGGCCGAACGGAGGCGCGAATAGACCGCGCCTTTTTCATAAATCGGCACCGTCAGATCGAGACCGACCGTCGAGGTCGTCTGCTGGCTGTCGGCGGTGCTGTTCTGCCACAGACGCGTGGTCGAACCGACCAGATTCAATGTCGGCAACAATTCGCCACCGACAAGTTTGACGTTTTCCTTCGACGCCTGCTCGGAATATTGCGCCGCCACGACGTCCGGATGATTCACGCGCGCCGAGGCGAGCGTCGCATCAAGGCTGGCCGGCAGATCGGCCGGCACCGTCGGCGGCACCAACGCACCTGGTGCTTCGCCAATGACATTCAGATAAGCCGCGCGCGAATTCTGCAACGTGCCTGCGGCAGCGATGCGCTGCGCGACGGCGCCGGCCAAACGCGCTTCGGATTGGCTGACGTCGGTCCGCGTGATTTCGCCGACATTGAAGCGATCGCGTGTCGCGCTCAACTGCCGATTCAACACCTGCTCGTTGTTGAGACGCAGATCCAGCAAGGCTTTGTCGCGCACGACGTTCATGAAAGCGACGACGGCGGCGAGCAAGGTGTCCTGCTCCTTGCCATCCAAGGTCGCCTTCGACGCCAGCACGTTATATTCGGCTTGGCCGACGGCCGCATCCGTCCGCCCACCGCGATAAAGCGGCTGCGTGAGATCGATACCGGCGGAATGCGGCCAGCGCCGCTGATCGCGCGATCCGGTCGATTCTCGCGTATTCAAATGGGACCACTGCTTGCTGTAGTCGCCCGACAACGTGACGCTGGGGCGCCAATTCGACAGCGCTTGGGGCACACCTTCGATGGTGGACCGCAGGGTCTCGCGCTGCGAGAGCAATTCAGCATTGTTGGTGTAAGCAGCGGCCAGAGCGTCACGCAGCGTCTGTGCGAAGGCCGGCCCGGACGCCAGTGAAATCGACGCCATGACCCCCGCGACGACAAATCCACCCAACGCCTTATTGTACGATTTCATCGTGTCCCCTCATCGGCGGCATCGCCGAGACGTCCAGCCTATCCCCAGATTCGGCTGATAGATGTTGCCGCAAATCTATGAATAAACCGCAAACAACGCTCGACGCACACATCAAGCAATAGTGTACGGCGATTCGCGTTACACTATATAAAGTGTCAATTTGGGTCAAGAAAGATCAAGACCCAACTGGCTGTTTTTAAAGGTTTTCGGGCTGCCGCGACGCGGCTTTTAGCACCTAGAAGACGAAACTGGGTGCGCGCTTGAAGCCCGGCAATAACGGGCTACCGGCATCGAACACATTGCGGCGCGTCGTCGTGGCCCCGACCCGCGTGAACAGCGTTCCCTTGCCGAAGCCGCCGGCCCCCAGGACGATACAGACCAAGCGCCCGCCGTCGCCCAGCTGGTTGAGTAAGGCTTCGGGCACGTCCTCGACGCCGCCTTCGATCACGATGACGTCATACGGGGCCTGCTTGGGGCAACCGTCGATCAGGCGCGATTCCATGACGGCGGCGTTGAGCACGGACAACTCGGCGAACAGACGATTCGCCTCACGGGCGAAGTCCGCAACGTCCTCGACCGCGACAACCGTGGCCGCCAACCGCGCCAGGATGGCGCTGGAATAACCGGTGCCGCAGCCGACATCGAGCACCACGTCGCTCGGCCGGATCGCGGCCGCCTGCAGCAAGGATGCAAAGGCCAGCGGTTCCATGAGATAGCGCCCTTGGCCCAGTGGGACCGCTTCGTCGACATAAGCGACGGTGCGCAATTGGGCGGCAACAAACGCCTCGCGCGGGACCTCGCCCAGCGCGGCCACGATCGCGGGATCCACGACGCGGTTGGTGCGAATTTGGCTTTCGACCATTGCGTGGCGTGCCGCTGCGTAATCCATCTTGGCCCCTCGTGAAACTGAAACGCGACACTCTTAGCATCGTTGAACCGCCACTTCATCAGGTTTCCACAGCCGACGCACGGGCGGATGAAAAAACTCTGGCCCCGGCCCCTAAAAGCGATTTGTTAACCTTGACCCGCTGCCGAAGGGCGTCTAATTTCCGCGCTTTCCGGGGGTCGGCCGACCATGTACACGGTCGCTTCCTGGGCGAGGATGCGCTTTCCAGGCGCGGTGGCGGAGTGGCTACGCAGCGGCCTGCAAAGCCGTGTATATCGGTTCGATTCCGATCCGCGCCTCCAGATTTTTCCGGCGTAGCTCAATGGTAGAGCAACGGACTGTTAATCCGTAGGTTGTAGGTTCGAGCCCTACCGCCGGAGCCAAAATGAGGGGTTAGTCACCGAAAAGGGGCTAACCCCTCTCTTGTATCGGCATAAAACGGCCGCCAGGGCGTTATATTGGTGGATATGGATCGCCGGTGTACGCCCAAATGTGCTCTAAGTGCCGGTACCATAAAATAATTTAGCGGCGACCGATTGCACGTCCGATCCAAGCGCAATAAAAAGGATCGGTCGGCATTAATACACAAACAATCTTTGCTACCGGGGACTTAAAAATCAGGTCATGAGCGCCCAACGCCTCACGCCAGCGGTGATATTCGTGCCAATGTTCGTCTTTGGCGCTGTCGCCCTTCTTTCGTGGACGCCTTCTTTTGCACAAGAGCAGGCCCCTGCGCCCAAAAGCCCGACCCAAAGTCAGGACCGAGGCCAAGACAAAGGCCAGAACCCGAACCAGGCGCCCAAGGCCGCCGCCCCGAAGCGCAATCAGACCGTTCCGGCGGCGCCAGAAACCATGGCGCCCGCCAGCACGCCGGGCTGCGCCTGGATCGGCAAACGCGCCATCCATTCGCTGCTACGCGACGACGCCGTGACCGCGCAGGATTACGATCGCCTCTATCAGACCTTCGCCTGCTCGCCGGATCATCTGCGCGCCGCCTTCGATTGCACGGTCGCCATCGGTGCCTTGCCGACCGCAGCCGAGGCCCAGACCCGCGTCGATAGCTGCTGGACCGACCCCAAATTCGACACAAAGGCGATGAAAATCGCACCGGCGAACGACACGCAAGCGGGTAGCGGAGCGGCGGCTGGTGCTGCGGCCGGCGCCGCTGCACAGCCCAAGTCGGGTGGAGCCAAATCGGCGCCGCCCGCCGCAAGCGGCACAGGCGGCTCGACGCCCAATTATCCGGACCCCAAGCCCAGATAAGATCGCGGGCGGGACCGTAACCCGAAGGCCGGAACACACATGAAAAAGATCCTGGCCGCTGCCATCATCGCTGCGGCCTTGCATGCCACGGGTTGGTTCATCGCGCGCGAAAGCGTGATGGCTCCGTCTGTGCGCGATTCCATCGCGTCGGTTTCCTACTCCCTGGGTGCGCCGAAGGATTCGAACAAACAGCCGACACAAGAAGACGTCGATCGCATCGATGCAGACCTTGCGGCGGTTTCGCAGATCACCTCGGGCGTGCGTCTTTATCAAAGCACAGGTACGGCGGCAGCGGTTCCGTCGATCGCAGATAAATACGGCATGACCGTCGTCGCGGGCGCCTGGATCGGTTCGGACGAAGTCCACAACGAAGCCGAGATCAAAGCCGCGATCGAATTGACCAACCGGCATCCGAACATCCGTTCGGTCGTCGTCGGCAACGAAACCATCCTACGCCTGGAACGTAAGCCCGAAGAATTGATCCAAGCGATCCGCAAGGTCCGCCGTCAGGTCAAGAAACAGGTGACCACCGGCGAGACCTGGGACATTTGGTTGAAGCATCCCGAACTCGTGCGTGAAGTCGATTACATCGCAGCGCACATCCTGCCCTACTGGGAAGGCATCCCCGTCGAAGAGGTCGTCGAATATTCATTGGGCCGTTACGAGGCCTTGCGCGCCGCCTATCCCGGCAAGCGCATCGTCATCGCCGAATTCGGCTGGCCGTCGCAGGGCTACAACTTCCAGCGCGCCGAAACCGGTCAGGTGCGTCAGGCGAATCTCATCCGCACCTTCGTCGCCGAAGCGGCGCGGCGCGGCATCACGGTCAATATCATCGAAGCTTACGACCAGCCGTGGAAAGTCGTCGAAGGCAGCGTCGGCGCCTATTGGGGCATGTTCGATGCCGACCGGAACCTGAAGTTCCCGCTCGAGGGCAAGGTGGAGCGCAAGCTGTTCTTCCAGCGCATGGCCCTCGCCCTCGCCTTCGGCGCACTCATCAGCATCTTCGGCATGATGTGGATGAATCCGACCCTCGCGCATGCCTTCGTCTTTTCATTGGCTGCCAACACTCTGTCGGTCGGCATGGCGATGGCCGCACTCTATCCGTTCGAGAATTATCTGAATTTCGGCTCCGCCTTCGCCTGGGTGCTCGGCTTCATCTTGATGGTGCTGCTAACGGGTACGACCTTGGTAAAGGTCCACGAGGTTGCCGAAGTGACGCTTGGCCATCGACCGAAACGCCTGATCCGCAAGCCGGTCGAACCGCCGGAGGGCTTCGAATGGCCGAAGGTGTCGATCCACATTCCGGCGTACCGCGAAAATCCGGACATGCTGAAAGAGACACTCGATAGCATCGCGCGTCTCGACTATCCGGATTTCGAAGCCCTCGTCATCGTCAACAACACGCCCGAAGAAGCTTTCTGGCAGCCGATCGAGTCGCATTGCCGGGCACTCGGCCCGCGCTTCAAGTTCGTATTCCTGCCGCAGGTCGCCGGCTTCAAGGCGGGTGCGCTGAACGCCGCCATGCCGCAGATGGCAGAAGAAGCCAGGATCATCGCACTTCTGGATGCCGACTACGTCGTCGATCCCAACTGGCTGAAGGATCTCGTGCCACTGTTCGCCGATCCGAAGATCGCGCTGGTGCAGGCGCCGCAGGATCATCGCGATGGCGAAGATTCACTCTTCAAGTCGGTGATGAACAGCGAATATGCCGGCTTCTTCGATATCGGTATGGTGCAGCGCAACGAGACCAACGCGATCATCGCGCACGGCACGATGCTGCTGCTGCGCCGCTCAGCGTTTGAGGAAGTCGGATCGTGGCACACCGACACCATCACCGAAGATACCGAGCTTGGCCTGCGCCTGTACGAAGCCGGCTACGAAGCCCAGTACACCAATCGCCGCTACGGCTGGGGCATGCTGCCCGACACCTTCCGTGCCTATAAGACGCAGCGTCATCGCTGGGCGTTCGGCGCCATGCAGATCATCCGCAAGCATTGGCGTCACATGCTGCCGAACGACAAGACGCTGACGAAACACCAGAAGATCCAATTCGTCACCGGCTGGAGTTACTGGCTGTCGGATTCCTTCGGCGTGCTCGCCGCCTTCCTGAACCTGATCTGGGTGCCGATGATCCTGTTCGTCGGCGTGCTGATCCCGATGCTGCCGTTCACGGTGCCGATCCTCGTCGCCTTCGTCGTCAATTTCCTGCACTGCCTGACCTTGTACGGCGTGCGCGTCCGCATTCCGGGCCATCGCATCCTGGGCGCCGCCCTGGCCGCCATGAGCCTGCAGGCGACCGTGGCCAAAGCCGTCGCCGAAGGCCTGTTCGGTAAGCAGCTCGGCTTCAGCCGCACCGACAAGGGCAACAAGGCGAGCGGCACCAAGGCGAAGGTCAAAACCGGTCAGCCGTATCCGGCGCGCAACGAGACGATCTTCGGCTGCCTGCTGATGATCAGCGCCGCCGTGCTGTGGGGCTATAACCACATCACCTTCAACACCCTGGAAGTGAACGTGTTCGCCGCCACCCTGGTGGTGCAGGCCATCGCCTTCCTGTCGACCCCGGTGGTCGCCGCGCTCGAACACGCCCGTCCGCTGTCGCGCTTTCTCCGCCTGCGTAAAACCGCCTAATAAACCCGCCTTTCTGCGGTATATCGCGCTTTTTGCATCTATTTAACATAATAAATATGTGTTGAATGAACAATTCATACAAACTATGGTGTGATTAAGTTTAATATACATTCCAATTATGTTTTAAGGCATCCCGTGATGGATCATGTATCCCCGGCGGATCAGGCACCTCTCAGTGCAGCAGACGCGGCGCAGCTCGATGCAAAAGAAGCCGACGCGCTACGGCTCCTCGCCGACATCGCGCGCGACTTTTCACCCGCGTCGTTCGCGACAAGCCTCGGCGCCGAAGATCAGGTGCTCACCGATCTGATCGCGCGCAGCGGCGCTGCCATCGACATCTTCACCCTCGATACCGGCCGCTTGCCCGAAGAGACCTATCGCGTGATCCAAGAGGTCCGCGAGCATTACGGCATTGCGATCCGCCCCTATGCTCCCGAACGCGCGGACGTCGAAAATTACGTCCTCACCAACGGCCCGAACGCATTCTACGGCTCGATCGAACTGCGCAAGGAATGCTGCCGCATCCGCAAGCTCGTGCCGCTCAATCATGCGTTGGTCGGCAAGAAGGCTTGGCTCACGGGCCTGCGCCGCGAGCAATCGGTGACGCGCGCCGATCTTGGCGTGCGCGAATGGGACGCCGACCACAAACTCGAAAAATTCAATCCGCTGATCGAGTGGACCACCGACGACGTCTGGAACTACATCCGCCGTCACCACGTCCCCTACAACGCCTTGCACGACCAGGGTTACCCCAGCCTCGGCTGCGCGCCCTGCACGCGCGCCATCACCGTCGGCGAGGATATCCGCGCCGGGCGCTGGTGGTGGGAGAATCCCGAAACCAAGGAATGCGGACTGCACTTCGATCCCGCCAAAGCCCATCGCGCGCTAGGACCAAAATGAACGCCGTATCACATAACTACACCGACATCGCCTTCCGCTCGATCGAGAGCGAAGCGATGCATATCCTGCGCGAAACGGCAGCGGAATTCCGCAATCCCACCTTGCTGTTCTCCGGTGGCAAGGATTCGGCCGTCATCGTCCATCTCGCCTACAAGGCGTTCTGGCCGTCACCGATCCCGTTCACGCTGCTGCACATCGACACCGAACATAATTTCGAAGAGGTCATCCAATTCCGCGATGACACGGCGAAGCGTTACGGCGCCAAGCTGATGGTACGCAGCGTCGGCGATTCGATCGCGCGCGGCACGGTCGTGCTGGGCCGCGAGGACGAAAGCCGCAATCCGCATCAGGCCGTCACCCTGCTGGAAGCCATCGACGAATTGAAGATCGACGCCTGCATCGGCGGCGCACGTCGCGACGAAGAAAAGGCACGCGCCAAGGAACGCGTCTTCTCGGTGCGTAACGAGTTCGGCCAGTGGGAACCGCGCAGCCAGCGCCCCGAGCTGTGGGATCTCTACAATCCACGCCTCGCCAAGGGCGAAAATATGCGTGTCTTCCCGATCAGCAATTGGACCGAAGCCGACGTGTGGCGTTACATCGCCGCCGAAGGCATTCATCTGCCGTCGCTGTATTTTGCCCACGAGCGCGAAGTGGTGGAACGCTCCGGCGTCCTAGTGCCGATCACCAACCTGACGCCGATTGGCCCACGCGAAAAATCGCAGATCCGCACGGTGCGCTTCCGCACCGTCGGCGATATCACCTGCACCTGCCCGGTCGCCTCGACGGCCAGCACCATGGACGAGATCCTCGAAGAAGTGATCTCGGCCCGCGTGTCGGAACGCGGCGCGACCCGCATGGACGATCAGGCCAGCGAGTCGGCCATGGAAGAACGTAAGCGCGCGGGTTATTTCTGATGAACGACAATCACATTCTTCGCGCGCCGCTGCGCGTCACCACCGCGGGCAGTGTCGACGACGGCAAAAGCACGCTCATCGGGCGTCTGCTGTGGGATCTCGATGCCGTCCCCATCGATCAACGCGCCAATCTCGAACGCGACATGGAGCGCAAGGGCCGCACGATCCCCGATTTCGCGCTGCTCACCGACGGCCTGCTTGCCGAACGCGAACAGGGCATCACCGTCGATGTGGCGTACCGTTACTTCGCTAGCCCGAAGCGCAAATACATCGTCGCCGACGTGCCGGGTCACGAACAATATACGCGTAACATGGCGACGGGCGCGTCGCGTGCCGATTGCGCCGTCACCCTGATCGATGCGCGGCGCGGCGTGACCGTGCAGACGCGCCGTCACCTGTGCATCTCGGCATTGCTCAACGTGCGTACGCAAATCATCGCGGTCAACAAAATGGACCTGATCGGCCACGATCTACGCCGCTTCACCACCATCCGCGACGAGATCGCCGATTTCTCGCAGCGTCTCGGTCGCGCCATTCCTGAAACCGTTCCGATCTCGGCGCTCGCCGGCGAAAACGTCGTGACCAAATCGGGCGAGATGTCGTGGTATGACGGCCCGCCGCTGCTCGACCTGCTCGACGCCGCACCCGGCGAATCGTACCGCGCCGAATTGCCGCTGCGCATGCCGGTCCAAGGCGTCAATCGTCCGCAGACCAAGGAATATCACGACTTCCGTGGCTATATGGGCCGCATCGAATCGGGCTCGGTCGAAGTCGGCCAAAAGATTTCCGTCTATCCGGCCGGTCTTTCGACCGTCGTGACCGGCATCTATATCGGCGCCACGTCGGTGCAGCGCGCCGAAGCGCCGACGTCGGTCTGCATTACGGTGGCCGACGAATTGGACGTGAGCCGCGGCGATCTGATCGCCGATCCGGCGAACGCACCCCAGGTAGCGCGCCGCCTGAGCGCCGATCTCGTCTGGCTGGATCGCGCCAACCTCGACATGCGCCGGCCCTATCTGATCAAGCACGGTGCGCGCACGCATCAGGCGAAGGTCGAATCCCTCGACAATCTACTCGACATCACCACCTTGTCGCAGATCGACGCCGAAGGACAACTCGCGACCAACGAAATCGGGCGCGTCACCTTGCGCATCGGCACCGACGTACCGTTCGATCTTTATGAGGATAATCGCGCGACCGGCGCGTTCGTCGTGCTCGATCCCGCGACCAACGCCACTTTGGCCGGCGGCATCATCCGTGGTGCGGCCGCCTAACGGCGTCTAACGCAAGATCCGGAACAGATTGTTGTAGTTGTCGGTCCACACACCGAGCTTGGGGATTTCCTCGACCGGCGTGGCGCCCGACGCGATGCGCGTATCGCCCAGCACGGCGGGGTCGCGCGACACCAGAACGAATTCTGAATCGTAATGGATACGGTCCGTCGGCTCGTCGCTGATATAGGCCGAAACCAGCCCGTATTCCTTCGCGATCAATTGGATCGGCGGGGTCAGGTTCAGATAGCGGTTGGTGACGTTGAACACGATCACCCCATCCGGCGCCAGATGCTTGAGGAAAACTTCCATCGCCTCCGCGCTCATCAGATGCATCGGCACCGAATCGCTGGAGAACGCGTCGATCACCATGACGTCGAAATTATTGCCCTCTTCGCGCTCGAGACTCAGGCGCGCATCGCCCATGGCGATCGTGCTCGTCGCTTTCGAATCCTTTAGGTACGAGAATTCGTTCTCGGCGACCCAGACCATCTGCGGATTGATCTCGTAGAAGCGATATTGATCGCCTTCCTTGCCGAACGCCGCCATCGTGCCCGCACCGAGCCCGACGACCGCAACCTTACGCGGGCCCTCGCGTTTGACGTCCATGACCCGGCCGACACCCGAATTGACGCCGTAATAGGTGACGGGGCGCGAACGCCAGGGCTCTTGCAGATATTGTTCGCCATGGATGATCACGCCGTCGATCAGCACGCGCGTCCCCGAACCCGTCGCCTGATCGGGGGTGGTATCGTGCGTCTGCAGGGTCGCATAAAAATTGCGCATCAGGACGCGGTTGCCCGCGACCTCGGCGTTGATCTGCATACCGTAGAACACACCGCACGCGACCATGACGCCGGCGGCGGCCCCCATCACCACGACGCCTTCCTTGCATAGCACCCAGATGGCGGCGGCGGCCAGAACGACATAGCCCAGTCCCGTTTCGAAATTGTCCGGGAAGATATAGGGCGCGATCAGGCCGACGAAGAGCCCGCCGACCGCACCGCCCAACGACACCATCAGATAGAAGCGCGTCAGATACTTAGGCGCCGGCCGATCCTGGGCGAGTTCGCCATGTGCGAACATGCACAGCACGAACATGCCCACCACGTACAGGGGCAGCAGGATGCGTACATTATAGGTGATGGAACTGGCCTGCAGACCCCAGGCGCAAGCGACGAGGAACAGCGCCGTCAACGGCAGGAACAGCCAGCGGCGATACCAGAAGTCGCTGTCGAAACACAAAACGAAGGTCAGCAGATAAAGCGATAGCGGCAAGATCCACAGGAACGGGATCGAGGCGATGTCGCGCGTGATGTGATTGGTCGTCGCCAGCAGCAACAGCGAACCAAGCGCCGCAAGCAGGACCCAGGTCGCCATCCGTCCGATAGTGGGTGGTGCTTCGGGCGACAATATAACTTCATCGCGTTGCGGCGTTACGGGCTCGGCCGTAGCGCCGGCGCCATACAGGCCGTAGAGCGCAGCACTCGCGCAGGCGACGGCAAACACTGCGTATCCGGCGGACCAGATCCAGACCTGATGCTGCATCGTGATCCAAGGTTCGATCGCGAACGGATAGGAGACGAGCCCCAGGAGCGAGGCGAGATTTGACAGCGCGAATAGGCGATAGACGCGGCCTTTGGCAAAGCTTTGCGCGAACCAGGACTGGACCATCGGGCCGGTCGACGACAGCAGGAAAAACGGCAAGCCGATGGTGACCAGCAACAGGCCGATGATCTGCCAGCTCGGATTCTCGTCACCCAGCGGCTTCCAGGCCGGGTTCGCCATCACCGGCAGGAAGACCAGCGAGACGATCAGGAGCCCGATATGCACATAGGCTTGGACGCGCCGACCGACGAGGCGGGTTGTTGCATCGCAATAAGCGTAGCCCGCCAGCAGCATGACCTGGAAGAACACCAAGGCCGTCGTCCAGACCGAGGCCGATCCACCGAACCACGGGAGAATCTGCTTCGCAATGATCGGCTGGATGAGGAACAGCAGGAACGCGCTGATGAAGATCGTCGGGGCATAAAAGAGCATGGGCGGCATTCTGCGCAGGGAAATACGCGGTATCAAGGCCGCGCAGGCGGGCCATGTCGCGGGCATTGTCATTTTGCACAGGTTCGCGAGGCTTGCCCGATCCGCTATAATACCTGCCATATTTCAGGGGGAATTCTCATATGGCGACGTTCGTACTCATCCATGGCGCATGGCATGGCGGCTGGTGCTGGCCGCGCGTCGCCGAACCGTTACGTGCGCTCGGCCACCGTGTCTTCACCCCCACCCTGACCGGGCTCGGCGAGCGGGCGCACCTGCTTGATCCGCGGGTCGATCTCATCACCCATGTGCGCGACGTGGTCGGCGTCATCGAGGCCGAGGAATTGGACAAGGTCGTGCTGTGTGGCCACAGCTATGGCGGCATGGTTATCACGGGCGCCGCCGACGCTGGCCGGCATCGCATCGACGCCATGGTCTATCTCGACGCCTTCCTGCCCGAACCCGGCCAGTCGCTGATCGACTGCTTACCGCCGGAACGCCAACGCATGATCCGCGAGAACACCGCCGCAAGCGGCTGGATGACCGAATCGCCGCCGGCCACCGCGTGGAAAGTCCGCTCGGCCGAAGACCAGAATTGGATCGATCGCCGCACCACCCCGCATCCGGCCGCGACCATGAGCCAACCGCTCAGCCATAGCCGGCCCTGGGAAAGCGTGCGCAAGGCGGTCTATGTGCGCGCCGAAGGCTACGATCCCTCCCCCTTCGGCCCCATCGCCGAACGGCTTAAGAGCAATCCCCGCTGGCAAGTGACGGGCGTGCCGTGCGGCCACGATGTGATGGTCGACGAGCCGAAGCTGCTGATCGATATCCTGATCGACGCGTCTAAATAATCTTCGCGTCTTTCAGCTTCGCGATCGCAGCCGCGTCGAGCCCCAGAACGCGATTCAGCACGTCGTCATTGTGCTCGCCGAGCATCGGCGGCGGCAATTCGTAGGCGACCTCGCTTTCGGAAAACTTGATCGGCAGGCCGACGGCAGGGATCGGACCGGCCGCGGTATGGTCCAAAGTCACCTTCATACCGCGATGGATGACCTGCGGTTCCTCGAACACCTTGTCGATCGTATTCACCGCACCGCAGGGCACACCGGCGCGCGGCAATTCGGCCAGCCAATGGGCACTCGGCTTGCCTTGCGTCGCTGCCTCCAACGCGTCGGCCAGAACGATACGGTTGGCGACGCGGGCCGGATTGGTCGAAAAGCGTTCGTCGCTGATGAGACCCGACAATCCCAGGAACGTACACAGCCGTCCGAATTGCAGATCGTTGCCGACCGCGAGGATGACGTAACCGTCGCTCGTTTTGAACGGCTGATAGGGCGCCAGGTTCGGATGCCACGACCCGGTGCGCGTCGGCACCGTGCCGCCGACGAAATAATTCTGCGCCTGATTGGCGAGCCAGCCGACTTGGGTGTCGAGCAAGGCCATGTCGAGGCGTTGGCCGCGCCCCGTGGCATCGCGATGGCGCAGCGCCGCCATAATGCCGATCACCGAATACATGCCGGTGGTCAGATCGGCGACCGCCATGCCGGCGCGCTGCGGCCCCGCACCCGGCTCGCCATCGACGACACCGGTGATGCTCATCAAGCCGCCCATGCCTTGAGCGAGATAATCGTAACCCGGCTCCTGGGCGCGCGGTCCAGTCTGGCCAAAGCCCGTGATCGAGCAATAGATGATGGCAGGATTGATCTTGGCGATATCGTCGTAGCCGAGACCTTTGCCGGCCAGATCGCCGACCTTGTAATTCTCGATCAGGATGTCGCACTTGCGCGCCAGAGCGCGGATCAGATCGCGGCCAGCCTCTTTCGTGATATCGACCGTGACCGAACGCTTGCCGCGATTGGCCGACAGGAAATAAGCCGATTCTCGCGTTTCCCTGCCGTCCTTGTCTTTCAGAAACGGCGGGCCCCATTCGCGCGTGTCGTCGCCCTTGATCGGACGTTCAATCTTGATCACCTCGGCGCCGAGATCAGCGAGGATCTGGCCGCACCACGGCCCCGCCAACACACGCGATAGATCCAGGACGCGCAGACCTTTTAGGGGAGCGCTCATCAGCCAGTCTTGTCCAAACGCTTGCCGTCGATCTCGACCGGCTTCGCATCGATCAGGATGAAGGCGATCATGCAAGGCTCCGCATGATTATTGATCCAATTGTGGATGGTGCCGCGCTGCACCAGCACGTCGCCCGCCTTCAGCGGGACCACCAAGCCGTCATCCAAGGTCATGTCGATAGCGCCCGACATCACGATGGCGTAGTCGATCGTATCGGTGCGATGCATGCGGGGCGTGACGCCCGGATCGAATTTATTGACGCGCAGGATTGTGCCGTTGGGCAGGCCCGTCTGCACTTCGCGGGCGCCGTCGTCGGCGCTGCCGTCGTTGTTCACCGGAAATCCTTCGGTCGTCCAGACGACGCAGCCGGTCTGGCCGGGGCGGCGCGAGATCGCCGTCTTCGATATCTCGTCGAACAGGACGATGGCCTTACCCTCCTTGTCGTGCCCCGTGACCACGCGGCGGATCGGAAAATCCATTCTTACCCTCCCTATATTATTTCAAAGGCCATGGTATAGCGGCCCATCAAGTCACGCACCTGTTCCCTATTCTTCGGATCGCGCAACGTGACCACCGCGCGCGTGCCAGTCTTATCATCATCCGTGATGACAATTGCCGTTACCAGATCACCGAGCGCCATTTCGAACGCCAGCTGTGCCGCGTCGTGACGCAGCGGCGGCTTATAGATTTTGCCGATGCTGGTGAGCGGAAGTGCCGCCAGGATCGTCACTGCCACCGGCGCCGCCGCCCGTTCCGGGATATGCGCCTTAGCAAACTCTTTGATCTCGTCCGCGTCCGCGGTCACGCCCGGCTTTAACTGCACATAGGCGACCGGCAGTTCACCGGCATAGGCATCGGGCTTGCCGACGGCGGCGGCGAGCGCCACAGCCGGATGCGCGGCGAGCGTTTCCTCGATCACGCGGGAATCGATATTGTGGCCGCCGCGAATGATGACATCCTTCAGTCGCCCGGTGATCCACAGATAACCGTCGGCATCGATGCGGCCGAGATCGCCGCTGACCAGCCAGTCCGTATCGACGAACAGCTTGGCATTGTCCGCGTCATCGACATAACCCGGAATGACGCCCGGCCCTTTCAGCACGATGACGCCGATCTCGTCCGTCGCGCTATCGCGCAGATATCTGCCGTCGCCATCCAGAATGACGGTGCGAAAGCGTGAATGTGCATAGGGCAGCCCGCAGGAGCCGTATTTCGGATCGCCGTCGCGCGGCGGACAGGTGATCAGGCAGGTGAACTCGGTTGCGCCATAAGTCGACAGCGGACGGATACCAAGGACCGCCTCGGCACGCTTGGCGACCTCGACCGGTAGCGGCGCGGAACCGGTGCCCATGTATGGACGCAGATTGTGCCGCACACCGTCCCCCGCATTGTTAACCAAGGTCGCCAGCACCGTCGGCACGGCGTTGAGCACCGTCAGGCCATAACGCGCCGCGATGGTCCAGTAATTGGCGATGACGGCGCGGTTGCGAAAGCCCATGGGCGTCAGCATCACGCTCGTGGTGCCGATGCCGTAGGTCGAAAAGACATCGAGGATCACGCCGCCCGTGTGATAGAGCGGTCCGCCCGCGAAGACCGTATCGGTATGCGATAGCCCCTTGGCGATGGCATTGGCCCAGCAATGATAGGCGATGCCGCGATGGGTCAGCCGTGCAAGCTTGGGCTTGCCGGTCGTGCCACCCGTATGCAGGAACAGCGCGGGCTCGTTGGGATCGATCGTGCGATCGAAGTCGAACGCGTCGCTGCGTTGGCGGTTTATGAGTTTGTTGAAGCAGCGGAGCCGCAGCACCTTCGGCTTTTTCGCCAAACGCGGCAGCACCGCCTGCACCTTGTCCCAAATCTCGAACCCCGGCGTCGGCCCGATGGTGACCAGAACCTTGGCGCCGATGGAATCCAGGATGTGGATGATGTGATCGGGCTCGAGCATCCAATTGACCGGCGCCACCCGCGCCACCGCCGTGCCGCCCAGGATCGTGTAGATCGTTTCGGGCAGGTTCGGCAGCAGATAAGCGACGGTATCGTTGGGGCCCACGCCCATCGCATGGAACATATTGGCCGCCTGGATCATACGCTGCCCAAGCTCGCCATAACTCACCGTCAGCGGCGTCTCGTCGGCGTTGCCTTCGGTCAGGAAATGAAAGGCCGGCTTATCGGCAAAATCGACCGCACTCTTGGCGATCAGATCGCGCGTCGTCCACACATCGATCGCCTGACCCAACGGCGCGCGTTCGATCGCTTCGATATCGGCTATCGAGCGGATCGGCGGGTGGGAGTCGAAACGCATCGAGACTTATTCAGCAGGCCGCGTCGCCGGTGCGAGCGCCGCGGCACTCTTGCGCGCCTGTTCGGCGGCGCGTTCACGCCAGGTGATATAGGTCGCCGCCGCGAAAATCACGATGGCGCCGATCCAGGTGGTGACCTGGGGAACTTCAGCAAAAAAGACGTAACCGATCAACGACGCCCACAGGATCTTGGTGAAATCGAACGCGGACACGAGGCTGGCATCGGTCAATTTCAAAGCCTGCGCGAACAGCAGATGGCCGATGGTGCCGAAAATGCCGACCCCGACGAGCCAGCCCAATTGTTCCCAAGTCGGCCAGGTCCACACAAACACCGCCAGCGCGAGCGTGATCACGGCGTTGAACAGCACGCCGTAAATCGTGATGGTCAGGCTCGATTCGGTGCGCGACAGCACCTTGATATCGATGACCGCCACGGCCCAGATCGCCGCCGACAGCAGAACCAGGATCGCGCCGAAGCTGATGACGGCCGCACCGGGCTGCACAATGATCAGCGCACCGGCGAAACCGACCGCCAGACCGAGCGTACGGGCGATCCCCAATTTCTCGCGCAGAAACACGACCGCGCCGACGGTCACGAACAGCGGAATAGTGAAATTAAGCGCGGTCACCTCGACCAGCGGCATATAGGCGAGCCCTAAGAAGAACAGGCTCATCGACACGCCGTTGCAGATGCTGCGCACGCCAAGCAGGCCGAGCTTCCGGGTCTTCAACGGCCCAACGCCGACGCGCATCAGCACGGGCACGAACATCAAGAAGCCGAAAAAATTGCGAAAGAACGCGATCTCGAAGGCGTGGACGTCGCCGTAACCGGCGAGCTTGCGCACGATGCCCGACATGACCGCGAACGTCACCGTCGAGGCCAGCATGAACAGGATTCCCCGGACCTTTTGGGCGAACTCCTGTTCGGGTGTGTTCACGCGGAACGCCTTTCCTGTTCGGGGCGTTACGTGCCCGGACTTATATCTTTTGGCCCATGAGGGCTTTCTTGAGTTCGCTTTTCTGCACCTTGCCGGTCGCGGTTTCGGGCAAGGCATCGAAGAACGCTACCGCCTTCGGCCGTTTATAGGGTGCGAGGCGGCTACGGCAGTATTCGAGAATATCGGCCTCGGTGCAATCACGCTGGCGCACCACACAAGCCACAACCTTTTCGCCCCAATCCGCATCGGGAATGCCGACGACAGCCGCATGGGCCACATGCTCGCTCGCCATCAGCACCGGTTCGATCTCGGCCGGATAGACGTTCACGCCGCCGGTCTTGATCATATCGGCCATGCGCCCGGCGAGGGTCATGAAGCCGTCCGCGTCGCGTTTCAACAGATCGCCGGTCATCAGCCAGCCGTCGCGGAACGCCTTTTGGCTTTCCTCCGGGCGGTTCCAATAACCCTTGAACACACACGGCGCTTTGACCGCCATCATGCCGATCTCGCCGTCGGGCACGCGCTTCATGTTTTCATCCAGCGCCGCGACCTGACACATGCGCGCCTCGCGCCCCAGCGATTCCAGCAGATGCATCTTGGCGGGATCGGCGAGCGCCATGTCGCAATCGTCGGGTAGCAGGTAGGTGACGCGCCCGCCCGCTTCGGTCGCGCCGAAGCCGGTATAGAAACGTCCCTTGAAGGTTTTATTCTGGCGCAAGCGCAACAGCCCATCGCGCGTTTCGCCGCCGGTCGAGCCCGTGCCGCTGAACAGCCGCAGCGCGCTGAGGTCATACGAATTCAGATCGGGATGCGAGGTGACGCGCTTGAAGATGGTAAAGCTCGAATGCCCGATCGTGATCTTCTCCCGCATATAGGTTTCGAGCACCTCGGTCGCATCGAACTTGCGCAGCATCACGATGGGATGGCCGGCCAGGATATGCATCGACACCAGGGACAATCCGATCCCGGCCGCCAGGGGCGAGGCGATTGCGAACTTGTCGGTCGCGAAATGCGGCACCTCGAACAGATTGCCGACATTCGCCGCCAGCAGCTGGCGATGGGTGCGTAGGCATCCCTTGGGTTCGCCCGTCGTGCCGCTCGTGTATTTCACCGTCAGGTCGTGATCGGGCGTCTGCTCCGCATCGGGCTCGGCGTCCGATGCCGCACGCGTCAACGTTTCGTAATCCAATCCGAACGGATGGCCGGCGCCGAAGCCGATCACCTCGGCCACGCCCGGCATGTCGGGTGCGGCCTCGACCACGGCCGCCGCCGCGGACGCCTGGCAGATGATCACGCGCGCATCCAGATCGCGCGCGACATAGGCGATCTCACGCGCCACCGAACTGGTCATCACCGGTGCCCCGACAATGCCGAGCTTGGCGAGGCCGTAGAACACCTCAAGGAACTCAACGCTGTTGTCCATGATATAGACGACGCGATCGCCGGTCCTGAGGCCAAGCTTGGTCAGTGCATTGGCGAGACGATTGGCCCCGACATTGAGGCCGCGCCAATCGAGGCGGCGATCCTCGAACACCAGCGCGGGTGCGGCCGGTGCGTTGCGGGCATTGAAGGCGAGCGCGTCGCCGATCAACATCTTATTCGGCCGCTTTGGTCTTTATATGACTGCCGGCGAGACGCTTGGCGACTTCATCGGAATTACCGGGCGGCAGCAGCTCGAAGATGCTTTCGATCGTCGTATAGTCCATGTAGCCGATGCGCGACAACGGACGCAGCTTAAGCACGTCGAGGCGGCCGTTTTCGGTCAGCACGCTATCGTCGATATGCACGCCGACAACTTGGCCGAACACGATATCCATGGCTTCCGACGCAGGCGTTCCCGGGAGCCGCACGGTCATGTGATATTTGCATTCGATATGCACCTTGGATTCCGCCACGCGCCACGGCTTCACCAATTCCGATGGTGCCTTGGTCAGACCGGCAGCCTCAAACTCATCGACATCGGGCTCGGAACGTGCGGAGGACAGGTTCACCGCTTCACGCAGATCGTAGGTCGCCATGTTGCAGACGAATTCGCCGGTCGCCTCGGCGTTGGTCACCGAATCCTTGCGGCGCGGATGATGGGTCTGGTTCGCGCCGAACATCACGAAGGGCGGGCGCGGCGTCAGCATCTGGAACTGGCTGAAGGGGGCGAGGTTCGGCACGCCGTCGGCCGACAGGGTCGAAATCCAGCCGATCGGGCGCGGCACGACGCACGACTTGAACGGATCGTAGGGCAGATTATGGGGCGTGCGCCCGGGTTCGTAGAACATTGGCTCCCTTCCGCCGTCGCAGCGGACGGCCTTACTTCTTGCTTTCCGCGACCAGCATATCACGCAGGTCCTTTTTGAGAACCTTGCCGATCTGATTTTCCGGCAGCGCGTTCAATAGTTTCACCTGCTTAGGCCGCTTGTACGGCGCCAAACGCTCGCGCGCATAATCGATCAGTTCCGCCTCGCCCACGGTCTGGCCCGGCTCGGGTACGACGCAGGCCACGACCATTTCGCCCCAGTCCGGATGCGGCACGCCGACAACGGCGACTTCCTTCACCTTGGGGTGCGAGCGGAACACTGGCTCGATCTCGGCCGGATAGACGTTCATGCCGCCAGTACGCACCACGTCGCGCGAGCGGCCGGACAGATAGATGAAACCGTCGGCGTCTTTCTTCAGCAAGTCGCCGGTCATGAACCAGCCGTCGCGGAAGACTTCTTTGGTTTCTTCAGGACGGCGCCAATAACCGCTGAACACCTGCGGCGCTTTGACCGCCATCAGGCCGATCTCGCCCGTCGGCACCGGTTTCATGTTGTCGTCCATCGCCTCGATCCGGCACAGGCGCGCGGCGCGGCCGACCGATTCCACGATTTCGCGCCGCCCGCCGGGCGCATAGGCCGCATCGATATCGTCGGGCAACAGATAGGTGATACGCCCACCCGCCTCGCTTGAGGCATAGGCGCAGAAGAACTGGCCCTTGAAGGTCTTGTTGGCGCGCAGGTTGCTCATGCCGACATCGTTGCCGCCGACCGGCGAGGAACCCGAATAATAGCGCACGCTGGAGAGATCGTATTTGCCGAGGTCCGGATGACCGGTGAAGCGCGTGAAGGTCGATTGGCTGGCATGCACGATGCTCAGCCGTTCCTCCTGGATCGTTTCCAGCAGGTGCGTCGCGTCGAACTTCGGCAGCATGACGATCTTCGCCCCGCCCAGCACATAGAGCGACAGCATCGACAGGTTGGCGCCCGCCGCCATCGGCCCGGCGATGCAGGCAGCGTCACCGTCGATGAACGGCGTATGGAACAGATTGATTATGCCGCACGACAGGATCTGGCGATGCGTCTTGATGCAGCCTTTCGGCGTGCCGGTCGTGCCGCTGGTGTATTTGATGGTCAGGTGAGCATCCGGATCGCGCATGATGTCCGGCTCTTCGGTCGAGGCATCATGCGTCAGCTTGGCATAGTCGAGGCCGAAGGAATGCTCGCCGATGCCGACGACGCCTTCGAGGGTTTTGCGCGCACCCGCGATGTCGTTGACGGTCTGTTTGGCCGTCTGGCCGACGATGACGTATTTCGCCTCCAGATCGTCGATGACGTGGGCGATCTCGCTGCCCACTTGATTGGGCATGACCGGCGCGCCGATAGCGCCGATCTTGGACAGGCCGAAAAAGATGTGGACGAACTCGACGCCGTTCTCGAGCGGATAGACGACCCGGTCGCCCGCTTTCACGCCACGCTTTAGCATGGCGTTGGCGAAGCGGTTGGCGCCGTCGTTCAGTTCGCGCCAAGTGAAACGCTGATCGCCGAAGACCAGCGCCGTGCGGTCGGGTTGGAGACGGACGTTCTGAGCCAGACTATCGCCAACCAGCATCTTCTTGTCCTTTTCCCCGACCGCGCGGCGGGTCTGTTAGCCTGTTATTCCCCGACGGTGACGCGGCGCTTCTTGAGGCGGCCGTCGCGATCGACGCGGGTCCGCAGAACATGCAGTTCCCAATCCGTCGGTTCGGTCGTCTGCGGCACGTCGCCCTCGATCACCAGTTGGAAGCCGGTGTTGTCGATGACGTCCTGCACCGTGTAGCCAGGATGCACCGAGACGAGGCGCATATGCTTGGTGTCTTCGGTGTAGTCGCACACGCAGATCGGCGACCAGCAATAGCCGGGGCCGTCGCGGCCGTCCAACGTCTCGTGACGGCTGTTACCGCCTTCCATCCAGCCGGCGCCCGACCGGAAGAAGACCTTGTCGACGAAGATGCGCTTGGAATGATGTTCGGTGTAATTCGACGTCGGACCCGAACCGAGCCAGATCGTGCCGACCGTACCCGGTCCGCGCACCTTAAGATGCGGGTGCGAGCCGATGCCGATCATGTTCGAATTGCCGTGCTTGTCGATCTGCATGCCGCCCAGACCGGCGATCGAGGCAAAGTTCATGCGACGGCCCTGCTTGCGGCCTTTGATCGCATTATCGACCACGTCCATCATGTAGCTTTTGCATTCTGCGCCCGAGTCGCAACGCGGATCCCACGTGCCGATCGGCAGACGGTCGAACTTACCGTTGATCGAACCCGCACCGCCCGTGGTCAGCCACAAGTTCGGCGCCGTGGTGATCTGGGCGAGACGGCCCGCCGCCAGCGGAATGACCGAGTTCGCACCGCCGCCGCCGCGTTTTTCTTCTTCACCGGAGAGCGCGCGCGCCATGCACACAGTCATCAACTCCGCCATCGAGTAGCGGTCGGTTCCGGGATAAGCCTGTTTACCAGCCATTGTCTGAGCGCTCCCTTAGTTGATTGACAGCATGGTCTGCAGCTCGGTCATGCGCTTCATGCCGCCGACCAGCTCCAGATATTCCCAATGATCCTTCGGACCGTAGACATACTTGTCTAGGTACTCGTTGATCTTGCCTTCCTT
>CANIGJ010000013.1 GCA_947467145.1 Rhodospirillaceae bacterium | reverse complement strand
GCGGCGCCCGCGATATTGATCGCTTCGGTGACGGCCAGGTTGAAACCCTTGAAGCCGTTTTCCATCTGGCCGTGTTCGGCCAATTCATACAAATGCGCTTCGGCGGCGCTGATTTGCTCTTCGGCCTCGACCTCGGGCTCGTAGGCGCGGTTGACGACCTGCTCGCCGAGATCGATGAGCTGGCGTTTGATGAACAGGTCATAGATGAGGCGGCCGTAATCGCCGACATTGATGATGCTGACCATCGACGCGGCAAGCTCGCCCAGATAGCGCGCACCGCCGACATCGGTGAGCGTGCCGTCCTGTTCGAAGAACATGCGCAAGGTCACCGGATCGGCGATCTGGTTGCGCAGGATCAGCCGGGCAAGGGCGTCGTAGATGCGGCCATGTACGGGATCGGCGAAATGCTCCGACTTCAGGAAGTCGGTGACGCGGTCGAACGCGTTGTTGTTGGCGAGGATCGCGCCGAGCAGAGCCTTTTCGGCTTCGAAGTTGTGCGGCGGCGAGCGAAAGGCAGGTAGGTTGCGTTGGTCACCTTCGAAAGGTGCGATGTTCGATGCGTTCTGTGCGCTGAGAGCCATCGGAGGAACCTAAACTTACTGCCGAAAACTGGAAGTGGTCACCTGTGGATTAGTAGTGGATAAGAAAGAATAGCGGGGATAACCGCCGAACCATTCTCAAGCGACTCTGCGGCCGATTCTGCCTACGAGTCGAGCAACACTACGGTGCGGCGCGGTTGGGCTCGCTGAGCGGGGCCATCGCGGCGAGCGTCTTTTCCGCTTCGCCGATATAATCGCGCCGTATCGGCACGGTTTCGCGGTTCTTCACCATTTGGATCTGGAACAAGGTGATGCCCATATGGCGGAAAGATACTTCACTGCCCGCCAGATAATATTCCCACATCCGCACGAAGCGCTCATCATATAGCGCAATCACCTTGTCGCGATTGGCTTGGAATTTGTTCCACCAGGCGCGCAAGGTTTCGGCGTAGTGCGGGCCGATGAATTCGATATCCGTCGCCACAAGGCCGGCATGTTCGATAGCGGGCATGACTTCCGACAGCGCCGGCATGTAGCCGCCCGGGAAGATATATTTGCGGATCCACGGATCGGTGACGTTCGGCGGCCCGCTGCGCCCGATGGTGTGCAGCAGTGCGACGCCGTCGTCTTTAAGCAGGCTGCGGATCTTGTCGAAGTAGGCGCGATAGAACGGCGCGCCGACATGTTCGAACATGCCGACTGAGACGATGCGGTCGAACAAACCGGTCTGCGCGCGATAATCGCGCAGTTCGAACGTGGCGCGGTCGGCCAATTGCGCGTCGCGCGCGCGCTCATTGGCGGCGGCGAATTGCTCTTCCGATAAGGTGATGCCGGTCACGTGCAGCTTGAAGCGCCGCGCCATATAGAGTGCCAGGCCGCCCCAGCCGCAGCCGATGTCGAGCACGCGCTGGCCGTCGGCGAGCAAAAGCTTCGCGGCCAGATGGCGCTTCTTGTTTTCTTGCGCCGTATCGATGTCGTCGTGGGGGGTGTCGAAATAGGCGCACGAATATTGCCGGTCGCGGTCGAGGAACAACTCGAACAATTGAGGCGACAGATCGTAATGGTGTGCCACGTTCTCTTTCGAGCGCCGCGCCAGATTGAACTGCTGGAAGAAGCGGAAAAGCTTGGCGGCGTTCTCGATCGCCATGCCGAGCGGCAGATGATTGCCGGCACTTTCCAGACGGCGGATGTTGCGCGTCGCCAGCTCGAGGAAGTCGTAGATCGTGCAATTGTCGAAAGTGATACGGCCGTCTATATAACCTTCGCCCAAGGTCATGCTCGTCGAAACGAGCATCTTCCACGGCGTAATGCGGTCGTGGAAACGGATGCGAAGGGGAGGGCTGTTGTCGCCGTAGCGGTAGCTGGCGCCGTCGGCGTCGATGCACTCGACGGCGCCTTGCTTGAAGATGTACCGGAAGAGCGGAGCCGCCGGGAACATTTTACGTTATCCCCTTACGCTATCCCCGCTGCCATCCGTCGTGCCGAATTACTCGGCTTTGGCTTCGGCATCCGCCTCGGCGGGCGCCGCATCGGCCTCGAACACTTCGGCCGTCTCGACATCGTCGTCATCGTCGTCGGTGCGCACGACGGCTTCGCCGGTGTCTTCCTGGATCTTCGCTTCTTCGGCCGAGCGCGCGACGTTCGCGGTCACGGTGACGGAAACTTCAGGATGCAGGGCGACGCGGACCGGGGTGAGGCCCAGGGTCTTGATCGGCTGATCGAGATTGATCTGGCGGCGTTCGATGGTGAAGCCGGCCTCGGTCACCGCGTTGGCGATGTCACGGGCGTTGACCGAACCGTACAGCTGTCCGGCGTCACCGGCCTGACGGATCATCACGACGAACAGGCCGTCGAGCTTCTTCGCCACCTGTTCGGCGTCCTTGCGGCGCTCCAGGTTCTGCGCTTCGAGCTGAGCGCGCTTGGCTTCGAACTGCTTGCGGCTTTCGTCGCTCGCGGTTACGGCCTTTTTCTGCGGCAGCAGAAAGTTGCGTGCAAAGCCGGGCTTAACGTTAACGACGTCGCCCATTTGACCGAGTTTCTCGATCCGCTCCAAGAGAATGACTTCCATTATTCGTCCTCCGACTGACTGTGGGGCGTCAGGGTGCTCGCGATACGACCGTAGCGGTCGCGCAGCCTGACCCATTGTTCGGCAAATCCCACGGCGGCAACAACCACCGGGGCCCAGGTTAAAATCATAAAAGATGCGTAGAGCAGGCCGAGCCCGAGACCCGGCATCTTGAGCCGTGGCACTAGGCTATGGGCGACCGCTAGGCCGACCAGGAAAAAGGGTGCTCCCAGGATAACGACCAGATTTTGCGCGACATATTCAACGTCGCCGCTGCTGACCAGCTTAACCGCCGCCGCGCCGACGATCGCCCAATAGGCCCATTCGGGCACGTCGAGCGCGCGATAGCGTGGGGACGGGCGCAGCGCCTTACCCCATTTGACGAGCAGAGCCTGTGCCAGGGTCGCGTTCACGACCATCATGAGCAGCCAAGACAGCGTCGTCACGGCGGGGAACAGCATCGCCATCCGGTCCGCCAGGACATCGATGCCTTCGCCGTTGAGGTCGAGCGCCATCATCTTGACGATCTGCGTGATGATCGTTTCGACGAAGCTGGTGATCGAATTCTCGATGCCGCCTTGCACCCCCGAGGTGGCGAACGAGACGCCAACGACGAAGATCGCGATCAGGGCAACCAGACGGCAGGCTATTTCACCGGTCGAATACCAGTCGGTCGTACCGTTCGCGGTGAAGCGATGCGACAGGCCGTGATAGACGATGATCCACGCCGGGATCAGCGTGGTGCCGGCATAGAAAGCTGCGGTTTCGATACCGCCGACAAACAACAGAGCGACAGACCCGACGGCGCCGGCCATGACGAGCGAACGCGCGCCCATCATGAAGCCGACCAGGAACAAGGGCAGCGGCGCGAAGTTGGCGAGCAGCAAGCCGACCGCCCCGGTGAGCGAACCCACCAGGAGCAGGGCACTTGCGATGCCACCACCAAGCGCGATGATCAGTTGCCGCTGCATTGTTGCACCGAGCTGAGCATCCCAGGTCGTATTGCGGATCACTTGCATGACCGCGCCCTGCGTCTGGGCCTACTCTATTGGGTTACGTACGGCAACAGAGCCAGGAAGCGTGCACGCTTGATCGCTTGCGCGAGTTCACGTTGCTTCTTGGCCGAGACCGCGGTGATACGGGACGGAACGATCTTGCCGCGCTCGGAGATGTAGCGCGACAGGAGCTTCGTGTCCTTGTAGTCGATCTTCGGCGCGTTGGCGCCGGAGAACGGGCAGCTCTTGCGGCGGCGGAAGAACGGCCGACGGCCGCCACCTGCACCACCACCAGCACCGGCGCCACCGCCGGAACGGCCACCACCGGCGCCACGCGGGCCGGAACGTTCGCCGCCAGCGCGGTCGGAGCGGAATTCAGTATCGCTCATCGAATGTCTCCCAGATCAAGATCGGCCGGAACATCTTCATCGCGCCCGGCACCGCTGCCGAAACGGCGACGCGGACGGTCGGGACGATCGCCACCACGTTCGCCGCGCTCGTCGTCGCGGTCGCGTCCGGCGCGGGCCTGGATCGAGGGACCTTCCTCGAGCTCTTCAACCCGGACCGTCATGTGGCGGATGATGTCTTCGTGCAGACGCATCTGACGTTCCATCTCGTTGATCGCGGCGGCGGGCGCCTCGATGTTGAGAAGGATGTAGTGGCCCTTACGGTTTTTCTTGATGCGGAACGAGAGGGACTTGAGGCCCCAATTTTCGCGCTTGGGCACAGTGCCGCCGTTTTCGACGATGACGTTTGCGAACGTCTCGGCGAGGGCGTCGGCCTGCTGTGTAGAGATTTCCTGACGTGCAATAAACACGTTTTCATAGAACGACATATATAGTCCCCTTCCGGCTTCTCAGCCCCAGCGGACCCAGTGTCCGCAATTAGGCATAGCCAGGTGCCGTCGTCGGGCCCCCTGGCAAGGAGCAAGGCGCGCAATATACACATTGCCGCGCTGGGCGCAACTGCGGGGCGCGCCGTTGGCCGCCCACCAGCCTGCTCAAAATGATGATTACTAATAAGTGTAATAGTAAATATTAATATTCTAAAAAGGAGAAGGATCGGGCAAGGTCCGGGGAACAACTCGCAGCGCCTGTGTTTATGTCAGTAGGTTTCGGCCTGTTGGGTGCAAACTCATGTCCTCCGAAGCTATGGCAATGACGGCGTTTCTGACGGTCACGGGCCGGCGCGAACTTCCTGATCGCGCGGCGCGTCCTGGCCGATGTGCCCCTGATCCTCTATGTTGGCGCCGCCCCCGACCTGTTCCAGTTCATCGAGGAATCGCGCTGCTGGGAAACCGCGCGCTGGAAATTCGACGCCGATATTCTCTTCGCCCGCCCGAATACGTCGGTAACCGCCCGCGAGGCCGAACGTGAGGATTTGATCGCCGCCTATGCGCCGCCGATGAATGCGGACAATTGGCAGAGCATCATTGCCCGCGCTCTTAAGATGTAGTGGCGTTTTCAGGCTTTTTTCGGCTTCGTTAACTCTGGTACGCTCCCGGTTATAAAAACAACCTTACGGGAGTGCTGACCATGCGAGTTGTCCGGGCTTCGGATGTCGAGTTTTCGGGTCACGATGCGGGCCCGCGCGGCGGCGGTCTGTGGTTCAAGACCATGCTCAAGGGCGAGGAAGGTTCGCTCGACAATTATCTGTGGGTGATCGCCAAAAGCGACGGGGCGCGTTACAGCCCGCGCCATCGGCACAATTTCGATCAGATCCGCTTTTCGCTGAAGGGCGATCTCAGCATCGGCAAGAAGAAGTCGGTCAAGGAAGGCGAGATCGGCTATTTCCCCGAAGGCACGCATTACGGCCCGCAGGACGATGCCGGCGCCGAGCGTACGACGCTCGTGCTGCAATTCGCCGGCGCCAGCGGCTCGGGTTATCTCAGCCAGCGCCAGACGCAGCAGGCGAAAGAAGAACTGGAACAGGTCGGCAGTTTCGAGAAGGGCATCTTCTATCGCACGCAGGGCCAGGGCAAAAAGAACCAGGACGGCTTCGAAGCGCTGTGGGAACACGTGAACCAGCGCAAGCTCGTCTATCCCAAGCGTCGCTACGAAGAACCGATCATCTTCAATCCGGCCAACTTCGCTTGGAAGCAGACGGATCAAAAAGGTGTGGCGCGCAAATTGGTCGGCGTGTTCTCCGAACGCGAGACGCGGCTCGAAGTTTTCCAACTCGACGCGGGTGCGACGTGGAACGTTGCGGCCGATGCCTCGACGCGGTTGGGCTTCGTGATCGACGGCACCGGCAATGTCGCGGGCACGGCCTTCAATGGCGAGACCTGTTTCGAAGCGGCACCCGGCGAAGACTTCGCGGTCACCGCGCAGGAACAATGCACGATCCTGTCGATCGCCATTCCGTCTTACGAGACCATGCGATTGGCACAAGCCGCCGAATAGAGCGGCTTATAAAAGACCCTGGTTAGGGCCGAGCAAAAAGCCTCGATGCATATGCGCCGAGGCTTTTTGTTGTCTGACATAGATAGGGAAGCGGTTATGAAACGAATTGGGAAAATTGCGACGGGCGGATTGGCGGTGTTGATCGCCTGCGCTGCGGGAAACGCCTTCGCGCAGAAGAGCAAGGACACCTTGCGCGTGCCGCTTAGCGAGCCGATGCAGGCGATCTCGCCTTATTATACGTCGCATCCCGGCAATTATCTTTTCAACGGTGTCTTCGAGGGCTTCGTCGAATTCAATCCGCGCACCGGCAAGATCGAGCCGAGCCTGGCGAAGGAATATCGGCGGCCCGAGCCCGGCGTGCTCGAATTCGATCTGCGCGAGGATGTGACCTTCCACAGCGGTAAGAAGTTCGATGCCGACGACGTCGTCGCGATGATTTCGTGGCTGCGCGATCCCGCGACGAAACTGCGTCATACAGAGGATACCGATTTCATTGCCCGCGCCGAGAAGCTGGGCCCTCATAAGGTCCGGCTCTACATGACCAAGCCGGTCGCGACGGATCTGTCGTCGCTGGCCTATTCGGTCAAATTCTACGACTCGGTCATCCATGCGAAGCTAGCCGACCGCTCTGAATACGATCGCAACATCATGGTTGGAACGGGCCCTTATAAAATCACCCAACGCGACGTGAACAAGGGGACCATTGCCACGAAGTTCCCCGGTTATGTCGGCGCCGCGTGGAAGGCGCCGCATATCGGCACCATTCACGGGCTTTCGATTCCTGACGATCAGACGCGCATCGCCAACTTGCTGACGGGTGCCGTCGATGTGGTCGGCGATCTGAGCGCCGATCAACTCGACAATCTCAAAAAGGATGCGCGCTTCAAGCTGACCGCTTCGCCCGGCATGCAGATTTATTATCTGCAGATGGATGCGATCGGCCGTTCGGGCCGCAAGGAGCTGACCGATCCGCGCGTGCGCAAAGCCATTTTCATGGCGATCGATCGTGAAGGCATCATCAAGGCGCTGATGCCCGGTGCTGACATGGCCGAGGCGCCGGATGTCTTTTGTCATATGACGCGTCAGATCGGCTGCGTGCATACCGCGTCCTATCCGAAATACGACCCCGAGGGTGCCAAGAAATTGCTCGCCGAAGCCGGCTATCCTAATGGGTTCGAGCTGATCGTCGATTCGTCGCCACCGGAGGTGAAAGACATCGGCGAAGCGATTGCCGGGCAGCTTTACAAGGTCGGCATCCGCGCCCGCCATCAGCCGCTCATCACCGCCGTCTATCGCGATTGGCAGCGCGACGGCAAATTGGAAGCGCATGTCGCACCCTGGACGATGGCGCCCGATGTGGCGCGCTCGCTCAACCGCTTCTTCACCTTGGGCGGGCAGACCGATGCGTTCGGCGACAAGATGCTGGCCGATCTTCGCATCCAGGGATCGGAAGAGCTCGATCCGGACAAGCGCGCGGGCATTTACGCGAAGCTTTATGACCGGGTCATCGAGCAATCGTACATCCTGCCGATCAGCAGCGTTCCGAATGTCTTCGTGCATTCGCGCGAGGTTGCATTCAATCCGGGGGCGATCAACGGCTGGGGCGCCGACCTCTGGGACTTCTCCTGGAACTGAAATCCCCGGGTTCCGGCGGCCTTGCCTTGACAGCTTAGCGGCGGCTTGTATCAGTTGCCCGGCATAAACGAGGGCATTTAGGGACCAAGGCATGGCGCGCGCGTTCGTATTTCCGGGACAGGGATCGCAGGAAGTCGGCATGGGCCGCGAATTGGCGGATGTGTTTGCCGTCGCGCGCGAGGTCTTTGAAGAGGTCGACGACGCGCTCGGGATCAACCTGCGGCGCATCATGCTCGAAGGGCCGCAGGACGAGCTGCAACTGACCGAAAATACCCAGCCCGCGTTGATGGCGATGAGCGTCGCCGTGCTCCGCGTCCTGCAGCGCGAAGGCAATTTCGAACTGGGCGCGAAATGCTCGTTCGTCGCCGGCCATTCGCTGGGTGAATATTCGGCGCTGACCGCGGCCGGAACGTTCTCGCTCGCCGATGCGGCGCGCGTGCTGAAAGAACGCGGCCGCGCGATGCAGCAGGCCGTGCCGGTGGGCCAGGGCGCGATGGCGGCACTCCTTGGCGCTGAATTGGCGGATGTCGAGGAAATCGCCAAGGCCGCCGCCGCGCAAGGTGGTGTGTGCGCCGCCGCCAACGATAACGCGCCGGGCCAGATCGTGATCAGCGGCGATGCTGAAGCGGTCGACCGCGCACTCGTGATCGCCGCCGAGCGCGGCTTCAAGCGCGCGATCAAACTTCCGGTGAGCGCGCCGTTCCATTGCGCGCTGATGCAGCTCGCCGCCGACCGCATGGCCGAGGTTCTGGCGCAGACCAAGATCACGTTTCCGGCCGTGCCGGTGATCGCCAATGTGACCGCGACGCCGTCGTCCGATCCGGACGAGATTCGCAAGCTTCTGGTCGAACAAGTGACGTCGCGCGTGCGCTGGCGCGAATGCGTGCTCGCCATGAAGGCGCATAATGTCGATACCATTGTCGAGATCGGCGCTGGCAAGGTGCTGACCGGATTGACCAAGCGCATCGACAAGGAGCTGACCGGGATGAACGTATCCTCGCCGGCCGATGTCGAAGCGTTCCTGAAAACTCTTTAAGGAGGCAGCCATGTTCGACCTCTCCGGCAAACGCGCGGTTGTCACCGGCGCTTCGGGCGGCATCGGCGGCGCGATCGCGCGCGCCTTGCATGCGCAAGGCGCGGTGGTGACGCTTTCGGGCACGCGTGAAGATGCGCTGAACGCACTGGCGAGCGAGTTGAAGGAGCGCGCGCATGTGGCCGTTGCCGATCTGTCGTCGAGCGAGGGCGCCGATGGCCTGATCGCGGCAGCCGACAAGGCGATGGGCGGCGTCGACATTCTGGTGAACAACGCCGGCCTGACGCGCGACACGCTCGCCATGCGCATGAAGGACGACGACTGGCGCTTGGTGCTCGAGGTGAACCTCACCTCGGCGTTCCGGCTCAGCCGGGCCTGTCTGCGCGGCATGATGAAGCAGCGCTGGGGTCGCATCATCTCGATCACGTCAGTGGTCGGCACGACCGGTAACGCCGGCCAGGCGAACTATGCCGCGTCGAAGGCGGGGCTGGTCGGCATGAGCAAGTCGCTCGCCGCCGAAGTGGCGTCGCGCGGCATCACCGTGAACTGCCTGGCGCCCGGTTTCATCGCCACAGCGATGACCGATGTGCTGTCCGACGACGTGAAGGGGAAAATCCTCGGCAACGTGCCCGCCGGGCGGCTTGGCGATTCGGCCGATATCGCCGGGGGCGTGGTGTACCTCGCCAGCGACGAGGCGGCTTATGTGACCGGCCAAACCCTGCATATCAACGGCGGAATGGCCATGATTTAGGCGGCGCGGAAAGGTCGGTTTCGGGCCGAGGTTTTGGGCTGTTTTTTCGGGCTGGCGGGCGCTGGCCAACCCCTGCAAAGTGTGTTACCTAACCGCGCATATACCCAACCCGTGGGTCGCCCGGTTCGGGTCGAGATTTACAATTACATTGGTCGAGGAAAACAGAATGAGCGACGTTGCCGAGCGCGTTAAAGGGATCATCATCGAGCATCTTGGTGTCGAAGCCGAAAAGGTGACGGACACGGCGAGCTTCATCGACGATCTGGGCGCCGACAGTCTTGATACGGTCGAACTCGTCATGGCCTTCGAAGAAGAATTCGGCTGCGAAATTCCGGACGATGCGGCTGAGAAGATCCTGACCGTGAAGGACGCGGTCGACTTCCTGTCGAAGAACGCTCAATAACTTCTCCCCGCGATTGCGTCGGCCCATACGGCCGACGCATTTTCCTGAAACGGACAAATGCCCGCTGACGCAATGAGGCGAGTGGTCGTTACAGGCGTCGGTCTTGTCACACCGCTTGGGTGTGGAAATGACCTCAATTGGCGCCGCCTGATCGAAGGTCAATCGGGGATCGCCCCGATTACCGCTTTCGACGTGTCCGATATCCCGTCAAAGATTGCCGGTTCGGTGCCGCGCGAAGGCGAAGGCGCCTTCATTCCCGACGATTATTTCTCGTCCAAGGACGCGCGCCGGATGGATACCTTCATCCAGTTCGCGATGGGGGCGGCGACGCTTGCCGTCGCAGACGCCGGATGGACGCCGACGGATAACGAAAGCCTGGAACGGACCGGTGTGTTGATCGGCTCCGGCATCGGCGGCTTGCCCGAAATCGAAAAGAGCGCGTTGGTCGTGGATTCGCGCAATGTGCGCCGCCTCAGCCCGTTCTTCATCCCGGCCAGCCTGATCAATCTGGCGTCGGGTCAGGTCGCTATCAAATACGGCTTCAAAGGCCCCAACCATGCGGTGGTGACGGCCTGCGCGTCCGGCGCGCACGCCATCGGCGATGCCGCGCGTATGATCATGCTCGAAGACGCCGACGTGATGATCGCGGGCGGCGCGGAATCGGCGCTTTGCCGGTTGGGCGTGGCCGGCTTCGCCCAGGCCCGCGCCCTCTCGACCGCCTTCAACGATGCGCCGACCAAGGCGTCGCGCCCGTGGGACAAGGATCGCGACGGCTTCGTGATCGGCGAAGGTGCGGGCATCGTCGTGCTCGAGGAACTGGAACACGCGAAAAAGCGCGGCGCCAAGATTTATGCCGAGGTCATCGGTTACGGCATGTCGGGCGATGCCCATCACATCACCGCACCGGCCGAAGACGGCAATGGCGGCTTCCGTGCGATGCAGGCCGCGTTCAAACGCGCCAAGCTGACGCCGGACGACATCGATTACGTGAACGCGCACGGCACCTCGACGCCGCTCGGCGACGAGATCGAACTGGGCGCGGTGAAACGCCTGTTCGGTGCCGCCGCGCAAAAGATCGCCATGTCGTCGACCAAATCGGCGATCGGCCATCTGCTGGGCGCGGCGGGTGCGGTCGAGGCGATCTATTCGGTGCTGGCGATCCGCGACAGCGTCGTGCCGCCGACGCTCAATCTCGACAATCCGTCCGACGGCTGCGGCGACGTCAATCTGGTGCCGCATACCGCACAGCAACGTAAGGTAAAGTACGCGCTGTCGAATTCCTTCGGTTTCGGCGGAACCAACGCAAGTCTCATCTTCGCCGCGTTCGATTGAGGCCGCCATGTGGCGCCTGATCCGCTGGTGTGTAACGCTCATCGTCCTGGGATCGATCGGCTGCGTCACGCTGCTCGGCTACATTTATACGCAATTCGTTACACCGGGCCCGCTTGCGGGCGATCTGGTGCTCATCGTGCCGCGCGGATCGGGCGTCGATGCCATTGCGCGCCTGCTGCAAGCCAACGGCGTGATCGAGGACGAAACCGCGTTCCGCATCTGCGTGCGCACCTTGGGCCGCGATAAGCCGCTGCTCGCCGGTGAATACGAATTCCCGAAAGGTGCCAGCGCCCGCGAGGCGATGGAAATCCTGCAAAGCGGCAAAACGGTCGTGCGCCGCCTGACGATCCCCGAAGGATTGACCAGCCAGGAAATCATCGACCGGCTGAATAAGACCGAAGGCCTGTTCGGCTCGATCGCGCTCAACCCAGCCGATGGCGAGTTGCTGCCGGAGACTTATCACTTCTCCTATGGCGATCAGCGCAACGATCTGGTGAAGCGCATGCAGACCGCGATGCGCGAAACGCTCGACGATCTGTGGAAACGCAAGCCGGCGGGCGGCCCATACGATTCGCCCCGCGCGCTGGTGACGATGGCATCCATCGTGGAAAAGGAAACGGCGCGGGCCGATGAACGGCCGCGCGTCGCCGGGGTGTTCGTCAACCGGCTGAAGATCGGCATGCGGCTGCAATCCGACCCAACGGTGGCGTACGCGCTGACCGCCGGCAAAACCTCGTTCGAACGCGCTTTGACGCACGCCGATCTCGAAACCGCCTCGCCGTATAATACCTATGTGACGGCCGGGCTGCCGCCGGGGCCGATCGCCAATCCGGGCCGGGCCTCGCTGGAAGCCGCCCTGAAACCGGCCGAGTCGGGCGATCTGTATTTCGTGGCCGACGGCAGCGGCGGGCATGCCTTTGCGCGGACCTTGGCCGAACATAATCAGAATGTCGCGCGGTGGCGGGCTTTGATGAAGAGTCGCCCCTCAAATGAATAAGGTTCGCTTGTCGAACGGCGCGCCCGCCAATTAAACTGCGCCCCTATACGGCCCACCACTCGCTCGGCAGATTTTTTATTCATGGCAACTACCCGTCTCAGTTCAATGACCGGCTTCGCCCGCGCGACAGGTGAATCGGACGGCCGCTCATGGAATTGGGAGGTGAAAAGCGTCAACGGTAAAGGGCTCGATGTGCGCTGCCGCCTGCCGTCAGGCAGCGACGCGCTCGAAGCGACGGTCCGTGCCCAGGCCGGCGAGCGCGTGAAGCGCGGCAACCTGTCGGTGTCGCTGACCGTGAAGCGCGATCAGGCGCAGGGCCAATACCGCGTCAACGAAGAACTGCTGCGCCATCTGCTCGAGACCGCCATTGCAACGGATACGACCTTTCAGCCGCGCGTCGATGTTCTGATGAACGTCAAAGGTGTGGTTGAGACGGCCGACGAGGTGGACGAGGACGAGGAGCAGAGAAAAGCGCGCGACGCAAAGATGCTGATCGATCTTAGCGTTGCCCTCAATGCTCTCGTGACCATGCGCGGCGAAGAAGGCCGCCGCCTGGGTGTGGTGCTCAGCGGTCAGGTTGACGATATCGAGCGTCTGACGGCCGCCGCCGCGGCGTTGGCGGAAAACCAGCCGGCGGCGATCCGCGCGCGTTTAGTCGCTTCGCTCAATGATCTGTTAGGCGCGGCGCCGGCCTTGTCGGAAGACCGTCTGATGCAGGAAACGGCGCTGCTGGCGACGCGCGCCGATGTGCGCGAAGAATTGGATCGGCTGCGCGCCCATGTCGCGGCGGCGCGTCAATTGATCGCCGACGGCAATGTGGTGGGGCGCAAGCTCGACTTCCTGTGCCAGGAATTCACGCGTGAAGCCAATACGCTGTGCTCCAAGGCGCAGGACGTCGATATGACCCGCATCGGCATCGAGCTGAAGACGGTGATCGAGCAGTTCCGCGAACAGGTGCAAAACATTGAGTGACGCACCTAAAACCTATTACCGCAGGCGCGGGCTGATGCTCGTGCTGTCGTCGCCGTCCGGTGCGGGCAAGACGACGATCTCGCGTGCGCTACTGGAACGCGACAAGAATCTCACCATGTCCGTTTCGGTGACGACGCGCCCGATGCGTCCGGGCGAGAAAGACGGCGTCGATTATCATTTCATCGACGAAGCCAAGTTCCACACGATGGTCGAACGCAAAGAGCTGTTGGAACATGCCCACGTGTTCGGGCGCTATTACGGCACGCCGCTCGCCCCGGTCGAAGCGGCGCTGGGCCAAGGTACGGATGTGCTGTTCGATATCGATTGGCAGGGCACGCAGCAGCTGGCCCAGAACGATTCGACGCGCGGCGATCTGGTCAGCATCTTCATCCTGCCGCCGACCCTGGCGGCACTCGAGGATCGCTTGCGCCGCCGCGCGCAAGATCCCGAAGACGTCGTGCGTTCGCGCATGGCTAAGGCCGCCGACGAGATGAGCCATTATGCCGAATACGAATATGTCGTGCTCAACGAGGATGTGGAACGCAGTGTCGCGCAGGTCTCGGCGATCGTGACAGCCGAACGCGCGCGCCGGTCGCGCCAGACCGGATTGCACGATTTCGTGGAATCGCTGAAGCCTATCGTTTAGTTCGCTGCCGGGCCGCGTTCGGCCGCCGCGCGCGCCAGCACGCAGAATTCCTCGACGCTCAAGTTTTCGGCGCGCGCCTCGGGATTGATGCCGAGTGCCACAAAATCGAAATTCCACGCTTTGAGCGCTGAGCGCAGCATCTTGCGCCGTTGATTGAAGGCCGCCGCTGTCACCGCTTCCAGCCAACGCCACTCCGCCGGTGCCGGCGGTTGTTCGCGTGGTGTCAGGGTAATGATGCTCGATTGCACCTTGGGCGGCGGGGTGAAGGCGCTCGGCGCCACGTTGAATTCGCTTTTCACGATGCAGTGCCATTGGGCTGCCACCGAGAGCCGGCCGTAATCCTTGGTCGATGGTTTGGCCGCCAGCCGGTCGGCGACTTCTTTTTGCACCATCACCACCATGCGGTCGAAGGCATGACCTTCGAACGGCCCTTTGCGGAACCATTGCAGCAGCAGGACGGTCGCGACGTTGTAGGGCAGGTTGGCAACGATGCGGCGCGGCGCGGGCGTGAGATCGGCGACGTCGATCGCCAATGCATCGCCGCCGATGACCGTGAGCCGTCCGGCAGCGGCGGCGACGAGATCTTCGAGGGCGGCGACGCAGCGCGTATCTTTTTCGACGGCCGTTACCGAAGCCGCGTTATGCGCGAGCAGCGAGCGGGTCAAGCCGCCCGGTCCCGGTCCGACTTCGATGACGTTGATGCCGTCGAACGGTCCCGCGACACGGGCGATGCGGTCGATCAAATTCGTATCCAGCAGGAAATGTTGGCCGAGCGCTTTGACGGCCGAGAGCTCGTGGTTGCGGATGACGTCGCGGAGCGGAGGGAGGCTCGGAAGGTCGCTCACGCCGATCAGCGGCCGGCTGTCGCGTGCCAGTGGGCGCGGTTGCGCACCATCCGTCCGGCCATAGCGAGTGCCGCGACGAGGCTGCTTTCGTCGGCGGTGCCGCGACCGGCGATATCGAGCGCGGTTCCGTGATCGGGCGAGGTGCGGATGAACGGCAGGCCGAGCGTGACATTGACCGCGCTGTCGAATGCGATGGTCTTGATCGGGATCAGCGCCTGGTCGTGATACATGCACAAAGCGGCGTCATAACCGGCGCGCGCATGCGGATTGAACATGGTGTCGGACGGATGCGGTCCGCTGACCAGGATGCCGGCGTCGCGCAGGCGCGCCAGCGCTGGTTCGATGATCTCGATTTCCTCAGGCCCCATGATGCCGCCTTCGCCGGCATGCGGGTTCAGGCCCGCAAAGGCGAGGCGGGGACGCGCCATGCCGAAATCCTGCTTCAGCGCGGTGTCGGTGATAAGCGCGGTTTCCACGATCAGATCCGCCGTCAGCAGATCGAGCGCCCTGCGCACGCTGACATGGCGCGTGATAGCGACAACGCTCAGCACATCGGGCGACGACAACATCATCACGGGTTCGCTGTCGATCCCGGCCAGGGCGGCCAGGAATTCGGTATGCCCGGGATAGGCGAAGCCGCTTTTGCTCAAGCCCAGCTTATGGATCGGGTTGGTGACGACCGCGCCGGCAACGCCCGCTTGGGTCAGCGCCACGGCGCGTTCGATGGAGCGGCGCACCGCCGGCCCGTTCGCCGGATCCAGGCGGCCGGCTTCGGATGGGGTGGCCAAGCGTTCGGGCAGGACCGGCAGCGCACGCGGATAGACGCGCGCGGTTTCACCAGGGTCATCGATGCTTTGGATGGGAACGGCAAAGCCCAGATGCTGGGCGAGGCGTTCCAGGCGTTCCGGATCGTCGATCACGAAGAACGGGGCCATGGTCTGGCGATGATCGCGCCACGCCTTCAAGGTGATCTCGCCGCCGATACCCGCTGGATCGCCCATCGTGACCGCGACAGGCAGGACGTTAACGCCGTCGTGCGTGCTCACCTGCGGATGTCCACAAAGGCGGCGCGATAGAGATCGCGCATCTGGCGCCGGCTCACCAGCTCGGCCTTTTCCGCAGCCAGCATAGCGCGCATACGGTTTCGCACTTCTTCGTTGTTCTTGTCGCCGGTGCGTTCGCAGATCATCAGGATCATGACGCCGTCGCCGAGACGAATTGGCTTGCTCGCCTGGCGGTCGCCCAAATTCGCGACTTCGTCGCGCACTGCCGGTGGCAGGCTGGACAGCTTGATATCCGACAGGCGGCCCGATTGCGGCGAGGCGAATTTTTTGCCGGCGGCATCCATGTCTTCGCAGGTTTTGGCTTGGGCCGCGATACTTTCCGCGATCGCGGTGCGCTGGGCGATATCGCCGGCTTGCGGCGGGACGAAGACCTGCTGCAGGGTCAGGGTCAGATCGGGCGGCGGCAGTCCTTCCGACAGGCGGCGGCCGCGTTGGCTGAGGATGTAGAATCCGTCGATGCCTTGAATCGGCTGCGACAGGGCGCCGGAATCCAGGGTTTTGATCGCGTTGATCAGTGCCGGGTCGAATTGATCCTCGCGGACCCAGCCGAGATTGCCGCCGTTGGCCGCCGATGCGCTTTGCGAGAACGAACGCGCCAGTTCCGCGAAATTGGCGCCTTCGGTGAGCTGCTGACGGAGCCGCTCGGCGATCTGGCGGGTTTCTTCAACCGATTTCGTCATCGAGATGAAAATCTCGTTGAGCAGATATTCGGGCTGGCCCTTGTTTGCCTCGATGCGTTGGATGGCATCGTCGACGGCTTCGTCGCTGATGGCGACGTTGGCCCGGACCTGGTTGCTGATCAACTTGCGCCAGGCGATTTCGGCCTCGATCTGCAGTCTGAGGGTGCCGCGATCGATGCGGTTTTGATCGAGCAGGCCATACAACGTGCCGCGGCCCATCTTGTTGCGGTCTTCAATGCCGCGGATGCTGTCGTCGATCTCCTGATCGGTGACCGTGATTTTCTGTTTGCGGGTTTCCTGCAGGCGCAGGCGGTCGTCGATCAGGGTGCGCAGGACCTGCGGCGCCAGACGTTGGCGCACTTCGTCGGTGGCTTGGAGCTGCGAGGACAGGATGATCAGGTTCATGCGCGCCTGCAGATCGAAGATCGTGACGACATCGTCGTTCACCAGGGCCGCGATGCGCAACGCGCCGCCTTGCTGCGCCTGGGCGTGCGGCGTGTGCAGCGGAACGCTCCCGGCGAGGGCGGCCAAAACGGCGAGGGCAAGCGCTCCCCACAAGCGGCTTGGACGCCGCGCACGACCGCAAAGAACCTTATGAATATTGAGCAAAAACAACACTTAAAGTCCGTTCAGGCTCGCGCTGGTATTCACGTCGCCCAAAGTCTTGAAGGTTAACCGGAACATGATGGCATTGGTCGGTTCGAGATCCCGGTCCTGGTAAAAATCGCGTCGTAGGATCGTATCAAACGTGAAGCACTCGCAGTCGTATGTAAGCTGCATACCGACGGAGCGCAAATCCGATGCCTCGATATCGTGGCGGGCCGTCAATCCGCCCTTCCAGTTGCGGTTGGCCTTGGCAAAAAGGCCGCCCGCGATTTCCTGACGCGCGCCATATTGCGACGATGCGTTGTTGTCGAAGAACACGTAATTGACCGTACCGCGTAAGGTCGGCGGGCCGACGTCGGCACGGACTTCACTGCGGCGCGGCGTGAAATTATCCTTATCGAGGCGGGTACGGTAGGTCAGGGTCAGGTTGCGCGTCGGCAATACGCGCAGGCGCCCGACATAGTCTGACATGTGGTCTTCCAGCCCGGATCCCGCGGCGAAGGTGTCGTCGGTGCTGAGACGGTAGCTCTGGCCGAAAAACACGTCCGTTCCTGCGCCGTTCGGCCCGTAAACGCCCCACTGGCCGCCATAGCTGACACGGGTGCCGCCTTCGACGCGGTCGATGCCAGGAAAGCGGCTTGGCGCGAAGAGGTTCAATTCGTCGAATTCCGGCTCGAGGCTGTCTTCGTTCGGGATGTCCCACGGATTGCCGCCGTTGGGGGCGGTATAGACCTGCGCCATCGGCGTGAAGGTTTCGCTCATCGTGCCGAATTGCCGCGCCAGCGGCAGCTTCCAGCCGAGACCGAGCTGCGGGAACAGTCGTTCCTTGAAACCGCTTTCGGCATCGCCGGGCATGCCGGGAACAGGCTGGCTGCTGAACTGATACAGATCGCCGCGAATGGTGGCGTCGAAGGTGAACACGTTGCCGTAAGGTGCCAGGTACGGAACGCGATAGCCGGTCTCGACCGACATGCGCCGCGTATCGACGCCGTCGTTGCGGGTCAGGGCGAGGGCATTAGCGCTGATCGAACTGCGGCCGCCAAATGAATTGGGCTGGCCGATATGGTTGTATTCCAGGAACGGCGCGACGAACGGCGATTGGCCTGGGCTCACGTTGGCTTCCAGGCTCTGGAAGGCATAGGCGTTGGCCGATGCATAGTCGCGGCCGCGAAAAGCTTCGGCGAAGGCGTTTGAGGTCAAGACCCGTGACGACGAGGCCGGGAACCGATAGCGGCGCAGGTAAGTGTCATCCGTCGAGCGTTGTAAGGCGCCGCCCAAACGCCAGGTATCGTTGAGGTGATATTTGAGCGAACTGTCGATATGGCCGCGGAAATCGTCGTTCGAGTCGACCGTGCCGCTCAACCGCGCGGTCGTCAGGCTTTTATCGCCCAACCGGCGGTATTCGGTGCCCACATAAGCGCGTTCGTTGGTCGTGACCGTCGGTGTGACCGTCAAATCTTGATTAGGCGCGATGTTCCAGAAGAACGGCGTCGTCAGCGACGGGCCGAAATAGGACGACGAGCCGATATTGGGCGTCAAGAAGCCGCTCTGGCGCTTCACGGTCGGGTCGGCATGGGAGAAATAAGGCGTGTAGGCGACCGGAATGCCGGCGAACTCCATCCAGGCATCGCGGTATTCGACCGTCTTTTCGGCCTGATCATGGGTAATGCGCTTGGCTTTCAACTGCCACAGCGGGGCTTTTTCCGGATTCTCGACGCACACATTGCATGGTGAATAGACCGCATTGGCCATCTCGGTCTTGTTGCCGCCCGTACGCCGTCCACCGGCCGCGGCGATCCGCGCGTTGTCGGCCAGACGTATGCGCAGGCCCTTGATGATGCCGTCCATGAAGTCGCCGCTGAGCTCCATATACTCGGCGAACATGACCTCGCCGGTCGGCTCGACCAGGCTGACATTGCCCGACGCCGACATGACACTCTCGCGCTCGTTGTACGAGATGGTGTCGGCCAGCAGGATGCGGTCCATCTGGGAAATTTCGACGTTACCCGATGCCGTGACCACGCCCAGGTCGCGGTCGTGCGACATCTGGTCGGCCGTGATCAGGATCGGCGTGTCGCCGTTCGCCATCTGACGGCCCTGGGCAAAAGCCGCCTGATGCTGGCTGAAGCCGGCCGTGAGCCCGACGAGCAGGCCGAATCCAATGATGAGAAGTTTACGCATCGTCCCGCGAACTAGCCGTCTTCAAGGTGGAATACAAGCGCCAGACCCAAAAGCGTGGAGACGCCCGAGGGCGTCCAGGCGGCCAGCACGACCGGGATGCTTTCGCGCATCCCGAGGGCGGCCACCACGTCTGACAGGAAGAATAGGACGAAACCGGTCATGATCCCGGCCACGACCACATAGGTCGGATTGCCGCGCCGCGACTGTTTCAGGGTGAAAGTCGCCGCGATCAGGACCATGGCGCACAGCAGCAGGGGGGCCGCCAGCATGGAATGCAGGTACATGCGGTGGCGCAGCGCCGAAAAGCCGGCCCGTTCGAGGTTATTGATGAAGGCGGGCAGGTCCCAGAACGACATGGTTTCTGGCGGCGCGAAGCTTTCATTGATGTTGTCGAGCGTGATGTCCGTCGCGATCCAATGTTCGGGGAGCTGAAGGGGGACTTCCTTGTCGCGCTCGGTCAGGATGACGGTTTCGAGGTGCCAGAAGCCGTCCTCAAGGTCGGCTTTTTTGGCATCGATGCGCTGAAAGAAGCGGTCGGCGCCCTCGTTGACGAAAATCGTCACGTCCGTGAGGAGGATGTTGGTCCCCTTGATGATTACCGATTTGGCGTGGATCACCGATTGGTCGTTGTCGCTGGCCTGGCGCAGCCACAAGCCGGTCGGCGAGACCGACAAAAGGCTCGATTGGCCGCGGAAATACTGGGTTTCCAGCCGCTCGAAGCGCGCCAGCAGGGCCGATGACAACGGACTGAAGGCGGCGATTTTGACGATGCCGAGGCTGAAGGCGACGATCAGGACGGGGAACAGGAATTGCCAGGCCGACACGCCGGCCGCTCGTGCCACGACCAGTTCGCTGGATCGGGTCAGTTTCCAGAACGCCGCCATACCGCCGAACAGGACGGCGAAGGGGAACGCTTGCTGGGCCATATTGGGTAGCTTGAGTAGGCCCATCTGGAGGATGGTGCCCATGCCGACGGACTCGTTGGCCGCCCGGCGCATGAGTTCGACGGTGTCGAACAGATAAATGACGCCCATGAAGACGACAAAGATGACCCCGAAGCTCAGCAAAAAGCTCCGGCCGATATAGATGGAGAGGATCCCGGAAAGCCGCATCGGATACCCTTACGCCGTGCCGGGGGTGCCCGTCCGCCATTTCGGCACGGACGGGAGTTTGATCTGGGGCTGGTAGATCAGGATCGCCAACGGGACGACGATCGGCAGGATCACGGCGAAATAGAGCACCGGCAGCAAGACCAGGTTGCGGGCCACCGTATTGATCAGGCCGACCTGGCAGATCTCGAGAATGACGAACAGGGCGGCGGCATTGATGATCCGGCTGGCCTGGCCGCGGCGCGAATATTCGCCGTAGACAATGAACAGGAAGGCGATCAGGCCGAAGCCGAGCGCGCCGAGCGGGCCGGTGAAGCGTTGGTGGGCCTCAACCACAAAGCGACCGAAATCGTTGGGATTGCCGACGTCGGTCTTTTCCAGGAACAGCAATTCGTCGGTCGAGCGTTCGCGCGGCTCGCGGAACCGGTCTTCGGGTTTGGCGGCGGCACCGCCCAGATCGAAGCTGTAGCGGTCGAAATACAGGATCGAGAGCTTGTTGGTTTTGATGTTCAGTTCCTGCCGGCTACCGTCGAACATCAGTACGCGCGGGCCGGTCGGCGTATCGGCCACCGCGCCGCGCTCGGCGATGATGGTCGATTCCTTTTCCGGATCGCGGGTGTCGTGGATCAACAGGCCGCGCAATTCGTCGCGCCCGGTCCGCTCGCGGATATAGACGGTGGTCGTATTGGAGATGGTGTTGAACACCCCTTCGCGGAGCAGGATGTTGGTGAAGCTGTAGCGCACATCCCACTGCAGGTCGCGAAACATCTGATACGAGAGCGGGGTCAGGTAGAGCGAAAACAGGTAGCACACCGCGACCGCGGCGCTCCCCAGCACAATTATCGGCTGTGCAAGGGCGATCGGACTGACGCCGGCGGCGCGCAATACGAGTATTTCGCGATCGGAATTGAGCCGGTTATAGACAAAGATGCCCGAGATGAAGAGTGCGATGGGGATGATCAGCACCAGGAAGTTCGGCAATTGCAGCCCGGTCAGGGTGAAGAACAGCGACATCGACAGGCCGCGATTGACGATGGATTCCACCGCGCGCACCGAGACGAACAGCCAAATGATCCCGGTCATGACGAGCGTAACGATCGCCATGGCCGTCAAAAGCTGGCGCAGCAAGTAGATCTGAAATTGCTTCATCCCGAGAGGGATTATAGCGGCCAAATCGCTGCTTCCCAGATATAAAATGCTTGGGAATCAATAAATAAGAGGATTTTGTTGCAGCGGCGTCACGGTTTTCCCCGGGCCGCCGCAGCGCCGTTATACGACGAAAATCTTGCCCGGATTCATGATGTTGTTGGGGTCGAGCGATTTCTTCACAAGCCGCATGAGTTCGATGTCGAGGGCGGAGGAATAATGCTCCAACTCGTCGCGCTTCACGAGGCCGATGCCGTGCTCGGCGCTGATGCTGCCGCCGTAGCGTTTGGTCAGGTCGTGGACGATGCGATTGAAGTCTTCCCAGCGCGCGATGAAGGCGGCTTTGTCCATGCCCGGGGGCTGGGTCAGGTTGAAATGGATATTGCCGTCGCCGATATGGCCGAACGGGCAGGGCCGCAGGCCCGGCATTTCGTCGATGACGGCTTGCATGGCGAGGCGCACGAACTCGGTGGTGCGTGACACCGGCACCGAGACGTCATGTTTGATGCTGCCGCCCTCGCGGGTTTGCGCCCCCGGGATCTCTTCGCGCAGCTTCCACAGGGCGCGGCCCTGGGCCTCGCTCTCGGCGAAGACCGCATCGACGACCACGCCGGCCTCGAAGGCCTCGCCCAAGGCCCCCTCGACCTCGCCGCGCAGATCGTCGGCGCTGCGCGGGCTGGTCAGTTCCATCAGCACGTACCACGGGTGGCGTTCGGCGAACGGATCCCGGGTGTCCGGGATATGGCGGGTGACCAGCTCGATGCCCAGTTCCGGGATCATCTCAAATGCGGTCAGCCGGTCGCCGCAGGCGTTGCGGATGCGGTCGAACAGCACCAGGACCTGATCGAGTTCCCTGAGCGCCGCCATCAGGGTGACCTTGGCGCGCGGACGGGGGAACAGCTTGAGCACGGCCTTGGTGACGATGCCGAGCGTGCCTTCCGCGCCGATGAACAGATGCTTCAGATCGTACCCGGTATTGTCCTTACGCAAGCCGTTGAGCCGGCTCCAGACGCGGCCGTCGGGCAGCACGACCTCGAGCCCCAGGACCAGATCGCGGGTATTGCCGTAGCGCAGCACGCCGACGCCGCCGGCATTGGTGGAGATATTGCCGCCGATGCGGCAGCTGCCCTCGGCGCCCAGGCTGAGCGGGAAAAAGCAATTGGCCTCCTCGGCCGCTTTTTGCAGATCGGCCAGCACGCAGCCGGCCTCGACCGTCATCGTATTGTTCAGCGCATCGATCTCGATAATGCGGTTGAGCCGCTCGGTCGACAGGATCACCCCGCCATTGGCGACACCGCCGCCGACCAGGCCGGTATTGCCGCCCATGGCGACGATCGGCACCCCTGCTGCGACGCAGGCTTTGACCACGGCGGCGATTTCGTCCGTGTTGGCCGGGCGCACCACGGCATCGCAGATACTGGTCAGCAGACCGCGTTCTTCGTGGCGATATTTCGCCGTGTCGTCGTCGGCGATGAGGACATTTGGCGCACCGACGAGCTGGCGTAGACGGTCGAGGAATCCGTTCGGTAAGGTCATGGTCTGGTCGTATCCCTGTGAAGCTCGGGATGTTAATCCCTTTTTGCGGCCCGGCGCAGCCGGTCGTTGATCGCGCGGCCCAAGCCCGTTTCCGGGATCGGCATGACGGCGATTTTGGTGGCGGTCTCATCCAGCCGATGCAGCAGGGCGAACAGATTGGCGGCCGCCTCCTCCAGATTGCCGGTGGTACTCAGATTGGTTGTCCCAGCGGGGGTATTGGGGCCGAAGCCGAGCAAGGTTTCGCCCGCTTCGGCGGACAGCGCATCGAGGCGGAGCTGGCTGCGCGGCGCATAATGGCGGGCCAACATGCCGGGCGATTTCGGGTGTTCCTCGTCGTCCAGCGCCGACGGGATAGATCGGCCAAGCGCCGCTTCGATGTCTTCGAGGGCGACGCCGCCTGGGCGCAAGAGGATGGGCACATCGCCAGTCAGGTCGATCACGGTCGATTCAACGCCGACCTTGCACGGCCCGCCATCGACGATCAGCGGAACCTTGTCGCCAAGCGATGCCGCGACATGGGCTGCCGTGGTCGGGCTCATGGCGCCCGAAGCATTGGCCGAGGGGGCGGCGATCGGGCGGCCCGCGACCGTGATCAGCGCGCTGGCAATGCCGTGCGCGGGCAGGCGGATGGCGACGCTCGACAGGCCGGCGCTCACCAGCAGCGATAAGGGGCAATCGGCCGCTCGTTCGAGCACGAGGGTGAGGGCGCCCGGCCAGAATTGCGCGGCCAGTTTGTCGGCAAGGTCGGTCCAGCGCGCGAGACGCCGCGCCTGCGCAATATCGGCCACATGCACGATCAGCGGATTGAAACTTGGCCGACCCTTGACGGCAAAGATGCGCGCCACCGCGTTATCGTTGGTGGCGTCCGCGCCGAGGCCGTAGACCGTCTCGGTCGGGAACGCGACCACGTCACCCGCCTTGATCAGCCGCGCGGCTTCCGCGATGCCGGCGGGTGTCGCACTCATGGTCCTCGGTTCACTCAAGCTGGGCGGCCCCGCGCCACGAAATGCGGGTTGAGCACGTTCGCCTTGCCGTAGGCGATGGCCGAGCCGTCAATTTGCGTCACCGATCCGCCGGCGGCACTCAGCAACGCGTGCCCGGCCGCGATATCCCATTCCGAGGTCGGCCCGAGGCGTGGATAGATATCGGCCTCGCCCGCCGCGACGAGACAGAATTTGAGCGAGCTGCCCCGGTTGACCGAGCCGGCGAGCTTTTCGTCTTTCAGATATTCGGCTTCGTTGCTCGCGTGCGATTTGCTGATCACCGCGATCAGGCCATCCGGCCTGGGTTGACGCGCGGCGATGCGTTCGACCGGTCCGTCGCCGGTTTTACGGAAGGCACCTTGGGGCGAGCCCCAGCAGGTGAAACCGAGCGCCGGGGCATGGACAACGCCAATGGTCGGCACGCCGTGTTCGATCAGCGCGATATTGACGGTGAAGTCTTGGCCGCGTTTGGTGAATTCCGATGTGCCGTCGAGCGCGTCGACCAGCCAGAACACGCCACCCGAAATATCGGGCCGTTGGCCTGCCGCATAAAGCTCTTCGCCGACGATGGGAATGCCGGGTGCCAGCACATTGAGACGTTCGACGATGAAGGCCTCGGCGCGTTCGTCGGCCAAGGTGACGGGCGATTTGTCGGCTTTCGCGCGCACGACGAAATTGGAGTGGAAGACCTCCATGACGATCTCGCCCGCCTCACGGGCGACATCGACGATCGCGTCCGTCAGCGTTGCACGATCGGGTACGGCAGCCGGCATCAGTGCGCCGCCGCGTGGAGGACCTTCGACGGTTCTTTCGAACCGATGAGGATGAAGATGATCTGGCAGGGTTCCTGGTAGGGATTGGCCCAGCCGTGCCACGTGGCGCGCTGTACCATCACATCGCCGGCCTGCATGTCGATGACTTGGCCGTCGTCGAGTTCCATCTTGCATTTGCCCGACATACAGATCGCGTAGTCGATCGTGTTCGTGCGATGCATATAGGCATCCTTGCCGGGCGCCAGTTCGAGCATGCGGAAGATGGTACCGGTCTTCGGCGGCTCGATATCCATCGTGCGGTAGGCAGGATCTTCCTTGCCTTCAATCTCGGCCGGTGCGGTATCGGTCACCCACAGCAATGCGTTCGAATTGCCCGAACGGAGCGTCTGGACATTGTCCATGACGTGATCGGAACTGATGATGGCTTTCCCGTTGGCGTCATGATCGGTGACGATGCGCCGGACTTTGATGGTCATGAATGCGTCCCTTGGATAGATCCGTCAGTTGGGCGTCCACAGTTTGATGCCCACCGGTAGATTCTCCGAGCGGACTTCTTCCGTGACATAACGCCAGACCTGCACCGTGTCCGACCAATGGGATTCGGGCAAGCCCGCCTTGCGCTTCAGATGATTGAAGAAGGTCTTGGTATCGGGCAGCTGTTCCCAGACCGACGGCAGGAAGACGCCGCGCTGTCCCTTGTCTTGCAGGACCAGCCCGTCGCGATGCGGGCGGATCTGCGCCAACAGGTCGGCTTCGCTCGCAAACGTCATCGGTGTCTGTGGGCTCAGCACCGAAATATGGATATGGATTGCGCCGCTATTGATCTCGTCCAGGGTCAGCCCCGGAAAACGCGGATCGTGGAATGCGGCCTTCTGCGCGTTCTGCGAAATGTCCTCGATCAGCGCCTGATGCGCGACGATCGAGCCGATACAGCCGCGCAGTTTACCGTTCTTCTGCAAGGTGACGAACGCCGCACCCTTGGCGAGCAATTCGTGTGCGACCGAGATATTGCCGCCCGGCGCGGCCTTTAGCGCGACAAGGATGCTGCGCGCGGCATGCTGCAACAGGAACGCGCCATGTTGATCGAGTAGCCTGCGTGTCTCGCTTTTCGGTTCGGCCTTAACGGGCTTCGGCGCAGGCTTCAGATGATGCAGGATGGTGACAGCGCGCGGCTTCTTTGCTACGGGTTCTTTGGGCGGTTCATGAAACAACCAGGACCCATAACCGACGACGCGATCCTTGGGCCCGGCGGTGTCGCCCGAATTGCGCACATCGGCCGTAGATACGCTTAGGCCTTTTTTCTGTGCGACCTGCAATAGGCCCTTGATCGAATGCCGCCCGCAGGCCGAGTTGTCGCTGAAGGCTGCCAGATCGAAGCGCTCGATGGCTTGGCGCGTCGTATCGTCGATTTGGCGCGCGGCGTCATACGGCAGATAGTGGCTGAGATCGGACGAAATGAGGATCAGGGTTTCCGGACCGCCCCATAAGGTTTCGAGCACGCGCGCGACATCGTCGGGCGACGCACCGCCGACGATCATCGGCACGATCTTGAACTCGCCGAGCACGACTTGCAGGAAAGGCAAGTGGACCTCGAGCGCGTGATCGTCCTTATGTGTCGCATCGGAAATTTCGACGGCAGGAAGCGTGCGGATCGCGTTCACCGCGTCTTGATCGATGGCCACATCGCCGAGCGGCGTGTGGAATGCGCTGGCCGACGGCAGGGCAAGGCCGCGCACGGCGACGCGATGGCATGGGCCCATCATGACGACGCGTTTGATCATCCCGCGCGCGGGGGCGAGGGTGCGATAGGCCGCCGCCGCGGTCAGGCCGGAATAGACGTAGCCGGCATGCGGCGCGATGATCGCCTTGGGCACACGCGCGGATTTCGACGCGATTTTGGCGTCCGCTTCGGCCAGATATTTGCGGACCTCGCCAGTCAATTTGGCGGCATCGCCGGGATAGAAAAAGCCCGCGACGGCGGGGGCGCGGACAAATGTCGAGTTCCCAGCCGTATCCATAACATCCTCCCTAGTTCGCCTATGGTAGGGAATCTGGGCCGTTCTGAACAGAGATCAAGCGGCCACGGCGTTAGGTCCGGGCCGCGAAGTAATTTCGCATTCCGTCTTCGAGCTTTATTTTGGGTTCCCAGCCGGGGAGGCGCGGGCCGTCCCACGGTACGGAAATGCGCCGTTCGGGCAACTTGTAAGCACCGGGCCGCGTAACGACTTTTCGTCCGGTCACGGATTCGAACAAAGCGACAAGTTCGCTTAATCGATAGCGTGTTCCGTAGCTTGCGGCAAAAGTCTTGCTGAGGATGGCAGCCTGGTCGCGCTCCAGCAGTTGCGCGGCATGCGCCAATGCGGCGATGACGTCGTCGATATGCATCAGATCGATTGTCACGTCTTCGTCGGGTAGGGGTAACGGTGTCCCGTCGCGCGCCGCGTCGGTGATCGCGCGTATCAATTTTGGCCGCCAATCGTCGATCCCGTAATTGTCGAATAGAACGAGTTCGATTGTGCGGACTCCATACTGATCGAGATAAAGCGACAGAGCTTGGCTGAATGCCTGCTTGAGCGCCGAATAAAGATTGAGCGGACGGGGTGTCTCGCTCATAAAATATTGCGAATAGGTTCCCGCGTAAACGATCGCGGGCCGAACTGCGGATAGACGCAGGGCTTCGAGCAGCTGGATTCCGAACGTATAATTCGACGCGATCAGCGCCAGGACCTGCTCGGGTTTTACCTCGCGCAAGTACAGACCGGCGAGATGAAACGTCACGTCCGGCTTTGCTCGGGCGACGATGTCGACCAGCGATTCCGTAGATCCATCATGGCTATGCAGATTAGCGGCGCTTAAGCAGGTCGGCAGGCGCGCAGGATCGGTTTGCGGGCGAACGACGGCATGGACTTCGGTTCCATGAGCCGCGAGATGCTGCGACAGCTTGTAGCCGATGTAGCTGCTCGCACCGGTGATCAGAACCCGCTTCATGTCAGTATGTCTTGATGAAGTCCCGGAAACTGTCCTCGATGTAGTCGATATCGTCGGCCCCCATTCCCTGATGACAACCGATCAGCATGCCGCCGGCCATGACGCGGTCGGCATTGGGGAAGCCCGATTCGGCTTCGCGCCGCTCGATCCCGCGAAAGCCCGGTTGGCGCAGTATGTTGCCGGTAAAGACGGTGCGCGTTTGGATGCCGTTGCTCTCGAAATGGGTTTGCAATTCGCGGCGCGTGAACGGCGCATCGCCGCGGACGATCAGCGGTACGGCGAGCCAGGCAACCGAGGCTTTGTTCTGCGGGCGGGGCAGTATGAACCATTTGCCGTAGTCGCGGAAAAACCCGGTCAGGCGCTCGAAATTCTTCACGCGACGAGCGATGTAATCGCTCAGTCGGTCGAGTTGTACCAGGCCGAAGGCTGCCGAGATCTCGGATGGCAGGAAATTATAGCCGATGTCGTCGAACGTAAATTTGGCGTCGTATTCGATGCCGTCAACTTCCGATTCGAAGCGGCTCTCGATGGTTTCTGACTCGCTCATACGGCTCGATGCGCGTCCCCAGCCAAGCAGGCCGAGCGCTTTTTGGTAGAGAGCTTCGTCATTGAACATCGCCATGCCGCCGAACCCGGCGGCGGTCATGACATGAGATGCATAGAAACTGGTCGTGGCGATATCGGACAATTGCCCGGTCGTGCCGCCGTCGAAGCTGTAGCCGATGGTGTCGCAGGAATCCTCGATCAGCAATATCTTGTGTTTGTCGGCGATGGCGCGCAGGCGCGTCCAATCGGGCAAATTCCCGATGAGGTTGGGGATCATGAGCGCACGCGTGCGCGGGGTAATCAGAGCTTCGACCGCGTCGATATCGACAACGTAGGTGTCGGGTTCGACATCGACGAAAACCGGAACCAGTCCGTTCTGCACCAGCGGTGCGACCGTCGTCGAGAACGTCAGCGCCGGGGTGATGACTTCCGATCCGGGTGCCAATCCGAGCGATCCGATCGCCACCAGATTCGCCGACGATCCGGAATTGACCATCAATCCGAACTTCTTGCCGAACAACGCGGCGACCCGCCGTTCGAACTCCGCGACGCGCGGCCCGCCCATCAGCGCATGAGGGCTATTCTTCAGGACATCGACAACGGCATCGATTTCGCGCTGATCGTAAACAGCCTCGGCATAAAGAACGCGTTTCACGTCAAATAACCTCTACCAAACGTACCGGAATGATCCATTTACCGCCGTTCTTACGAAAGGCCTGCTCCTTGGCGTCGATTTCGGTGAAGTGATTCCACGCGAACAGGACCGCGTAATCGGGATAATTCGCGCTAAATTCCGCAGGCGGTACGACGGGGATATGGGCGCCCGGTGAAAATTTTTGCTGTTTGATCGGCGTCGTGTCGCAGATGAATTCGATGTCGTCCGGTCCAAGCCCGCAATAATTGATGATCGTCGCGCTCTTGGCGGTTGCGCCGTATCCCACGATCCGCTTGCCTTCGCTCTTCAGTCGTCGAACCAATTCCACCAGTTTGGTGCGCGACTGTTCGCACGCGCGGCGGAAGGCGTCGTAGGTTTCCGGTTTGGCGAGGCCGAGGGCCTTTTCCTTCTCCTGCTGTGCCTTCAATCGCGGCGTCGGCTCATAGGCGCCCTTGTGGCACAGGAAATAGCGCATGCATCCGCCGTGGAAATCGTTCGTCTCGATATCGAAGATTTCGAGACCGTGCCGTCCGAAGGCATTGCCGAGCGAGGTTACGGACCAGATGTACATATGTTCGGCGTAGAGCTGATCGAATGCCGTCTTTTCGATCATGTCGCCGAGATAGGGATCTTCCTGGACCATCACCCCCTTGGGCTTGAGCAGCTTGGCGACGCCGGCCGCGACCGAATTGATATCTTCGATGTGATGCATCGTGTTGGTTGCGATGAACACATCCGCCTTGCCGTGTTTCGTGACGATTTGTTCCGCAGTATCGCGATTGAAGAAATCGACCAGCATTTCGATTCCTTTTTCGCGTGCGGCGTCCGCGACATTCGAGGACGGATCGACGCCCAGATGGGGAATGCCCGCATTTGCGAAATGTTGAAGGGTGATGCCGTCGTTGCTGCCGATTTCGACAACGAACGGAGACTCCTTGGAAACGAAACGCGCGATGATGTCTTCCGCCATGGCCTTGAAGTGCTTCGACATGAACGCGGAGGTGCTGGCGTAATAGGCATAGTGATCGTGAAACATCTGATCGGGATCGGGAACGTCGATGACCTGTAACGTCGCGCACGAGCGGCACACGGCGACCTGCATATGATAGAAATACTCCGTCTTGAAATCGTCTTTTGTGACGAAGGCATTGCCGATCGGCATGTTCCCAAAATCGATAAAGGGAGCGATCGGTGTTGCGCAAATTCGGCAGGTCTTCATGGTGCGGCGTTTACTCCTGGCACGACGATATTCTATTCAGCGCGGACGGACGGGCAGGCGCCCTAACAGGAAGGAAAGCGCGCCGTGAGTCCATGCGAAATCGCGCAGGAGGCGCTTTTTATCGCGGATGAGGGCATAAAATAAAGCCTTTGGGCCGCGCCGGGCGATACATTTGAGCGCGGCGATCCGTGCGGCGCGCGCCGACACATGCTTGTGGATCACGTAATAGGTGCCCCACGCGAAATTCCATTCCTTGCGCCAGGACAGTTGGCGGGACGGCGGTGCGGAACCGCTGTTGATGTGGCCGGCGACCAAGTGCGGGGCGATGATCATCGAGTGCCCGGCGCGGCGAATGCGTAGGCAAAGATCGAGATCTTCCTGATACAGGAAGATGTTGCTGTCGAATCCATCGATGGCCCTGAATGCGTCGGTACGGAAAACGATGGCCGCGCAGGTCACGAACCATGTGCAGAATGGCCCGCCGGCATCGAGTGTTTCGTTGCGCTGCTGGAACTCGCCCGGGCCCATGACCCAGGTCTGCAGGCTGTCGCGCGGCGCTTTCAGGATCGGCACGATGCAGGCTGCGTCGGGGTAGCGCACGAGATCCGTGCGCAGCGCCGCGACTGTCGCCGCGTCGATCGTCACGTCCGGCGAGACAATGAGGAAGTAAGGATTGGTTATGTGCTGCACGCATTCGTTAATGCCGCATCCGAACCCGACATTGTGCCTGTTGCGGATGACCCGAGCGTTCGGGAAGTTCGCTTCGATATAAGCGACGGAATCGTCCGAGCTGGCATTATCGACGATGACGATCTCGCGCGCCGCCCGCAGCTGTTCGAGGCACTGTCCGATAACGGCGCGCGAATTGTAATTGACCAGAACGACCGACACGTCGTCGAAGGCGCCGGCGACAATTTCGGCTGTCATCGTGCCGCCGCCTCGCACCGCGGTAGTATTTTGGCGTCGCGCAGCAGAGGCAAAGCGGCGTCACGCGGCGCCATGACGGGGGTCTCGACCGGCCAGGGGATGCCGATCTCGGGATCGTTCCAGCGGATGCCATGCTCGCTCGTTGGCGACCAGAAATCCGTCAGCTTGTAGGTCACGGTGGCGATGTCGGACAGCGCGAGAAAGCCGTGCGCGAAGCCCGGTGGAATCCAGAGAAACCGGCCGGCCGAGTCGCTAAGTTCGACCGTTGCCCATTTGCCGAAGGTCGGCGAATCGCTGCGTATGTCGACCGCGACATCGAAGATCGCTCCGGCCACGACGCCGACCAACTTACCTTGCGCATTGGGTTCCTGATAGTGAAGCCCGCGGACCGTATTCCTGCGCGAGCGCGACACGGCGTCCTGGACGAACTGGACATGCAGTCCCAGTTCGTCGAATTTGCGGGCGTGATGCGATTCCCAAAATGCCCCACGGTCGTCGCCGAAGACCGGGGTCTCGATAATCAGGACGTCCGCCAGATCGGTCGCAACCAGCTTCATTGCGCTTCCTCGGCAAGCGCCGTGATGTATTCACCGTACGCCGATCCTTTGATTTGCCGTCCGAGCTGGATCAGATGATCCAGCTCGATCCAACCCATGCGCCAGGCGATTTCTTCGAGACAGCCGATTTTGAAATCCTGGCGTGTCTGGATGGCCGCCACGAAATTGGCCGCTTCGAGCAGGGCGGCTTCGGTTCCGGCGTCGAGCCAGGCATAGCCGCGGCTGAGCGCTTCGACGTTCAGACGGCCGGCATCCATGTAGATGCGGTTGACGTCCGTGATCTCGAGTTCGCCGCGCGCGGATGGTGTCAGCGTTCGCGCGATCTTGATGACGTCGTTCGGATAGAAATAAAGGCCGGTGACGGCCAGGTTTGATTTTGGATGCGCCGGTTTTTCTTCGATGGAGAGGGCGCGCCCCTGGGCGTCGATCTCGACCACGCCGTAGCGGCTGGGGTCCTTCACGCGATAGGAAAAGACGACGGCATCGCGATCGTCGGTGTGATCGCGCAATTTTCCGCTTAACCCGGCGCCGAAGAAAATATTGTCGCCGAGGATCAGCGCGACGGAATCCTCGCCGATGAAATCGGCGCCGATCGTAAAGGCTTCGGCGATGCCGCGCGGCTGTTCCTGGCTGGCATAGGAAATCGACAGGCCGAGATGGCGTCCGTCGCGTAGCAGTGCCTGAAACTGTGCGATGTCGCGTTGACTGGAAATGAGTAGGATGTCGCGGATGCCGGCCAGCATGAGAACCGACAGGCTGTAATAGATCATCGGTTTGTCGTAAACAGGCAGTAGATGCTTGTTGACGATGCTGGTTGCCGGAAAGAGGCGCGAGCCCGTTCCGCCGGCCAATACAATGCCTTTTCTCACGATTGATGTGCCGTCTGTTTTGCGACGGCGGCTGTCGCGCCGAGGCGGCTGAGGTCGTAGCGGCCCCGCGTAATGGGGGTCCACCAATCCGGATTGTCGACATACCACGCGACTGTCGTGCGCAAGCCATCGTCCAAGGAGATGCGTGGTTGCCAATTCAGATGCGCACGCGCCTTGGCGCTGTTCATGGCGTAGCGCGTGTCATGGCCAGGCCGGTCGACGACGAATTCGATTTTCCGGGCGGTCGCGCCATCGGCCCGTCCAGAATGACGGTCAATATGCCGGCACAGATGGTTCGCCAATACGATGTTGGTATGAAGATCGGAGGTGCCGAGATTGTAGGCCTCACCCGGTGTGCCGCGATCGAGCGCTGCGACGATACCCGCCGCCGCATCGTCCACATGAATCCATTCGCGGATGTTGCTTCCATTGCCGTAAATCGGCAACGACTGGCCCGACAATCCCCGCAGGATATGGAGGGGTATGAGCTTTTCCGGAAATTGACGCGGGCCGTAGGCATTGCAGCCGCGGGTCGTGACTGTCGGCAGTCGATACGTCTCATGGAACGAACGGACGAGCAGGTCTCCTCCAGCCTTTGTCGCCGAGTAGGGCGAGTTGGCTTTCAGCGGAGCATCTTCGTCGGCCAAGCCCTCGTCGATCGCGCCATAAATCTCATCCGTGGAGATCTGGACGAACCGAAAGCTGTCGCGATCCGTGCCGGTCAGGGTTTGCCAATAGGCGAGGCTCGCGTTGAGGAGTTCGAAGACGCCATTGATATTGGTTGTCACGAAGGCGGCCGGCCCACTAATCGAACGATCGACATGCGTTTCGGCCGCCAGATTCAGGACGGCGCGCGGTCGATATTGCTCGAACACCTTGTTCACGCAGGCTTGATCGGCAATGGATCCTTCGACGAAGATGAAATTCTCGCTGCCGGCGAGCTAGGCTAGGTTTTCGCGGCGGCCGGAATAAGTGAGAGCATCGAGGACAACGATCTTGTCGCCGCGCGCGTTCAAATGCCGCGCGACCGCCGAGCCTATGAATCCGGCAGCCCCGGTCACTAAAATATGCTGCATCGACACTAAATCCCCCCGAGCGCACACAATACACCGGGGCAATTAGGCTTGTCAGCCATTAAGCCCGATCGCTCACGCGGCGCCGGGGCTCGCATCCATCGGAATCTCGGTTCCTGATTGGCCGCCCACGGCTATATGATGGGGCATGCAGCTTCCCGCAAACGTCGTTCGCACGAAATATTGGCAGGCGCTCGACGACGGGCGCATCCAGTGCGACGTCTGCCCGCGCCATTGCCGCCTGCGCGATGGCCAGCGCGGCCTGTGTTGGGTGCGCGGCAATCACCAGGGCGAGATCGTGCTGTCGAGTTGGGGGCAGGCGTCGGGCTTCTGCATCGATCCGGTGGAAAAAAAGCCGCTCAATCATTTCCTGCCGGGCACGCCCATCCTCAGCTTCGGCCAGCAGGGGTGCAACCTCACCTGCCGCTTCTGCCAGAACTGGTCGATTAGTAAGGCGGGCAAGCAGACGCCGCTGGTCGGCAATGAAGATTATATGCGCGATTTCGTGGCGAAAGACGGGCGGGGTAAGGTGCGTCCGGCCTCGCAAAAAGACGTCCGCACCATGAACGTACTGGATGAACAATTGGTCCGTCCGGAGATGATCGCTCAGGCCGCCAAGGTGACGGGCTGCAAAAGCGTCGCTTACACCTACAACGATCCGGTGATCTTCCACGAATATGCCATCGAGATCGCCCAGGCCTGCCGCGAGCAGGGCATCAAATCGGTCGCCGTCTCGGCGGGCTATATGTGCGCTGAGCCACGCGCCGAATTTTATCGTTACATGGACGGCGCCAATATCGACCTCAAAGGCTTCACCGAGGAATTCTATAAAGAACTCTGCACGGCCGAACTGGGCGCAGTGCTGGAAACGCTGGAATACCTAAAACACGAGACCGATGTGTGGTTCGAGATCACGACCCTGCTGATCCCCGGCAAGAATGATTCAGATCAGGAATTGCACGAAGAATGCGCCTGGATCGCCGAACATCTCGGCCCCGACGTGCCGTTGCATTTCACCGCGTTCCATCCCGATTGGAAGATGCGCGACATCCCTCATACGCCGCCCGCGACCCTGACCCGTGCCCGCGCCATCGCGCTGCAATACGGCCTGCGCTACGTCTATGTCGGCAATGTGCACGACAAAGCGGGATCGAGCACCTATTGCGCGGGCTGTGGGACTGAGTTGATCGGGCGCGATTGGTATGAGCTGTCGACTTGGCATCTGAACGAGACGGGCGCGTGCCTGACCTGCGGTACGCAATTGCCCGGCGTATTCGATGGTCCGCCCGGCGATTGGGGCCGTAAGCGCCAGCCGATCAAGATACAGGCGCAAACGAAACGGGCGGCTGTAACCAGCCGCCCGTCGTAAGTCCGATCGGCACGAAGCCTATTTTTTGTAGGTATAGGACGTCGCCCAGATGTCGCCCATCGCATAACGATCGGGTACGAGGTCCATATCGTTCGAGGTGGCGTACACCGTCGGGATCGACGTGAAGGGGAAGATATAACTCTCGCTGTTCGATAGATCGAATACCTTGCCGTAATACGCGGCGCGCTTGGCGTCGTCGAACTCGGCGCCGGCGGCGTCCAGGGCTTCCTGGATGCGGGGGTCGTTGTAGTACTGGAACGCCGGGCCGGCATAAAAGATGTTGAGGATGTTCGAGGCCGCCGGATGGGTGGCGCTCGGGCTCAACACCGACAGGCCTTGGATCTGGCCCTGGCCCTGCTTGCGGCGATAGAGCGAGATGTCGACGCTCTGAATCTTCGCGATGATGCCGTTCTTGCGCAGATCGCCCGCGATCGCTTCACCCAACTGGATATACGGCGAGAAGACGTTGTATTCGAACTCGAAACCGTTCGGGTAGCCGGCTTCGGCCAACAGCTTCTTCGCTCCCGCCGGATCGTAGGAGGGCGCCTTCACGCTGTATTTGCAATCGAGCGTCGATTTATAGCACAGCGCTTCCAGCTTCTCGGCGACTTCGGCGCCCGGTACCAGGTGTTTGATGATCGTGTCGCGGTCGATGGACATGAAGACGGCGCGGCGTACGCGCACGTCGGTCAGTGCCTTGTTGCCCGACACGCCCGCCGCATCGAGTGCGAAGTAGAAGGTCGACGGCGAGGCCATGTTGGTGATCTTGATGTTGCCGCTCTTGGCCAGTTCCGCGGCGGTATCCGGGCCGATACCGCGCAGGAGATCGACGCCGCCGGTCAGCAGTTGCGCGACTTGCGTCTGACGGTCCGGCACCGGGATGGCATGGATGCGCTTGGTCGGCGCTTTTTCGTCCGCGTCGGTGTTGAAGCCATCGTAGCGTTCCGCGACGACGCCGGCATTGCGATCGACCGAAACGGCCTTGTAGATGCCGGTGCCGATAGGCGTCAGGCGACCGTAATCTTCGATATCGCTCAGCTTATCCATGGTTTCCGCATCCCAGATATTGATGCGAAAGGCGAGCAGTTCCATGTCATCCGAACGCGGCTCGACGGCGTGGATGCGGATCTTGTAGGGCGACAGAATCTCGACGTCCTTCACCCAACTATAACGCTGCTTGAAGGTCAACTTCACGGCCGGATCGGCGGCGTACATGAGCGTTCGGCGCACATCCTGCGCATCGAACTTGTTGCCGTTGTGGAATTTGATGTCGTCGCGCAGATCGAATTCGTACACGCCGGGCGATACGGTGCGCCATGCCTTGGCGAGGCGCGGCACCCATTTCTGTTTGTATTCGTCGAAGCCGATCAGCGGCTCGTAGATCTTTTTGTAAAGCACCGCCGATTCATCGAGCGGCAGATGGTAATTCGACAGCACGGTGAATGGATTGCTGACCGCGTAACGCACGGTGTCTTTGGATTTTTGCGCGGATGCTGGGGCGGCCGCGAGTACGGCGGCGGCGGCGATCAGGCCGAACGTCTTCATACGCATGGTCAAACTCCTTCCTTTAAAAATCTATTTCCAGAAAAATGAAGCGGCCCACACGTCGCCGGCCGCGTACTTGTCTTGTCCCACGCCGACTTCTTTGGTGTGGGCGAGCACGGTTGGGATCGAGGTTACGGGGAAGATGTAGCTTTCCGAATTGGCCCGGTCGAAAACGCTCGAGTAATAATCGAGACGCTTGGCCTTATCGAATTCCTTCTCGCCCTTTTCGATGCCGTCCGAGATGACCTTGTCGTTGTAATATTGGAAGGCCGGCCCGCCGAACAGGATGCCGAGGATCGACCAGGAATCGGGATGGCTGGCCGTCGGCGTCATCACCGACAGGCCCTGCAATTCGCCCGCACCCTGCTTGCGGCGATAGAGCGACAGATCGACGCTTTGCAGTTTGGCGATGACGCCGATTTTGCGCAGATCGCCGGCGATCGCTTGGCCGAGATTCATAAAGGGCGTGAAGACGTTGTATTCGAACTCGAAGCCGTTGGGATAACCTGCTTCGGCGAGCAGCTTCTTGGCGCCCGCCGGATCGTAGTCGGGCGCGTTGACATTGTATTTGCAGTCGATGGTCGTCTTGAAGCACATCGCGTCCATCTTGGTCGCGACCTCGCCGCCCGGAACGAGATACTTCATGATCGAATCGCGATCGATCGCCATGAAGATGGCGCGGCGCACGCGCTTGTCGGTCAACGCCTTGTTGCCTGCAACACCGGCCGCATCGAGCATCATGTAGAAGAACGACGGCGAGGCGAGATTGGTGATCTGCGTATTCGGGTTCGCCGCCAGCGCCTTGGCTGTATCGGGCGTGATGTTACGCAACAGATCGAGACCGCCTGTCATGAACTGCGCGATCTGCGTCTGCTGATCCGGCATGGGGATGGCATGCACGCGGCCGATCGGTGCGGTCTTGTCCGGATCGGTCTTATAATCCTTGTTGCGCTCGATGATCGTGCCGGTGTTTTTATCGACCTGCACCGCTTTGTAGATGCCGGTGCCGACGGGTGAGACGCGGCCGTAATCTTCGATATCGCTGAGCTTGGCCATAGTTTCCGCGTCCCAGATGCGGATGCGGTAGGCGAGCAGGCTCATATGAGCGGAGCTGGGTTCGTTCGCCGTGATGCGCACCTTGTAGGGGCCGAGCTTCTCGATGCTCTTCATCCAGTCGTAGCGGTTCTTGAAGGTCAGCTTGGTGGCCGGATCAGCGGCGTATTTGAGCGTTGCCACGACGTCGTCGGCGTCGAACTTATTGCCGTTGTGGAAGGTGATACCCTCCTTGAGTTCGAATTCGTAGACGCCCGGCTGCACTGTCCAGGATTTGGCGAGCTGCGGCATGATCTTCTGCTCATACTCGCTGAACGCGATGAGCTGGTCGTAAATCTCGCGATAGAGGAGCGCCGCTTCGTCGGTCGGCAGGTGATAGGACGACAGCACCGCGAACGGATTGTTCACCGCGAAGCGGAGCGTATCTTTCGACTTTTGCGCCAGGGCTGGTGCTGTCATCAACATCGCGCAGCCCGCGAACAAGGCAGCCTTCGTCATACGCATCTTAAGCTCTCCCAAAACGAAAACGACTAGACCGCGCGAACGAGTTCCTTGCGGATATCCTCGAACATATTGGCGGCGAAACTTTTCTGGATCGGCGTCACCAGTGCCATCCAGGCCGGTGCCTTCTCGACCACGGCGGCGCAATTCACCTGAATTTCCTCGTCGCCGATGACTTTCAGGTCGTACTTCACGCGCAGCACGGTTTCGGTGCCCCACTTGGTCACCGTGACCAGGGTGGTGAAGGAATCCATCGGCGAGACGTCGGCGACCTCGACCTGCAGGCGCAGCGGAAGGGTGATGCCGGCGAACTTGAATTTCAGAATGCCGCGCATGGTGGAATCGTTGACGATTTCAGTCTGCTCGACCGGCATGCTTTGCAGGATGCTGGTGGCGAGTAGGTCCCAGACGCGGAATTGGGACGCCGCGAGCGTGAATTGCTGCGTGATCAGCGGCATCCCATTCATTCCTAGTTACTCCCTGCGCGTCTCGCGCATCAATTAGACCAAGGCTTCTCTTTGGCGGCGTTCTGTCCGGCCTGTCGCCCGATGGCGAGCGCTTCGCCGACATTGCCGCCGCCGCAATATAGATGCCCCCACAATGAGCCGAGCTCGCCCGCCGAGAACAAGCGCCCGATCGGCGTGCCGTCCGGTTTCACCACGCGGGCGTTTTCGTCGCGGCGCGGCCCTCCCATGGTGTTGACCATGCGCAGATGCATTTCCATGGCGTAGAACGGCCCTTTGATCGGCTGCATGGTGTCCTTGCTGCGATGGAAATCGCCGTCGACGCCCGTGCCGCAGGCTTCGTTGTATTTGGTGACGGTCTTTTCCAGCGCGGCCGCGTCGAGCTTCAAGATCTTGGCCAGCTCGGCGATGCTGTCGGCCTTTTTGATCCAGCCCTTGGCGAGTTCGGCGGAATTGTCGGCGCTCCATTTATAATGGCGTGTCGTACCCGCAGTGCCGATGCTGACCGCGCCTTTCTTGAACGCCTCTTCGCCGAAGATGGCGTAGGACGGCAAGGTGGGATGGCCGGGCTTTTTTGGATCGAAGGCCGCGACGCCGTGCCAGGCGAAATGCATTTCGGTGCCCAGCTCGTTGGCGAAACGCTTGCCGTATTTGTTGACGTGGATGAAATGCGGCGTCGGGAAGGAAATGCCGAAGCCGCCGGGATACCCCTCGACCTCGAGGCCGAAGCCCGCGACGCACACGCCCATATGCCAAATCTGCGCACCGAGTTTGCGCGCCATGGTGATGCCGTCGCCGGTATTGCCCGGGCTGCCGATGGCGGTGACCGGATAGATCGGCAGATATTCGTTCTTCATTTCTTCGTTGAATTCGAAGCCGCCGGTGGTGAGGACGACCGAGCGCCGCGCTTTGATGGTGTGCGTCTGGCCACCCTTGGTGTAGGTGGCGCCGATCACGTCGCCTTTGTCGTTGGTGATGAGTTCCTTCGCGGGAGCACCGGTGATCGCCTTGATGCCGCGCTTGGTTACTTGTTCGGCAAGCAGCTGAAACAGGCGTTCGCCGTTCGGCTGATCGTCGCGTGGCGACATCACGGTCTGGTTCACCATGGCGGCCGAGCCCGGGAAATTCGGCCAGGACGGATGGGTGATCGTCGGATAGCGCACGTTCAGGAAATGCGTCGTCTTGGCGGTGGCGCCGAACCCTTCGAGCCAGGCTTTGGTCTCGCCCGCCATCTTCACATAGGCTTCGATGACCGGGATCGGCGTGCGTCCGAAGCACAGCGCGTCGATATGTTCGACGGCCATCTTCTCGGTGCCGGGCGGCGGCGAGAACCAGGAACAATTGCTCCACCGCGTATTGCCGCCGGGCTCGTCGAGCTTCTCGATGATGATGACCTCGGCGCCCGCGTCGTGCGCCTCGATGGCGGCCGATGCGCCGGCGCCGCCGAAGCCGATGATCAGTACGTCACACGTTGTTTCGTCTGTCATATCTGTTCTCCCTGTTTCTGGACCGGTCTTACGCCGGTTCTGGACTGTAGCCTGTTTTAGCCCACCGTCACCCGCTTGGTGCGCAATTGTCCATCGGGATCGACCTTGGTGCGCAGCGCATGCAGCTCGTAGTCGGTTGGCGCCACGGTCTGCGGCACATTGTCGGGGATCACCAGCTCAAAGCCCGTGTTGGCGACGACGTCGGCGACCGTATAGCCCGGATGCACCGTGCAGATGCGCATGCGGTGCTCGTCCTCGGTGAAGTCCATCACCGCGATCGGCGTCCACACGTAGCGCGGTCCTTCGCGGCCGTTCAGCGTCTTGGCGCGGGCATCGCCGCCCGACAGCCAGCCGGCGCCGCTGACATAATCGCATTTCTCGACGAACAGGCGTTTGCCGTGATGCTGCAGGAAGATGTTGGTTTGGCCGGCGCCGAGCCAGATCGAGCCCACGCTGCCCGGGCCGCGCACCTTCAGCTTCGGATGCGGGCCGATGCCGATCATGTTGATGTTGCCGTATTTGTCGACCTGGATGCCGCCGAGCCCGCCGGCGCCGACGCGTTGTACGCGCCGCGGCAGGTTGTCGTTCACACCCTTGGTCAAACCGTCGGCGATGTCGATCAGCGGGATCTTGCATTCGGCGTCCTGGCCGCAACGCGAATCCCACGTGCCGAGCGGCAGGCGGTCGAACTTGCCATTGTAGACGCCGGCGCCGCCGGTGAAGAGCCACACGTTGGGCGCGGTGGTGGCCTGCGCCAACTTGTTGCCGGCCAGGCTGATGATCTGGTTGGCGCCACCGCCGCCGGCGCTTTCGGCTTCGCCCGCCGCCATGCGCGCGAGCAGGATGGCCATCAGTTCGGCCATCGAATAGCGGTCGGTTCCGGGATAAGCGACTTCTGCCATGTGCCTTATCCTTCCTGATATTGTTTGCGGAGGTGTTCCATGCGGTTCATGCCGCCGACGCGCTCGATGTAATCCATGTGATCCTTCGGACCGGTCACATAGGTCTCGATATATTCCTTGGCTTTGCCGTTCTTCACCATGTCGATATAGAGCTTTAGGTGCTCTTCATCGGGAGCATAGTTAAACGACGAAAATGTCGGATGTGCGGCATAGGGCACATGCACCACATGATCGACCCACAGGCCCGGGATGGTCTGCTTGCCGGCGTCCTTCTCGATCTCCTTCGATGAGACGATTTCGTCGGTCTGCACGATCACCATCTTGGCGGCCTTGGCCTTGTCGCGTTCCTGGCCGCTGCCGCCCCAGCATTGCGCGTTGCCGAATTCGTCGCAGGCCTGCGCATGCATGATGAAGACATCGGAATGCAGCGGCGGGATCGTATAGACCGTGCGCCCCGAATAGGGATCGACGACGGTCTTGATGTAGGGGTTCAGTTTCGGATGCGACGTCGCATCGTACATATACTGAACGGCGTTGAACGGCCGGCCGCCGGCGGCGGCCTGCGTGCCGAGCAGGATGAACGGCTCGTCGGCCTCGATGATCTCCATCGTCTGGTTCTCGGCCGCCTCGCGGAAGGCGGGCGCCATGCCCCAGACTTCGAAACCGACGTAGGACAGATAGAGCTTCGACAGCATCTTGGCCGCGATCGGCAGGTCGGCGGCGATCGAGGTCGTCACCGGCGGGATCATCGTCATGTCTTTCGCGCCGGCGCGAATGGCGGCGCGGATCAGGCTCATGGCCGCATCGGCCGAGTGTGAACCGGCGAGCGAGACGGTCTTTTTTGACGCGATGATCTTACCGGCTTCTTCGAGGCTGATGAGCTTGCTGCGGCGCTTGGCCGATTTGGCCGCCTGCTCGTCGAGCGGGATTTGGAATTTAGGCGTGTCGGCCATTCTTAATTTTCCTCACTGTGACCCTCGACTCCTAGGTCGAGCATTGGCCTGAGTCAACGAAATTAATCACAATACTGATTAATTTGTGGTCTTGGGCCGCGACCGGGGGTAAAAGGGGGCCATGGCCGATGATGCCCCCGACGATAATTTGCAGGACGATCAGCTCAAACGGCTGAACTATCTGATCCGCCGCATGCACCAGGCGGCCGATGCCTTCTATTATGACGAGACCCCGCATGGCGATATCACCCCGGTCCAATTGGCGGCGCTGCGCGCCATCCAGTTCCGCCCGGGGATCGATCAATTGCGCCTGGCCAACGCCATCAAGCTCGACCGCACGACCGTGGCGGGTGTGGTGCTGCGGCTGGAAAACAAGGGGCTGATCACGCGTATCCCGGCGGCCCATGACCGGCGCTCGAATCTCTTGTCGCTGACGGCGGACGGCGAACAGCTCTTGGGCGAATTGCTGCCCGCCGCCGACCGGGCGCAACGCCGCATGCTGGCGAAACTGATGCCGGACGAGCGCCGTCAGTTCCTCGCGCTCATGGTCCGGGTGGTCGATCAGGACATGCCGGCAAATCAGAAGTCCGCGCCGAAGCCCAAGAAAACCGCCTAGCCGGCGCGGGATGACGGAGTTTTGCGGCCCAAATCATTGAATCTCGGGCCGAATTGGCCTAAGCCCCTCGGCCATGCAGCGGTACCTGGGCTTTATCGTTAAATTCGCGATTTCGGTGGCGCTGATCGCCTATATGGCGACGACGTTCGATCTGGGCGACGCCGCGCAGCGCATGGCCCAGGCGGATATGCGCTGGTTGGCCGTCTCGGCCGTCATCTTTACCGCCCTGCTGGCCAACAATTCGTTGCGTTGGGAAATCGTGATCTGGGCGCTCGGCTCGCGCCTGGGCTTTTGGGCCGCGCTGCGCATGATCTATATCGCCGCCTTCTTCAATCAGGCGCTACCGTCGACCATCGGCGGCGATGCGGCGCGTATGGTGTTGAGCCGGCGTGCCGGGCTGTCCTTGGCGACCGCAGTCAACAGCGTGATGCTGGAACGGGTGGTCGCGGTCCTGGGCCTCATCCTTCTGGTTGTGGTGACGCAGCCATTCCTGCTGGCGCGCATCGGCGACAATCCGGCGAAGTATGTCTTTCCGTTGCTCGCCGCCGCCGGCATCGGTGGCATCTGCTTCTTGATGATGCTCGACCGCACACCCGAGCGCTGGCGCAAATGGACCGTCGTGCGCGGCATCGTGCAATTGGGTGCGGATGCGAAAAGCCTGTTCCTGCATCCGGGCTATGCGGCGGGCGCGATCATGCTTGGTGTGACCGGCCAATTGCTGGTCTCGGCCATGTTCTACACCTTGGCGCAGGCGCTCAATCTCGATCACGTCGATTTGCTCGATTGCATCGTGCTCGTCCCGCCTGTGATCTTGATTACGACCATTCCGATTTCCATTGCCGGATGGGGCTTGCGCGAAGGCGCGATGGTCACGCTGTTCGCCTTTGTCGGCGTCGCGCAAGGCGATGCCTTCGTGCTGTCGATCCTGTTCGGCGTCGTCAGCCTTGTGCTGTCCTTGCCGGCCGGGCTGGTCTGGCTCGCCAGCGGCGGCAATAAGAAGCAGGCCGGGGATGACCCCAACTAGGGTCTTTCAAGGCGGGGTCCGGCAACGTTAAAGTTGTTATCTGAAGTGCGATTCCTCCATTCAACGTTCGTGAAAGATCCGTCATGAAAATTTCCTTCGTCAAACCCGGCTTGCCGGCGACAGGCACAGTGGTCGTCGGCGTCCTCGCCAAGGGCACCTTGACGAAATCGGCGGCGGCACTCGATCGCCAGACCGGCGGCGCCATCAAACGCGCGCTCAAGGCCGGCCGCTTCGAGGGCAATAAGGGCCAAAGCCTGTCGCTGGTTGCACCCGCCGGAACCCGACTCGACCGCATCTTGCTGGTCGGTCTCGGCAAGCCCGACGAGATCGCGGTAGCGGAAATGGAAAATCTCGGCGGGCGCATCTATGCCGAAACCCAGCGCGACAAGTCGGGCGCTGTGGCGGTCGCGGTCGATCATGTGCCGGGTGCCGGATTGAGTGCGCCGGAAAGTGCGGCGCGCCTGGCGTACGGCGCGCGGCTGCGCTCCTACCGGTTCGATAAATACCGCACCAAGGAAAAGGCGGCCGACAAGCCGTCCTTGCGCACCCTCGCGTTCCAGGTCGAGAAATTCGACGTCGCGAAAAAATCCTACGCAACGCTCGACAAGATCGCCAACGGCGTGTTCTTCACGCGCGATCTGGTGTCCGAGCCCGCGAACATTCTGTACCCGGCCGAACTCGCCAAACGCTCTGCCGATGAATTGAAGAAGCTCGGCGTGAAGGTCGAGATCCTGGGCGAAGCGCAGATGAAGAAGCTGGGCATGGGCTCGCTACTCGGCGTCGGTCAGGGCAGCATCCGCGAATCCAAGCTCGTGGTCATGACCTACAACGGTAAAGGTGCCGCCGCGCGCCGCGAACAGCCGATCGCCTTCCTCGGCAAGGGCGTGTGCTTCGATACCGGCGGCATCTCGATCAAGCCGGCCGGCGGCATGGAAGACATGAAATGGGACATGGGCGGCGCCGGTGTCGTCGTCGGCCTGATGATGGCGCTCGCCGGCCGTAAGGCAAAGGTGAACGTCGTCGGCATCATCGGCTGCGTCGAGAACATGCCGGGCGGCAACGCACAGCGTCCGGGCGATATCGTCACATCGATGTCCGGTCAGACGATCGAAGTGATCAACACCGACGCCGAAGGCCGCTTGGTGCTGGCCGATGCGCTCTGGTACTGCAAGGAACGCTTCAATCCGAAATTCATGGTCAATCTCGCCACTCTGACCGGCGCGATCATCGTGTCGCTCGGCGCGCAATATGCAGGCCTGTTCTCCAACGACGATGCGCTGTCGGACAAGCTCACCAAGGCGGGCCAGAAGATCGGCGAAAAGCTGTGGCGCATGCCGATGGGCGCGGAATACGACAAGGAGCTGAACACCGACGGCGCCGATATGAAGAACATCGGTGGACGTGGCGGCGGCTCGATCATCGCCGCGCAGTTCCTGCAGCGTTTCGTCGAGAAGACGCCGTGGGCGCACCTGGATATCGCAGGCGTGACCTGGTCGAAATCCGACGCGCCGACCGTGCCGAAGGGCGGCACCGCGTTCGGCGTGCGTCTGCTCGATCAGTTCGTGACGGATTTCTACGAGGGCTGACGCCCTAAATTCGGTCGTCATGGCCGGACTTGATCCAGCCATCCACGGGAGGCGCGTCTGCGCCGACATGAGTCTTTTCGCGCTATCGCGCTTTCGTGGATCCTCCGGTCAAGCCGGAGGATGACGCTCAGGGCTTAGGCGGGAACCACGCCCGTTTTGCCGTCCTCGACCACGAAAGTCTTGAGCGTCGCAATCGTCGCATCGGGTTTGTGCACGTCCGACACGTTGCGAAAACGCGTCGTCATACGGTTGCGCGTGAGATCGACCGACGTGTAGCCGCGCCGCCGGCTCTCGAAGTAGCGCACATGCGGATTGTCGGGCAGATACTTGGTGAAGGTCTCGTAATTCGGCCCGACCGAGGTGATCGACGTGCCGACGAGTTCGGTGGCGACAGTCGGGGATTTCGGGTTGTCGAAATCGAGCTTCAGATCGTTCGCCCAGAACGAGTGCACGTCGCCGCCGATGACGACCGGATTGGCGACGCGCGCATTATGAATGTGTTGTAGCAGGCGCGTGCGGCTGGGCGCGTAGCCGTTCCAGTCCTCGGTCCAGAAACTGATCTCATTGTTCTGGTCGCGCTGACGCCATTGCGACATCAGCGTGCTTTGCGCGATCACGTTCCAGCGCGCCGTCGTGCGCGCGAGTCCGTCCATCAGCCAGCGTTCCTGGGCCAGCCCGAAGAACGAGCGCGTTGGATCGACGAGTTCAGGGCAGCTCGCGAGCGTTTCAAGATGCCCGCGCCCGCGATCGGGTTGTGTCGGGCAGGCGAGGCGCGAACGGTATTGGCGGGGATCGGTCAGTGCGATTTCGAGCAGATCGCCATAGGCGAAGCGATCGTTGAGCCGGATCGCGTGGCTCCGCGCATCGTAGCGGCTGGGGCGCAGCGGCATATGTTCGTAGAACGCCTGATAGGCGGCGGCCCGCCTGGCGGCGAACTTCACCGGATCGGCGAAAGTCGATGACCATTCGGATGTGTAATCGTTGTCGACCTCGTGATCGTCCCAGCTGACCAGCATCGGCACGGTGGCGTGCAGGCGTTGCAGGTCGGGATCCTGGCGATATTGCGCATAACGATTGCGATACCCGGCAAGCGTCGTCGCTTCTTTCTCGTCGCTGTGCAGGCGCACGGTCGGGCGACGGCGTTCGATATATTCGTAGATGTAATCGCCGAGAAACAGGACGAGATCCGGCTGCTCGTCGGCAAGATGGCGATAGGCCGAGAAATAACCGATCTCGTAGTTGGCGCAGGACACGAACGCGAAGCGCAGATTGTCGACGCGGGCACCCGGTGCCGGTAGCGTGGCGGCCTTGCCGACGCGGCTCGACGCGGTACCGCTCATGAAGCGATACCAATAAGGCCGCCCCGGTGTCAGGCCGTGGATTTCAAGATGAACCGAATGGGCGTATGCGGCCTCGGCGACGGCTGTACCGCGCCGCACGATCTCGCGCATAGTTTCATCGGTGGCGATCTCGTAGGCGATCTCGATATTGCCTTTCGGCAATCCGTTGGCGGAGATGAGGCGCGTCCACAACACGAAGCCGTCGGGCGCCGGATCGCCCGCCGCGACACCGAGCGCAAACGGATCGTTCGTCCAGGTGGGCGCGGAAGTCGCGCAGCCCAGCAGCGCGGGCGCCGCCAAGGTGCTGAGCGCGCTCGTCCCGGCAAGATGAAGGAAAGTACGACGATGCATCGCGGGTAGTTTAGCGCATCGACGTGATAGTTAAATGAACTATTCGATCTCGTAGACGGCGCTGACATTGGCCGCGATGCTTTGCTCGCCGCCTGAAACCGGCACATCCGCCGCGCCGGCTTTCATGGCGCGCATGGCCATCGGCTGGGGCGGGGTGAAATTGCCGCCCTCGGCGATCGACAGCACGCGTTTGACGGTGACGCCGGCCACCGTGGCGAACAGGTCGGCGCGCTTTTTCGCGTCCGCCACCGCCGCCTTGCGCGCCTCGTCCTGCAACTTGGCGGGCTCGGCGATATCGAACGACACGCCGTTGAGCCGGTTGGCGCCCGCCTCGACAAGCGAGGACAGCAATCCGCCCAATTTATCCATGTCGCGCACGCGCACGGTGACCTGGTTGGTGACCTGATAACCCTCGATGGTCATGGTGCCGCGCGGGCTGGGTTGTTGGCCATAGACAGGGTTCACACTGAATTGGCTGGTCTCGATATCGCGCTCGGCGATGCCGTGGCGTTTGATCGCCGCCATGATTTGCGTCATCGCCTTGGTATTGGCCGCCAGCGCCGCATCGGGTGTCGCACCCCGGCTTTCGATGCCGGCGCTCGCCGTGGCGATATCGGGTTTGCCATAGGCGACGCCGCTGCCCTGAACGCTGATGGTGCGGGGCGATTCGGCGGCTTTGGCCGCATAAAACGGGAGGGCGATGAGGAGGGCGGCGAGCATAAGGCGGATCATGCGGCGTCTCTTATTTGATGTGGCGGGCCAGCGTGGCTAAACTGACGGTTCTACGAAAGCAGGAAATTGTGGCGGAAATAGCATTCTATCATCTGCAGCGTTCACCGCTCGATGCGGTGCTGCCCAAATTGCTGCAGCGCACGCTCGATCAGGGCAAACGCGCGCTAGTGCTCGCCGGTTCCGAGGATCGCGTCGAAAACCTGTCGTCCCTGCTGTGGACCGCCGATCCGGGCTCCTGGCTGCCGCACGGCACCTTGAAGGACGGCCGGCCCGAGGATCAGCCGATCTGGCTCAGTTCCAGCCATCACAACACCAACAGCGCAACGTTCCTGTTCCTGACCGACGGCAGCGAGACCGATCCGGCATCTTATGAGCGTTGCTTCGATCTGTTCGACGGCAACGACGATAGCGCCGTCGCCGCCGCGCGCGAGCGCTGGAAAAAGCTGAAAGAGGCGGGCCACACGCTCACCTACTGGCAGCAGAATGAGCGCGGGGCCTGGGAAAAGAAGGCCTAGCGGCCTATACTCGTCCTAAGGCCACAACGGTCAAAAAAACAGGAGAGTGCGATGCGCCGAACGATGGGTCTGCACCACGTCAATATCGAAACCTGCAAGCTCGAGGAAACCCGCGCGTTCTACGAAGACGTCGTCGGCCTGAAAGTCGGCCCGCGTCCGCGCCTGTCGCTGCCAGGTTATTGGATGTATCACGGCGCGCAGCCGGTGCTGCATCTGATCGAGATCCCCGCGAACGACGGCGTGCCGGCCGGCCGGCTCAATCGCATCGATCATTGGGCGAGCCTCGCCGAGGGCTATGACGAGACGGTCGCGTTCGTGAAGTCGAAAGGCTACCTGTACCGCGAGGCCGATATCGGCGACGACCATCTGAAGCGCGTGTTCGTTAAAGACCCCAACGGCGCCACCATCGAACTCGCCTTCCTGATGGACAAGGCGACGGGCAGGGAGCTGACGCCCAAGCCGGAGAATTGGTATATCGGCGCGAAGCTCTACGAGCTCGACGAGGCGGCGAACAAAGCGCTGGAAGATTTCAAGGCGCGCACGAAAGATCCGGTGCCCGCCGAATAGCCGAGACGGTTAAAACCGCTTCTCGGTGACGGCGCCCCATACGAACACGGCGAAGAATACAGCCGCCGGCACCCAGCCGATCAGCGTGTATTTGAATTCCGAGCCGTCATACGTCATCCACGCGCCGAGCGCGGCGAAGGCGAGGGACGTATAGAGCATATTGCGGGGTTTGACGGGTGCGCTTGCCATGTTTCCTGTTTGCCCCTGTGTCGCTGCGGCGTCAATAGGGATTGTGCAGCCGCAGCACGCCCCGCCTTTGAAAATCTCCTGCCACATACTCATTTCCACAACGCGAAGGCCATGGCGTTGCCGGTACCGGCTTCCGAGCGGTAGCACGGTATGTAGTCGATCAGGTCAAACTCCAGGCCCGTCCCTTCAAGCGCCGCCATCGTCGCGATCCAGTTCTTGATCTCCGACGTGCCGGATTGATAGCTCGATTCCGGTTCGCTCGTGAGCGTGAGCAGGTCGCGCGTCTTGACTGCTTCCATGAGGCGCGCATCTAGCTCCTCGTCGATGACGAAGTGGCTGAAGCCGCCGGATGCCGCGATGCCGACGCGCATATTCTTGTCCCACGAACGAATGGCCCGGCCGACCGCGCGGCCGAACTCGATCACGCGCTTCACCGTGGGCTGGTTCGGTGGGAAGAAGCAGTTGATGAAAATCGGCAGCGTCTTCATGTGTGGAACGTCCTTAAGGTCATTCAGCAGCCGGTGATAGTAGAACCCGTAAGCATGGCCGACGCCGTCCTCGGCCCCGGGCTTGGGTAGGATCTTCTCGGACACCGCGACGTCGAAGTCCTCCTTGATGACCGAACGCACGATGTGGCGGGCGAGGTCGGGATCGCCTTTCAGCGTCATCGGCTTTTCAGGGTGACGTGCCCAGTCGGCGAGGCGGATCGCCGGGGTCATCGCGTCCAGCCGCTCCTGCGACGTCGGCATGAACGGAATATCCGCGCCGGTGTAGATCATGAAGGCGGGCGAATTGTCCGGCAGCAGGATTTCATGCTGGTCGTCGCCAAAGATGACCAGGAGATCCAAGTTCGCTTCCTTGATCTTCTCGCCCAGGAAATTGAGGTGGCTCTGATTGCGGAAATCGCGATCGCGCATCACCTGCGGAGCGACTTGGGCACGGAGGTTCTCATCTTTGCGCAGCGCGACCAGTTCGTCGTAGGTGTAAGTCTTGCCGCGATAAAAATGTTTGGGATTTTTCTTGTCGTCCTCGGCGCGCAACGGCCATTGATCAGGCTTCATCGCGAGCAGCGGGCTGTGGGAGGTGCCAACGCCAAAGACGATTTTTGCCATATGAAAAACCCCATTCATTGTTGATGTTATCAACATAGCGACTGGGGGCTGCGGGCCGCCTTGATCTGGATCAAGTGGACGTGGGGGAGGACCCTTCTTCCTTCGGCACCATCTTGAAGGTCGCGACCGCAGCCGGCACGAGGGCGACGACGAACAGGAAGCGTATGAGCTGGTGGGTGATGACGAACACCACCTCGATCTTCAGGTTGAAGGCGATGATCGACATTTCGGCGATGCCGCCCGGCGCATAGGCCAGGATCAGCGCAGTCATCGGCTCGTTGGTGAAGGGTGCCACCGCGAAGGAAAACAGCACGCCCATGCCCAACATGAGCAGCGCCACCGACGTCGCTTGCAGCAGTTGCTTGCCGAAGGTGCGAAGATTCAAGCGATAGAAGCCGGCGCCGAGGCGTGCGCCGACGCAGAGCTGCGCGAAGGCGACGACCGGATCGGGAAAGGGGGCGCTGAACGTGCCGGTGGCGTGGGCGACGGCCATCACCAGCATCGGGCCGACGAGTTCGGGCGCGGGCAGGCGGCAGAGCTTGGCGAGACCCCAGCCGCCGAGCGCCAGCGCCACCAGCACCGGAATGTCGTAGAGCGGCAGATCCTTGAGCTGGCCGCCGGTGCCCGCCGCACCCGTCGGATGATAATCGCCGAACAGTGCGAAGCAGACCGGCACGACGACGACGGTGGCGATCAAGCGCATGCTCTGCACGAGTGCGATGAAGCGCATGTCGCCGCCGTAATGCGCCCCCATCGCGGTCATCGGGATCACGCCGCCGGGCGCCGAGCAGAAGTACGCCGTGGTGCGGTCGGTTCCCACCACGCGCATCAGGTACAGCATGCTGGCGCCGGTGGTCACCAGCACGAACACGAACACGGCGATGACGGACGGCAGCCATTCGAGCACGCGGCTGAAGATATCGGGCGCGATGGTGGTGCCGAACAGCAGGCCCAGCACCATGGTCATGGACACGACCATCCAGCGCGGCTGCCAGATGCGCACGCCGCACATCGCGGCGACGGTGCACACGCTCATCGCGCCCAGGACCCAAGGCATCGGCAGTTTGTAATGCGAGAAGGTGTAGCCGCCCATGAAGGCGAGACACAGCGTGAGCGCCAAGGTGCGCCAATTGGCGCGGAGCTCTTGCGCGGCGTCACGCAATTTCTGGGGAAAAGACGACAACATCCAGTCGTCTTCTTAGAACATGACTTCTGTTAAGGAAAGCGCGTCTAAGAGGACGATGATTCGCGCAACAAAAAAGCCGTCACGCCTGAGGCGTGACGGCTTTCTAATTCAGCAATGGCTTGTTTAGCGCAAAGCGACGTCATTGCGTCCTCGCAATGCGAGGATGGGCGTCGCAGACCTAAAAGAGCCCTTCGATTAGGCCTTCGGCGTTGACGTCGATCGTATTGGCCGACGGCACCTTCGGCAGGCCCGGCATGGTCATGATCTCGCCGCAGATGGCGACGATGAAGCCGGCGCCGGCCGCGAGGCGCACTTCGCGCACATTGACCTCGTGGTTTTCCGGAGCACCAATCTTCGTCGGATCGGTGGAGAAGCTCATCTGCGTCTTGGCGATGCAGATCGGCAGGTTGCCGAAGCCCTGTTCCTCGAACTGCTTGAGACGCTGCTTCACCGCGCTGGCCGCCGTCACATCGCCGGCGCGATAGATCTCCTTGCAGATCGTCTCGATCTTGCTCCACAGCGGGCTATCGAGCGAATAGAGCGGCTTGAAGGTCGAAGGCTGGTCGGCGAGTGCGGCGATATGTTCGGCGAACGGCGAAATGCCGAGGCTGCCGTCGGCCCAATGCGTGCATTCGAAAGCTTTGACGCCGCGCTCGGCGCAGAAATCGATGACCATCTTGATCTCGGCGTCGGTGTCGGTGGTGAAGCGGTTTACGCCCACGCCCAGCGGCACGCCGAACTTCTGCAGGTTCTCGATATGACGGCCGAGATTGACCAGGCCCTTCTTCAGCGCGTCGAGGTTTTCGCCCTTGAGCTGATCCTTGGCGAGGCCGCCATGCATTTTCAGCGCGCGCACGGTGGCGACCAGGGCCACGGCGTTCGGCGTGATGCCGGCCTTGCGGCATTTGATGTCGAAGAATTTTTCGGCGCCGAGATCGGAGCCGAAGCCCGCTTCGGTGACGACGAAATCGGCGAGCTTGAGTGCCGCGCGCGTCGCGGTCACCGAGTTGCAGCCGTGCGCGATATTGGCGAACGGGCCGCCATGCACGAAGGCGGGCGTGCCTTCCAGGGTCTGCACCATGTTCGGCATGATCGCGTCTTTGAGCAACGTCGCCATTGCGCCGTTGGCCTTGAGCTGCGCTGCCGTCACCGCTTTGCGGTCGCGCGTTTCGGCGACGATGATGTTGCCCAGACGCTCGCGTAGGTTCGACAAGGATTCAGCCAGGCAGAAGATCGCCATGACTTCCGACGCCACGGTGATGTCGAAGCCGTCTTCACGCGGGAAACCGTTGGCGACGCCGCCGAGCGAGCCGACGATCGAGCGCAACGCACGGTCGTTCATGTCCATCACGCGGCGCCAGGTGACGCGGCGCTGATCGATGCCGAGGTCGTTGCCCCAATAGATGTGATTGTCGAGCATCGCGGCGAGTAGATTGTGCGCCGAGGTGATGGCGTGGAAGTCGCCGGTGAAATGAAGGTTGATGTCCTCCATCGGGATGACCTGGCTGTAGCCGCCGCCGGCCGCGCCGCCTTTGACACCGAAGCAGGGCCCGAGCGAGGGCTCGCGCAGACAGATCGCCGCCTTTTTGCCGAGGCTGGCGAGCGCATCGCCGAGGCCGACCGTCGTCGTCGTTTTGCCTTCGCCGGCGGGCGTCGGGCTGATGCCGGTGACCAGGATCAGCTTGCCGTCCTTCTTGCCGGACAGGCTGGAGATATAGTCGAGATCCACCTTCGCCTTGCCGCGGCCATAGGTGAGCACGTGGTCTTTGGGGATGCCGAGCTTGGCGCCGATCTCGTCCATCGGGCGCGGCGTGTAGGAACGCGCGATTTCGATGTCGCTGCCGACGGTCTTGGGATCGCGGCGGGTTGCGGAAGGGGTGGAGCTTTTGGCCACGGCGTTTGTCCCTGATTGTTTTGCCTGATCGGCGCAGGACAGGCGGGTCAACGCGGGCCCCGGCGCGAAGTTGGGCGGATCATGGCCCATAAAAATTGACCTGTCAAAAGTTGGGCAATTTCCACAAATAAGCCTCATCCTGAGCCTGTCGAGGGACGAGGCGGCTGCCTCACATCAACGTGAGCCGCAAAGTCTGCGCCATCGGATAGCTTGCCATGGAGCGGTGAGAAGGCGCGGGCAGGGTAAGTAATGGGCGCGGCAGACAGGGTGCTCGGCGTTCGCGTCAGGCTCAGCCGGCGCGCGCGGCCGACGGGGCGTTATTTCAGTCTGTCGATCATTCTGCACGCGGTCCTCATCGCGGCGGCGCTGTTGCTGTTCGGCAAGCCGCCCGATCCGCCCCAGCCAATCGAGGTGACGGTCATTCTGGAAAGCGGCGACGAGACCGCCGGCAAGCTCGAAGGCGAAAAAGCGGAAGCAGCCGCACCGCAACAACCAGCCGCCGCACCGCAGCCGACCATGGTCGCGCCCCGGCCGACCCCGAAACCGAAAGCGCCGCCGGTTAAGGCTGCGCCGCCGGCCCCGGCCAAGGCGGCTCCCGTCGTGCGTCAGGTCTCCACACCGCCGTCGGAAACCGTGCCCGTCGTCGAACAAGCCTCGGTTCAGGCAACAGCACCTGCGGCATCGGCGACGGCGAACACCGGCCAAGCCGCAAGCGGCAACGCGACGGGAACAAGTTCCGCCAATGGCACAGGTGCCGGACAACAAGCGTCGGCCACGTCGGGCGGTGGGGGCGGCGGTGGATCGGGCAAGGCGTCCGGCGGCGGCACGAAAGGGCGCAGTGCCAACGATTATCTGGAGCGCGTGCGCTCGGCACTCGCCAGACACAAGAAATATCCCGATCAGGCGCGCAAGCTGAAGCAGGAAGGTACGGTGAGCATCTCGTTACACATCGCGCGCGACGGCACCGTGCTGGGCGCGCAGATCGCGCAAGCGTCGGGCTTTCCACTGCTCGACGAAGCAGCGTTGCAGATGGCGCGCGACGCCTCGCCGCTGCCGCGTGTCCCCGACGACGTCGACGGGGAGAGCGTCAGGATCGCGCTGCCGATTTCATACTCGCTCGGATTCTTCGGGCGGTTTTAGGTTCCGCCGAATGCCCCGGAATTCACGCCTGCCATACTCCGCCACCCATCAATCGCCAGGCGTTCTTGAAGGCGATCTGCTCGGCGGCTTGGGGCGGGACGACACGCAAGACGCTCGTTCGGAAACGACTCATCACCTGATCGTAATTCGGCCAACGTCCTGTGTTGATATCGGAACCTATCAAGAAACGATCCGGGAAATCCTTGAATAGCTTGAGCCATTCGGACCTTAAGGTTGCCGATCGCGAGCCGTCGTAGAGAACGGATTCGAGCGCTTGCGTCGGCGGAAAAATACTCCCCGGGCCACTCTGCAAAACGTCGAAATGTAAATTGGGATATTTCTGAATGAACCGGCGGACTCCGTCGGCGGTCGGAAATTGCGTCCACGTTTGGGGATTGCGATTGCGCCCGACATGGCACCACACGACATTCGCTTGCGGATACGCCGACAACATTCGTTCCACCTCGGGCAGCAGGGCGTCTTCCGCCTCGTGGTGCAGGAGGAAGGGAACGCCCGTCGCTTCGGACGCGCGGAAGACGCCGTGAAAAGACTCGGAATCCACCGGCATGTGAATATCGCGATTGTTCGTGCTGGAGACGTAATGACGCGCTTCGAATTCGCCCATGGCGAAATATTGGCCCGAGCGGACGTCGGCATCGAGTTCCTGCACGACGGATAAATCGTGGCCGTGCCACCGGCGGCCGTCGCCATGAATGGTTGTCGGCACCAGCCGGTCGGGAAAGGAACGGCAGGTGTCGATGGACGATTGACTGCCGTTGCCTTCGTTCGCGCCCAGCCAGGTCAGAGCCACATCGTTGGCATCCATTTTCTCGATCAAATCCTTGATCGGGAGTCTATTCCCCCAATGATGTTCCACATCGATGATCGGTAAGCGCGAGCGCCTGATCAGGCTTTTCAGCGTGTCACGATAAGAATTCAGCAGGTGCTGGCGTTGCTCCTGCGCGGCCGGTGAAAACGGCTCCGCTTGAACGGCAACGGCGTGGAGCGGCTGCAACAAAGCCCCCATTGCAACGGCGCCGGCACCTTTGAGGACCGATCGCCTGGACAATTGGCCCTTTGCGCTCACATTCGTTCTCCCCCAAGGTCGCGCGGATTCAACGCAGGCTCGGCGATTTATGGATTGGGCTTTGCTGCGCCGGACGTGCGCGCATCGACGCGCGCGATCAGGGCTTCCACCAGCGGCAGCGTGCGCTCGACGACCATCACGTTGCCCTTTTCGTTCAGGTGCCACGCCGTCGCATTCTTATCCACGGGCCCCGTCGGCGATGGGTTCGGCTTAATCTTTTCCGAATGCAGGGACATATCGTTGTAGAGCCCGTCCTGAAAATGGCGGTAGAACAACGCGTCGGTTTCGGTGGCCACGGCCTTGCCAAAACAACACTCCGCATTGTTCAGATTGCCGACCCCGAAGACCAGCACCTCGATCCCGCGTGCGCGCAATCGTTTTACAATGGTCGTTAAGTTCGCGGTCCAGATTTCCCTCGGCACTTTGAATAAAGCTGTATCGTTTGCGCCGATGCCGACGAGCGCGATGTCCGTCCCGTCCGGTACGTGTCGGTCAAGCCGTTGCAGCACGCCTTGCGTGGTATCGCCGCGCTGTCCGGCGTTGGTCACTGTCACCTTGTGCCCGCGCTCGCGCAGCACGCGCTCCAATTGCGCGGGATACATATCAGTCTTCGCAATGTGCGGCACATCGAGGTTGCTGTCTCCAATCGCCACGATCTTAACCTCGGCGCGCGCGACCGATACGTAAGCGAAGATCGCGCCGGCCAGCGCCAGCCGGGTGATCACGCTACCACCCAAAATATTGTTAAGCATGATGCCCCCTTGGCCGCAGCTTTTTAGAATTATCCCCGTATCACGGTGTAGACCGATACGCACCGTTCTTCCGTACTCTTTCGTACCGATGCTTTGCGCGGCCCTGTTACCCCGGCGGCTCGCCGTTTTTCGTACGCCACTCCCACGGCGTTTCGAAATCGCCCATCCACAGGCCGGCCTTGCGGCGTTCCGCATCGGCTTCATCGGCGACGTAAGCCAACGTGACGGGACGATAGGCGAGCGCCCAGCCCTGGCGCACGAGTTCGCGATTGATCTCGATCGCGCCGACAGTGCAGGTGCCGAGGAATTGTCCGTACTGGTCGTAGCTTTCCAGATGGCATCTGACGTCCTTGTCGCGCGTCAGATGCATGAGCGTGGCCTTGGCCTGATCGGCGCAATTGTAGCGCACGCCGCTCGCCCAACAGCGCTGCCGCGTTTCGGGCGCATCGATGCCGTAAAGCCGCACGCGCTGTTGCTCTATGATCAGTGTGTCGCCGTTGATCACGCGCGCCGCGCCCACGATGTCGGCGGCGCATGCGCCTGTGGCGCTGGCGGCGAACGCTATGACAGCGACGATCCCGGAAAGAATGCGTTTCATCGACCGTAGTCCTGTTGTGGAGTGGCTACATGTACGCTTTGGTCCTTCATTCGTTAGCTACGGTGTACGTTCGGCAGCGCGTGCGCTGACGGTGCGCGGCGCGCGCGGCATGGGGATCAGCAAAGCCGATTCCGATGGCGTTAGGCTATCCCCTTTGTGCTCCGGGCGGAACGGTCATCGCCCGTCATGCGATCCGGCGCCGGGGGCGCGTCAGATCCAGTCGATCTCGGCGTCGCGGACGAGGCGGCCCAGTTGCGGCTTGGCGAACAGGAAGCCCTGGAACAGGTTCACGCCCATGGCGCGCAGCTGGCGGACCTCGTCGGCGCGTTCGACCCCTTCGGCCACCACCGACAGGCCGAGCATCTCCGCCGTCTTGACGATCCCGGCGATGATCGCTTGGCGCGGCCGGTCCTGATCGACGTGATCGACCAGCACGCGATCGATCTTGATGATGTCGGTCTGAAAATCGGCGAGCAGCGACAGCCCGGCATAACCCGCGCCGAAATCGTCGAGCGCCGTGCGAAAGCCGTTGGCGCGGTAGGTCTCGACGATGCGCTTGAGGTGATCGCGGTCGAGGATCTGTTCGTTCTCGGTGAACTCGAAGGTGATCAACTCGGCCGGGAAGTTGTGCTCGCGCGCCGCCGCGATGGTCAGGCGGAGGCAGGCCTCCGGGTGATAGACTGCGTTGGGCAGGAAATTGATATTGAGGCGCCGGTCGAGCCCATACGCCGCCGCCGTGCCGATGGCCTTGATCCGGCAGGCCTGATCGAAGGCGTAGCGATTGTTCTCGTCGATCGCGCTCAACACGGAATAGGCGGACTCGCCATTGGGCCCGCGCACGAGCGCTTCGTAGGCATAGATGCGCCGCGCGGCGAGATCGACCACCGGCTGGAACGCCATCTGGAAGGCGAAATCGGGCAGGACCGCGCAGCGTCCGCCGCAGCCGGCGGTCGCAGGGGAATGGTGCTGATCGAGAAGAGCCACGGGAGTGATCGCCATTTAATGCCAAGTCAGAATAAGCGGGCAGGCAGAGATACGTGGCGTCCGCGCGGTCGGATCACCCGGAACGGGCCCGCTCGCTCGCTTTGCGTACGATGTCACAGGCAGTCGGAATTAAATTCTAGATTTGGCCGGTCGGAATCCGTAACCTGGAGATAGCCTTGATCGCGGTCGTCGCACCCCGAGCCCGCGCGATGTGCTGCATATGAACGAATTGGTGCTGCGCGGCGAGGGGGCTGTCTGCCTTCGTCAGCCGCCAAATCCGTAATCGTTACGAGTCCAAATGCTTGGCCTAGTTTGGCCACCGATTTGTCCCGGAACAGCACAGGGGCCTGCCGCCTTGCCATGTTAGTAGGTTCCCGCGTCGGGGACCGATGGAGCAGAAGAGGCCAGGCCGATGGACCCGTTGAAGCCCCAAAGCGAAACCCGCCCCCGCATCGATCCGTGGGATCCCAACAGCGCGACCCTCGCCGTGAAGCATATCCGTACGTGTGCGGTCAATGTGGTCGGCGAGCCGATCGAAAGCGTCACCTACACGTTTCCGCAGCGGCGCGGGCGACTCAAGACCTTAGCCTCGTAGTCCAATAAAGAAGCGGCGGCTGTTGCCAGCCGCCGCTCTTTATCGCGTCTAAGTCTAAACGCTTACTGGTGCGTTTATTGGCGCCAGATCGGATCGCCGATGTCAATCTGCTGCTTGGACGACAGAACGCCCGTGCCGCCGCCGACCGCGGCGCCGATCAGCGCACCCGGAACGACGCCGACGCCACCGAAGATCGCGCCGACGGCCGCGCCCGTGCCGGCGCCGATGCCCGCGCCGCTAACGCCGCGATCGAGCGAGGAATTGCCGCACGCGCCGAGCAGAAGGGCAGCACCGAGCAAGGGCAGGGCAAGCGCCAGACGGCGGGTCGAGGTCGAGCGGGCGTCAACAGAAGATTGAACCTGGGTGTGTGTGCGTCGCATTCGAAAAGTCTCCAGTAGCCTCATGAGTAAGGCCTAAACGGTCCGTGCCCTGTTTGGTTCCATCGGGGGGACAAAGAAAAAGGACTGCGCCGTTTCCGACGCAGCCCTTATTAATCTGCGATGCGAGGTCGCTTTGCGTTTATTAGCGAGTCGGCAAAGCGACCTCGCGTCGCCAAATAAAGTCTAGTTCCAGAGCACCCGTGTCGGTTCGCCCCCGATGGGGGCGAGCGAGCCTGGGATGATCTTGATGTCCTTGGTATGCAGCCAGAACGTCGGCTTGTTGGCGATGGGCAGCACGTAGCTCTGCTCGTTCAACCGGTCGAACGCCTTCATATAAATCGCGTCGCGCGCCTTCGGATCCATCGTGCGTTCGCCTTCCTCGGCCCACTTGGTCATCTCGGGATCGCGCGCATAATCGCGCCCGCCGCCATCGAAGTGGAAATTGAGCAGCGCCGAGGCGTCGGGCAGACCGCCCGAGGTGAAGATGCCGGCGAGCGTCTGCAACTCACCATCCATCTGCTTCTTGCGATAGGTGCCCATGGTGCGTTTGTCGACCGTGGCCCGAATGTTGATCTTGCGCAGCTCGCCCGCCATCACTTCGGCGAGCTCATAAACTTCCGGCTGCGCCGTGATCTCGAGATCGAAACCGTTGGCTAACCCTGCCTCGGCGAGCAGCTTCTTGGCTTGCGCCAGATCATACGCTGGCGGTTTGGCCGAATAGACGCAGGCCTGTTGCAGCTTGAAGCAGACATTGTCGATGGGCTTCACCGAACCGCCGATGTCGAGGATGTTTTTGACGATCGCATCGCGGTTGAGCGCCATCGAAACGGCCTGGCGCACGCGGATGTCCTTGAACACCTTGTTGGACGACCGGCCCGCTGCATCGAACATGAAATAGTAATACGCCAGCGATTGCGACGGCGTCATGCGCACGTCGGGGTTCGCCGTCATGTTTTCGATCTGATCCTTCGGCACTGCGTTCAGCAGGTCGACTTCCTGACGGATGAAGTGCGCGATCTGCGTCTGCACCTCGGGCATCGGACGGATTTCGAAGCGGCCGATGTTCGCCTTGCCGCGCACATCGCTCATCGTGTAGCCGTCGAACTTCACCATCACGACGCCGGTGTTGGCGTCGACCGATGTGGCGCGATACGGACCCGAGCCGGTCGGCTTACGGCCGAAGTCGGCTTTTTCTTTAAACGCGCCGTGCGCGGTAGCCGGCAGGATCGGCGTGGAGACGGCGAGACGTGCCAGGCCGTGCGCGACCGGCGTATGCGCGATCACGCGCACCGTCGTTGCGTCGATCTTCTCGGCGTCCTTGATCCAATCTTAGTTGGTCTTGAAGCGCAGCTTGGTCGCCGGATCGATCAGCCATTTGATGGTGTAGACGGCGTCGTCGGCGCTAAAAGTCGTGCCGTCGTGGAACTTCACGTCCGAGCGCAGTTTGAATTCCACCGTCGTGTCGTTCACCTGTTGCCAGCTCGTCGCCATCATCGGCACGAACTTGCCGGCGTCCGGATCGTAGTCGATCAGGTTGGTGAAGACGCCCCGCGTGAGGAAGCTCGTCTCGGGCTTGGGGTCATAATAGAAATCGACCGCCTCAATCGGATCGACGAAGCCCATGCGGACGGTGTCTTTCGCCTTCTGGGCGAAGCCGGCGTGGGTGGATGCGAGCACGAGCGCACCCGCGCAGTACAATGCGTGTTTATAACTCACTGAAGTCTCCGTTACGTCTGGGGTGTTTACTCCGCGGCCTGCAATTGGCCGGTGGGATTGAGCGAGGCCTTCATCAGGCGCTCGTAGGCGTCTTGCCAATCCATGCCCTCGGGCACGACGAAATCGCCGGCGCGTGCACGCATGAACGACGTGGAATCGAAGGCGCCGGGCGGCACCGCGCCGGTCTCGGCAAAAGCCTTGGCGGCGAGATAGAGCCGCTTGCGCGTCTGCGTTATCATGTGATCGCTGGGGGCGAGATGTTCGAAGGTATGGTCGGTGATGCCGCCCATGCTTTCGGTGATCATCTGATCCTGCATATGGATGCCGCGCACGCCGCTATAGATGTCGTCGGCGCGTTGCGCCGCGCGATCGATCTGGAAATCGTTCGACGCGTTCGCCTTGGTGCGGAAACGGCCGTGCCATTCGGTGGTGTTGGGCAAGACCTCGGTCATCAGTTCCATGCCGGGCAGCATCTTGCCGTCCTTGTCGTTGCGCAGGCCCTGCTTGTTGCCGACCCACGAGATGTGCACGAACATGGTGTGCGTATCGTCCATCGGCACCCAGGCGCGCCCGATGATGTGGGACTCGAACTCGCCGTCCGGCGGATAGGTCCAGAACGGAAACAGGAAGTGCGCGACCCGCCAATAGGTCTCGCCCGATTGGCCGGGGCGATACGCGCCGTACATGGTGCCCCAATCGGTATCGGCGACGCGGTATTGCGGCGCCGGGCTGATCAGGTTGAAGCGCGACATCTCGTTCGGATCGACATTGGCGACGTCGACCGAGCCGGCATGTAGGAAGGCGAAGTGCGAGGTATCGATGTCGCCCTCGAGCGCCTGCAGATAATTGCATTCGCGTTGCACCATCATGATGCGGACTTCACCTTCGGGCAGCAGCGTCGGTTCGATCTGCGGCAGCGGCGGGATGTTGGCCTGATCGCCCATGAAGACCCACACAAGTCCGTTACGCTCCTCGGTCTTGTAGGCTTTCGCATGGACCTTGTGCTTGAAGTCCTGATGCGGCGGCACGTTGGCCATATCGACGCAGTTGCCATCGGCGTCGAATTTCCAGCCGTGATAGACGCAGCGGATGCCGCCCTCTTCATTGCGCCCGAAAAACAGCGACGCGCAACGATGCGGGCAGCGATGATCCATGATGCCGGCCTTGCCGGTGGAATCGCGAAAGCCGATGAGCTGTTCGCCGAGCAGCAGCAGGCGCACCGGATCGCCGTCCTTGGTCAGCTCGCTCGATTTTGCCGCCGGGATCCAATATTGGCGCATCAGGTTGCCCATCGGGGTTCCGGCGCCGACGCGGGTGAGGACTTCGCTTTCCGCTGCAGTGGTCATTCGGCTCTCCTGTTTTTTCTTTGCTTCAGCAGCAGGCCTTTTCGGCCGCTGTGTTGGTCCGGACTTGTTCGAGATGGTCGCGCATCACGCGTTCGGCGCCGGCTTCGTCGCGCGCCAGGATGCGCTCGTAGATTTCGGTATGCACCGCGACGAGGCGGAGCGCGGTGGCACCCACCGGGCGCTGATCGTTCTCCGGCCACATCTGATGGCGCAGCGCCTTGAGCTGCACAGCAAGGGCGCGATTGTGCGCGGCTTCGGCAACGGCCAGATGAAACGCGAGGCCGAGCTGCGAGAAACGCGGTGCGTCATCCTCGATGGAGCGCGCTTGCGCGATGAGACGGCGGAGATCGGCTAAGTCGTTTTCGGTCGCGTTGCGCGCCGCCAATTTGGCGGTCGCGGATTCAATGGCGATCTGCGCCTCGAGATGTTCCTCGCGGCTGACGCCGACGAGCTTGAATTGCACAGCGAGCGCTTCGGCGAAACGGTCGGGATTGCCGTCGGCGACGCGGATGCCGCCGCCGGCGCCGGCCTTGATGTCGATCACGCCGAGCGCTTCCAGGGTGCGCAACGCCGTGCGGATGGTGCCGCGGCTGGCGCCGAAGCGCTGCGCCAATTGTGCCTCCGAGCCCATGAATTGACCGGGGCTGAGATCGCCTTTGAACAGGGCGCGGCGGATTTGCGACACGATCTGGCCCGAAACCGGGGCGACGCGCGCCGGGGTCCATGGGCGCTCGAGATCGAGGTCCCCAGCATCCTGCAGTGGGTCTTTGGGCGGGGGCGAGGCTTCGTTCATGGCTCAGTCTTACGGGAAATCGGGCTTAAAACCTAAATATTATAATATTTGGCCCAACCGGGGGCCAAGCCTTATTGCCCGCCTCAGTTGCTCCCCATTCCAAACCGGGTGTAGGCTGAGGCCAATCAAGGAGTGCAGCCCATGGCAAAGTCTACGTTGTGGAGTTTGGCCGGTGTCGCCCTGGTCGCCGCGGCCGCCATCACGCCGGTGCGCGAAGAATTGCTGGCTGTCGCCCAGCCCAGCGTCGAAGAAGCCTATCTGGCCTGTCTGACGGGTGGCCTACAGGCCGCCGATCCGAAGGCGAGCGTGCGCCGCATGGTGCCCGCCTATACCCATTGTGCGGACAAGGAGCAGGCCTATCGCTCCCATCTGCTCGATCAGGGCGTGCGCGCCGAACGGGTGCAATATGTGATCAGCCGGGTCAACGAGGCCAATTATGCGCGCTTCGTCGGCTCCGCTGCCGATCGCCAGCTCGGCTGCTTCGAACGCCAGATGAAAAAGGTCGTTCAGCCGCTGATTTCCTGATCCTCGAAGGTAGGAGGGGCCGTGATGTCGGCCCTCAACATTGCCGCGTTCCTGACCCCGCGCCGGCGCCGCATTCTCGGCATGACTCTGCATGTCATTGCGACGCAGTTCTTCCTGCTGTCCATCGCCATAGGGTTCTTGACCTGGATGGAAGTCTGGAAGGGCATTGAGCTGTTGCAAAAGGTTCGCAACGCCTGGTTCACGTTTGGCGGCGCGCGCGAATTGCTCGGCTACGTGGTGCTCACCTTCATCGTCGGTCGACTGATCGACGTTTACGCCAAGCAGCTTTATCCCAAGCTGAAGCACCAACCTGAGCGGGGCTGGCACTACCGGCACTAGGAAATCGCACCTAGTCTGAAACCTGTTGCCTGGGGGGGGCGTACTGTCTATAAGGCGGCCCCTTACCACTAGGGTGAAAGAAATCATGGCCGTCGAACGCACTCTCTCCATCATCAAACCGGACGCGACCCGCCGGAATCTCACCGGCAAGATCAATGCGCGGTTCGAAGATGCGGGGCTTCGCATCGTTGCGCAGAAGCGCATCCGCCTCACGCCGGAACAGGCCGGCAATTTCTACGGCGTGCATCGCGAGCGCGCCTTCTTCAAGGATCTCGTCGCGTTCATGATCTCCGGTCCGGTGGTCGTGCAGGTGCTCGAAGGCGAAAACGCCGTTCTCAAGAACCGCGAAGTGATGGGCGCCACCAACCCGGCGAACGCTGCCGCCGGCACCATCCGCAAGGATTTCGCTGAGAGCATCGAAGCCAATTCGGTGCACGGTTCCGATGCGGTCGAAACGGCAGCGCAGGAAATCGCGTTCTTCTTCAGCGGCCTCGAAATTCCGGGCTAAGCTGTTGCGGGCGGGCGCAGCGGCGCCCGCCGCTTCTTCTCATTTATTCTGATCGACCAACGCGCGTTCGCCATCGACGCGAACGCGCCCCGACGCGATCAGCCTGACCGCTTCGGGATAGATGCGGTGCTCTTCGACGAGCACGCGCGTGGCCAACGTGTCCGGCGTGTCGCCGGCAATAATCGGCACCGGCGCTTGCAGGATGATCGGGCCGTCGTCCATGGCCGGGCGCACGAAATGGATCGTGCAGCCGCCGAATTTCTCGCCCGCCTCAATGGCGCGCTGATGGGTGTGCAGCCCTTTATAAGCCGGCAGCAACGACGGGTGGATGTTGATCAGCTTGTCATGCCAGCGATTGACGAAGCCGGCGCTCAAAAGGCGCATGAAGCCGGCGAGGCAGACCAACTCGACGCCTGCCGCGCTGAGTTCCGCATGCAACGCATCCTCGAACGCCGCTTTATCGCCGGCAAAGGATTTGTGATCGACCACGCGTGTGGGAATGCCCGCGAGCTTCGCGCGTTCGAGCCCATAAACATCGGGGATATTGGAAATCACCAGCGCGATCGCGGCGGGAAAGCCGGGCTCGGCCGTGGCGTCGATCAGCGACTGAAGATTGCTGCCGCGTCCCGAAATCAGGACACCGATTTTCACGCGTGCTTTTTCCCGCGCGCCCAGGCGGCTTCGAGTCCGGCAACCGCGACGCGTTCCGCACCTTCGGCAATCTTGGTGACGGTGCCGATGGTCGAGACGGTCTCACCATGCTGGCGCAGCATCGCCGTGACCGCGTCGGCCTTGGCCGCTTCGACGATGCATACCATGCCGATGCCGCAATTGAACGTGCGCGCCATTTCATGCACGTCAATGCCGCCGATATCGGCGAGCCACGGAAAGACCGGCGGGATATCCCATTTCGATGCGTCGAGCGCGACGCCGATGCCGTCGGGTAGCACGCGCGGTATGTTTTCGATCAGGCCGCCGCCGGTGATATGGGCGAAGGCCTTCACGCCGCCGACCTTAATCGCGGCGAGGCAGCTTTTGACATAAATCTTGGTCGGCGCCAGCAGGGCTTCGCCGAGTTTGCGGCTCGCATCGAAGGGGGCGGATGCCGCATAGGCGACGCCGGAACGTTCGACGACCTTGCGCACGAGCGAATAGCCGTTGGAATGCACGCCGGACGAGGCGATACCCAGGACGACATCGCCGGCATTGATATCGGGGCGCGGCAGCACCGCATCGCGTTCGACCGCGCCGACCGTGAAACCGGCCATATCGTAATCGCCGCGTGCATACATGCCGGGCATTTCGGCGGTTTCGCCGCCGATCAGCACGCAGCCGGCCTGACGGCAGCCCTCGGCCACGCCCTTCATCACGTCGTCGAACGGTTTAGCGGCCAGCTTGGCTGTGGCCAGGTAATCCAGGAAGAACAGGGGTTCGGCGCCTTGCGCGATCAGGTCGTTGACGCACATGGCCACCAGGTCGATGCCAACCGTACCGTGTAATTCGGCCTCGATGGCGACCTTCAGCTTGGTGCCGACGCCATCGGTCGAGGCGACCAGCAGGGGGTCCTTGTAGCCCGTCTGCTTGAGGTCGAAAACGCCGCCAAACCCGCCGATTCCGGCGACAACGCCCGGGCGCATGGTGGTCTTGGCGAGCGGCTTGATGGCCTGTACGAAGCGGTCGCCTTCGTCGATATCGACGCCGGCGTCACGGTAGGACAGGCTTGGACTGTTGGTATCGCGGGGGGAAGAAATTTCGGGTATCCTTTCGGGACCGACGAGACGTGTTAAATTAACCGACATTCTACGGCAATAACAGAATCGAGCCAGCGGACATCGATGTCAGCCCATCTGCGCGTCGTGCGGCATATAAGCGCCGCCTTATTGAGTTTTTTCCTGATCGGGACCCTGGCCGCGGCTGCCCTTAAGGCGGCCGATGCCACCGACGTTTTCACCGTGGCCAACGTCCATGTGGACGAATCGGCGGCGGCGGCGGCCGGTGCACGTGATACCGCGCTGTCGCGCGGCGAGCGCCGCGCGTTCGACGAATTGATGCGCCGCCTGACGGTACGGTCCGATCGCGACCGCTTACCGCGCCCCAGCGCCGAGACCTTATCCGGGCTCGTGCAGGACATCGCCATCGCTAACGAAAAGAATTCGAGCGTGCGCTACATCGCGGACATCACCTACCGCTTCAAGGCGCAGGCGATCCGCAACCTGATGCGCAGCAGCGGCCTGCGGTACGCGGAAACCCGCTCCAAACCCGTGCTCGTCCTGCCGCTCTATGAAACGGCAGGCACCATCGCGCTGTGGGAAGATCCCAATCCGTGGCGCAAGGTCTGGTCGGCGGCCCCCGAACGCACTGGGCTGGTGCCGCTGCGCACCCCGGCGGCCGATTTGAAAGATGTCTCCGAGATCAGCGCCGAGCTGGCGGCAAGCGGGGATGTGCCGCGTCTGAAACAGATCGCGCAGCGTTACGGCGCCGATGCCGCCATCGTGGCGCGCGCGGTGATGGGTGCGCGCCCTGATGGCCGGCCCGAGGTCGCCGTCACGGCCGTAACCTACGGTGCCCGCGATCAGACCGTCGTGACCACCCTGGCCGCGACCGCGAATGAAACCCTCGATGCGTTGTTGGAGCGCGCGCGGCGCGATACCGCCGATCTGGTCGAGGATTACTGGAAAAGCGCCAACCTGATCCAGTTCGAACAAAATTCCGTTATGGTCGCCGAGATGCCGCTCAGCTCCTTGCGCGATTGGGTCGAGGCGCAGAAGCGTTTCCGCGAAGTGGCGTTCATCCAACGTGTCGATCTCGTGCTCATGTCGCGCGAAGAAGCACGCTTCAATCTGTTCTATCTCGGCGATGCGGCGCAGTTGAAACTGGCGCTGGCGCAGAAGGATCTCGTGCTCACCGAGGGCGAGGGGAGCTGGACGTTGAGCTTCGCCGCCCGCGCCCAGCAATCCAAGGGTGGCGCAAAAGGCGGTCCATGAGCGGCCTGATCCTCAATATTCCCAATCTGATCAGTTTCGCGCGGCTGCTGTGCGTGCCGTTGACCGTATGGCTGATCCTCAACGGACAATTGCTGGCGGCCTTCTGGATTTTTGTTCTCGCCAGTTTGAGCGATGCGGCGGACGGTTTCATCGCGCGGCGCTTCAATCTGCGCACCGCGATCGGCGGTTATATCGATCCGCTCGCCGACAAGGCGCTGCTGGTCAGTGTGTTCATCACGTTGGGCCATGAGGGTTTCATCTCGTCGTGGCTCGTCATTCTGGTCGTGTTCCGCGATGCGATGATCGTCGGCGGCGCCGTGCTGTATCACCTGTTGTACGATAATCTGACCATGGAGCCGCTGGTCAGCAGCAAGCTCAATACCGCCGTCCAATTCCTGATGGTGTCGCTGGTTCTGGGATTGTCCGGATACGGCATCAATGACGATATGGTCGTCGCGGTCCTGACCGTACTCACCACGCTGACGACGATCTGGTCGGGCACCGCCTATGTCGTGGTTTGGGGCCGCAAGGCACACGCACTGGAGCCTGGAGAATGAGCCGCTCGCAACGCATGTGGATCTGGCTGGGCATCCTCGCCTTCACCATCCTGGCACTCTATGTCATCAACGAGATCTTGCTGCCGTTCCTGATCGGCATCGCCATCGCCTATTTCCTCGATCCGACCGCCGATCGCCTGCAGCGCGTCGGCTGTTCGCGCATGTTCGCGACCTGCATCATTACCACCGTCTTCTTCGGCGTCATCGCCGCGATCATCTTGCTGATCTATCCGGTGGTGCTCGACCAGACCTTGGCGTTTTTCCACAAGGTGCCGTCCTTGATCGAAGCGCTGATGAAGCGCGTCGAACCTTATACCGAGGACCTGCGCCGCGCCTTTCCGGCCGAGCGCATGGAAGGGCTCGAGGATGCCGGCAAATCCTTCATCGGCACGGTCGCGGCCTGGTTCGGCCGCCTGGTGCGCGGCATCTGGGCGGGCGGCCTGGCGCTGTTCAACGCCGTCTCCATCGTGCTGATCACGCCGGTCGTCGCGTTCTATCTGCTACGCGATTGGGATGTGATCGTCGCCAAGATCGACGGCTGGCTGCCGCGCGAGTTCGCGCCCACCATTCGCATGCTGATGGCCGAGATCGATACGATCATCTCCGGCTTCGTGCGCGGCGTCGGCATGGTGGTGATGTTCCTGGCCACCGTCTACGGCGTCGGGCTGACGCTCGTCGGGCTCGAATTCGGCCTGCTGGTCGGTCTGGTCGCCGGCTTCCTATCATTCATCCCGTATGTCGGCTCATTATTCGGCGTGTCGGTCGCCTTGATTATCGCCCTCGGGCAGTTCGGCGATTGGGTGCACATCGCGATGGTGCTGGGCGTCTTCGGCTTCGGCCAATTGATCGAGTCGTTTTATCTCACGCCGCGTCTGGTCGGCGACAAGGTCGGCCTGCATCCGGTCTGGATCATCTTTGCGCTCATGGTCGGCGGTTTGCTGATGGGCTTCACCGGCGTGCTGCTGGCGATCCCGATCGCGGCGACCATCGGCGTGCTCGTGCGCTTCTTCCTCGGTCATTATCTCGCGAGCCCGCTGTATCACGGCAACCGCCACCGCACCGATATCGCGCTGCCGAGCGGGCCCGATAGCACGCCGTGAAAGGTCCTGGTCAACTCGCGTTCGGTTTCGAACAGCGGCCTGCTTTGTCGGGCGCCGATTTTCTGGTCACGACGGCGAACCGCGACGCGGTGGCCTGGCTTGATGCCTGGCCCAATTGGCCCGCCCCGGTGCTGATCATCTACGGTCCCGCCGGCTCGGGCAAAAGTCATCTCGGCCAGGTGTTCCGTGCGCGCGCTGGCGCGCGCGAGATCGATCCGGCAACGCTCGGCGGCGATGGCTTTGCCGATCTGCTCAACGCGACCGGCGATTGCCTGATCGACAATGCCGATCGGGTGAAAAATCCTGAAGCGTTATTGCATCTCTACAATGCGGTGGCGGCGCGCGGCGGGCATATCCTGATGACGGCGCGGCACGCCCCGGCGGCCTGGCAGATCACCTTGCTCGATCTGCGCTCACGCCTATTGAGCGCGCCGGCGGCAGCCTTAGGCCGGCCCGATGATGAATTGATCAAGGCGGTGCTGGCGAAATTGTTTTCCGACCGTCAGGTGCGGGTCGATGTCGATGTCGTGGAATTTCTCGCGCGCCGCATGGAGCGGTCCTTGACCGAGGCGCAACGCCTCGTGGCGGCGATCGATGCGGCAGCGCTGTCGGCGCATCGCGACGTCACGGTGCCGTTCGTGCGCGAGATCATGCACAACCTGCGCGACAAAGACGCCTAATCGTCGTCGTCTTGCGCCCGTCCGTCGCGGCGCGCAATGGCTTGGTTGGCGATCACGTCCTTGCCGTCCCAGATGACGGCATAGCGGCCGCGGAACTTCTGCACATAGTCGGGTGTGACGCCGTCGGGCAGCGTATAGCGATAGGCGATGACCTTGGCCTTGGGATGCTCGCGCAGCCATGTCGGTTCGCCATCGCCGATTTCTTCGATGTTCTGCGTTAGGCGGCCGAGGAATTGGAATTGTGCATGATAATTGCCGTAATGCGCGATCGCGTAGCCGTCGCGCTCATAGCCGGCAAGTTTTTCGGCCAACGGTTTTAGGTCGTAGGCATCCTTCAAGCGCGCGTTCGCGCCGAGATGGATCGTGACGACGATCATCACGCCGAGTACGGCCAACGGCAGCGCTTGGCGCAACGCGCGGGCACCGTTCGGTGTGCGCTCGATCCCGATGGCGGCGGCGATGGCGATGGCCGGCAGGAACGGCAGTAGATAATGCGGCGCCTTGCCGCTGACGAGCGAGAAAATCACGAACGGCACGCCGACCCAGATGGCGATTAGGCGCGTGCCATGATCGGCGACGCCACCGCTGCGTTGACGTAGGTTCGTCAGACCGCGCCACACCGCGCGCCAGAAGCTCGGCCACAGCAGCCACGGCAACAGCATCGGCGGCAGGATCGCGAGATACCAGTAGATCGGTTTGCGATGGGCGAAGGAATCGACGACGCGTCCGGCCGATTGACCCCAGAAGATCGCGTTGCGATAGGCTTCGCCGCCGCTAATGCCGGCGGGGATTGCCCAAGCGAGCGCGATGGCTACACCGGCGAGGGTGGCGAGCAATATCTTGAGATACCATGCCCCCCAGGTTCCGGCAGGCTTCGCACCTTTCGTCCAATAAGGCGCGGCGAGGGCGCAGGGCAGTAGGAAGACCAGGATCACCGGCCCCTTGGACAGAACGCCCAGCCCGATGGCGAGCGCGAACAAGGTCCAGCCCAGATCGCTGCGGCCGCGCCAGGCTTCGATCAGGCCCAGCATGCCGACAAGCGTCCAAGTTGCGACCATCATGTCGAACATGGTGAGCGTGCTGAAGGTCGCCCAGAAGATGCCGGCGAGGAGCAACAACGGTGCCGCGACCGTGGCTTGGCTGTCGGGCCACAGACGCTCGGCGATACGCGACGTCAGGAACAGCGAGGCCAGACCGAACAGCGGCGCGATCAGACGGTGCGTCCAATCGTTGACGCCGAACAGCAGCCACGATGCGTTCATCAGCCAGAACAGCAGCGGCGGTTTGTGGCTGTAGGTTTCGCCGTTGAGATGCGGGACGAGGTAATCGCCATGCAGCCACATTTCCCAGGCCACGCTGGCGTAACGTGTCTCGTCGACCGGCAAGAGCGGGCGGAGCGTCAGCCCGGTAATCACGAGGATTGCCCACAGCAGGGTCCAGCTCAGGGCGGCGGCGTTTTTCGACATGGCGCGGACCATCTCAGGCGCCGGTGCCATTCGCAAGGTCCTTGGGCGCGGCAAACGCAAGCAGGCGGGCCAGACCGGGGCTGACCAGGGACCAGCTGTCGGCGGCGATCTCGAATGTGGCAAGCGCGCAGGTCGGGTATTGCGTGCGAATACGCTCGCGCGCCGCACCTGGCGTCTGGTGGGCGAGCTGGGCGGCCAAATCGCCAATGCCGGGATTGTGGCCGACCAGGATGGCGCTGTGCGCCGTGTCGGGGAAGGTCCGCACCGTTTCCATCAGGCGTGCCGCCGGTGCCAGATAGAGCTTATCTTCGGCCTGGATCGCGACCGGCTTCGGCCAGCGCGCGGTCAACTGCTCCACCGTTTCGAGGGTCCGCTTGGCCGATGACGTGACGATGAGATCGGGGTGGATCTGCCACAGGCTGCCCAACCGGGCGGCATCGGTGCGGCCGCGCGCCGCCAGGGGGCGGTCGTAGTCCTCACCCGACGGGGCATCGCGTTCGGCCTTGGCATGGCGCAGGACGTAAAGGGTCTTCATACGACGTCAATGTCCTTCCCAGCTGGGTCGATATGCCATTGTTTCGCCTCGTTTTTCACCGACTGTCAAATTATGGTAAAAATGGTGCAATAAAATCTTCGAGGCCCGCATGACGCTTGTGTCACGGGGTGTCGGTAACGGACAAGGCCTTGAATATGGATGCCACTATGAACAACCAGGCGGTCGCGCAAAAGAGCGACATTACGCTCCAATCGAAGGAGCGATTCCTGAACCGGGAACTGTCCTGGCTGCGGTTCAATCAGCGCGTCATGGAAGAGGCCCAGAACGAGAGCCACCCGTTGCTGGAGCGCCTGCGCTTCCTATCGATCTCGGCGGCCAACCTCGATGAATTCTATATGGTGCGCGTCGCCGGCTTGGTGGGCCAGGTCGAGGCCGGCGTGCTCAAGCGCAGCCCCGATGGCCTGACGCCGTTTCAGCAACTCGACACCGTGCGCGAGCATGCGAACGATCTGATGCGTTGCCAGCGCGAAGTGTGGGTGGCCTTGAAGGCGCAGTTGGCGGACGCCGGTATCGAAGTCGTCTCGCGCCCCGATATGACGCGCGCCGACAAGGAGTGGGTGCGAACGTATTTCCGTGAACACGTGTTTCCGCTGCTCACGCCGATGGCGGTCGATCCCGCGCACCCATTCCCGTTCATTCCGAATCTTGGCTTCTCGATGGTGCTCCAGTTGAGTGCGCGCGCCGGCGGCTCGAAGGTCGCGCGCAAGGCGCTTATGCCGATGCCCAACATGATGGATCGCTTCGTGCGCATTCCAGGCGACGATACGCGCTTCATCCTGCTCGACGATGTGATCTCCGAATGCGTGGACGAGGTCTTCCCCGATTTCACCATCGAACGCTCGGCCTGGTTCCGCATCATCCGCGATACCGAAATCGAAGTGGACGAGGGCGCGGAAGATCTGGTGGGCACGTTCAAAACGGCGCTCAAGAAACGCATCCACGGCGAAATCGTGCGCCTGTCGGTCACCGACATGTCCGAGGATCTGTTGCAGATGATAATGGACGAGATGGAGTGCGATCCGAAGAACGTCGTGCGCCACGGTGCCATGCTCGGCCTGTCGGAAACCGACGAATTGCTTAAACTCGACCGCCCCGATCTGCTGTTCAAACCGTATGTGACGCGGTTCCCCGAACGCGTGCGCGAACTCAACGGCGATATGTTCGAGGCGATCCGCCGCAAGGATTTCGTCGTACATCATCCGTATGAAAGCTTCGACGTCGTCGTGCAGTTCATCCGTCAGGCGGCGGCCGATCCGAACGTCGTTGCGGTCAAGCAGACGCTGTATCGCACCAGCAACAATTCGCCGATCGTTGCGGCTCTCGTGCAGGCGGCCGAAGCCGGCAAGTCGGTCACCGCGATGGTGGAACTCAAGGCGCGTTTCGACGAGGAAGCCAATATCCGCTGGGCGCGCGATCTCGAACGCGCCGGCGTTAATGTCGTGTTCGGCTTCGTCGACAAGAAGACACATGCCAAGATCAGCCTGGTCGTGCGCCGCGAAGGCGATAGTTTGCGTTCCTACGTGCATTTCGGCACCGGCAACTACCACCCCAACACGGCGCGCATCTATACCGATCTGTCGTACTTCAGCGACGATCCGGCGCTCTGCCGTGATGCTGCGCAGATCTTCAATTTTATGACCGGCTATACCGAGCCGCGCGGTCTGGAAAAATTGTCGGTGGCACCGCTCACGTTGCGCGAGACCTTGGTCGAGCATATGGAAGCCGAGATCGAAAACGCCAAGGCGGGCCGTCCGGCGATGATCTGGGCCAAGATGAACTCGCTGGTCGACCCCGACATCATCGACGAGCTGTATCGCGCCTCGATGGCCGGCGTGCAGATCGAACTGGTGGTGCGCGGCATCTGTTGCCTGCGTCCGGGCGTGCCGGGATTGTCCGACAACATCCGCGTCAAAAGCATCGTCGGGCGATTCCTGGAACATTCGCGAATCGTGGTGTTCGGCAATGGCCATGCCCTGCCGTCGCCGCGCGCCAAGGTTTTTATGTCATCGGCCGATTGGATGGGCCGGAACTTGAGCGGCCGTGTGGAAGTTCTGGTTCCGATCGAGAATCCAACCGTTCATCAGCAAGTCGTCGAGCAGGTGATGGTTGCCAATCTGAAGGACTCTCGGCAAAGTTGGGACATGAACGCGGATGGGACCTATACGCGCGAACCTTCGAACGAGCATGGTTTCTGCGCCCATACCTACTTCATGACCAACCCAAGCCTGTCCGGGCGCGGTAGTGCGCTCGAACAGCATCGCCCGGCGATGCCAATGTCGGCCGCCGATTCCGCCTGAACGTCGCAATCCGTATCCGAGAGCATGCCAGCGGCCGCCAAGGACAATACCGTTAACGACCGCTTCAACGAGCGCACCACCCGCACCGGTGGGCGCATCGGCATCGTCGATATCGGCTCCAACACCGTGCGCATGGTGGTCTATGACGCACCGGCGCGCCTGCCTGTGCCGATCTTCAACGAACGCGTTTCGTGCCAGCTCGGCAAGGGCATCGGCAAAAGCGGTAAGCTGAACCCGGACGGCGTCAAATTGGCGTTCAAGACGCTCGGTCGTTTCACCGCGCTCGCCAAGCAGATGCCGGTGGAAAAATTCAAGATGGTGGCTACGGCCGCCGTGCGCGATGCGTCGGACGGTCCGGAATTCGCCAAGGAAGTGCAGCGCCGCTTCGGTTTCCCGGTCGAGGTTCTGTCCGGTGAGGAAGAAGCGCGTCTCGGCGCCATGGGCATCCTGGGCGGCGTGAAGGATGCCGACGGTCTGTTCGGCGATCTGGGCGGCGGCAGCCTCGATCTTGTATTGCTGGAAAACGGCCAGTTCAAGAAAAGCGCCACCGTACCGCTCGGCCATTTGCGTCTGGCCGAAGATTCGGGCGGCTCGATGAGTGCCGCGCAGAAGATCGCCGACAAGGCCTTTGCCGAGATCGATTGGCTGCGCGATGCGGCGGGGCACGATTTTTATGCCGTCGGCGGGGCGTGCCGTTCGCTGGCGCGGATCTATGTCGAGCAGACGAATTATCCGCTGCATGTGCTCGACTATCTGACGATCCCCTACAAACCCGCTTTCGATCTCACCAAGCTGATCGCGGGCCAAAGCCCGGCGTCGCTGGAACGTATGGCGAGCGTGGCGCGCCGCCGCGCCGACACGTTGCCGTTCGCATCAATGGCCATCAATCGTCTGCTTGAAATCACCAAGGCGAAATCGCTGGTCTTCTCCGGCTTCGGTTTGCGCGAAGGCCTGTTCTTCGAACAACTGCCGGCGAATCTGCGCAGCGGCGATCCGCTGGTGTCGGTCTGCGAAGGGTTCGCGCAGCGCGGCGGCCGTTTCGCCGTGCATGGCGAAGAGATCTATAATTGGATGATTCCGGTGCTCGCCGATCTCGACGAAGGCGATCATCGCCTCGTGCTGTCGGCTGCCTTGCTGTCCGATATCGGTTGGACCGAGCATCCCGACTATCGCGCACTGCATTCGTTCCTGCGCGTGCTGCGCCTGGCGATCGCCGGCATCACGCACCGCGAACGCATCATGCTCGCGATCGCGACCTTCGTGCGCTACAACGGCCGCCGTCGCCAGCCCGAGGTCCAGGCCGTGCGCTCGCTGCTGTCGGAGGACGATCTGCAGAATGCCGAGGTGATCGGTTTGGCGTTGCGCCTGGCGCACGTCCTGTCGGGCGGCGTGCCCGATGTCCTGCCCAAGTCCGCGCTGACCCTGACGTCGAACCGCCTGACCATGAAGCTTGAGGGTGGCGCGAAAGATCTGTCGGGCGAAGGCGTACAGCGCATCTTCGAGGATTTGGCGGAACAGCTTGGCGTCAAAGGCGATATCGCCTAAGGCGTCGGGCTGCCAGACAACGTAAGCCCGGCAACCAATCCTGGCAAAAATGACCCTGGATAGTGCGTTCTTCGCAATGGCGGCTGGGGCGAATTCCGCATTATATAGCCGCAATGAAACCGGTATCGATCGGCCGGGGGGCGCTGTCTCTCGGTCGGGGGATCGACGGAAATGCTCAGGGGTACGCCTCGAAATACGTCTGGCGGCCGCTCGCTGTGCATTCTGCATGTCGAGGATGATGCGTCTATCCGCGACGTGATTCGGCGCATTTTCGCCAATGTCGGTCATGAGGTGCATAGCGTCGCCGATGCGGTATCGGCGTTCGAGTTGCTGTCGACCGTGGCCTTCGACGTGATCATCATGGATCGCAATATGGATGGCATGGATGGCATCCAGGCGACGCGCGCGATCCGGGGCACCCATGGGCCGGTGGGGTTGATCCCGATCATCGGTCTGACCGGCAGCAACGATGCCGACGATATCGCCGCCTGCCGTGATGCCGGCATGAACGCCGTGCTCACCAAACCCGTGCCGGCCAAGATCCTACGCGATACCGTCGCCACCGTCGTGGCGCACGGCTTCGAATGGCGCGCCGATCAGATGGAAGCACGTCTTGTCGACGCGCATGCGGCCAGCATCGAAACCGACGTCGTCGATCTCGGTCAATTGGCCGAGACGCTTGGCGAAACCGATCCGGTGGAGCTGCTGGCGCATCTGCGCCTGTTCCTCGAACATCTGCCGCGCCTGATCGATCGGATCGAGCGCGCGGCTGTGGATCGAATCGACGGTGCGATGATCGAATCCGCGCATGCGGCCAAGGGTGCGGCGGCGACGGCGGCCGCGCATCGGTTGCGCGATCTCTTCGCGCGGATCGAGGCAGCGGCGCGCGACGGCGCCTGGCCGGAGGTTGCCGAACTCATCCCGGCGATCCGGCCGGAATCTTCCCGTATCCAGAGTTTTGTGGACAACCACGTATAATGAACGGCTTCGATCTCGCGAAACATACCGTCATTGTCGTCGAGGATGAGGCTTTCACGCGCCAGACGGTGGTGCGCCTGCTGATCGGCATGGGCGCGACCAACGTCGTCCAGGCCGAAGACGGCGAGGCAGCCTTGGCCGAAAGCTGGACTCTCCCCGGCGGCCCGGTAGTGATGCTGTCGGATTTCAATATGCCCAAGATCGATGGGCTGGAATTGCTCAAGACCATCCGGATGGGGCAATGCGGCCTCAATCGCGCGACGCCGTTCATCATGTTGACCGCCTATTCGGATCGCGATCTCGTCGATGTCGCACTCAAGCTCGACGTCAGTGCCTTCCTGGTGAAGCCGGTGTCGCGTGCGGCATTGGAAAAACGCTTCACGCATCTGGCTCGCACCGAAAAGGATATTAGCTGGCTGAAGACGACCGAAATCTACGATGCGGTCAGCACCACGGTCAGCGATGAAGTGCTCAACCCGGGCAGTCCGGCGGCAGCCGCACCGAAGCCGGCGATCGGCGAAAACAAAGGCATGGCCAAGAAAGGGCGGCGCAAGGCCGGCGGCGGCGGCGAGGGGGGCGACGACGAGGACGAGGCGCCGATGAACATCTCCGCCGAAGCCAGCGAAGCGGCGGCCGATCTGCTTAAACATCTATTGTCGAAAGAGGACGAAGCCGAGGTCGCGGCGCATCACGAAGCGAGCCGGACCAAGTTCGTCGATCGTCTGGCCAACTTCTCGGGCGAGGATAACGTCGCGGCCGACGTCAAAGTCGGCATCGAACGCCTGTACGCCGAGCTGGGGGCGTCGGAAGCCAGCGGCATCCTGCGGGCGCTGGATCGGTTGGAGCGCGACAGCACGCTGACCATGGGCGATATCGCCTACATACTGAATACCGGCGGCGATGCCGAGCCGTTGCGCACGAAACAGGTGGTGACGACGGAGTGGCAGCAGCGCGATTGCAAGATCGAGGATATGCCTGAGGCCGCCGTGGCGGCGCAGAACATCTTCTCGTCCGACGGCAGCGTGCTGATCTCATCGGGCACGCAATTGACCCCGACGGTGATCCGTCTGCTCGGCCAACTCGATCGCCGCAATGCGCTGACCTTGCCGTCGGATGCCAAAACCGGCCGCCCCGTGGTGCAGGTCATGGTGCCGCCCGGCGCGGAAGACACACCCGAGGTGGTCGCGCGTGCGCCGCGCGCACCGGCACGCCGACCCACGCCGCCGGCGCGCCCGCGCGGCCCCGAACGCTCCGTCGATCCGACCGGCATTCAGCCTGGGCAGGTTTTGAGTCGCGATGTCCACACGACCAACGGCGCGATTTATCTGGGCGCCGGGACGACGCTCACCGAACGCCACATCGGCGTGCTCGATAATCTGTATGAGACCGGCAAACTGAACGAGAAGATTTGGATTTCCGCCGGTTCACCAAAGTAGGGCGCCGAAATAGAGGACTAGTCGTCGAACTCGACGAGTTCCAGCTGTCCCTTCGAGACGACCATGGCCAGTTTGCCCGAGCGCAGCGCCAAGGCATCTTCGCCGAACACCGCGCGGCGCCAGCCGTGCAGGGCGGCGACATCGGCCTTTTCGCCGAAGGCCGCGATCTTTTCCACATCGTCGGCCGTCGCGATCAGCTTGGTCGCAACCTGGTTCTCTTCGCATTTCGCTTTGAGCAGGACCTTGAGCAGATCGGTGATCGGGCCGAGGCCGCGCGGCAACGCGTCGGCGCGTTCGATGACCGGCAGATCTTTGTCTTGCACGGCGAGGCCGGCGGCGACGGCTTCCAATAATTCCGCGCCCGACGATCCTTCGGCCAAGCGGCGGCCCATGCCGCGCACGCGGGCGAGATCGTCCACCGTTTGCGGCGCATGGTGCGCAATTTCGACCAACGCTTCGTCGCGCAGCACGCGCGAGCGCGGGATGTTGCGGCGCTTGGCTTCGCGGTCGCGCCACGCGGCGATCTGCATCAGCACGGCCAACGCGCGGCGATTGCCCGGCTTGCCCTTGATGCGTTTCCAGGCGTCTTCCGACGGCTGCGAATAGGTGCGGGGCTCGGTCAGAATCGCCATCTCCTCATCCAGCCATGCGGTGCGGCCGTTTTTGGCCAGCATGCCGGCGAGCTTTTCATAGACCGGGCGCAGGTGCGTCACGTCGGCCAGCGCATAGGCGGTCTGCTTTTCACTGAGCGGGCGGTGCGACCAATCGGTGAAGCGCGAGGATTTGTCGATCTGCTTGCCGGCCAACTGGCGGACCAGGGTTTCGTAACCGGCCGACTCGCCGAAGCCGCAAACCATGGCGGCCACCTGGGTATCGAACAGGGGCGTGGGCAGGCAGATAGGCGAATCCTGCATGGCGTTCCAGAAGATTTCCAGATCTTGGCGCGCCGCATGAAAGACCTTGAGAACGGCCGGATCGGCCATCAGGGCGTAGAGCGGCGTCAGGTCCATGCCATCGGCCAGCGCATCGATCACGGCCGCGTCATCCTCGCCCGCCACCTGCACGACGCAGAGATGCGGCCAGAACGTGTTCTCGCGCATGAATTCGGTATCGACGGTGACGTAGCTGGATCGGCCGACCCGCCGGCAGAAATCGGCGAGGGTTTCGGTGTCCGTTATGATCGACATGGGGCGCTTTTACATCCTTTCCGCTGGCCATGAAAGCGTGTATGAAGCCCGGCCACAACCCCTGGATTTGCGCGGATAAACCATGGCTTCGGACACCGACCTGCATCCCTATCGTTCCCACACCTGCGGCCAGCTCCGGGGCACGGACGCGGGCAACCGGGTACGCCTGTCCGGCTGGGTGCATCGCAAGCGCGACCACGGCAATCTGCTGTTCATCGATCTGCGTGATCACTATGGCCTGACCCAGTGCGTGATCGAAGCGGGTGACCCGCTCTTCACCGAGGTGGAAAAGGCCCGTCCCGAAAGCGTGATCACGGTGACCGGCACGGTCGAGAAGCGCACCGGCGACACCATCAATGCCGACCTGCCGACCGGTGAGGTCGAACTGCGCATCCGCGCATACACCATGGAATCGGAAGCCGACGTGCTGCCGCTTCAGGTCGCGGGCGAGGCCGAGTTCCCGGAAGAGACCCGTCTGCGCTATCGCTTCCTCGATCTGCGCCGCCAGAAGGTACACGACAATATCGTACTGCGCAGCAAGGTGATCTCGTCGATCCGCCGCCGCATGACCGATGCCGGCTTTATGGAATTCCAGACGCCGATCCTGACAGCGTCATCGCCGGAAGGCGCGCGCGATTACCTCGTGCCGTCGCGCATCCATCCGGGCAAGTTCTACGCGCTGCCGCAGGCACCGCAGATCTTCAAACAGCTGCTGATGGTGTCGGGCTTCGATCGTTATTTCCAGATCGCGCCGTGTTTTCGCGATGAAGATGCGCGCGCCGACCGCAGCCCGGGCGAGTTCTATCAGCTCGACTTGGAAATGAGCTACGTCACGCAGGACGACGTCTTCGCTACGCTCGAGCCCGTGCTCGGTGGTGTGTTCGAGGAATTCGGCAAAGGCCGTCCGGTGACGCAGGGCGCGTTCCCGCGCATTCCGTATCGTGAATCCTTGCTGAAATACGGTTCGGACAAGCCCGACCTGCGCAATCCGCTGCTGATCAGCGATGTCAGCGAAGCCTTCGCCGGTTCTAACTTCGGCCTGTTCGCCAAGATCGTGGCGGGTGGCGGCGTGGTGCGCGCCATCCAGGCGACCGGTGCCGCCGGACAGCCGCGCAGCTTCTTCGACAAGCTCAACGATTGGGCGCGTGCCGAAGGCCAGGGTGGTCTTGGTTACATCACCTTCAAGGACGGCGAGGCCCAGGGCCCGATCGCCAAGAATCTCGAGCCCGCGCGCTCGGCCAAGATCAAAGAGATCGCCGGTCTGAAAGACGGCGATGCGGTGTTCTTCGTTGCCGGTGCGGTGGCGGACAAGGCGGCGCTGTTCGCCGGCCAGGTGCGCACGCGCTTGTGCAACGAACTCGGTCTGCTCGACGCCAATCAGTTCAAGTTCTGCTGGATCGTCGATTTCCCGATGTTCGAATACAACGAGGACGCCAAGCAGATCGATTTCAGCCACAACCCGTTCTCGATGCCGCAGGGCGGCCTCGATGCGCTGAACAATAAAGACCCGCTCGATATCCTGGCCTATCAGTACGACATCGTCTGTAACGGCATCGAGCTGTCGTCGGGCGCCATTCGTAATCATAAGCCCGACATCATGTATCGGGCGTTCGAGATCGCGGGTTATCCGAAAGAAGAAGTCGAGCTGCGCTTCAGCGGCCTGCTCAACGCGTTCAAGTTCGGTGCCCCACCGCATGGTGGCTCGGCGCCCGGCATCGACCGCATGGTGATGCTGCTCGCCGACGAACCGAATATCCGCGAGGTCATCACCTTCCCGATGACGCAGCAGGCCGAAGACTTGTTGATGGGCGCGCCTGCGACCATTCCCCCTGCGCGTTACAAGGAATTGCACATCGCGCCGGATCTGCCGAAGCCGAAGAAGAAAGACTAGGGCTTTTCGATCATGAGCGACTTCGCATCCAAACTGGCGTCAATGCTCGGTGCGGGCGCGGTGCTCACCGATCCCGTCGACATGGCCAAGTATGTGCGCTCTTGGTCCGGCAGCGAGGCCGGCAAGGCGCTCTGCGTCGTGCGCCCCGCCACTACAGCCGAAGTTTCCACCGCGATGGCGGCCGCCTATGCCGAGGGCATCGCGGTCGTGCCGCAATCGGGTAATACCGGTCTCGCCGGCGGCAGTATCCCCGATGACAGTGGCAAAGAGATCGTGTTGTCGCTCGAACGCATGAACTGCATCCGCGAGATCAGTACCTCCGCGCTCACCATGACGGTGGAGGCAGGCTGCGTGCTCGCCAAACTGCATGAGACGGTCGAGGGGCAGGGCCTGTTCTTCCCGCTCAATTTCGGCGCCAAGGGCAGTTGCATGATCGGCGGGAATCTCGCGACCAATGCCGGCGGCAGCAACGTCGTGCGTTACGGCAATACGCGCGAACTGTGTTTGGGGATCGAGGTTGTGCTGCCTGACGGCCGCGTGATGGATCTGCTGTCGGGCTTGCGCAAGAACAACACCGGTTACGATCTGCGCGATCTGTTCGTCGGCTCCGAAGGCACGCTCGGCATCATCACGGCGGCGACGATGAAGCTTTATCCGTTGCCCAAGGCGCGCGCGACCGCGCTGGTGTCGGTGGAGAGCCTCGCCGATGCACTCAGCGTGCTCAATCGCGTGCAGGCGGAAAGCGGCGGCGCGGTCGAAGCGTTCGAGATCATGCCCAATGCCTTTCTGCGTCAGGCGCAGCGCCACAATCCCAATTTGTTGCAGCCGTTCCGCGATCTGCCGCGTTACGGCGTGATGATCGAAATCGCCGCGACCTCGGACGAGGCGGCAACGCCCGATGCCGACGGTGCGCTTCCGGTCGCCGCGACGTTGCAGCGCGCGGCCGAAGCGGCGCTTGAAGACGGTCTCATCCAGGATGCTTTGTTTGCGGCGTCCGAAGCACAACGTCTCGATATCTGGAAACTGCGCGAAGCGGCCCTCGAAGTCACCAATAGTGTAAAGACCAAGATCGGTTTCGATATCTCGCTGCCGCTCGACCGCATCCATGGATTTGTCGATGCGACGCAAAAGATCGTCGATCGCACGGTGACGGGGGCCTATCTCAATCCGCTCGGCCATCTCGGCGACGGCAATCTGCATCTCGGCATCTGGTGCGATCCCGATGCGGATGTCGATGCTTTCAAGGCGAAGGCGGGCGAGATGAAAAACGCCGTTCTGGATCTGCTCGCCCAAAGCGGCGGATCGTTCAGCGCGGAGCATGGTATCGGTTCGCACAAGCTTCCCGAAATGCGTAAATACAAAGACGCCGTGGCGCTCGATGTCATGCGTTCCATCAAAGCCGCGCTCGATCCGAAGGGCATGATGAACCCGGGCAGGACCATTCCGGCCGGCAACTGAGACGCGCGTTCCTTAATTATTGAAGACGTTTTTTACCTTCACGTTGGTGTGAGGCGGCAGAATCTGCCGGTTTCAGCGCGTCTGCCGTGGTTCGGGTTAATTAATTCCTAAGACAATCCGCCTGTAATGGGGTTGGCATCGTTTTTGCGCTGCAACGCTCAACCGGAGAACCGGGGCGTTTTGAGGGAAATCATGAACACACCAGTAGCGATGAATCTGTCTGAGCTTACCGATGTCCTGAAGAAGGATCGTCGCGCGGGGATTTTCGACGAGATGATGGATCAATACGATCGCCAGAACGCGGTCGAGGCGCACACGGTCTATCGCGTGCACGGCAAGGCGATTTGCGTCGTGGCGCGCAACGGCCAGACCCTGTTCGACACGGCGGACGATTTCCGTTCGGGCGGCGGGCTGAAGCCGGCCGACGAGGCGGGCGATCTCGGCCTCACCGGCGAGCAATATATGGAATACATCGCCAAGCAGATCGGCGAGAATCTTCGTCGTCGCTATAACACCGCGTTGAAGGTCGCGCGCTATGACCTCGGCACCGCACCGGCCATGGGCGATCTGCGTGAAGAGATGTTCGGCATCACGCGCAACCGCTGGAAGGCAATCGCACTCAGTGCCGCGCTCGGCCTCGGCTCGGTCGAACTGCCGCACGGCATTCTGGTGCTAGCGATGAACTAATAAGACTGAGTTATGCTCTGAAAAAGGAACGGCCCGGGATCAATCCGGGCCGTTTTTTTGTTAGCTACGGCTCTACGATGGGAACCAGCCTCCACGCTGCCAGTTATCCCTCCGTTCCTTTGAATCATTCAAAAAATAAAAGCGGGAGTGGATAGCAATGGCCAAGAAGACCACGAAGAGTGCAGCTACAAAGGCAGCTCCGGTTACCAAGTCGCGCGGCAATCCTGGCCATAATCCCGATGCACCGACCACCAAGGCAACCTATGGCGACCAGACCGTGCTGCGCGGCGCCGGCGGCGAAACCCATCAGATCGCCGGCGGCGATGTCCCGGTGCTGACCACGGCGCAGGGCGTACCGGTCGCCGACGATCAGAACACGCTCCGCATCGGCGATCGCGGCCCGGCGGCGCTCGAGGATTTCCATTTCCGCGAAAAGATTTTCCATTTCGATCATGAGCGCATTCCCGAGCGCATCGTGCATGCGCGCGGTTACGGCGCGCACGGCTTCTTCGAGACCTATGAATCGCTCGCCGACATTACGCGCGCCGATATCTTCCAGCGCAAAGGCGAAAAGACGCCGGCCTTCGTGCGCTTCTCCACCGTTGCCGGCGCGAAGGGCTCGGCCGATCTGGCGCGCGACGTGCGCGGTTTCGCGGTGAAGCTCTATACCAAGCAGGGCAACTGGGACATCGTCGGCAACAACGTTCCGGTCTTTTTCATTCAGGACCCGATGAAGTTTCCGGACTTTGTGCATTCGGTGAAGGAAGAACCCGATCGCGGTTTCCCGCAGGCGGCCTCGGCGCACGACAATTTCTGGGATTTCATCTCGCTTTCGCCCGAGAGCATGCACATGATCATGTGGGTGATGTCGGATCGTGCCATCCCACGTTCGCTGCGCTTCATGGAAGGTTTCGGTGTCCATACCTTCCGCCTGATTAATGCAGCCGGCAAATCGACCTTCGTGAAATTCCATTGGAAGCCGAAGCTGGGTATTCAGTCGGTGGTGTGGAATGAAGCGTTGAAGATCAACGGCGCCGATCCCGATTTCCATCGCCGCGACATCTGGGATTCCATCCAGTCCGGCGCCTACCCGGAATGGGAATTGGGCCTGCAATTGTTCGATGACGACTTCGCCGACAAGTTCGATTTCGACATTCTCGATCCGACCAAGCTGATCCCGGAAGAACTGGTGCCGGTGCGCATCGTCGGTCGTCTCGTGCTCGACCGCATGGTCGATAATTTCTTCGCCGAGACCGAGCAGGTCGCGTTCTGCACGCAGAACATCGTGCCGGGCGTGGATTTCACCAACGATCCGCTGCTGCAGGGGCGCAATTTCTCCTATCTCGATACGCAGACCAAGCGCCTGGGTGGGCCGAACTTCACCCACATCCCGATCAACGCGCCGAAATGCCCGTTCCACACGCTGCAGCAGGACGGCCACATGGCGATGATCAATCCCAAGGGTCGCGTGAACTACGAACCCAATTCATGGGGCGGTGTGGCGGGTGGACCGCGCGAATCCCCTGATATCGGCTTTACGTCGTACCCGGAAGAAGCGACCGGTGCGAAACGTCGCATCCGGCCTGAATCCTTTGCCGACCATTACAGCCAGGCGCGTCAGTTCTTCATCAGCCAGACGCCGACCGAGCAGGACCACATTACCGCCGCGATCACGTTCGAGTTGAGCAAGGTGGAAACCTTGGCGATCCGCGCGCGCGTCGTCTCACACCTGATGAATATCGACGATACGCTCGCCAAGACGGTGGCGGACGGATTGCGCCTGCGGCCAATGCCCAAGCGGGCGGATGCGGCGCGCCCGACGCGTACCGATCTGCCCAAATCGCCGGCGCTCAGCATTCTCCTCAATGCGCCGAAAAGCTTCGAGGGCCGTAAGCTCGGTGTGCTCATCACAGATGGCGTCGATGCCAAATTGTTGAAGGCGGTGCAGAAGGCGTTCAAGGATGCGGGTGCGGTGGTGAAGCTCGTCGCACCGCATGTCGGCGGGGTCGAAGCGGACGACGGCAGTTGGATCACTGCGGACGAAAAGATCGATGGTGGGCCATCGGTCGTGTTCGACGCGGTCGCGATCCTGGTTTCGGAAGCCGGGGCCGAACTGCTCGCCGATGAATCGACCGCGCGCGATTTCATTGCGGATGCCTTCGCGCATCTGAAGTTCATCGCTTACAGCGAAGCGGCCGAACCCTTGCTGGCCAAAGCCGGCGTCCCGGAGAGCGGCGATGACGGTGTGGTGCTTCTGAATGCTGCCAAGGATGCGGCGGCGTTCGTGACGAAATGCGCGGATCTTCGTTTGTGGACCCGCGCACCCAACGTCAAGCAGGTGTAACGCGCATGAGGATGTCGCTCCGGCGTTATCTCGACGAGGCCTTCGAACGTCTGGCGAAGTTCTATCTGGCGATCGGCGTTTAGGTAGCGGGACGGCTTACCAGCGATCGTCCGGGGTAGCGCGCAGGCGTAGCGGCGGCAGCTCGATGGCGGGCGGTAGCGGTCGCGCCAAGGCTTGATTGTGGGCCTGACTGGTTGCCGGGCGGCCGCGCGGAATGGTTTCGGTGGCGATGACCTGCGGCAGGTTTTCGGGCTTTTCGATGGAGCGCAGCAGATCGAGGATCTTGCGCGTCCGCTCAACGATGCGCGGATCGTCGGCCAAGTGCTTCATCTCGAATTTGAGCTTGGCGCGCCAGATCGACGTGTAGTCGCGTGGGCGATCGGGGGCGGCGCGGCTGCCGGTCAGCGCGCCGATGGTCATGTCGTAATTGGGCATCAACTCGGCCTGGAACGACAGGTCGGAATATTGCTCGTGGTTGAGGAAGCCCGCCATGTAGAGCTCGGCCGATAGATCGGCCATCTCGCGCGGCGTCATTGCCCGAATGTCGTATCGACCGGCAATATCGTGCAGGCTGGGCGAGCGGCGTGCTTCCAGGGCGGCGCGGATACCGGCGCGCAATGAGGGCGTGGCTTCGTATTCGAACGGCATATCGTCGTGTGTTACGCAATCCTCATGCCATTGGAATCACGCGGATTTGCTAGGGTTTCGGGCGGCTGGACGGGGCGCGATCGGCGCGCGGGCATCCGCTGCCGGGCAAAAATTGCCGTATTTTGCGCTGCGGCAAACATGCTCTAGGATGCCCTATGAAATTCATTCCGATGACAGTTTCCGGCGTCACGCTGACAGCGACCCTGGTGCTGTCCATGTCCGGCTCGATCCGGGCCGAAACGCCGATCGTCCTCAAGCCGCATCGCGCGGTCTATGCCATGGGCCTGGCCGGGGTGACCGGGCAGGGCGGTCCTGTCGATGCGCGCGGCGTGATGTATTACGAGATGGTCGAGACCTGCGAGGCCTGGAAGATCGACACCAAGGTGCTGATGCGCAGCGCCTATGCCGGCGCGGAAGACGAGATCGAAAATCTGCGCAAGATGACGACCTGGGAAGCCAAGGACGGCTTGGGCTTCCGCTTCCGCCTGGATGAAACCACGCAGGGCCAGACGAGCGACAAGCTGCGCGGTGTGGCGGTCGTCGATGCCGTCGGCGCGCCCGGTGTGGCCGAATATACCGAACCGCAGAACACGCAATCGGAATTGCCCAAGGGCTCGATGTTCCCGAGCCAGCATATGATCGAGATCATCCGGCGTTCACAGGCCGGCAAGACGCATTTCAGCGCCGTGGTATTCGATGGCGCCAGCGAAGACGATCCGTACGAGATCAGCGCGCTGATCGGCGAGGCGCCGACCTCTGTTCTGACCGACGAGGTGAAGAAGACCTTGGGCGAAGGGGCGCGCTGGAAGGCGCGACTGGCCTATTTCCCCGTCGCCAAAAAAGCCGAAACCCCGGAATACGAATTGAGCGTGCTGTATCGCGACGACGGCATCGTCGAAACCGTGCGCCAGGATTACGACGACCATTCGATCGAGGCGCGGCTGCGCCAGATCGAAATCCTGCCGCGCCCGTCCTGCGACATCCCGGCCGTGCCAGATCCCGGCGGGCATCTGCCGGACGGCGTCGAGGACGAGAAGCCGGAGGAATGACGGACTAACCTAAAGACCTCATCCTGAGCTTGTCGAAGGATGGGCCAGCGGCACCCCCTCATGCTTCGACAGGCTCAGCATGAGGGTTTTTCTTGTGCCGCAGTTTTCTGCCTTACATCCCGCCCCAGACGTCGCGCGCGGTGTCCACCAGCAGCTTCATCTTGGCCATCTCGTCGGCGATGGTGATGCGCTTTTTCATATGCGCACCGGACGAGAAGCCGCACTGCGGTGACAGGCAGAGATTCTCCATGGGAACGGTCTGGGCCGCTTCGTCGATGCGGCGTTTCAGCTCGTCCTTCTTTTCGAGATCGGCGCGCTTGGTGGTGATCAGGCCGAGCACGACCGTCTTGCCCTTGGGCACATCTGCGAGCGCGGTGAACTTGCCGGCACGTGCATCGTCATATTCCAGGAAGAAGGCATCGACATTGAGCTGCGGGAATAGCTGCGGGCCGACGACCTCGTAGCCGCCTTGCGCCGCACCGGCGGTCGACGAATTGCCACGGCACAAATGGATGGCCGACAGCATGTCCTTGGGTTTGTCGCGCAAGCTGTCGTTGACCAGCTTGATATAGGTGTCGGTCAGCTTGACCGGGTCTTCGCCCATTTCCTTGACCGCATTGCGGAAGCGCTCGTCGCACAGATAGGCAAAGTTAGTATCGTCGAGCTGCACATAGCGGCAGCCGGCGGCATAGAGATCCTTGATCTCTTCGCGGTAGGCGGCGGCGACGTCGTCGAAGAACTGTTCGATCTTCGGATAGGTTTTTTTGTCGATCGCTTCGCGGCCACCACGGAAATGCAGCAGGGTCGGCGAGGTGATGCAGGTCTTCGGCGTCACCTTGGTGATGCCCTTGAGGAAATTGAAGCCGTCGACCTGGATCGGTTTGCTGCGCTTGAATTTTCCTGTGACCGCCCAGCCGGAAATCTGGTTGGTGGAATTCGTGCCGTCGGGCAGGCGGTGATAGAGCTTCAGGTTGCCCGGCTGTTCGACCACATTATCGAAGCCACCGAGGAAATCCTTGTTCCAGCTCTGGCGGCGGAACTCGCCGTCGGTGACGACCGGCATGCCGATATCTTCCTGCGCCTTGACCAGCTCGCGGATGTATTTGTCCTCGATAGCGTGAAGCTGCGCGTCGGTGATTTTTTTATCGGCATTGTCCTGCCGCGCATTCATCAATTCGTCGGGCCGCAGGTAGCTGCCGACCTGATCGGCGCGGAAGGGCCGGCTGATTTTCGTGTCCGCCATGTTACGTTCCTCTCTATGATACGATTTTGTTGTTTCCAGAACAGTGCGACCTCGCACGTCACTTCCAAAATATGTCGGAGATGTTCACCGTGCGCGCCTTGATCTGGTTCTCGCCGATGCGGATCTCCTGCGAATGTGCAAAGACCCAGGGCGTCGTCGCGATGGGCAGCACATAGACCTGGGCATTGTTGCGATCGAGCGCCGGTGTCAGCACCTTGGCACGCGCCTTGTCGTCGGTGATCTGGCGTGCCTCGGCGATCGACTTCATGATCAGATCGTCTTTCCAGTAATCGCGCGATCCTTCGAAGAAGCTTTCCAAGGTCTCGATGGTCTCGGGGAAATTGGCGGTCGGCCGCGAGCCGACGAACATCGTCAGCTTGCCGTCTTCGCGCATCTTGACGTACTGGGTGATGGTCATTGGTTGCACGGTGGCGCGGATGCCGATATCGCGGAGCTGGCCGGAAATCGCCACCGCGATATCCTTGTAGGGCTCGTGCACCTGGATGGCGACCTCGATGCCATCTTTGAAGCCGGCTTCGGCCATCAGCTTCTTGGCTTCCGCGACGTTGTAGCCATAGGGCTTCACGGTGTAGCCGCAACCAACGGTGAAGGGGAAGCACAGCGCCTCCATCACTTCGCCGACCTTCTTGCCGCCGGGGATGATCTCCTTGGCGATCTGGTCGCGATTGATCGCCATGCCGATGGCCTTGCGCACGCGTACGTCTTCGAATTCCTTGCGGCCCGACCGCGCGATGGCGTCGATGGTGATATAGACGTACTGCGAGCTCGCCGTCGGCGTGATTTCGATATTCTTCTGTTTGGCGAGTTCGACCGCGTTGGATTCCGACACGTTGCGCAGCACGTCGAGGCCGCCGGTCAACAATTGCGCGATCTGGGTTTGGTCGTCCGTGATCGGCGCGATGACAACGCGGCCGATGGGCGCACGGCGATGCGCGATATTCAGCTTGTCGAACTTCTGCAACACGAAGCCGGTGTTGCGATCGTAGGATGCGATCTTGTACGGCCCGGCGCTGGCGCCCGACACGCGGCCGTATTCCGCCTTGTTCTCCATCTTGGACAACACATCGGAATCCATCGTCGTGAAGCGATAGGCGAAGGCGAACAGATCCAGGGCGTAGGGCTTTTCCAGGTTCACGCGGATCTTGTAATCGCCCAGCTTCTCGACGCTTTTGACCCAGGTATAGCGGTTTTGGCTGCGGATCTTGGTTTTCGGATCGATGGCGTATTCGATACTCGCCTTGATGTCGTCGGCGGTGAATTTCTTGCCGGTATGCAGGGTGATGTCGTCGCGCAGATCGAATTCGAGGGTCTTATCGTCGACATGGCGCCACGCCTTGGCGAGTTCGCCGACATATTGGCCGGTGTTCTCATTCAGCACGATCAGTGGCGAATAAATCTCGTTGTAGAACGGCGAGGCCTCGTCGAGCGGCAGATCGTAGGGCGATAGGATCGAATATTGATCGTTCGCCGCGATGCGGAGTGTGTCCTTCGCCTTCTGCGCATGGGCGTGCGCCGACGCCAACAGAGCCACAGCCGCACAGAATCCAATCGCTATCGATTTATGCATAAGAAGTCCTCCCAATTCCGGTCGCGGCCTTACTGGCCACCGCCTTAAAAACCTGGCGAATTGGAAAAACCGTAACACAGTTCAAGATTGTGGGTCACGCCGCAAAATGGTGGGCGGCGGTGGGAAGTGTCCGCCGGGTCAGCCCAAGGTCCGGCTGGCTTCCTTTTCGACGTCCTGCAGATCGACGCCGTCCTCGCGGGCCTGTTCCGCCAGGGCGATATATTTGCGGCGCAAATCGTCCAGCTCGTCTTCCGACAGCTCTTCGAGGTTCAGCAAGGAATTGTGGGCCGCGTGCGTGGTGCGGATCAACTCGTCGAGCTTGATCTGCATGGCCGCCGTATCGCGGTTCTGCGTGCTCTGGATGATGAACACCATCAGGAAGGTGATGATGGTCGTGCCGGTATTGATGGTGAGCTGCCAAACCTCGGAAAAGCCCATGAACGGGCCGGAGATCGCCCAGACCAGCACGATCGTCACTGCCATCATGAAGGTGGCCGGGCGGCCGCTGAAATGAGCGATCTTGCTGGCGAAGCGATTGAACCAGCCGGAGCTATTGAGCTTCTGCTTTTTGTCTGACTTCGTTTTGCGCGTCGGGCGTTTTGTCATGGCGATCAAACCGCCGTGCGCGCGCTTGGTTCCTTACAGCGAGCGGCCTTTGACGATGGCCGGGCGGCCGAATTTTTTGCGCACCGCTTCCATGGCCTGCTCGACCTTGGCCTGGGCGGCTACCTCGGTATTGACCAGATCGGGAATGTCCGCGTCTGCGGGATCGGCGAAGACGCTGCTGCCGACGCCGATCAGGCGGAACGATTGGCCGGCATTTTTGCCTGTGACTTCTGCTTCGACCAGCGGCAGGGACGATTGATACAGCACCTCGGCCAATTGCGTCGGCGTGGGCAGTTTGCGCGCGCGCGTCAAACTGCGGAAGCTGCCGGTCTTCAATTTCAAGGTGATGCTGCCGGCAGCGAGGTTCTTGTCGCGCAGGCGCCGCGCGACCTTTTCGCACAGCGGCCACAGCCGGTGCGCCAGTTCCTTGGCATCGGCGATGTCGCGCTCGAACGTCGTCTCGGCGGAGATCGTCTTGGCTTCGCCGCGCGGGTCGACAGTGCGACTGTCTTGCCCGCGCGACAGGTAATAGAGCCTGCGTCCGATGGAGCCGTAGCGCGCCGTCATGGTCGCTTCGTCTATTTCGCGCAGCTGGTTGATAGTGTGCAGGCCGTCCCGTTCCAAGCGTTCGCGCAAACTGGAGCCGACACCCCAGATCGTGCCGACGGCACGCGGCCCCAGGAAGTCGAGCGTCTCGGCCCGGCCGATGACGGCGAAGCCGCGCGGTTTGTCGAGATCGGAGGCGAGCTTGGCCAGGAACTTGTTATGGCTCAACCCGATCGATGCGGTGACGCCGATCTCGTCTTCGATGCGGCGCACCAGTTTCACCAGGGTTTGGGCCGGGCTGCCGTGATGCAGTTTTTCCGTGCCGCTCAAATCGAGGAAAGCTTCATCGATGGACAGTGGCTCGACCAGCGGCGTGATGCTGCGCATCAGTTCGCGGATCTCGCTGCCGGCCTTGGCGTATTTTTCCATGTTCGGCCGGATGACCACGGCGTCGGGGCAGGCTTTCAGCGCCATGTACATCGGCATGGCGGAGCGCACCCCTTTGATGCGCGCGATATAGCAGCAGGCCGACACCACGCCGCGCTGGCCGCCGCCGACGATCACCGGTTTATTGGCGAGATCGGGATTGTCGCGTTTCTCGACGCTGGCATAGAACGCATCGCAATCGATGTGCGCGATCGATAGCTCATGCAGTTCGGGATGGCTGATGACGCGCGGCGAGCCGCAACTCGTGCAGCGATCGGGTGCGGGGTCGGGCAGGGCAACCGCGCATTGCCGGCAGAGCGCAGTCACACCCTGACGTCCTCTGCATTGTCTGTTTCTGGCGGCCACAGCCAAGCCGCGCCGCGCACGCCGGATGAATCGCCGTGCACATTGCGCACCAGCGGCGTTGTCACTTGGTTGCCGAACGTCCATTGGGTCCAGAGCTTCGGCACCGCATCGTAAATCAAATCCACGTTCGATACGCCGCCGCCCAGCACGATCACATCGGGATCGAAGATATTGATGATGTGGGCCAGCGCGCGCGCTAGGCGACTGGTGTATTTGTCGAAGGCAGCGAGGGCGGCTGCATCGCCGCGCAAGGCCGCTTCATGCACCCAGGGCGCGTCGACCTCGGGCCCAGGATTGTGCCCGGTCTCGTGCCGATAGGTGCGCACCAACGCGCCGCCGCTGAGAAACGTTTCGATACAGCCGCTATGGCCGCAATAACAATCGGGGCCGGGGCGTTCGGATTCGTTCGCCCAGGGCAGGGGATTGTGGCCCCATTCGCCGGCCACGCCATTATGTCCATTGAGCACGCGCTGGCGCACGACGAGGCCGCCGCCCGTGCCGGTGCCGAGGATGACGCCGAACACCGTGTCCGCACCTTTGGCCGCGCCATCGACCGCTTCGGACAACGCGAAACAATTCGCATCGTTGGCGACGCGGACCGGGCGATTAAGGGCGGCCGCCAAATCCTTGTCGATGGGATGACCGATCAGCCAGGTCGAATTGCCGTTCTTGAACAGCCCGGTCTGCGGCGAGGTGGCGCCCGGGATGCCCATGCCGACTGGTGCGCCCGCAATGCCGGCTTCCTTTTCGATGGCGAGAACGAGATCGCGGATGGCGGTGATGGAGTTGGCATAATCGCCGCGCGGCGCCGGCACGCGCTTGCGTGCGATCTCTGCGCCGCCGGGCGCGATGACGATCGCTTCGATCTTGGTGCCGCCGAGGTCGACGCCGATCCGCATGTTCAATCCGTACTGAGAGTCAGGTAGCGGAATTGTCGCCGAGGGTCGCGTCTGTGACAACGCGCGTCCTCGTGTCTTATGTAGGACTCTATTTTGGAAAATGCGGAAACGGGGCCCTAAAACGAAGAAAGGATGCAGCTCCCCCAGGCATTGAGCTGCATCCTTCTTCCCCCGAGATCCCCTTGGCGAGCTGAGCCCGGCCGAAGGGGGTGGTGTGCCCCCGTTAAGAGCAAAACTGTTTAGTGAATCTCGTCTTGGTACAGAACCGGGCGGAATTCGCCACGGATGAAACGGGCGCCGGGGAACTGCGTGTCGCGGTCCGGCGGTGTGAGTTCGATCACTTTAAGGATGGTCGAGTTGACGAATTGCAGTTCGGCGATCCGTTGGGCAGTCCCCAAATTCGGGGCCGAAACCATGCCGATCCGCTGTTCCGCCGGCGAGTCGTTCTCGGTGTAATAAACAGTATACATAGGCCCCCACCTATTCTCTGTCCGGTCGCATCCGCCCAGCTTCGACTGTCTCTTTATTAACAAGACATGATTCGGTGTAAGACGGTTCGTAGTGGCCGTCAACCGGCTAAATACAATATTTAGGGGGTCATACTGCATTTTGTAGTGAAAAACTTGGCGTGATCGCAGTCGAACTCGGTGTCTTATCTGGAAATTATTCAAGTAAAACTTCCACATTAATAAATAAAACTGATTCGTTGAGATTCAATATTCAAGGTTTTTGAAAGGTTAAAACCAACATTACAGTTATCCACAGAGTCATAAGTCCAAATAGAAAGTGGTAAATATTAACGAATTGACGAATTCAAGATTCAGACGGGCGAGATTTAGATTCATCTCGCACGTTTTTAGAGTCTGCGTTCGCGACAGGGCCTCTTCATGACTCGCGCAGTATTTGTGCGGCCCCCGCCGGAATAGCGTTGGCACCTCAATACTTTGGCAATGATTTCCCCCCGATAGTGACGACGGTGTGTGAAAACGCGCGGCCCGGGACCTTAAGTCGATAACGACGCAACCGGCACGGCGCGAAAATTCGGTGGTGGAGTGGGGAATGGCCAAGGCCTTGGAGATCAGCCAGCGCGGCGTCGAACTTGCGTTGGAATTGCGTGAACGTTATCAGACGCATCAGCCGCTGCTGGTGCATGGCGGCAAGACCGACAAGCTCTTGATGCCCGAACACCTCCTCAACCGCGATATCGATCTACTGGATTACGAAGATCCGCTGCCGCTGGCGATGGTCGCGACGCGCGATCCGGATTCCCCGATGTCGGTGGCCGCTGCGGTGCGCCTCAGCCCGCGCGGGCGCGACTCGCGCCTGATCGGCGAAGTGTTCGAGATGCTGGGCGGCACGTCCAAGCATCCGGTCGTCAAGCAGATGGTCGAGCTGATCACCGAAAGCGATTTCGATCCGCTGATGATCAACAAGGTGCAGCGCAACGCGGAGAAATTCGTCGCACTCTCGCGTCAGCGTTACGCCGATGCGCTGCGCAAGAACCTGAAGGCGCTGTTGGGCGGCGATATTGAACCGCGCCGCTTCGTCTCCGAATTCTTCGAACTCTCCGAAGCCGGCAATCTGCGCGTCGATATCCGCAAGCGTCTGATCCTCGGCCTGTTGATGTCGGACACCATCCGTCCGTCGATCAAGTTCCTGTTCCTCGAACATCTCGAACGCCTGCCGATCACGGTGCGCAACGAGATCATCAACGAGGCTCTGAAGGCGCCCAACAAGCCGTCGTTGGAAGCCATCAAGCAGGAACTCGCCTGGATCCGCCTGGACCTGACGCCGGGCATCGTCCACTAGACCCGCCCCGGTTACCTTGTTTGCTGTCGCCCGCGTGGCTTGTTAGCGTCACGCGGTGAGCGACACCGTAACCATCCTGCCGTTCGATATTCCCGCCGCCGGCCACGCTGTGGCCGTCGCACCCGGCGTGTTGTGGGTGCGCATGCCGCTGCCCTTCGCGCTGGATCACATCAATCTGTGGCTGCTCGACGACGGCGACGGCTGGACCATGGTCGATACCGGCGTGCTTGGCGACGCCACCAAGACCCATTGGCAACGCATTCTCGACACGCACCTGCGCGGCGCGAAACTTAAGCGCCTCGTCTGCACGCATAGCCATCCCGATCACATGGGCCTGGCGGGTTGGGTCGCCGAGACGTTGGGCGCCGAGTTGTGGACCACCGAGGGCGAATGGGCGCAGGGGCGGCGCTATAGCCTCGAGGCGATCGATACCGAACGCTACCGCGCATATTATCAAGCTGCCGGTTGCACCGAGGCCGACATGGACGGTGCGTTCGGCAATTCATCCAGCGGCGGCATGCGTCATTTCGCCCGCGTGCCCGACAATTATCATCGCCTGTACGACGGCGATACGATCCAGATGGCGGGCCACGACTGGATCGTGATGACGGCCTTCGGTCATTCGGTCGAACATGCCTGTCTGTTCAGCGAAAGCTTGAACGTGATGATCGGCGGCGATCAGTTCCTGCCGAAGATCACGCCGGCGCTGACGATCGGCACCGAAAATCCCGATGCCAGTCCGCTGCGTCAGTTCCTCGACAGCAACAGACGCTTCCTCGATCTGCCGCAGGGCCTGCACGTCTTGCCGAGCCACAACCTGCCGTTTGAAGGCTTGCAGGCGCGCATCGGCCAATATGAAAGCCATCACGCCAAGCGCTTGGACACGACCCTGGCGGCGTGTGAGAGCCCGGCAAGCTGCATGGAGGTCGCGCGCAAACTCTTCACGCGGCCGCTCGATGGGCGTTCGATGTTTTTTGCCGTCGGCGAAACGCTCTCGCACCTGCGCTATCTGCAGGACGACGGCCTGGTCGGCGCACAACCGGACCCGCGGGGCGTCGTGATGTTCAGCCGCGCATAAGTCGTTTTACTCGGCTGCGACGGTCTGGTCTGACGGCGTCGCATATTGGCTGAACACGCTGGTCAGTGAATCGACCAACGAGCGCGGCAGCGATCCGGCGAGCGAATAATAGATGGTTTGCGCGTTGCGTCGCGTCGTCACCATCTTGTCGCGGCGCAGCCGGGCCAAGTGCTGCGATAATGCGGACTGGCTGAGCCCGACGATTTTTTCGAGTTCGCCGACCGAATATTCTTTTTCCGCAAGCAGGCGGATGATTCTGAGACGATGCCGGTTGGCAATCGACTTGAGGAGCGTTGTGACCTCGTCGGCCTTATCTTCTAAGATCATGTATTCCACTTTCGCTAACGTCACCTTTACTAGTGCGGCAGACGTAGCCGAACCCTCGGACCGCAATGGCGTGTCGGCGGGGGTGGGGCCCTCCAGTAACCACAAAGCGTTCTGCCTTTGCGGGCACCTTGATCCTTAAACGGGCCTTGGAGCGCATTCCGTCGGTCGAAATGAAAATTATTACTTTATTGAAATGCGATTTAATCGAGCATGTAGGGCTGTATATTATATAAAAACTAATATTATGTGCCCTTGAGGCGTCCGTGCTTTGCAACAAGCCGAACTGACGCTTAGAACAAAACCATGGCTACTGCCTATTACACCCATCCGGTCTGTATCGAACACGATCCAGGTTTCCGCCATCCGGAGAGTCCGTCGCGACTGACCGCGGTGGACGATGCCTTGGCCGAGCCGGCGTTCGCCGCACTCGATCGCCGCGCGGCGCCCTTCGCCTCCTTCGCGCAATTAGCCCTGATGCATGACGAACGCTACATCAAAGCCCTGATCAACACGGTACCCAGTTCGGGCCATGTCGCGATCGACGGCGATACGATCCTATCACCCAAATCGGGCGAGGCGGCGATGCGTGCGGCCGGCGGCGTTTGTGCCGCGGTCGACGACGTCATGGCCGGGCGCGTGCACAACGCCTGTTGCGCGCTGCGGCCGCCCGGACATCATGCGGAACGTAGCCTCGCCATGGGCTTTTGCCTGTTCAACAATATCGCCATCGCCGCGCGCCATGCGCAAAAACAGCATGGCCTGGGCAAGGTGGCGGTCGTCGATTTCGACGTCCATCACGGCAACGGCACGCAGCATATGTTCGAGCCCGACCCGACCTTGTTCTACGCGTCGAGCCATCAATATCCGGCCTATCCCGGCACGGGTGATGCGAGCGAGCGCGGTTGCGGCAATATCGTCAATGTGCCGCTGCGCCCCGGATCGGGATCGATGCCGTTCCGCGCCGCCTACAGCGATATCATCCTGCCCGAATTACGCGCCTTCGCGCCCGATCTGCTGCTCATCTCGGCGGGCTTCGATGCCCATGTGCGCGATCCCTTGTGCCAGCTCAATGTCGAAACCGCGGACTTCGCCTGGCTGACCGGGGAATTGTGCGCGCTGGCCGATGAATTCTGCGCCGGCCGCCTGGTCTCCACGCTCGAAGGGGGCTACGACCTCGAAGCCCTGGCCGACTGCGCCCAGGCCCATGTCGGCGTGCTGTTGCAAGCGGGCCAAACCACGCAATAAATCGCTATATTAGGTGACACTCCCCGGTTGCCGCCTGGAGCAACCGACCGTACACTCCGCGCCCGATTAACCGGACCAATCGGAACGTTTTTTATGGCCGACCAGACGATACCTGCCGACATCGCCAAGATGAGCTTCGAGCAAGCCCTCGAAGAGCTCGAAGGTATCGTCGCGACCTTGGAGCAGGGCTCGGCCGGCCTGGAAGACGCCATCACATTCTACGAGCGCGGCACGCATCTGAAGACCCATTGCGAAGCCAAGCTGCGGGCGGCGCGTGAGAAGGTCGAAAAGATCAATATCGGCCCCAATGGCGAGGTTCGCGCCGAGCCCGCGAATATCGAATAGGGGATCTGTGTTGAAATCGTTCGACGAAGCCATCACCGAGGCCCAGCGCCTCACGGACGCCGCGTTGCGTCGTCTGATCCCGGAAAGCGAAGCACCGGAAGCGCGCGTCTTCGAAGCCATGCGCTATTCCACCCTGGCCGGCGGCAAGCGCCTGCGCCCGTTCCTGGTGATCGCCTGCGCCGATCTGTTCAATGTGTCGCGCGAATGCTCCGAGCGCGTCGCCGCCGCGGTCGAGATGGTGCACACCTATTCGCTGATCCACGACGATCTGCCGGCAATGGACGATGACGACCTGCGTCGCGGCATGCCGACCTGTCACAAGCAGTTCGACGAGGCGACGGCGATCCTTGCGGGCGATGCGCTGCTGACCCTGGCGTTCGAGGTTCTGGCCGAGGATAAGACCCATCGCCAGGCCGAGGTGCGTTCGGAACTGGTGCTGGAAATGGCCAAGGCGATTGGCGCACGCGGCATGGTCGGTGGGCAGATGCTCGACATCTGGGCCGAGACCCATGCCCTGGATGTGCCCGAGATCACCCGTTTGCAGCGCATGAAGACGGGCGCTCTGATCGCCTATTCCTGCGCCGCCGGCGCCATCCTGGGCCGGGCGGACGAACACCAGCGTCAGTTGTTGAGCGCGTACGCCAACAATATCGGCCTGGCCTTCCAGATCGCCGACGATCTGTTAGATATCAGCGCGACGCCTGAAGAGATGGGCAAGGCGACCGGCAAGGACGCGGACGCCGGAAAGGCCACGTTTGTGTCGCTTTTGGGCGTCGAGCGTGCCCGCGACCAAGCCATGATTCTCGTCGACCAGGCCACCAAGTACCTTGAGATTTTTGGAGAAAAAGGTAATATTTTGAGGGACTTGGCAAAATTTGTTGTCGAGCGACGCTCTTAACTTACATAAACGTGCAATAATAGTTTCATTACTTTGAGGCGATCGGTGACGGATAAAAGTACCACGCCGCTTCTCGACACTGTGTCCAAACCGGCCGATATCCGGAATTTCACGGTCGAGCAGTTGAAGCAGCTTGCGGACGAAGTGCGTCGCGAGACGGTGGAGACTGTCTCCTTCACGGGCGGTCACCTGGGCGCCAGCCTTGGCGTCGTTGAACTCACCGTTGCGTTGCACCATGTGTTCGATACGCCGCACGATCGTTTGATCTGGGACGTCAGCCATCAAAGTTATCCACACAAGATCCTGACCGGTCGGCGCGACCGCATGCTGACGCTCCGTCAGGGCGGCGGCCTGTCCGGCTTCACCAAGCGCACCGAAAGCGAATACGATCCGTTCGGCGCGGCGCACAGCTCGACGTCGATTTCCGCCGCTCTCGGCATGAAGGTCGCCTCCGACCTCGCCGGGATTGAGCGTCACGCCATTGCCGTGATCGGCGATGGCGCCATGAGCGCCGGCATGGCCTACGAAGCGATGAACAATGCGGGCTCGATGGATGCCCGTCTGGTCGTCATCCTCAACGACAACGATATGTCGATCGCGCCCCCGGTCGGCGCCATGAGCGCGTACCTCTCGCGCCTGATCTCGTCGAAGTCCTATACCTCGATCCGCCATCTGGCGCGCGACGTGGCAGCGAAATTCCCGAAGCCCCTGGAGCAAGCCGCCAAGCGCGCCGAAGAATATGCGCGCGGCATCCTGACCGGCGGCACCTTGTTCGAGGAACTCGGCTTCTTCTATGTCGGCCCGGTCGACGGTCATAACCTCGACCATCTGCTGCCCGTGTTGAAGAACGTCCGCGACTCGAAAGAGGGCGGCCCGATCCTGCTGCATGTGGTCACCGAGAAGGGCCATGGTTACGGCCCCGCCGAAAAGGCCGCCGACAAGTATCACGGCGTCAACAAATTCGATGTGGTGACCGGCAAGCAGGCCGCCACGATCTCCAACGCGCCGTCCTACACCAGCGTGTTCGCCAGTTCGCTGATCAAGGAAGCGCAGAAAGATCCGAAGATCGTCGCCATCACCGGCGCGATGCCGTCGGGTACCGGGCTGGATAAGTTCGGCGACAAGTTCCCCGACCGTTGCTACGACGTCGGCATCGCCGAACAGCACGCCGTCACCTTCGCCGCCGGCATGGCGACCGAAGGCTACAAGCCGTTCTGCGCCATCTATTCGACCTTCCTGCAGCGCGCCTACGATCAGGTCGTGCACGATGTGGTGCTGCAAAAGCTGCCCGTGCGCTTTGCTATCGACCGGGCCGGCCTCGTCGGCGCCGATGGCGCGACGCATGCCGGTACGTTCGACGTCGCCTATCTCGGCTGCCTGCCCAACATCGTGATCATGGCCGCCGGCGACGAAGCCGAATTGGTGCATATGGTTGCCACCGCGCGCGCCATCGACGATATGCCGAGTGCGTTCCGTTATCCGCGCGGCGAAGGCCGTGGCGTCGAGATGCCGGAATTCGGCGTGCCGCTGGAAATCGGCAAGGGCCGCATCCTGCGTGAAGGCTCAAGCGTTGCCATCCTGTCGTTCGGCGGTCGTTTGGGCGAAGCCATGGCGGCGGCTGACGAGTTGGGTTCGCGCGGCTGGTCCACCACGGTGGCCGATGCGCGCTTCGCCAAGCCGCTCGACAAAGACCTGATCCGCCGTCTCGCCAAGGAACACGAAGTCCTCATCACCATCGAAGAAGGTTCGGTCGGCGGCTTCGGCTCGTTCGTCGCGCACTTCCTGGCCAACAGTGGTCACTTCGACAAGGGCCTGCGCTTCCGCTCGATGGTGCTGCCGGACATCTTCCAGGATCAGGAAAAGCCGGACACGCAATACGCCCAGGCGGGCCTGCGTAAGGCCGACATCGTGACCACGGCGCTCTTGGCGCTCGGCGAAGAAAAAGCGGCCGAGACCATGCGGCGTTCGGTCAAGGCGTAAGCCACGTCGTCTCCTAAAATTCGCCTTGATCAATTGCTCGTCGATCGCGGTCTGGTCGAAAGCCGCACGCGCGCGCAGGCCTTGATCATGGCCGGGCTGGTCTTCTCCAACGAACAGCGCCTCGACAAGGCCGGGCTCAAGGTCGCCGACGATCTGGCGCTCGATGTGCGCGGTCAGGATCATCCCTGGGTGTCGCGTGGCGGGCTCAAGCTCGATCACGCGCTGGCGCATTTCAATCTCGATGTGATCGGCGCTATCGCCCTCGATGTCGGCGCCTCGACCGGCGGCTTCACCGATGTCTTGCTGACGCGGGGGAGCGCCAAGGTCTACGCCGTCGATGTCGGCCACGGCCAATTGGCCTGGAAGCTGCGCAACGATCCACGCGTCATCGTGTTGGAAAAGACCAATGCGCGCCATCTCGACGCTGCGCTGATTCCCGATCCCATCGATATCGTCGTGTGCGACGCGAGCTTCATCGGCCTGCAGACCGTGCTGCCCGCTGCGTTGGCGTTGGCGAAACCGGGCGGACATCTGGCCGCGCTCATCAAGCCGCAGTTCGAGGTCGGCCGCGATCGTGTCGGCAAGAAGGGTGTGGTCAGCGATCCCGCCCTGCATCGAGAAGTTTGCGACCGTATCGCCGACTGGGTCGCGCATGTTCAGGGCTGGAGCGTGCTCGGCATCGTCGAAAGCCCGATCAAAGGACCGGAAGGCAATGTCGAATTCCTGATCGGGGCAAGAAAAGGAGAGGGATAAGCAAATGGCCGACAAACAAATTCCCGACAACACCGCCGTGCGCGTCGCCTTGTGGCGGGCGCTGCATACCGAGATCGACGCGCCGCCGCATGTGCTGGACGATACCATCGGCCTGAAGCTCGCAGCGCCCCCTGAAAGCTGGCGCAATCGCGGCGACATGCATCCGATGGGTACGCGCCTGTTCCGTGCCTCGATCGTCGCGCGCGCGCGCTTCATCGAGGATTTGGTGCTGGAGCAGGCCAAGCAGGGTGTCGATCAATATGTCATCCTGGGCGCCGGCCTCGATACCTTCGCGCAACGCCATCCCGAGATGGGCGCGAAACTCAGCGTGTTCGAGATCGATCAGCCCGAGACGCAAAAATGGAAAAAGCAGCGCCTGAACGAACTGGGTTACGGCATTCCCGATTGGCTGCGCTTCGTGCCGGTCGATTTCGAAGACGGCGAGAATTGGCGCCACGAATTGCACGATGCAGGCTTTGACGATACCGAACCGGCGGTTGTTGTATCGACCGGCGTGTCGATGTATCTGACCAAAGAGGCGAACGCCGCCGCGCTGCGCGAGATCGTACATCTAGCACCCGGCACCATCTTCACCATGTCCTTCATCTTGCCGTTCGAGATGGCGGATGCGGACGTGCGGCCGGGCCTCGAAATGTCGGCCAAGGGGGCGGCCGCCAATGGCACGCCCTTCATCAGCTATTTCATGCCGGATGAAATCATGGCGATGGCGAAGCAGGCGGGCTTTCGCAAGGTTCAACACGTCTCGGCCGACGATCTGGCGGCGCGCTATTTTTCGGGGCGCGACGACGGCCTGCGTCCGCCGAAGAATGCGGAGGAATTGTTGATCGCGACTGTTTAAGGGCGGGGCGCCGCGCAACTCGCCGGATCGGCATCCAAACAAAACAGCAGCTTCATCGACATCGTTTCGCCCGGCAGTTCGTCGGGAAGCTTGCCGAAGGGGGCGGCGCGTTGGACGGCGGCCAAAAGATCGGTGTCCAGCGCGGCAAGGCCAGTGCTTTTTTCCAAAGCTGAATCGATCAGGCGCCCGTCGCGATCGATGGTGAGGGCGACAATCAACGCGCCGGCGGCCTGCGCGTTGCTGACCGGGACAGTTTGTATGTTTTGCGCGATGGCCCGTTGCGCCGACTGAACATAGTCCTGGAATACATTGCCGCTAGGCGCGGGTTTTTCGGCTGGCGCGGTCGTGCAGGCTGATAATGCGAACCCGGCAAGGAAAACGAAGCCGAGGATCGCAGTGCGGAACATCTCAGCCCCTGAGCGCCCGCTGCCTGAGCATCGCGTCGGCAAGCACGCAGGCGATCATGGATTCGCCGACCGGCACGGCGCGGATACCGACGCAGGGATCGTGGCGGCCTTTGGTGCGCACCTCGGCATCCTG
>CANIGJ010000012.1 GCA_947467145.1 Rhodospirillaceae bacterium | reverse complement strand
TACAATCCGGACTACGATCGGCTTTCTGAGATTGGCTCCCCCTCGCGGGTTGGCGACCCTCTGTACCGACCATTGTATGACGTGTGTAGCCCTACCCATAAGGGCCATGAGGACTTGACGTCATCCCCACCTTCCTCCGGCTTGGCACCGGCAGTTCCTTCAGAGTGCCCAACTGAATGATGGCAACTGAAAGCGAGGGTTGCGCTCGTTGCGGGACTTAACCCAACATCTCACGACACGAGCTTACGACAGCCATGCAGCACCTGTGTCTAGGTTCCCTTTCTGGCACATCCAACTCTCATCGGACTTCCTAGCATGTCAAGGGTAGGTAAGGTTTTACGCGTTGCATCGAATTAAACCACATCATCAACCGCTTGTGCGGGCCCCCGTCAATTCCTTTGAGTTTTAATCTTGCGACCGTACTCCCCAGGCGGGGTGCTTAACGCGTTAGCTACGACACCGAACAGCATGCTGCCCGACATCTAGCACCCATCGTTTACGGCGTGGACTACCAGGGTATCTAATCCTGTTTGCTCCCCACGCTTTCGCATCTGAGCGTCAGTACCAAGCCAGGTAGCCGCCTTCGCCACTGGTGTTCTTCCCAATATCTACGAATTTCACCTCTACACTGGGAATTCCACTACCCTCTCTTGGACTCTAGCAATTCAGTATCAAATGCAGTTCCCGGGTTGAGCCCGGGCCTTTCACATCTAACTTGAATCGCCGCCTACATGCGCTTTACGCCCAGTAATTCCGAGCAACGCTAGCCCCCTTCGTATTACCGCGGCTGCTGGCACGAAGTTAGCCGGAGCTTCTTCTTCCACTACTGTCATCATCCTCGTGGACGAAAGAACTTTACAACCCTAAGGCCTTCATCATTCACGCGGCGTCGCTGGATCAGGGTTTCCCCCATTGTCCAATATTCCCCACTGCTGCCTCCCGTAGGAGTCTGGGCCGTGTCTCAGTCCCAGTGTGTCTGATCATCCTCTCAGACCAGCTACCGATCGTCGCCTTGGTAGGCCGTTACCCTACCAACTAGCTAATCGGACGCGGGATCCTCAAACGGTGGCCGAAGCCTTTCCTCCGTAGAGCGTATGCGGTATTAGCAGTCGTTTCCAACTGTTATTCCCCGCCGTAAGGTAGATTCCCACGCGTTACTCACCCGTCCGCCACTAAGGCCGAAGCCTTCGTTCGACTTGCATGTGTTAAGCACGCCGCCAGCGTTCGCTCTGAGCCAGGATCAAACTCTCAAGTTAAATTCGGTTCGTACGGAACCGGATTTGTTTAACGAGTAGCCGTCAAGACTCGCACAAATACAGACGTATTCTAAAGTAGAAACATGTCTGGATACGCAAGCTTAACAGCTTCGTTCGCTATCGCGACTGACCGCCGCCTGCGCATCCCTTTCATTTCAACAATGTTCAAGAGCGTGTCGCCCTGAGGTTTTAGGCCCCAGAGGACAGAGACGGGAATGACCCGCGTCTCGAAGAGCGCGCGTTTTAAGCGCTAGAATTTCGATTGTCAAATGCCAATTTTACATTTGCAGGACGAAAACTTTAGGCCGTTCGCGTTTCGATTTCAACCGGCAAAACCGGTGGGCTCGTCCCGCGAACGAGGCGGCTTATAGGGGGCGGCCCGGACCCTGCGCAAGCGTTTTATGAAAGTTTTTTTCCACTGGCATTAAATTCCCGCGTTTCCGCCGTTTTATCCGCGGTGCACGCCGGCGCGACGGCCGGCAGCGGCGGCAGAAACGTCAGGGGCTGCGCTGAACCGGAATACTGGGGGCACGACCGACGGGCGGAAGCCCCCCGCCACCGCCGCTAAAGCCCCCGCCGGAGCCCCCACCTTGGGCGCCGCGCGGGCTGACGGTGAGCTCGACCTCGGAGCCCCACAGCCAGCGATCGGCGATCTGGACGGTCATGACGCGTTCAGAGCGCGTATAAGTCAGCACGCTGACCTTCGAGCGCACGCTGGTGACCTCTTCCCAGCCGAATCCCGGTGCGTTGTTCTTGTAAAAGTCGAACATTTCCGTGGAATTATCGAAGGATGTGAAGACCAACCGGCCGATCCACGATTCCTGGGCGCCGGTGATCAGCGAACGATCCTTGTTCAGGGTCGTGCTCGCCGGGATCGGGATATCCTTGAATTGCATGAACGAGGGCTCGCCCGGCAACACGCCGGACTGCTGATTCGGCGACAGCGATGTGCCGCACGACCCCAAAGCCAGACATAGGGAAAGGCCCGCGAGGCCTAGGAAAACCGTTCTGCGAATCACGGGAAACATTTAGTTGCCGCTATCGTCGGTCGCTTCACGCGCCGGCTGCGGAGCCAATGGTGCCGCAGGTGCGCGGGCCGGTGCGGCCGCGCGCGCCGGTGCCGGCGCTGGCGCCGTAAGCGACGAGCCGCCGCCCATGAACGCCACCTCGCAGAATTGCCGCTTGGCTTTGAGCTCGCGGCAAATGCGATCGGCGTCGGATTGCGATGGCAGCGGACCCGCCAGCAGACGATAGAAGACGCCTTTCTGCGCGCCGAGATTCACGCGGCTGACTTCAGGCTGCAACGGCCCCAATTGCGGATAAGCGCGGCGCAGTTGCGCCCACCCCTTCTGCGCGTCGTCTTCGGAGCGATAGGATGCGAGATGCACGGCGGGCTGTGGCCCACCCGTCAGCGCGGCACCGGTCACCGGCGTCGTCGGCGCGGCGCCCACAGTGGGCGCCGGCGGTGGCGGCGTCGGCACGGTCGCCAATTTGTCGAGCTCAGCTTTTTCCTTGGTGTATTCCTCGGTCGAGATCAGACCGCGTTCGCGCGTCGCTTCGAGGCGGCGAATCGCATCCGCGTTTTCCATCATCCCTTTGGGCGGCAGCGCCGGATTCATCGTCGCACGCGGCGTCACCGGCAACAGGCCGTCGATGATCGTTGTGCGCTCGGCCGCATGCTGGCGCATGTTGATCGCACGCATCTCCAGCGCGCGATTGATCGCATTCAAGCGGCCAATGATCTGTTCGGCCGGCGGCACCGGACGATCGAGCCCCGTCGAAGCCGGCTTCGGATTCGTATAAGGCAGCATCGCGCCGATGTTGGCGCGGCGGCGTTCGGCATATTCGTCAGGCGTGATCAGGCCTTGATCGCGCAATTTACCGAGCGTCTCGAACCGCGCCATCGTATTGGCGTCGCCTTCGTTGAGGAACGGCGATGGCGCGGCCGCGCGGCCGCTCGTGACACTTGCCGGCCGTACCGGCGCGGTCGCGACATTCTGCATCGCCTGCTGGGTCGCCGGCGCCAGCATCGCGCCACCCTGCGCCACACCGGCATCTTCGAGCGCTTCGAGATTGGCGGTGGCAAGTTCGAGAATCGATTGCGGCTCGGGCGAGCCGGCTGTTGCGATCTTGACGCTGGGATCCGGATGCAGCGCCAGCACGGCCTGATAGGCCTGGCGCGCCTGCGACGGTTCGTTCCAGCGCTGCAGGATGAGCCCCTTGCCCATCAGCGCGTAAACATCGGCCGGATTGGCCTTCAATGCCTGATCGAACAGCGCATTGGCGGCGATCATTTCGCCCTTGGCGAGCTTGCCCAGGCCCTGCTCGGTCAGCGGCGCCGAAACTTCCGGCCCCGAGGGTTCCTTGCGCAAATTACGGATGATGTCGGCTTGGCCCAGCACGTCGCACCCCGCTATCGCGAGGAGGCTGCCGAGCAACAAAGCTGTACGGGCAACCGAAGCCGGACGGCGGCGCGGCACCATGGCGCTCCCAGTATAGTTCCTAAGACCTATTATATATTGTACGATTAATGTTCTCAATACGCGATGCTTTGTTGAATACATACCCAACCCCTGATTCGCGGCCCCCGATTCGCAACTCGGCCGCGTTCGCCCGGGCGGCATCCTAAATCGACGGCAATAAAGGAGGCCTTAACGACCCGGATATTGTGGGGTTCATCTTAAGTCGCACGTTAAATCGCCTGATTCGGACAGTTGGTACTTATCCGTAAGCCGGAAACCGCCAGTAAAATTGCGGCTGTCATCCGCGATTGATACAGTCAGGCCAACTTCACTGTTACCGGTTCAGGGGGTTCGATGTTCCGGCGGATTGGCGCTTTGCTCGCCATATTAATGTTCACGTTCTTTTTAACGCCCGGCATCGCCACGGCCGCTTCGCCCGAAGAAGCGGCCAAGTTTGTCGACAGCCTGGGCCAACGCGCCTTCCAGATGCTGAATCAGCAAGGCATGCCGCTGGAGCAGAAGGAGGCGCAGGTCCGCGCCCTGCTGGCCGAGAATTTCGACCTCAAGCTGATCGGTCGCTATGTCGTTGGACAAAGTTGGCGCACGATGGGCGAGGAACAGCAGGAAACCTACCTCACCTTGTTCGAGGAATATGTGCTGCGCACCTATTCCAAGCGGCTGGGCGGCTATTCCGGCCAGCAGTTCCAAATCGCCGGCGTGAAGTCCGCCAGCCCGGAAGATCACGTCGTCAACACCACGATCACGCGCCCCGGCGCACCGCCGGTCGAAGCGAGCTGGCGCGTTCAGGCAAAAAGCTCACCCTACAAGATCGTCGATGTGATGGTTGCCGGCGTGAGCATGGTCGTCACGCAGCGCTCGGAATTCGGCGCCGTGATCCAACGCCAAGGCGTGGACGGCTTGATCGAGACCCTGCGCATGCAGGTTTCCAAGATTCCGGCACAGGCGAAGTGAGGGCATGATGATGAAAACATCCTTGTTGGAACGCCTCACCAAGACGACCGCTACCATGGCCGTTGCGGGTTTGCTCGCCTTCGCGACACAAACATCCTTCGCCGCCGAGTTCGACGATGGCTGGAAAGCCTACGAAGCCGGCGACTTCGCGACCGCGTTGAAGGTGTGGAACGAGTTGGCCGCGAAGGGCGATGCGCGCGCGCAGTTCAACATCGGCGTGCTGTACGACGACGGCCGCGGTGTCGACGACAATCCGCAGACGGCGATCGGCTGGTGGCAGAAAGCAGCCGACAACGGCTATCGCCAGGCGAAGCATAATCTCGGCCTCGCCTATCTGTTCGGCCGTGGTGTCGAGCGCGACTATGGCAAAGCGGTCACCTATTTCCGCAGCGCCGCCGATCAGGGCCTCGACAAATCGCAATACAGCCTCGGCAAGATGTACCTGTCCGGCTTCGGCGTGACCAAAGACGTCACTGAAGGATTCAAATGGATCCAGAAGGCGGCTGAAAGCGGCGTCGTGCAGGCGCAGTACAATCTCGGCAAGATGTATCGCGACGGCGATGGCGTGAGAGCGGATCGCGAAGCGTCAGCGAAGTGGTTCCTCGCAGCCGCCGAGCAAGGCTATCACCGCGCTCAGAATCACATCGGCGTTCGCCTGTTCCGCGGCGAAGGCATCGCGAAGAACGAGGTCGAAGCGCTGAAGTGGCTGATCTTGGCCGCCAATTCCGGCAACGAGTTGGCCGTGCAGAATCGTAAGGACATCTCGGCGAAACTGACGGCGGAACAACGCACCGACGCCGAAACCCGCGCGAAAGCATGGAAGCCGAGCGTTAAGAGCTAACTACGGTATCGTCGTGCTCGGGCCTGGCCCGGGCATGACGGCCGCTACCTGAAACTCTCGACGTACCAATCGAGATCGGCTTCGCTCATCGGATAGCCGCCATCGTCGCCGGCGCGCATGACGTCGTTGCGATTGACGCGCGCGAGTTCGAGTTGCAACCGCACCGCCATCTTGATCGACAGGCCGGCCTTCCAGGCGATCGCCAGCATCGCCTTGGCAGTGCGCGTCCCCATCATCTGATTGACGGTTTTCGACGGCAGGTCGGACATTTCGATCAACGCCGCCTTGACGTATTCATGCTCGTTCTTTTCCAAGGCGCGCGCCAGATTGGCCTCGGTGAGCAGGCCTGCCTCGCGATCCTTTTTGACGCGCTGCGCAATCGGATCGCCCTCCGGCTTCGCCGGCGCCTCTGGTTCAGGCACAGCCACCGCCGCCGGCAGGATTTCCTTGAGGCCCGGTACATCGCCGCGTTCGATGCGGTCGCGCACCGCCTTGCGCAGGCCTTCGACATGCTCCTTCGAATCCTGGTTGCGCGAAATCAGTGCTTCCATCAGGGCCGCGCTGACGAAGGTCGCGATGCGCAGGATCGTGCGCAGCGGCAGATCGTCGCGATAAACCATCGCGTTGTGCCAATCCTTGTTCATCTCCGCCTTCTCGGCGATGACGTCGAAGGCCTTCACGCTGATCTTGGCGCTTTTGTTCGCAACAAGTGCGCCGATGGCATGCAGATCGTTCTTGCCGACCAGTGCATCGGCGAGCGCCTCTTCAATATTGCGCCGCTTGGCGAGTGCCACGACCTTGCGTGTGCGCATGCCGCGCGCCAGTAGCTCCAACAAATCCGCCTGATTGAGCAGTGGCGAATATTCGAGGATGGGGGCCGCGACGATATCTTCCAGATCGCCCGCCAACTGCAAGATCAGGCTTTTGGGCACATTGTCGGCGTTCTTCAGTTCTTCCGCGATCAAGGCCCGCACGCGCGGCATTTCGTCGCGCGCCAGGATTTCGAGAATCTCGATCACCATTTCGGCGAGGCGGGCGTTTTCCTTGGCGTCGAGTTCAGGCACCAGGCGGCCGATCTTGCTGGCCAGTTCGGCACGCACGCCTTCATCGATATCCTCGGCCAGGATGCGGTCGGCCTGCAGCGGCGTGCCGCGGTTGATCGCGACAGCTTTACGGACATCGACGGATTTATCGGTGGCGAAATAATACAGAATCTCGGGTTCGAGATCCTCGTGCGCGGCGAGCGCGCGCCGCTCCTACTCCGAACCTTTGGCCGCGATCTCGCGCGCCTTTTCATAGGCGGGTTTCTTCGCAGCACCCGTCTTGCCTTTAGGTTTGGATTTCGAGCCGAAGACCCAGTTCAGAACCAATTTATGTTTCCTCGAACCAACGCATATCGCGCCGCAGCGCCGCGACCGCACCGACGACAACGAGGGTGGGTGCGGCAAGTTTCGTCTGTTTTAGATCATCGGCGCAACACGCCAATGTCGTTTCCAGGACTTTCTGTTCCGGCAAGGTCGCGCGGCTGATGATCGCCACAGGCTCGTCGCCGCTCCGTCCCGCTTCCATGAGTTTTTCAGCGATATGGGCGAGATGCGGTGCACCCATATAAAAGACCAGCGCGGGCGAGCCGCGCGACAGCGCCGGCCAATCGATGTCGTCCGGCACGGTGCCGCCCTGCGTATAGCCGGTGATAAAGGTAACGGCGGTGTTCTTGCCCCGCGTCGTCACCGGAATGCCGGCATAGGCAAGCGCCCCGACGCCAGCCGTGATCCCCGGCACGACGCGAAAACGGATGTTGGCCTGGGCCAGACGCAGGCATTCCTCCGCGCCGCGCCCGAACACGAACGGATCGCCGCCCTTGAGGCGCAGCACGCGTTTGCCCTTCTGCGCTTCGTTGACTAGCAGGTCGGAAATATCGGTCTGCTGCGGCGACGGTTTGCCGCCGCGCTTACCGGCATAGATGAGTTCGGCGTCGGGCCGCGCCAGTTTGAGCACGTCATCGCCGACCAGCGCGTCATAGACCACGCAATCGGCCAATCCCATGCCGTGCCAGGCCAGCAAGGTCAGCAAGCCCACATCGCCGGGACCGGCGCCGACGATCCATACGGTTCCGGGTTCGAAATCGGGCAAATCCATCGGAAAATTCTGGGACGGTGCAGTCATTGCGGGGCGGAGACTAGCAAACGCGACGGGGCGCGGAAATCACGCAAAGACGAAACGACCCGTCGGAACGCCACCTAGGCGGCGCGGCGGAACTGCTCGGCCATCAATAAGATGGCGTTGATATAAGCAGCCGGGTCGGCCGTGCCTTTGCCGGCAATATCGTGAGCACTCCCGTGCGCGACCGAGCAGAACAGCACCGGCACGCCGATGCTCATGGCGACGCCGGCGTTGGGCGCGGTGACCTTGAACGGGATATGCGCCTGATCGTGATACATCGCGACGTAGACGTCATGGCCGCGCTTGGCGAGCACGCTATCGGCTCCATACGGCCCGGTCACATTGTGCCCTTGCGTCGCCCATGCGGCGACCGCAGGCGCGATGATTGCCTGATCCTCGGGACCGAACAGCCCGCCCTCGCCCGCATGCGGATTGAGCCCGCACACGGCGATCGACGGCTTGGCGATGCCGAAGCGCTCCATCGCCTGCACCGTCGTGCCGATGGCGCGGCTGATCAGATCGGTGCTCAAGCGGCCGATGACGGCGCTCAAGGGTTCATGCAGGGTAACATTGACGATGCGGAAGTCGCGCGAGACGAGCATGAGGAACACATCGTCCCGTTTGGTTTCGGTCGTGTCAGCAACGAGATTGGGATAGCCGTCGAACGCGATGCCCGCCGCATTGACCGCAGCTTCTGTATGCGGTGCCGCGACCACAGCATCGATCTGACCTTTCTGCGCCGCGCGGATCGCCGCGACCGCATAGCCGTGGCATGCCTTGCCGGCTTCGGGCGACACTTGCCCCAAGGGCGGCAGACCGGCCTTCAGCAGATTGCTGCGCATGAATGGGATTTGGTGCCCATTGTTCACCCACAAGGCACCGCCTTCGAGCGAAATGGGAATGTCGGCCGCCGCCGCATGCGCATGCAGGGCCGCGCCATCGCCGTACACGACCGGATGACAGGCTTCGTGGATTTCCGGACGCGCCAGCGCCTTCAACACGATCTCCGGCCCGATACCGGTGGGATCGCCGATGGGCAGTGCGATGCGGGGAAGGCCTTCAGCGGTCATAACAACTCCCTACAAAGGTAAGGCCAACAAGGTATCGAACTTGTGGCTGTCGGTCAGCACGAGACGCTCGATGAAGCGGAACGGCTCGGTGGTCACATCGATCTTGTCGCGGTATTCGCCGGTCACGAACAGCATCGTCTGGCCGTCCTTCATGATGCGCACGACCACGAAGTTCGAGCGCGCCTCGGCAACGCCACCCGCTTCGGCGATGACGCGCATCGGCCCCACGATATGACGATAGCCGTGCGGCTCGTAGATATTGGCCTGGCGGAGCGCAGTCACGCGGTCGAGCAGCATGGCTTTCGAATCCGCCGAGATGACGCCGAACTTCAATCCCTGATCGAAATCGTCGCGCGTCATGATGGTGTAGCGGCCGGCATCGATAAAGAAGTTCGGCCAGTCTTCCAACCGGTCCTCGTCGATGGCTGCCGAATAGGCGCCGATGAGGTCTTCGACCCCGAGCCTGATACGAATATCCACGAAATCCCCCCGTTTCTTCTTTATTCGGCTGCTTGCTTGGGCCCGTTGCTGGGCCACAACGCCCCTTCCATCAACGAGCGGTATTTCTGCCAAAAGCCGCGGATGGAGGTTTCGGTCGTACGATACGGCTGCGATTCAACATTCGTGCCGCCCATCATGACGACTTCGCTATCCTCGTCCACGCCTTGGATCGCGCGCTGCACGAAGGCGACGACAGCGCCATCCTCGAGCGAGATATAGCCGGCGGGCCCGACCAGATTGCCCTGCTTGATGCGGCGCGCAGTCATTTCTTCGTCGTCGCTTTCGTAGCCGAGATAGGTCCAGACCAGTTCGCACTGATCGACGCCCTTGGGCAGCACCTGACGCACCGCGATGGCGTTTTGTATCTGCTGGACGATAAAGGTCGGGAACGCACCCAGGATCTGCAAGGTGATTCCGTCGCCGTTTTCATCGACGCCTTCGATCAAGGTCGGATCGGCCAGTTGTAGGCCGCCTTCCTTATCGGCACGCAGCTTCTGGTCCTTGTAGTCGGCATTGTCGACGGTCGTATCCATCATGTTGTAGGACACGTGATGGCCGCCTTCCGGCGACATGATGATGCCGCCCTTGGTAGACAGGCGATTGATGCGGAAGGTGGTGAAGAACAGATGCAGGATGGAAGCGTGATAGCTGTCCTTCACGTTCTCCATATAGATCTTCCAGTTGCTGTGCAGCACCTGGGTGTTACGCCCGATCACCTTCAGCGGACGGCCCAACACGCGCTTGATGCAGCGGCAGATCTCGGGGCCGAAATAGTCTTCGATCGGCGGCGTGGCGTCGGAGAACGTGCCGAACACAAGGCCGGAGAATTCGGTGACGCGCAATTTGCGCAGGCCGTTCTTCTCCATCTCGAACTCGGGCGACATGCCGCCCAGGCCCTTCACGCCGTTCTTGAAGGCGACGGCGCGCAGGTTGCCTTTCAGATCGTAGCTCCAATTATGATAGACGCAGGACAAGAGCTTCGCCTTGCCGCGCCGCTCCATGCACAACAGTGCGCCGCGATGCGCGCAGCGATTGACCATGGCGTTGATCATACCGGTCTCATCGCGCGTCACGATGATCGGCGTCTCGCCGATGCCGGATGCGAAAAAGCTACCGGGCTCGGGCACTTCGTTGGCGAGGCAGAGATAATGCCAGACCGGACCCTTGAAGATGCGTTCGTTCTCGAGCGCGTATTGCTCGGCATCCGTATAAAGCTTGTAAGGGATGTGCGTCAGCTCATCGGATGGCCAGGACACTCCAGCGTGATCGTCCATACCCGTTCCCTTCACTTATATGTCGGCTCTTAACTCGGTTATAGGACCGTCCGCGAGGGCGGGCAAACACCGCGCATTCCGTGGTTTTTTCGCCCTCTCCGGCGGGTTTCTTGACCGCCCGGAAACCCCGTCCCTATAGTCACGGTAACAACTAAATAAATGACAGGAGAGGCTATCATGGACCATAGCCATAACCACCGTGATGCGCGCGGCATCGACGTGCGCTCCAAGCTCAATCATCCCATCATCGATTCCGACGGCCACGCGGTCGAACTGCGCCTCGCTTTGCCCGACTTCCTGAAACAGGTGGCGGGCGCGGAAGAGGTCAAGAAATGGGAATCGCAGATCGGCGCACCCACCGTGCTGCAGACGCCGCCGGGCGGCTGGTATCTCGGCCCCTCCGGCCCCAACAGCATCGATCACGCCATGGCCATGCTGCCCGATTTTCGCAAGCAGCAGCATCAACATGCCGGCATCGACTTCGCCATCATCTATACGACGATGGGCCTGCAGATGCTCAACATCCGCGACGACGATCGCCGCCGCGCCTTCTGCCGCGCGCTTAATATGATGAGCGCGGATATGTACGGCTCGCACAAGGATACGATGACGCCGTCGGCGATCATCCCCATCGAGACGCCGCAAGAAGCCATCGACGAGCTGGAATTCTGCGTCAATACGCTCGGCCTCAAGACCATCACCATCAACGGCAGCGTGACGCGCCAGCCCAGTAAGGAAGAGCCGCGCCGCATCATCCCCTTGGCGCTGGACGGCGAATACGATTACGACCCGTTCTGGAAGCGCTGCGCCGAGCTGGGCATTTCGGTCGCCTGCCATGGTGGCTCCAGCGGCTCGGACCGGCATGCATCGCGCGTCAATTACACCTTCAACCATATCGGCACCTTCGCCACGCACGGCGAGTTCTTCTGCCGTTCGCTGTTCTTCGGCGGTGTGTCGCGCCGCTTCCCGACCCTCAACTTCGCCTTCCTCGAAGGCGGCGTGGGCTGGGCCTGCTCGCTTTACAATTCGATCTTCGAGCATTGGGAAAAGCGCAATAAGCATTGCATGGCCGAGTTTCTCGACCCGCGCCGCCTCGACGTCGAATTGCTGATCGAAATGTCGCAGAAATTCCCCAACCCCCATGTCACGCCCGAGCGCGTGCGCGAGGAATTCTCCGAGATGCGTGCGAAGCTGCCGAAGGATTCGCCCGTGCCCGACGATTTCGCCGCCTGCCGCATCGAGCGCGGCGAGGATATCCGCGATCTGTTCACCAAGACGTTCTTCTTCGGCTGCGAGGCGGACGACCGAATGGCCGCCGTCGCCTTCGACGATCGCCTCCACCATGAGGGCGCCAAGTTCAAAGCGATCTTCTCGTCCGATATCGGCCATTGGGACGTGCTGAACGCGCTCGGCGTGCTCAACGAGGCCTATGCGATGCGCGAAGACAACGTGCTGACCGACGCCGACTTCGAGGATTTCACCTTCGCCCATTCGGTACGCTTGCACGGCGGCATGAACCCCAACTTCTTCAAGGGGACAGTCGTCGAGGATGCCGCCAACAAGGTTCTCGCCGCCGATAAAAAAGCCAAATAGCCAGCAAGCCCAGGGAGGACGCCATGGACGACATCTCGATAACTCGCAAGCCGACGCTTGAGGAGTTCCACACGGCCATGGCCAAGCACGGGGTCGGGGCACTTTGGGAAGCCCAGGCCGCCGAAGCCGCACACAAACGCCCGGCTGATGCGTCCTTGCATTGGAAATGGCGCGATCTGCAGACGCTGATCGATATGACGGCCAGCGTCGTTTCGACCGAAGAGGCCGAACGCCGGGTGCTGATGCTGCAGAACCCGGCCCACGACCACACGGGGCGCGGCGGTACGGCGACGCCGAACCTGACCGCCAATCTGCAGATCCTGATGCCGGGCGAACGGGCCCGCCCGCACCGTCACCAGATCCATGCGCTACGCTTCGTGATGGAAGGCAGCGGGGCGACGACCCTGGTCGACGGCAAGAAATGTCCGATGGAACCGGGCGACATGATCCTGACCCCGGCCTGGACCTGGCACGAACATGTGCACGAGGGATCGGAGCGCATGATCTGGTTCGACGGGCTTGATGCGCCCTTCCGCCGCAGCATGGATACCGCGACGTTCGAGCACGGCCCGGTCTATGACCTGCCCGCTATGGCCGCCGACGCCGCCTTTGGCGCTATCGGTTTGGTGCCGGACGGCACGGCCAAGCAGGATTATTCGCCTGTCTTCCGTTATCCGTGGGCGAGTGCGCGGGCCGCACTCGCCAGCACACCGGCAGCCGATGACGGCCTGCGCAGTTTACGCTACGTCAATCCGGTCACCGGGGCCTCAGCCATGAGCGTCATCGATTGCTTCCTCTATGGTTTGCCGAAGACACCCACCCGGCCACGCCGCAGCAGCGCCAATGCCGTCTGTGTCGTCGCCGAAGGATCGGGCCGCTCAACCATCGGCGAGCGCACCTTCGATTGGGAGCGCCACGACGTCTTCACCGTGCCGCACGGGCTGTGGGCATCGCATCAGGCCACGTCGAAGGATGCGACCCTGTTCGTCATGACCGATCGCGACCTGATGGCGCGCCTCGGCCTGCTCCACGACGACATTAAGTAGAACCAAGAATCAGAGGTTCCCGTGCAATTCGGCATCCAGTTCTTTCCGGACGTCGGTCCGGAACACAAATCCGCTGCGGCCTATTGGAATGAATGTCTCGACCTCTGCGCCATCGCCGATGCCATCGGCTATACCCATGTGCGCACGGTCGAACATTATTTTCATTATTACGGCGGCTATTCGACCAACCCGCTGACCTTCCTCGCGGCCGCCGCGCAACGCACCAAGACGGCGCGCCTGGTCACCGGCGCGATCCTTCCGATCTTCAACCATCCGTTCAAGATCGCCGGCGAGATCGGCATGGTCGATGCGATGTCGAACGGCCGGCTCGAATGCGGGTTCGCGCGCGCCTTCCTGCCGCATGAATTCAAAACCTTCGGCCGCTCGCTCGACGAAAGCCGCGTGCGCTTCAACGAAGGGCTCGAACAGGTCCGGCTACTACTGGAAGAAACCAACGTCAGTTCGAACGGCACGTTCCTCAGTTTCGAGAACGTGACCTCCCTACCGCGCCCGACGCAAAACCCACGCCCGCCGTTCTGGATTGCGACCTCGTCATCGACGGAAAGCTTCGTCTATGCCGCCGAAAACGGCTACGGCGTTATGACCATCCCGCGCCCGCCCGATCAGGTGAAGGCGTGGATCGACATATATAGAGAGACCTGGGCGAAAGCGGGCCATCCGGGACGCGGCCGGGTGATGTTCGCCACACATATGTATTGTGCGCCATCGCGCGAGCAGGCGATCGAAGAGGCCCGCCCCCATCTGGAGGGCTATTTCCATTGCCTGCACGAAGCGAGTTCGGATTGGCTCAAGGTCACGTCCAAGGATTATCCGAATCATCCGGCGATGATCGCGACCGATCGGCGCGATATTGCATCGATGCTGAAGGGCGATGCGCTGTGGATCGGAACGCCTGACGATATCGTTGAGAAAATCGTGCGCTATCAGCAGGCCGTCGGCGGAATCGAAGCCGCATCGCTGCAAGTGAACTTCCATACGCTGCCGTTCGCGCAGGCCGAAGCGTCGGTCCGTCTCTTCGCCGAGAAGGTCATACCAAGATTGCGCGACTAACGTCGCGCGGGGCCGCGATTGCGCATTGAAGAAGTCGCGCAGGACCTCGTCTACACGACTGATGACGCGATCGGCGACGCGCGCGCGACAAAATTTCCGGCGCGCAGAGATTTTTTCCGGCAAAATTTTCCTCTCCGATGCGAATTTTCGGGTGCTCATCCGGCATCGCCCGAAAGGGCGGTTCGCGAATCGATTCGCAAAAAAATGCCGTTTTGACCCGTCCGGAGGGTCCGGCCGCAAAAAAAATCGATCTAGGGGAAATCCGTCACGAAGGGGCTTTGGAACGCCATTTCGCGGCCTTTCACAGACGCTTACGCCTGCATTCTCCATGCGCATTTCATAACGGATCACATCGCAACGCGAAAACACACATGCGAATAAACCCGCGAATTTGCTGCATCCGCTTGAATGTCGAAAATTTCAAATGCATCGCAAGAAGAGTTCGATCACATCGCAAGAAGAAGCGAAGCATGCATCGCGACGGCGGAAGAAATGCCTGCGGACGGGCGAAGACGAGGGGTCCGAAAAGTTTTGCGGAGCGATGTAACTATTGTGGTCGAATCAAACCTGTGAGACATTCTGGCTGCTTATCAACCTGTCAATCTCGGTCGGGAGAAAACACATGGCAGTCAAAGCTAAGAAGAAAGCAGCGAAGAAGGCCCCTAAAAAGGCCGCCAAAAAGTCGGCTAAGAAGTCGGCTAAGAAAGTAGCGAAGAAGAAGGTCGCCAAAAAGAAGGCGACCAAAAAGAAGGCCTCCAAGAAGTAGCCTTCTCTTCCTACGAAAATTCTTCGTACGGATCAGAGCGGATGCCCCCGGGCATCCGCTCTTCTCTTTTGGGGGCTAGTGTATCGGGGAGTGGGTACCGGAAGAGTGACGATCAGGCGCGCCAGAAGGTGCGCGTGAAGATCACGAGGATGGTATAGAACTCCAACCGTCCGAGCAGCATCCCGACAATCAAAAGCCATTTGGCGCCGTCCGGCAGGGACGAGAAATTGCCGTAGGGTCCGATGATGGGCCCGAGCCCGGGCCCCACGTTGGCGATGGCCGAGGCCGCACCGCTGAAGGCGGTCACGAGATCGAGCCCGAACGCCGTCAGCCCCATCGTCAGCAGACCGGCCGCCGCGATATAGGCAAAGATAAAAGCCACGACCGAGCGCACGACTTCGTCGGATACCGGCTCGCCATTGAAGGTCCGCGCATAATAAACGCTGGGCAGCACCAGTTTGCGCATCTGCTCATGGGCAATTTGCCACACAATCTGCAGGCGGAAGATCTTAACGCCGCCGGCGGTCGAACCCGTGCAGCCGCCAAAGAAGCTGAGCATCAGGAAAATGCCGGCGGGAAACGTCCCCCAGAGGATGTAATCGGCCGAAGCATATCCCGCGGTCGAGGTCACCGAGGTCACATTAAAGGCGGCGTGGGTCAGGGCATCCGCCAACGGCATATTGCCGTTCCACAGCCAAGCCGCCACCAGCAGGGTCGAAACCGTCAAGATGAGAAGATAGGCCCGCACCTGATGGTCGCGCGCGAAACTACCGACATCGCCGCGCAGCGCCTTCACGTACAGCACGAAGGGCAGCGATCCCAAGATCATGAAGAAGACGGCGACCCACTTGATGGTGTTGCCCTGGAAATAGCCGAAGCTGGCATCATGAGTCGCATACCCCCCCGTCGCCACCACACCCATCGCATGGTTGATCGCATCGAAGGGCGTCATGCCGAGGCCCCAGAACACGAAGCCGCACACCACGGTCAGGACGAAATAGACCCAGAATAGATAGAGCGAGAGCTGCAGCGGTCGGGCCGTTACCTTTTGCGCGCGCTCAGACGATTCGGCGCGAAAGAGCTGCATGCCGCCGACCCGCAGGAACGGCATGATCATGATCGCCACCGCGATGATCCCGATCCCGCCGATCCAGCTGATGATCGAGCGCCAGATCAGGATTCCGGCAGGCAGATTCTCGACGCTCGGAAAGATGCTGGAGCCCGTCGTGGTCAGGCCGGACATGGCTTCGAACATGGCGTCGGTGAAATCGGTCTGGCCGCTCATATATAGCGGCAAGGCGGCCGCGACGGCCGCCAGGGTCCATGAGATAGCCGTGGCCAGAAAGCCTTCGCGCACATTGATGCTGCCGCGCCGTTCCCAGCCGACGATCAGCGCGCTGCCGCCGACAAAAGCCGTCGCCGCAGCCGCCACGAGGAACGGAAACCGCAGTCCCTGGACGTCGGCCTGGCTGGCCATGGCGGGGATCAGCATGGCGATCGCGATCGCGACCAGCATCACGCCGACGACGAACAGCACTGGGCGGAAATTAGGCATGATTTGAAACTGACTTGTGAGGGCGCGGCATTCTTGCCGATCCCGCCCAAGGTAGCAATCGAGGCCCGCGTTCGACCCAAGTATTCGACCATGGGGGCGCGACATGTTAAGGAAGGGGCCCGCTTTCATGAGGTATCGCCGTGAGCCGTCCGTCAGGACGGCGGCGCGGGCCTGCCAAGGCCGCTCCGCCGCCACGCGAAACTGTTCTGACCATCGACCATATCGGTCATCGCGGCGACGGTGTCGCGCGGACCGAGCGTGGCCCCGTCTATGTGCCCAATACCTTGGCGGGCGAGACCGTGCGCGCCGCAGTCGCCGGTGAACGCGCCACCTTGATCGAGGTCATGACACCCGCTCCGGATCGCACCCAGCCGTTCTGCCAGCACTTCAACGTCTGCGGCGGCTGCACGTCGCAACATATGGAGGACAGCGCCTATACGGCCTGGAAACGCGGCATCGTCGAAATCGCGCTGCGTAATCGCGATATCGACGTGCCCGTCGACCCACTGATCGATGCGCACGGGACCGGCCGCCGCCGCGCCACGTTCCATGCGCGATTCGCCGCCGGTTCATGGATCGTCGGCTACAGCACGCAGCGCAGTCATCAGATCATCGCGCTCGACGCCTGCCCCATCCTGACACCGGAGATGGCGCAGGCACCCGACATCGTACGCACCCTCGCCCTGTGCCTTACCGAGGCCAAACGCCTCGACGCCCAGCTGACGCTGACCGATAGCGGGATCGATGTGCACATCACCGACGCCAGCGCGCCCGACATGCAGGGACGCCAAGCCCTCGCCGAAGCCGCCGATCATCTTAATCTAGCGCGCATCACGGTCGGTGACGAAACCATCACCACCCGCAAACCGCCGCGGGTGCGGATGGGACCGGGCTCGGTCATCCTGGCGCCGGGATCGTTTCTACAGGCGACCGCAGCCGGCGAACAGACCCTCGCCGATCTCGTCCATGCGCATCTCATCGAAACCACCGCCGCCAAACCAGGCAGGCGGATCGCTGATCTGTTCTCGGGTCTCGGCCCCTTCGCGCTCCGGCTGTGCGACGACGCCACGCTCGAAGCCTTCGATTCGGACGCAGCCGCCATCGCGGCGCTGAACCGCGCCGTCCACGAGGCCAAGCTTCATACCCTCAAGGCGACCGCTCGCGATCTCTTCGTGCGTCCGCTGCATACCAGCGAACTCGACCGCTTCGACGGCGTCGTGTTCGATCCGCCGCGCGCCGGCGCGGATGCTCAGGCCCGCATGCTCGCCGCGAGCAAGGTGCCCAACGTCGTTTCGGTGAGTTGCGATTCGGCCAGTTTCGCCCGCGATGCCGCCCTGCTTATCGCCGGCGGCTATCAATTGCAGAAGGTCAGCCCCATCGACCAATTCAAATGGTCCGCCCACATTGAGATCGTGGGTCTCTTCCGCAAGGGATAGGCGTGGGACATTAGTAGTCCCTATTTGACACAATTTTGCCGCCCCAAATTGGTCACAGATTCCCTAGGATCGCCCCATACCGCAGAAATCGCCGGTTCTTCCGGCAATATGCGGGGTTAAGGGTGGAACCATGGGGCGAATGAGGGGACAGTCATTTTCCATTTCGCATTGCATAATAATGTTTGGGGCGGCGGAGCCGCGCGCAACGTGGGACCAGTATGCGGACCAGATTTCCCAACCTGACCGTGGCAACGGTCGCGGTCGTGGCGTTGAGCGGGTGTGAAAGCATGAATGCCGCCCTCTTCCCGCAGACAACCGACCACACTCCGGCGCCCGTCGAACGTCCGGTTCAGGCGAATGCGTCGCCTGTGTCGGCAACGGCGCCCGATCTGCGGCCCGGCGTGAAGCCGTCTTCGCCGGTGCGGCGCATCGATCCGAAATCCCTGATCGGCAAGAACCAAGGCGACGTGCGCGACATCTTGGGCCCGCCGACGACGACCCAGAACGCCGCCCCGGCGACGATCTGGCGCTATACGGCCCAGTCCTGCGCGCTCGATGTCTTCTTCTATATGGACCTCGGCACCAACACGCTGCGGGCGCTGAAGTACGATGCGAAACCAACCGAAGCGGGGACCAATGACGAAACTGCATCCCAATGCTTGGGCGCCATCCAATCAACCAACCGAGTTACAACACGCTGAGAGATCTATGACCGATACGAAAGTCGCCATCGTCGACGACGACGACCTGTTTCGCGAGTCGCTCGAGACCAATCTGCTGGATGCCGGATTCGGCGTCGTCACGTTTCCCGACGGCGCATCGGCCCTGGAATATTGCGCCAGCAGCGAACCGTTGGATCTTGTCCTCCTCGATTGGAAGATGCCGGGCCTGAACGGGATCGAAGTCCTGCGTCAGCTCCGCGAGACCGGAAACGAAGTCCCGGTCATCTTCCTGACCGTGCTCAGCGACCAGATCTACGAAGAAGCCGCCTTGTCGAGCGGCGCCGTCGACTTCGTCGAAAAATCGCGCAGCTTCTCGATCCTGTTGCGTCGCGTCGAACTGATCCTCGGCGGCATCAAGGGCTCGCAACTGCCCGAAGCCGTCGACAGCACGACCAGCGACAGCGAGCCGCCGGTCCTCAAGCTCGGCCGCCTGGATCTCAACCTGAAGACCAGCCGGGCCTTCTGGCAGAACACCTCGATCCCCCTCAGCCTGACCGAATTCCGCATGGTCCATTATCTCGCAACCCATGCCGGCGAGGACGTGCGTTATCGCGATCTGTACGACCTCGTGCATGGCGAAGGGTTCGTCGCCGGCTATGGCGAGGACGGGTACCGCACCAATGTCCGTACTTTCATCAAACGAGTCCGCAAGAAGTTCCGCGATATCGACGACCAGTTCGACGCCATCGAGAACTATCCGGGATTCGGTTACAGGTGGAAGGACGATGCCCTCGCCACCACCGGGTAAGTTCGCCCGGATAGCACAAGTCTGGCATTCATTCGGGTTCAAGTTCGGGCTGCTGTTGGTCATTTTTCTGACCCTGCCCGTTCTGTTGTTCGTGCCGTTTCGTAATGCCGACCAAGAACGCAGCCAGATCCTGATCGGCAGCGTGCGCGATCAGGGCCGCCTGATCGCCGAGGGCGTGCGCCCGCTGATCCTGCGCGGCGACGCCATCAAGAATCCGGCTGCGCTGAGCGAAAGCCTGGCGCGCTTCGCCGGCCGCGGCATCAATGTGCGAATCCTGTTCCGCCCCGCAGCGGAAAAGACCGGCAGCTTCTTCCTGGTTTCGGCCGCGCCGACCGTGAACAACGAATATCTGGAAACCGAACGCACTGAATTGACGCGCCTCGGGGTGTTCGAGCGGCTCGACGAAAGCTGCCAATTGGATAATCAGGCGGCGACCCGTTACACCAATCCCAACGGTGAGGACGAGGTCCTGACCTCGATCACGCCGATCAACGTGCCGACCGGATGCTGGGTCGTGTTGACCGCGCATCGCAAAGAAAATTTCCCGATTTTCGCGCTCAACGAACCCTTCTGGAAATCGCCGCCGCTGGCGGCCGCCCTCGTGATCTATGCGCTGATGGCGGTCGTCATCGCGTCCTTGTTCGGCGGCATCTGGGGCAGCCTCAGGCTGTTCCGTGCGCTGGCGCGCGAGATCCGCACCGGCGTCGATGCACCGGGCACCTTTGAGGACCGCAATGCGATCCCCGAACTACAAAGCGTGGCCAGCGAATTCGATCATATGGTGCATGCGCTGCGGTCCTCGTCGGGCCGCATCCGTCAGGCGGCCGAAGAAAACGCGCATGCCCTCAAGGCGCCGCTCGCGGTGATCTCGCAATCGATCGAACCCCTGCGTAAGGCCATGCCGCCGGATGAGCCGCGGGCAGCCCGCGCGCTCGATCTCATCGGCCGCTCCGTCGACCGGCTCGACGCATTAGTGTCGGCCGCACGCCGCATGGACGAAACCAATGCCGAGCTCGTCGATCCGCCGCGCAATCGCATCGATCTGTCGCGCCTGACGAGCCGCATGTCGGCGTCGTACCGGCTGTCGCTCGCCGAACGCAATATCCAGATCGCCGAACAGATCGAATCGGGTCTCGCCGTGCTCGGCGGGCAGGAACTGCTGGAAACCGTCATCGAGAACCTGCTCGACAATGCGAGCGGCTTCGCGCCCGTCGGCAGCGAGATCGAGGTATCGCTGCAACGCCTGCCCGGCCGCGCGGCGCGCCTAGCCATCGAAGATCGCGGCCCCGGCGTCAAAGATCACGATCTCGAACGCATCTTCCAGCGCTACGTTTCGATTCGCCAAAACGGTCCGGCGCAAGCCCCCGGCAGCGCCAACGCCCCGAAGCAAACGGCCTCGCATTTCGGAATCGGTCTGTGGATCGTGCGCCGAAACGTAGAAGCGATGGGCGGCACCATCGTCGCGCGCAATCGCGACGGCGGCGGGTTGGCCATGGTCGTGGTACTCCCGACTAACTAACTGTTTTATCAAGGTTTTTTATCCACAGGGGCGGCCACTCAGGCCACAAAATTGCCCCAGGATGGTCCCACCCCGACCACAGTCTCCCCCTCTATTACTGAACCTGCGTGACGGCGAATCGCGTCGAGAGACCGATTTGCGACATCGCAACTTTCAGGGGCGAGGCACCATTGCCTCGACGCAACGAGAGGAGACCTGCCCGACATGCACCGTCGCACGATGCTCACTCGAGCTATGCTCTTCGCGCTCTCTCTTCCCATCATGGCGGCCTGCTCCGACGGCCACGACTACCAAGCGGAAATCCTGTCCAACCTGCCCGATCTCTCCTGCCAGGGCCTCGCCAAGGCATCCGGGGCGCGTTGGCAATCGGCCACGCCGGGCCGCCGCTCGATCGCCAGTAGCCAGTTCCTGGCGCTGGAGGATTCGAGCGCGGTGCTGCGCCATTTCGACGCGATCGGCTACGACTACGACGCCGTGCGCGACGTCCAACAGGCGGTGCCGCGCGTCTATCTCGCCAAGATGCCGTCGAACCTGGTGAGCGTCGACGAGCTGAACACACGCAAGCGCCTGTTCCTATCCGCGATGCTGCCGGCGGTGCTGCAAGTGAACGAAGAGCTGCGCGAAGTGCGCCGCCGTCTCGTCGCCATCGATGCCTGCGAACATTCGGGTCTCGACGTCGCGCAACCCGTGCAGGACTGGGTCGCCAAGGTCGCCGAACGCCACCGCAGCGAGCCGCAGGCGGCGGCGTTGTTGCAGAAGATCGGCGAGATTCCGCCGTCCTTGGCGCTCGCCCAGGCCGCGGTCGAAAGCGGCTGGGGCACGTCGAACCCGGCGCAATCGATCAATTCGCTGTTCGGCCAATATGCCGTGTCGGACGATGAGGCCGCCGCGATCGCCAAGGCCGCCAAGGATAAGGACAAGAAGCTGCCGGCGCCGCGCCTGGCGTCCTACGACAATATCTTGGAAGCGGTCCGCGCCTACGCCGACAATCTAAACACGCATCGCGCCTATGCGCCGTTCCGCGAGCGCCGCCTCGCCATGATCGAAAAGGGTGAACCGCTGGACGGCATCAAGCTGGCCGAAAAGCTCGGCCCCTATTCGACCCGCAAGGCCGGCTATGTGCAGGATGTGCAGCGTATGATCCGCCGCAACAGCTTGGCGGCGCTCGACAAGGCCGACTTCGGTCATCATCCGGTCGAAATCGCCCTCAACAGCGCGCGCTGACCCGAATCAGGCCCCGAGATCGGGATAATCGGCCAGCGCGCAGGCAATGTGGCGCCCGTTCTGCGGCTGCCACAGCCGCCCGGTTAGCCAATCGCCGGCCACCGACATCTCGTCATGGAATCGCCATGGTTGGTTGATAATAACCAAGCCAGCCCCCCGCATGCCGCGTTGCGTCGTCGGCGGGGGCGCGATCTCCGTAACCATGACCTCGACCCGTTCCATGCCAGCCAGGACACGATGCAAGGAAGCCAACAGACCGCGATGGCGCGCCTCGGCGAGGACCGGATACCACAGGGCGTAAATGCCCTGCGGCCAGGATTTGACGGCGCGCGCCAGTGCATCGGGCACCGTTTCGTATTCCGTTTTCACCTCGTAGGCCGGATCGACCAGGACGAGGCCGCGGCGCAATTGCGGGGTCACCACGGCGCCCAGCAGCTCAACGGCGTCGCGTTTATGCACCGCGATGCGCGAATCACGCTCCGCCCAGGCCGCCAAAGCGCGATGCGCCGTCGGATGCAGTTCGTTCAGGATCAGCCGGTCCTCGTCGCGCAAAGCCGCACGCGCCAAGGCCGGCGAGCCTGGATAGGCGACGAGCGGGCCAGCGGCGCTATTGCAAGCCCGCACGGCGGACAGATAGTCGGCGACACCGGCGGGCGCATCGGTCGTTTGCCATATTTGGGCAATCCCGGTTTCGAATTCACGTGTTTTGACCGCTTCCGGGCCGGTCAGGTCGTAGACCGCGTCGCCGGCAAAGGCGTCGAGCACGACGAAGGGGGTCGATTTCTGGCGCAGATGCGCCAACAGCAGGGCGACGGCGACATGTTTATGCACGTCGGCCCAGCCGCCCGCATGGAATCCATGGCGATAGCTCAGCACGTCAACTTAATCCATGAGTGGTAGGACAATTTGTTCTATATATTTCGAAACGCGCAAGTTATATGTCCGGACGGGGCTATGGTAGGATTACCGCACGCCCCCCTGGGGAAAACAGAAAAACAATCGGCTCCGTCTAGACCGTATGCCTTCATTTGAAACACTGCTGGCCGATTATGGCCTGCTCGCCATATTGGTCCTGACCTTCTTCGAAGGCGAGACGGTCGTCATCGTGGCCGGCTTCCTGTCGCACGAGGGCTATTTCAATCCCTATACGCTGTGCCTGACCGCGTTTCTCGGCACGTTTGCCGGCGACCAGCTGTGGTTCTATCTCGGACGGCGGCACGCCAACTTCAAGATCGTGCAGAAGGCAACGACCTTCCCGCAATTCGCCCGTGTGATCCGGCTCATCGAAACCCATCCGATCAAGTTCATCTTGTCGTTCCGGTTCGTCTACGGCATCCGCAATATCAGCCCGGTGGCGCTCGGCCTGTCGCGCATCTCGGCGCTCAAATATTTCATCCTGAATGCGATCGCCGCCGCCGTCTGGGCGATGACCTTCACCAGCATCGGCTATTTCTTCGGCCAGGCCGCCGAGACCTTTATCGGGCGCATCAATGGCGTGTTCGGCAAGGTGATCGCGGCCATCGTCGTCGGCGCGATCGTTTATTTCGCCTTCAAGTTCGGCATGAAGCAATGGGCGAAAATGACGGCCGCCAAGCGCGCCCGCCAAGCCGCCGCCGAAGGCAAAGCCGACTAAGCCGGTCTTAAGCCCCTTCGACCTCTTCGCGTTTCAGTTCCAACGCCAGCCACTCGTCCTCGGCGCTGGCGCGCGCCATGTCGGCGGCCGTCAGTGCATCGGCGGCGGCGGCGAACGCCTTGGGATCGCGCGCATACAGACCGCCATCGGCCAGCACCTTTTTCAGCCGCAGGATTTCGGCCTGAAGTTGCGTGATTTTCTTCGGCAAAGCTTCCAGCGCGTGCTTGTCCTTGAACGACAATTTGCCTTTCGCCGCCGTCGAAGATGCCTTCGCCGGCCCGGATGCCTTGGTCGTCGGCGCCTTGGATGCGGCGTTCGAGGTCGTTTCCAGATCGCGGCCGCGCTGCATCAGCATGTCGCTATAGCCGCCGGCATATTCGATCCAGCGCCCGCGCCCTTCATAGGCGATGGTCGAGACCGCCACGCGGTCGAGGAAATCGCGGTCATGGCTGACCAGCAGGACCGTGCCCGGAAAATCGGCGAGCAGTTCTTGCAACAGATCGAGGGTTTCGAGATCGAGATCGTTGGTCGGCTCGTCGAGCACCAGCAGGTTCGCCGACTTGGCGAGTGCACGCGCCAGCAACAGACGCCCACGTTCGCCGCCCGATAGCGCGGTGACCGGCGTGCGCGCCTGTTCGGGCAGGAAGAGGAAATCCTTCATGTAGCCCATGACGTGTTTGGGCTCGCCGTTGATATAGACCTGATCGCCGGCGCCGTTGACCAATGCACTCTGCAAGGTCTCGGTCGGATCGAGATCGTCGCGTTTCTGATCGATGGTCACCATTTCCAAATTGGTGCCGCGGCGGATGCGGCCTTCGTCCGGCTCCAACGACCCGATGAGCATGCTGAGAAGCGTCGTCTTGCCGGCGCCGTTCGGCCCGACGATGCCGACGCGATCGCCGCGCAAGATACGCGTCGAAAAATCCTGCACGATCGCGCGTTCGCCGTAAGACTTGGAGATGTTTTCGCATTCCACGACCAGCTTGCCGGACAGCATCGGATCGGCGGCTGTCATCTTGACGGTTCCCGCCGGCCCGCGTTGGGTGCGGCGCTGTTCGCGCAAGCCGCCAAGGGCGCGCAGACGGCCCTGGTTGCGCTTGCGCCGCGCGGTGACGCCCTTGCGCAGCCATTCGGTCTCAGACGCGATCTTACGGTCGAGCTTGTGCCGCTCGGTCTCGTCTTGCTCCAAGATGACGTCGCGCCATTCTTCGAACGCGCCGAAACCCTTATCGAGCCGCATGGTCCGCCCCTGCGCCAACCAAATGGTCGCGCGCGACAGGTCTTCCAGAAAGCGGCGGTCATGGCTGATCAAGACCATAGCCGAGCGCATCGATTTCAACTCGCTTTCGAGCCATTCGATGGTCGGCAAGTCCAGATGGTTGGTCGGCTCGTCGAGCAGCAAGATGTCCGGTGACGGCGCCAGGGCGCGCGCCAGCGCACAACGCCGCGCCTCGCCGCCCGACAGCTTGGAAAGATCTTCTTCGCCCGTCAGGCCCAATTGTTCGAGCAGGTAGGCCGCACGGTACGGATCGTCGCCCGGCATCATGCCCGCTTCGACATAAGCCAGCGCATTGGGATAGCCGGTCAGATCGGGTTCCTGGGCGAGATAGCGAAACGTCGCACCCGGTTGCACGAAACGTTCACCCTTATCGGCCTCGACCAGGCCGGCGGCGATTTTGAGCAACGTCGATTTGCCCGAACCGTTGCGTCCGACAAGGCACAGCCGGTCACCGGGCAGCACGGAAAATTCGGCACCTTCCAGCAGCGACGTGCGGCCGAAGGTGAGGTGGATGTCGCGCAGAACCAGGATCGGCGGTGGTGCCATGATGAACGTTAATACTCAGTTCTTGGTGAGAAAGCGCGGATGGCTGCGCTGATATTGTACGGGGAAGGATGCTGCCTCGCCCAAGGCCTCGGCAGCATGCCACGGCCAGCGCGGATCATACAGGAAGGCGCGCGCCATCGCGACCATATCCGCCTGCCCGCTCATCAAAATGTGTTCGGCCTGGTGCGGATCGGTGATCAGGCCGACGGTCATGGTGGTGAGGCCGGTTTCGCGCCGCACCGCCTCGGCGAAGCGGGTCTGATAGCCGGGGCCCACTTCCATCTTCTGGTCGGGCGACAGACCGCCGCTCGACACATCGATGAAATCGCACCCCAGCGTCTTTAATTCTTTGGCGAAGGCGATGGTCTGTTCGAGATCCCAGCCGCCCGCGACATAGTCGGTGGCCGAAACGCGGATGCCGAGCGCCTTGGCCTTCGGCCAAACGCCACGCATCGCCTGGAAGACCTCCAACGGGAAGCGCATACGCCCCGCGAGATCGCCGCCGTAGGAATCGTTGCGGCGATTGGAGAGCGGCGACAGGAACTGATGGATTAGATAGCCATGCGCGCCGTGAATTTCGATGGCATCGAAGCCCGCCCGGTCGGCACGCTGCGTCGCCTGCACGAAGGCCGCTTTCACGCGGGCCAGCCCGTCGGTATCGAGCGCCTGCGGCGTCGTGTAATTGGGATTGAACGCAAGCGCGGAGGGGGCCGAGGTTTCCCAGCCGCCATCGGCCGGCGTCAGCGCGGGCCCCTTTTCCCAGGACACGCGCGTCGAGGCCTTGCGCCCGGCATGGTTCAATTGAATGCCCATCTTGGCGATGCCGTGCTGGCGACAGAACGCCACGACGCGCTTCATCGCCGCTTCGTTCTCATCGGAATAGAGCCCCGTGCAACCCGGCGAGATGCGACCGGCGGCTTCCACCCCGGTTGCCTCGACAAAAATAAGCCCGGCGCCGCTGACGGCGAATTGGCCGAGATGCATGGTGTGCCAGTCGGTCATCGTGCCGTCGGTGGCGCTGTATTGGCACATGGGCGAGACCGCGATGCGGTTGGGGATCGCAACGCCGCCGAGCGCGATGGGAGAGAACAGCCTGCTCATGGTTTCGGAACCTCCTTGCGAGTGGCGAGATACGAGCCGACGACCAGCAAGGCAAGTCCGGCCGCGTGGAAGGTATGGAATTCCTCGCCCAGGAACACGATGGCCATTAGAACGCCAAAAGCCATCACAAGATAGGACGTCACACCCGCCACATTGGCGCCCATCAGGTCGACGATGCGGTTGTAACCCATATGGCCGATGACCGAGGCGAAGACGGCTAGGCCGGCAATGGCCCAGATCGCTTCGGCCTGCAGCGGTACAGCCTCCACGGTTACGGTTTCCCAGATGTAGAACGGCAACATCAGCGCGAGGCCGATCAACACCGAATAGGCCATGAAGCTTGCCGGATGGAGCTGCGTCGGCCGCTTGGGCAAGAAGACCGTATAGACGGCCCAGATGAACGTCGCGCAGCAGATCCACAGATCGCCGATATTGAATTGGACGCCGAGCAGGACGGCCCAATCGCCGCGCGCCAGGATCACCAAGGTGCCGACAAAGCCGCAAAACAGCCCGAGCGTCTGAACCCGCCCGACAGTCACACGATAGATGAGGAACGATAACGAGACGATGACAGCCGGGCGCATGGCATTGATCAGCACCATGTTAATCGCCGTCGTATGGTCGAGGCCGAAATAGATGATCGTGTTGTACATGGCGATGCCGAGGGTCGCCAGGAACACCATCCACCGCCAATTGGCGAGCAGCACCGGCCAATCGCGCCGCAGATAAGGCCAAGCGAATATGAGGAAAAACGGCAAGGTCGCGGCCCAGCGCCAGAAGGCCAGCCCAATGGGCGGAACCACGTCGTGGACCGCACGCCCGATAACCGAATTGCTTGCCCATGACACGGACGTCGCAATCATCAGGATATAGCTTTGGTTGAGAATCCAGCGCATCACGATCCTATCCGGTGGAACGAGATTGCCCAGCCGACCCCATAGATGGCAAGGTGGCGCCCGACAAAAGGTGCCAGGGGGATTGTGCACCTAGGGGGATAAAATGAAGTCGATTGAACATTCCATAGAGAAACTGATCTTCGCCAGCCGCTGGCTGATGGCGCCGTTCTACCTCGGCCTCGTCGCCGCACTGTTCATGCTGCTGATCAAGTTTGTGCAGGAACTGTTCCACGTCTTCCCCAACCTCCTCGCTCTGCAGGAATCCGACGTCATCCTCGCGGTTCTGACGCTGATCGATCTATCGCTCGCGGGTAACCTGCTGCTGATGGTGATCTTCTCGGGTTATGAAAACTTCGTCTCGAAGATCGATGTCGGCGATCACGAGGACAAGCCCGAATGGATGGGCAAGGTCGATTTCAGCGGCCTGAAATTGAAACTGATCGCATCGATCGTCGCGATCAGCGCTATCCATCTGCTGAAATCCTTCATGGACATCCACAACACCGACAAAGAAGCGCTGTTCTGGCTAATCATCGTCCATGGGACGTTCGTCGCGTCCGGCTTCTTCTTCGCCATGATGGATTACGTCATCGCGAAAACCGAAGGACATGGCCCGAAAGAACACGGCCCGAAAGAGCATTAGCTCTCCGGGCCGTAATTCCTAAGCGAAAGCTTTAGACCGCCGCGTGGTTCGCCCCGCCGCTACGATTGCGGCGACGGCGACGACGCGGACGCTGTGCTTCGTCGGTACGTGCGGCCCCGTTCATGAGACGCGCCGGCAATTTCTCGCCGTCGGTCTGCGCGCCACCTTGATTGCGATCTTGGTTCGCGGGCTGCGCGTCGCGGATCTTGCCCTGGCCGTAATCTTGCACGCCATTGCGATTGCCGTTCTGGCCGCCGTTACGGCCGCCATTGTTGCCACCGCGATGATTGCCGCCGCCATTGCGATGCGGACGATCTTCATTCGCGGGCTGGCGTACGGCAGCGCCTGGGGCTGAGCCATAATTGTGGTTCTGCACCACCAGCGGCTGGCGGATGGTCTTTTCGATGTCGCGCAGGAAGCTGCGTTCTTCCGCATCGACCAGTGAAATCGCAATGCCCGTCGCACCCGCACGCGCCGTGCGACCGATGCGGTGCACGTAGCTTTCGGGTTCGTTCGGCAATTCGAAATTGATCACATGCGTGACGCCATCGACGTCGATGCCGCGCGATGCGATATCGGTCGCCACCAGCACCGGGGTACGGCCGCTGCGGAACTCCTGCAGGGCCTTCTCGCGCGCGCTTTGCGATTTGTTGCCGTGGATCGCATTGGCGCGAATGCCGTCGTCTTCCAACTGCTTCACGACCTTGTTGGCGCCGTGTTTGGTGCGGGTGAAGACGAGAACCTTGTCGATCGCATCGTCGCGCAGTAGCCCGGCGAGGGCGGCGCGCTTATTCGCCTTTTGAACGAACAGCACCCGCTGTTCGACCTTCTCGGCCGTCGTTGCGGCCGGGGTGACTTCCACGCTGGCCGGATTGACGAGCAGGAAGCCCGACAGCTGCTGGATGGTCTGCGGCATGGTTGCCGAGAACAACATCGTCTGGCGCTGTTTCGGCAGCATCGCGGCAATCCGCTTCACATCGGGAATGAACCCCATGTCGAGCATGCGGTCGGCTTCGTCGAGGACGAAGATCTCGACATTGTCGAGGCGGACGCATTTCTGGCGCCACAAGTCGACCAGGCGGCCCGGTGTCGCCACCAGGATGTCGACGCCCGGCGTCAGAGCCTTGATCTGGCGATGGATCGGAACGCCGCCGAAAACCACTTCGCAGCGGAGATTCAGATGCTTGCCGTAAACCTTGAACGATTCGGCGATCTGGGCCGCCAGTTCGCGGGTCGGCGCCAAAATGAGCGCACGGGTCGATTTGGGCTGCGGGCGATAGGCCGAGGCCGACAGGCGCTGCAGCATCGGCAGCGCGAAGGCTGCCGTCTTGCCGGTGCCGGTCTGGGCGATGCCGATCAGGTCGCGGCCCTCGATCAGGACGGGGATAGCCTTACCCTGAATCGGGGTCGGCGTTGCGTATCCCTCGTCGGAGAGCGCGCGCAACAGGGGCTGAACCAATTTCAGCCCCGCAAAATCTGTCATGTAATAGTTCGCTTTCATAAAAACACGGTCCGGCCTCATGCCAGACTGCTCGGCGCCGCACGCGCAGCAAAAACTGCGGCGCAGAGCCGTGTGATTACGTTCACAATGTCAGGGAAGTTCGAGGCCGCTGGCGGCCGATCTAAGCAAGCATTGCGCTACGTGTGCCCCGATATAGGCGCAATTCCTTAAAATAGCAAGAATGGCGCGGACGCCCCCCGACGTCCGCGCCATTCCGCTAGCGCTAAAGTGCTGTTAGCGCAGCCTATTTAGCCTTGGCTATTTAGCCGACGCGAGCAGGCGCTCGGCGCATTCCTTGGCGACCGCATCCTTCGGCGCTTCGCCACCCGGCATGGTCGCCCAGCCGCCCTTGGATACGAACGAGCCCTTGTCACCGTAATTGGCGGCCTTCAGACCGGCCAGATGCGCTGTGCCTTCATCGCCCTTCGGGAACTGAGCGACGCAGATGGTGGCCAAGCGGTCGTTGACCGCCTTGGTCGCGCGCTGATCGGCCTTTTCCTCGGCATAACCGGTCGTAACGATCCAGCCGGCGGAGAACGAGACGAGCGGCAGCACGACGACGGCCGCGATAATGCCCCAAACAAAAGGTGAAGCTTCGAATTTCATGGCAATAATCCTTGGTGATCGGGTGCTGCGACGCGCGCGAGCCCCCGATTTAACAGTTGCGGGATATATGGAGTTTCTTGGAGGCTATGCGGGGGGACGAAAGCCCGGTACTTTCAATCCGCGGAACCGTTATTTTCTAACATTCTAATATAATTGCTCTACAGGCACAAATGGGAGGCTCAACAATGTTGTCACTCAAGAACAAGAAGGTCCTGATCGTCGGCGGCTCATCGGGCATCGGCCTCGGCACCGCATTGATGACGGCCGAAGCCGGCGCCAACGTCACCATCGTGGGGCGCGACCAGAACCGTTTGAACGATGCGCTGAAAAGCCTGCCCAAGGGCGTTGTCGCCAAGACGCTCGACGCCACCAGCGACGCGCAGGTCGAGGCCTTTTTCAAAGCCGAGCCCAATTGGGATCATGTGGTGGCGAGTGCCGGTGCGGGTGGGCGCGGCAAGCTCGGCGATATTCCCATGGATAAGGCCATGGCCGCCATGGACGGCAAATTCTGGGCGTATTTCCGCATCGCCCGCGCGGTGAAGCTAGCACCCGATGGATCGCTTACCTTCGTGTCTGGCCTGCTGAGCCAGAAGGCGGCGTCGGGCGCGGCCCTCGTCGCGGCGGTGAATGCCGCGGTCGAAGGATTGACCGGCAGCCTGGCGCTCGATTTCGCGCCGGCGCGCGTGAACACGATCTGCCCCGGCGCGGTCGACACGCCGCTGTGGGATCAATTGGCGCTGGATGCGCGCAAGGCGCTGTATGAGAAGGTCGCGGCCACCCTGCCCGCACGCATGATGGGCCAACCCGAACATATCGCGCATGCGATCATGATGGTGATGGTCAATCCCTACATCACCGGGACCGTGATGTTCATCGAAGGCGGCTCGCGCCACACGCATGCATAAGTTTGGTGCCTAAATGAAAACGCCCGCGACGGAAACCGTCACGGGCGTTTTGATTCGGTAGAGCCGGAATTATTTGGGTTGGCGAAGTGCAGCAGGCGACTTCGATTCCTTCGGCTTCTTCGGCTTCTTCTTTTCCTTGTTACCCTTCTGCTCACGATTGGCCATGGGATTCTCCTAATTAAAGATGGGTCTAGTCTCTGAAGTTTACATACTGTAGGGGCTGGTCGATTCCCATCCCCCGGATCATCGCGATCGCTTCTTGCAGATCGTCGCGCTTCTTGCCCGTCACGCGGACCTCGTCGCCCTGGATGGACACCTGGACTTTCAACTTGGCTTCCTTGACCGCCTTGACGATCCTCTGCGCGTTCTCGCGCTCGACACCCTGCTTCACGGTCACGGTCTGACGCACGCTTTGACCGGTCGCTTTTTCGACCTTGCCGAAATCGAGCGACTTGCCGTCGACCTTACGCTTGGCCATATGGCCGCGCAGCAATTCCTGCACCTGCTTCAATTTGCCTTCGTCGTCGGCCTTGATGGTCAGGACCTGCTCCGCGCGTTCGATCGTGCAGGTGCTGCCCTTGAAATCATAACGCGTGCCGATTTCGCGCGCCGCGCCCTGAAGGGCGTTGTCCACTTCGGTCATCTCGGTGCGCGATACGATGTCGAATGACGGCATGATAATCGTCCCAGCCTTCTGTTCAGTTGAATATTAGTTTCATCAGGCTGTCTTCGCTAGGGGGGCCGCCATAATGAGCAAATAGGTCGCGTTTAAGGTCCTCGAAGGCACGCCGCGCGTTGGCCTCGCGAATCTCGGGCGATCCCCCGCCCGTCAAAGCGGCGAAGCCCTCGGCCCAGAATGCCGCGATATCGAAGCTGTCGCGGAACCATTCATAACCGATGGCGGTACGGCGTTCCAATTCGCGCCCGTCGTCGAGCAGGAGGGCGATCTTGCCGGCGGCATCTTCGGGCGAATCGACGGCGACGAACCCTTCGGAGGGCAAGATCAATCGATATTGTTTGGCGTCTTCGACGATGCATAGGGCGCGCGACGCCAAAATCTCGAAGGTCTTGCCGCGAATGCGCGACGAGCCGGGATCGGTCTGCAACGAGAGGCAGCAGCGCGAATCGCGCATGATGCGGGCATAGTCATCGAGGGCCACGAAACTCCCGCTCGCCGCATAATCGTAGAGCACGAGATTGTCGATGCGGCGAATCTCGGCGCGATCGAACAGGCCACCGAAGGCGGCAACCTTGCGATGCGGCGGAAGCGCCGCAGCCAACCCCTCGATGAAGGCTTTGCGCCCGCCATAGACCGTGCCGATATGGCTCACATCATTGCGTTTGGTGCCCTCGCCCGGATGGAAGTGATCGGCCATGACCTGATGACCGGGCAGGAATATGACGCTCTTGCCCGCATAATGCTGCTCGGCCAGCAGTCGGTAGCGCGTATAGGCATAGAGCGAATCGCCGATGATCAGGCCATCGAGGGCGCGAAAGAAATCGCCTTCCTGATCGGTCGGACGGTCGTGGCTGTCCGCCAGCATACCTAGGATTTTGGACGAGCCATGCCGCAGGCTCTGCAGTTCGTCCGGGCTCAGACGCCAGTCGCGCAAGGTATTCACGTAGACGATCACGTCGGGCGCGAAGGACCGCACGAGAACCTGCAATTCATCCAGCATCGCGGCGCGGCCCAGCGCCGTGGCGCGCGCTTTGTAGTCAAAGTCGCGATAATCGCGAACGAGGCCGCTGGCCAGGATCGGCAAGCGCAGTTCGTGGTTGAGCGGTTCTTGCTCCCACGATCGAAACTGCGAGGGAATGAGGAAAAGGAGACGCATCTGCTTCCTTTGGCCTCACCTGAAACTATGGAGAGCTAGGCCACGTTTTTGCTGCTGCGCGACAGCCCGAAGAAAGTCCGGATGCGGGTCAGGAAACGATCCGTTTCCCGCTCGAGTTCCCGGCCGCGCTCGTCGCGTTCCATTCTACCCAGAACGTCGCGGTTCTGCACTTCGCGAATCGCCACCGCGCGGCTGAGCAGTTCGGGGATCTCGGGATCGCGCGCGAACAATTCGATGATGGCTTCCTTGGTGATCTCGCACACGATGGAATCGGTGGCGCAGACGATGGTCGCCGAACGCTTCTCGCCGGTGAGCAGCGACTTTTCGCCGAAGAATGTGCCGGGCGCCAAATCGGCGACCTTCACCTTGTTGCCGGCGTCGTTGCGCACCCAGACCTCGAGCAGGCCTTCGGCAAGGATGTACATCGAATCGCCTTCGGCATCCTGTTGGACGACCGGATCGTCCTTTTTGTACGAATCGACCTGCATGCGCGACACCAGGAACGCCAATTCGTCCGGACCCAACGCCGCGAACAGCGACAATTTGCCGAGCTGGCGGGCCTGATCCTTGGGCGAGGTCCAGGTCTGCTGACGCCACGGCATACGCGCGACGAACACGTCGCTCTTGGGATAGGCGAGCGTCAGGCCCGCGCGGCCGACATGCGCCATCACGCTGGCGATCACGGTATGGCGCGCCTTGCTGGGCGAGGTCATGATCGGATCGATGTAGTAGCGCGCCTTGTAGGTGATGCCGTGGTCGCCGACCTCGCTGATGCGCACCTTCGGTTCCGGGTCAGCCAAGGGACCGCGATCGCCGATGGCGCCCAGCAGCGCCGCGTTCAGGATGCGCAGCCCGCGTTGGGTATCGACCGAGAAGTCGAGGGTGAAATCCAACTCAAACCGGCTGATGCTGCCGGGCATCGAATAATTGGTGACCAGGGTCGTCGTCATGAAGCTGTTGGGGATCGTGATGACGTTGCGTCCCGTGGTCCACAGCCGGGTCGTGCGCCAGTTCGTCTCGATGACGCGGCCGATATATTCGCCGAAGCGGGTGTGGACGTTGATCCAGTCGCCCGGCTTGAACGGCCGTTCGATGTTGAGCGCGATGCCCGACGCGGTATCGAGGATGAGGTTCTACACCGCAAAGCCGATGACGACGCCGACGGCGCTGGACGTCGCCCAGATGCCCACGACCGATTGGTCGAACACCACGCCGATGATGCCGGACAACGCCAGCAGGAAAATGAGGATGCCACCCAATTGGACGATCAGGCGCGGCGGCACGCGGCCCATCGTATGCACGAACAGCCCGTCCCAGATGAACACCCGGATCACCCGGCTGATCACCAGCGCGGTCGTCAGCCACAGCGCAATATCGAGGGCGCGATCGAACGCGGTGTGCGATGTCTCGGATAGGCCCAGATGCGCGGCGAGAGGTTCGAGATAGACCACCCCGGCGATGGCCGTCGCCAGCAGGATCAGTGGCAAATAGAGCGGCCGCATCGCGCGCAGGCTGCGCACGGCCAAATTCAACGTGAACGGCATGGTCTCCGCGCCCTCAAGATCCGGTCATCGGCCGGTTGATTTCGTTGCGACGACAAACGCGCCGCTTGCATCCTGACTAACCCAAGCCGCCAACCAGATCAAATTGTGACAACCCGATGACAGTTCCCCGGGGAAAACGGCAGACTTGATCCAGATCAAGTCCCGATTCGACTTTCCAGAATCTAATTTGACATAGTCTAATTTGGGAGCTGACGGCTATGCCAACTGCAACATCACCAAAACCGGCCACCATCGACGTCCATACCCCGAGCGACGGCATTGCCCTGGGCGCCATGACCGGCGCGCGCTACGTCGAAAGCCTGAAGGACGGTCGCGAGGTTTGGATCGATGGGAAAAGGGTCCATGACGTCACCACTCACCCCGCTTTCAAGGACATGATCCACGAGGCCGCACGCATCTACGACCTGCAGAACAGCCCAAAATATCGCGACGAGATGACCTTCACCGACCCCGAAAGCGGGGTCCGCACCAGTATTTCCTGGATGCTGCCGCGTTCGGCGGATGATCTGAAGAAAAAACGCCGCAACAGCGAGCTGTGGAACCTGCTCACCTGGGGCCAACTGGGTCGCAGCCACGATATCCTGGCCCCCTACATCATTTCCGGCCTACATCGCAAAGCGGACTTCAGCGCGGTGAAGAATCCGCACTGCGACTTCGGTGAAAACCTGGAGAACTATTACAAATTCTGCATGCGCAACGACCTGTTCCTGACCCACGCGCTGGGCGATCCCCAGGTCGATCGCAGCGAACAGCCGCAGAATGAAAAACGCGGGGTCAAGGAAGACGAGCAAATTGCGTTGCACGTGTTCGAAGAAACTAAGGATGGCGTAATCGTCACCGGCGGCAAGCAGCTGTCAACTGCGGCTTCGCACAGCAACGAATGTTACGTCTCGCTGTCCGCCACATTCGCGCATCGCAACGATCCGAGATGCGTGCTCGCCTTCTCGATCCCGACCAACAGCAACGGCCTCAAGATTCTCGCGCGCGAACCCGTTTCTCGCTGGTTCGGCTCCTGGGGGCATCCGTTCAAGAATCTGGACGAACAGGATTGCATGCTGTTCTTCGAGAACGTTCTGGTTCCCTGGGATCGCCTATTCATGCTGTACGATCCCGCGCCCATGATCAAAATGCTGGGCGCCGGGGGCGGCAGCGTGAACTTCAACTTCCTCGGCTGGGCGAACCTGTGCCGCTCCTATGTGCGCATGCGCCTCATTACGGCCGTGGCGACGATGGTCGCCGAGGCGATCGGCGTGATCCAATACCGCGAGGTCGCAGCCAAGCTCGGAGAACTCGTCACCTATTGCGAGATGTGGCGCCATGCCATGGAAGGCGTCGAACACGAAGCCGGGCCCACGCCGTCCGGGCAATGGACGCTCGGGCCGGGACGTGGCGTCCACATCTGGTTCGCACAGACGTCGGCCCGCATGATCGAAATCCTGCGCGAGATCTGCGGCTCGGGAATCATCATGCAGCCCAGTGAGAACGATCTCGCCAATCCGCAATTGCGCAAATATCTCGATCGCTACATGCGCGGCAAGGACGCGGACGTCGAATACAAATCGCGTCTCTTCCGGTTTGCCCACGATCTTGCCGCATCGTCCTACGGTATGCGGCAGGATATCTACGAATATTGGCATGGCGGCGACCCGGCCCGTAACCGGATCAACCTGCTGCGCAGCTACGATCAATCGGAGATGCAGGGCATGATCAAGGACATGCTGAGCCGTCCGCTGCCGCACGGCGAAACACCGTGAGTGACGGCGGCGGGCAAGTCCTGCCCTACGAACTGGTCGGCGGCGAGGGCGGTTTGCGCCGGATCGTCGATCGGTTCTACGCGATCATGGATCAGAACGCCGAGGCGGCTTCGATCCGCGCCATGCACGGCGCGGATCTCGGCCCGATTCGCGAAAAGCTGTTCGAATTCCTGAGCGGCTGGCTCGGCGGACCTCCGCTTTATTCGCAGCGAACCGGCAGCATCTGCATCACCGAGGCACACCGGCCGTTCGCTATCGGCGCCGCCGAACGGGACCAATGGATGGCCTGCATGCGCCAAGCCCTGGTCGACTGCGGCGTTTCACCCGAGGTTCGCGCCATGCTGGACGAGCCCTTGTTCAGGATCTGCGATTTCCTGCGCAATCGCGATTGACCGGGTCAGAACCCAGACGAAAAAGCCCGCCGGTGTTTCCACCGGCGGGCTTGACGCGAGAGATGGTAGCGGGAGAGGGATTTGAACCCCCGACCTAAGGATTATGATTCCTCCGCTCTAACCAACTGAGCTACCCCGCCGAAATCTGCGCTTCGGGTCTCTCGCGGCGCGGCAATATAGGGGGGGTTTTCCGGGTAATCCAGCCCCCTCCGAGCACCCGGGTGCCATCGTAGAAAACGCAAGCCTGGCCGGGGGCTATGCCGGCCAAGGGCAGGTCCAGGACGACCTCGTCACCCTCGATACGGGCGTCCACCGGGGGCTGCATGGAGCGGCATTTGACCTGAATGGCGCGCCCGTCGCGGGGGGCTGCATCCGTATCCAGCCAATTGACCTCGGACAGCTTGATGCGGGTTTCCTCGAGCGCCTGCTTCGGGCCGACGACGACCCGGGCGGCCTCGGCCTCGATGCGAATGACGTAGAGGGGATCGCCGCCGCCGATATTGAGGCCGCGGCGCTGGCCCACCGTGTAATCGATGACGCCGTCATGGCGGCCGAGCACGCGGCCGTCCAGATGCACGATCTCGCCCGGGCGCACCGCACCGGGGCGCATTTTGCGCACGATGTCGGCGTAATCGCCGCCGGCAACGAAACAGATATCCTGACTGTCGGGCTTATCCGCCACCGGTAGGCCGAAGCGCTCGGCGTGTGCCCGCGTCTCTTCCTTGCTCATGGCACCCAATGGGAAGCGCAGAAAATCGAGCTGCGGCCGCGTCGTCGCGAACAGGAAATAGCTTTGATCCTTGGCATCATTGATGGCGCGATGCAGCTCGGGGCCATTGGCGCCCATCATACGGCGCACGTAATGGCCGGTCGCCAGGCAATCCGCACCGATCTCGTGCGCGCGTTCGACGAGATCGCGGAACTTCACCGTCTGATTGCAGCGCACGCAGGGAATGGGGGTCGAGCCCGCGAGGTACGTATCGACGAAATCGTCGATCACGCTTTCGCGGAAGCGATTCTCGAAATCGAGCACATAATGCGGGATGCCGAGCGTGTCGGCGACGCGGCGCGCATCGTAGATATCCTGACCGGCGCAGCACGACTTCGCCTTTAACGGCAATTGGCCGTGATCGTAGAGCTGCAAGGTGATGCCGATGGTCTGATAGCCCGCCTCGTGCAGCAGCGCCGCCGTCACGGACGAATCGACCCCGCCCGACATGGCCACCACCACGCGCGTGTCTTTCGGATCTTTGCCTAAGCCCAGGTCGATCATGGCCGGGAATATAGGCATTGCGGCCGCCCCGTCCAACCAAGGAGACGTGATTTCCGGATGATTCGAATGAAAACAAAGGCTAAGACTGGTCCATGAGCGCCTCAAATACCGAATGGGACGTCCAATTACAGTCCTTCCTGAACGACGGGTTCAGCCGTCTACCGCGCGAACCGCAAAAGGGCCGCGACATCTATAGCGGCTATCTGCGCGGCTGCGGGCTGCGCTTCGGCAATATCGGCGCCTTGTGCCTGGCCGACCCGGTCTTCACCAAAGCGTTTGAGCTGGCGCGCGCGACCGCACCGGACGGCCAGCCGCGCACCGTGGTCAACGAGCTCAACCTCGCCAATCTCTTCGCCATCATGAAGCTGAACCTGTCGCGCCAGCCGATCCCGGGTCATATCGTCGAATATGGCTGTTTGCGCGGCGGCTCGGCCATCTTCATGGCCTATGCGGCGAAACACTTGCTGCCGGGCGTGCGCGTCATCGGCTTCGATACCTTCGCCGGGCTGCCCGACACCAATCCGAATACCGACGTCTACGATCGCGGTGCGTTCGATACAGTCGATCTAGACGAATTGCGCAGCTATGTCGCCTCGATCGGGCTCGACAATCTGAGCTTCGTCAAAGGCACCTTCGACGCCACCTTAGGCACCGCCCTGCCCGGCATCGGACAGGTCTGCCTCGCCCATATCGATTGCGACATCTATGACGGCGTCGTCAGCGCGTACGAACTGACCAAGCCTTATCTCTCTCCGGGGGCATACTTGGTGTTCGACGACCCGCTGGTGCCGACCTGCATCGGCGCGTTCGAAGCCGTGGAGGAATTATTGGTGCGGCGCGACGGATTGCATGCGGAGCAGATTTTCCCGCACCTCGTCTATCGCCATCCCGATTAAGCGACGAGGCCCATCTGCCAGAAGTCGGCTTCCAGACGCGTCGCGGCGCCAAAGGTCGAACTGAGGCCAGCAAACCGCCCCGGCCCGCCGCGCCGTTCCATCAGATCATCGAGGGCCGCAAGCTCGCGCGCCGCAACCGCCTGATAATCGTCGGACGCATAAGCCTCGACCCAGGCGCGGTAGGGATTGTTGGGCGCCACGGTGCCGATGCTCTTGGCGATCTCGGCATAACCGATGAGGCACGGCGCGAGGGCGACGTGCAGATCGAGCAGATCGCCTGCCATGCCACGCTCCAACACATATCGCGTATAAGCCATGGTTTCGCGCGCTTCCGGCGTCGCCTGCATATCGGCCTCGCTGAGGCCCCAGCCCTTGCAGAAGGTCACATGCAAGGTCATCTCGCGTTCGGCGATGTTGGATAGGCTGGCTGACGCCTGACGGATGTCGGCCAAGGTTTCCGACTTGTACGCCGCCAGCGCATAGGCGCGCGCGAACTGAATGAGGAACAGGTAATCCTGCACGAGGTAGCGACGAAAAGCCGCTTCGGGCAGCGAGCCGTCGGCGAGACGGCGCACGAACTCATGCTGGGTATAGGCGCGCCACGCGTCGGTATTGTCGGCCTTCAAACGTTCGAAGAGGCCGCTCACCGTTAGAGCATCATGTTGCGGGTTTCGACCGGCAAGCTGACCACCAAACCGTCGAGGTCGTCGGTCAGCAATATCTGGCAGCCGAGGCGCGAGGTCTTGGTGATGCCGTAGGCGAGATCGAGCATATCGTTCTCTTCCTCGCTCGCCTTTTTCAGGCGGCCGTACCATTCGGCATCAACGATGACATGGCAGGTCGAGCAAGCCATCGAGCCTTCGCAGGCGCCTTCGACGGGCAGCTTGTTGGCATGTGCGATGGAAAGAAGCGTGCGGTTGGCCGGCGACTCGATCTCACGGCGCGTGCCGTTCGCCTCGATGAAGGTCATGCGGGGCATGGGACGATGCTCAGGCGAGGGTTAGACGGAGAACGACTCGCCGCAGCCGCACAGGCTCTTGGCGTTCGGATTCTCGAAGGTGAAGCCCGACTGGATCTTGCCTTCGACGAAATCCATCTTACTGCCGATGATGAACATCAGGGCCAGCGGATCGATAAAGACCTTGGCGCCTTCCTGCTCGACGAGTTCTTCGAGCGGGCGGGCATCCTCGGCATATTCGACCTGATAGGAATGGCCTGAGCAGCCTTTGTTGGTGATGCCGACCCGAATGCCGAGCACGGGCTTTTCCGCACGCTCCATCAGGGCGCGGACGCGTTTCACCGCCGACGGGGTCAGCGTAAGTGCGGCCTTGGATTTGCGAATCTCGATCATCTCAGTTCCTAACGTACCACACGCATTGATTTAGCTCAAAAGTAGCCCAGCGCCAGCTTGGCTTCCTCGGACATCTTTTCCATATCCCACGGCGGATCCCACACCAGATACACCTCGACCTGGCCGGTGCCGGGCACACCGGCGCAGGCATCGGCCACCTGCTGCGGCAGCACGCCCGCCACCGGGCAGCCCGGCGCGGTCAGGGTCATGACGATCTTCACATTGCCCGTCGCCTCGTTGAGGTCCAATTCATAGACCAGACCGAGTTCGTAGATGTTCACCGGGATTTCCGGATCGAATACGGTCTTCAGCGCCTCGATGACGCCTTCGCGCGACGGCTGCGCCGGCTCGTCCGGATCGCGCGGGATCCCGGCGCGCGCCACGAGGCCGCTTTCGTTATCGAGGCCGGGCGGTTGGCCATGGTCCTGCCACGGTTCGGCCGCATGGGCCGGCGCCGGCGTCGGGATTGAGGTTTCGTCCATATCCACCATCTCTCCTACTCCGTGCTCGTCTTGTCGCCGCCATGCACCGCTTCGTTCAGCGTATGCCAGGCCAAGGTCGCGCACTTCACGCGCATCGGGAATTGGCGGACTCCCGCCAGGACGCGCAGTTTATCCAAATCTTCTTCGGGGCCTTTGAGGGCCACGCCCTCATCCTCGCCCTTGCACATCTTATGGAAGTCGTCGAACAGGGCTTCGACCTCCGTCACCGTCTTGCCCAGCACGATATCGGTCATCATCGAGGCCGAGGCGACCGAAATCGCGCAACCGCGCCCTTCGAACGCCGCATCCTCGATCCGGCTGTCGGAACCCAGGCGCACATACACAGTCAAACGATCGCCGCACAGCGGATTGTTGCCGTGCGCCTCGTGGTTGGCGTCGTCCGGATGGCGGAAGTTCCTGGGGTTCTTGCCGTGATCCAGGATAACTTCTTGATAGAGCTCGCGGATATCGTCGTCCATCAGCCGAAAATGTCCTTCACGGTGTTGAGCGCGTCGACGAGCGCGTCGACGTCCTCGATGCGGTTATACATGGCGAACGACGCGCGCGCGGTGGCGGCGACGTTGCAGCGTTCCATCAACGGCTGGGCGCAATGGTGCCCGGCGCGCACGGCAACACCCTTGCTGTCGATGATGGTGGCGATATCGTGCGGATGCGCACCCTCGAGCGTGAACGACACAATCGGCCCCTTCTCACGTGGGCGTCCGATGATCGTCAGGCCGTCGATCTCGCCCAGGCGTTTCATGGCGTAATCGCGCAAGCCCGTTTCGTGCTTGGCAATGCGATCGAGCCCGACGCTGTTCACATAATCGATGGCAGCGGCGAGGCCCACGGCCTCGACGATCGGTGGCGTGCCGGCCTCGAAACGCGCCGGCGCTTCGCGGTAGGTCGTCTTTTCGAACGTCACCAACTCGATCATGTCGCCGCCGCCCTCGTACGGAGGCAGCGCGTTCAGCAGATCCCTCTTGCCGTAGAGCACGCCAATGCCGGTCGGCCCATACAGCTTATGACCGGTGAAGCCGTAAAAATCGCAATCTACGTCGCGGACATCGACACCCAGATGCACGATGCCCTGCGCGCCATCGATCAGCACCTTGGCGCCGGCCTCGTGCGCGATACGGGTGATTTCCTTGATCGGCGTGATGGTGCCGAGCACGTTGGAGCAATGGGTGATGGCGACCAGCTTGGTCTTCGGTCCCAGCAGCTTCTTGAACTCGTCGATCAGGAAATTACCGTCGTCGTCGATGGGGGCAACCTTGATCACGATGCCCATGATGTCACGCAGCAACTGCCAGGGAACGATATTGGCGTGATGCTCCATATGCGAAATCACGACCTCGTCGCCGGCTTTCAGGAAGGCGCGGCCGAAGGAATGGGCGACCAGATTGATCGCCGCCGTGACGCTCCGGGTGAACACGATCTCGTCGACCGAGGCGTTCATGAATTGCGCCACGGTCTTGCGCGCGTTCTCGTAATTCTCGGTCGCCAGTTCGGACAGGCGATACGCGCCGCGATGCACATTGGCATATTCGCTGCGGTACATCCGGTCCATGCGTTCCAGCACGACGCTCGGCTTCTGCGCCGAGGCGCCCGAATCCAGGAACACCAGCGGCTTACCGTTCACCTGCAGCGACATGGCCGGGAAATCGGCGCGGATCGCTTCGACGTCATAGGCGTCGTTGCTCAGCGTTTTCTTGGCAGCAGCGGTACTCATGCGGCCTCCGCGACCTTGGCGATGGCGAGCCACGCCGCAATGCGGGCGCGCAGCAGATCTTCAATGGCGTCATCCGCGAGGTTGCCGAACGCCTCGGCAACGAAGCCTTCGACCAGCAATTCGCGGGCCTGACGTTCCGGAATGCCACGCGCCTGTAGATAGAACAGCGCGTCTTCCTCCAGATTGCCGATGGTCGCGCCATGGGCGCATTTCACATCGTCGGCGTAAATCTCAAGCTGCGGCTTGGCGTCCATCTCCGCCTTTTCCGACAGCAAGATCGTACGGTTGGTCATATTGCCGTCGGTGCCGTCGGCCCCCTTGGCAACATAGATATTGCCTTGGAACACGCCGCGCGCCGTGTCGTTCAGCGCCCCCTTGTACAGCTCGCGGCTGGTCGTGTGCGGCGCTGCATGACGCAGCACGGTCGTATGATCGGTATGCTGCTTGCCGCGCGCCAGATACGCACCGTACAGCGAAGCATCGGCGCCGGAAGACGCCAATTCGATCTTCATCTCGTTGCGCACCAGTGCGCCACCGGTCGCCAGAACATGCGACTCATAACCCGCATCCTTGCCGATACGCGCCGACAGGTGCGACAGGTTGAAGGCGGTCTCGTCATCCTCGAACAGACGGATATGGGTGAGCTTCGCGCCGTCTTCGACCACGATCTCGCTGACCGGATTGATCAGATAGCGCCCAGCGCCCGAGAAGCGTTCGATCACCGTCGCGCGGGCATTCTTTTTCAGCACGATCAGGCTGCGCGGATGCAACGCCACGCCGTCCTTGGACGCGCTCGAAATATGCTCGACCACGATAGGCTTATCGATCGTGGTCCCGTCGATCATCAGCACGAGGCCGTCGTCGATGATGCCGCTGTTCAACAAGGTCAGCGGATCGTCGGAACCGGCGATATGACCAAGATATTGATGTACGGCGTCGGCCTTGCTCTGCAGCGCCATCGACAACGGCATGGCATGGGCACCATCGGCGCGCGACGCCTTCATATCGAACGCACCATCGACGAACACGAGATACGTGCCGCCGAGCGCCGCCAGGGCCGCATCGCCACCGCCCGTCTTGCCCTTGGTCGGGGCGGGACGTGCAAAGGCAAAGCCATCCAGCGGTTTCAGGCTGGTATATTTCCAGCTTTCGACCTTGGGCGACGGCAAGCCTTGGGCAGAGAACCCTGTGCGGCTTTGCTGCCGCAGCGCATCCAACCAACCGATACCTTGTCCGATCGACATCAAGCGGCTTTCCCTGCGAATTCGGCGTAACCCGTTTTCTCAAGCTCCAGCGCCAGACCGGCATCGCCCGAACGCACGATGCGGCCACCGGCCAGCACATGAACGCGATCCGGCACGATATAATCGAGCAGGCGTTGATAATGCGTGATCACCAGCATGGCGTTTTCCGGCGAGCGCAGCGCGGTCACACCTTCACCGACAATGCGCAGCGCATCGACGTCGAGGCCGGAATCGGTTTCGTCCAGCACGGCAAGTTTCGGTTCGAGCAGCGCCATCTGCAGTACTTCGTTGCGCTTCTTTTCACCGCCCGAGAAACCAACATTGACCGCGCGCTTGAGCATATCGTCCGAAATGCCGAGCGGCTTGGTCTTGGAGCGCACGAACTTCAGGAAGTCCATGGCATCGAATTCCTTGCCGCCGTGCGCGGTGCGCACCGCATTCACCGAGGTCTTAAGGAAGTTCATCGTCGAAACGCCGGGAATTTCCACCGGATATTGGAACGCCAGGAACACGCCGGCGGCAGCGCGTTCCTCCGGCTTCAACTCCAACAATTCTTTGCCTTCGAACAGCACCGAGCCGCCCGTGACGGTATAGCCGGCGCGACCCGCCAGCACATGGGCGAGCGTCGACTTGCCCGCACCGTTCGGGCCCATGATCGCATGCACCTGACCTTTGTCGATCGACAGGGTCAGACCCTTGAGGATCTGCTTGCCGTCAACTTCGACCTGAAGGTTCTTGATCTCCAACATCAACCGACGCTTCCTTCCAGACTGATACCGACAAGCTTTTGCGCTTCGACGGCGAATTCCATGGGCAATGACTGCAGCACTTCGCGGCAGAACCCGTTGACGATCAGCGCCACGGCCTGTTCAGGATTGAGGCCGCGCTGCTGGCAATAAAACAATTGATCGTCACCGATCTTCGAGGTGGTCGCTTCATGCTCGACCTTGGCCGTGCGATTGCGGTTCTCGATATAAGGCGTGGTATGGGCGCCGCATTCCTTGCCGATCAGCAACGAGTCGCACTGGGTGTAATTCCTGGCGCCATGCGCGCCCGGCATCATCTTCACCAGGCCGCGATAGGTGCTTTGCGAATGGCCAGCCGAGATACCCTTGGCGATGATGCGCGACTTGGTGTTCTTGCCCAAGTGAATCATCTTCGTGCCGGTGTCGGCCTGCTGATAGTTATTCGTTATGGCGACCGAATAGAATTCACCCACCGAATTGTCGCCCTGCAGGATGCAGGACGGATATTTCCAGGTGATCGCCGAGCCGGTTTCGACCTGCGTCCACGAGATCTTGGAATTGTCGCCACGACACGCGCCACGTTTGGTGACGAAATTGTAGATGCCGCCCTTGCCGTTCTCGTCACCCGGATACCAGTTCTGCACGGTCGAATATTTGATTTCGGCGTCGGCCATGGTCACCAGTTCGACCACGGCGGCGTGCAGTTGGTTCTCATCGCGCATCGGCGCGGTGCAGCCTTCGAGGTAGCTGACATAGGCACCTTCGTCGGCGATGATGAGGGTACGTTCGAACTGGCCGGTCTTGGCGGCGTTGATGCGGAAATAGGTCGACAGCTCCATCGGGCAGCGCACGCCCTTCGGCACGTACACGAATGAGCCGTCGGTGAAGACCGCCGAATTCAGCGTCGCGTAGAAATTATCCGAATAGGGCACGACCGAGCCCAGATATTTCTTCACCAGCTCAGGATGATCCTTCACCGCTTCGGAGATCGGGCAGAAGATCACGCCATGTTCGGCCAGCGCCTTCTTGAAGGTGGTGGCAACCGAGACGGAATCGAACACCGCATCGACGGCGACGTTTTTCACGCCGGCCAGGATTTCCTGTTCGTGCAGTGGGATGCCCAGCTTCTTATAGGTATCCAGCAATTCCGGATCGACCTCGTCGAGCGAGGACGGTTTGTCGCGCGGCTTGGGCGCCGAATAATAATAGGCGTCCTGGTAATCGATCTTGGGGAACGCGACATGCGCCCAGGTCGGCTCTTCCATCGTCAGCCAATGACGATAGGCCTTGAGCCGCCATTCGAGCAGCCATTCCGGCTCGCCCTTCTTGGCCGAGATGAAGCGGATGGTGTCTTCGCTCAGGCCTTTCGGCGCGGTATCCGAATCGATATCGGTCACAAAGCCGTATTTGTATTTACGGTCGGTGACCTGTTCGACTGTTTCGGTCGCGACTGCCATTGTTCTGTCCTTCAACTATTCCGCCGCGTGACGCTTGCGCGTCCGCACGTTCGTGATTTCTTCAACCAGCCGTTCGGCTGCGGTCTCGATTTCGGCCTCAGTGGTGAACCGGCCGAGCCCGAAGCGCAGGCTGGCTTCGGCGAGATCGTTCAACACGCCGATGGCACGCAGCACATAAGACGATTCTTCGTTCGCCGACGAGCACGCCGATCCGGTCGAAAAGGCCAGATCAGGCAAGGCGGCGATCAGGTCTTCGGCGCGCGCACCCTCGACGCTGATATTCAGGTTATGCGTGACGCGATGGTCCAGGCTGCCGTTCACATGAATGCCGCCTAGGTTACGAACCCGGTCCAGCAGCCGATCGCGCAAAATCCCGAGACGCGTTGCATCGTTGCTCATTTCGGCAGCGCCGATCTCGCACGCCAGGCCGAAGCCGACGACAAGCGGCGTCGGCAAGGTGCCCGAGCGGATATTCTTTTCCTGGCCGCCGCCGGTGATGATCGGCTCGAGCCGCACGCGTGGCCGCTTGCCGATATACAGCGCGCCGACGCCCATGGGGCCGTAGATCTTATGCGCGGTCAGGCTCAGCAGATCGATCTGCATGGCTTTGACGTCGAGCGGGATCTTGGCGGCCGCCTGCGCCGCATCGGTATGGAAGAACACGCCGCGCGAGCGGCAGAGCGCGCCGATCTCAGCCAAAGGCTGGATCACACCGATCTCGTTCTGCACCGCCATGATGGAAACCAAGAGCGTCTGATCGGTGATCGCAGCTTTAAGTTCCGCCAGATCGATCAGGCCGTCAGGACCGGGCGTGAGATACGTCACCTGAACGCCGTCGCGTTCCAGATGGAACAGGGAATCGAGCACGCACATATGTTCGGTCGAGACCGAGATGATGTGATTCTTGCGGCCGCGATAGAACCGCGCCGTGCCCTTAAGCGCCAGATTGTTGGCTTCGGTCGCACCTGAGGTGAAAAAGATCTCGTCCGCGTCGGCATTGATCAATTTGGCGACCTGCTCGCGTGCGATCTCCATCGCTTCGGCCACTTCCCAACCATAGAAGTGATCGGACGAATGCGGATTGCCGAAACGCTCGGTGAAATAAGGCAGCATCGCCTGCACGACACGGGGATCGACCGCGGTCGTCGCGTGATTGTCGAGATAGATCGGGCGGCCCTTATGTCTTTCGACCATCACGCCACCTTCCGCACGTTCGTCTGCGTGCGCCGATAGACGGCGGTCCAGGACGCGACGAAGCGATCGATGTCGGTCTCGGTTGTGTTCCAGCCCAGGCTGACGCGGATCGCGGTTTCCGCCACATCGTCGGCGACGCCCATCGCGGCCAGCACATGCGACTTCGCAACCTTGCCCGACGAACAAGCCGAGCCGGAGCTGACCATGATGCCGGCGAGATCGAATACCATCAGTTGGCTGTCCGCCGTGACGCCCGGCATGGCGATGCAGCTGGTATTGGCCAGGCGCTCGACAGCGTTGCCGAAAATCCGCACGTTCGGCGCGGCAATCTTGATCGCCGCTTCCAGCTTGTCGCGCAGATGCACGAGCGTCTGCATGCGCGATAGATCGGCCAACGCCTCGGTCGCGGCTGCGCCGAAGCCGGCGATACCGGCGACGTTTTCAGTGCCCGCGCGCACGCCACGCTCCTGACCGCCGCCGCGCTGAACCGATTCAAGCCGCACGCCCGGGCGCACGATCAAGGCGCCGACGCCTTGCGGCCCGCCGATCTTGTGCGCGCTCAAGCTCAACAAATCCACGCCCAGCGCCTTCATGTCGATCGCCATGCGGCCGGCGGCCTGCACGGCGTCGCAATGCACGACGACATCGCTGGCCTTGGCGATCTCGGCCGCCCGCGCCATCGGCTGCACGACACCGGTTTCGTTGTTGGCCAACATGATCGACACGAGACCGGCATGCGGGATCGCATCGAGGCTCACCACGCCGTCGGCATCGACCGCGATGGCGGCGATATCGTTGCGGGCCTTCATCACCGACGGATGCTCGACCGCGCTGGCGGCGACCGCCGACACGTCCGGTCCGCGCAAGGCGAGATTATTGGCTTCGGTGCCGCCTGCCGTGAACACGACCCAATCGGATTTTGCGCCGACCAAAGCCGCGACGGCTTCGCGGGCGTCTTCGACCAATGCCCGCGCACGCCTGCCCCAGGCATGAACCGAGGAGGCATTCCCGGCCATACCCGACGCAGCCGCAACGGCCGCGATGGCGCTGGGGCGCATCGGCGTCGTGGCGTTATGGTCGAGATACACCGGGTCCATGACGGTCAGTCCTACTCCGCCGCCTGTTGCTGGGCGGGGTCGGTTTTGTGCTGCGCATTGATGCGCGCGGCATGCTCCATGATGAAGGTCTCGCCACTGCGGCCGAGCACGCGATGCTCGATCACGTCTTCAAGCGAGATCGTCGACAGGAACAGATAGATCTGGTTGCCCAGTTCTTCCCACAGATCGTGGGTGACGCAGCGGCTGTTGTCGGTGCGGCAGCCGTTCGACGAGTTCGGTCGGCAGAGCGTCGCCTTGATCGGCTCGTCGACGGCGAGAACGATATCGGCGATGCGCATATCCTTGGCGGGACGCGCCAGCAGATAGCCGCCGCCCGGTCCGCGCACGCTTTTCACCTGCGCGCCCTTGCGCAGCTTGCCAAACAATTGTTCGAGATAGGAGAGCGAGATTTCCTGGCGCGCGGCGATGTCGGCAAGCGCCACCGGTTGACCCTTGCTCTGGCACGCAAGATCGGCCAACGCCATCACGGCATAACGTCCTTTGGTGCTGAGTTTCATTGGGCCACTCCTTCGGCCGTCAGATTTGTATTCTGCAATCCATTCATAACGCTGACCTTTCCTGTTGGTCGTTGTTGGGGTGAAGGGACGCATCGGAACCGCGCTCTTGTGCCAGGCGGGATTCGAGTTCTTCGATCCGCTCGGTCAATGTTGTGATCTGGGCGCGTAAATTATCGAAACCGCGGGCGACGGGGTCGGGAATGTCGCCGCGCGCGGGCGTGCCATAGGCACGGAATTCCTGTTCGTTGGCACGCTCTTCGCGGTGCATGACCATGCGGGCCGGAATGCCGACCATGGTGGCGCAGCGCGGCACGTCCGTGCGCACCACGGCGTTCGAGCCGATGCGCGCACCTTCACCGATCGTGACGGGGCCCAGCACCTGTGCACCTGCGCCGACGATGACATTGTTTTCCAAAGTCGGGTGGCGCTTACCCTTTTCGAGCGAGATGCCGCCCAAGGTGACGTCATGATAGAGCGTCACGTCGTCGCCGATCTCGGCGGTCTCGCCGATCACCAGACCGGTCGCATGGTCGATGAACAGACGGCGGCCGATCTTGGCCCCGGGGTGGATATCGACGCCGGTCAGGATCTTGCCGACATTGGCCGTGAAGCGCGCCAGCAGATAAAGCCGGGTGCGCCAGGCCCAATTGGCGAAGCGGTGAAACAGCACCGCATGGAAGCCTGGATAGCATAAAATGACCTCGGCGCGGGACCGCGCAGCGGGGTCGCGCTTCATGATCGCATCGACGTCTTCCATAAGGCGCTTGAAAAAGGTATCGCTCATTCGCTAAGTATCCCGCCCTACACGCACACCGCGCTCGTTCGATCCATGGTCGTCATTCCCGCCGAAATCTGCGGCCAAGGCCCTGTCCAACGCCGGGACGCGGACTATATTGAGGCCGACTAAAACGGTCAACTATTGCATTTATATAGCTCAAAGCTCAGGGATTTAAACCGATCGATTTGATCGGACTTTCCCGCAGGATCGAACGCCATGCCCGAAGTCATCTTCAACGGCCCCGACGGTAGATTGGAAGGCCGCTACCACCAGGCGAGAAAGTCCGGTGCTCCTATCGCAATAGTGTTGCACCCGCACCCGCTGCACGGTGGCAATATGAACAATCGCGTCGTGTACATGATGTACAACGCCTTTGTTTCCCGCGGTTTTTCCGTGCTGCGCTTCAATTTCCGCGGCGTCGGACGCTCCCAGGGCTCCTACGACAACGGGATCGGCGAGCTCAGCGACGCAGCTTATGCGTTCGATTGGATGCAGCAGATCAATGCCAACAGCCCCTATTGCTGGATCGCCGGCTACTCCTTCGGGGCACTCATCGCCATGCAGCTCATGATGCGCCGCCCCGAAATCGAAGGTTTCGTGTCGATTTCGCCGCCGGCCGGCACCGAGGATTTCTCCTTCCTGGCGCCCTGCCCGTCGTCGGGCCTGCTGATCCATGGCGATTCCGACGAGCATGTGCCGGTCGAAGCGGTCCAAAAACTGGCGACCAAGCTCAAAAGCCAGAAGAACATCACCATCGACTTCAAGACGATCAAAGGCGCCGACCATTTCTACGGCGAAAAGATCATCGACCTGCAGAAGGTTGTCGAAGGCTATGTCGACAATGCGATGAAGGAAGCTGCTAAAGCCCCCAAGGAATAATTCCTAGGGCTTGAACAGTCGGCCGCCCGGCATCGGCCGAGGCACGCCGGTGGTGCAGGGAAAGCTCAGCGGCAAGCCCGCCAGATGACGCACGGCGAGATAGGCGAAGGCCTGCGCCTCCAGGGCGTCGCCGTCCCAGCCCATATCCTCGGCGCGCAGGACCGGCTCATCCAGCACGGTCCGCAAGGTTTCGAGCAAATAGTCATTGCGCCGCCCGCCGCCGCACGTGATCCAGCGTGACGGCGCGCTTCTGAAGTGTGTGCGCGCCCGCGCCACGCACTCGGCGGTGAAGCGCACCAAGGTCGCCGCGCCATCGGCGGGCGAACAGCCCTGCAGCAGGAAGTCGGTCTTGAAGGAATTGCGGTCGAGCGATTTCGGCGGCGGCTGATCGAAGAAGGGATGATCGAGCAGGCGGGCAAGCCGCGCCTGATCAACCGTGCCTGACGCAGCCAACTTGCCGCCCTCGTCCCAGCGCCCGCCGACGGTCTTGCGCACCCAATCATCGATCAAGGCGATGCCTGGGCCGGTATCGAACGCCACCAACCCGTCGCCGCTGGCGCCGTCCGACGCAATATCGATCCAGGTGACGTTGGCGACCCCGCCGATATTGAGCAGCGCGATCGGCTTGGGCTCTTCCCAGGCGAGAGCGCGGTGATAGATCGGCACTAGGGGTGCGCCCTGCCCGCCCGCCACCACGTCAGCGGTGCGGAAATCGCACACCACGGGAATGCCGGTCAGCTTGGCCAGCAGTGCGCCATCGCCGATCTGCACGGTGCAGCGGTTGTCGGGATCGTGCAGGATGGTCTGGCCGTGGAAGCCGACGACGTCGGGCGTGACGCCTGAGGATTTGACCAGGTCAAGCACGGCCTCGGCATGAAGTTCGGTCAATTCGCGCACCAGGGCGTCGTCCGCCACATGGCTCGTCACCGCCTGGCCCAGGCGTCGGCCGAAGGCAGCATCGTAATCGAGGGTGCATGCCGCGCCGAATGCGGCGATGCGTTCGCCGTCGGTGGTCAACAGCGCCGCGTCGATCCCATCCATGGATGTTCCGCTCATCAGGCCGAGAGCGGTCAAAGTCTGCAAAGCCGTTATCCCCCAAGCAACGGGCGCACATTGTTCGCCCGGAACGATTGTGCTAAACGACCGGCCTTCCGACAAGGACCGTAGCAGCAAGGATCCTGGCGATGGCCAGCTACAAATCTGATTTCATCCGCACGCTCGAAGAACGTGGCTTCCTCCATCAATGCTCCGACATCGACACGCTCGATGCCCTGGCGGCGAAGGAGATGGTGACCGCGTATATCGGTTTCGATTGTACGGCCGATTCGCTGCATATCGGACACCTCATCTCGATCATGCTGCTGCGCTGGCTGCAGAAAACCGGTCATCGTCCGATCGCGCTCATGGGCGGCGGCACCACCAAGGTGGGCGACCCGTCGGGCAAGGACGAAGCGCGCCAATTGCTGAGCGTCGATCAGATCAACGCGAACCTTGCGTCGATCAAGCGCTGCTTTGCCAATTACCTGTCGTTCAATGACGGCCCCAACGGCGCAATCATGGCGAACAACGCCGATTGGCTGGACCAGTTGCTCTATGTCCCGCTACTGCGCGACATCGGCCGGCATTTTTCGGTCAATCGCATGCTGACCATGGATTCGGTGAAGCTGCGTCTGGAACGCGATCAGCCGCTAAGCTTCCTCGAATTCAACTACATGATTCTGCAATCCTACGATTACCTGGAACTGGCGCGCCGCTACGACTGCAAGCTGCAGATGGGTGGATCGGACCAGTGGGGCAATATCGTGATGGGTGTCGATCTGGGGCGCCGCGTCGCCGACAAATCACTGTTCGCGCTGACGACGCCGCTACTCACCACCTCGTCTGGCGCCAAGATGGGCAAGACGGCCTCGGGTGCGGTCTGGCTGAATGCGGAGCGGTTGAGCCCCTATGAGTTCTGGCAGTTCTGGCGCAACACGGAAGACGCCGACGTCGGCCGCTTTCTGAAGCTGTTCACCGAGCTGCCGCTCGACGAATGCAATCGTCTGGGCACGTTGCGCGATGCCGAGATCAATACTGCGAAGACGATCCTGGCCAACGAAGTCACCAAGCTCGCCCACGGCGAAACGGCAGCCCGAGAAGCCGAAGCCACCGCCAAGGCAACGTTTGCCGGCGGCGGCACGGGCGATGCCTTGCCAACCGTGGAAACCGCGCGGGCCGACATCGAAAAGGGCCTGCCGGTGTTCGAAGCCTTGCGGCTCGCCGGCCTAGTCAAATCGAACGGCGAAGGACGCCGTTTAATCAAGGGCGGCGGCGTCAGCGTCAACAACGAGGTTGTGGGCGATGAAACGGCGCAGGTATCGATGAAAGACGTCCGCGACGGCGCGATCAAACTGTCCGTCGGCAAGAAGCGCCACGCTTTGATGAAGCCGACCGCCTAAGACGCCAAGCTTAAGACGCCTTCGGACAGCCCGCCGGCGCGACATCGTCGATCTTGTCGAAGATGCCGAAGATTTTACGGGTGAAGCCCGGCGTGACCACGGTCAGCGGGTTGGTCGAGACGTCGGGATCCTTCTGCGAGCCGACGATCTTGTAATTGATCGCGAACACGCCGCTATCGCCGCCGAAGATGCCACCCACCAGCGGGATGCGCCCGAGCAGCCCGTTCAGTACGTTGGCGGGGATCACCTCGCCTTCGATATCCATCGTCTCTTCACGCGAATGGGTTGAGCCGGATGCGGTGAGCCCGATGCTCAAGCCATTCGCTTTGGCGTTCTCGAACCGCGTAACGCCATCCTTGCGCGTGAACGGCGCACGAAACGTGTCGAACCCGATGCCCTCGCCGCGCAAGACGTCGACCAGCCCGACGATCGAGGCGACATTGAGCAAGCGTGCCAGAACCGGAGCATTGCGCACGCGGAACTGATCGATGGCGACGCGCCCGCCGAAACACACGGCGGGGACCATGCCAGCATAGGTGCCCGCGATATCCAGATGGCCACCGATGACGTTGTCGTTGATGTCGAACGCATGCAGGACCGCGCCCGCGTTATCCGACACCATCGTCAATCGACGTTCGCCGCCTTGCGGCACCAGATCGATCCGCAGCAAGCCGGCGCCCGAAGGTGCCGCCGTGAAATGCGCTTCGCGTACCACCAGTCCGTCGTAATTCGCGGTACCGCGCACGCCGTCCAGATAACGCTCGTCATACAGCCGCAATTTTTCGACATTCAATGCGATCGTGTAAGCATCGCCGCGTTGTTTGTTCGGATCGTCCGGCGTTTTGTCTTCCATGTAGGTCTTGAGATCGAGCTTCTTGCCCGCCAGATCGACCTTCCAGCCGCCATCCTGCGGCAGCACCATGCCGCTGACGTCCGTCTCGCCGGCATTGAAACGCCCGATGCGCGCACGCGTCAGCTTGGCATCGGCGCCGAACGACATATCCGCGTCGATATTCAGATCTTTCGCCGTCACCGCGATCTTGGGCAGTTCGCTAACCTTGCCCTGATTGAGCGTAACTTGAACCGAGGCGTGCCCCGGCTCGCCCGCCGGCTTGGCGTAACCGAACCCGCTCAGGGCCAACATCGCATCGTCCAAAGTCATCTCGGCGGCAACGGTGCCGCGCCCGCCGCCCAAAAGGGTCGCGTTGATATCGGCGGCGACGGTGCCTGACAAAACGTCAGGGCCGAGGAGCGCCAGATTCAATCCCGTCTTTTCGCGCCAAACATCGGCATCGGCACTCGCCTTCACACGGTAGCGCGTCGCGAACGGCGCCTTCTTGTCGAAATTCTCGCGCCACTGCAGCTCGGACGATAAGCCACCAATGACCCCAGTGCCGGTCACATCCATGCCGCTATTGTCCAAGGTGAGCTTGAGAAGGCCATCGCTCAACGGCAATCCGAAGGCGACCGACGGTATACCCACGCCCTTGGCATCGGCCGTGGCGCTCATCTTGATTTGATCGACGGTCAGACGGTTCTCGGCGATGAAACGCAGCTTCAGGCGCGTTTCGGTATCGCCGACAGCGGAATTGGGTGACAGGCCCACCGCCTGCGCATAGCGGAACGGCGGCGAGTCGATGGTGCGCAACACGCCGGCCAGCGGGCCGACGATGCGGGCATCGATATCCGTCCATTGATCTTTTTTATCGAGATCGTCGATCACAACACGACCGCGCACCGTCAGGCCGACCGCTTCACCGCCCAGGACATCGATGTTGAATTGTTTGGCGTTGAACTTCGCATGCGCGATGCCTTTGGTGATCTTGGGCATCGGCGGCAGATAGTCCAAGGTCAGATCGCGGGCATTAATCTCACCGCCGACCGAAACCAGTTCAGCCGCGCCATCCGCCGATACGTTCAGCGCGAAATTGGCGTGAGCATCGTCGATGCGCCCGCTCGGCATGTGTCCGCTGATCCAATTGCGGGGGTTCACGCCGACGCCTGCCGGCCAATAGCGCATGATATCGTCGAACAGGAAGCCACTGCCCTTGGCCGTGCCATCCAACACAAAACCATCGCCGGTCTCGCGAGCACTCAACGTGCCCTCGATGGTCGGCCGGTCGAAGGTGATCTTGTAAGCCTCGACATCGAGTTGACCGGCATAAACCGACCACCCCCCCTGCGCGCTGATCTCGCGCAGCGGGACGCTGTGCTTGATCGGTTCGGGGAGAACGACGTCCGTATCCGCGGCGAAGCCCAGACTAAATTCCTCGATTTTCATCTGCTCGTCGGATGCGGTGTAGGTTCCACGGAACCGGCCGCGTTCGACGGGAAGATCGAGCGCCAGGGGCGACTTCATCGCGACCCTGCCAGCCCCGCCCAACAGGTTAAATTCCGCCTTCACGACCTCGCTATCTCGATCCAACGCAATGGACACCGATCCGCCCAGCGGCACATCGAAGGGTTCCAGGATAGCCAGGCGTTCGGTGATGCTGGCCAGCGCACTGGGCCGCAGATCGGCGAACGCGAAAGATAAGGTCAGATCGCCCGTGCCCTGATGGTAGTCCGCATTGAGTTGCAGCGAGGTCGTCTTGCTGTCGATCGTGAAATCGAGATCGGTGACGGCGCTGATGCCGGTGGCCGTGCGCAACACCGAGATATTGGCATCGGGCGCCGCCCATTTGATGCCGAGCAGCCGATCGTCGATGGCGAGCTGCGCATGCAGGATATTCACGCGTTCAAGATACTGCGTCGCGCGCCCGGCTTGGCCGCTCATCACGTCGGCGAAGCTCCAGCTCGTCGCTTCGCCGCCGGACAGCGCCTCGCCCTCCGTGCCCAAAACAAAATCGCCGCTTTCTGTCCGCGTGATCTTGAGGCTCGGCTCGGAAATCGACAACGCCCGCGGCGCGATCTCGCCATGCAGAAGCGCGTTGACGCTCAACGTCACATACAATTCGGGCGCCTGTAGCACGACCGCCTGATCGCTCGACAGAATGCGCGCGCCGATGAGCTTGACGTTGACCGTGCGCGCTTCCTGCGCCCAATCGAGGATCGTATCGTCGATCCGCACCGTGTAGCGCCCGTCGCCGGGCGACAACGCGTCTTCGAAATAGGACGTGAAGTACCCGACCGACATCGGCCCGGCGCTCAGCCGCCACAATACGCCGGCGGCAGCGATCACCCCGCCCAGCACGAGCAATCCTAGAAACTGAACAAGGATACGGAATGATCGCCGGATCAAAGGCCACCTATGCCGCTGTACGGCTTGACCAAAATAGGGTGTTTGGTCAGTGTGGCTCGATTCGGAGCGATTGAAAATGCGCGAGTTGGACAGAGGCAAAGCTGCCACAGCTTTGCCACAACCGGCCGATATCGAACGTTCCCGGACCGGCGTTGCACGTTGGCTGGAAGCGGCCGAGCAGGATGGCCCTCACACCGTTGCAGCCGTACAAGCGCGTCTGTCCAGCGATGGCGATCTGGCGCGCGCCATCTTTGGCAATAGCCCTTTTTTGACAAGGGTGATCGAAGCCGAACCCGCCTATGCGTGCGACGCCTTCGTCGGCGAACCCGAAGCCCTGCTCGCCGGAATCGCCGAGAGCCTGTCCGGGCTCGATGCGCAACCCATGGAGGAGGTGAAACACGGATTGCGCGCCGCCAAACGACGCGCCGCCCTGGTCATCGCCGTCGCCGAAATCACCGGGTCACGCGAGACCGCAATCCTGGCGCGCGCGTTGAGCGATTTTGCCGATCTGACCATCGCCGTTGCGGCGCGCCACCTATTGCGCCGCATGGCCAAGGCCGGCGCCATAACCTTGCCCAACGCCGATGAACCCGAACGCGGCTCCGGCCTGATCGTTGTCGGCCTCGGCAAACTAGGTGCGCGCGAACTTAATTATTCCAGCGATGTCGATCTGATCGTGTTCTACGACGCAGAGATCATCGACACGCCGAAGCCCGATCAGCTTCACCGCGCCTTCGTCAATCTCGCCCGCGACCTGGTCGCGCTGCTGTCCGAACATACCGAACACGGCTATGTCTTCCGCATCGATCTGCGCCTGCGTCCCGATCCCGGCGCCACGCCGGTCGCCATGTCGGTCGAGGCGGCCGAAACCTATTACGAAAGCCTGGGGCAGAACTGGGAACGCGCCGCGATGATCCGTGCGCGTCAGGTCGCCGGCGATCCGGTTGCGGGGAAAAATTTCCTCGATAGCCTGCGTCCGTTCGTATGGCGCAAGAATCTCGACTTCGCGACCATCCAGGACATTCATTCGATCAAGCGTCAGATCAATGCGCAATATGGCGGCGCCGCCATCGCCATCGGCGGTCATAACATCAAGCTCGGGCGCGGCGGCATCCGCGAGATCGAATTTTTCGCGCAGACCCAGCAATTGATCTGGGGCGGCCGCATCCCGGCGCTCCGTACCTCCGGCACGATCGCGGCCCTCAATGCGCTCGCGCAAACCGAGCAGATCACGCATGAGGCGGCCCGCGACCTCGGCGAATCCTATTGGTATCTGCGGCGTCTCGAACATCGCCTGCAGATGATCAACGACCAGCAGACGCACGAATTGCCCAATACCCAAATCGGCCTCAACTCGCTCGCCACCTTCATGGGCTATGAAACCCGCGAAGCGTTCGATGCCGACCTCACCCTGCATTTGCGCCGCGTGGAAGGCCATTACGCCAAGCTGTTCGAAGATTCGCCGACGCTCACCGTCGCCAATGCCGCCGGCGGCGATTTGATCTTCACCGGCATCGAGGACGATCCCAGCACGTTGGAGACCTTGCGCCGCCTCGGCTTCACCGAACCGTCCGTCGTGTCACAGATTGTGCGCGGCTGGCATCACGGCCGCTACCGCGCCACGCGGACCGAACGCGCGCGCCAGATCCTCACCGAACTCATGCCCGCCTTGATCGCCGCGTTCGGCACGACACCCGACCCCGATGCCGCCTTCCGGCGCTTCGACGAATTCCTGGCGGCGCTGCCATCCGGCGTGCAGCTTTTTTCCATGTTTCACGCTAATCCCAATCTGCTGGCGCTGGTCGCCGACGTGATGGGTGGTGCGCCGAAACTGTCCAGCCATCTCGCGCGCAATCCGTCGGCCATGGATGCGGTGCTGAGCCCTGACTTTTTCGATCCGCCCCCACACGCCGACGAGCTGCGCCTGGAACTTGACCAATCCCTGGCTGATGCCCGCGATTTCCAAGACGTGCTCGATCTGTGCCGGCGCTGGGCCAACGACCGCAAGCTGCAGGCCGGAGTACAGGCGCTACGCGGCCTGATCGATTGGACGCAGGCGGGCGCAGCGCTGAGCGATATCGCCGCCGTCGTCATCGCCGCCCTGCAACGCTGCGTGCTCGACGAATTCGCCAAAACGCACGGACGTCTAAAAGATGGCGATTGGGTCATCCTCGCTATGGGCAAGCTCGGCAGCCGCGAGATGACGCCAACCTCCGATCTCGACCTGATCTTCGTCTACGACCATGCAACCGATGCCGCACAATCGGACGGCCGTACGCCGCTCGACCCGGGGCGCTATTTCGCGCGTCTGGCGCAGCGCATGATCAATGCCATCACCGCACCCACCGCCGAAGGCAAACTGTACGAGGTCGATATGCGGCTGCGCCCCTCCGGGAATTCGGGCCCGATCGCGTCACACATCTCGGCCTTCGTCTCCTACCACGAAGATCAAGCCTGGACGTGGGAGCACATGGCGTTGACGCGCGCGCGCATCATCGGCGGAGATTCCGGCCTGGGCGACCGGGCCCTTCAAGTCATTTGGAAGACGCTGACCGCGCCGCGCGACGCCGGAAAATTACGGGCCGACGTCGCCGATATGCGCCAACGCATCGAACGCGAACATCATGCGGGTTCACGGTGGGACGTGAAATACAGCCGGGGTGGCCTGGTCGATATCGAATTCGTCGCCCAATATCTGCAACTTCGCCACGCACATGAGACAGCAGACATCCTACGCACCAGTACACACGAAGCGCTCATGCAATTGAACGCGAAAGGCTATCTCAGCGCCGACGACGCCCATGCGTTGTTGGCGGCGTTACGCCTCTGGCAGGCCGTACAGAGCATGTTGCGCCTGTCACTCGACGGCGATGCCGACTTAGGCGATGGCACCGCCATGCCCGAAGCCCTCAAACGGGCACTTGCCCGCGCCGCCAGCGAGCCGGATTTCCAACGCCTTGCCCTGCACATGGACGAGACGGACGCCACCGCGCATGCCATATTCCAACGTATCGTAGATCGGCGCTTAACGGAGAGACCTTCATGACCATCGATGTCGGCGACAAAGCCCCGGATTTCACCTTGCCCACGGACGGCGGCGGGGAAATCTCGCTCAAGAAGCTGAAAGGCAATCCCGTCGTAGTCTATTTCTATCCGAAGGACGACACGCCCGGCTGCACCACCGAGGCTAAGGATTTCGCCGCGCAATATAAGAAGTTTGCCAAGGCGGGCGCGGCAGTCGTCGGCATCTCCAAGGATTCGGTGAAGCGCCACGACAATTTCAAAAAGAAATACGATTTGCCCTTCGTGCTGGCGTCCGACGAGGACGGCGTGGCGTGCGAGGCCTTCGAAGTGTGGATCCAGAAGAAGCTCTATGGCCGTGAATATATGGGCATCGAGCGCGCCACATTCCTGATCGATGCGAAAGGCAAAATCGCGCGCGTCTGGCATAAGGTGAAGGTCAAAGGCCACGCCGACGAGGTGCTGGCGGCCGTTGCCGAACTCTAAGGCCGGCTTGAAGCCGGCGACGCAATCGCCCACAGTCGATACATAAAAAAAGATATCCCGGGAGGATCACCAATGCCCGTCAAACAATTGCCGTCGCGCGCCGATCATGTCGGCAGCTTCCTGCGCCCTAAATCGCTGTTCGACGCCCGCGAACAATGGCGCGCAGGCAAGCTCAGCGCTGAGGCGCTCAAGAAGCAAGAAGACGAGGCGATCCGCGACGTTGTCGCCATGCAGGAAAAGGCCGGGCTGAAGGCCGTCACCGACGGCGAATTCCGCCGCGACTATTGGCATCTCGATTATCTGGGCGGGATCGAGGGCGTCGAGATCAGCGGTGAGACCTACGGCATGGCATTCAATAGCGGCATCTCGGTGGGAACGCCGTTCGTCGCCAGCAAGGTCGGCCCCTACAAAGGCCCGATGAACGATCATTTCAAATTCCTGAAATCGGTCGCCAAGCAGACGGCGAAATTCTGCATCCCCGCACCCGGCATGACCTATATGCGCGGTGGCCGCAAAGGCATTGATGCCAAAACCTATCCCGATCTCGATAAATTCTGGGCCGATCTGATCGCGTCCTATCAGAACGAGGTCAAAACCCTCGAAGGCATGGGCTGCACCTATCTGCAATTCGACGACACCAGCTTCGCCTATCTGTGCGATGCCGGTTTCCGCGACCAGGTGACGGCGCGCGGCGACAACCCAGACAAGATGGTCGAACAATTCGCCAAGGCGACCAGCGGCGCCATCGCCAAACGTTCGGGCAACCTGCTCGTCACCACGCATATGTGTCGCGGCAATTTCAAAAGCACGTGGATGATGCAGGGCGGCTACGAGGCGGTGGCCGAAACCATGTTCGCCAATCTCGACGTCGACGCCTATTTCATGGAATTCGACACCGATCGCGCCGGCGGGTTCGAGCCGTTGCGCTTCTTCCCCAAGAACAAGACCCTCGTGCTCGGCCTGATCACTACAAAGTTCGGCGAGTTGGAAGGCAAGGACTTCATCAAACGCCGGCTCGACGAGGCCGCCAAATACGTGCCGATGGAAAACCTGGCGCTATCCCCGCAATGCGGCTTTGCCTCCACCCACCACGGCAACGAGATCACCGAAGCCGACCAGCGCAAGAAGCTCGACCTCATCGTCGAGCTTGCCGACGACGTCTGGGGCAGCGCGTAACCGTTTTTTTCAGGAGTCTATCGATGGCAGACCTTTCCGCCTTTCCGATCACCACGCGCTGGCCGGCGGTTCACCCGGACCGCCTGCAACTCTATTCGACGCCGACGCCCAACGGCGTCAAAGTCTCGATCATGCTTGAAGAGATCGGCCTGCCCTATGAGGTGCATTCGATCAACATCATGAAGAACGAGACCTGGATTCCGGAATACTTGGCGCTCAATCCGAACGGCAAGATCCCGGCGATGATCGATCCGGATGGGCCGGGCGGCAAACCGCTCGCCTTGTTCGAATCCGGCGCGATCCTGATCTATCTCGCCGATAAGACCGGCAAGCTGCAGCCCGCCGATCCGGCCGGGCGTTACGAGACGATGCAGTGGGTCTTTTTCCAGATGGCGGCGATCGGGCCGATCTTCGGTCAAGTCGGCTTCTTCCATAAATTCGCGGGCAAGGATTACGAGGACAAACGGCCGCGCGACCGTTACGTGAACGAATCCAAGCGCCTGTTGGGCGTACTCGAAACGCGCCTCGACGGTCGCGACTGGATCATGGGCAAGGATTTCACCATCGCAGACATTTCCATGATCGGCTGGGTGCGCAGCTTGACCGGCTTCTACGGTGCCGGCGATCTGGTGGAATGGTCGAACTTCAAGCGCGTGCCGGCCTGGCTGGAGCGGTGCCTGACGCGTCCCGCCGTGCAGCGCGGATTGGACATTCCAAAAAGGCCCGCATAGCGGGCGGGCCAAAACGGCCCGCATAGCGGGCCAGGTCGACTCTTATTTGCCGAAGAGTTTCTTCAGGAAAGTCCGGAAGGGTTTCGGCTTATCGTCCGCAATCTTCTGCGCGGCAGCGACCGCATCGTATTTGTCGCCGAGAATGAGCCTCAGGTCGCTTTCGTCCAACGTCGCCATATGATCGTCTCCCAGGTACCTGGAGCCACTTGGCGCATATTTCTTTACAACTACAAGCGTTATCGGCGAACGCGCGTGTGCTTAGTTAGGCATCCGCACGCGCGGCGCGCGGATTGATCTCGTCGGCGGCCATGTCCATCATCACCTCGATGGCCTCGCCCTTTTCGTCGAGGCTCGCATCCAGCAGCTTGGCCACTGCGTCTTCTTCGAGGGTTTCGGCAAAACCGACGATGCTGGCGTAGCTCGCATGGCCATAATGCGACAGTTTCTGAATGCCCGCTAAAAGCGCGGCATCGCGGACCGGGCCGGCATCCCCAGCGCCCGCGACATCCAGGGCGGCCTTGATCAGGCAGCCGATCGCATCCGCGGACGATGCGGCGCTATGAGCCTGGAGAATCGAAAATGCGGTTTCGAGCCGGCGCAGCCGTTCGCGCGTGTAATCGACCCCTTCGGCGCAAAAACGCTTGAGGGTCTGCGCGCTCGCCGCATCGGCCAGAACCGGCCAAGCATCGAGAAGCCGGCGGTCCGCGCCCAGGGCGTCAGACAGTTCAGCGATCAAAACATCTCGAAGATGAGCGGGCTGCATCGTAGTGGAGAAACCGTTCACGAGGTCGCGAGTTCCCATCGATCGGGATTAATTGGCTAATCCAGGTCCGCGCCGGCGCTGGGCGCGCTGGTGCCTTCGATCTTGGCGGCTAGGGCGGCCGCCATGAAATCGTCGAGATCGCCGTCCAGCACGCCTTGCGTATTCGAGGTTTCAACGCCGGTTCGCAGGTCCTTCACCATCTGATAAGGCTGCAACACGTAGGAGCGGATCTGATGCCCCCAGCCGATGTCGCTCTTGGTGGCATTGAGCGCGTCGGCCGCTTCTTCGCGGATGCGCAACTCGTTCTCATAAAGCCGGGCGCGCAGCATATCCCACGCCATGGCGCGGTTGCGGTGCTGCGACCGGTCGGTCTGACACGACACAACGATGCCGGTCGGGATATGCGTAATACGGATCGCGGAATCGGTTTTATTGACGTGCTGACCGCCGGCACCAGACGCGCGATAGGTATCGATGCGGCAGTCCTTGTCTTCGATCTTCACTTCGATGTTGTCGTCGACCACGGGATAGACCCAGACCGAGGCGAAACTCGTGTGGCGGCGCGCATTGGAATCGAAGGGCGAAATACGCACCAGGCGATGCACGCCGGATTCGGTCTTGAGCCAACCGTAAGCGTCATTGCCCCCGACCTTGAAGGTCGAGGATTTGATACCCGCTTCTTCGCCCGGGCTTTCTTCCATCCATTCGACCTTGTGGCCGTGCTGTTCGGCCCAGCGCGAATACATACGCAGCAGGATGCTCGCCCAGTCCTGCGCTTCGGTACCGCCGGCGCCGGCGTGGATTTCGACGTAGCAATCGTTGGCGTCGGCTTCACCCGACAACAGTGCCTGCACGCGGGCGCGATCGGCACGCGTCGATAATTCGCGCAAGCTCGCTTCGCTTTCGGCGACGATGGCCTGATCGCCCTCGGCCTCGCCCATTTCGATCAGATCGACCGCATCGTTAAGTTCGCTCTGGATGGCGTCCACCGATTTGATGGCCGCTTCCAAGCGATTGCGTTCACGCATCAAGGACTGCGCGTTCGTCGGGTTATTCCATAGCGTGGGATCTTCGGCCCGGGCGTTCAGCTCGGCCAGTTTGCGGACGGCAGCATCGTAGTCAAAGACGCCTCCTCAGCAGTTCGATTGACTGCTTGATCGTCTCGACAAGGTTGAGTGCTTCGGCGCGCATGGTGCGGTTTTGTAGGCAACGCCCAAAGGAACGTCAAGGAAACAGCAGGAGATTAGTACAGCCCGCCGGTTCCGGATGCGGACGGCTGCTGCGTCGGGCCTGCCGAGGCGGACGGCGCCGACGGCGATTCGCCGAAGCCTTCGATGGGTGCCGTACGATCGGCCGGTACGTTGTCGGGCTTGAAGGCTTCAAGGATGACGTTGCGTTCGCCTGAGCGCGCCGGCAAGCCGGTCTCGGCATTGACGCGCACGAGGCGGATGCCCGGCGGCACGCGGAACGGAATGGCCGGCTTGTCGGCCAACGCGCCCTTCATGAAATCGAGGAAGATCGGAACCGCCACCGACGCGCCCTGCTCTTCCGGCCCCAAGGACCGCGGCTGATCGAAGCCGACGAACACGCCGACCGCCAAGTCGGCCGAAAAGCCGACAAACCAGGTGTCCTGCTCGTCGTTGGTCGTGCCCGTTTTGCCGGCGAGCGGCTTGTTGAGCTGACGGATGCGCGCACCCGTGCCGCGCTGCACGACGCCTTCGAGCATCGAGACCATCTGATACGCACTCGCCGGATCGGTCACCGATTTGCGCTCGTCGGGCAAGGTCGGCACCGGCTGCTTGGTCCAGAACGGTACCTCGCAGGTTGGGCATTCGCGCTTGTCGTGGCGGAAGATGGTCGCGCCATGACGATCCTGCACGCGATCGATCAGGGTCGGACGGATCTGCTTGCCGCCATTGACGAACATCGCATAGCCGGTCGTCAGCTTGAGCAGGCTGGTCTCCGCTGCGCCCAGCGACATGGCCAGCGTCTGCGGCAGCTTCTCCACCACACCGAAGCGCCGCGAGACGTCGGCGATCTTGTCCATGCCAACGGTCTGAGCGAGACGCACGGTCATCAGGTTGCGCGATTTTTCGATACCGAGGCGCATGGTCGACGGACCGTAGAAGGTGTTCGAATAATTGCCCGGCCGCCATTTCGGCAAACCCGGCCCCTGATCGATCACGAAGGGCGCGTCGAGGATGATGGTCGACGGCGTGTAACCCTGTTCAAGCGCCGTGAGATAGACGAAGGGCTTGAAGGACGAACCCGGCTGGCGCTCGGCCTGCGTGACGCGATTGAATTGGCTGCGCTCGTAAGAATAACCGCCGACCATGGCGAGCACGCGGCCCGTATGCGGATCCATCGCAACCAGCGATCCTTCGATCGAGGGGATCTGGCGCAAGGCAAATGTGTCTTTGGGATATTCGTGGCCGTTCGAATCCTTCAAGGTCCGCTCGACCGCGACAACGTCGCCCACCGCCAGCACATCGGACGGCTGCTTCACGACCGGCCCGCGCTTTTCACCTTCGAGCCATTTGCGCGCCCAACTGATCTCCGTCATCGGGATCGTGCCGGACGAGCCGTCGCTCACGCCGATCAGAACCTTGTCGCCTTCGACTTTGCGCACGATGCCGAGACGCCACGGCGTCAAGCCGGCCGGCGCCTTCACCGATTGCAACGCCGGCATCCAGGCGTCGTCCTTGATCTCGCGCTTGGCGATGGCGCCGCGCCAGCCGTGGCGGCGATCGTAGATGACGAGGCCTTCGCGCAGCGCCTGCGAGGCAACGGCCTGCAATTTGGGATCCAAGGTCGTGCGGACCGACAGGCCGCCCTTATAAAGCTGATCCTCGCCGTAACGCCCGAGCAGTTCGCGGCGGACTTCTTCGGAGAAATATTCTGCATCGCCGACGGTGCGCTGTTCGTCGCGCTCGCGGATGGTCAGTGGTTCGGCGATTGACGCATCGTATTTAGCTTGGCTGATCACCTCGTCTTCGAGCAGACGGCCGAGCACATAATCGCGCCGTCCCTTGGCGATCTGCGGGAAGCGGACCGGATTGTAATTGTTGGGCGCCTTGGGCAACGCCGCAAGGTAAGCCGCCTCGCCGATCGACAATTGATCGAGCGACTTGTTGAAATAATTATACGACGCTGCGGCCACGCCATAGGAGCCGAAGCCGAGATAGATCTCGTTCAGATAAAGCTCGAGGATGCGGTCCTTGGGCAGTGCGCGCTCGATGCGGAAGGCGAGGATCGCCTCCTTGATCTTACGTTCGTAGGAGACATCCGCCGTCAGCAAGAAGTTCTTCGCAACCTGCTGGGTGATCGTCGAGGCGCCAACCGGACGGCGGTCCGAGCCTGCGTTCTTCAGATTGACGACGAGGGCGCGCGCGATGCCGAGCGGATCGATGCCCGGATGCATATAGAAATTCTTGTCTTCCGCCGACAAGAACGCCTGGATCACCTGCTTGGGCATCGAGGTGATCGGCACGAAAACGCGCTTTTCGGTCGCGAACTCGGCGAGCAACGCGCCGTCGCCAGCCTGCACGCGCGTCATCACCGCAGGCTCGTAATCGGCCAACTGGCGATAATCGGGCAGACCCTGACCGAATTTGTAGAAGATGAAGATGCCGCCGCCCGCTGCCGCGGCGGCCAGCAACACCAGCACGCTCGTGAAGAGGACAAAGGTGCGCAGCATCAGGCGGGTTTCGATCCGTTAAATCGCGGCCTCATGGAAACTCGGCAACGCTCCACCGCAGCAGTAGTGAGCGATTGTGACCCCAATATGGCGCTGAATGCGGTGACACAAATCACAGGCGAGGCATCGACGCAAGTGAGAGCGGGACACCCCCGCCCGCACACAACTGCATGGCAGCTCAGGGGTTCCCCAAAAGGCCCCAAAATCAGGGAAATTTAGTCGCGCTCGGCCTTTTCGACCTGGCGAAAGAAGCGATTGACGGCCTGCACCAGCGAGTCGGCCATGCGGGCGCGGTAAACCGGGCTGGTCAGCGCCTTTTCATCCTCCGGATTGGACAAGAAGCCCATTTCCAGCAGGACGGACGGAACATCCGGCGCCTTGAGGACGGCGAAACCGGCGAAGCGGTGCGCCTGCGGCAGAACCTTGGATACGGAGCGCAACTCGCCCACCAGATTGCCGGCGAACCGCGCTGATTCGTTCATCGTTTCGCGCTGGGCGAGATCGATCAGGATATTAGTGACGTTGGGATTTTCCGAGGTCAGGTCGATCCCAGCGATGAGATCGGCCTTGTTTTCCTTATCCGCCAGATCGGCCGCTTCTTTATCCGAGGCCTTTTCCGACAGGGTATAGACCGACAGGCCGCGCACGCCCTTGGACGACAAGGTGTCCGCATGGAGCGACAGGAACAGATCGGCGTTCTTGGCGCGCGCGATGGCGATGCGATCGCGCAACCGGATAAAGGTGTCGGAATCCCGCGTCAGGTACACGTCGTAACGTTTGGTGGCATCCAGCCGGCGTTTGAAATCCCTGGCCGCCGCCAAGGTGATGTCCTTTTCATAGGTGCCCGAGGGCGCCAATGCGCCGGGATCGGCCCCGCCATGCCCCGGGTCGATGACGATGACCTTGCGCTTGGCCGCCCGCTCCGGCTTGCGGCCGGGGGTGCCGGGCGACGGGATGCCCGCCATTTTAGTGCCAGGGTTAGCATTTGTATTGGCCGCGGCTTTCGTTTCGGGTGCGGCTTTCGGCTGAACCGTCATCTGGGCGGCGGGCTGCGCGGGAGTCCCCCTCGGCTCGGTGCGCGACGCGGCCGCCGCGGCCGGCGTCTCGCCGGTCCTGGCCTGCGCCATGAAACTCGCCAGATCGGTGGGCACCAGATCGAATACAAGGCGATACGCCTTACCCTCCGCCGGCGGGATCACGAAGGAGTTACCCACCTTGGCGGGTTGTTTCAGGTCCACCACCAGGCGCGAGGCCCCGGGCTGGAGCTGACCGTAGCGCATCGCCGCGATCAGGCCGCCGCGCAGACCGCTTTCATTGGCCAGCCGCCAATCGACGTCGGTGGCATCGATGATCAAACGGTACGGGTCGGCCAGGGTGAAAACGTTAAAGTCCACCTTGCTGGACACCTCGATGACCAGGCGCGTGCGCTCGCCATCCACCCCGACCCGCAGATCCGTGGCGGTCGCGGCCCATACGGACGCACTGGGGGCGAGCGCTACCGCTGCCAAGCCCCAAGCCAGAGTGATCACATTGATGAAACGCCAAGCCACCGCTCGACCGCCCCTTAAAAACCGCTGACTGGAGCCCGCAAATCGGCTGTTTTGCGCGATTATTTCGTCTGTACATGCGCCGATTCGCCGCCGCCAGCAACGAAAACGCAACAATGCGCGCCAAATAGCAGTGCGGGGCGCGCCGAACGACTATCGGGCAAAAACATTGTCGAAATCTTTCCCCGCGAGTATGTTAACTCGTCGCCACGGTCCTGGACGGGCAATATTCGCTCTCCGAACACGGCGATATTTGAAATTTCGCGCCGATGAGGCCGCCAAAAGCATGACACAACCGGTATCCAAGACTGCGATCCGGCCTGCCCGTTCCCAGAACGAGCGGAGTGATTCGTTTGGCGCCATCGGCACAGATCCCAAATCAACCCGATGGGCGTCGCGGTCCGTAGATGGCGCGCGCCTCGGGTACCGGAGTTTATCCATACATGAAACGAATGTTGATCGATGCCGCCCACCCGGAGGAAACTCGGGTCGCGGTTCTAGACGGGAATCAGCTTGAAGAATTCGACGTCGAGTCGGCTTCCCGCAAACAGCTCAAAGGCAATATCTATCTCGCTAAAGTAACCCGGGTCGAACCGTCCCTACAGGCGGCGTTCGTCGATTACGGCGGCAATCGCCACGGCTTCCTGGCCTTTAACGAAATCCACCCGGACTACTACCAGATCCCGGTTGCCGATCGCGAACGTCTGCTCGCCGAACAGGCTGAGGAAGACGAGGCGGAAGAAGCCGCCGAACGCGCCCGCGAAGCCCGCGAAGATGCCCGTGAAGCCGCCCGCGCCCAACGCCAGGCGGAAAACGGCGGCGCACAGCCGGCCGACGGCCACGATGACGCTCATGACGACGAGCATGACGAAGACGATGAGCACCATGAAGCTCATGCGGATCAGCATCGCGACCACGACAACCAGCCCGACGCCAGCGCGTCCGACGATGGCGAAAGCCATCACGAAACCGACGCTGCCACCGACGACGAACCGTCCAATAACGCAGATCGCGAGCCGCGCAACACGACCATGGCGGAAGCCATGCCGGAGCCGGAGAGCGTCCAAGGCCCCGTTGTTGAACAGCATGACGTCGAGCCCGTTGTCGGCAAACAGGCCGATGCGCCCGTCGCCACCGAGCAGGCCTCGGACAGCGAACCTGCGGATCATGCCGAACACGCTGAGCATACCTACAATGCCGAGACGGCCGAGGACGCCGAAGGCTCCGAGCCCGAGCACAGCGCCATCATCGAGCAGGTCGTCCATGCCGGCCCGGCAAAACCGTTGGAGACCGTCGGCGGCGACGATGTGGACGAGGCCGTCGAACGCCGCCGTCCGCCGCAACGCGCGATGCGCCGCTACAAGATCCAGGAAGTCATCAAGCGCCGCCAGATCCTGTTGGTGCAGGTGGTCAAGGAAGAACGCGGCAACAAGGGCGCGGCGCTGACCACGTACCTGTCGCTCGCCGGACGTTACTGCGTGCTCATGCCGAATACCGGCAAGGGCGGCGGCATCTCGCGCAAGATCGGCGGCGGTCAGGACCGCAAGCGCCTGAAGTCGATCATTTCCGATCTCGAAGTACCGCGCGGCATGGCGCTGATCGTGCGCACCGCGGGTGCGGATCGCAACAAGGCCGAGATTAAGCGCGACTACGACTATCTGCTGCGTCTGTGGAACGACATCCGCACGCTGACCTTGGCCTCCAGCGCACCCGCGCTGATCCATGGCGAAGCGAGCATCATCAACCGCGCGATTCGCGATCTGTACACGCGCGATATCGAAGAAGTCGTGGTTGAAGGCGATGACGCCTATCGCGTCAGCAAGGATCTCATGAAAATGCTGATCCCGAGCCACACCAAGAAGGTTCAGCAATATAAAGACGAAAGCGTTCCGCTGTTCGCCCGCTATGGAATCGAGAATCAGCTCGAAGGGATGAACTCGCCGACCGTGCAGCTCAAATCGGGCGGCTACATCGTCATGAACGCAACCGAAGCGTTGGTCGCGATCGACGTGAACTCGGGCCGCGCCACGCGTGGCCGCAATATCGAAGAGACGGCGTTGCGCACGAATACCGAAGCGGCGACCGAAATCGCGCGTCAGCTTCGCCTGCGCGATCTGGCCGGCCTGGTCGTCATCGACTTCATCGATATGGATCATTCGCGCAACCAGACGGCCGTCGAACGCCGCCTGAAGGAAGCGATGCGCCGCGACCGCGCCCGTATCCAGATCGGACGCATCAGCCCGTTCGGCCTACTCGAACTGTCGCGCCAGCGCCTGCGTCCGAGCCTGGCCGAAACCGTAACCGACATGTGCCCGCATTGCGCCGGCACCGGCATCCTGCGCTCCACCGAATCGACCGCGCTGCACGTACTGCGCGGCATCGAGGAAGAAGCGATGAAGCGGCGCGCGACCGCCCTGACGGTTGCGATGTCGTCGAGCGTCGCGCTCTACCTGCTTAACCACAAGCGCGCGCATCTGCTCGAACTCGAAACCAAGTTCCAGACGCACATCATCATCGCCAGCGACGACGCGCTGATCCCGCCGAAATACACGATCGAACGCAGCTCGCCGCTGCATCACGACGGTGACGAAGGCGAAGAGCGTTCGGAACGGCCGGCGCGCGCCGAACGTCATGAGCGCAATGATCGTAACGACCGCAACGAGCGACACGAACGGCCGGAACGTCAAGAACGTTCGGAGCGACCGGAACGGCAAGAACGGTCCGAGCAGCAAGCCGATGGCGAACAACGCCGCGAACAGCGTGACGGCGAAGGCGGAAGCGAAGACGGCGGTCGCCGCAGACGCCGCCGGCGCGGACGTCGGCGCGGTGGCGAGGATCGTCCCGAAGGGAACCGCGACAACCAGCAGGCCCAGCCGCAGGGCAGCCGTCCCGCCGATGACGACGAGGACGATTTCGACGAAACCAATGAAGCGGGCGTCGAGTCGAACGACGGCGATACACGCAACGCCGATGCGACGGGCGGCGAGAACACACAGCCAAACGACGAACGCTCCGCCGAAGGACGTCGCCGTCGTGGACGGCGCGGTGGACGCGGCCGCAATCGCGGTCGTCGCGAAGACGGCACCCCCCGCCCCGATCAGGCCGCGCAAGCGAATGGCCAACCGGCCGGCGATGCGCTGGACGGCTTCGAGACCGATGCCGACGGCGAGGAGAGCGATCAGGACGCACCGTTCGACGCCGCCCAAGCCGGTTCCATGGCCGGCACCCCGGGTGAAGGTGGACGCCGCCGCCGGCGCGTCCGTCGCCGCCGTGGACCGCGCACGGATGGCGATACCGCAAACGCCGATACGGCGGAGAGCACTTCACCGGCCGCCGCGGAACCGACGCTCTGGGCTGCCAGCGACCGTGACGAGCCGCAACCAGCGGCGAGCGTGCCTGAGCCAACCTTGATCGAAACCTCACCCACGCCCGCGCCGGCGCCGATCTATGTCGAGCCTGCACCGGCACCCACCCCGCCGCCTCCAGCCCCCAAGGTCGAAGAAGAAGCGCCGGCCGGCCCGCCGCGTCGCGGCTGGTGGCAACGCCTCACCGAATAGGCGCAGACACACCGAAACGGGCCCGATCCACAAGATCGGGCCTTTTTCTTGTTCGGCTGAAATTATTTAAGCCAGGTCTCTAGCCGTTCGGCGGCAGCCGCCGCGTCATCGAAGGACCCCGCATAGCAGAAGCGGATGAACCGAGCCCCACGCGTGGTGTCGAAATCGATGCCGGGAGTCGCCGCGACGCCGGTCTCAGCCAACATACGGCGACAAAAATCGGCGCTGTCGTTGGTCAAGTGCCCGACATCGGCATACAGGTAGAACGCACCATCCGGCGGGGCGATATCGCGAAAGCCCGCTCGCGGCAGACGATCAAGCAAGAGTTCACGGTTGCGCGCATAGGAGCGCACATTGGCATCCAATTCGTCGCCGCAATCGAACACCGCGCAGGCCGCCAGTTGCGACAAGGTCGGCGGTGCGACGAAGAAATTCTGCGCCAGGCATTCGACCGAACGCACCAGATCGGGCGGCACGACCATCCAGCCCAACCGCCATCCCGTCATCGAGAAATATTTCGAAAAGCTGTTGATGACGATCATCTCGTCGCCGAATTCAAGCGCGCTAACCGCCGCCGCATCGTAGGTGATGCCGTGATAGATCTCGTCGGAGATCAGGCGGATGCCGCGCGAGCTGCACCCCGTCACCAAATCCTTCATCGCCGCGGCGTCGAGCATGCTGCCCGTCGGATTGGATGGGCTCGCGACCATCAGGCCATCGAGCTTTCCGGCCTTATCGAGCAGATCCATCGTCGGCTGAAACCGCGTCTGCGGCCCGACCACGATATCGGCGATCTCAATGCCCAGCGGCTGTAGGATGTTCTTGTAAGCGGGATAGCTCGGGCTCGTGAGCGCGATGCGGTCGCCCGCCTCGAACGCGGCCAGGAAGGTCAGCAAGAACGCACCCGACGATCCCGTCGTCACCACGACGCGTGCGGGATCGAGATCGAGGCCGTACCGCGCGCGGTAATGTCCGGCGATGCGGCTGCGTAGCTCCGCTAGGCCCAAGGCCTCGGTATAACCGAGCTTTTCGGACCGCAACGCGGCCTCGGCGGCGCGCAATACCGCTTCGGGCGCGCCGGTCGAGGGCTGACCGACCTCGAGATGAACGACGTCGCCGCCGGCGGCGGCGCGCGCATTGGCGGCGCGCATGACATCCATCACGATAAATGGCGGAACGGCGCCGCGGCGCGCGATCTTCAAGGCCATAGCGGGATCATCGAGCGATCAATCGTTGGAGAACATGGCGATGCCATGTCCGCGCGGATCGCTCATCACCGAACACAGATTTTTGGCGCGCGGCATGCCGCCCGGACAGCTGATCACGTTGACCAGCCCGAGCGTCGGCGTCGTCGCCATCGTGTGCCCGCGCGCGACCAATTGCTGCACATCCTCGCGCGCCGCTTCGGGCTCGACATAGGTGATATCGGGCGAGCCGCCATGATGGACGCGGGGTGCGCGCATCGCCACATCAAGCGGCTGTTCGGCGAACAGCACCCGCGTCGCCACGCTCATCAGCGCGCTGGGCGCCGCAACGCCGCCCGCCGCACTGCCAGCAAAGAACATCTGCTTGCTGCTTTCGTTCATCACGATCATGGGACCGAGCGATGCGGGCCCACGCCCTTGCGCGCTAGGTGCGGCGGCCAGCATCACGCCGGTGCCGCGCGCCATGCGGCCGGTGCCGAACGCGTTATTCATGGTCAAGGCGCAGGCGACGGCCGAACCGTTAGTGTCCGCGACCACAAAACTCGTCGCCGACGGATTCTCGGGCCGCGTCGCCGGCGGCGGCGCGAAACTACCGGGCGCGCTGTGACGCTGCGGATCGAAACTGCGCATCAGCCGTTCGGTCACGGGGCGCGACGTCAGGGTCGCCAGCGAATCGACTGAGCCATAATCGTCACGCATCCACCGCGCACGATCGGCATAACCGCGCAACGAGGTTTCGGCCAGGATATGCATACGCTCGGCGACACTCGCCGACGAGAAGCCGCCGCGCTCGAAGATCATCGAATACATCTGCGCTTCGACGGTTCCCGCTGCCGCCGGCGGCGGCGCAAAATGCGCGACGCGATTACCGTCTTTGACCTGCACCGTCGGGCGCCACTCGGCGCGGTAAGCTTCGAGATCGGACAGTTCTAGCGATCCGCCCGCCGCCTTGGTGCCGTTGACCAGATCGCGCGCGATCGCACCGCGATAGAACTCGCTGGGCCCGCCCAGACGGATCGCGGACAACACCCGCGCAAGATCGGGCTGGAGCAATTTGCCGCCTTCGGCCAGCGGTCGCCCGGTCGGATCGGCGAAGACCTTGCGGCTTTCCGGGTCTTGCAGCAGGGGTGCCGCCACCGGCGCCAGATCGGCGACCAGGATGCGCGACGCGGGCGATCCCAGGCGGGCAAACCGCTCGCCCGGCGTGACGAGCTGGCTCCACGGCATTTTGCCGTAGCGCGCGTGCAGCGTCCAAAATCCCATCGGATTGCCGGGTACCGCGCTGGGCCGCTCGGCCGTGGGCGGTACCGCAGCCGGCGCGCGGTTCAGGAAATCGAGCGCCTCGACCTTGCCGGCCTTGGCGTCATAAACCAGACACATTCCGCCGCCACCCAGGCTGGCCGATGACGGCAGGGTCGCGGCCAGGGTGAAATAAATTGCCACCGCCGCGTCGGCGGCCGAGCCGCCCTGGGCGAGGATATTGCGGGCCTCGACAATCGCCTGGGGCTCGTCGCCCGCCGCCGCGCCTGAGACTTTCTTGATCTCCGCGATCAATGGCGATTCCGGTGTGGGCGAGGAACCGGGCAGCATGTTGCAGGCCGCAAGCGACACAAGAGCCGCCGGAACGCAGATCAACCGTGCATAGAATTGACGTATATGACTCACGAACCTACCTTGGTCCTGCTGCGGGAAAGGTCCCTAATGAAAAGCCGCGTCGGCGCCTGGTTTTCTTGTGCTCTTATGTTCCTCGTCGCGCTTTCGGCGGTGCCGGCGCACGCCCAGAGAGGAATATCCTTAATACGGGACGCCGAGATTGAACATACCATTCGCGCCTACGCAACGCCCTTGTGGCAAGTTGCGGGCCTCGACCCCGATTCGATCGATATTTATATCGTTAACGACGACAGCCTGAACGCGTTCGTCGCCGCCGGCCAGAACCTGTTTATGCATACCGGGCTGCTATTGCGCAGCGAAAACGCCTCGCAGGTGATCGGCGTGATCGCCCATGAAAGCGGCCATATCGCGGGCGGCCATTTGAGCCGGACCCAAGACGAAATCGGCAGTGCCGTGACCTCGTCGATCCTGGGCATGTTACTTGGCGGCGCGGCCATGGCGGCAGGGCGCGCCGACGTCGGCATGGCCGTCATGCAGGGCTCGCAACAATTGGCCATGAACAACTTTTTGTCGTTCAGCCGCGGCCAGGAATCGGCGGCCGATGCCGCCGGCATGCGCTTCCTCGAGGCGACCGGGCAATCGGCCAAGGGATTCGCCGAATTCTTCGATATCCTGGGCGAGCAGGAACTCCTGAGCGCTAACCAGCAGCAGCCCTATGCGCGCACCCATCCGCTCAGCCGCGACCGCGTCGATACGGTGCGTAACTTCATCGCCAAATCGCGCTTCTCCAATACGCCGACCAAACCCGAATTCGAAGTCATGCACGCGCGTATGAAAGCCAAACTCACCGGCTTCATGCGACCGTTGCAGACAACCTTGAAAAGCTACCCCGAGAGCGACACTTCGCTGCCGGCGCGTTACGCCCGTTCGATCGCGTTTTACCGCGTCGCCAATCTGCCGAAAGCTACCGCATTGATCGACCAGTTGATTGTGGAAGCGCCCAATGATGCGTACTTCCACGAGCTCAAAGGACAGATGCTGTTCGAGAACGGGCGCGGCGCCGAGTCGCTGCCGTCTTATGAGCGCGCGGTATCGATCGATCCCGCCTCACCGCTGCTGCGCGTCGAACTTGCTCACGCACAGATCGAGCGTAACGATCCCGCACTGCGCGCCAAGGCGATCGAGCATCTGCAATATGCCTTGAGCAAGGAGCCGACTGAGGCGATGTCGTGGCGCTATCTCGCCACCGCCTACGGACTGAACGACCAGATGGGCGAAAGCTCCTTGGCACTGGCCGAAGAAGCTATGCTCAAGAAGAACACCGTCGATGCCGTCGGCCTGGCGAAGCGCGCGCAGGGCCTGCTGCCCAAGGGATCGGCCAATTGGCTGCGCGCCGGCGACATCATCGCGCTGAACGCCAAGCCCCAGAAAAAGAAATGACTGTGTCGCCCCGTCGGACGTGGTGGATGCGTCCGTGCGGCGCAGCGCTTGCCATATTGCTGGTCATCGCGGTCAGCGGCTGCGCGCTGTCGCAGGCCGAGGTCGGCCCCGAAGGCACGCTCGAAGTGTTCAGCCCGAACGCACTCGGCCCACAGCGCAGCCTACCCGGCGATTGGGTCGTCGAGGCCGACGGCAACGGCGATGCGCGCCGCAATATTGCCGTCGAGACGGCAACGGGCGGCGCCACGCTGACGTTAAAGACCGGTGCGCCCCGATTCGTCATGGCGCGCCGCACCAAAGCCACCTTGCTCGCCAGCCCCTACATGGGCTGGTCGTGGCGGATGACGGCCCAGGCCGGCGTCACACCCGACATCCGCATGATCATCGGCTTCCATGGCGGCAATCCCGAGAGCCGGAGCACGGGCGAGCCGCTCGCCCGGCTGGGTACGCGCCTGCCAGCCTTCGATCGCGCCATATCGATCCTCTGGGGCCAAAGTGCGCTCGAACGCGGCTCGTTCTCGACCGCCACACCGATTCCCGAATACATCGCTCGCGGCGGGGCGGAACATTTTGAAAAATGGTGGACCGACAACCTCGATCTCGCGGACCTCTACCGTAAGGCTTGGCCGAATGACCGCATCGAAGGCGCCCGCATCATGTTCATGGGCTTTGCCGTCGGCCCGGAAGCGGGCGCCGAAGCGCAGTTTGGCGATATCGTGCTCTATCGCTAACATGCCCCCTCGTCTCAGCCGGAAAGGCCCCTCATGCGCGTTATCGCCGTCATTATCGCCCTCTTCGCCCTAATCGCGCCTGTCCAGGCACAGGGCCTATCAGACGCGCAAAAGAAAGATGTCGAAGCTTTGATCGGCGACTATCTACGCGCCCATCCGGAAATCATCCTCGAATCCGTGCGCGCGATGCAGGAGCGCGAGAAGACTGCACAGATCAAGCTTCAGCAGGATAGCCTCGTCTCGCGCCGCCAGGAGATCGAGAAGGATCCGGCCTCGCCCGTGATCGGCAATCCCAACGGCACCGTCACGGTCACCGAGTTCTTCGATTACCGCTGCGGCTATTGCAAAGCGGTCTTCCCGAACGTGCAGCAATTGCTCAAAGACGATCCGAACGTGCGCTATGTCATGAAGGAATTGCCGATCCTGAGCCCGGAGTCGCACATCGCGGCAAAGCTGGCGCTGGCGGTCTGGAAGAACGAACCCAAACGCTATCAGGAATTGCATACTCGCCTGATGAGCGCGCAGGGCGATTTTTCCGAGAAGCGCATCTTCGCCATCGCGAAAGAGGCCGGTGTCGATGTCGAACGCGCCAAGCGCGGCATGGATGCACCCGAGATCGAACAGGCCTTGAACGCCAATATGGAATTGGCACAGGCGCTCGGCATCACCGGCACGCCGGGTTTCGTCGTCGGCAAACAATTGGCGCCGGGTGCGATCGATTACGACACGCTCAAGCGCTTCGTCGCCGAAGCGCGCAAGGGTTCTTAATCAGCCGGGTTATTTGCCACGTTATTTAACGGGCAGGACCGAGTAACGGTAGCCGGCTGGCGAGCGCACGAGAACGAGGATCGTCTGGCGCCCCGCGTTGCGGGCATCCTCGATCTGACGCGTGAGATGGCGCGGCTCCCACACATCGTTGAGATTCGCCGACACGATCACCTCGCCCGGTTTGAGCGCGGCCGCAACCGGACTGGACGGCTCGACCTGATCGACGACAACACCCACCGTGCCCCACGGCAGACCGTATTGCTTGCGGGCTTCCTCGTTGACAGTGATCACCTTCAAGCCAAGTTCAGGATAGGTGTTGAAGAGCGCCGCCATGTTGTTCCACGCGGCCGGGCGAGCCGTCAGGCGCAGCGTGAGTTCGACCTTCTTGCCGGTGCGCAACACGATGACCGGAATCTTGTCGTCGGGCTTGGTCTTGGCGACCGCCTTCAGCATGTCGTCGAAGGAGCCCACCTTGGCGCCGGCGAAGTCGGTGATGAAGTCGCCCCGCCGGAAACCCGCGATGGCGCCGGGTTCGCCGACGGCGACATCCTTGACCAAAACGCCCTTGGCATAGTCGGGGCCCAGCGCGGCGACGGCGCGCTCGTCCAGGCCCTGGATTTCGAGGCCTAGAAAACCCGGATCAGCCGCGAAAACCGGCGCCGAACATGCCAAAAACCCCAGGAAAACAGCCAAAAAGCCGCCCAGAAGCGTCGCCCCGCCCCGACGTTCACGTCGGTCTAAACCCTGGCGCGAACGCCGCATTCTGCCTGATCCTTGCACGTATAGGTGCGGCAAGATATTCAAAGCCCCCGATAGGGTATATTACGGCCTTCCGCCATAGAAGTAGTAACAACATGAAAATCTTATCGGTTTTCGGCACAAGGCCGGAAGCGATCAAAATGGCACCCGTGATTGGGGCGCTGGAACGCCACCCTGGCATCCAGTCCATTGTCTGCCTGACCGCCCAGCATCGCAGCATGCTGGATCAGGTGATCGACCTGTTCGCGCTCAAGGCCGATTTCGACCTGAACCTGATGGCGGACAATCAGGGCCTGACCCACATCACCTCGGCCGTCCTGACCGGGCTGGAGCCGATCCTGCGCGACGTGAAGCCCGACCGTGTCCTGGTGCACGGCGATACCGCGACGACCCTGGCCGCCTCCATGGCCGCGTTTTACGCCCATGTGCCGGTCGGTCATGTGGAAGCAGGCCTGCGCACTGGCGACATGATGGCGCCCTGGCCCGAGGAGATGAACCGCAAGGTCGCCGATACGATCTGCGATCTGCACTTCGCGCCGACCGAACGCGCGCGGGACAATCTGCTCAAGGAAGGCATTCCGGCCAAAGGGATTTCGGTCACCGGCAATACGGTCATCGACGCGCTCCAGCAGATCACCCAACGCCTGAACGGCGATGCCAAGCTCGCCGCCGATATGGCCGGCAAGCTGCCGCCCATTCCGACGGATCGCCGCCTGGTCCTCGTCACCGGCCATCGCCGCGAAAGCTTCGGCGCCGGGTTCGAACGCATCTGCGAAGGGCTACGCCAGCTTGCCGACTTGCGCAGCGATATCGAGATCTTCTATCCGGTGCACCTGAACCCCAACGTCAAGGAACCGGTCAATCGGCTGCTCGGCAACCATCCGCGTATCCGGCTGCTCGAACCGCTCGACTACCTGCCCTTCGTCTATCTGATGAATCGCTGCCATTTCCTCATCTCCGATTCGGGCGGCATCCAGGAAGAAGCCCCCTCGCTCGGTAAACCCGTGCTGGTCATGCGCGAAGTGACCGAACGCCCCGAGGCCGTGGCCGCCGGGACGGTCAAGCTGGTGGGCACGGATGTCGCCAAGATCGTCGCCGAATCCTGCCGGTTGCTCGACGACAGCGACGCTTATATGAGGATGTCTCAAGCACCCAACCCGTTCGGCGACGGCCGGGCGGGCGAACGGATCGTGCGGGAGATCGTCAATGCCCACGCCTAGCCGCCCCACAGCCCCCGGTTTCGCCAATGCCGGATTCGAACGGGTGTCGGTCGTCGGCCTCGGTTATGTCGGCCTGCCGACCGCGGCGGTGATGGCCAATCGCGGCCTGAACGTGATCGGCGTCGATGCCAATCCAAAAGCCGTCGAACGCATCAATCGCGGCGAAGCGCATATCGTCGAACCCGATCTCGACATTCTGGTGCGCAGTGCCACGACCTCGGGCAACCTCCGCGCCGTCAGCAAACCCGAACCGGCGAACGCCTTCATCGTCGCGGTGCCGACGCCGTTCAAGGACAATCACGAACCCGATCTCGCCTTTGTCGAAAGTGCGGCGCGCAGTATCGCGCCCGTGCTGGCCAAAGGAAATCTCGTCGTCCTGGAATCGACCTCACCGGTCGGCACGACCGAGCGCATGGCGGGCTGGCTCGCCGAGTTGCGTCCCGATCTCAGCTTTCCCGGCCATGGCGCGACAATGGATGTGCATATCGCCTATTCACCCGAGCGCGTGTTGCCGGGCCGCGTGCTGATCGAATTGGTCGACAACGACCGCGTCATCGGCGGCCTGACGCCGGCCTGCGGCCAGCGCGCCAAGGAACTCTATTCGCTGTTCGTGCAGGGCACGTGTTTTCTCACCACCGCGCGCACGGCCGAACTCGTGAAGCTGGCCGAGAACGCCTATCGCGATCTCAACATCGCCTTCGCCAATGAATTGTCGCTCGTCTGCGAGAAAGTCGACGTGAACGTCTGGGAAGCGATCGAACTGGCCAACCGCCATCCGCGCGTCAAAATCCTGCAACCGGGCCCCGGCGTCGGCGGCCACTGCATCGCGGTCGATCCCTGGTTCATCGTCGATTCGGCGCGCGACGTCACACCGCTCATCCAGGCGGCGCGCGGTGTGAACGACGGCAAACCGCATCACGTAGCCCAGCTTGTCGCCGATGCGGCACAGAATAACGCATTGGGCCAAAACAAGCCTGTGGTCGCGTGCCTGGGCCTCGCCTACAAGGCGGACATCGACGATTTCCGCGAAAGCCCGTCGGTCGACGTGATCGCGCATCTCGACGCCAAGCTGTTTGCCAAGATACTGGTCGTCGAACCGCACGCAGACCGCCTTCCCGATGCCCTGGCCAAGATCCCCGGCATTGCGCTCAGCAACATCGACAGCGCGCTGGCTGCGGCCGACATCGTCGTCCTGCTGACCGATCATGCGCCGTTCCGCGAACTCGATCGCGCGCGCCTCGCCGGCAAGGCCGTGATCGATACGCGGGGCATCTGGCGCTGACATGGCCAAGACGGCGCTCATTACAGGCGTCACCGGCCAAGACGGCGCTTATCTGGCCGAATTCCTGCTGCGCAAAGGCTACATCGTCCACGGCATCAAGCGTCGCTCGTCGTCGTTCAACACCGGGCGCATCGATCACATCTATCAGGAGCCCCATCTCGAAAGCCGCAACTTCATCCTGCATTACGGCGATATGACCGATGCGACGAACCTGATCCGCATCGTCCAACAGGTTCAACCCGACGAGATCTATAATCTCGCTGCGCAAAGCCACGTACAGGTCAGCTTCGAGACCGCCGAATATACCGCCAACGCCGACGGCATCGGCACGCTTCGCCTGCTGGAGGCGCTGCGCATCCTCGGGCTCGAAGCGAAATCACGCTTCTATCAGGCATCGACGTCGGAGTTGTATGGCGACGCCGTCGAAACGCCGCAGACCGAAACCACGCCGTTCCGCCCGCGCAGCCCATACGGCGCCGCCAAGCTCTATGCCTACTGGACGGTCGTGAATTATCGCGACGCCTACGGCATGCATGCGTCGAACGGCATTCTGTTCAACCATGAAAGCCCGATCCGCGGCGAGACATTTGTGTCACGCAAGATCACGCGCGCCGTTGCCGCGATCGAGACCGGCCAGGAACAGCAACTGTTCCTCGGCAATCTCGACGCCAAACGCGATTGGGGCCATGCGCGCGATTATGTCGAAGGCATGTGGCTGATGCTGCAACAAGACAAACCGGACGATTACGTTCTGGCCACCGGCGAGCAGCACACGGTGCGCGACTTCACCGAGCGCGCCTTCGCGGAAATCGGTCGACGGCTCGTCTGGAAAGGTGCCGGAGAAAACGAAACCGGCATCGATACGGTCAGTGGCGAAACGTTGGTCGCCGTCGATCCACGCTATTTCCGTCCGACCGAGGTCGATTCCCTGCTGGGCGACGCGACCAAGGCCCGCATCAAGCTGGGCTGGCGGCACAAGACGAATTTCGGCGAACTCGTGCGCGATATGGTGCAATCGGATCTTGAACTCTATCGGAAGAACAATGGCGGACGATAAGCTCGCCCAGCCGTTCGCGCTGACGGGCAAGCGCGTCTGGGTCGCCGGCCATCGCGGCATGGTCGGCAGCGCCACAGTGCGCCGCCTGGAGCACGAAAATTGCGAAATCCTTGTCGCCGACCGCACCGAGCTTGAGCTGCGCGATCAGGCGGCCGTGCTCACCTGGATGGAACGCGCGAAACCCGACGTCGTCATTGTGGCTGCCGCGACCGTCGGTGGTATCCAGGCAAATGCGACGCGGCCAGCCGATTTCCTCTACGACAATCTCGCCATCGAAACCAACATCATCCATGCCGCTTATAAGATCGGTATCCAGAAGCTGCTGTTCCTGGGCTCGGCCTGCATCTACCCACGCGAAGCCGCGCAGCCGATGTCGGAAGATGCCCTGCTGACCGGACCGCTGGAGCCGACCAATGAATGGTACGCGATCGCCAAGATCGCGGGTATCAAGCTGTGTCAGGCCTACCGCAAGCAGCACGGCTGCGACTTCATTTCGGCACAGCCCAACAATCTTTACGGCCCCGGCGACAATTTCGATCTGGAAGGCAGCCACGTCATCCCCGCCCTGATCGTCAAGGCGCACGATGCCAAACAGAACAACGCATCGAGCTTCGAGCTCTGGGGCAGCGGCAAGCCGCTGCGCGAATTCCTGCATGTAGACGATCTGGCTGATGCGCTGATCCACATCCTCAAACATTATTCCGGTCCGGTTCCGCTCAATATAGGCACGGGCGAGGAAGTCAGCATCGGACAGCTGGCGCAGAATATTGCCGATGTCGTTGGCTTCAAAGGCGCGTTGACGTTCGACGCCAGCAAGCCGGACGGTAGCCCACGCAAGCTGCTCGACGATGCGCGCATGAAGACCTTGGGCTGGAATTCGACGATCAACCTGAAGGATGGGCTCGCGTCGACCTATCGCTGGTTCCTCGATCATCAGACCGAGCGGCGTACGTCACGCTTCAGCTAAGCAACGTCCGGTACGCCGCTACCGCGCGGTCGGCGTAATCCTGCCAGCCATATCCCGCAACAACTGCCTGACGCGCGGCAACGCCCATGGCGGCGCGCGCGTCGGGTGCCTCGATCAGGCGTACCAACGCGTCCGCCAAGGCGTCGGGCGATTTATCGCCGACCACGAGTCCTTCGCGGCCCTCTTGGATCGGGCCTTGCGCGGCCGGCGTCACCACCGACGGCAAGCCGCTCGCCATCGCCTGCAGCAAGCTCAACGGTATGCCGCCTTCCTGCAACGAGGGCAGGCAGAAAATATCCGCCCGCGCATATTCATGCACGAGATCGGCGCGCGCCAACGGCCCGCGGATCACGACATTGGATCGCTGCGCAGCCAGGAATTGGCGCGCTTCGTCATCGACCGGCCCGATGAGATGGATGTCGGCCTTTCCAACTAATTTGTCGGCGGCGGCCAGCAACCAGGGAATGCCCTTCTGAATCCCGACGCGGCCGACGAACACGATGCGCGGACGTTGGTTGCGCGTGGGATGCGTGGGTGGGGCAAATTGTGCAAGATCGACGCCGTATGGATTGACGATCAATTTGCCGCGCGCGATGCCTTCGGCGACGAACGTATCGGCGGCATAATCGCTGGGCACGGCGATCGCGTCGCATTGTTCGTATTCGGCCAATTCGCGCGCGATGATTTCGTCTTCGGTGCCCTGATAGTCGAGCCTGAATTCCGCATAGGCGCCACGCAACACGCGCATCTGATTGCGGATGTGCGTCGAGCCGCGTTCGATCACGACTTTCAGCCCGGCTGCCTGGGCCGGACGGATCGCCTCCAGGGTGCCCGAACTCCAGCCCACCAGAATATCGGCATCCGACGTCATGGTCCGCGCGGCGAACCGCGCGAAGGACTTGGCGATCGCCAGATCGGGTTTGCCGCCCACCTGCCAGCGATCGTAAATGCGGCGACGTATTTCAAGTAGCGGCTGGGTGCGTAGTTCGATTGCCGGGTCGAGGAAGCGGCGCGCGACGAGCGCGGGATAGGTTGTCGCTAAGCGCCCCATGGCGCCGCGCCGCTGCAATCCGTTGGCAAGCTCGAAGGCATGCCAACGTCCGTGGACGGCGATATTGACCTTCACGCTTCCGCCGGGACAGACGATGGCGCCCGCCCCGCCGCCATCGCCTCAAACGTATCGACCAGGCGGTCGACATGATCTTCCCAGCCAAAACGCTGCACGGCGCGCGCGCGCCCATTTTCCGATAGACGGCGGCGCAGATCGGGATCGGCGTTAAGCGTGCGGATCGCCGTCACCAATCCCGACACCGAGAACGGTTCGAAATAGAGCGCCGCATCGCCGCAGATTTCGCGGTTTACCGGTGTGTCGGCAACGGCCAGCGGCATGCCCGAACTCATCGCCTCGGCCATCGGATGGCCAAAGGTCTCCGACACCGACGGAAAAACAAAGACATCGTGCGAATTATAAAGATCCGGCAGGGCTTGATAGGCATGCCGACCGAGCGTGATGATGCCGCGCGACGCCGCGTCGTCGATCAGAATCTGATCGAACGTGCTACCGCTCATTTCGCCAAGCTCGGTCGGCGACATGGTAATGCGGCCATGCGACGGCAAGCCGGTCTCGTTCAGCCGATCGACCGCTTGGCAAATCAGGCTCGGCACCTTGTGCGGATAATAGACCGAGACATACAACATGCGCAGCGTGCCGTCGTCGCGCCACTGGCGCTGCCGGGCCGCCGGCTTGAACATATCGTTGATGGTGCCGTAGGGATTCACCGTGCATTTGCCGAGGATCGACGGCTGCCATAGCGCCAGCGAATCGCGCATCGCATGGGTCGGCGTGATGATGTGATCGGCGCGCATGGCCGACCACAACATGAGCTTGCGGCGCAGATAGCGGTTGGCAACATAACCCAGCCCTTGGGTCGCCGTCATATTGGCCAGATAGAACGGATCGAACAGCCCGCCCTCGCGCAGCAGCAGGATCTGTTTGGCCGGCGAGCGCAGCAGACCGAAATTCGCCGACGAAAACAGAATATCTGGTTTGATCTGCGAGACGATCTGATGCCAGGACGTTTGTTCCCACAAGAACCGCCGGGCCGAAGAATAGCCGCCGATATTCAGACGCCGGATCGAGGCGCGGTCGCGCGTGGTGAATTCGTTGGGGACGAACACCGTCACATCGATGCCGCGCCGCTCGAAGGCATCCAGCAGATTATTCGTATAGGTGACGATGCCGCCCATGCGGGCCGACAGCGCGTTGACGAGAACTTTCACCGGTGCCGCTCCAATGCCGTATCGAGAATAAGCCGCAAACGGTCCTCGTGACGATAGCCGCCTTCGAGAACGGCGCGATGGCCATTCTGCGCGATGCGCCGGCACGCCTCCGCGTCGAACAACAGATCGCGGCAGCGCGCAATCAATTCGGCGTCGGAATCGAACAACACCGCGTCCTCGCCGTCCTTGAACAGGCCGGCGATCTCGGCGTTGCGTTCGTGCACCATCAACCCGCCCATGGCCGGAATCTCGATGGACCGGCAGGTCTGCAGATCGCGGTTTTCCTTGCGCAGGAAACACAGGTTAAGACGGCTGGCGCAGACGACCTTGGCATAATCGTCGTCGTAGACCGGACGATCCTCGATACGCAAGCCGGCTGGCCGGTCGGAGGCCCGGCGCCAACCATTGCCCCATACGCGGACATCGAACCCGGCGCGCGCCAGATCGGCGAGGCTCTTCGCCCGGGCCTGCTCAAATGTTCCGACGAAACTGATGTCCGACCCCAAATCCCGCCGCTCGGCGTCCGTCACCACGACCGCGCGATGCAGCGCCGGATCGTAGGAATTGTTGACGAACAGCATCCGCCGCACCCCCTTGGCCGGCATTTCATGCGCCTGCACATTGGCCGATTTCGTCGTCACCCACAGATCGAACAAGGGCAATGCGCGCTCGGTCCAATAGGACAGATGATGCGAGTTCATCATATCGTCCTCGGCATACCAGACGATGCGAAGATCGGGCGCGCTGCGTTTGGCCGCGCGCAAGGTCGCCGCACGGATTGCCACCGCGCGATCGAGCCACAGGATATCGTAAGGGCTGGCGGCGAGCTGCTTGAGGATCGCCGCATTGGCGCCGCCGAGATCGGCCGGGATGCGCAGGCGATAACGAATACGTTCGGCCAGACTCGGTTTATCTTCGTAGGTAGCGCCCTCGGGATGTGTCGGTACGACGGTGACCTCGATGCCCATCTCGCGGAGCGTGCGGATGCGTTGCACGGTGCGCGAACCGGGAACGGTCATGCCAACGAACAGGACGCGCGTCATGGCCGCACCACCGCGTCCACCGCCGCGCGCAGGCCGGCGATGTCGGCCCGGAAATCCCACGACGCAATGCGCGCCTTAGCACCCCGTCCCAGATCGGCTGAGCGCGCCATCAGACCGGGCAAGGCGCGCGCCAGCCCCGCCACGTCACCGGTCGGCAGACACATGCCGGTGTCCGGGCCGACGAGGTCGTAGGCTGCCCCCACCTGATCGGTGGCGATAACGCCGGTGCCGCAGGCCATCGCCTCGTTGACCGCCAGCCCCCAGGGTTCGCGTTCGGCCAGCAGTGCGAATAGATCGGCCGCGGCATAATAAGCCGGCATTTCGCTTTGGTTGCGAAAGCCGGCAAAGATCACGTCGGCATCCGCCGCGCGTTCCAAGGAACCTCGCAATTCGCCGTCGCCGACGATCAGCAGCGCCGGGCGCTGCCCATCCGGCCAGTCGGCCGCCTGCCATGCCGTCAGCAGATGATCGGCATGTTTGCGTTGGGTGAGCTTGCCGGCATACAGCAAGATCTTGCGATCGGCCGCAATGCCGTGGCGTGCCCGCACCTCGGCCGCCGCCTGCGGCGTCGCGCGGCTGGCGAAGAAGTCGTTGTCGATGGCGTACGGCATGGCGAAGATACGCCCCGGCGCTACGCCCCGTTCCGCGTAATAGGCGCGGTTCTGCGAGCCGACCGCGAGAAAACCCCGACAGCGCGCAAAGATGCGCGCGAGATAAAGCCGTTTGATCCAACTACGCGGCGGCAGCCCGTCCGGCATCGCGCGCGACCAATTCTCGCCCCGCATCAGGACCGGGCGCCCCAGCCGGTGCGCCAGCGCCAAGACGCGACGCATGAGCGCACTTTGCCAACCATGCAGCCAGATCACATCGGCATCGCGGATCGCGGCGGCCAGGTCGGTTTCGCCCGCCAACGCGCTGCCATAACCATCGCGCAATGGAACATCCCATTGCACATCGACGCCAAAGCCCGCATCGCGATAACGGCCGGACGAAAAATCATCCTCGAAGATGACTTTCAGCGCGAAGCCGGGCTCGCGCGCGATCAACCGCAAGAGCGGCGCCTGATACTGAATCGGATGGCTGACGAAATAGAGTAGCCGTACCGTCACGGCCTCGCCTCGGCCGGCGGTTGCGATGCGCGCGCGGTTCGTCCGATCAGCCGATCACGATCGGGTGCGACGGATTTGATCACCTCGGCGGTCTGGGCTGCCGTCGATTGCCACGAGAAACGCTCCGCGCGGGTCAGGGCATTACGCGTCAACCGTTCGCGTGCGGCCGTATCGGCCAGCAACGCGCCGATCCGTTCGGCCATTTCGTGCGCATCCAACGGGTCGAAGAAGACCGCAGCATTACCCAGGATTTCCGGCATCGCAGCGCTGTTCGAACTGGCGATCGGTGCACCGCAGGCCATGGCTTCGACCAGCGGATTGCCGAAGGTTTCAACCGTGGAGGGGAAAACGAACAGTTTGCAATCTTGATACAGATGCAACAGCTGGTCGGTGCTGCACGCACCCAGGAATTCGATCGATCCGATCAGATTCTCGGCCGCGATTGCCGCCTCCAATTCGGCCATGTATTCAGCATCGATCGGACGCCCCGCGACCTTGAGCACGATATCGGGAAATTTTTTCTTCACCGCCGCCAACGCGCGGATCAAAGTGTGCAAATTCTTCTGCACATAGATATCCGAAACCGCGAGTAGATATTCGCCCACGCGTGGGTCGGCGGAGGGACGGAAAATATCGTTCACGCCGTGATAGACGACGGAAACTTTGTTCTGCAGCTGATCGCCCAAGCCGAAACTGAGCGCGCTGCGCGCATAACGCGACACCGCGATGGCGCGGCGGCTGGCGAACAGCGACAGCGCGGTCATGACCGTCAGCCCCACCCAATAGAGCCGCTTGAGCAGGCGCGTCTCCTTACCGGCTACGGCCAACGAATTACGCAGCATGATGATCTGCGAGGGTGCCGCGAGCGGACCGTAATTGGCGAGCGATAGGGTAACGTCGACACGCATGATCCGGGCGAAGATCGGCAGGACGAGCTGTTCCCAAACCAGATTGGAGAAAAATCCGGCCGGAAAATCCAGCAGATGGATGCGGACCCGTTCGTGGATCGTGCCGAACAAGGCAAACTGGTCGCGATGGAGGAACAGATGAAGTTCCAACTCGTCATCGGCCGCGAGTAAGGGCATGATGTTGCGCAAATAGGTCACCCCGCCGCCGCTTTTGGCGTGGATGCCGTTGACGAGAACCCGGAGCCGGTCACTATTGAGAAACGTGCGCTTCATCGAACCCTTAATATTTCAAACGCGATGAAAGACAAGCCGTTCGTGCCATCCCTATGAATATCCCCTTATGACATCCGTCCTGATCTTCCGCCGCGGCAGCATCGGCGACGCCATCGTCAGCATTCCGGCCCTCAATGCGATCGCTCATGCCCATCCCGGTGCCGAGCGCTGGATCCTGACCAATAAGCCGGTCATGGAAACCGCCGCCGCCATCGAAGATGTGCTCAAGAATAGCATGCTCGTCCAGGGCTACATAAACCTGCCGCGCGGCGGCGGCGGCTGGCCCCAACTCAAAGCCGCCATCGATCAGGTCCGCGCCCTCAAGCCCGATTGCCTCTATTACCTGTCCGAGCCCTCGGGAATCCTGGCCCGCCTGAAGGAACGGGCTTTTTTCCGGCTGTGCGGGCTCCGCACCGTCATCGGCGCGCCCGATGCAGCCGACACGGCGCGCTACCGCCCGCTGGGGACGGGTCTATGGGAATCCGAGACGGATCGGCTATTGCGCGTCATCGGTGCCGCCGAATCGCCCGATTGGACCTTTGCCTTCACGCCCCCCGAACGCCAGGAAGCCGACGCCGTCCTTGCCGACTGGGCTGGCCGAGAGCGCTATATCCTGTTCAGCCTGGGCGCCAAATTGCCCGACAAGGATTGGGGCGATAGCAATTGGCTGCGCGTTTTGGATCAGGTGTCGGCCGCCTATCCGACGCTCGGCCTTGTCGCCATCGGTGCGCAGGACGAATCGGCGCGCACCCAACGCATGCTCGCCGCTTGGCGCGGCCCGATCCTCAACCTGTGCGGCCGCACGGCGCCCCGCATCAGCGCCCTCATGGGGACACGGGCCGCGTTCTATCTGGGCCACGACAGCGGCCCCATGCATCTTGCCGCCCTGGTCGGCTGCCCGTGCGTCGCCATCTTCAGCGCGCGCGCCAAACCAGGTGTGTGGTTCCCGCGCGGGGACCGCAACCGCATCTTCTATCCCTGGGATGCCGAACCAACGGTGCCGGCGCGCACCGGATTCCGCGTCGCCGGCAATTCCATCGCCGCGATAGCGCCCGAGCCGGTTGTGGCCGCCTGCCTGGAACTTTTGGCAACCTCCGCGTCCACGTGATATTGGAAGCCCATGTGCGGAATAGCCGGACTTGTGGGCGCGAGGCCCGTCCATCGCGCCACGGTTGCGGCGATGACGGACCTATTGGCGCATCGCGGACCTGACGATGCGGGGCTGTGGTCGAGCCCGGATGGGCGCTGCGTCCTCGGACACCGCCGCCTGTCGATCCTCGATCCGACGCCGGCCGGCCATCAGCCAATGGTATCGGGCACCCATGTCGTCACCTTCAATGGCGAGATCTACAATTATCTCGAACTCGCCGCGCGCTTGAAGCAAGAGGGCGAACATTTCGAGACAAGCTGCGATACCGAAGTCCTGCTCGCCGCCTATCGCCGTTGGGGTGAGGCCTGCGTGTCCGAATTCAACGGCATGTTCGCCTTCGCCATCTACGATGCCGACCGCCGCGTCCTGTTCTGTGCCCGCGACCGCTTTGGCGAAAAGCCGTTCCTGTTCCGCGCGGGCGACGACTATTTTGCTTTTGCCTCGGAATACAAAGCCCTGCTGCGCATCGAGCGGATCGTCGATCGCATCGATGACGTGCGGCTTGCGCGCTTCCTGTTCCACCCGTCGCAAGGCTTGGATGACGGCATCAACACGATCTTCCCGGGTATCTTCCAGTTGCCGCAGGCGCATAGCCTGACGCTCGATCTCGACCGGCTGACCTGGCGCATCATGCGTTACTGGGATGCGCAACCCGATGCAGCGCTCGGAACACTCTCGGAAGCCGACGCGCAATACCGCTTTCGCGAATTGCTCACGGATTCAATCAAACTGCGCCTGCGCAGCGACGTGCCGCAGGGTTCGTGCCTGTCGGGCGGCCTCGATTCCAGCGCCATCGTCTGCATCGCACGCCAATTGCTGGGCGACGATACGCCGTACGACACCTTCACGGGCCGCTTCCCCGGAACGAATGCCGACGAAGGCGAATGGGCCGACGAGGTCGTGCGCGCGGCACACACACGCAGCCACATCGCCGAACCGAAACCCGAGGGCTTCCTGGCGGACATCACCGACTTCGCCTGGCACAATGAATTGCCGACCGGCAGCGCCAGCCAATACGCGCAATGGTGCGTCTTCCGCCTTGCCAAGGAAACCGGGATCACCGTACTGCTCGATGGACAGGGTGCGGACGAACTGCTGGGCGGCTACGAGCAATATTTCGAACCTTATCTTGCGAGCCTCGCACCGTCGGAACGGGCAATCGAACGCGCCAAGATCGCCGAGCGTTATCCGCTCGGCTTGGCGTCCGCCCGCCAGCGCCTGTCGCGCAGCCTGCCGCGCCGCGCCGCGCACGGCTTAGCCGGTGCGATGAACGCCGGCAGTGACGCTGCCTTCGGCCTCGCTTGGCCGGTGGCAGAACGCATGTATCAGGCGCTCCCCAAGCCGACGGACGCGCCGGGTCTGCATCCGCTGGCCAGCGCACTGCATCGCGACATGTTGAGTGCGACATTGCCGGTATTGCTGCGCTACGGCGATCGCAATTCAATGGCGCATTCGCGCGAAGTCCGCCTGCCCTTTTGCGATCATCGCCTGGCCGAGTTCGTGTTCTCCTTGCCGCCGGCCTATCTGATGGGCGGCGCCGAAACCAAACATCTGTTGCGCGGCGCACTCGTGAATGTATTACCGGAAAAAATCCGCACACGCTGGAACAAGCAAGGCTTCGTGCCGCCACAAGTCGATTGGTTCCGCGGCGCCCTCGGCCCGGCCGTCCGCGCGGTGATCGAAGATAGCTCGTTCCGTGACAGCACCTTCTGGCGCGCGGGCTGGTGGCGCTCCGTACTCGAGCGTTTCCAGAACGGCGAAACGGCGCTGGCCAGCGTGCTGTGGCGTCCCTTCATCGAACAGGCGTGGCGCACGCATTTCGTGGCGCGCATCGCACGCGGACCGGTATTGCCGGTTTTCGCGGCCAACCCATAATGAGATCGGCCTGATGCGTATCGTCCTCGTCAATCATTGCCATCCGGACACGCCGCATGTCTGCGCGACACGCCTGCGCGAATTCGCGACCGCGCTGGCCGCACGCGGGCACCAGGTCGCACTCCTCACCGAACCACTACGCGGTGGTGCTCCGCCGCCCTCCGCACACGACATTGGCGAGATGATCAGAGCCGGCGCGCAGCCCTCGCCCATGATCGTCGCCACGCCACCCAAACGCCGGCGCGTTCTCGACGCGTTGCGCCGCGGGCTGTGGCCGTGGGGTATCCGTCAGGCGCTCATCGCCTATTACTATTTGCTCTACGGTGGCCTCTACGCCGATTGGCGCGCCGGTGCGCGGCCCTATGTCGCGACCCTCGCCGCCGAATTCAAACCGGACATCGTGCTGGGCAGTTTCGGCAGCGTCGACTGCTGGCTGATCGCGCAAGACCTCGCGCGCGCCGCGCACTGCCCCTGGGTCGGCGATATCAAGGATTTCTGGGGCAGCTTCATTCCCGCCCCCTTGCGCAACCGACTCGCCGCGCGCTTTCGCAACGCCGCCGCCTGGACCGCGCTGTCGCGCACCCATGCCGAAGCGTCACAACAATGGTTCGGCTCCGAGATCGACGTCATCTATAGCGGTTTCGATGCTCACGCGATCCGTCGCGACAAGAAAGAAGCACCCGACGATACACTGCTCGTGACGCTCACCGGCAGCGTCTATGGCGGCAAGTTCCTCAAACCGCTCTTCGCCGGCCTCGCCAGCTGGGCCAACAGCAAACCCGAAGAAATTCGCAAACGCCTGCTGTTCATCTATCGCGGCAACGCCCAGTTTGAAGTCGGCGCGGAATTGGCGCGCGCCAAGCTGCCGTTCGAAGCCAAGGCCGGCGGTTTCATTCCGCTGGACGAATTGCAGGACCTACACCAATTGGCCGTCGCCAATCTTTATGTGACGAGCCCGCGCACCTTCCATCACAAGGCCATCGAACTGCTGGCGGCACGCCGACCGATCCTCGCCTTCCCGCCCGATCATGCCGAAGCGACCGATCTCGCCGAACGCACCGGTGGCTCGTTCCATCAGTGCCGCTCGGCGGCGCATATCGCCGATTCGCTCGACGAAGCGCTCAGCGCATACGAAGCGCCCGAACTGCCGGTCAACAAAGGATTGGAAAGTTTGACCTGGGCGGCACAGGCGGCGGAACTTGAAAAGGTCTTCGAACGCGTTCTCGCGAAGCGTTAAGCCGCGTCGGCCCGTAGACCGGCGCCCTCGATCCAATGGGCATGCCAAGCCACCAGATTGTAGATCACCCAGACCGGCAAGGCCGTGTCGCGCCGGCCCGTGCGATGATCGGCGATCATGCCGGCTACCATCGCGCGATCGAAGCCCATCGACGACAGCATGGGCGAGGCCATGATCTCGCGCTCCACCCGTGCACCGAAATCACCCTTCAACCAGTCGCTCATGGGGGCCGCGAAGCCCTGCTTCTTGCGATAGATGATGTCGTCCGGGATTAGGCCCGTAACCGCGCGCTTCAACAGATGCTTGGCCTCGCGGCCCGGCACCTTGGCGCTTTGCGGGATATCCATTGTGAATTCGACCAGATCGTGATCGAGGAACGGTTCGCGCGCTTCCAACGATGACGCCATCGAGATCTTGTCGACGCGCATCAACAACAGTTCCGGCAGGCGTAGCTTGAATTCGTTGTGAATCATACGGGTCAATTGATCTCGGCCCGGATGTTTGCGATCGAATGGTTCGAGGAACGAGCGCGCCACTTCGAAACTATCCGCGCGCAGGATCGCCGGGTCCAATAGGCCGGCCGCGATCATGTCGGCCGCACCGGTCGGCTCAGGCACCTTGAAATCGCCGAGTAGACTTTTCTTTTGCGCTTCCCAGAACGCGATCGATCCCGACCAGAACGGCTCGCGCCCCGTTGCCATGCGTTCGGCGATGTCGGCGTACAGACCGAGCCGCACGTTCGATCCCGCAACGGTGCGCGCACCGAACGCCATGCCGCGCTGCACGAATTTCGGGAACGCTCCCATCGCGCGATGCAGCGACAATTGGCCCATATAACTGCGATAGCCGCAGAATTGCTCGTCGGACCCTTCGCCGACCTGGACGACCTTGATGCCGTTGTTCTTGGCCAATTCCGAGACAAAGTGCAGCGGGATGCAGACCCAATCGGCCAGCGGCTCGTCCTGCTGATGCACCAGATCGGCGATATAGCCCATCATGTCGCCCTCATTGACCAACACCTCGTGATGGTTGGTCTTGAACAGGGTCGCGATCCGGCGCGCGTGGTCGAGCTCGTTGAGATGCGTGTAATCGCTGAACCCGACCGTGAAGGTATTCACCGGTGCGTCGGTATAGCGATCCATGAGTGCGACATTGGCCGACGAATCGATACCGCCCGACAGGAATGCGCCGTAGGGCACATCCGACATCATGCGTTTCTCGACCGCGCGATCGAGCCGCTCGCGGATGCCATCGATGTAATATTGCGTCCGTTCGCTTTCGCTCAAGCGCGCCACGCGGTCCGCATCGATGCCCCGCCCCGGCACGGCATCCCAATAACGGGCGCTACGCATCGCACCGTCCGCCTCGATTTCCAGATAGGTCGAGCATGGCAGCTTGTAGATGCCGTCGAACATGGTCAGCGGCGCCGGCGTCGTCAGGTACGTGAGGTAGTGATAGAGCGCCACATTGCAGACACGACGCGGCACCCGGCCATCGGCGAGTAGGCCCTTGATCTCGGAGGCGAAGTGAAACTCGCCATCGTGGCGCGTAAAATAGACCGGCTTCACGCCGACGCGGTCGCGCGCCAGGGTCAGGCGCTTTTTCGTATCGTCCCAGATCGCGAAGGCGAACATGCCCTGCAGGCGCGGCAACAGGCCGGCGATACCCCAGGCGTCAAAGCCGTGGATCAGCACTTCGGTATCGGAATGATCGGTGCGGAATTTGTAGCCGGCGGCAACGAGTTCGGTGCGCAAGGCAACGTGATTCCAAATCTCGCCATTGAAGACGATCCACTTGGAACTGTCCCCGTTGGGCATCGGCTGATTCGCGTTGTCCGACAGATCGATGATGGTCAGGCGGCGATGCCCGAGACCGGCGCGACCGTCGGGCGCCACCCAAATTCCCTGGCCGTCCGGCCCGCGATGGGCCAACGCACCCGTCATGCGTGCAAGAAGGTCGAGATCGATCCCCCCGGACGCCCCCGCGACCGGTCCAAACCTGAGAATTCCCGCGATTCCGCACATGGCGCGTTTCTATACGGTTTCGTTGGGCTCGGAAACGATCAGTAACGAACCATCAAATGTGATCCCCGGCACATTTTGTGGGAACCACAGTCTCATATACGGGAAACACCGCATGGCCGCCCCGTAGCGGCCCAACTATTTAACGCGCCAATTCCCGGCATACTGGGCCCACGAAAGCCTGAGGACCTGAGATGCGTAAAGTCGATGCCTGCGCCCATATTTTCCCCCGCTCGTTCTGGGGCAAGATGCAGGCGCATGCTGGTCGCTTGCCCGATATCGCGGATCATGCCAGCGGCATGCCGCTGTTCACCAATCTCGATCAGCGCTTCCGTCTGATGGACCGGTTCGACGGTTACGAACAGATTCTGTCGCTCGCCGGCCCGGCTTTGGAATCGATTTTCGCGCCCGATGTGGCGATCGACATGGCGCGCTACGCCAACGACGCGCTGGCCGAACTGACCGAACGCCACCCCTACCGCTTCCCCGGCTTCTTCGCCACGCTCTCGGTCGCCAGCCCCGATGCGGCGATGGCCGAAATCCATCACGCGGTGAAGGATCAAGGTGCCCTCGGTGTGCGCATCCTCGCCAATGCCGCCGGGCCCATGCTCGACCGCGCCGATTATACGGCGATCTTCCGCGCGGCTTACGAACTGGATGTGCCGATCGCGCTTTATCCGGCACCCGGTGCCGATCGCGGCATGGCCGGCCTGCAAAGCCATTTCGTATTTTCCGGCCTGATGGACGATCTGCCCGGCATCAAGATCATGACGCCGCAATTGGGCGGCCTGACCACGCTCACCCAGCGCCGCATTGGCCCGCCGACCATGCGGCCACTGAAGAAGCCTTATGGCGAGTATTTCAAGGATTTCTACGCCAACACCGCGCTGTCACGCACGCGCGAGGCGATCGCGGACGGCTTATCCTATCATCCGCGCGACCGCATGATGTTCGCGACCGCCGCCTCGGACGATGGCGTTCAGGGCATCCTCAATCCAATCCAAGCCATCGACAGTCTGGATATCGACGCCGAGTGGAAACAGGACATCTTCTGGCGCAACGCCGCCAAGATCATGGCCTTCGACCGGCGCGAAGAGACCCAGCCGATCCGGCTGCGCACCTAAGCAACGTTCACCTACGCAGCGTTCAGGGCCCGCCAGACCTTTTCCGACGTCGCCGGCATATCGACCGCCGCCTTGCCTTTCGAGGCCAGCGCATCGGCGACCGCGTTCATGACGGCCGGGGGTGCGCCGACCGTACCCGTCTCGCCGCCGCCTTTCACGCCCAGCGGATTCTGCGTCGTCGTCACCGGATGCACGTCGGTTTCGAACAACGGCAGATCGTCGGCGCGCGGCATGCAGTAGTCGGTGAAGGACGACGACAGAAGCTGCCCGGTCTCGCGGTCGTAGGTCACGTTCTCCAGCAGCGCCTGACCAACGCCCTGCGTAATGCCGCCATGCAGTTGGCCCGCCAGCAGCAGCGGATTGATGACTGTGCCGACATCGTCGGTGATGACCATCTTCACCAGCGCGACATGGCCGGTATCGGCATCGATCTCGACTTCCGCGATCTGGCAGCCGTTGGGGAAATTGCCGGGGCCGGGATTGAAATCGCCGACCGCTTCGAGGCCCAGGCCCAATTGCGGCGGAAAGCGCATCGGATCGTAGGATGCCTTGGCGATGTCGGTGATGCCGATTTTCTTGTCGGTGCCCTTCACCGTGAAATCGCCGTTGGTGAATTCGATGTCGGCTTCGGCGGCCTCCAACATGTGCGCGGCGATCTTGGTGCCGCGCTCGATGATCTTGTCGGCCGCGATCTTGAGCGCCGAACCGCCCACCGTGATCGAGCGCGAACCATATGTGCCGCGCCCGATGGCGACGGCATCGGTATCGCCCTGGATCAGTTTCACCGATTCGAAATCGACGCCAAGGAAGGCCGACGCCAACTGCGCATAGGCCGTCTCGTGCCCTTGGCCGTGGCTGAACGTGCCGGCCAGGATGGTGACCGCACCCGACGGATCGAAACGGATTTCCATGCGATCGTTGAACACGGTGGCGGATTCGATATAGCAGGCGAGTCCGCGCCCGAGCAGCTTACCGCGTTTGGCGGCAGCCGTGCGCCGTGCTTCGAAGCCTGTCCAGTCGGCCAAAGCCAAGGCCTTATCCATCACCGTTTCGAAATCGCCCGAATCGTATTTGGCGAAGAGTGCGGTTTGGAACGGCATCTGCGCCGCCTTGATCAGGTTCTTGCGACGGATTTCGACCTGATCGATTTTCAGTTCGCGCGCCGCCTGATCGATCAGGCGTTCCAGCATGTACGATGCTTCCGGCCGCCCGGCGCCACGATAGGGCTGGGTAGACACCGTGTTGGTGAAGATGCCGCGCACCGAGGCGCGGATCGCCGGGATGGCATAGACGCCCGACGACAAGGTCACCGCGAACATCGGTGAGATGCAGGCGTTGGGCGATAGATAGGCACCCAGGCCATAATCGGAATTGGCGCGCAAGCTGAGAATCCTGCCGTCCTTATCGAACGCCATCTCGACGGTCACAAGCTGATCGCGGCCGTGGCTGTCGCTCTGCATCGATTCGACGCGATCCGGAATCCACTTCACCGGACGGCCGACTTTTTTCGCCGCCCACGGGATCAGAATGTCTTCGGGATAAAGCCCGCCCTTCATACCGAAGCCGCCGCCGACATCGGGCGAAATCACCCGCATGCTGGTTTCGGGGATGTTGAAGATTTCCTGGCACAGCCCCTGGCGCACCAGATGCGGCGCTTGGCCCGAATGATAAACGGTGTAGGTTTCCGCCCCCGCGTCATAGGCGGCGAGCACACCGCGCGGTTCCATCGAATTGGTGGCGACGCGATTATTGACGAGCGTCGTCTTGGCGACATGCGCGGCACCAGCGAACGCCGCATCGGTGCGCGCCGCATCGCCGAGCGCGATGGTGAAGGATACGTTATCCTTCGCGTGTTCCCACACCTTGATGGCGCCGGGCTTGCCCGCATCGGCCACATTGGCGACCGCCGGCAGGACATCGTATTCGATGGCGATCAGCTCGGCCGCGTCCTTCGCCTGCTCCAACGTATCGGCGACGATCAGCGCCACCGGAATGCCGACGCATTTAACGACGCCATGGGCCAGCGGCGTATAGGGCGAACCGACCGGCGGGCCAGACAGCAACGGCACCGGGAAGTGGCAATGGATCTCGCCCAAGCCGTCGGCCTTGTAATCGTCCGCCGTCAGCACGGCATGCACGCCCGGTGCATCCTTCGCCGCCGTAACGTCGAGCGACGCAATCTTGGCATTGGCGTGCGGCGAGCGCAGCAGATAGCCGACGGTCATGCGCGGCAGTTCGATATCGTCGACATAACGCCCGCGCCCCGTGAGGAACCGAGGATCTTCCTTGCGCGGTACAGCCTGTCCGATGCCGAATTTCATGTAAGCCTCCCTTAATCTTAGCGGGATGATACCGGGGCGCTAGAGACTCCGACAGCCCCGAATGGCATGATGGACCGAATGGGCGAGGCACAAGAAATTTTCGATTTTATAGTTGTGGGGGGCGGCTCGGCGGGATGTGTCCTAGCCGAACGCTTGAGTGCGGACGGCCGCGCCAACGTCCTGTTGCTCGAAGCGGGCGGCTTTGACCGGCATTTCCTGTTCCACCTGCCCATCGGCGCAGCGCGCGTCTGGAACCGCCCGGCCAGTAACTGGAACTACGTGTCCGAGCCCGAACCCTTCGCCGACAATCGCCGCATCGCCCATCCGCGTGGGCGCGTGCTGGGCGGCTCGGCCGCCATCAACATGATGGCCTATGTGCGCGGCCATGCCGGCGATTACGACCGCTGGGCGCAGATGGGCCTGGCCGATTGGAGCTATGAGCGCGTCCTGCCGGCATTCCGCCGCGCCGAAAGCTTCCTGCATGGTGCCGACGATTTCCACGGTGGCGGCGGACCGATCCTCACCGAACGCGCCGCCGATGCGACCCCTTTGATGGACGAGTGGCTGACAGCAGGCGAAAGCGCGGGCTTCACGCGCACAGAGGATTACAACGGCCGCACGCAAGAAGGCTTCGACCGCTTCCAGTTCAACATCGGTAACGGGCGGCGCGCCAATTCAGCCGTGCGCTACCTGCGCCCGGCACTCAACCGCCCGAACCTCAAGCTGATCGTCGGCGCACTGACAGATCGCATCGTATTTGACGGACGACGCGCCATCGGCGTCGATTACCTGATCGGTGGCGCGCGTAAACAGGCAACGGCGCGGCGCGAGATCGTATTGACCGCCGGTGCCTATAATTCACCCCAGATTCTCATGCGCTCCGGCATCGGGCCCGCCGAGCATCTGAGCCAGATGGGGATCACGCCGCTGCTGGATCGCCAAGGTGTCGGCGCCAATCTGCAGGATCATCCAGCGACCGGGGTGGATGTCGCACGGGCCAAGCCCGGCGAATTGCATCACCAGCTCCGCGCCGACCGGCTCGGTTTCAATCTTTTGCGTGGCTGGTTCTTCAGAAGCGGTCCGGCCGTACTGCCGCTCGCGTCCGGCACCGCCTTCGTGAAAAGTGCGCCGGAATTCGAAATCCCCGATCTGCAGCTTTTGTTTCGCGGCTATTCGCCGCTGATGGCGCCGTGGTTTCCGGGCCTAAAAGCGCCGCAGCCGGACGGCATCGGCCTGACGGTCTGTCATCTGCGCCCGCAGGCGCGGGGGCGCGTCTGGCTCGCCTCTAGCGATCCGCATACGCCACCGAAATTCGTGAACAATTTCCTGTCGACCGAGTTCGATCGCCGTGCGCTCCGCATCGCACTGCGGCTCGCGCGCAATATCCTCGGCCAACCTGCTTTTGATGGCGTGCGTGGCGCCGAACGCCTGCCCGGCCCTGCGATCCAATCGGACGACGAGATCGACGCCTATGTGCGCGAATCCGTGCGCACCGTGTTCCATCCCTGCGGCACCTGTCGCATGGGCACCGACGAAGCCTCAATCGTCGATCCGCAACTGCGCCTGCGCGGGATCGATAATGTGCGCATCGCCGACGCCTCGATCATGCCCGACGTGGTCGGCGGCAACATCAATGCCTGCGTCATGATGATCGCGGAAAAGGCGTCGGCCTATATTACTGCCAAATAGCTGCCTTTCTTTGGGCCGCGCAGGTAACTAGCATCCCGATCGATTGAGGAGGATTTAACCATGGCTCTCGCCTTTCGCAGCGTCGGTCCAGGCTTCGCCGCCGAAGCGAGCGGCGTGGATTTGCGCGAGACGCTGTCCGATGCCGACATCCTCACCATTGATCGCGCGATGAACGAACATGCCGTCTTGGTCTTTCGCGGCCAATCCTTGAGCCAAGACCAGCAGCTCGCCTTTACCAAGCGCTTCGGCCCGCTCGATATCGGCCTCAACATGGCCAACAAGATCGGCCGCCTCGGGCGCAAGGAATTCGCCGACATCGCCAATATCGACGCCAACGGCAATGTCTTGCCGCCGGACGATCCAAAGCTGATGGGCCTGCTCGCCAACCAACTGTGGCATAGCGATTCATCCTTCAAGGATCCGCCCGCCAAATATTCGATGCTGTATGCCGAACACATCCCGGACAAGGGTGGCGACACCGAATATGCCGATATGCGCCAGGCCTATGACGCGCTGCCCGCCGACCTGCATGACCTGATCGAGGGGCGCAGCGCCGAGCATTACGCCTTTCATTCGCGCAATGCTTTGGGCGCCGGCGATGCCGGGCGCAATGTCGATGCCCTGCCGGCCGTCAATTGGCCGCTGATCCGCACCCTGCCCGATACCGGCCGCAAGACCCTGTTCATCGGCGTGCATACGCGCGCCATCGACGGCATGACGGTGCCCGAAGCGCGCATGCTGCTGGCCGAACTGCTCGAATTCGCCACGCAACGCCAATTCGTCTATCGCCACCAATGGCAACTCGGCGATCTGGTGATCTGGGATAATCGCTGTACGCTCCATCGCGGCATGCGCTACGACATCCGCGTGAAGCGCGAATTGCGCCGCTCGACTACCGAGGATACCGGCGTGCCCCTCGCGCAACCTTTGCCCTATTCCTCGACCAGCAACGCCGCCTAGGACACTCTATGAAATTTCTCTCCTTCACCTCGGGCGGACGCGAAAGCTGGGGCGCCGTCAAAGGTAACGCGGTCGTCGATCTTGGCTGGCGCATGGCGGGCTGTCCCCAGTTGATCGATGCGCTGCGCCAGGAACGACTTGAGGAAGCCAAGGCGATCGCGACAGCCTCCGAGACGACGCTGGCGCTCGACGCCATCCGGTACCTTCCGACCATCCCGCAGCCGGAAAAGATCATCTGCATCGGCGTGAACTACGCCAACCGCAACGCGGAATATAAAGACGGCTCAGAGGAGGCCGCCTATCCCTCCATCTTCATGCGCACGCCGGGATCGCTCGTCGGCCACAACGAGCCCATCGTCCGTCCGCCCGAATCCGATCAGCTCGATTACGAAGGCGAAATCGCCATCATCATCGGCCAGGGCGGGCGGCGCATCGCGAAACAGGATTTCGCCAAACATATCGCCGGACTCGCTTGCTGCAACGAAGGCACGATCCGCGACTGGCTGCGCCATTCCAAATTCAATGTGACCCAAGGCAAGAACTTCGCCCGCACCGGCTCGCTCGGCCCGTGGATGGTCAGCGCCGACGAATTCACACGCTATGACGACATCGCCGTCAAAACGCGGGTGAACGGCGAGCTGCGCCAGGACGACACGACGGCGAACATCATTTACGACTTCGCCTTTCTCATTTCCTACGTTTCGACCTTCATGGAACTGAAACCGGGCGATGTCATCGCTACGGGCACGCCCATCGGCGCGGGGGCCCGCTTCGATCCGCCCAAATGGCTGAATCCGGGCGATGTGGTCGAGGTGGAGATCGGCGGAGTTGGAACTTTAAGCAATACGATTGCGGACGAAATTGTAGGATAATGACTCCATGAGCGACGAACCCATCACACTCGAAATCTTCTCCGATTATGTCTGCCCCTGGTGCTATCTGGGGTCGGGGCGCGTCGCCAAGCTCGAGAAGGAGTTCGACATCAAGGTGAAGTTCGTGCCGTTCCCGCTGCATCCGGAAACGCCTGTCGACGGCATGACGCTTGAGGAATTGTTCGGCGCACGCGGCGACATGGATATGCGCAAGCGCCGCAATGCCGAGATGAAGGAACGCATGAACGCGGAGGACCTGCCCTACGGCGATCGCACGCACACCTACAACAGCCGCCTCGCGCAGGAACTTGCTTTGTGGGCGGACACGCAGCCGGGCGGCGACAAAATCCACAAGCTGCTGTTCCAGGCATACTTCGTCACCAACCGCAATCTCGGCGATATCGATGTCCTGCTCGACGTTGTCGGCGAAGCCGGCCTCGATAAGATTGAGGCGCGCAAGGTTCTCGAAGAGCGCCGCTTCAGCGAACAGGTCGATGCCGATTGGGAGCGGGCGCGCGCCTATGGCATCACCGGCGTGCCGACCTATGTCGCCAAGGGTTATGGCGTTGTCGGTGCGCAGCCGGTCGAGGTGCTGGAGGAATTCCTCGAAAAGATCGGCGCGGCTAGGAAGTAACGTCCTATGCGTCATGGCCGGGCCCAGACCCGGCCATCCACGGTAGGCGCGTCTGCGCCGATAAAGAGTCTTTTCGCGCTATCGCGCTTTCGTGGATGCCCCGCGTGCTTGGCACGCATAGAATGCGTGACTCAAGTCCGGGCATGACGGCTTTATTTTAGGCATCACGAATCCAATTCCGGGTAACGCCGGAAGATGCCCTTCTCGTTGAACGGGATGCGGCGCGTGCTCGCAAGATAGGCTTTGATATTCGGACGTGCGGCGACCTTGTCGCGCAGTTCGATCACGCGCGGGACATCCTTCTCAGCCTTTTTCATCGCGTTCGGCAGCGCGTAGCGCAGGCCCTCCACGACCTGGAACAGCGATAGGTCGGGATAGGATAGCTTCGCGCCGATCAGCCAGCCTTTCTTTGACGTATTGCGCGCCAACAGCTTTTCGTACCAGCCCAGGAATTTCGGGATGCGTTCCTTGATGAACAGCTCCGAGCGCTTTTTCGATTCTGGTTTCTGATCTTCGTAATAGAGCGACTTGGCGATCGGGTGATGCGTGTCGTGCACCTCGACCAGGAAGTCGGCGAGATTGAGTTGGATCTCGTTCGCCCAATGGCGCCCTGCCACACTGGCCGGCGCCAGGCCTTCCGTCTCGCCGAGATACAACAAGATGTTCGCGGTCTGCGCGATGACGAGTTTGCCGGCCTTCAGAAACGGCGGCGCGAAGGGTGGGCGTTCCGCATCCTTGCTGTTCATGATGGCGAGCAGTGCGGGAATGCCCTCGCCGTCTTCTTCCTTGCCGCGCGCCACGTCGTTGTAGGCAGCGCCCGCGTCTTCCAACGCCAGGCGTATGAACTCACCGCGGCCTTGGATATACGGCCAATAATAAAGTTCGTATGTCATGGCGTTCCTCCGCGCGAGCTGTGCGATGGATCGATGTTAGCCCACGCAAGCCGGCAAGCAAAAGCCGCCGGCCTTACGGCCGGCGGCTTAAAGCGACGGAAGAC
>CANIGJ010000011.1 GCA_947467145.1 Rhodospirillaceae bacterium | reverse complement strand
GCTTGGCACTCGTGGTTGCGCGTCGGTTCCGCCATGAGGATGTCCTAGCAGCCTTGGCGGAGTTGTTCATTGCGCGCGGGCCGCCTGCCAATATCAGGTCTGACAATGGCCCGGAATTTATCGCGACTGCAGTTCAAAAGTGGCTGGCCCAGGTCGGCGTGAAGACGCTCTACATCACACCCGCTTCTCCTTGGGAGAATGGTTACAACGAAAGCTTCAACGGGTCGCTGCGTGACGAACTGCTCAACGGTGAGATCTTCTACAGCCTCGCCGAAGCCAAAGTTCTGATCGAGGCCTGGCGGCGGCATTACAACACGATCCGCCCGCACAGCAGCCTTGGCTACCGACCGCCGACCCCGGAAACCGCGACGCCGCCATTGCCGTCCTCCGGTTCCGCTACGCTCCACCTAAAGCCGGCAATGGCGAAAGAGGACACAATGCACTAACATTCAAACCGGACCACCTAATGGGGGCCGATCACGGACGTATCGCTCGACATATAAAACGTAATGAATTCGATGAGCGGTTTAAGATTACCGATCCGTTCATTGGCGCTGGCTCGAACCTACAGCCGCACTCCGATACGGTGCCGACCGATCCGATCCTGATGGTGCGCAAATCCGTGACGGGACGCGAGGCGAAGGAAATTCGATGGGGGCTGATACCGCCAGCATTTGACGATAAGATGGTCAAGCAGCGGACGAATAGTTGCGCGCGGCTCGACAAGCTAAAAGGCGGGCTCCCTTGGTGGCGTGATCCGTTTCGCGCTGGCCAAACGTGCTTGGTGCCGGTCACCGGCTACTACGAATGGGCTGGGCCACCCCGTAATCAGACGCGCTATTATTTTTGCCGTCCTTCGGGTGCACTGTTTGTGTTCGCTGGGCTGTGGCAGCGGCATCCGACAATGGGCGAAAGCGCCACAATCATCACGACCGATCCGAACGACTACGTCGCCAAGATACATGACCGCACGCCGATCTGGCTGAGCGAGGACAAGTGGGATGCGTGGCTTACGCGTCCCACATTGGAGATGTTACAGCAGCCGACCGACGACGACCTGGAAGCATTTCCAGTGCGGAACAAGATCAATGACGATGCACCGGAAAGCAGTATCGTCCCGGAACTGCCGCGACAGAGACAGTTGCTGTGAACCGGTTTCGATAGAAGGAAACACATCATGGCGATCATAGCGTTCGGCGCATGTTGCCTAGGCATTTTGATCGGTATTTTGGTCGCATGGTATATTTGGGAAACGGCGAAACTAACACTTAACGTGCTAGTTAGCGCGATCGCAATTTTTGCTGGATCAGGCGTGTTGGCTATATTTCGGTTCCTTGGCGGTGCCGATCCAGACCCCAATTACTGGTGGTATCCCGTCGGCTTACTCATCGGATTTATGTGCACAATCCTCGTGCGGAAACGACTGGATGACGATGCAGTATGACCGTCGCCACGTTATATTTTGATTGGGCTTGGAAGTTGCGCCGTGACGGCGATCTATGGCGCGCGACGGGGCCAGGCTCTGTGGACGCCGGGATAAGCCCTTGTGGCTATGGTCCAACGCAAGCCGAAGCCGTGGCGCAATTGGCTAAGCGTCGCCCTGACGGCCCTGACGTCCCTGACGTAAATATGTTCAGAAAATATCCCGATGTTCCATGGATCGAGCTTGAAGGCGGGAAGTGGGCCCGAGGAGGCGGACGATCCTTGGCACTAAGAGCTAGACTCAACGCTTCGGAGTGCCCCGCGACGGGGGAGAGCTTGCAGGGGGTTCAGTTTTCGAAGAGCTCGCTTCATTGAACAGCGCACTCATGACTGCGCCCGCTTCGCGGGGCGCTAACTGCGCAATCTCCCGAAACATTGCAGTGACCAAGCGGCAATATGTCGCATATTGATCGGGTTTAACCGCCTCCGGAGTGGCGAGCAGAGTCAACTGATTTGCTGGGTGTTGCTTTGACAACTTGTCGAATATCTTCTCGTAAAGTGCATCTAGTTGGCTCTGTGTAAATGAGCGGCGCGTGTTCGTTGACAGCACGACACGTTCCGATAGCGCGAGTTCGCGCGATCTTAAATCTCTGCTTAAATGTTGATAAATATCCGTTTCGGTCTTGCTGGTCGCGTAGGAATGACAAATCCTAGGGTTAATTTGTCCCAGGGCTTGGTATTGATCTGCGATTAATGCCGCATATTCCGCCAAGGTCTTGTCGTCGGCGCGGTACAAATTTTGTTGGATGTAGGGAACCAACTTTTCGCGCATCGTATCGACAATGATGCCTTCAGGGTAACCGTCGATGTACTTCTGCTGAAATTCTGTTGAGACTTGACCGAACAGCGACGGATTCGTCCGTTCAATTGCCCTATAAATTGAAAGCTTTCGTAGCTGTGCAGCGAAATCTTCGCTGCCCGGTTTTACTCCATAGCCCGACGCAGCAAATTTATAAGTATCAACGGTCCCAGTTATAATGCCGTATTCTGAGAGTTCAGAGCTACTGGGGTACCACATTTTTTGTGCAGGATAAGAAACCGCAATTTCAACGAACTCGCGGCTAAAGCCTTCTTTCAACATAGTATCGCGCATACTGCTGACGATATTTTGACCGCCAAATGATCCCGAGTGGTACCCAAGCCGAGCGCCATCTAATATCCATCTTTGGCGTCCTGCAGCGTACGCTATAGCGCATGCCGACAAGCATCGCGATGCTGTGTAGGTGGCAAGCTTTGAGGAACGAATTACCTTCGCGAGCTTCGTTGCCTCGCCAATCCTGCCACCATCGCTATTGAGGTGAATTAGTACGACCTGTGGCGATGCACGCAGCACCCGCTCGACGTCATCGGCAAGCCCATACTTGAAGCCTCCGGCGACCTCCAATTCTGTGCCATTGCGCATTAGGCGCAAATTGTATGAGGCGATGTCGGGGTCGTCCCAGAAAGCAATCCGCGAACTTTCCATAAGCTGCGGAAGTCCAATTAGAACAAATGCCACGCCCATACAGGCAGTGCCGATACCAAGTGCGACACGCGTGAGAATCGATTGAACGGCATGTTTTTGACTCGTGCCTGAACCGCCATGCGCTGATGCCGAACGCCACGTTCCGACAAACTGAAATGTAGTCCATGCTATTGCGAGCAACCAACTTACGCCGACGAAGGCTATGATTCTATAGGGCGCGTACTCGGTTTCTCCAAATGCGTAACCGAGCAGTGTATAGGAGACCAACAGGCCGATGCTTCCTAGTATACTCACTAAGCCAAATGAGACGGCCATCGGATAGCCGCCGTGCCAATACCGTTTTAGTGAGTTCGCGAAGCTGGATTTCTTGTGCTTGTTGGCGTTACGGTCGTGGCCGATATTGGAACTATCGGTGGACGTGTTGGATGTCCCGGGCGTGCGAATGTTATGTTGCTTGAAGTGCACTGCTAAAGGTTGCCAACTCGGAAACCCTTCTTTCCATACAAGTGCACGTTCGTCGAATTCGCCGCTGACGACCTTCTGGACCATCTCGGCAGTCGAGAAGGGGCCCGCTTTCAAACCTGCTGCTGATACGTACCATTCCATGAGGAAGCGTTCTGCCTAGAGTGCACGCAGGCCGACGATCATCGCGGCAATGGCCGCAATACCAATCGCGGTGGCAATGTTTTGTGTCATACCCTCACGGCGATGAACCGCAATGTATTTGCTATTCGCGTCCCAACTGGTTGCGCCGGTGGAAGATAGCTGGCGATACGCACTCCATATAAATACGAGTGAGACAATGGGTATCGCGAGACCCATGCCCTTTGCCCAAACAGCGCCCTCGCGGTAGAGGGCCGGAATAAATCCAATCGTCACCCGATTTTGATCGAGAATTTTCACGCCGAAAATCCATTTACCCAATGTCGTGCCTGTAGTTCCGATCAAAAGTGCATTCAGCGGAATGGCGGCTAGCACAGTGAATATGGCATCGATTGCTCTATTACTGCCTATTTCGGTGAATATCACCTCATAGAGTTTTGTATCTAATAACGAGATTAGAAAAGCCACTGTGAAGATCGTGAGGCCACCATTAAAGGTGTTGTCGAACATGCGAGCACCAAGTCGTCTCCAGGGATGTGGAGCGTTATCTGACCAAGCAGGATCGGAAACTTCATGTTCCCTCGAAGGCTCAGAGCTTCGATCTGACGAGGGGACGGAAGTTTGCTGAACAGGTAGGGGCGGCGGTATTACCCGAATGGCCGGAATAAGTTCGCCGAGGGGCCGCCATTCTTCGCTACCCAATCGCCATGCCGATGTCTCCGAAGAAACTTCGCTGCGACGGGAAAGTTCGATTAATTGATCGCTGGAGTTCGGACCTCGGACGCTATTGCCGTCCATCCAAAACCATTCTTCATCCGACATGGCTACCCCCAAATAGCAATTCGAAATCTTTAGCTTCGCTGTGCTGCTTAAGACTATAGGTCCGGTAACTCCAGAGAACAATCTTGAACGCCGTGCCGAAACTCTATCGCCTGATAGTATCTTGTTACAGAAGCTAGTTGTTGGAGCTTTGGCACTTCAATCTAAATGACTAGAAAAAGGGTTGAGACAAAATATCGGAAGGACTTACCGGTGCGGTGAGTTCAAAAGACTTCATGGTTGTCCGTAATACGTCCTCGAACCATGGGGGCGAATAGGGAGAGATAACGACTCTATCGATGCACGAAAGATCGAGGCGTACCGAAATACCTTTAATATCTTCTGATTTCGCGCCGCCTTTAATAACGCCCCTGACTTCCTGCTCATGACTTAAAGATGATCGCTTCCAAAAGACCCGATCGTACGTTCCAGCAAAACGTGTGTTGAAATCGATGTATCTGACGTGCCCGAAGTTCACTTCATACTGCTCGCCTAGTCCTTGATCGAGCCGGTCAAATCTCGTCGTGATCGCGACGCCGGCGGAATTGGCAGGCGCATATAAGCGCCAAAGCCCCTCGGACTCTCCCGAATTTGCGTGCCAACAACTAGCATACGTTTCGCGTACTTCACGCCGAAGTGCGAATTGCATATCTCTATAGAGGCGCTCGGCATCGGCTTCAATATCGCGCAGCAGTGCGCCGCTAGGACTGCCAGGGACGGAGCGTATCGCCTCGCGAAAATATTCCAGACAATGTTCTTTCCACTCGCTCTCGCGAGCGAGCAGCCCTCGTGCTCCTTCGAACGGATCGCCTAAGGAATCTAATCTGGAAAACCAAAGCGCTCGATCTTTGAGCATTGCGACGAACTTAGCGAAGTCCATATAGCGCCAAAGTATCGTATCGGGCTCCGGTCGTTTGTAGCTCTCCCACCACCAATAAATGTGAGAAGCAAGCTCACTGAGCAAAACCTGACAGCAAGCACCTACATAGATTTCCGAACCGTCAGCTTGATAGCCCGCGAAGGCGGCCATATTCGTAGGAAGTTGACTGCCGCATTTCGAACACTTGTCATGACTGTAATGCGTCAACTTGCGTAGTCTAGATGTGAAGCGCCCCGTGCTTTTCATTTGCACTGTGCGGTCGTTCGCGGAGGCTGTCATTTTTCGGGGCGAGGGTCGGCGTTAATAAAATCGGCCCATATCCAGTATAGGCCAATGAAAGCCATCACTCCGGCTCCGACTATGAACATGAACTTCCCACCTGTTACGAACAGCATGTAGAAAAGTGCGAATCCGCTCGCTCCGGTCCATACAAGCGCGACGATCAGGCTAAGCGTGCGTCGCAGCGGACTGATAGGTTTGTCGTTAGGTGCATTAGCAGGATTGTTCATTTAGCATCCCCAAATCCCCGACGACCCAATAATACGCGTCCACCAAACTTTACTCGATGGTTTTTGGACCTCGTGTTGAGAGAGGCATACTTGTACATGGGGGCCGGGTCGGATCGCGTGTCCTTGTGCCCCCCCCCCCCCCCGCGACCATCTATCTATTCAGTCGGTAGGGCCAGGATCGAGACGAAGTCGATGGCGACGCGCGTGTGCTGTGCCTGTTAACAGCGCAGGGGTATAAACGCGAAGCGGAGGCGCTGCGTGGGGCTCATTGTGGGGCTGGAAACAGTGCCGACCACATTTGCGAGTCAAAACAATAGCTTAGGTGAGATTATGGCGGAGAGGGTGGGATTCGAACCCACGGTACGCTCGCGCGCACAACGGTTTTCGAGACCGCCCCGATCGACCACTCTGGCACCTCTCCGCATTGAGGATCGTGGCTCGGCGGCGATTAGATAACCTGTCTGCACGCCCCTGCCAAGCGGCAAGGCGCGGGGCCAAAAATCCAAGGATTTTCGGCCGTTAGGTAACCGCTAGGTAATCGTGACGATCTGGTCGTCCGATAGGGTGCCGGGTACGATGATCACGGGAACGCGCAGCTTGCCGATGAGCAGGCCGGTCAATTGGGTGACCAGCGGACCTGGGCCTTCCTTGTCCGACGCCGCCCCCAGCACCAGGGTCGTGATCGAGCGGTCCTCGTCGAGTACCTGCAACACCTGATCGACCGGCACGCCTTCGCGAATGATGATCTTGGGTTCGCGCCCGATCCGTTCCTTCACCAGTTGGGCGACGACATTGACCTTGGTCTCGGCGGCTTCGCGCTGTTCGGCGCGCATCAATTCGCCGACCGACAGCCAGCTTTGGAATTCGACCTGATCTATGACGAACAGCAGCGCCACATCGCCGTTGTTGTTTTCGGCGCGGCGGCAGGCATAGAGCAACGCCTTGTTCAGCTCCTCGCTCTCGTCGACGACGACGAGAAAGGTGCGCTTGGCATGCTGGTTCGGTTGTTTCTCATCCGCCATTCGTGCTTGCCCTGGTCCTGCTTGATCTATGGCCGTGTCCGGAAGAACAACGTTACCAGCCAGCCCGCCAGCAAGGCCAGCACCACGGAAAACAGGCCGTATAACACGCCATGCTGGTGGGCAAAGCGGTAGACCTTTTCCTCAACCCCGACCTTATTGACCATGAAATAGGTTTCGCGCTGCCCGACGACGCGGTCGCCGCGCACCATATAAAGCCGGACAATATAGCGGCCGAGCGGCACGTTCGCCGGCATGTGCAAGGTGGTGCGGAACAATTGTTCGGAGACGAATTTCACCAACGACGAGGTTTCGGCGTACAGGCCGGCATCGCGCTTGTGCGACAGCAGCGCGTCGCGGAAGGCATCGGTCGTCGGATCGCCGGGTACGATGTCATACGGCGTGAAATTCAATTTATCGGCGCCCAGCTCGAAACGGTTGGACATGAATTCATCGGGGAACAGATGATCGAGCGGGCGCGAGCTGGCCAGCGCGTAGAACGCGGGTACGGTCAGGAACGTGCGCGACGCTCCCGTCGTCCAGACGCCGAGGAAGCGTTCCTTGCGGCGCACGGTTTCGGCGCGCGTTTCGCCGCGCACCACGACGATGGCGTCGGTGCCGGCCTCGACCAGGCCGAAGACCAGAAGGTCCGCGCCTTCGAAGCCGATATCGATATTGATCGTCGGTTCGGCGACTTCGACGACGATCGTTTCGCGCGGCGGTGGGGCGGGCGCTTGGCGTTGTGCTTGCCTGGGCGCTTCGCCGCTTTGCGCGGCCAGCGGACATAACAAGAGTACCGCAGCGAACAGGGCAAAGGCCGTGCGGCACATCCGCTCAGCCGCCCACGACGATCGAATATAGATCGGCCGGCGTCGCCACCAGATCGTAGATCAGTTTCATGCAGACGAGCAGGACCAGGCCCGACAGCAACAGCCGTAGCGAGACCGCGTTGAGCCGGTTGCCCCAGCGCGCGCCGAACTGCGCGCCGATGATGCCGCCGGCCATCAAGATGACGGCGAGCACGAGATCGACATTGCTGTTCGCGGCGGCTTGCAGGAACGTGACGTTGGCGGTGACGAAAATGATCTGAAACAGCGAGGTGCCGATGACCATGATCGTCGGCATGCCGAGCAGATAAATCATCGCCGGCACCATGATGAAGCCGCCGCCGATACCCATGATGGACACCAGGAACCCGATCGAAGCGCCAAGGACGACGGGCAGTAGCGCGCTCACATAGATGCCGGATTTACGGAACTTCATCTTGAGCGGTAGGGAATGGATCCAATAGTGACGCCGCTTGACCGGCGGCGCGTTGCGCCGACGCTTCATATAGGCCTTGAGACTTTCGACGAACATCATCGAGCCGATGGTGCCCAGGAACAGCACGAACGAACCTTTGATGACGAGGTCGATCTGGCCGATCTCGCGCAGGTAAGAGAACAGCCACACACCGCCGCTCGAGCCCACGATGCCGCCGGCCAGCAGCATGCCGCCCATGGCCAGGTCCACATTGCCGCGCCGCCAGTGGGCGAGCGCGCCCGAAACCGAGGTTGCGACAATCTGATTGGCCTGGGTCGCCACGGCGACGACCGGGGGGATGCCGAAAAAGATCAACAGCGGCGTCATGAGGAAGCCACCGCCGACGCCGAACAGGCCGGACAGCAGGCCGACAATGCCGCCCATGGCCAGCAGCACGAAGACATTGACGGAGATTTCAGCGATGGGGAGATAGACGTTCATGCCCGCGGCCCTGCGGACATATTTGTGGCGTCGGATGAGATGCTGTTTGGTGCCGTGGGCAGATGCATCGGCAGTCCCGAATCGCGGGCTTGTTGTTAACTCACGGAGTACGCCCGACCCGTTTGCAAGTCAACGATAAGAAGGCGTTTTCAGGCCGAAATCGTCTTGTTGGCGCGCAATTGTTGTGCTGCCATCGTCGTCGGGGGAGGCGTCATGAAACCGATCGTACGACTATTCGCTATTGGCGCTGTGCTGGCGGTCTGTGCGCTGCCGCCGCGGGCGCTGGCGCAGCCGGCGGCCGGCTGTCCGCAGGCGTCACATTTCGTCGATGTCGCCAAAGGATCGGCGGGCGCGCGGTATGCCAAGCCCGAGTTGCAGGTTTCGTGCACCGGCGATCATGTCGTCGTGCAGAGCAACGGCATCCCCAATTTCGAGTTCGTCGCGATCACGCCCAACCCGCTGCAGGCGCAACGCTACAATTGGCGCATCCCGCGCACCCCCAAGCCATCTTCCAATCCGCAACAGGTGCCGCTATTGGGCCCCACGGCGGTCATGGTCAACGGCCTACCGTTGTTCGGGCCGAACGAGGCGCCGGAACATGGCACGGCCGATCCGTATCTCGACAAGCTGCTCGATTTTTGCGGCGGCCATACGGGGCCGGGCGGGATGTATCATTTCCACGTCATGCCGGTCTGCCTGTTCGACAAGGTGGAAGGACGAACGTCTCTCGTCGTCGGTTATGCCTTCGACGGCTATCCGATCCTGGCCCCGAGCGAATGCGTGGATGCGTCCTGTACGGGCGTGCGCAAGGTGCGCAGTTCCTGGCGACGCGAGAACAGTCAGCGCAACGTCTGGACCGCCAATAAATATGTCGAGGGGCATGGCGATCTTGATCGCTGCAACGGCATGACGCGCCCCGATGGCAGCTATGCCTATTACGCGACCGACACGTTTCCCTATGGTCCGGCCTGCTATCGCGGCGTCGCACTGTTGAATCAGCCCGGCATGGCGGGTGGAGGTGGACCGGGCGGTCCGAAAGGCGACAAGGGGCCGAAGGGGCCACCACCTGGAAGTGGGGCACCCGGTGGTCCGCGCTAGTTTTCTCGCCGGCATTCTGCTGCTTCTTGGTGCGTTCCGCGCCGAGAGCGCGGACCTATTGTCACTGTCGGTGCGCTTCACCTGGGACAGTGTTAAGGATAGCGAGATCACGACCGATCGCGGCTTCACGGTGCGGCTTGATGCCGCCGAGGTCATGAGCGCCGGCTTCGCGTTGGTGCCCTGCGCCGAGCAGGGCGCGCAGCTAAATATTATGCGTATCGGGCATTTCAGCGGCGTGCTGCCGAACCAATTGCCGCTCGAACGCACGGAATCGCTGCTCGGGCGCGGCACCTTTGCCATCGACGGTTTCGATCCGCCCGATATCGCCTATTGCCAGGCGCATTACGTGCTGGGCGGCCCGCGCGGCGGCCAGAGCCTGAAGATCGAAGGCAGCTATCGCGCCCCCGGATCGGAAACTTGGACGGCGTTTTCGGTGGCGACGCCGGAAGCCTATGGCGCGTTCGTGCCGTTGCTGTCGATCCAGCGCCGCGCGATGAAGGGGCGGCTCGGCGCCGTCCGATCCATCACCGTGCAACGGCCTGCCTCGGGTTGGTTCGATGGGATCGATTTCGCGAATGTGCAAGGCACTCAGATCGGCCGCGCGGTGCTGCGCCGCATCGCCAACGGCACCGCCGTGACGGTGCAGCGCTAGTGCTCCGTTATTCAGCAGCTTGCAGCAGACGCCCGGTCGGATTCTGCGCCTGGCGTAGTTGTTCGCGATAGGCGTCGCGCCAATCCACGTTGGCATCCCACATGAAATGGCCACCGCGCGCCCCCAGATAGATCGCCGGATCGTCGATGCCCGGCGGCAAGGTGCCGTCGGTCTGGAACGCCTGCAATGCGCGCAACATGCGCCGCCGCGTCTGCGTGATCATCAGATCGCTGGGCGCCAGATGCTCCATCGTATGATCGACGATACCGCCCATGCTTTCGGTCACCGCTTGGTCCTGGGTATGGATGCCGCTGATGCCGGTATAGATCACGTCGTTGCGCTGTGCTTCGCGGTCGATCAGGTAGTCGTTGCCCATGTTGCGGGTGATGCGCCACCGCCCCAGCCAATCGGTGGTGTTGGGCATACATTCGAAGGCCCCAATGGAGCCGGCCAGCGGCTTGCCGCTCGTCGTGTTATTGGTCGCGCGCTTCATGCCGGTCCAGTTGACCTGGATGAACATGACGTGGGTATCGTCGAGCGGCACCCAGGCGCGCGAGCCGATCTGGCGTGAGAAATCGCCGTTCGGCTGCATGGTGAAGCACGGGAACATGAAATGCGCGATGCGCCAGTAGTTCTGGCCCGGCAGGGCGGGGCGGAACGCCGCGTACATGGTGCCCCACGGCGTCTCGTCGCTGGCGAATTCGGGCGTCTTGTTGAGGATCTGATAGCGGCTGAGATCGCCTTCGGGCAATTCATCGAGCTTGGTCGAGCCGATATGCAGGAAGCTGAAATGCGAGGTGTCGATGTCGCCTTCGAGCGCCTGCAGCCAATTGCAGTCGCGCATCGCGAAATCGATGGTGACTTCGCTCTCGGGCAATAGGTGGGACTCGATCATGGGCAGCGGCGGCGGCGCGTCCTGGCGCTCGCCCATATAGACCCAGACCAGCCCGGTGCGCTCGGTCGCCTTGTAGGCCTTGGCGTGAACCTTGTGTTTGAAATCCTGGTGCGGCGGTACATTGGCCATATCCAGGCACTTGCCTTCGACGTCGAATTTCCAGCCGTGATAGACACAGCGGATACCGCCTTCTTCATTGCGCCCGAAAAACAGCGAGGCGCAGCGATGCGGGCAGCGATGGTCCATCACGCCGACGCGTCCTTCCGTATCGCGGAAAGCGATCAATTCTTCGCCCAGTAATTTGAAACGGACCGGATCGCCATCGGCGACCAGTTCGCTCGCTTTGAGCGCGGGCAGCCAGTAATTGCGCATCATGGTGCCCATGGGCGTGCCAGGGCCGACCCGGGTGAGGAGTTCGCTTTCGCGTGCGGTGGTCATGATTGCCAGACCTTTATGTTGTGAAGCCTCGGCCATCTGTGTGGCTCTATCGGTCGATTTTGACTCAAATCGATTGGATGGCCAAGATGCTCATATGGGAGACAACACACACAAAGTTATGACCGATCCGGTGCAAACCGAATACGGTCCGGTCGTGGGGGAAGCGGGCGATATCCGCGTTTTCCGCGGAATTCCATTCGCGGCGGCGCCGAAAGGCGCTTTGCGCTGGGCCCCGCCCCAGCCGCCGCTATCGTGGCGCGAACCGCGCCAAGCGACCGAATGGGGCTGGGACTGCCCGCAGAATTACGCCCGCAAGTTCCGCTCGCCCGGCATCGACGAGGATTGCCTGACCGTCAATGTCTGGACGCCGGCCACGGGCGACACGTCGAACCTGCCGGTGCTCGTCTGGCTTTATGGGGGATCGTTCGTCGGCGGCAGTGGATCGGACCCGCGCAGTGATGGCGCTCTACTCGCGAAGCGCGGCGCGGTCGTCGTCACCTTCAATTATCGCTCGGGCCTGATGGGTTTTCTCGGCCATCCGCAACTCACCAAGGAATCCAAGAACGGCTTTTCCAGCAATTACGGCGTGCTCGACATGGTCGCGGCGCTGCGCTGGGTCAAAACCAACATCAAGAATTTCGGCGGCAACGCGAACAGCATCACCGTGTTCGGCTGCTCAGCCGGGTCGGCGGGCATCGGTCTGCTGCTCGTCTCGCCGCTCGCCAGCGGCCTGTTCGATCGCGTGATCCTGGAAAGCCCAGGTTCGTTCCGCCCGTTGTGCAGTCTGGCCGATTCCGAAAAAGCCGGACTGATGCTCGGTGACGATCTTGCCGCCCTGCGCGCCATGACCTGGCAGCAAGTGCTGGAGCGCCAGCCCGACTTCATTCCGAAAATGCGTGGGCTGACCACGCCGCGCGTGCTGCGGCCGATCCGTGACGGTTACGTCATCCCCTTGGACGAGGCCGATGCGGTCGCGCAAGGCAAGTTCAACAAGATGCCGATCCTGGTGGGCAGCCAGATCGATGAAGGCACGCCCTTCATCGGCGGCTGGCCGGTCAAAACCTTGGCGGATTACCGCAAGGTCGCGGAAGAAAACTTCGCGGCCAAGAACGCGGTCGAGGAAGCGCTCGCGGTGTTCCCCGCCAAAACCGAGGCCGATATCAAAACCGGGCTCGCCGATATGTTCGGCGATGCGCAGTTCCAATATGGCGCGCGGCGCTGGGCGCGCGAGATGACGCGCGTCGGCCAGCCGGCCTATCGCTATGTCTTCACCCGCCAGCGTCCCGGTCTCGGCCGTCCGCCTTATCATTCCGAAGAGGTCGAATATGTCTTCGGCGAACCGACCGTGCCGAGCGACGGCAAGTTCGATGCGACGGATGCCAAATTGTCGGAAACGATGATGGATGCCTGGGTGCGCTTCGCCGCCACCGGCGATCCCAACGGGCCCGGCTTGCCGGCTTGGCCGCGCTACGATCCGGCGTCGGATTCGCATATGGAATTCGCCGATACGCCACGCGTCGGATCCAAGTTCAAGAAAGCTCAATTGGACTTCCTGGATCGCTACTTCGACGCCGCTTGAAAAACTCATGGACAGATGAACCGGCCGCAGAAGCCGGTACATAAGCCTCTCATGTCAAAATCACATTAGGGAACAACTCTCGTGAACGCCTTGCTTCGTTTCGCTACTCTGGCCTCGTTCGCGGTCGCGCTGTCGTCGGCGCCGGTGCTGGCCCAGCAGAACAATTCTTACGAGCCGTCCGTCGGCCAGCCCGGCAAAGACGTCGTCTGGGTGCCGACCAGCCAGACCATGGTCGAAAAGATGCTGGATATGGCGAAGCTCACGCCCAAGGATTACATCATCGATCTGGGTTCGGGCGACGGCCGCACCGTGATCACTGCAGCCAAGCGTGGCTCGAAAGCGCACGGCATCGAATACAATCCCGATATGGTCGAACTCGCGCAGAAGCGCGCGAAGGAAGCGGGCGTGTCGGACAAGGCGACGTTTGCGAAGGCCGATCTGTTCGAAAGCGATTTCTCGCAGGCCCAGGTCATCACGATGTTCCTGCTGCCCTCGATCAACGAAAGGCTGCGCCCGAAGATCCTCGAGCTGAAGCCCGGTACGCGTATCGTGTCGAACTCCTTCCGCATGGGCGAATGGCAGCCTGACCAGTCGGAAACCGTCACCAACGAATGCTCGAGCTACTGCAACGCGCTGCTGTGGATCGTGCCGGCGCACGTCGATGGCGCGTGGCGTCTCGGCAATCAGGACCTGACCCTGAAGCAGGATTTCCAGAACCTGAGCGGCACGCTCGGCACGACGCAGATCACCAATGCTAAGCTGGACGGTGCCAACATCAGCTTCACCGCCGGCACCACCAAATATGCGGGTACGATCGACGGCAAGAACATGAAGGGCAGCAACTGGACGGCGACGAAGAAATAACGCCGCCTTTCACATCGACAACAAAAAAGGCCGGGACGAAAGCCCCGGCCTTTTTCACGTGTTTGCTTTGAAGGTGAGCGTCAGCCCCAAACGTCCTGCGCGGTTTCCAGCACCAGGCCGAGTTTCTTTTTCTCGTCGTCGACGCTGACCAGATTGCCGAGCGCGTTGGACGAGAAGCCGCATTGCGGCGACAGGCAGAGCTGTTCCATGCGGACAAACTTCGACGCCTCGTCGATGCGGCGCTTGATGTCGTCTTTCTTTTCGAGCTGCGGCTTCTTGGTGGTGATCAGGCCGAGCACGATCTGCATGTCGCCCTTCGGCGTGAAGCGCAGAGGTGCGAAATCGCCCGAACGCGCGTCATCGTATTCCAGGAAGAACGCATCCACCTTGGTGAGGCCGAGCATGGCTTCGGCCACCGGCTCGTACCCGCCCGAGGCGAAGAACATGCTGCGCGCATTGCCGCGGCACAGATGCACGCCGACCTTCATGTTGGCCGGGCGGTCCTTGATCGATTCGTTGATCAGCTCGGCATACATACGGGGCAGGGCATCCGGATCGTCGCCGCGATCTTTCGCACCTTGGCGGAAGTTCGCATCGCATAGATAGGCGAGGTTGGTATCGTCCATCTGCACATAAGTGCAGCCGGCTTCGCCGAGCAGTTTGAGTTCTTCGCGATAGACGCGGGCGAGATCGGCGAAGAATTCTTCCATCTTCGGGTAGGCGGTCTTGCTGATCGCGTCGCGGCCGCCGCGGAAATGCATCATCGTCGGCGAGGGGATCGTGACCTTCGGCGTGCGCTTGGTCAGCGACTTCACATATTTGAAGTTCTCGACTTCGATGCCACCCTTCGGCAGGCTCATCTTGCCCGGCACCTTCGGGATGAAGGGGGCGGCACCCGTATGTTCCTTGGCGTTCTCGGCGGTGCGCAGCGCACCTTCCCAATCCCATTTCGCTTCGATGCCTTCGACCTTGCTGATGAAGTCGTAGTGGAAGCTCTCGCGGCGATATTCGCCGTCGGTGATCGCTTGCAGGCCGACGTCTTCTTGCAGCTTCACCGCCTCGGCGATGTATTTGTCTTCATGCTTGCGCAATTCGGCTAGCGGCAGCTCGCCCTTGATCCATTTGATGCGCTGGTCGAGCAGCGCCTGCGGACGCAGAAGACTGCCGATATGTTCGGCGCGGAAAGGCGGATCTTTTTTCAGTGCCATTGTGAGAGTTCCTCCATCTGTTGATGTTTTGTCGAATATTCATGGCCGATTTGCAAGACGACGGAAACGCCGTGGGATATTGGGACTTTGCCCCCTCTGGGCCCCCTTTTGGGTGCCCTCGGTGGGCCCGCGAGACGCCTTGAAGCGGGCTGGCGAAAGGGGCCAAATATCGCCAACACGGTTCGCGTTCCTTGACCCAAATCGGGCGCGAACTTATATTCATTATTATAATAATGATCTGAGACAGGAGACAAGTCATGCCGCGCGGTGTGGTCGATATCGAAGGGATCAACACCCCTGAGGTGCAGGGGCTTTTGAACACCAAGTCGCCGGCTGATCTGCCGTTCGAGATCAAGAAGCTCGGCCACATGGTTCTGTTCGTCACGGACCTCAAGCGCTCCATCGAGTTCTATACGCAGATCCTCGGCATGCGCGTCTCCGACATTTATCCCGAAACGATGATGAAGGGCGGCATGGCCTTCATGCGCTTCAACAACGATCACCACGGCATCGGGCTGGTCGGCGGCATGGCGGCCGAATCCAAGAACAAGGAACTGCATCACTTGGCGTTCGAGGTCGATACCGTCGCCGAGGTGCTGCGCTCGCGCGATCATCTGAAGAAACATAATGTGAAGATCGACTTCGAAGGCCGTCGCCGCGCCGGCGCGCAGATCGCCGTCGAGTTCCGCGATCCCGACAATCACGTGCTGGAGATTTTCTGGGGTCTCGACAAGGTGGGCGTACAGGATAAGGCGCGTCCGCCGCAGGAATGGTGCGAGGAATTCACCATCGAGGACGCGATCAACAATCCGCCGCCGGGCCAGGACGAGCTGCTGCGGCGCGAAGGATTCAATCCGCGCAAGCCGTCCTGATCTGCGCGCGTGACGTTCAAAACGGCCTTTGCCGCGCTTGCGGGTAGCATCGGTGCACTCGTTGGAGGATGCGTGATCGGCGGCAGCACCATCTATCACGTCGACGATCCGTTCCAGTTCCTGGCGCACGCCGCCAGCCATGGCGGCATCGCGATCATGGTTGTCGGCGATCCCTATCCCAACCGGAAGGATCAGGTCGGTAGCGTGCTGGCGGCGGCGTTCGATCGCACCTTCGCATCACTCGGCAATCCCTTCCGCGTTGCCGAACCGTCCGCCGATCCGGTCAGCAAAATCGTTGTCTTGTTCAACGCATCGAACGAGCTGGCGCGTAACGTGTGCGCCGATCCGAGCAAAATCGTCACCGGCCCAACCGGTACGCGCATGTCGGTGCGCGCTGTCTATTGCGGCGATGGGCCCTATTCCGAATATGCGCTGTCGTTCTTTCCGCCATCCTCGCCCGAGGACGAGAAGTTCGCCGAACTGATGCGTCAGCTCGCGCGCTTCACGGTGCCGCGCGAGATCAATCCAGATCGGCGCGGATAGAAAAATCTAATCTACCTTCTGCTGGTTGGAACCGGGTTATCGAAGGGTTGTCATCCCTGGCCGCGCGGGGCACTTTTACGTCCCAACAGGGGTAGGCATCTCATGAAGCGGCATCACGACCTGGGCGGTGAACCCGGTGGGCCGATCGATCCCACGGCGCATCCGGTCGAACCTTGGGCCAAGCTCATCACGGCGACGGTCGGCGCTTTGCGTTCGCGTGGCCTGATGACCGTTGACGAGCTGCGCCGCACCATCGAAGACCTGCCCCCCGAAATCTACGACCAGCCCTATTTCGAACGGTGGGCCGAGGCGCTTGCTATTCTGTTGGACGAAAAGGGCTTTGCGCCCTCCGCCGATGTCGGCGCGTCCATGGAGCGCATGATGGCCGAGATGGAGGCCAAGCCGTGAGCGGTGCGCCGTCCTACGCCGTGGGCGAACCGGTGCGCGTGATCGCGGCGCATCCGCCCGGCCATCGCCGCACGCCGTTCTATATCCGCGGCAAGGAAGGCGTGGTCGAGCGCTATTGCGGCGCCTTTCCCAACCCGGAAGAGCGCGCCTACGGCTTCAACGGCCTGCCCAAGCGCCACCTCTATCGCGTGCGCTTCCGCCAAATGGATGTTTGGCCGGGTTATAACGGCCCCACGCACGACCTGCTTGAGCTTGAAATTTTCGAACATTGGCTGACCAAAGCGGAGCCTGCGGCATGAGCCCGCACGATCCGCACGACCACGATCACGGGCATAGTCATCACCATCATCATGAGCATGATCATGCGCACACACATGATCATGCTCATCCGCACGATCACGGCAACGGCCCGGTCCTGAAATATTCCGATGATAGCGTGCACGATGTGCGCGAGTCGGATCTTTACCCGCTGTTGGCCGAAGCCTTGCGCGCCGTTCTGGTCGAACGCGGCGTGGTGAGTGCGGCCGATATCCGCGAACATCTCGAAGCGCTCGACAAAGTCGACGACGGCATGGGCGGCAAGATCGTCGCGCGCGCCTGGACCGATCCGGCTTATAAACAGCGCCTGCTGGCGAACGGCTCGGCCGCAGTCGCCGAATTCGGCATCGATATGGGCGAGACCCAGCTTATCGTCGTCGAGAATACCGACGACGTGCATAATCTCGTCGTCTGCACGTTATGTTCGTGTTATCCACGCGCCATCCTCGGGCTGCCGCCCGATTGGTATAAAAGCAAATCCTATCGCGCGCGCGCCGTCTACGAGCCGCGTGCGGTGCTGCGCGAATTCGGCACCGCCGTGCCGGAAAACGTGACGGTGAAGGTGCATGATTCCAATGCGGATATGCGTTATCTCGTGCTGCCCAAGCGTCCGGCGGGGACGGACGATTGGGATGCCGAACGCTTAACCGCCCTGGTTAGTCGCGATTGCCTCGTCGGCGTTGTGCCGGCGGCGGCGCCATAAAAGAAAATATCGGGGGATGCGTGGCTAAAGTTGAAGTTGTTTCCGTTTCCGCCCTTAGTGCAGATGATGCCGCATCGATCCGTGCGGTCGACCCGCGCATCAGCCTCACTGATGCCGGGCCGTGGTTCCAGTGCGAGATCGCCGCGACTTGGCCCGCGCAAACCGTCCGCTCCTTCAACGTCAAAAAAGAAGAGGTCGTGCCGAAGGCCGAACGCGACGCGGCGCTCGCCAAGGCGGAAATCGTCGTCCATGCCTTTCCTTATCCGATGGACATCCGCGCGCGCAGCCCGAAGCTGAAATGGGTGCATCAGCGCGCCGCCGGCGCCAACAATCTGTGGCGCGGCGATCTGTGGGGCAGCGATGTCATGGTGACGACGTCGCGCGCCGATGTGGCGCCCTATCCGATCGGCGAATATGCCGTGGCCGGACTGCTGCATGCCGCGCGCGATTTCAAACAGGCGCATCTCGACATCGCGACCGGCAATTTCAACCGTGCGGCCTATAACCCGGTGCCGCTGCCCGGGCGCACGGTCTGCATCGTCGGCGCCGGCGGCATCGGCCAGGTGGCGGGCAAGCTGTTGGCCGGCTTGGGCATGAAGGTCATCGGCGTGCGCCATACGGTGCGGCCCGGCGATCCGCTGCTCGAAGGTTTCTCCGCGATGCTGGGCCATGACCGCCTGCTTGAAGCCCTGGCGCAAAGCAACGATGCGGTCATCGCCGTCCAGCTTACCAAGGATACCGAAAACCTGATGAACAAGGCCGCTTTCGCCGCGATGAAGCCGGGCGGCATGGTCGTCAATGTGGCGCGCGGCGAGATCGTCGATGAAACGGCGATGCTTGATGCGCTCGATGCTGGTCATTTGAAAGCCGCCGTGCTCGACGTCTATGCCGGCGAATATGACGGCCCGCCGCCGGCGCGCCTGTGGAACCATCCGCGCGTCACCATCACGCCGCACAATTCCCCGCGCGCCCGCCCGGGCGGCATGGGGACCGGCGTCGGCATTCCGACTTTTTGCGAAAATCTGCGCGCTTACCTCGACGGCAAGCCTTTGATCAACGTCGTCGATTGGAAACGCGGTTACTAGAAATTACGGAGGAGAACCAACATGAACATTCAACTCAGTGTCGGCATGGCCAACAATCCGCGCACGCGGGCGATCTTCGACGGTCGCGTGAAAGCCGATGGCATCGATCTTATCTGCACGCCGCTGCACGCGTCTGAACTGTTCTGGCGCCAGCTCCATTTCGGTGATTTCGACGTCTCGGAAATGTCGATGTCGTCCTTGATGATGGCGGTGGCGAGCGGCGATAAGCGCTGGGTCGGCATCCCGGTCTTCACGACGCGCAAGATGTTCCACACGGGCATGCTGGCGCGCAACGATCGCGGCATCAACAAGCCGGAAGATCTGAAGGGCAAAAAGATCGGCGTGCCGGAATATCAGCAGACGGCGGCGCTCTGGTCGCGCGGCATCCTGCAGCAGGAATGGGGCATCAAGGCGCAGGACATCGGCGAATGGTGGATGGAGCGCAATCCCGAACACAGCCATGGCGGCAAGATGGGCTTCAAGGCGCCTCCCGGTGTGAAGCTGCAATATATCCCGACGACGACCAACATGGGCGAGATGCTGCTCGAAGGTAAGATCGACGGCGCACTGCATTACCTGGCGGGCACCAACAACCTCGTCGACCGTTCGACGATCGATCTCGACAACCATCCCGACTTCCATACGATCTTCCCGGATCCGCATGCCGAAGGCGTGCGCTACTACAACAAGACCGGCATCTATCCGATCAACCATGGCATGGTGATCAAGCGCGAGATCGCCGATAAGCATCCGTGGGCCGTACTCAATATCTTGAAGGCCTTCGATCAGGCCAACGAGATCGCCGAGAAAGAACGCCGCGAGGCCAATGCCTATCACGTCGAAAGCGGCCTGGTGCCGCCGGACGTGGCGAAAAAGCTGCGCATGCCGCTGGTCAAGCACGGCATCAAGGCGAACCGCAAGGTGTTGGAGACCGCCGCGCAGTTCTCGTTCGAGCAGGGCCTGACGCCGCGCCTGATGAAGCTCGAAGAGCTGTTCGCACCGTCGGTCATGGAGCAATAGGAATGGCGTTGCAATTAAGCGCGGCGCTGGCGTCCAACCCGCGCACCTGGCCGATTTTCCAGGGCAAGGCGAAGGGCGAGGGGATCGAGTTTGTCTCGACCCCCTTGCACCCGTCCGAGATCTTCTGGCGTCAGCTGCGTTTCGCCGAGTTCGATATCTCGGAAATGTCGATGTCGTCGCTGATGATGACGATTGCCGGCGGCGACAAACGCTGGCTCGGCATTCCCGTCTTCACGACGCGGCAGATGTTCCACACGTCCATCCTCGTGCGCAAGGATCGCGGCATCAATACGCCGGCCGATCTCAAGGGCAAGAAGGTCGGCGTGCCGGAATATCAGCAGACCGCTGCGCTATGGACGCGCGGCGTGCTGCAGCACGAATACGGCGTCAAAGCGCAGGACATGGAATGGTGGATGGAACGCAATCCCGACCATAGCCATGCCGGCGCGACCGGGTTCAAGGCGCCGCAGGGTGTGACGATCAAATCGATCCCGAATGAAACCAATATCGGCGAGATGATGATCGACGGCTCGCTCGACGCGGCGGTGTTCTATATCCGCGGTGCGGCCGGTAACCTGGTCGATCGCAGCCGCGCCGATCTGGAAAAACATCCGGACATCAAGCCGCTGTTTGCCGATCGTCGCGCCGAGGGTGTTCGTTTCTATAATAAGACCGGCATCTATCCGATCAACCATGGCATGGTGATCAAGCGCGAGGTTGCCGAAAAGCACCCTGAAGCGGCCGCCGAAGTCCTGCGTGCCTTCCAGCGCGCGGCCGACATCGCGGAGGCCGAACGGCGCGAGCATGTCGAATATCACATCGGGTTCGGCCTGCTCGGTCCCGATGCCAAATCGGCCTTGGATACGCAGTTGGTGCGTCACGGTGTGGCGGCGAACCGCAAGGTGCTCGAAGCCTGCGCCGAATATTCGTTCGAACAAGGTCTGACGCCCCGGCTGATGAGGCTCGACGAGCTCTTCGCCCCCGGCGTCCTGAATACTTAGGAGGAACTTCCGTGAATCTCCGACTTAGCCTCGGTATGTCCACGAACCCGCGCACGCGCCCGGTGTTCGAGAAAAAAGTCGCGGCGGATGGCATCGATCTGGTGCCGACGCATGTCCATGTCGCGGAACTCTTCTGGCGCCAGCTGCGCTCGGCGGAATTCGACGTCGCGGAAATGTCGATGTCGACCTTGATGATGGCGGTCGCTCAAGGCGACGACCGTTTTATCGGCCTGCCGATCTTCACCACGCGGCGCATGTTCCACACGGCGATGGTCGTGCACAAGGATGCCGGCATCAACAAGCCCGAGGATCTGAAGGGCAAACGCGTCGGCGTTCCCGAATATCAGCAGACCTCGGCGCTGTGGACGCGCGGCGTGCTGAAGCATCATTTCGGCGTCGAAGATCGCGACATGGAACATTGGATGGATCGTCAGCCGGCGCATAGCCATCGTGGCGAAGTCGGTTTCACGCCGCCCAAGGGCGTCATCATCCATCAGGTGCCGGGCGATACCGACATCGGCGAGATGCTGCTGCAACGCCGCCTCGATGCGGTCATGTCATACAACCCCGCCAAGGGCGATAGCGCGCTCGATCGCGGCAGCATCGATCTGTTCAACCATCCCGAGACGAAGCCGCTGTTCGGCGACAAACATGCCGAAGCCCTGCGCTTCAAGAAGATCTGGGATCTCTATCCGATCAACCACGGCATGGTGATCAAGCGGGAGATCTTCGAGAAATATCCGTGGGCGGCGCTCAATATCTACAAGGCGTTCGAAAAGGCCAACGAGATCGCCGAAGCGCAGCGCATGGAGCATACCGAGTATCACATCGAGGCCGGGCTGCTGCCGCCCGAAGCCAAAAAGGCCATGGCGACGCAGGTCCTCTATCACGGCATCCAGCACAATCGTAAGTCGTTGGAGATGGTGTCGCAGCTGTCGCACGAACAGGGGCTGACATCGCGCCGGGTAAAGCTCGAAGAGCTGTTCGCGCCGAGCACGATGGAACAATAACGAACGGCAGAGGCAACGAAGATGGCGAATCTTCAACTCAGCATCGGCATGGCGTCGAACCCGCGCACCTGGCCGGTCTTCCAAGACCAGGTAAAGGCCGAGGGGATCGATTTCGTGCCGAGCCCGGTGCGGGCACCGGAATTGTTCTGGCGCCAGTTGAGCTTCGCCGACTTCGATGTCTCCGAAATGTCGATGTCGTCGCTGATGATGAGCGTCGCCGCCGGCGACGATCGCTGGATGGCGCTGCCCATCTTCACGACGCGCCGGATGTTTCATGCCGGTGTGCTGGTGCGCAAGGATCGCGGCATCAACAAGCCGGAGGACCTGAAAGGCAAAAAGCTCGGCGTGCCCGATTACCAGCAGACGGCGGCGCTGTGGACGCGCGGCGTGCTGCTGCATGATTTCGGTGTTTCCGATAAGGACATTGAGTTCTTCATGGAACGCACGCCGGACCATAGCCATGCCGGGGCGGTCGGGTTCAAGGCGCCGCCGGGGGTGCGGATCAATCAGATCCCGTCCGAAAAGAACATCGGTGATATGGTCGTGGCCGGCGAGCTCGATGGCGCGCTTTATTACATCAAGGCCAAACCCGGGGATATGACGGATCGCTCGACCCGCGATCTTGCTGCCCACCCTGATGTGAAATTGCTGTTCCCCGACCCGCTGGCCGAGGGCGTGCGCTATTACCAAAAGACTGGCATCTATCCGATCAACCACGGCATGGTGATCAAGCGCTCGATCTACGAGAAGCACCCGTGGGCGGCGCTGAATGTGCTCAAGGCATTCGAACAGGCCAACGAGATCGCCGAAAAGCACCGTATGGAACATGTGGAATACCACGTCGGTTTCGGCTTGCTTGGTCCGGGTGCGGCCAAGGCCCTGGCGAGCCCGATCCTGCACCATGGCATCAAGGCCAACCGCAAGACCTTGGAAATGGCCGCGCAAATGTCGAACGAGCAGGGGCTGACGCCGCGCCGGATGACCCTGGAAGAGCTGTTCGCGCCAAACGTCATGGATCGGTAGTTTCCACAAATCGGCGAACGGGCGTACACGCGTACCGGAAAGCCTCGATTGACCGCGTGGCCGGGGTTAGGCAGGCTCCGCCGGTGATTGCGCTTCGGGGGGAATGCATGCCGACGTTAGAACATATCCCACTTTTGGCATCGTTGAGCGACGTTGAGCGGCGCGATTTTGAATCGAAATGCCGCTGGCGCGACTATGAGGCCGGCCGTGCGATCATCGATCGCGGCGAAACCCTGAGCGACGTCTATGTCCTCGTGTCGGGTCGCGCCCATGTCATGAATTTCTCGCTCGCCGGCAAGGTGATCGATTACGCGACCCTGCGCGAAGGTGACGTCTTCGGCGAATTGGCCGCGATCGATGGTCTACCGCGTTCGGCTTCCGTCATCACCCAGACGCCGTGCTCGATCGTCGTTATCCCCGTCAAGGTCTTCATTACCCTGGTGACCAATCATCCGCCGATCTGCCTGCAATTGCTGCAACGCTTGGCCTCCATCATCCGGCGCGGCGACGAACGTATCGCCGATTTCAGCCTGCTCGGCGCCGAGCAGCGCGTCTGCCTCGAACTGCTGCGTCTGGCCGAGCCCGATCCGGGGGCATCAGGCCGGTTCATCATCCACCCGTTCCCGACCCAATCGACGTTTGCCAATGGGGTTGGCCTGGCGCGCGAAACGGTGGGGCGCATCCTGTCGCGGCTGATCCGCGAGAAGTTGATCGAGCGGCATGAAAAGGCGCTCTATGTGCGCAACCGCGATCTGCTCGAGGAACGCGCCCTTTTATAATCATCTCGTGGCTTGATTCCGGGGCGGGCAGTGGCCCATTCTCCGCGCCATGATCGATAGCAAAAAACCTGGAACGGCGCTCGTGACCGGTGCCGCGCGCCGCGTCGGCGCGGCGATCGCGCATGAACTGGCTGGCGTCGGCTGGGCGGTCGCGGTGCATTACAATGCGTCCGCGACGGATGCGAACAAAACCGTCGCCGAGATCGTCAAAGCGGGCGGCCATGCGGTCGCCGTGCAGGCCGATCTGCGCGACGAAGCGGCGGTGCGCGGTCTGATCCCGGCCGTTGAGCAGGCCTTGGGCCCGGTGAACCTGCTGGTGAACAACGCGTCCGTCTTCGAGAACGATACGGCGCTGAGCGCCGATCGCGCCATCTGGGATGCGAATATGGAGGTGAACCTCCGCGCCCCCTTCGTGCTGTGTCAGGAAATGGCGCGGGGCCTGCCCGACGGTGTTGAGGGCAATATCGTCAATATCGTCGATCAACGCGTCCTCAACCTGACGCCGTTTTTCACGTCCTATACGCTCAGCAAAGCCGGGCTGTGGACATTGACCCAAACCCTGGCTCAATCATGGGCGCCTAAGATCCGCGTCAATGCGATCGGGCCGGGGCCGGTGCTGCCGTCGCCGCGTCAGACCGACGCGCAATTCGAGAAGCAATATAAGGCGATGCCGCTGGCCCGCCCCGTCGATGTGGCCGAGATCGCCAATGCGGTACGGTTTATCCTTGCAAGCCCGTCCATGACGGGCCAAATCATAGTCCTCGACGCCGGACAGCATCTTGGATGGGCCCAGCCGTCGCCGACCAGTACCCCCGAGGAATAACGTCATGTCGGTCAGCAGCGACAAGGTTGCGCACGCCTTTCGGATCGCGAACGCCGGCACTGCGGTGCGCCACATCTTTATCCGTGACCTCATCCTGCACGGCCAGATCGGCATCTATAAGCACGAGCAGGGTAAAACCCAGCGGGTCCGCATCAATGTCGACCTGGCGGTTCGCGAAGACGGCAAGGCGCGGTCCGACCGGCTGACCGACGTCGTGGATTACGGGGTGGTGGCCGAGCAGATCCGGGCCATGGTGGCGACCGGGCATGTCAATCTGGTCGAAACCCTGGCGGAACGGATTGCCGATATCTGCCTGTCGGATTTGCGGGTTGAGGCGGCCCGCATCCGGGTCGAAAAGCTCGATATTCTGCCTGATGCGGAGAGCGTCGGCGTCGAGATCGAACGGACGCGTTAATTCAACGCATCTAAATTGAGAATCGCTCGCAAGTCGTTGCATTTTTTAGCTTTTCCAATGGCCTGCCGCCGGTGAGTTGTACACAGGCAGGCAGAACGCGTGATTTTGCATCACATATCCGTGTATCCTTTTGCTGCCACATGAATATCATAGTTGACATTCAGAAAATCTTTTTAGATCAATCACTTAGTTCGATTGCACATTTACTGGGCAAAGCATAGAAAGTGGCAGATTCGTTGGGGAATCGTCACCCCGGGGTAGCTTACCAACAAGCATATCCACAGGTTTCGTGGATAGCGGTTGAAGCTGTCGTCGGGTGAGTGATTATGCTCACATCTGCGGACGAAAATGGACGATAACGACAGCCAAATTGCCAGTCTGGAAGCCCTGGAAGCGCCCTCCGCGGCCGCTGTCGGGGTCGAGGTGATCCGCGCCCATTTGCGGACCCTGCCGGGCAGCCCCGGCGTCTATCGGATGCTGGGCGAGGGCGGTGACGCGCTCTACGTCGGCAAAGCCAAGAATCTCAAGAAGCGGGTGGCCAATTACACGGTCCCGCAGCGCCAATCGATGCGTATCCGCCGCATGATCGCGCAAGTCCGCTCAATGGAATTCGTGACCACCCACACCGAGGCCGAGGCGCTGCTCCTCGAAGCCAATCTGATCAAGCGCCTGACGCCGCGCTACAACATCCTGCTGCGTGACGACAAAACCTTTCCCTATATCCTGGTGACCAGCGATCACGCCTATCCGCGGGTCGTGAAATATCGCGGCGCCCGCACGCGTCAGGGCGAATATTTCGGCCCGTTTGCCTCGGTGGGTGCGGTGAATGAATCGCTCGCCGTCCTGCAGCGTGCCTTTTTGTTGCGCACCTGCGCGGACACGGTTTTCGAATCGCGCACGCGACCGTGCCTGCTGTATCAGATCAAGCGCTGTTCCGGGCCCTGTGCCGACGTCGTCAGTGCCGCCGATTACAACGAACTGGTGGATCAGGCGCGCGCCTTCCTCACCGGGCGGTCGCAGGATATCCAGCGCGATCTGGCCGTGCGCATGCAAGCCGCCAGCGACGCCATGGATTACGAAAAGGCCGCCGGCTTTCGCGATCGCATCCGCGCCATGACGACGATCCAATCGCGCCAGGACATCAACATGGCCGCCATCGGCGATGCCGATCTGATCGGCATGCATACGGCCGGCGGGCAGGCCTGTATCCAGGTGTTCTTCGTGCGCTCCGGTCAGAACTACGGCAACCGCGCCTATTTCCCTGCCCAAGCGGCGGATGCGGAGCCGGCGCAGATCCTCGAAGCTTTCATCGGCCAGTTCTACGCCGACAAGCAGCCGCCGAAACTGCTGTTGCTCAGCCACCCGGTCGCCGAAAAGGTTTTGCTCGCTGAGGCTTTATCCGAACGCGCGGGCTACAAGGTCACGCTCGAAATTCCGCAGCGTGGCGACAAGAAGAATTTGGTGCAACTCGCCGCCACCAATGCCGAAGCCGCACTCGGCCGGCGCTTTGTCGAAAGTGTGTCGCAGCGGCGCCACCTGGACGGCCTTGCCCAGGTCATGGGCATCGACGGCCAGATCGAACGCGTCGAGGTTTACGACAACAGCCATATCCAGGGCACCAACGCCGTCGGCGGCATGATCGTCGCCGGGCCCGATGGCTTCATGAAAAACGCCTATCGCAAGTTCAACATCAAGTCGCAGGCGACGTTTCCGTCGGCCGAGCGCGGCGCGCCGATGGGTGACGACTATGCCATGATGCGCGAAGTGCTGACGCGCCGGTTTGCGCGGGCGCTGGGCGAGGACCCCGACCGCACCGGCGGCCAATGGCCCGATCTGGTGCTGATCGACGGCGGCCTGGGCCAGCTTGGTATCGCGTTGGAGGTGTTCGCCGAATTGGGCGTGCGCGATGTTTGCGTCTGTGCGGTCGCCAAGGGACCCAATCGGGATGCGGGTGAGGAAAGATTATTTCTGCCCGGACGCGAGCCGATTCGTCTCGATCCCCAGGATCCGGTGCTGTATTTCGTCCAACGATTACGCGACGAGGCGCATCGGTTCGCCATCGGCACGCATCGCGCGAAGCGAGCGAAGAGCATGGAGAAATCGCCGCTCGACGAAATTCCGAATGTGGGCGGGGCGCGCAAGAAGGCCTTGTTGCATCATTTCGGCTCGGCCCGCGCCGTCGGCCAAGCGGGCCTGACCGATCTCGAGGCTGTCGAAGGCATCAGCAAGGGCCTTGCGCGCCGCATTTATGACTGGTTCCATCCCGAAGGCTGATCGCAAACATATATAAAGCAGCATGCTCACCAATCTCGCCAACTTATTGACGCTCTCACGTATCGCCGCCATTCCGCTGGTAATAGGCGCCTTTTATATCGAGGGGCCGCTGGGCAACTGGATCGGCTTCGGGATTTATGCGGCCGCCTGCATCACCGATTTCTTTGATGGTTACGTCGCGCGCGCCTGGAGCCAGCAGTCGGCGGTGGGCCGCTTCCTCGATCCTGTAGCTGACAAGCTGCTGGTGGCGGCGCTGCTCTTGATGCTGGTGGCGACGAGCCGTATTCCCGGCGTCGCCGTACTGCCCGCCGTCGTCATCCTGTGCCGCGAAATCCTGGTCTCGGGTCTGCGCGAGTTTCTCGCGACCGCGCAGGTCCGCGTGCCGGTCAGCAAACTCGCCCAATGGAAAACCACGGTGCAGATGTTGGCGCTGGGCTTCCTGCTGGTCGGAACGGCCGGGCCGGACTTCGGCCCGCTGTCGACGACCGAGGTCGGTGTTTGGGGCTTGTGGATCGCCGCCATCCTGACGCTTGTCACCGGCTACGATTATCTGCGTGTCGGCTTGCATCACGTGGACCGCATGGACAGCGATGCCGCCGCTGCGCGCAGCCAAGAACATGCCGGAGCGTCGCGGACACCCGCGACGACCGATGTCCGCTGAACGAATGCAGGTCTTCGGCATCGCGGGCTGGAGCGGCAGCGGCAAGACGACGCTTTTGAAGAGTTTGATCCCGACTTTGATCGGTCGTGGCTTGTCGGTTTCGTCGATGAAGCACGCGCATCACGATTTCGATATTGATCAACCTGGCAAGGATTCCTACGAGCATCGCGCGGTGGGTGCGCGCGAGGTCTTGATTTCGTCGGCCAAGCGCTGGGCGCTGATGCACGAACTGAAGGGCGATGCGGAACCCAGCCTCGATGAGTTGATCGCGCGCATGAGTCCGGTCGATCTGTTGCTGGTTGAAGGGTTCAAGTGGGAAGCGCACCCCAAGCTCGAAGTCCATCGGCCTGGCGTCGGCAAGCCTTTGCTGCAACCGGGCGATCCGCACATCGTCGCCGTCGCCAGCGACACAAAACTGAGCGGATTGAGCGTGCCGCTTTTTGATCTGTCCGACATCGCGGCCATCGCCGATTTCATCATGCGGCGTTGCCGGTTGATGGCGGCCTGATGCCCATGCCTGGCTCCGTCGATTTCAACGATTGTTTCCGCACCGGCCAGGAACGCCGCACGATCGTCGAGGCGCTTGCCCAATTCGACGCCCGGCTGGCGAGCGTTGTCGGCATCGAACCTGTTGCCGTGCGCAACGCGCTCGGGCGCATTCTGGCGGCCGATGTGATCGCGGATCGCGATATCCCGCCGCACGACAATTCGGCTATGGACGGTTATGCGGTCTATTTCGACGATCTGAGTGCTAGCGATAAAACCGCGCTGGTGCCGGGGCCGCGCATCGCGGCCGGTCATCCGCATACCGATCCCATTCCGCGCGGCCATGCGGCGCAGATATTCACGGGTGCGCCGCTGCCGGCTGGGCCCGATACCGTCGTCATGGCGGAAGATGCCGGAATCGAAGACGGGCAGATCGTGATCCGCCCAGGCATCACGCGCGGCGCGCATATCCGTCGCGCCGGCGAGGACGTAAAGCGCGGCGAAACGGTTCTGCGGGTCGGCCAGCGCCTGCGTCCGCAGGATGTCGGCATGATCGCTTCGCTCGGCCAAGCTGAGATCGCAGTCTATCGCCGTCTGCGTGTGGCGGTCTTCTCGACCGGCGACGAGCTGCGTGAACCCGGCGATGCGCCATCCGCCGGCAGTATCTTCGATATCAATCGCTATACCTTGATGGCCTTGCTGGATCGGTTGGGCTGCGCGGTGACCGACCTCGGCATCCTGCCCGACAATGCGGCGATGATTCACGCGGCCCTCGCGGCAGCCGCCTTGGAACACGACCTTCTGCTCACCTCGGGCGGGGTGGCGCTCGGCGGCGAAGATCGTGTGCGCGAAGCCGTGGCGCAGCTTGGCGCTATTCATTTCTGGAACCTGGCGACCAAGCCGGGCCGCGTCGTGGCGCTCGGTCACGTCAATACGCATGCGCATGCGGCGGCGTTCATCGGCCTGCCGGGCAATCCGGTCGCGGTGATCGTCATGTTCTTGATGATCGCGCGCCCGGTCTTGTCGCGTCTGGCCGGGGCAAACGTGAAAAAACCGGCCGCGTTCCGCGTGCGCGCCGGGTTCGATTTCGCCAAAAAGATCGGGCGGCGCGAATGGCTGCGCGCGCATCTCGTGCCGACGCCGGACGGCGTGACGGTGGAGAAGTTTTCCGACGACGGATCGGGTATTCTGTCATCCATGGTCGAGACGGACGGTTTGATCGAATTGGCGGAAGATGTCGCGGGCGTCGCGCGCGGCGATCTGGTCGATTTCCTGCCTTATGCCGAGTTGATGGAATGAAGATTCTCTATTTCGCCTCGATCCGCGAGAAGATCGGCCACGCGGAAGAAGAAATATCCCTGCCGCCGAGTGTTGCGAAGGTGGGCGATCTGATCGTCTGGCTCCAGAAACGCGGCGACAATTATATTCATGCGCTTGCCGATCTCCGCGCTGTCCGCATCGCCGTCAATCAGGAGCATGTGAAACTCGATTATCCCGTCGCCGACGGCGACGAGGTCGCGTTCTTCCCGCCGGTGACCGGAGGTTCGCGATGACAGTGCGGGTTCAGCGCGAGGATTTCGATATCGGGGTCGAGATCGCCGCCATCGGCAAAGCAGGCAACGACGTCGGCGGGATCGCGTCCTTCGTCGGCATCGTGCGCGGCGGCACGGGGGCTGACGCCATCGGTGCCATGACCCTCGAACATTATCCCGGCATGACGGAAAAAGAATTGAGCCGTATCGAGGCGGAGGCGCTTGAACGCTGGCCGATCTCGGCATCCTTGATCGTGCATCGCTACGGCCGCCTGGAGCCCGGCGATAACATCGTGCTGGTCGTCACGGCGTCGCGCCATCGTCAGGCCGCGTTCGAGGCCTGCGAATTCCTGGTCGATTGGCTGAAAACCAAAGCGCCGTTCTGGAAGAACGAGGAAACCGCCGACGGCGGCAAATGGGTCGATGCGCGCGAAGCCGACGATGCCGCCGCCGCACGCTGGTCTAAGAAAGACTGATCCGTCTCAGGTTAAAGATTGGCGCAGCGGTATCTCGACCTGGAACGTCGTTCCCTGGGCCGAGGTCTCGAACCCGATCGTGCCGCGATGCGCCTCGACGATGATCTTGCTGATGGCGAGGCCAAGGCCGGTTCCCGACCCCGTCGTCTGACCGCGCGCGCGCGCGAATTTCTCGAACACCTTGCCGCGAAATTCTACCGGAATGCCGGGTCCGCGATCGGTAAAGGCGATGCTAACGGAAGTGTTGGTGCGTTTGGCGATGACGCTGATGCGCCCGCCGGTGGGCGAAAACTTCACCGCGTTCGACAGGACATTGCTGATGACCTGAGTGAGGCGCGCCGCATCGGCGAGGAAGACGGCGTCGTCCTCGACCATGGCGTCGATGGCGATATCCTTGCGCGCGGCGAAGCCCGCCATGTTCTCGCAGGTTTCGTGCACCAGGCGTTCCAGGCTGACGGCCTGAAAATTGAATTCCATCATGCCGGCGCCAAGCTGCTGGAAATCCAACAGATCGTTGATCAGGCTCAGCAGGGTTGCGGCATTGCGCGATGCAATATCCAGGGCCTGTTTCAGCGGATCGGTCACCGCGCCGAACGCACCCGCATCGATCAATTTCAGCGATCCTTGGATCGAGGTCAGCGGTGTGCGCAATTCATGCGTGACGGCGCTGACGAAATCGTTCTGCAGCGCGCGCTCGTTGGCTTCGTTCGCCACCGCATTCATCGATTCCTTGAGCGCGACGCGCAGCTCCATTTCATCGACGATAACGTGCGACAGGTCGAGCAACAATCGGCGCTGACGCTGATTCAATTGGCGCGGTTTGTCGTCGATGGCGCACAGCGTGCCGATGTTCAATCCATCCGGCGTTTGCAGCGGTGCGCCGGCGTAAAAGCGGATATTGAGTCCGGCGGTGACCAACGGGTTGTCGGCGAAACGCGCATCTTTCGTCGCGTCCTCGATCACGAACAGATCGTCGCCCATGATGGCGTGGCCGCAGAAGGATATTTCGCGGCTGGTCTCGTCGGCGTCGAGTCCGACCTTGGATTTGAACCATTGCCGTTCGGAATCGACCAGCGAAACCAGGGCGATGGGCACATCGAGGATATCGGCCGCGAGACGCGTCACGCGGTCGAAGGATTCTTCGGGTAAAGTGTCGAGAATGTTATATGAGCGAAGTTTACCGACACGCTCACGTTCATTCGTTGGGATCGGCGCCGCGAGCATGCAAATATCCGTTCTGTGATATGGCCGTGCCGGTTACGCTCTAGTTCGCCAAGACAGTCGATGTCATTCTATTCCCTCTAACATATTAATTTGTATAGGTTTCTGCATGGCTCACACGCCCCGTCGCCCGACTAGGGCTTACGACGACCCGGAATTTATCCAATCGCGCGAGGCGCGCCAACTGCGCATCTTGGCTGAATATATCGAGCCGGAAGCGCGGTTTGAGCGGTTTGGCATCAAGGACACCATCGTTTTCTTCGGCTCGGCGCGCATTGCGCCGCGCGAGATCGCGGAAAAAGGGCTCGCGGTCGCGAAAGAAAGCGGCATCGGCCTGCCTGCCGCCGAGCGCGCTTTGTTCATGTCACGTTTTTATGAGGAGGCGCGCGAACTCGCGCACCGGCTGACCGATTGGTCCAAGGGTTTGGGCGAAGACGGCGGCGGGCGGCGTTTCGTCGTCTGTTCGGGTGGTGGACCCGGCATTATGGAAGCAGCGAACCGCGGTGCATCGGAAGCGCGCGGGCTCAATATCGGGCTCAACATCGCGCTGCCGTTCGAACAGCACGAGAATCCCTACATCACCCATCACCTCGCGTTTAACTTCCACTACTTCTTCATGCGGAAGCTGTGGTTTGCGTATCTCGCCAAGGCGATTGTGATCTTCCCGGGCGGCTTCGGCACCATCGACGAATTGTTCGAGGTCGCGACCCTATTGCAGACGGGCAAGATCAAGAAGCCGCTGAAGCTGGTGCTGTACGGCGCCAGTTACTGGAAAGAGGTGATGAACTTCGATGCCCTCATCAAATACGGCGTCATCGATCCGGAAGATATGAAGCTGTTCACGATGGTCGACGATGTCGACAGCGCCTACGACGCGATCACCGATCATCTCAGCGGACGCGCGATCGAAGAACCGGGGCCAAAACTCTAAATCATGGGCCCTGCTTCATCAGCAGGATTTCCGTATCTGTCGGCAGCATCTCGCGGCCAAGCGTGTAGACGTTCGAATCGTGCACTTTGACCGGATAGATGCCCTGCGCGCGCGACAGGAATGCGCGCGGGCCGCCGAACAGATCCCAATGCATGACGATGACCAGGCGCGGCTTGATCATGTCGATCACGCTCATCACCTCGTCGTGGCTCATGCTGACAAAGCCGTCGATGGGCACGAACAGCACATCGATGCGCCCCAGGCGCGAGGCTTCCTCGCGCGTCAGATCGTGATGCAGATGGCTGAGATGCGCGAGGCACAGATTGACCGTATCGAAGACGAAGATCGAATTGCCGTTGGTCTGTTGTCCGGCATAGGTCTGGATATTGGTCGGCACGCTATAGACGCGCAGATCCTTCACCTTGATGTCGTGGCGCGCGATCCCGCCGGGCTTCCAGCCGCGCAGTACATGTTTGATCGCCGGATCGGGAAAGTCCGAATAATGCGTGATGTGGAAATTGTTCATCGTCGCGATATCGGGTGCATAACGCGGCAGGTTCGTGCCGTTCCAATCGGTGGCGACGGACGCGCCTTCCGGCGTTTCCAATAAGAAGGTCGCATGGCCGACGAAGGTGATGCGGAGCTGGCCCGCCGGTGCGGCCGCCGCCGTGCGAAAGCTGGCGCGCTGGATTGGGTTGACTGGTCCTTCGACCATGCCGAGGCCGCAGGGCACCGGCGCGTTGGCGTCTTGTGCCGCGACCGGCATAACACCGAACGCGACGAAGGTAAGGGCGGCGGCGATCAGCCAGCGGACAAGCGGCATCTCAGTACGAACCGCCGCGGCGCGGCTGCAGGATCCAAACCTCGGTCTCGCGTGGCAACAGATCGCGGCTGACCTGGATGGTGTCGCCGAGATCCTTGCGGATCGGGTAATAGCGCTGCGCTTCGACGACGAATTGCTGCGTCGTCCAGCCGATATCGTGCATCGGGATGACGATGCGCGGCTTGAGCAGCTTGAGATTGTGGAACGTCTCTTCGTAGCTTTGCGTCACCGTGCGATCGACGGGCGCCATGGCGATGTCGATGGTGCCGAGCCGGCGCACGAGATCGTCGTCCAGGATATGCGCGGTGTGGCCGAGATGCGCGATGCACATGCCGCCGACCTGGATCACGAAGATCGCCGTTTCGTTGGAATTGCGGTTGCCCTGCGGAAAGATGTTGGTGGGCTCGCTATAGACGCGTACATCCTTGAAGGTGACGTCGTGGTATGGAATGCCGCTGCCTTGGTCCCAGCCGTATAGCGCATGCGCGACGCCGGGCTCGATCCGGTACGTGCTGTGATTGCCGCGCTGGGTGTTCATCGTCGCGATGTCGGGGCGCACGTCGGCGCGGTAATAGTCGTTGTAATCGGTGACGATGTTGACGCCTTGCGGCGAACGGATGGTGAAGGTCGCGTGGCCGATGAATCTGATCGGCACCAGATCGGCCGCGGCAACGCGCTGGATGGCGGCGCGTTTCAGTATGGGCGATTGGTTCTCGACCATGCCCTGGCCGCAGGCGATGCGATTGGCGCTCTGCTGGGCCGCCACTGGGCCGACAAGCATGAAGAACGCCAGAACCGCCGGGACGATACGCAACATCAACATGGAACGCTCCTGTCCGGAGCGCTTACGTTACACGATCTTGGCGTCGAGGGTATAGCGCCGCTCGGGGTCCTCGATTTCGAGGACCCACAGGTCGGGATCGTATTTGCGCTGGCGTTCGATATAGGCGAGCGCGTCGGCATCGCTCATGCGGCTCTCGGCATCGCTGCCCGACGCCTTGGACCAGGCGGCTTCGCCATCGGCCTGACGCGCCTGGTTGAACAGATGGCTGGTGCCGTCCAAGCGGTTGAGACGCAGGATCACCGCGCCGGCGTCGGGGTCGCCGCGGTTGACGATATAGGCAGGCAGATTGTTGATGTCGCAAAGCCGGATCTGGGCCTGAACCCAGATCCGTGTCTTGAGGCGATCGACCGCCATGCGGCGGCCTTCCGTATTATTCGGCCGCCGAGGCTTTCGCCGGCACGCGGCCGACGAGGCGATCATAATCCTCGATCAGCGCCTTGGTGATCGCACCTGGCGTGAAGGTCATGTCGTCGATCTTGCCGACCGGGGTGATCTCGGCCGCTGTGCCGGTCACGAAGATTTCTTTGACGTTCTTGAGCTCGGCCACTTCGACGTGACGCTCGACCACTTCGTAGCCGCGCTTCTTCGCCAGTTCCATCACGGTCTGGCGGGTGATGCCGTTGAGGAAGCAATCGGTCGGCGGCGTGACCACCTTGTTGTCGCCGAACATCATGAAGATGTTGGCGCCGGTCGCTTCGGCCACGCGGCCTTTCCAATCCAGCATCAGCGCGTCGTCGTAGCCTTTGGCTTCGGCTTCGTGCTTCGACAAGGTGCAGATCATGTACAGGCCCGAGCATTTGGCATGCACCGGCGCCGTATCGGGGGCCGGGCGGCGCCATTTCGACGTCACCATGGAAATGCCCTTGGTGCGCGCTTCGGGCGAGAAATAGGACGGCCAGGTCCACACCGCGATGGCGAGATGGATCTTGGTGCCGGGCGCCGACACGCCCATCTGTTCGCTGCCGCGCCACGCGACCGGGCGCACATAGCCGTCGTCGATCTTGTTCGCCTTCGCGGTTTCCTTGCAGGCCGCGTCGATCTCATCGGCGGTCCACGGGATTTCAAAGCCGAGCAGATCGGCCGAATAGATCAGGCGATTGGTGTGCTCACGCAGCTTGAAAATCTGGCCGCCATAGACGCGCTCACCTTCGAAGACGCAGCTGGCATAATGCAGCGCGTGGGTGAGGACGTGGAGCTTGGCGTCTTGCCACGGTACGAGCTTGCCGTCGTACCAGATCCAGCCATCCATTTCGTGAAAGGGCACAGAATTTGTCGTCGCCATAGCAATTTTCTTTCTGCTCGTTAATATCCTACGAAACGTTGTTGCGGTGATTAGCAATATCTGGCATATATGTCAACATCACTGACGTAATTTTTTTGCAAGGTTTTCCGCACTCATGGCCGCCTCGTCATCGTCTCTTGCCCGTGTCTCCGATCAGGCGCCGAGTGACGACGATGTGCGTCGGGCGATGGAGCTTTTGTTCTTCGCCTATCGTGATTTCATTGCCGAACCTGACAACCTGCTGACCGAGCTTGAGTTCGGCCGCGCGCATCATCGCGTCATTCATTTCGTCGGCCGCAACCCGGGCATTACGGTGAGCGAACTGCTGGCTATTCTCAAGATCACCAAGCAAAGCCTCGGGCGCGTGCTCGGTCAATTGGTCGAGCAGGGTATCGTGCGCCAAGATCCGGGGGCGCGCGACAAACGCCATCGCCACCTGACCCTGACCGAGGAAGGCCGCGCGTTGGAGCTCAGGGTATCGGCCGATCAACGCAAGCGCATCACCGAAGCGTTCGCGACGGTCGGCCCGGATGCGGTCGCAGGCTTCGAGCGCGTGCTGCGCTCGATGATCCTCGATCCTGCCGATCTCGCGCGGCTCGATCGCGCGAAATGATCCGTCGCATCTGATCATGACAGACGACGCGGCCCATATCCTGGTGGTCGACGACGACGCGCGGCTGCGCGATCTGCTCAAGGAATTTCTGTCGGAAGCGGGCTTCCGCGTCAGCGCGGCGCAATCGGCGGCCGATGCGCGCAAGAAGATGACCAATATCGTGTTCGATCTCATCGTGCTCGATCTGATGATGCCGGGCGAAAGCGGCTTGCAGTTCGCGCACACCCTGCGCACGACCGACGCGGTGCCGATCCTGATGCTGACGGCGATGGGCGAAGCGGAATCGCGCATCCAGGGCTTGGAAGCGGGCGCCGACGATTATCTCGCCAAGCCGTTCGAGCCGCGCGAGCTGGTGTTGCGGATTAATTCGATCCTGCGCCGGGTGCCGCGCGCGCCCGAGCCGGCGTTGACTGTCGCACGCCTCGGCGAGGTCAGCTTCGATATGGCGCGCGATGAATTGAGCCGCGACGGCTTGCCGATTCCGCTGACCTCGGGCGAACAGCGGCTGTTGCACGTGCTGGCGGAACGCCCGGGTGCGGTCTTCAGCCGCGAGGATCTGGCCCGGCTATTGACGCCGGGCGGTGGCGAACGCGCGATCGACGTGCAAGTGACGCGACTTCGGCGCAAGATCGAACCCGACCCCAAAATGCCGCGCTATCTTCAAACCGTGCGCGGCCAGGGCTACATTCTCCGTCCGGACTGATGATGCGGTGATGCTCGGAATCTTCCCATGGCAAGCCTGATCAAACGCTACCTGCCGCACAGCCTATTCGGCCGGTCGGTGCTGATCATCGTCATGCCGCTGATCCTGCTGCAGCTGGTCTCGGCGTATGTGTTCTACCAAAGCCATTGGCAGAAGGTGAGCGACCGGCTGGCACGCGGTCTGGCCGGCGATGTCGTCGGGATCGTCGAGTTGTTGCAGGAATATCCGTCCGACGAGGCGCGCCGCAACACGCTGGCGCTCGCGAGTTCCGCGTTCGGCCTCGATGCTCGGTTCCGCAAGGACGAGATTCTCGCCAACGTGACGGAGCCGCGCGGCAGCGGCATCGATGACGATTTCGTCGATGCGCTGAAGGACAGTCTCGCCAAGCCCTTCAAGGTCGATAGCGAATCGTCGGGCGATGTGAAGGTCGAGATTCAGTTGTCTGACGGCGTGCTGGAACTCGCCGCCAACCGCAAGCGCCTGTTCAGTTCGACGATCTATGTGTTCGTCATCTGGATGGTCGGCACGGCGATGATCCTGTTCGGCGTGGCCGCCATCTTCATGCGCAATCAGGTGCGCCCGATCCGTCGTCTCGCGGCGGCGGCCAATAGTTTCGGCAAAGGGCGGGATGCGCCCACCTTCAAGCCGGAGGGCGCCACAGAAGTGCGCCTCGCGGCATCGGCCTTCATTGCCATGCGCGACCGTATCAAACGCCAGATCGCGCAACGCACCGATATGCTGTCGGGCGTGTCGCACGATCTGCGTACGCCGATCACGCGCATGAAGCTGCAACTTGCCATGATGGGCAATGCCAAGGGTGCGGATTATCTGAAATCCGACGTCGCCGAGATGGAACGCATGCTCGACGCCTATCTCGCGTTCGCGCGCGGCGAGGGCGACGAGACCCCGGCGCCGACTAACCTGTCGCGCATGCTGGACGAGGTGATCGCGCAGGCGCGGCGCAAGGGTGCGATCATCGATCTGCATACCGAGGGCGATATCGTGGTTCCGGTGCGTCCCAACGCGTTCAAGCGCTGCGTCACCAATCTCGTCGAAAACGCCGACCGTTATGCCAAGCATGTTTCGGTGCGCGCCGGACGGCGCGGCGAAACCGTGGAGATCACCGTGGACGACGATGGCCCGGGTATCCCCAAGGACAAGCGCGAAGACGCCTTCCGGCCGTTTTTCCGTATCGAGGATTCGCGCAATCCGGAAACCGGCGGCGTCGGTCTCGGTCTGACCATCGCGCGCGATGTGATTCGTGGCCATGGCGGCGATATTTTGTTGGGCGATTCGCCGGCCGGCGGCCTGCGTGCCCGGCTTGTCTTACCGATCTAGTTGGCCGCTTTAAACTTCCGCTTCAGCGTCGCCGGTGTGTCGTCGTGCGGCGCGGCGCGCTTGGCGGCGCGCGGCGAGACGTTCGCGCTGCCCGGCAAAAGCGGTCGCGACCTTCTCGGCCCGGCTCAGCGCCTTGTCGAGCTGCGCCATGATGCGATCGTCGTTGCCGTCGTCCGCTGTTTGCAGCCAGTCATACAGCGTGCGCAGGTAAAGCGCGGTCAGCGCCTTGGCGCGCAGCAGGCCGAACGGGCCGGACGCCGAAACCCCGGCCGCCTCAAGCGTCAGCGACATCGAACGATGCGCCGCGCACAAACCGGCGAGTGCGGCAAACGGATCGCCGACCGTATCGTGGAGGATGGCGCGGATACCGCCGCGATACGGCGTCAGGGCATCGAAGCGCCGCATGATCAGATCGAAGAGGCGGTCGCGCACCGTCGCGTCGGTCTCTAGCGGTGCCTGCAGGACTTCGGCGTCGATGTGCCGGGCAAAGCCGGCCAGGATCGCTTCTTTACTGGTGAACTCGGCCATGACGTCAGCCTGTTGCAGCCCCGCCTCGGCGGCGATGGCGGCCAGGGTCACCTTGCGCCAGCCCTGGCTGTGGGCCAGGTTCAAGGCGGTCTTCATAGTCGTCAGGGCGGTATCGGATGTGGTGGCCATGGCCGTTCTCCGAGCAGGGTGCTACACTTAAGATATGGCGATCACGCGCGCTAAACAACGGCTGCTCGACCGCGAGGAGGAACGCGAACTCGCGCGCCTGGCCGGCGCCGGCGACGTCACGGCCGAACAGCGCCTGATCGCCAGCCTACAGGGCTTCGTGGTGCGTACGGCTAAGGCCTATCGCCGCTCAGGCGTGCCGATGCCCGACCTGATCCAGGAAGGCATGGTCGGCCTGATCCAGGCGGTGCGCCGGTTCAATCCGGAAAAAGACGTGCGTCTGGCGACCTACGCCGTGTGGTGGATTCGCGCCGCCATGCTCGATCACATCGTGCGTTCCTGGTCGCTCGTGCGTCTCAGTACGACCTCGGCGCAGAAATCGCTGTTCCTGCAATTGCGCCGCTTGAGCGCCCTGATCGGTAGCGCCGATGCGCTCAGCGAAGATATTATCCAGAAATTGGCCGACCGGTTTGAGACGACCGCGGCCGATGTGCGTGCCCTGGCGCGTCGCGTGACGCACCGCGATACCTCGCTCGATCAAAACATCTCGGCGCAGGACGGCAATACGACGACGTGGCTCGATCAGTTGCGCGCTGACGAGCCGACGGCCGAAGAAAAATTGGTCATGGACAGCGAGCGTAAGCTGATGGCCGACCTGACGGCGTTCGCGCTGGCGCATCTGCCGGCGCGCGAACAGTTCATCATCCGCAATCGCTATTTTTCCGGCGCGAAGCGCACGTTGGCGTCGATCGGCCATGAATTGAATCTATCGAAGGATCGCGTTCGCCAGCTCGAAGCGCGCGCTCTGGCCACCTTGCGCGAGATCATGGGCGCCGGCCTCGCGCAGCACCGTTAGCTTTTATTTATCCGAGTTCGCGACCGCGTTTGGTTGCCGCTGCGATCGCGTGCGTCATCAAGTCCTGCATGCCGGGGTCGGCCATCAGGACCTTGAGCGCGGCTTCGGTCGTGCCGCCGGGGCTGGTGACGTTCTTGCGTAAGATGGCGGCATCTTCGCTGGCGCGGGCCATCAACTCGCCCGATCCGATCACGGTCTGGCGCGCCAGCCGCATGGCGAGATCGGGCGCCAAGCCCACGGCCTCGCCGGCCTTGGCCATGCATTCAACCAACAAGAAGGCATAGGCCGGACCGCTGCCCGATACTGCGGTGACCGCATCCATCAAGGATTCGTCGTCGATCCAGGCGACGTCGCCAACCGCCGTCATCAGCTTGCTCGTCTTTTCCTTTTGCGCGTCGCTCGTGCGCGCATTGGCGACGCAGACCGACATGCCGCGTCCCACGGCGGCCGGCGTGTTCGGCATGACGCGCACGATGGCGCGCGATTCGCCCAGCAGCTTTTCGTAATAGGCGATGGACTTGCCGGCCGCGATCGAGATGGTGAGTGCGGTCGCGGCTGGTCCCGCATAGGCCGGCACGACCGTATCCATGCTTTGCGGTTTGACGGCGAGCACGATGGTCGCGGGTGCTAAGCCGTGCGGCAGTGCCTCGGGCCCGGCGACCACATGCACGCCGAGCGCGCCGATGCGTTCATGTTGGGTGGTGTCGGCTTCGACGACATAAGCGTTGGTCGGCGCTAAACCTTGCGCGATCCAGCCGGCAAGGAGGGCCGTGCCCATCTTGCCGCAGCCGATGAGCAATAGCGTCTCGGACATGAAAGGTTACGCCTCGCCGATGGGGTCTATGATGGCCGCGCTGAAGGCCTCGTCTGGGGATTTGCCGCCCCAGATCAGATATTGGAACGCGGGGTAGAACCGTTCGCATTCCGCGATGGCGACGTCGAGCAGGTCTTCGACCTGTTCGGGCGCCAGCCCTTCGGCCCCGCGCAACGGAATCGCATGACGATAGATCGGCAGGCCTTCGACATTCCACAGGCTGAAATGGCCGAGCCACATCCGATCGTTGATCAGCGCCAGCAGCTCATACACCAGTTGTTTCTTGCGCGCCGGGATTCGCAGATCGAAGGCGCAGGTCAGATGGATCGCCTCGACCTCTTCGGCATAGGCGAAATGCAGATTGTAATCGCACCAGCGACCCTGGACCTCGGCCGCCATCTCGTCGTCCTCGACGCGGTTGAAGCGCCAGCCTTGGGACCGAATGACGTGTTCGATGGTGTCCATGGGTGGGTCGCGGCGGTCATCGTCCAGGGTTTCAATGCGAGCCACAGTCGCGCTCTCCCGATAGTCCGCCCTAATGCAACAAGATGTAGTGGATGGCCCCAGATGTTGGGTGTAATGCCCTCCGTTGCACGATAAGTAGCGTGGCAGGGTTCGATTCAGCGCGCAAGATGGATTTCGCGCCCGTTTCTGTGGATAAGGCGGGCGGGTCGACAGTTTTCTCTGGATAACAATGCCCACGCTGACTGCGTGAGCGGCGCGCAGATCTCAGCGGTGGTCCGACTTGAGGCGCGCAAGCTCCGTCTCGAGGTCGCTCACGCGCTTGGCCAGTGCTTCTTGCTCTTCGCGGGCTTTCGCGGCGAGCGCCAAGGCCGTGTCCAGATCCTCGCGCGTCACCAGGTCCAGTTTGCCGACCAGATCGTCGACGATTTGACGGACCCGCGATTCGACTTCTGATTTGAGGCCGGACAGGGTACCCGCCGCTCCACCGGCCACTTTGGCGACGTCGTCGAACAGATTTCCCGGGCGATTGCGGTTTTCCATGTCAAATCTCCGTCATATTTACGTAACGCGTTTCAAAATGCGGGACGCCGACCCCGCGATTGTCTCATTTATGCCACGACCTGCAACAAATAAGACTCATTGGGCGGAGCCTTGCTCAAAAAAGCGTCGACAAGCCATTAGCCTATTTTATAGTCAGGAAGAACTTCAGGGGGATTAACGGCTGCCCGCTGGGGAATCCCCTGATCAGATATTCGGGTGAGACATAAGGAGTACCCTCGTGAACGTCAAAAAGCATCTTTTCGCCCTTGGCCTCGTTGCCGTGATGGCCAGCCCGGCAATGGCCGCGGACGACATCCTGCCGCCCAGCGCCGATAGCGCCTTCAGCCTCACCGGTAACGTTGGTCTCACCAGCGAATACTTCTTCCGTGGTTTCTCGCAGACCAATGACTCCCCGGCCATCCAGGGCGGTCTGAACGTGAACTTCAAAGCGACCGATTGGCTGACCGCCACGGCCGGCGTCTGGGCTTCCAACGTCGATGCCGGCACGGCCAACGGCACGATGGAGCTCGACTACGTTGGCAGCCTCGCGATCGTTCCGCCGATGCTGCCCGACCTGACCATCAACCCGGGCTTCACCTATTACAGCTATCCGGGCTCGAACAACGTCGGCACCGTCGCCACGGCGAACGAACCGGACTTCTTTGAATATCAGCTCGGCGCCACGTACAATTTCGGCCTGTTCACGCTCGGCGGCTTCTATGCTTATTCGCCGGACTTCAACCTGAACTCGGGCGATGGCCACTACACGCAAGCGAAAATCGTCGTGCCGCTGGGCTACGTCGACTTGAGCGGTTCGTGGGGCCGTCAGCGCATCGAGAAGAACGGCACCTGGGGTGGTCCGGACTATACCGATTACAAGGTCGCCGCCGCCGCCAAGGTTTGGGGCCTCGATCTCGAGCTCGCTTGGATCGACACCTCGGTCAACGCGGCGCAGCAGCGCGGCACGCCGAACTTCGCCGACAACCAGGTGGTGTTCACGGTCGTCAAGAACTTCTAATCTTGTTGCTACCGCCGCCGGTTCCTTCCGGCGGCGGTCAACTTGCCGCTTCTGGCGGCGTCCGATAAGGTCCGCGACTGAAAAGTCCGGGCCTTTTTTGATGCCCGCCCCATGACCTCCGCTTGCAGGATCGCCGCCTCATGATCGTCGTCACCGGTGCTACCGGGTTCATCGGCTCCAACCTGTTGGCCGCGTTGGAGGCCAAGGGGGCCGGCGATCTCGTCGCCTGCGACGTGCTGGGCACCGGCGATAAATGGCGCAACATCGCCAAGCGCGAACTGGCCCATATCGTCCCGCCGCCCGATCTGTTCGATTTCCTGACGCGCCATCGCGGCAAGGTCGAAAGTATCTTCCATCTCGGCGCGATTTCCTCGACCACCGAAACCGATGGCGATTTGATTGTGGAGCAGAATTTCCGCTTCTCCATGCGCTTGTGGGATTGGTGCGCCGAGGCGCGCGTCCCCCTCATCTATGCGTCCTCAGCGGCCACCTACGGCGACGGAGCGCAGGGCTTTGTCGACGACGATAGCCCGGACGCCTTGGCGCAGCTCAGGCCGCTCAACGCCTATGGCTGGTCGAAACATGCCTTCGATCGCCGGGTGGCGCGTTTGGCCGCCAATGGCGCCGCGACGCCGCCGCATTGGGCCGGGCTCAAATTCTTCAATGTTTACGGCCCGAACGAATATCACAAAGGCGGGCAGCGCAGCGTCGTGCCGCAGATCCACGAACAGGTCCTCCAGACCGGCAAGGCGCGGCTGTTTAAGTCGCATCATCCCGATTATCCCGACGGCGGCCAGAAGCGCGATTTCATCTGGGTCGGCGATTGCGTCGACGTCATGTTGTGGCTGGCGGGCCAACCCAAGGTCAACGGCATCTTCAATTGCGGCACCGGCACGGCGCGCACCTTCCTCGATCTCGCGAGCAGCGTGATCTCGGAAGCCAACCATCCGTCGAATATCGAATTCGTGCCGACGCCGGAAAACATCCGCGGCAAGTACCAGTACTTCACCGAAGCGAAGATGGATCGCCTGCGCAGCCTCGGCTATACCAAGCCCTTCACGACGCTCGAAGAAGGGGTCGCGCAGTACATGCGCAATCACCTGCTGGCCGAAGACCCCTACCTTTAGGCGATTCGTTCCTTAGGTAACTTGGCCGGGTCGGCCGCCGAAATTGTAACGCTCGATTACGACGCGCTCGAACAGGCCGTTCTTGCAGAACGGCTCATTCGCCACGAATTCATCGATACTCTTTCGATCAGGCAATGCGATCAGATTGGCGCTGCCGGTCCAGGTGGCACCATCGTCGGCCAGTGCGCCACCGCGCACGATGAAATTGTCCGCATCGAACGGTTTGAAATAGGCCTGATGCGCGGCGAACAGTTCATTGCGTCGCTCGTTGGTCCCGGCTTTACCGTAGCCGCGGATGTACCAGCACACTTGGCCGTCCTGGCGCACGAAATCGCGTTGACGGCGGCCCAAAGGATTCGACCAGCGCACCAACTCGACACTTTCGAACACGCCGGCCTGGTTGAGCGGCTCGTTGGCGATGAAGGTCTCGGCGGCCGTGCGATCGGGAAAATCGATGAAGATGACGCTCGCTTTGAATATCTTTCCCTCATCGTCGAAGGTGGCGCCACGCGCGATGAAATGTTCGGCGTGATCTTCGAAATATTTCCAATGCGCTTCACGTAAGTCGGCGTTGCGGCGGCTGGGCTGGAAATCCTTCAGGCGGACGTGGAACAGCATCTTCAGCTCCCCAGATATTCTTTCATCCAGGTTTTGTAGTCCGCATCGCGCGTCACCTTTTTCATTAGCTCGGCCGAAGCCGCGCCCGTGATGGCGGTGGGATCGGTGCCGTCGCGCAACGCCTGCATGGCGGCGCGCGTCGCTTCGACGGCGCAGGCGAAGGGCAGGTGGCCTTGCAAGGCGATGCGTACATTGCGCGATGCGAGATACTCGCGATCGGCCAGCTCGCCGCCGCCCGCACCCAGCAGAAGCGGGATCTTCACCGCTGCCGCGATGGCATCCAGTTCGGCGCGCGTTTTCACGCCGGCCAGGAACATCGCGTCGATGCCGCAGGCGGCATAGGCCTTGGTGCGCGCGATGGTGTCTTCAAGTCCGCTGATCATCGGCGCGCTTGAACGCCCGGCAACGATCAATGCCGGATCGCTGCGTCCCGCCAACGCCGCCTTCATCTTGCCGACGCCTTCCTCGATCGAAATCAGGCTCGGCTTAGTCGTGCCGAACGGTTGCGGTAGATCGGTGTCTTCAATGGTTAGGCACGACACGCCCGCCACTTCCAGTTCTTCCACCGTGCGCTTCACGTTGAGCGCGTTGCCGTAACCGTGATCGGAATCGACGAGCAGCGGCAGCTTGCCGGCGCGATTGATGCGGCGCGCCTGATCGGCGAATTCGGTGAGCGTGAGCACGATCAGGTCGGGTGCGCCCAGCACGGTCTGCGAGGCGATGGAGCCCGCCATCATCATCGTCTCAAAGCCGATATCCTCGGCGAGCCTGGCCGAGATCGGATCGAAGACGGATGCGGGATAGAGGCATTTGGTGCCGGTCAGGATTGCGCGGAAGGCTTGGCGTTTCTGGGTCGCTGCCAAGGGTGAAGTTTGGGTCATGATTTCGATGCCTCCCGTGCGTCGCGTTGGGCTGTGTAATCGAGGGCGCTGCGAATTTTGTCGAGGCGGGCTTCGACCTCGGTGCGTTCGCTGGCGTCGGTCAGGATGTGGAGCTGGTTGCGTTCGATTCCGGTGGCCACATATTCGCCGACCAGATCGGGTTCCTTGCCGTGGATGGCGCCGAGCAGCAGCGGATCGTCGGGGCGGCGCTGCGGCACTTGCGGTCCGCCGAACCGCGCCGGCCGGTTGCGCCCCGAATGCGGCATCTGGGTTTTGACGAAAGCGGGGCAGAGCACGCTCACGCCGATATCGTGGGGCGCCAGATCGGCGCAGAGTGCTTCGGACATGCCGATCAACGCATGTTTGGTCGTCGAATAGATGCCTTGGCCGCGCCCCGGCGCATAACGCAATCCGCTCATGGAACTCGTATTGACGATATGGCCGCCCTCGCCGTGGCTTTTGATCAGCGGCACGAAGGCGAGCAGGCCGTTGATCGCGCCGCCCAGATTGACGCCGACGACCCAGTCCCAATCCGTGCCGGTTGCTTCGTCGAGCGCCACGCTACGGCTGACGCCGGCGTTGTTGCACAGCACATGGACCTTGCCGAAGGCCGCGACGGCGGTCTGGGCCGCGTCCTGGACGGCGGCGCGGTCCGAGACGTCGAGCGGGATCGCGATCACTTCGGCCTGGCGTTCTTCGAGGTCAATGCGGGCGCGATCGAGGGCATCCGTCTCGATGTCGGCCAGCACGATCTTCATGCCCCGCGCGGCTAGGGCATGGGCGATGCCAAGCCCGATACCGCTGGCCGACCCCGTGATGAAGGCGACCTTGCCGAAAAGTTCTTTCATGATGCGGCCTCCCCGCATAATTCGTATTTTGGGCATCCTGCCCGACGTTCCCGTGCGATTCACGATTTTTTTGCCCAGTGTTTTTTTTATCTGGTCTTTGTGACAGGATGCGCGCCGCATGATGTTCGCTCTTCCATTTCCCGCCATCGACCCAGTCCTGATCGACCTCGGCACCTGGCCCGGCGTCGGCCCCATGGGCATTCGCTGGTATGCGCTCGCCTATCTGGTGGGCCTGGGCCTCGCCTGGATCTATGTGCGCGCCTTTGTCGCCAAGCCGCCGCAGGCGATGAACGCGCGCGAGGTCGACGATCTGGTGTTCTGGGCGTTTCTCGGCGTCGTGCTGGGTGGGCGCATCGGCTATGTGCTGTTCTACAATTTCCATGTCTATGCCCAGGACCCGTCCGCGATCCTGCGCGTGTGGGAAGGCGGCATGTCGTTCCACGGCGGCCTGATGGGCGTGATCTGCGCGATGGCCTTTTTCGCCTATAGCCGCAAACTGAATTTCCTCGCCATCTGCGATGCCGTCGCGGTGGCCACGCCCATCGGGCTGTTCCTCGGCCGCCTCGCCAATTTCGTGAATGCCGAGCTGTATGGCCGCGTCACCGATGTACCGTGGGCGTTCGTGTTTCCGCGTGCCGGGCCCTTGCCGCGTCATCCGAGCCAGCTGTACGAAGCCGCACTCGAAGGTCTGTTGCTGTTCGTCGTCTTGTGGCTGCTGGGCCGCAGCGAAAAGATGCGCAACCGCCATGGCGCGTTGGCCGGCATCTTCCTGATCGGCTATGCGCTGTCGCGTATCATCGTCGAAGCGGTGCGCGAGCCCGATGTGCAGATCGGCTACCTTATCGGTGGCACGACCATGGGCCAGTGGCTGTCGGTGCCGTTCCTGGTGGTCGGCCTCTATCTGTTGGTCCGCCGCCAAAAGACTGCATGACGCCGCTTCAGGCTCTCCTGCTGCAACGCATCGCCGCCGACGGGCCCCTCGGGCTCGACGATTACATGGCCGCAGCGTTGGGCCATCCCGAGCACGGCTATTACATGAGCGGCGATCCGCTGGGCCGCACCGGCGATTTCGTGACCGCGCCCGAAGTCAGCCAGATGTTCGGTGAACTGATTGGTTTGTGGTGCGCCGTCGTGTGGTCGTCGATGGGACGCCCGGCGCGCGTCAACCTAGTCGAACTGGGGCCGGGGCGCGGCACCTTGATGGCGGATGCGTTGCGGGCACTTACGCAGGTCGACGGCGTCTCGGCGGCGCTCGATGTGCATATGGTCGAAACCAGCCCGTCGCTGACCTTGCGCCAGCAGCGCAACCTGTCGCTCGTGGACGTGCCGGTGCATTGGCATCAAAAATTTTCCGCTGTGCCGGATGGACCTGTCATCGTGATCGGCAACGAATTCCTCGATGCCTTGCCGATCCGTCAAATGGTGAAGACGCCCGCGGGCTGGGCCGAGCGCAAGGTCGGCGCGGATGGCGGACGTCTCGTCTGGGTCGATGTGCCCTCCATGGCCGTGCCCGCGATGGACGCGCAAGTTGGCCAGATTGTCGAAATCGCGCTCGCGCGTGACGCCGCCGTCGGTGACATTGCGACGCGCCTCGTACAGGGCGGGGGCGCCGCCCTGTTGATCGATTACGGCCATGCCCTGAGTGCCGTGGGCGATACGCTGCAGGCCGTGAAGGACCACAAGTATCACGATGTGCTGACCGACCCCGGCGCCGCCGATCTGACCTCGCATGTCGATTTCGCCTCCGCCGCGCGCGCCGCGCGCGCCGCCGGCGCGGTCGCGCACGGGCCGGTGAACCAGGGCGATTTCCTGAAGGCGCTCGGCATCGAAGCGCGCGCCAAGGTGCTGGCGCGCGGCAAGACCCCGCGCGAGGCGGGTGAGGTCTTGGGGGCGATGAAACGCCTCATCGGCCCGCAGGAAATGGGCACGCTGTTTAAGGTCCTGGCCGTGACCGCCCCGGGGCTGCCGGTCCCCGCAGGATTCGGTGGATAACTTCTCGATTCGCGTTGAATCTGGGCCCAACCCAGGTGCATGGCGGGTCGGAATCGCGTAGACAAAAGACATGTCCTCGCTCAAGTCCGCGCCTCGGCCGATCACAGCCGACAATCTGGCGGCGTCCGCCGTACGGCACGGATTCTTCACGCGCGACGGCGGCGTCAGCGTCGGCGATTTCACCTCGCTCAATTGCGGTTTCGGCTCCGGCGACAACCCCGATCATGTGGCGGAAAATCGCCGTCGCACGGTCGGCGAATTGTTGGGCGCGCCCGGTACCCTGGTTACCGCGTATCAGAAACATACGATCGACGTTCACGTGGTCCGCGCGGCTTGGGCGCACGATGCGGCGCCCGTCGGCGATGCGCTGGTGAGCGATCGTCCCGGCATCGCGCTCGGCATCCTGACCGCCGATTGCGCGCCGGTGTTGCTGGCGGATGCGCAGGCCGGGGTGATCGGCGCCGCCCATGCCGGGTGGCGCGGCGCGTTCGATGGCGTGGTTGAGGCGACGTTGGCCAAGATGGTCGAACTCGGCGCCAATGCGAAGAACGTGTCCGCCGCAATCGGCCCGTGCATCGGCCAAGAATCCTATGAGGTCGGACCGGAGTTCGTGGCGCGCTTCGTCGAACGCGATGCCGCCACTGCCGATCTGTTCCGTCCGTCGATACGCGACGGCCACGCGATGTTCGATCTGCCCATGTATGTCGAACGCCGCTTGCGCGCGGCCGGTATTGCATCGGTCATGTGGACCGGCGGCGATACCTGCGCCGAGGGCGCCAAATTCTTCAGCTACCGCCGCATGTGCCTTGAAGGCGAAAAGAATTATGGGCGCGGCGTGTCGGTGATCGCGCTGCAGCCATGACGGTCGCACGCATCAGCTTTTGTGTGTTCGCCGGCGTGGCGCTCGCCGGCTGTCCGACACTACCGCAGCCCTTCGCTCATCGCGGCCCGGTGATGCAGAATGCGCTGATCGAATTACCGAGCGGCGATGGCGTGCGTGTCGTGGTGTTGGATGGTTTGGAGCCCGAGATCGCGGATCCCATGCGCAAAGCGGCCATCAAGGCGCTCGGCGATGCCGGCATCCCGGCGTCGAGCGAGCCGACGTTGTCGAGCGGTTACGTGTTGACCGGAACGGTGCAGGTTGAGGAGCCGGACAACGGCGCACCCGAGGCGGCGCGTTTTGTGTGGCAGCTCACCGGGCGCAATGGCCTGTCGCTGGGCGCGTTCGATAAAGAAGTTTCGGGCAGCCGCTCGGGTTGGTTCGGGCGCGATCCCGCTATCTTCGAGGCGGCGGCAAAAGACGTCAGTACCCAAGTGGCGGCGCTGCTGGTGGAACGCAGCGGTATGGGGCCGCATGTGGAGCCGACGGTCGATGGCGTGACCGAGGCGGCGATCCCGGCGGTCGAGACGACCCTGTTCTTCGAAGGTGTGACGGGGGCGCCCGGCGATGGCGACGAAGCGCTCGTGCGGGCCATGAATTCGGTCCTTAAACGCTCCGGCGTGCCGCTGGCGCCGAGCGCCGATAAGGCGACGCATCTGCTCAATGGCACGGTCAAGGCGGTCGCCAAGGATGCGAGCGTGAGCGATGTCACCATCGATTGGGCGCTGACCACCCGCGAGGGCGCCAGTGTCGGCACGATTTCGCAGAAGAATCCGGTTCGCACGGCGCTGATCACCAAGCGCTGGGGCGAGCTGGCCCATATCGTCGCGGGTGCCGCCGCGGATGGGGTGCTGGACACCTTTGAGGCAGCGAGTGCGCCGCCCATGCCCGAATCGGGCAAGAAACTTGTGGCCCCCGGCACGCCGAAATCGGGTGCGACACGGTGAGGAATCCAAGGGGAATCTGGCGGCGTTTACAGCCCAGACCCCGACTGATACATAACCCGCGCTTTCGCCGGTGGGGGACGTTCATGGCGGCGAACAAACATATATCGGGGCCGCGATGAAAGTCCTTACCTGCAATAGCAACCGACCGATCGCGGAAGCGATCTCCGCCTACCTGAATCTCCCGCTCATGCGCGCCAGTATCCGGCGCTTTTCCGATCTCGAGGTCTTCTGCGAGATCCAGGAAAACGTGCGCGGCGAGGATGTGTTCGTCATCCAATCGACGTCCTATCCGGCCAACGACAACCTGATGGAACTGCTGGTGACCCTGGACGCGCTGAAGCGCGCCTCCGCGCGCCGCGTTACGGCCGTGCTGCCGTATTTCGGTTATGCCCGTCAGGACCGTAAATCCGGCCCGCGTACCCCGATCTCGGCCAAGCTGGTCGCCAACCTGATCACGGCCGCCGGTGCCAACCGCGTGCTGACGCTCGATCTGCATGCCGGCCAAATCCAAGGCTTCTTCGACATCCCGCTCGACAACCTCTATGCCGAGCCGGTCCTGCGTGAAGACATCGAACGCCGTTTCGACGGCGAGGATGTCATGATCGTGTCGCCCGACGTCGGCGGCGTGTTCCGCGCGCGCAGCATGGCGAAACAGCTCAACGCCGACCTGTCCATCATCGACAAGCGGCGTGAACGCGCGGGCGAATCCGAAGTCATGAACATCATCGGCGACGTGAAGGGTCGGCGCTGCATCCTGATTGACGACATCGTCGATTCGGCCGGCACGCTGTGCAATGCCGCCGTGGCGCTCAAGGCCGCCGGTGCATCCTCGGTCGCGGCCTATGCGACCCATGGCGTCTTGTCGGGCGGCGCGGTCGCGCGCGTTACGGCTTCGCCGATCGATATCCTGGTGACCACGGATTCGATCCAGGCGACCGAAGCGGTCCGCGTGGCGCGTAATATCAAGCAGCTCACCATCGCACCGCTGATCGCCGAAGCCATGCGCCGCATCGCCGAGGAACATTCGGTCTCGTCGCTGTTCGACTGACGTCGGTCGCGCTATCCCCTCGAAAAACGGCCGATTTCGGCCGTTTTTTTGTTTCTGAGTGTCGAATGGGTTGCAAGCGCGCCTGCCAGTCGGTACACACCGCCCGTCCCGGCACCCCTGGAGGCCGGAGTTTTACATTAAGGAGATGCGACTATGGCTGAACAAGCTCTTGTGGTCGCCGAACTCCGCGAACGGGCCGGTAAAGGGGTGGCTCGTGCAACGCGCCGCTCCGGTCGCGTTCCTGCGGTGATTTACGGCGACAAAAAAGAACCCGTGATGATTTCCGTGGACAGCAAGGAGTTGACCCGGATGGCCAGCAATCCGGCGTTCTTCAACCACCTCGTCAAAATTCAGATCGATGGCGTGAGCCATGAGGTCCTGCCGCGTGACGTTCAACTGGATGCGGTCACCGACCGCGTGATCCACGTCGATTTCCTGCGCGTCAGCCCGACCACCCGCATCACCGTGCTGGTCCCGACCGAATTCGTCGGCCAGGACAAGTGCCCGGGCCTGCGTCGTGGTGGCGTGCTCAACATCGTGCGCCGTGACATCGAACTGCGTTGCTCGCCGAACGCGATCCCCGAGAAGCTGACATTCAGCCTCGAAGGCCTCGAGATCGGCACGTCGATCCATATCAATTCGATCGAATTGCCGCAGGGCGTTTCGATGACGACGCAGCGTAACTTCACGGTGGCCACCATCGCACCGCCGACCGTTGCCGCCGCCGACGAAAAGTCCGACGCCGACGCACAGGCTGCCGCGACCGCCGCTTCGGCTGCCGCTGCTGCTCCCGCCGGTGGCGCGAAGGCGCCCGCCGCCGCTGCGAAGAAGTAAGTTTCGGGGTGACCTGCCGACGATCGCCAGTAGCGATCGTTTGGCAGGTCCACGCCTCGCGAGGACACGGCCGTGTTGCTTCTGGTCGGCCTGGGCAATCCCGGGAAGAAATACGCCGCCAACCGGCACAATATCGGTTTCATGGCGGCGGATGCCGTGCAGCGGCGTTATCGCTTCCCAGCGTGGCGCACGCGTTTCGATGGCGAACTGAGTGAAGGCGCCATTGGCGATGAGCGCATGCTCCTCCTCAAGCCGATGACCTTCATGAACGATTCCGGGCGTGCCGTCGGCTATGCCGCCAACTTCTACAAGATCAAGCCGAAGGACGTCATCGTGATGCACGACGAACTTGATCTGGCGTTCGGCAAGGTGCGCGCCAAGACGGGCGGCGGGCTTGCCGGCCACAACGGTCTGCGCAGCATCAACCAGCATCTGGGCGGCCCCGATTTCCGCCGCGTGCGCATCGGCATCGATCATCCCGGCCACAAGGACCTGGTGCATGGCCACGTGCTGAGCGATTTTGCCGCGGACGAAAGTTCGGCCGTGGAGCGCATCGTCGAAGCGATCGCCGAGGCCGTACCGTATCTTATTGCGAATGACGAAGCGGGCTTTGCGACCAAGGTCGCCCTGCTGACGAAGGAGAAGGCGTAGTGGGTATCAATTGCGGCATCGTCGGCCTGCCCAATGTCGGGAAGTCCACGCTCTTCAACGCGCTGACCCAAACGGCGGCGGCGGAAACGGCGAATTATCCGTTCTGCACGATCGAGCCGAATACGGGCCGCGTCTCGGTGCCCGATGCGCGCTTGGATGCGCTCGCCAAGATCTGCAAATCGCAAAAAATCGTGCCGGCTTTTCTCGAATTCGTCGATATCGCCGGCCTGGTTGCGGGTGCGTCGAAGGGCGAAGGGCTGGGTAACCGCTTCCTCGCCAACATCCGCGAGACCGATGCGATCTTGCATGTCGTGCGCTGCTTCGAGGACGACGACATCGGCCATGTGTCGGGCAAGGTCGATCCGCTCGCCGATATCGAAGTGATCGAGACCGAACTGATGATCGCCGATCTCGAAAGCCTCGAAGGCCGCGTCGATGGCCTGACCAAAAAAGCGAAAGGTGCGGACAAGGATGCCAAGGCGACCTTGGCGCTGGTCGGGCGCGTGCTTGAACAATTGCGTGCCGGCCGCCCGGCGCGTGAGCTTGAGATCAGCAAGGACGACGATAAATATTTCCAGATGCTGCAGCTGCTGACCGGCAAGCCGGTGCTTTATGTCTGCAATGTCGAGGAAGAAAACGCCGGCACCGGCAATGCGCTGTCGCAGAAGGTCGCCGAGTTCGCCGCCCAAAGCGGCGCCGGCGCGGTCGCCATCTCGGCCAAGATCGAGGCCGAGGTCGCCCAGCTGACCGATGCGGCTGAACGCGCCGAATTCCTGGGGGCATTGGGCCTGGAGGAAACCGGCCTCGCGCGGCTGATCCGTTCGGCCTACAGCCTGCTCGGCCTGATCACCTATTTCACGGCGGGGCCGAAGGAATCGCGGGCCTGGACGATCCATAACGGCACCAAGGCGGCGCAGGCGGCCGGCGTCATCCATACCGATTTCGAGCGCGGCTTCATCGCGTCCGAAACCATCGCTTATAAGGATTACGTCACCCTTGGCAGCGAAGTGGCGGCCAAGGAAGCGGGCAAGATGCGCGCCGAAGGCCGCGAATATGTCGTCAAGGACGGCGACGTGATGCTGTTCCGCTTCAACGTCTAAGCGGGGCTTGCTCTAAGCCGCCTTCCCCGCTTTCTTAGGACAAGAAAACAGGGGGAAACATGGCCGAAGCCACACAAACGAACGATGTTGTTTTGGTGGAACGCGACGGACCCGTCGCCACCGTTATTCTGAATCGTCCGGAAAAGCTGAACGCGCTCAACGCCGCCATGTGGACGCGTGTCGGCGAGGTCTTCGTCGAACTCGACAAAGACGAATCCTTGCGTTGCGTCGTGCTGCGCGGCGCCGGTGAAAAAGCCGTCGGGCCGGGCGCCGACATCTCGGAATTTGAGTCCGCGCGGGCCAATTCCGCTCAGGGTGCGGCCTACGGCGCGATGATGCACACATCGATGGGTGCGATCCGCGCCTGCCGTCATCCGGTGATCATGCGCATCCAGGGCCTGTGCGTCGGCGGGGCCCTTGAATTGGCCCTGATGTGCGATCTGCGCATTTCGGGCCAGTCCGCGCGCTTCGGCGTGCCGATCAACAAGCTCGGCCTGGTGATGGCGCACCCCGAGGTCGAGGCGCTGGTCGGGCTTGTCGGCCCGTCGGTAGCCCTCGAAATTCTCTATGAAGCGCGCGTGTTCGGCGCCGACGAAGCGATGCAGAAAGGCCTGCTCACCAAGATCGTGCCCGACGACCAGCTTGATACTGCGGTCAAGGAAACCGTCGAGCGGATTTGCGCCGGCGCCCCGCTGGTCAATCGCTGGCATAAACAATTCGTCTATCGCGTCGCCGATCCCAAGCCATTGTCGCCGGCCGAAGCGGCCGCCGGCTTCGCGTGCTACGACACGAATGATTATAAAGAAGGCGTGCGCGCGTTCCTCGCGAAGCAAGCGCCGAAGTTTGGAGGCAAGTGAGATGGGCTTGTTGGATGGTATTCGCGTACTTGAAATGAGCCACGTCATGGCCGCGCCCGCCTGCGGTCTGATGCTCGCCGATCTGGGCGCCGACGTGATCAAGGTCGAACGCCTGCCCGAAGGCGACGGCGTGCGTAATTCCGCACCCTATGTCGATGGTGAATCCGCCCCCTTCGCGATGATGAACCGCAACAAGCGCGGCCTCGCCATCGATACGCGCGACCCAAAAGCCATGGCGATGTTCAAGCAGCTGCTGATGAAGGCCGATGTCTTCATTGAGAATTATCGCCAAGGTGCGATGGAGCATTTCGGCATCGGCTACGAGCAGATCAAGAACGATTGCCCGCGCCTGATCTACACCTCGATCACCGGTTACGGTCGCACCGGCCCCTACGCCGAACGCGGCGGTTTCGATCTGGTCGCGCAAGGCATGAGCGGGTTGATGAGCATAACCGGCGAAGGGCCGGGCCGCCCGCCGGTCAAGGTCGGAGCACCCGTCACCGATATCACGGCGGGCTCGCTCGCCTGCATGGGTGTGCTGGGTGCGCTCTATGCGCGCTCGCAAACCGGCAAAGGCCAGCTCGTCGATACCTCGCTGTTCGAAGCCGGCATCATGCACACCTATTGGCAATCGGCGATCCATATGGCGTCGGGCGAAATCCCGGGCGCGATGGGCTCGGCCCATCCACTGATGGCGCCGTATCAGGCGTTCAAGACGAAAGACGGCTGGATCAATATTGGCGCTGCCAATCAAGGCCTGTGGACCAAGCTCGCCGGTCTTTTGGGTGCGGCGCATCTGGCGGACGATCCGCGCTTCAAGACCGGCAACGACCGCATCAAGAACCTGGGCGCGTTGGTCGACGCGATCACGCCGTTCTTCGAGAAGAAAACGACGCAAGCCTGGTTCGACGAATTGGATGCGGTCGGCATTCCCGCCGGCCCCGTGCTCGACATCCAGCAGATGACGACCGATCCGCAGACGCTGGCGCGCGGCATGGTGCAGGACATCGGCTCATCGAAGGGCTCATCCTTGCGCGTCATCGGCCATCCGGTGAAATATTCTGAAGCACCTACCTCGATCCGGCGCGGCGCGCCGTCATGCGGCGAACATAGCCGCGAGATTTTGTTGGAAGTGGCAAGTGCGGCCGAGGTCGATGCGTTGATCGCATCGGGTGCCGCCGGTGCGCCGCAAGCGAAGGCCAAAGCGTAATGCCCGATAGCACGACTCCCCGCCGCGAATTCCACGTCACCTCGGCCGACGGCACCGACGTTGGCTGCCATGTGTTCGGCGAAGGCCCGCCCTTATTGATGGTGCATGGCGTCGCCATCGATCATTCCTGCTTCGATCGCGCGCGGCCCGCACTCAGCGAACAATTCACGTTGTATGTGATGGATCGGCGCGGGCGCGGCATCAGCGGCGACAAGGAAGACTGGTCGCTGTACCGCGAATTCGAAGATGTGCAGGCGATGATCGAAGGCATCGCGGCCGAAACCGGTGGGCCGATTAATCTGTTCGGCCATTCGCTTGGTGGGCTGTGTACGGTCGAAGCGGCATCCCGCCTCAAGACGAACAGCATCCGTCGTTATTTCGCTTATGATCCTGCTATTCCCAAGCCGCCGCGTAGCCCGGCGCTGATCGCCATTGCCGATAAGCTCGCGCAGATCCTGAAGGATACCGGCGATCGCGAGAAGATGATCGAAACTCATCTGCTCGAATGGACCAAGATTTCGCCCGAAGTCCTGGCGCGCCAGAAAGCCGACAAAGACCGCTGGTCGCGCCGCCTCGGCTGGGCCCACACGATTCCGCGCGAATACAAGGGTGGCGAGGTCTACCGGGCTGATCTCTCGCTCTACAAAAACGTGAAAGTCCCTACACGCATCATGGTCGGCGAATTGTCGCATGCCGGCCTGCAGGAATCGGCCCAGACACTCGCTGATACAATTTCCGGCGCCGATTTGATTGTCTTCAAAGGGGCGGGCCATTACGGTTTCACCAGCGATCCGCAGACGTTCGTGCGCGAGATGGTGAAGTTTTTCATAGAGGAGAAATAATCATGGCTGAGGCAGCACAAGCCGACGCACCGCGCCGCAAGCAGCGCCCCCCGCCGAAGATGGCCGCCGTCGAGACGATCGAGCAGATCACGCCGCATGTCGTGCGCGTCACCTTCCGGGGTGACGAGCTGGCCGAGTTCGGCCCGCCGCGTCCGGGCGGCCACGTCAAATTGCTGTTTGTGCCCAAAGGAACCACCTGGGATCGCTTCGATCCCGAACAGCCGCGCCCGACGTCGCGCACCTATACGCCGCGCTTTTACGATCGCGAAACGCGCCGCCTTGGGGTCGAGTTCGTGCTGCATGGTGACGGCCTCGCCGCCAATTGGGTCCAAAGCGCGAAGCCCGGCGATCAGATGTATATCGGTGGGCCGGGCGGCGGTTATGACGTGCCGGCCGATGCCGCCAACATGATTGTGGTGGCCGACGATACCGCCGTGCCGGGCGCCGGCATGGTGATCGAAGCGGCCCCCGCCGGCTGCGCGGTCACGGCGCTGTGCGAAGTGTTGGATGCGAAAGAAGAACGTCCGCTGAGCCCGACGGTGCGGTTGAGCCCGCGTTGGCTGCACCGCGAAAAGGCGCAGGCTTGTGCGATCCTCGAACGCGAAGCCATCGCGCTCAATGCTCCGGCCGATGCCAATTGGTGGATCGCCTGCGAAGCCAACGCCATGCGCCGCATCCGCACGCATCTGCTGAAGGATCGCAAGGTCGATCCGGCCAAGATCCATACGCGCGGCTATTGGCGCCTGGGCGAGACGAACTATCCCGACCACGATTACGGGAACGATTAGATTGCGGCTGTCTTAGCGCGCAATAAAAAAGCCCGGTCCTGCGACCGGGCTTTTTCTTTGGCTGAGCGAGCCGCTATTCGGCCGCCAACGGCAGCGGCGCTTTGAGCGGCGCGGCGTCGAGCTTCTGCTTGTAGCTCTCGACCCAATCCGCACCTTCCGGCGCAATGAACTGGCCGCCGCGCACCGAGCGATAGACTGACGGGTCCGACGCACTCTTCGGCAACGTGCCATCCTTCGCATAGGTCTGCGCGGCCTTCACGATATGGCGGCGCGTGCGCGTGATCATCTGATCCGAGGGGGCCAGATGCTCCTCGGTGCGATCGACGATCTCACCCATGCTTTCGGCGACCGCCTGATCTTGCAGGTTGATGCCGGTGATGCCGGTATAGCTCTGGGTGCGCTGGGTCTCGCGGTTGATGTTGTAGTCGTTGAGCTTGTTGTCCGACAAACGGAAGCGGTCGAGCCAGCCGGTGCCGTTGGGGATGAAGTTCCAGCCGCCGGTGCCGACGATGTCCTGGCGTGCGGTCTTGGCGCCGGGCAGCACGGCGTCCTTGTGCATCAGGTACACCATCATGGTGTGCGTGTCGTCCATCGGCACATAGCCGCGCAGCAGCAAATTGTTGTCGATCGAGCAGATCGGCGGCATCGTCCACATCGGCCACAGGAAATGGCCCTGACGCCAATAGGTCTCGCCCGGGCCGGCCGGACGATAGGCGCCGTACATGGTGCCGTAGTCGGTCTCGGCATATTTGTATTCGGGTGCGCGGTTCTCGACGACGTGCTGTTCAAGCGCACCTTCGACGTAGGCTTCTTTCTTCACCGAGCCGAAATGCAGGAAGCCGAGATGTGAGGTATCGAGCTCGCCTTCGGTGCCCTGCAGCCAATTGCATTCGCGCTGGATGAACAGGATCTGGATGTCCTCTTCGGGCACCAGCGTGCTTTCCAATTCGGGCAGCGGCGGCGGGTTCGCCTGCTCCTTGCCCATATAGACCCAGACCAGGCCGTTGCGCTCGGCGGTCTTGTAGGCCTTCGCATGCACCTTATGTTTGAAGTCCTGATGCGGCGGCACGTTCGCCATGTCGAGGCAATTGCCCTCGGCGTCGAACTTCCAGCCGTGATAGACGCAGCGGATGCCGCCTTCCTCGTTGCGCCCGAAGAACAAGGACGCGCAGCGATGCGGGCAGCGGTGATCCATGATGCCGACCTTGCCGTTGGTATCGCGGAAGGCGACGAGCTGCTCGGACATCAACAGGATGCGCACCGGATCGCCATCGGCTTTGAGTTCCGACGACTTCGCCGCCGGGATCCAGTATTGGCGCATCAACTCGCCGAGCGGCGTGCCCGGGCCGGTACGGGTGAGGATTTCGTTTTCCGCTGCAGTTGTCATGGTGAGCCTCCGTTCGGGTTCTTACGACGCCGATTGATTGACTATGACAATGATCCTGCAAATCCGATTGGGGGTCAATGGGACGGTCCCGGCGGATTGGCGATTCCGGTGGATAAGGCTTACAGCCGAAAGCCCGGTTTCCAGCCCAATTCCGCGAGCGCCCGGGCGGAGGAGACGAACCCGTCCTCTTCGGCGACGTTGTAGGCGCCGGCGGTGCCCTGGGTGACCGCCCGGCGCGTGGCGTCGGCCGCGTCGTCGATATGCAGCGGACCGTCCTTCGGTGGGCTGGACGCCCAGGTGCCCGGCCCGTACAGGCGGCCGTAACGCAGCACGAGGCCGTTGAAGGCACCGTTGTTGAGCACCTGTTGTTCCAGGCTGATCACCCCGGTCATGGCGGGGTCGATCGGCGCGCGTTCGGCATAGGGCTGCGGTCCCTTGGCATAGGCGAACGCGATGCTCTGCGCGATCAGGCGGGTCGCCCCCGCCGCGACGGATGCGGAGATCAGGTTGCGCGTGCCTTCGTCGCGGATGCGGGTGTTGCGCTCGCGCGCCGCCGCCATCAGGGCCGGATCGGCGACGTCGGGCAGGTCGGTCAATTCGTGGATGACGATTTCGGGCGCGGCCAAGGCGACAGCATCGACCAGGGCGGCGAGATCGAACACATCGACGACCGCCGGTTTGACGCCCAGCGCCGTCAGTTCGCCTACCTTGTCTTTGGATCGCGTCGAACCGGTGACATTCCAGCCGTCAGCAACCAAGAGTTTGCACAGCGGCTTGCCGATCACGCCGGTCGCGCCCGCGATGAAGATATGTCCTTTCATGCGTGCTCCTTAATCCAATCTGACCACGATGCCGTCCAAGCCAACGCGTGCGGCCGGGAAGCGTTCCATCACGACCGGGTCATGGCCGGGAATGACGCGGCTTATGTCGCCGTCCGCCAGCCGCAGCAGGGTTTGGTGACCCGCCAGCATGTCGGCGATGTTGTAGACGACGGGAAAGGGCAAAGCGCGCTCGATATTGGCGTACAGGTGCGCGGCGTCGGCGGCGAGCACCATCCAGCCTTTGCGCGTCCAGACGCGCACGCATTGCAGGCCCATCGTATGGCCGCCGATATGATGCAGCTCGATGCCGGGCGCTAAGCTGTCCATGCCGTTATGGAAGACCAGCCGCTTGGCATAGAGCCGGCGCACCATTTGCAGCACGTCGGCCTCTTCGTAGGAATGGCGCAATGCGTCATGCAGCATGTGCCGCCCGGTGGCGTAGGCCATCTCGCTGTCTTGCAGATGATACCGCGCCTTGGGGAAAGGTTCGTGATTGCCGATATGGTCGTAATGCATATGGCTGATCACGACATCCTCGACGGCGAGCGGATCGATGCCGATGGCGTTCAATCCATCGCGCGGGTCGCGGATATGCTGGCGGCCGCGTTTCTTACCCGCGTCGGCATCGAAGCCGGTATCTAGAACGAACACCCTATCCTTGCCGACGATGGCCCAGACGAAATAATCGAGCGGCATCGGTCCCGTCTCGTGCGGATCGCCGCCGATGAAATTCTCCGGTGCGCGCCGGTCGTGATGGGCGTATTTGATCGCGTAAAGCTCGTACGTGGGCAGCTCCGTCATTTCGGGTTACCCCTTCACCTCGACATCGGCCCATTGTTCGACGCATTTCACGATCTCGGTGAAATCGGCATTAGGCCCCAATTGCGTCACGGCTAATTGCCACATCTGCACGACGGCGGCCGAGACATATTGCGGCACGCCAAGCGCGCCGGCCTCGTCGAGGTAAAGTTTCACGTCCTTGTGCATGAGGCCCGCCGTGAAGCCCATGCCGAACGTGCGTGGCAGGATGGCGCGCGGGAATTTGCGTTCGGTGGAATCGTTTTTACCCGAGGCGGCATTGATCACTTCGATCATCTGCCTGGCATCCAATCCTGCTTTGACGCCGGTGACGATGGCTTCGCAGGTGACGGCAAGGCAGGCCGCCGACAGCAGGTTGTTGCAGAGCTTCATGGTCTGGCCCATGCCGGGTTTGTCGCCCAGATAGAAATATTTGCCGATGGCGTCGAACGCGGGGCGCAAGGTCTCACATGTTTCTTGCGGGCCGGAGACCATGACCGCGAGCGTGCCGGCCACCGCGCCGCCGACGCCGCCCGATACCGGCGCATCGATCGCGCTGATCTCATGCTCGGCCAAGCCCTTGGCGACGTCTGCCGCCATGCGCGCCCCCGTCGTCGATAGATCGACGAAGGTCTTGATGCGGTTGCCGGACGAGCTGCCGTTAGGACCGAGGGCGACGAGGCGCACGACATCCGGCGTGGGCAGGCTGACCAGCACGGTCTCGGCGGCGGACGCCACGGCGGCCGGCGACGCGGCGACGCGGGCCCCTCGCGCCGCTAAGGATTTGGTCGCCTCCGCGCGGATGTCATAAATGGTCAGTGTATGGCCGGCATCGAGCAGGCGGCTCGCCATCGGCGTGCCCATATTGCCGAGCCCGATGAACCCGAAATGCTGGCCCATAATCTATCTCCCTGTTTGCCATCTGGCGTAATTATTGGCGGTCATTATAGACTGCGATCAGGGGTAGACGAGGGGGCACGCAAATATGCGGCGCGCATTTTTAGGCTGGTTAGTCTTTGTCGGGACCATTGCCATCGGTATCGCGTTGGTGTGTTTCACCAAGGCGTCGCAGGCGCAGGCGTTGGCGGATTTTGCGCCGTTCATCGGCCATTACACCGGCGATGTGATGGTCGAAACCCCGGCGGGTGCCGCCAAGCGCGAACTCGATGTCCTCGTGCTCCGCGAGGGCGACGGCTTCTCGGTCGAATGGAGCACCGATACGGTGCGCCCCGACGGGCGCATCAAGAGCGAGACGTATTTCATCGCCTTCAAGCCGACGCCGCGCCCTGGCGTGTATCTGCCGACCAACGAGGTGCGGCGCAAAGGCTCGACCATACGGATCGATCCGCTGGACGGCGATCCGCAATTGCTGCTGTCCAAGATCGACGGTCAGACGCTGACCGTCTATGCCTCGCAATTGATGGAAGACGGCGTGTTCGAGGTGCAAACCTACGAGCGCACCTTGATCCCCGGCGGCATGCACCTGAAGTTCCATCGCGTGCGCAATGGTGTCGCGACCCGAGCGATCGAGGCGGATCTCAAGAAAGACGAGCCCTAGGCCGCGACGGCTTTGCGCGGATCGGGAATGAAGAAAATAAAGACGTTCGCGACGATGATCGTCGTCGCCATGAAATAGAACGCGGCCAGGATCCCGTACTGGTCGGCGAGCATACCGCAGACAAACGGGCCGATCGCGCCCCCGACGGCTTGAATCCCGAACAGCAGACCGATAGCCGATCCACCCATATTCTCGGGCGTCGCGTCGAGCGTCCAGGCCTGCAATACAGCGCGCACGGCGAACAGGAAGAAGCCAAGCAGGGCGACGAACAGCACGAAGATCGGCGTGCCGCCGGCGACGATCATGAATACGATGACGATTGCGGTCATCACCAGGCTGGTCATCATGATGTTGCGCCGCCCGACCTTGTCCGACATGGCGCCCGCGATCGGGGCCGCGATGAAACCGCAGAGCTGGAGGCTCATCATCGTCGCACCCACCGCCCAGGATGAATAGCCCATGGCATTGATCAGGTAGAGCGGCACAAACACGAGCAGCGAGCTTTGCGTCATCGAACGGAAGGCCGAGCTGGTGGCCAGCAGCATCAGGGTCGAATTCTTTACGAGCCCGCTGAAGCCGTTGAGGACTTCGCGGAGGCTCAAGTTTTGCTGGCTCGCCGTTTTACCTTTGCCGTCGATCTGCAAGCGGCCGAGATACCACAGGATGGCGATCGACATGAAGATGCCGGGAATGATGTTGAAGATCATCACCTGGCGCCACGAAATGCCGCCGAAATCGATGAACGACCCGAGCGCCACGCCGCTGATGAGCAGGCCGGCGACAAAGGGTGCGACGGCGTCGCCGACATTGCCGCCCATGCCGTGCATCGCCACGACTAGGCCTTTGCGCTGGGGGAAGCGCCGCGCCAGGGTCGGGATCGCGGTCGGATGCCAGATGGTGTTGCCGATGCCGATCAGCGCCGCGCAGGCGAGCAGCATCCAATAGGCATGCGTCGTCGCCATGATCATGTAGGGAATGCCGATCCAGGCGAGCGACAGCGCCAGCATACGGCCCTTGCGCGGAATCGAATCCGAGATGATGCCGCCTGGTATGTTCGCCAGCGCGCCTGCGATCGCCTGCGTTGTGACGATGGAGGCGATCTCGGTATAGCTCAAGCCAAGCTCGGCGCCGATGAGGGGGGAGAGCACATAGAAGGTCGCGGGATACCAATGCGTGAGGGAATGTCCGATGGTGACCATCCAGACTTCGAAGAACGAACGCCGCTCGTTGAGCGGTTCGGTCAGCGCCATTGTGCTCATATTTTGCGTCCCCGACGTTGGATCGTGCCGGCCCCTGTACGCAGCCCCGCGATTCGCGATGCGGTATAATTAACCAAGTTCTCGTGGGGGGAAAGGTCGAACTGGTTACAGTCCCTGCACAAATGCCGCGATCTTGGCTACGCCTTCGTCCCAATTGCCCTCCTTCGTATGGCCCGACGACTTGCGCGGCACGAAGGAATGGTCGCCGTCGGGCAGGTAGGCGACCCTGATGCCGCGCCCGAACTTATATTTCTCTAATTCATCCCGCGGGCCGAAGGTGTCGCGCTCGCCTTGCAGCAATAAGGTCGGCGTTTTCATCGCGCTCAGCGGCAGGTCGCGCGAACCCATCGGCTTGCCGGGGGCATGGAACGGATAGCCGAGATAGACGGCACCGCGCACCGGCGTTTTGGCTGCTTCCAGCTCGGCCGCCACCAGGCTCGCCATGCGCCCGCCCATCGATTTGCCGGCGACGATGCACTGCTCCGCGCCGAACTCGTCGATCACGGCGCGCCAGGTGTCGAGCAGGATGGGTGCGCGATCGGGCGGGCGCTTCTTGCCGTCGTCGCGCCGCTTGGCCATGTAGGGAAATTCGAAACGCGCGACGCGGATGCCCTGTGCACCTAACGCTTCGGCAAAGTACGTCATGAAGTCGCTGTCCATCGCCGCACCCGCGCCATGCGCGAGGGCCAGGGTGACGGACGCTTTTTTCGGGCCGTTGAACAGAAAGGCGGGAGCGGTCATGGTGTCCGTTAAATAGGGGAGGTTCGTTACCATGATGGCACAAAAGATCGCTTCGGCGCGAACGCGCTGGCTGCGCGTGCCGCTCGAACAGCCGTTGGGCGGCGGGCGCATCACGGTCGCCGAAACCTTCGTCGTCGATCTCGAAACCGACCAGGGCCTCACCGGGCGCGGCTTCGGCTGTTTCTTCGGCGCGGCCGGCGATGTGCCCTATGCGGCGGCGAAACAGATCGTCGCCGATCACGTCGCGGGTAAGCCGATGGCGCACCCCGAAGCCTTCGCGCGCGATATCCGCACCGCCATGTTCCGCTATGGCCTCGGTGCGTTCAGCACAGGCATGGCGGCGGCCGATATCGCGCTGTGGGATCTGTATGCCAAAGGATTGGGCGTGCCGGTTGGCGTCGCCATGGGTGGGCGGGCGCGTGCCGTGCCGGTCTATCGCACCTTTGAGTTCGGTCTGTCGCGCGAAGAAAACCTGCGCCTTGCCGATGCGGCGTTGCAGGACGGCATGGCCGGTGTGAAGGTCCATCCCCATCCGACGCCGGACGACGAACGCATGGTGGCAGAGGTCGGCGCGTTGGTGAAAGGGCGCGGTTCCTTCATGGTGGATTCGACGCGGCGTTGCAGCCTCGCCCAAGCCATCCATCTCGCCAATGTCTGCGCCGATGCGGGTGCGCTGTGGTTCGAAGAGCCGATGTTCGAAAGCGATGTCGATGCCTACGAAATGCTGGCGCGCCAATCGCGCGTCGCCATCGCCACCGGCGAGGCGTGGCATTCGCTGTCCGAGGCGCAGGTGTTTCTGTCGCGTCGCCTGTGCAGCGTGGTGCAGCCCGATCTGTTCCAGATGGGCGGCTTCTCCGAATGTCTGCGTGTCGCGCGCGCGGCGGAGGCGTTCGGCATCGATGTGGCGCCGCACACCATGCCGTTCCTGGCCGTGCATCTCGCTGCCGCCGCGCCCAATCTCACCTGGGTCGAACAATTGCCGTTGATCGATCGTCTGGTCGGCGGTTCACCCAAAATCGATGGACTTGGCCGCCTGTCGATCACCGACGCGCCGGGGCTGGGTTTGCAGTGGGACGAGGCCCGCGCCGCCGAATATCTGGTGGCCGATTCCGTCGCCTGACGTCAGTATTTGGAAGTCAGGCCTTTGTCGCGCTCACAACGTAAAGCGGATCGTAACCGGACGCGCCATCCACCAGGCGTTCGGCGGCGAGGGCGGTGAAACCACCAGCCTGTTGCAGGTAGGCCGCGATCAGATGCGCGCGTTCGGTGTCCGAGCAGGCCTGCCAGACCGCCACCGCTTTGGTCGGGAACAGCCGGTTGGAATAAGCGGTATGGAAACGTCCGCCCGGGCGCAGCACGCGGGCGATGTCGCGCAAGACTTCGATGGGCTGCGTCAGGTACTGCATGGAAAACGCAATCAGCACGGCATCGAAACTCGCATCCTTGAACGGCAAGGACGGCAGCATGTTGAGGTCCTGAATGATGCGCGCGCTCAGCGCCGGGTTCTCCAGCAGTTCGGTCGCGTTCATGCCTTGCCCGGTGACCGAGGCATAACGTGCATCGGCCGGTAGGTGCGAACGCCACGCCGACATGAGGTCGAGGATGTCGCCGTGCGCGGGTAAGGTTTTGCCGAACCAGTCGCTCAGCGCCGCGCTGGCATGATCGTCGACATGAATAACGAGGCGCGGTTGGGTATAGAAATCCGTGTCGGGCGTGGTGTCATGGCGCGCGAAATAGGCCGGATCGGCGAAGTCGGGCGTTTCGCTCACTGCGCTGCTTCCGCGAGTGCCCGCCACTTGGCGATATCCCAGAACGATCCGGCGCGGCCCGACGGCGACGGCAGCACGTAGATACGCGTCGCACCCACTGTGTCATCGAGAAAACCGTACTCGACCTTCTTGCGCGCCAGGAACGTCATCGCGGGGCGCTTGGCGGTGAAGGCGAGGATGCGTGGCTGATACGTCACGATCTTGCGGCGCAGCTCGTCGGGATCGTCGCCATCGGTGAGCTGCGTATCCATGCCGAACTCGACCTTGTTGATATCGGTCAGGCCGTAGCCAAGAGTCGGCAGCTTCTTGAAGTCGCTGGGCTGCCAAAGCGTTGGCGTGAAGCCTGCCGCATACAATGTCGGCCAGAATTTATTGCCCGGGCCGGCATAGGGCATGCCGAGTTGTGCGGATTTCGTTCCCGCCGCACTGCCGCAGAACACGATCCGCAAGCCGTGGGTCAGCACGTCGGGCAAGACATAAGGCTTGGAGCGCATGAGACACTCTAGCGAGCCGATCTCACCGCGGAAAGCTTACGCGGCGATCGAGGTGCGCTGTTCGCCGAGCATGAGGATTTTGGTAGGAACCTCATCCTGAGCCTGTCGAAGGACGAGGTTTCGTTTGCCGATTCTTCGAGAGCGCGGGTAACCTGCCGACTGCCCCTTCGATGAGAGCCTCCTTTTTCGAGCGGCTCCATCCCTTAAGTTGGCGTTCTGCCGCGATTGCATCGGTGATCTGATCGAAATATTCGGAATAAACGAGCGTCACCGGCCGCCGATGGCTGGCGAAACCTTCGAATGTTCCATTGTTATGCTCGGCAATACGTCGTTCCAAGGTATCGCGCGTCGTGCCGGTGTAATATTTACTATCCCGACATTTCACGATGTAGACGAACGCGCCCATTCGACCTTTGTGCCGCTGCCCCATGCTTCGACAGGCTCAGCATGAGGTTGGGTAGTAGAAACCTCATCCTGAGCTTGTCGAAGGACGAGGTTTCGTTTGCCTGCTTAATGCGCGAACTCGGCGAAGAAGTCGTTGCCCTTATCGTCAACGACGATGAAGGCCGGGAAATCCTCGACTTCGATCTTCCACACCGCTTCCATGCCAAGCTCGGGGAACTCGTGCACGTCGACCTTCTTGATGCAGTCCTGCGCCAAGCGAGCCGCCGGGCCGCCGATGGAGCCGAGATAAAAGCCGCCGTGCTTCTTGCACGCATCCGTCACCTGCTTGGAACGGTTGCCCTTGGCCAGCATGACGAACGAGCCGCCCGCCGCCTGGAACTGATCGACATAGGAATCCATGCGCCCCGCCGTGGTCGGCCCGAACGAGCCGGACGGCATGCCTTCCGGCGTCTTGGCCGGGCCGGCGTAATAGACGGCGAAGTCCTTCATATATTGCGGCAAGGGTTTGCCGGCATCGAGCATATCCTTGATCTTCGCATGCGCGATGTCGCGCGCCACGATGATCGGGCCGGTCAGCGAGACGCGTGTCTTGACCGGATATTTCGACAGCTCGGCGCGGATCTCGCTCATCGGGCGGCGCAGATCGATCTTCACGACGTCGTCGCTCAGATGCTTGTCGGTCACTTCGGGCAGGAAGCGTGACGGATCGGCTTCGAGGCGTTCGAGATAGATACCGTCATGGGTGATCTTGCCGAGGATCTGGCGATCGGCCGAGCACGACACGCCGATGGCGACCGGGCAGGACGCGCCGTGGCGCGGCAAGCGGATGACGCGCACGTCGTGGCAGAAATATTTGCCGCCGAATTGCGCACCGATGCCGATCTTGCGCGTTACTTCGAGGATCTGCTGCTCGACCTCGACGTCGCGGAAGGCCTGACCGTATTTGTTGCCCTCGGTCGGCAGCCCGTCCAGATAATGCGCCGAGCCCAGCTTCATCATCTTCATGCAATATTCGGCCGAGGTGCCGCCGATGGCGATGGACAGGTGATAGGGCGGGCAGGCCGCGGTGCCGAGCTTCTTGATCTCGCGCTCGACGAAGGCCAGCAGCGATTTCGGATTGAGCAGCGCCTTGGTTTCCTGGAACAGGAAGGCCTTGTTGGCCGAGCCGCCGCCCTTGGCGATGAACAGGAATTTATAGGCGTCGCCCTGGTCGGCATAGATCTCGATCTGCGCCGGCAGATTGTTGTCGGTGTTGACCTCTTCATACATATCGAGCGGCGCCATCTGGCTGTAGCGCAGATTGTCGTGCTCATAGGTGCGCATCACGCCTTCGGAAATCGCGGCCTCGTCGTCGCCGTCGGTCCACACGTTCTGGCCGCGCTTGCCCATCACCAGCGCGGTGCCGGTGTCCTGGCACATGGGCAGGATGCGCCCGGCCGCGATGTTGGCGTTCTTGAGCAGATCGAGGGCGACGAAGCGGTCGTTGTCAGAGGCTTCCGGGTCCTTGAGGATATTGGCGAGCTGTTCCAGATGCGCCGTGCGCAGCAGATGCGAGCAATCGGAAAAGGCCTGCTGCGTCAGCAGCGCGATGCCCTCGGCTTCGACCTTCAGGATCTTGCGCCCGCCCACATTGAGCGTCTCGACATATTTGTCGGTGAGCTTGCGGTATTCGGTGGTGTCCTTGGTCGCGGGCAGCAGCGGATGGAAGGCGGACTCGAGCATCGGGGACCTCATTGCGCGGCGCCCTCGGTTACATCGGTGGGTGGGGCGCCGGATTCCTCGCAAAATAGCGCCTAAATGCGCCAAAGACAGGCTTTTTCCGTGACGAGGTGCGCGAGCTGCGTCTAGCCATAATATCAGTCTTACTGATATTATGGCCCCAATAATACACATGGGGGCATCATGGCCGCATTGCGCACGTTCTATCTCATCCGCCAGGTTTCCAATCTGGTCCGCACGGTGATCGAACGCGGCGTCGCCGAGCTTGATATCACCCCGGCGCAATACACGCTCATGAATTGGCTGGTGGATCGCGACGCGGTCACCTCGGCCATGCTGGCGCGCGCCCTGCAAGTCTCGCCGCAGACTATGAATACGCTCATCTCCGCATTGCATAAACGGGGCTTGGTGGAGCGGCGCAACGATACCAAGAACAAGCGTATTCTGTTGATCGCCCTGACGCCTGAGGGGCGCAATGCGGTGACGACGTGCAACCGCATCGTCGATGGCCTGGAGGACGATTATTTCGCCCAATTGGGGGCGACCGAACTGGTCGCCTTCCGCCATACGCTGGAGCGACTGATGACCCGCCGCCCGCGCTGATCGCCCTTTTCAGTTTATCAGGGTTACTGATATATTCCGCCATCCATGGGGCGGGTTCCGGAAGTTCGGGCCCGCCGATAGTCAAAAACGATTTTTCTACAGGGAGATTTTGTATGCGTTTGGCCCTCACCGCCGCCGCCTTTCTCGCGGTCGCGATCACCGCTGGCATTACGCCGGCCGTCGCGCAGAAGTCCAAGGACACGCTGCGCCTCGGGCTCAACGATCCGTTCATCGTGATGACGAACTATCATTATTCGGGTGACGAGGCGGCGAACTTCAATCGCGGCATCTACGAATCCCTCATCGCCTATGATGAGCGGGGCAAGAAGTGGGTTCCGTGGCTCGCGAAATCGTGGACGCGCGTCAATCCCACGACGCTGGAATTCGACCTGCGCGACAATGTCACGTTCCACAATGGCAGCAAGTTCGACGCCGACGACGTCGTGGCGACGATCAATTACCTGAAGGACCCGGCCAGCACGGTCCTGTTCAAGCAGCGCTACACCTGGATCGATAAGGTTGAGAAACTCGGCCCCTACAAGGTGCGCATCGTCTCCAAGGAGCCGAACGCGACCGATATGCAGATCATATCCTACCGTTTCTCCATGTGGGACGCGGAAACCTTGGCGAAGCATACCGACAAGGAAGATTACGGACGTCTGACGCCGGTCGGCACCGGCGCTATGAAGGTTGCCTTCATGGACAAGAACAAGGGCGTGATGATCGAAGCCGTCGATAATTATTACGGCGACAAACAATATTTCGGCGCCAAGGTGAAACGTATTCACGGCGTTCCCATGCCCGATCGCCAGACGCAGATCGCGCAGCTGCTGACCGGCGGCATCGATATGATCCGCGGCGCTTCGCAGGACGACGCGCGCGAACTGGGCGCCAATCCGAACCTCGAGGTCACGCACTCCAACGTGCTGAACCTCTATTACATGGGCTTCGACACGAAGGGCCGCAGCGGCTCCAATCTCTTCTCCGACGCGCGCGTGCGCAAGGCGGTGTGGATGGCGATCGATCGCGATGCGATCGTCGAATATATCATCCCGGGCGGCTCCAAGGTCGCCGAAAAGGGCGAGGCGCTGTGCTTCAAAACCACGATGCCGGAGTGCAATCCGTCCATCAAACTGCCGAAGTTCGATCCGGAAGGCGCCAAGAAGCTGCTGGCCGAAGCCGGCTATCCGAACGGTATCGAATACACCTACACGGTGACCGCGCCGCATCGCGCGATCGCGGAAGCGATCTCGGGTTCGCTGCTGAAGGCCAATATCCGCGCCAGCGTGAAGCCGGTGCCGCTTAGTGTTTACCGCAAGGATCAGGGCGACGGTAAGGTGCAGGCTTGGTCGACCGTGTTTCCGACCGGCGGCCATCCGGATGCCTCCAACAATCTGAACACCCTGCTGCTCGGCGTGTTCGACCAGTATTACGGCGACGAGGACCTGAAGAAGCTGCTCGATGCCGGGCTCAAGGAGTTCGACGAGAAGAAGCGCGCGGAGATCTATCACAAGGCCTACGACATGGTGAACGAAAAGGCCTATCTCTACCCGCTGTCCAGCATCCCGAATTCCTATGTGCATACGAAGGAAGTCCGCGTGCTCGACAATCCGCTGTTCGCGGGCGAAACCGGCGTAACCGACTACGCCTGGAAATGATCTGACGGATCGGACGCGCCGCTTCGCGCGGCGCGTCCATCTACAATATTTGGCTTATCTGCGTCGAATTGGGATCAACCCAATCGGCTAAAACGAAAACGTAAAAAACAGTATCGGGAGTTTTCACAAAATCGGGAGAACGTGCCATGCGCGTAGGATTAATGAGCGTTGCGTTGTGTGCGGCCATGCTGAGCGCGTTGCCGGCGGCGGCACAGAAATCGAAAGACACCTTGCGTCTCGGCCTCAACGACCCATTCGTGATCTTGTCGCCCTACCAGGGCGGCGGCGACGAGGCGTCCAATTTCACTCGCGGTGTCTACGAAACCCTTCTCGTCTTCGACGAGCGCCACAAGAAATGGGTGCCGTCGCTCGCCAAGTCGTGGACGCGGATCGACAACCGCACTCTGGAGTTCGAACTGCGCGAAGGTATCGTCTTCCATAACGGCAACACGTTCGATGCCGACGACGTCGTCAATATGGTGGACTACCTCAAGCACCCGGATTCGCAGATCAACTTCAAACAGCGCTTCTTGTTGATCGAAAAGGCCGAAAAGCTTGGCCCGCACAAGGTGCATATCGTGTTCGCGGAGCCGATCGCGACGGATATGGCGAACCTCGCCTATCGCTACTTCTTCTTCGATGCCGAAACGATGGCGAAGCATGCGGACCGCGACGATTATGGCCGCCTCACGCCCATCGGTACGGGGCCGATGAAGGTCGCGGTGCTGGATAAGAACAAAGGCATCGTCGTCGAAGCCATCGACAAGTACCACGGCGACAAGACCTATTTCCGCGCCGGCATGAAACGCGTGCATGGTGTGCCGATCCCTGATCGCCAGACGCAGATCGCCCAGCTGGTGACCGGCGGCATCGACATGATCCGCAATGCGTCGCCCGACGACACACGCGAGCTGGACGGCAAACCCAATCTCGATGTGACCTACTCCGCCGTCCTGAACCTGTACTACATGGGGTTCGATGTGCGCGGTAAAAGCGGCATCAACGTATTCGGCGACGAACGCGTCCGCCGTGCCCTGTGGATGTCGATCGATCGCGAAGCCATCGTGAAATACATCGTGCCGGGCGGACTCAAGGTCGCCGAAATGAGCCAATGGCTGTGTTTCAAGACGACGACGCCCGACTGTAATCCGACCGTGCCCCTGCCGAAGTTCGATCCGGAAGGCGCGAAGAAACTTCTGGCCGAGGCCGGCTATCCGAACGGCTTCGAGTATAACTACTACGTCACCGCCCCGCACCGCGCCATTGCCGAGGCGATTGCGGGTTCGCTGCTGAAGGCGGGCATCCGCGCGAATGTTCGCCCGGTACCGCTCAGCGTCTATCGCAAGGAACAGGTCGAGGGTAAGTTCAACGCTTGGTCCACGGTGTTCCCGACGGGGGGCTTCCCGGATGCGTCGAACAATCTCGACACGTTGATCCTCGGCCACTTCGATCAGTATTACGGCGACGAGGACCTCAAGAAACTGCTGTCGGATGGACTTGCCGAGTTCGATGAAAAAAAACGTGCGGCGATCTATCACCAGGCTTATGACATGGTGAACCGCAAATCGTATCTGTATCCCTTCTCGAGCATCCCGAATGCCTATGTGCATACCAAGGACATCAGGATCATGGATAACCCCTACATGGCGGGTGAAACCAGTGTGACTGACTACGCCTGGAAATAGCTGATAGCGGAGTGGGCAGTCGGCACATGACTGTCCACTCTTCCTTTGTTGAAGATTCTTAGTGCGGCTGAACTCATGAAAATTCCCCCCTTGAACGAACGTTTCTCCACCTTCGCCGGTTACGACGTCGTCGATTGGCTGAACAGCCTCGTCGAACGGCGCGGCGATCATCCGATGATCATCTGGGCGCCGCATGAAGGCCCTCAGGAGGTCTGGACCTATCGCCGCTTCGTGCATGAGGTCGCCTGCGTCGCCGGCGGGCTCGCCAAGCGCGGCGTGAAAAAGGGCGACCGCGTTCTGGTGCATCTGGAAAACTGCCCGGAAATGATCATCGCGCGCTTCGCCTGCGCGTGGATCGGCGCGGTCTGTGTCGGCACCAATGCGCTCGCCGCCGGGCCGGAGATCGGTTACTTCGCCGACAATTCGGGCGCGGTCGGCGGCATCACCGAACCGAAATTCGCCGAGGCCGTTGCCGCCAATTGCACGAACCTCAAATGGCTCGCGGTAACGTCGACCGACGCGGGTGTGGCACCCGTCAACTACACCGTGCCGCGTGCGGAATCCTTCGCGGCCCTGATGGCGGCGCCGCTGCCGCGCCGCGCGCCCGAGCCGTATTTGGCGGCCTCCATCATGTTCACGACCGGCACGACGTCGCGTCCCAAGGGGGTGGTGTGGACCCACGCCAACATGTTGTGGGGCGGGCGCGTGAATTCTATGCAGCAGGGCCTGCGCAAGGACGATGTCAGCATGATCTTCCTGCCGCTCTATCATGTGGCCGGTCTATCGTGGAATTTCTTCTCGCAGATGTGGGCTGGCGGCACCATCGTGATGCAGTCCAAGTTCTCGGCCAGTCGCTTCTGGCCGCTCGCCTTGGAAACGAAGGCGACGATCACGTCGCATGTCGGCTTTACGTTGAATGCCGTGGCGCAGGGCGAGATTCCGCCCAACAATTTCCGCCAATGGACGATGACGCGGATTGAACCCGAGCAGATTAAGAAGTTCGGCGTCGATTATCTCGCCGGCTGGGGCATGACCGAAGTGCTGACCCAGGCAATCGTGTGCGATCTCAACATGACGCCGCCGCCGCGCACCATGGGCCGGGCGGGTATCGGCTATCAGGTCCGCATCGTCGATGAAACGACCGGCGAGGACGTCGAGGTTGGCGGCGCCGGGCATCTGCTGCTCGGCGGCATTCGCGGCCATTCGATTTTCCGTGAGTATGACGGCAACGCGGCCGCCAATGAGGAAGCCTTCGACGAGAACGGCTATTTCCGCACCGGCGATCGCGTCTATTTGCGTGAAAATGGCTGGATCGAATTTTCCGATCGCATCAAGGACGTCATCAAGGTCGGCGGCGAAGGTGTGTCGGCTGCCGAGATCGAGATGGTGATCCAGACGGTGAAGGGCGTCGGCGCGGTGGCCGTCGTCGCCAAGCCCAATCCGCAATATGGCGAGGTGCCGGTGGCGTTCATCGAGACCAAGGGCGATGTGCCGGAAGCGGCGCACGCCGAGATGCGCGAAATCATGCTCAATCTGTGCCGCGAGCAATTGGCCAAATTTAAGGTGCCGCGCGAAATCATCTTCGTGGACGCCTTGCCGCGCGTCGGCTTCGGCAAGATCACCAAGGCGAAGCTGCGCGAACAGTTCAAGGCGGGTTGAGGTGCCTGTGCGTAGTCTCGACTTTTATTTCGATTTCATCTCGCCCTTCGGCTATCTCGCGAGCCTGCGCGTCGATGCGCTGGCGCACAAATACGATCGCGAGTGCCGTTGGCACTCGATGCTGCTTGGCATCAGCGTGCTGAAGGTCATGGGGATGAAACCGCTGCCGACCTATCCGCTGAAAGGGCCGTATCTTAAACGCGATATGGAACGCTACATGCGGCGCCATGGCATCACGATCAACCGCCAAGGAAAACCGGCCAGCCCGTTGCCGGCCGGGCGTTGCTTTCATTGGCTGAAGGGGCAGGACGAAGCGCGCGCCCAATCCTTCGCGCGCGCGGCGTTGCACGCCTATTGGCAAGAAGCCGCCGATATTGGCGTGCCGGACATCGTAGCTGATATTGCTGCTCGTTTCGGCGCGGACCGCGATGCCGCATTGGCGGCGATGGCCACCGGCGGTGAGGGCGACAAAGCGCTGCGCGCTGCCGTGGATCTGTCGATGGAAAAGGGCGTTTTCGGCTCGCCGACCTTCATCGTCGATGAGGACGAGCCGTTTTTCGGCGTCGAGAAGATGGAGCTGCTCGAGGAGTGGCTGTCGAGCGGCGGCTGGTAGGCCCTATTTCTTCCTGAACGCGTCGAGCGTAATGACTTCGGCGCCGGCCGGGGTAGAAGTGCCGCGATCACGATTGCCCGATCCGGCTGTCTTGACGGCCGGCACGTCGCCGTCGGCCGGTTGCGTCGCCGGCGCTTGTTTGCCGTCGGATTTGGTTTCGGCCAAGGCAGTGCGCATCTTGCTCTCGGCCAATGCGCCGCGGCTGCCACGCGGCGGCGTCGGCGCTTGCGTCGAGCCCGGATTGGCCTGATTGATCTGCAGGCCGAAATGCACCGACGGATCGGCGAACGAACGGATCGCGATAAAGGGCACGTTCAGGCGATGCTTCTGTCCGTTGAAGGACAGCGAAACCTGGAAAAATTCCTCGTCGACCTGCAGATCGTCGAATTGATGCTGCAATACGATTGTAATCTCGTCCGGATATTGTGCGCGCAGGAAGCCGGGCATCCTGACATCGGGATGGTTGGTGTCGAAACTGATGAACAGATGATGGTCGCCGGTGAAGCCCTGGGTCGCGAGCGTGTTCAGCGCGCGGCGCAAGACGCCTTGCAGCGCCTCGTTCACCCACTCGTCGTACGGATAACGGTCGTCGCTCATGTACGTCCCCGCCGGTTCAAAACGCTCCGCCTCTCCTCTTCTCTGCCGCGGCTCTTGATCAGGTCCGCTGCCGGTCCCGCATTAACCCGCGGGGGCCGGAGAGAAGTGGGGGGCTTCTGTTGCCAGGTGCCCCCCGAACCCCGTTATCTCAGCCGTTAGGCTGCGACAGCAAATGCCTCATTGTCGTTGGCATTTGTAAAAATGACCCGATGACGGTGGTATCATGCCGAGCGAAAACCATGCCTTTACTACGCACGTCGATCCTGTTTCGCCCCCATAAAACCCTCTGTTTCCAAAGGGTTAAACAGATTGGTGGAGGCGCCGGGCACTGCCCCCGGGTCCGTAACGCTTATTCTGCAAAGCGTTTATCGCCATAGTCGGTTACCCGACGCAGTTAATATAGTCCCCCCTGGGCGGTGTGGAAAGAGGCGCAAAAGGAACAAAAAATTGCGGAGGCCAAAGAGGCGTTGCCGCCCCTCCGAGGAATCGGATAAGCCGGATCGATCATGACCGTAACTCCCGAACAACGCGCCGAAATCGATGCGGCCAAATCCGCCCGGGCCGAAACCCGCCGTGCCACCGTCCCGGCGCTCGAAGAGCTGCTGTACGAGCCGTTGACCGTGCTCGATCACGGCTTCGTGAGGGTAATCGATTATATGGGTGACGATGCCGCCGTGGTGCAGGCCGCGCGCGTCTCCTACGGCAAGGGCACCAAGCGCGTGTCCGACGATGCCGGGCTGATCAATTATCTCATGCGCCATCGCCATACGACGCCGTTCGAGATGTGCGAGATCAAATATCACGTGAAGCTGCCGATCTTCGTCGCGCGCCAGTGGATCCGTCATCGCACCGCCAATGTGAACGAATATTCGGCGCGCTACTCGGTGCTCGATAAGGAATATTACATCCCGGCGCCCGAACAACTGGCCGCGCAGTCGCAGAACAACCGCCAGGGCCGCGGCGACGTGCTCGAAGGCGACGAAGCCAAACGCGTGCTCGACATCCTGCGCGCCGACGCCGAACAGACTTACGGCAACTATGCCTGGATGTTGAACGAGGACGAAGGCGGCAAGGTGACCGACGAATCCCGCTCAGGTCTCGCGCGCGAACTCGCGCGCATGAACCTCACCCTCAATACCTATACGCAATGGTATTGGAAGGTCGACCTGCATAACCTGATGCACTTCCTATCTTTGCGCGCCGACGCGCATGCGCAGTACGAAATCCGCGTCTACGCCGATGCGATGATGGAAACCCTGAAACGTTGGGTGCCGCTCACGGCCTCGGCGTTCGAGGATTATCGCATGGGTGCGGCGCACCTGTCGGCCAAGGGCCTGAGTGTGGTCAAACGTCTGATCGCCGGCGAACAGGTCGATCAGAAAGCGAGCGGACTTTCCCTGCGTGAATGGCGTGAACTGATGGCGACCCTCGGCCGCGAGGTTTAGGGGACGCATTGGATGGACGCCCGAACCTAGACGGCGTCTATGGGGCAACAACGGATCCGGTCCGCCTGATCTATATGATGGGTCTGATCTGGCGTTTTGCGCAGGACCGGCCTGGCGCTTCCATCGATCTTCTGGAAATCGGCTCGTGGTGCGGCGCCTCCGCATTGACGTGGGCTGATGCCATTGCGCTTTATTGTGGCGAACAGAGCCACCTCGCCTGTGTCGATGCGTGGGAATCCTATTACGACGCGGACACCAACGAGCAGGGGTGGTCCTCGCTGATCGAGGACACGCTCAAGGGCGATCATGCCTACGATATGTTCCGTCACAATATGACGTTCATGGCGCCGGGCGTCGTGCTGGATATCCATCGCGGGCGCAGCGAGGTCATTTTGCCGACGCTGCCGTGGGCCTCGTTCGACGTCGTCTATATCGATGGCGACCATACCTATGGCGCGATCGCGGACGATATCACCAACGCCATCGCGCTCGTGCGTGTCGGCGGCGTCATCTGCGGCGACGATCTCGAACTGCAGGAAGATGAATGCGATTCCTCATTCGCGGTGCGTTTACCGACGACGGATTATGTCCATGATCGGCGTAAAGACGCGTGGTTCCATCCCGGTGTGACGAAAGCGGTGTGGGAACGGTTCGGCCGGGTGTCGGCGTGGCGCGGTTTCTGGGCAATGCGCAAACTGGAACACGGCTGGCAGCCGGTTTCGCTGGTCGGCATGCCCATGCGCCTGCCGAGCCATATCCCGCCGCTGCGACTGGTCGAGCTGAAGCTGTTCCTGATGCGCGAGGGGCTGTTGTAACGCCCTGCTATTCGGCCGCTTGGGCGAATGTATGCCGCTTCGCGCCGTCGAGACCCGTCAGATCCGGCAGGCCCATGCGCAGCAGCTCCACCGTTTCATCGGCCTTGAACGTGACGCGATCGCCGCGCGCCACCCACACCGTGGTGAATTCGCGTAACGGCTGATTGGCCACCGTGCCTTTGCCCGATTGCGTCAGGAACACCGTCGGCGCTGCGCACGTGAATGACGCGCCCGCGTCGATCTTCGTCACCGCGATCTCGACGCGGCGCTCCGAATAGATGCCGAGCAGTTTTTCGGAGACACCCTTCGTCTCGGTTTCGACCCAGGCGAAATTGGCGGGATCCATCAGCACCGGATGATTGTAACGCGGCTTGGGATACACCATCGCCTTGCCGTTCTTGTGTTCCCAGATCGCTTGATAACCGTCGAGGTTCTTCTTACCCGGCTCGCCCGGATTGCGCCGGAAGATGCCGCCCGAAAACGTGCCGACTTTCGATAGCTCGCCCATGCCGGCTTTCACTTCGTCGCGGGAAAGATATCCGCTGCCTGATGCGCCGCCGAACTGCAGCACGGCACCCCAGGGTTCGCTATCGGGGTCCTGGCTTTGCGGGCCGTAGGCCATGCCTTCGGGGAAATAGCCGACGATGCCTTCGGTCATCTTGCCGTCGCGCGCGTAATTGAGCGTGCCTTTGATCTGGATGCGGATCTGCTCGAAATTATGACGGTGGCGCGGCGAGAAGAATTCGCCGCTCATTTTGCCGAGCGAGAGCTGGAAATTGTCGATGGTGCCGGGTTCGCCCTCCATCAAGCGGCGGAAATGAAAAATGCCGCCGCGATATTCGAGCCCGCGTTCCCATTGCAGTTCGTCGCCTTGCACGATCTTCATGTCTGCCTCCGTGTTGTATGACGAGACCAGTCTAACCGGTCTTCTTCTTGCCTTCCATCTGCGTGAGCAGGATACCCGCCGTCACGATCATGGCCGCCCCAATCCAGGTCCAATGCGTCGGATACTGGTCGAACACCGCCCAGGCGAGCGCCGCGGTCCAGACGATCTGCGAATAGGCGACCGGCGCGGTCACCGTCATCTCGCCGATCTTATAGGCCTGCGTCATCGCCCAATTGCCCAAGGTGCCGGTGGCACCGATCAGGAACAGCCACACCAGCTGCATCGGCGTCGGCCAGGTCCAGAAGAACACCGCAACGGCGAGCGCCATCGGTGCGGACAGCACCATGGTCCAGAACACGATCAGGTTCACGGGCTCGGTGCGCGACAGCACCTTGGCGTCGACCTGATAGGTCGCATAAAGCGCGCAGCTGGTGACGACGAACAGGGCTCCGATATTCCAGCCGTCGAGGCACGAGCCGATGGCGACCCACGGCGCTTCGGCGCAAGGCTGGATGACGACGAGTGCCCCCGAAATGCCCAGCAACACGGCGAGCCAGCGCTGCCACCGGCTGGGTTCGCGCAGGAACACGATGGCCAGCACCGAGATGAAGATCGAGGTCAGTTGGTACAGGCTGACACCGGCGGCGAGCGGCAGGATGGCGAGGCCGGCGTAATAGCAGACCATCGCACCACCTTGCAGCGCGGCGCGATAGGTATAGCGGCCGTAATGCGTGGTCTTCATGGATTTGAGCCCGCCCGCCCAGAAGGCCGGGAGCATCACCACCAGGCCGCCGAACAGACGGAAGAACACGATCTCGGCCGGGTGGATATCGGCCGAGACCAGCCGCACGATGACGATCATGAAGGCATACATCAGCGCCGACAGCAGCATCAGCAGAATACCGCGCAGGTTGGCGGGGATCTGACCGAAGGCGGCGGCGATATCGCTCATTATCTTATTGAGCGGCCTTAGGCGTGGCCTGGGCGATCTTGATCGCCTGCCACACTTTCTCCGCAATTGCCCCATAGGTTTGCGCATATACGCCTTGGGGGTCCGTGGCGACGATCGGTCGCCCGTCATCGGAAGTTTCACGTATGGTCATATCGAGGGGAACGCCGCCGAGGAACGGCACACCGAGCCGTTCGGCTTCGCGTTCCGCGCCGCCATGACCGAAAATGTCGTAACGCTTGCCGGTATCCGGCGCGATGAAATAGCTCATGTTCTCGACGATGCCGAACACCGGCACCTCGACCTTCTTGAACATATTAAGGCCTTTGCGCGCATCGAGCAGCGCGATGTCCTGCGGCGTCGAAACGATCACCGCGCCGGTCAGCGACACACGCTGCACCAAGGTCAGGTGAATGTCGCCGGTGCCCGGCGGCAGGTCGATCACCAGCGCATCGAGTTCGCCCCATGCGACGTCGGTCATGAGCTGTTCCAGCGCACCCGTCGCCATCGGCCCGCGCCAGATCACCGGCGTTTCCTCGGCCACCAGCATGCCCATCGAGACGCATTTGATGCCCCAGGCTTCGATCGGATTGATCTTGCCGTCTTCGGATTGGGTCGGCTTGGTTTTGATGCCCATCATGCGGGGCAGGGACGGGCCGTAAATGTCGGCATCGAGCAGGCCGATGCGTTTGCCGTCCTTCGCCATCGCGAGGGCCAGGTTCACGGCAGTCGTCGATTTGCCGACGCCGCCCTTACCGGATGCCACCGCGACGATCGCTTTGATCTCGGGCAATTCGATTTTGCGGTTGTTGGCGTGCCGGCCGATCGGCTGGCGCGGCATCGGGTTAGATTGCGGCGGATGCGGGTGAGCATGGGCATGCGGGGCGGGCGCAGCCGGTTTGCGTTCCGCAGTCAGCACGGCCGTCACCTTGTCGACCCCTTTGACCTGGCGCACCGCGCTTTCGGCCGCCTGGCGCATGGTTTCGAGCGCGGCACCCTGCGCCGGATCGACTTCGATGGAAAATGTGACATGCCCACCCTCGACGCGCAGCCCGCTCACCATCCCGGCGCCGACGATGTCGATTCCGGAGGCGCTGTCGATCACGGACGCCAAAGCGTCCAAAATTTGCGTTTCAGCGATGTCTGTCATATTCGGCACCCAGTCTGGAGCCAGTCTGGAATTGCATGAAAAAGCGTGCTGTCATATAAGGCAACCAAGGACTTAACAAAAGTCGAAAGCCCCGATTTCGCGGCTTTTCTTACCGGCGAGGATGTTCGATGGATTGGAACACGCAACGCGGCGGCCCTTGGGGCGGCGGCGGTGGACAGGGCCCGTGGGGCGGTGGCGGTCCGTCGCGACCGAAGCCACCCGACATCGAAGAACTGCTGCGCAAGAGCCAGAACCGGGTCAAAAAGTTCCTGCCGTCCGGCGGCGGCGGCGCCAAACGCCTGGCCATTCTCGGCGTGGCGGCGGTGCTGGTCTGGTTCGCCACCGGCTTTTATCGCGTCGAACCCGATGAGTTGGGCGTCGAATTGCTATTCGGCAAATTCAACGAACGCACCCAGCCCGGCTTGAACTGGAATTTCCCGGCCCCCATCGGCCAGGTCTTCACACCCAAAGTGACGCGCATCAACGCGGTGCAGATCGGCCTGCGCACGCAAGCCGATGTGCGCGCGCGTGGCGCCTCGGGCCGCGCCGTGCCGGAAGAAAGCCTGATGCTGACGGGCGATGAAAACATCATCGACATCCGCTTCGTCACCTTCTGGAAGATCAAGGACGCGCAGCGCTTCGCGCTGTCCATCCGTAATCCGGAAGCGACCGTGAAGGCGGCGTCGGAAGCCGCGATGCGCGAAATCGTCGGCAAATCCAATTTCGAATTCGCCCGTACGCAGGGCCGCACGCAGATCCAGCAGGATGTGCGCGTGCTGCTGCAGCAGATCCTCGATTCCTATAATGCCGGTATCGAAATCACCGACATCAACCTGCAACAGGTCGAACCGCCGGGCAACGTGCTCGACGCGTTCCGCGACGTGCAGGCCGCGCGCGCCGACAAGGAACGCGCGATCAATGAAGCGACGGCGTACTTGAACGAAGTCGTGCAGCAGGCCGAAGGCGAATCGTCGCGCATCGGCAACGAAGCCGAAGCCTATAAGCAGGAAAAGATCGCGCTCGCCACCGGCGATACCTCGCGCTTTCTGTCGGTGCTCGAACAATACAAGCGCGACAAGGACGTCACGCGCCGCCGCATCTATCTCGAAACCATGCGCGGCGTCATGGGCAACATGGAAAAGGTGCTGATCGATAAGTCGGCCGGCGGATCGGGCGTCGTGCCGTATCTGCCGCTGCCGGAGCTGACCAGCAGGAACAACAACAACCGCAGACCCGCCGCGCCGACACCGGCGCCGGCACCGCAGCCGCAGATGGGAACCAAACGATGAGAAACGGAGCCCTGATTGCCCTCGGCGTCCTTGGCCTGGCCATCGTCTTCGGCCTGTTCGGCAGCATGTTCACGATCTCGGAACGCGAACAGGCGCTGGTCACGCGCCTGGGCGAGCCGCGTCGCGTCGTCAGCGAAGCCGGCCTGCAGTTCAAGCTCCCGATGATCGAAGACGTCGTGCGTTTCGACAAACGCGTGCTCGATTTCGACGCCCGCGCCGAAGAAGTGCCGACGAAGGATCAAAAGCAGGTCGTCGTCGACGCCTTCGCGCGTTACCAGATCGTCAACCCGCTCGAATTCTTCAACCGCGTCAGCAATGAATTCGGCATGGAGCAGCGCCTGGGTCAGATCATCAACGCACAGATCCGTGCGGTGTTCGGCGATGCCGAGTTCCAGACCCTGCTGACGCCTGAGCGTGGCCGCCTGATGGCGATCATCGCGCAGCGCACGGCCGTGCAGGCCGCCGAATTCGGCGTCAAAGTGCTCGACGTGCGGATCCGTCGTCTCGATCTGCCCGAAGAAAACAGCCTCGCCATTTCGCGCCGCATGCAGACGCAGCGCGAACAGGAAGCGCGCGGCATTCGTGCCGAGGGTGCCGCCGATGCCCAGCGTATCCGCACCGATGCCGAACGGCGCGCGACCATCGTGCGCGCCGAAGCGCAACGGTCGGGTCAGAAACTGCGCGGTGAAGGCGATGGCGAAGCCCAGCGCATCTACAACCAGGCGTATGGCCAGGATCCCGATTTCTACTTCTTCTGGGATTCGATGCGTTCGCTGACCGAAGGGTTGAAGGGCGACACCACGACCTATGTCGGCGCGCCGGACGGCGACTTCTTCCGCTTCTTCGGCGATATCGGCGGTCAGGGCGCCGGCGCCCCGGCGGCTGCACCGCGCTAGGCCGTCCGCCGGGCTGTACGCTCGATGGACGATCTATTGACGTCGCTGGGTTTGGCCCTTGGCCTGGCCATTGCGCTGGAAGGTGCCCTTTATGCGCTGTTTCCCGCCGCCATGCGGCGCGTCATCGCGCGCGCCCTGGACCAGCCGGAAAACAACCTGCGGATCGGCGGGCTGGTCGCGGCCGTTGCCGGGGTCGCCCTGGTTTGGGCCGTCTTGAACTTTTGACTGCCCGCCCGGCAGGGCATCACTAAAATCCCGCCGGGGCCGGCAGTCCGAAAAATTGTCCCCTTTTGGGGGCTGCGGCGGTGGTGAAGTTTCCCCAATCGTTTTGTATAGTGTCACCATATAGAGTGTGATCCGATAGTATCCCTCGTGGGCGGACCTTATTTGAGGCGGGAATATTGATGGTGAGGAATTGGCTTGTGCGCTCCACGGGACACTCCTGGGCGCGGTCTGCCGTCGTTGCATCCTTCGTTCTGGTCGCTGCGGCGGGGGTTGCGATCCCGGTCGATGCGCGGGGCACGCCGGAAAGTTTCGCCGACCTGTCGAAGGCGTTGTTACCGGCGGTCGTCAATATCTCGACGACGTCGGTCGTCGCGGCCGGGCGCGGTGGCGCCGCCGAACTGCCGCAGCTGCCGCCGGGCTCGCCGTTCGAGGAATTCTTCCGCGACTTCTTCGATCGTTCGCGTCCGCAGGGTCAACAGCAGCAGCGTCGCGCGACGTCGCTGGGCTCCGGCTTCATCATCGATCCCAAGGGCATCGTCGTCACCAATAACCACGTCATCGACGGCGCCGAGGAAATCACCGTCATCTTGCAGGATGATACCCGCCTGATCGCCACCGTGTTGGGCCGCGATCCGAAAACCGATCTCGCCGTGCTCAAGGTCGAATCGAAACAGGCGCTGCCGTCGGTGAAGTTCGGCGATTCCGAAACCGCGCGCGTCGGCGATTGGGTGCTCGCGATCGGCAATCCCTTCGGCTTCGGCGGCTCGGTGACCGCCGGCATCGTGTCGGCGCGCGGCCGCAACATCCAGTCCGGCCCGTACGACGATTTCATCCAGACCGACGCCGCTATCAATCGCGGCAATTCGGGCGGTCCGCTGTTCAACATGAACGGCGAGGTTGTCGGCATCAACACGGCCATCTATTCGCCGACCGGTGCCTCCATCGGTATCGGCTTCGCCGTGCCGACCTCGACGGCCAAGAACGTCATCGATCAGTTGCAGAAATTCGGCAAGGCGCGGCGCGGCTGGCTCGGCGTGCGCATCCAGCGCGTCACCGACGAGATCGCCGAAAGCCTGCGCCTTGGCAAAGCGCAGGGTGCGCTCATCGCTTCCGTTACCGACGGCAGCCCGGCTGAGAAAGCGAAGATCAAATCCGGCGACGTCGTGTTGAAGTTCGACAACAAGGACGTCACCAACATGACGACTTTGCCGCGCCTAGTCGCCGAGACCGAGATCGGCCGCGACGTCGATGTCGAATATTGGCGCGACGGCAAACGCGAGAAGACCAAGGTCAATGTCGGCGAGTTGCAGGAAGAGGTCGCCTCGCTCAACGATTCCGGCTCCGATACGCCGGGCGACAAGGGTGAAGAACTGGCGATCAAGGGCTTGGGGCTCAGCGTCGCCACCCTCGACGGTAAGGCACGCACCAAATACAAGCTCAAGGACACGACCAAGGGTGTGTTGATCACCACGGTCGAGACCGACGGCGTGGCAGCTGAAAAAGGCCTGAAGCCCGGCGACGTGATCGTCGAGATCAGCCAGGAAGAGGTGCACGCGCCCGGCGACGTGAAGAAGAAGGTGGACGAGGCGCGCGAGCGCAATCGTAAGTCCGTGCTTCTGCTCGTCGAAGGCCAGGGCGGCCTGCGCTTCGTCGCCTTGCAGATCGGCTAACCCCACACAAAATCGAAAGTATCCGATGACCGGTCAAATCGTCCGCCCCTTCGCGGGGCTGCGCCCTGTTCCCCAACTGGCAGCCGAAGTTGCCGCTCCGCCCTATGACGTGCTCGACAGCGACGAGGCGCGGGCGCTGGCCGCCGGCAAGAAATGGAGCTTCCTGCATATCTCCAAGCCCGAGATCGATCTGCCGGCCGGCACCGATGTGCATGCGCCTGAGGTCTATGCCAAGGCGGCCGAGAACATGCATGCCTTCCTCGCCGCCGGTACGATCAAGCGCGACGCGGGGCCGTGCTATTACGTCTATCGCGCCGAGATGGGCGCGCATGTGCAGACCGGCATCGTTGCCGCCGGTTCGGTCGATGCCTACGAAGCCAACCTGATCCGCCGCCACGAACATACCCGTCCCGATAAGGAAGACGATCGTGTCGCGCAGATTCTGGCGGTCGAGGGCCATACGGGACCCGTCTTCTGCTTCCACGAGCCGCATCCCGCATTGAAGCGCGTCATCGATGCGGCCACCGCGACCCCGCCGGCTTATGCCGTCGCCGGTCCGGGCGGCACCAAACATTCGCTCTGGGTCGTGTCCGATCCGGCCGCGTGCGGTGCGGTGACCGATGCGTTCCAAGCGCTCGGCGTCATCTATATCGCCGATGGGCACCATCGTTCGGCGGCGGCAGCGCGCGTGCGCAAAGCGCAGCGCGATGCGAACCCGAACCATCGCGGCGACGAGCTGTATAACTCGTTCCTGATCGTCAGCTTCCCGGGCGATGAAGTCCGCATCTACGATTACAATCGCGTCGTGAAGGACCTGAACGGCCTCACGCCGGATGCGTTCGTCAAAAAGCTCGAAGCAACATTCACGATTACGCCGGCATCGAGTGCTGCCAAGCCGATTCAGGCCCGCACCTTCGGCATGTATCTCGGCGGCAAGTGGTATTCGTTGGCCTTTAAGACCGCGCCAGCGGCAAACCTGTCGCCGGTCGCGCGTCTCGATGTCAGCTTGCTGCAGGACAACCTGCTGGGTCCCATCCTCGGCATCGGCGATCCGCGCGTTGATCCGCGCATCGATTTCGTCGGCGGTATTCGCGGCATGGCGGAACTGGAAAAGCGCGTCGATAGCGGCAAGGGTGCGGTGGCGTTTGCGTTGTTCGCGACGTCGATCGCCGATCTGCGCGCCGTCGCCGACGACGAAGCGGTCATGCCGCCCAAGAGCACCTGGTTCGAACCGAAGCTCGCCGACGGGATGGTCTCGCTGCCGCTGAAGTGAAGGCTTGAATTTCGCCCGTCGCCTGCCTATCTCGCGCCTCTAGTTTTGGGGCGAGACAATATCGATGTCGATATCGCGTTTAACGGATAGGCAAATCCACCGCACGGCTGAACAAAGGCGGCTTGGCGCGTGACCGGCCGCCGACATTTCTCGACACGAAATGTCGATAAATGTCGATTTTGGCCTATCGATGTCGATAAATGTCGATACGAACCGCGCGGTTTATTCCGCTGCGACCTTCTTCGAATTTTTGGCCAAATTCGCGATGGTCTGGTCGGTCGTCTGCACATCGCCGAAGATGGAGAGGAAACCGGCGAGGGAACTTTGGTGGTTTTCCTGGTTCGACGCAGCGTTGCAATCGGCGACCATCACCGTGCGATAGCCGAGCATCATGCCGTCGCGCGCGGTGGATTCGCAGCACACATTCGTCACCGTGCCGCCGATCAGGATGGTATCGATGCCATGTTTCTTCAGCACCGCGTCGAGGTTGGACGAACCTTGGATGAAGGCGCTATAGCGCGTCTTGATGACGGTCTCGTCACCGGCCTCGACCTTGAGCGCATCCCACAGCGGAAAGCCCGAACCGTTTTTGCCGAGATTGCTCTGACGCTTGGCTTTGGCTTCCGGCGTGTAGGATTCATACAGGTTCGCCCAATCGACCGGCGTTTCGGCTTTGGCTTCGGTCTGGATCCACACGACCAGGCCGCCGCGTGCGCGCATTTCGGCGGCGAGGCGGTTGATGTTGGGCACGATGTCGCGTGCCGGCGGCGTGCAGCCGGGCTCGCCGTTGGTCATGAAATATTTCTGCATGTCGACGACGATGAACGCGCTTTTCGCCGCGTCGAGGCGCTGGAACGGATGCACCATGCCGCGGCGCTTCATCAAATGGGCTTCAAGGTCCGGCGTGATGGTGAAGGTCTGCATGCTGCGTCCTCCTCTTTAACGTACTTGGATCACCAGTTTACCACGCACGTGGCGGCTTTCGCTCAATTCGTGCGCCTTGCGGATATCCTCGAGCTTCAGGACCTGCATCGGCGGCGCCTTGATCGCACCGGATTTGGCCAGCTCGGCGATACGCTCGAGATGCGGGCGGTCGCGCGCGACGTTGGGTCGCACGATGATCTTGCCCTCGGGCACCTTGAAATCGGCTTCGCCGGCCGCGACCCAGGCGAGACGTCCGCCGACTTTCAGCGAGTCGAAACTGCGCGACTGCACCTTGCCGCCGACCGTGTCGAACACCGCATCCATGTTGGTTGCGATCTTGGTGAAGTCGTCCTTGTTGTAATCGATGACGACATCGGCGCCGAGCGATTTGAGGTAATCGTGGTTGTTGGCGCTGGCCGTCGCATAGACCTTCGCGCCGATATGTTTGCAGAGCGGCACGGCATAGCCGCCGACGCCGCCGGCGCCGCCCTGGATCAGAATGCTTTCGCCCTTCTTGAGCTTGATGGTGTCTTCGATCGACACCAGCGCGGTGAGACCGATGAGGGCAAGGGCGGCGGCTTCGTTATGGCTCAGGAAATCAGGCTTCTTCGCGCAGATGCTGGCCTTGATGGTGATGGCTTCGGCATTGGCGCCGTCTTTGCCCTGCTCGGTGACGGCGAAGACTGCGTCGCCGACCTTCAGATCGGTGACACCGGCGCCGACCTTCTTGACGATGCCGGAGATATCGCGGCCCAGGCGGATCGGGAATTTCGTCTCGACGATGTTCTGGCGGGCACCGCGGCGCACATGGCAATCGGCCGGATTGATGCTGCTGGAATGGATCTCGACCAGGACCTCGCCCTCGGCGGGCACCGGTTCGGGGATATCGCGCACCTGCAGAACCTCGGGTCCGCCGAATGTGTCGAACAGCACTGCTTTCATTGTTTCGCCCCCTCGTTATATTGCCCGGACTCTAGGCATCCCGGCTTCAACCATGCAACCCGTCCTCATCATCGCTGGTCCAACCGCGAGCGGGAAATCCGGTCTCGCCCTCGCATGCGCGCGCGAATTCGCCGGCACGGTGATCAATGCCGATTCCATGCAGGTCTACCGCGAATTGTCGGTGCTGACGGCGCGGCCCAGCGCGGCGGACGAGGCTCTGGTCCCACATCGGCTCTACGGCGTCATGAGTGCGGCGGAGCGTTGCTCGGCCGGCCAATGGGCCACGTTGGCGGCGGCGGCCATTGGCGAGGCCTGGACGGCGGGCCGTCTGCCGATCCTGGTCGGCGGCACCGGCTTTTACATCAAGGCGCTGACCGAGGGTCTGAGCACCATGCCGGTGGTGCCGTCGGGCGTGCGCAACGATGCGATGGCGCGGCATACGCAACTAGGCCCGGCAGCCTTCCACGCCGAGCTGGCCACCATCGATCCCGTGGCTGCGGCGCGCCTGCGCGTCAGCGACACCCAGCGCGTGACGCGCGCCTACGAGGTCTGGCTGGCCACGGGTCGCACCTTGACCGCTTGGCAAAGCGAACCCGCGCTGTCGCCGGTGCCGGATGCCGCCTTCTTCACCATCGTGCTCGAACCGCCACGCGATGCCCTGAACGCGGCCTGCGATGCGCGCTTCGATGCCATGCTGGCCCACGGTGGGCTGGACGAGGCGAGGGCGCTGGCAGCCCTCAACCTCGATCCCATCCTGCCGGCCATGAAGGCGCTGGGTGTGCCCGAACTGCTGCACCATCTGGCGGGCGAAATCGCGCTCGCCGAGGCCGCCAAGGCCGCCAAGCTTGCCACCCGGCACTTCGCCAAGCGCCAATCGACCTGGTTTCGCACCCAAATCGTGTCGGCCGAGCGGGTAAATGCGCAATTTTCGGAAAGTCTGGCCAGTGAAATCTTTCCGAAAATTCGCGATTTCATGTTGACCACGCACATTTAAGCCGGTAGGTTCCGCGCCTTCTCGCCGGAAAAGCCCGGAAAACTGCGGAAGATTTGGAGTCGTATGATGGCCGAACAGCAATTCATAGGCGGCGATATCATCCTGAAGGCCCTGGCCGATCAGGACGTCGACGTCATTTTCGGCTATCCGGGCGGTGTCACCTTGCCGCTCTACGATCGCCTCTATCTGCAGAACCGCCTGCGCCACATCCTGGTGGGCCACGAGCAGGGCGCCATGCATGCCGCCGAAGGTTATGCGCGCTCCACCGGCAAGCCGGGCGTGGTCCTGGTGACTTCGGGTCCCGGTGCGACCAACACGGTGACCGGTCTGGTCGATGCGATGATGGATTCGATCCCGCTGGTGGTGATCACCGGGCAGGTGGTCAGCACGCTCATCGGCAACGATGCGTTCCAGGAAGCCGACACCACCGGTATCACACGCGCCGCCACCAAACATAATTATCTCGTGCGCTCGGCCAATGATCTCGCGCGCGTGCTGCACGAGGCGTTTTATGTGGCGACGCATGGCCGCCCCGGTCCCGTGCTCGTGGACATTCCCAAAGACGTCATTCTCGGCATGGGTCCTTACATGGGTCCGGAGAATGTGACGCCGCGCAATTATGTGCCGCGTATCGAGCCCGATATGGCGAAGATCGAAGAAGCCGTCGAACTGCTGGCGTCGGCGAAGAAGCCGATCATCTATGCCGGAGGCGGCATCATCAATTCGGGGCCCGAAGCTTCGAAGCTGCTGGCCGAGCTGGTGCATCTCACGGGTTATCCGTGCACGACGACCCTGATGGCGCTGGGTGCGTTCCCGGCTGCCGACAAGCAGTGGATCGGCATGCCCGGCATGCACGGCACCTACGAAGCGAACCTGACGATGCACGATTGCGACGTGATGTTTAACGTCGGTGCGCGCTTCGACGATCGTGTGACCGGCAAGGTCGATGCCTTCGCGCCGCATGCTAAGAAGGTGCATATCGATATCGATCCGTCGTCGATCAACAAGAACGTCCAGGTCGATATCCCCATCATCGCCGATGCGGGCCTTGCCTTGGCCGCGATCATCAAGCTGTGGAAGAAGAAAAAGAAAGCCGCCGATGCCAAGGCGCTCAAAGCTTGGTGGAAGCAGATCGAGGAGTGGCGCAGCATCGATTGCCTCGGCTTCGATCAGCCGAAGAAGGATTTCATCAAGCCACAGCATGCCTTGGTGCGTTTGCAGAACGCGCTGAAGGGTACGGACTACTATGTGACGACCGACGTCGGTCAGCATCAGATGTGGACCGCGCAGTACATCCGCTTCGAAGAACCCAACCGCTGGATGACCTCGGGCGGGCTTGGCACCATGGGCTATGGCGTGCCGGCGGCCATGGGCGTGCAGGTGGCGCATCCGGAATCGACAGTGGTGTGCGTCACGTCCGAAGGCTCGCTGCTGATGAACGTGCAGGAGATGGCGACCATCTCGCGCTACAAGCTGCCGGTGAAGATCCTCAATCTGAACAACGATCGTCTCGGCATGATCCGCCAGTGGCAGGAGCTGTTCCATTCCAATCATGAATCGGAATGCGATCTCGCCAACCGCGCGGATTACATCAAGCTCGCCGAGGCCTTCGGCTTCACCGCGATCTATTGCGACGATGTCGCCGACGTTGATGCGACGCTCGCCAAGATGCTGGCGACGCCGGGTCCGGTGTTCGTCAACATGGTCGTCGATCGGCGTGAGAATGTGTTCCCGATGATTCCGTCGGGCGCGCCGCATAACGAAATCGTGCTTGGGCCGAATCAGAAGCTCAAGAAAATGGACGACCGCAACAACGTGATGGCGTAACGAATTATGGCCGATAGACGTCGCAGTAGCCCGCGCGCGCCCGACAGCGCGTACGACAAAACCAACAAGGCGCCGCAAGGCAACTCGAAGACATCCGCGTCGGCGAAGAACGCGGACGCGCAGGAGCACACCTTCTCCGTTCTCGTCGATAACGAGGCGGGCGTGTTGCATCGCGTCGTCGGATTGTTTTCCGGGCGCGGCTACAACATCGAAAGCCTGACCGTGTCCGAGGTCGACGGCGGTGAGCATCTGTCCAAGATCACGGTTGTGACGTCCGGCACGCCGCAGATCATCGAACAGATCCGCGCGCAGTTGGATCGTCTCGTGCCGGTGCGCAAGGTCGCGAACCTGACCGCCGATGGGCCGTCCGTGCAACGCGAAATGGGCCTGATCAAAGTGGTCGGGTCCGGCGAGGCGCGCGTCGAAGCGCTACGCGTGGCCGACATTTTCCGCGCCCAGGTCGTCGATTCCACCAACCGCTCGTTCGTGTTCGAAATCACCGGATCGAGCGAAAAACTGAATGCGTTCATTGAACTCATGCGTCCGCTCGGCCTGGCCGATATTTCGCGGACGGGAATCGTCGCCATTGCGCGCGGCGATGCGGGAATGTAAACGGGCCGCAAATTCGCCGCTCGATGTGAAGAAATAACCAGCCGAGGATATCTATTATGCGCGTTTATTACGATCGCGACGCCGACATCAACCTGATCAAAACCAAGAAGGTGGCCATTGTCGGCTACGGCAGCCAGGGCCATGCCCATGCGCTGAACCTGCGCGATAGCGGCGTGAAGGAAATCGCCGTGGCGCTGCGCCAGGGTTCGGGCTCGGTCGCCAAGGCCGAAGCCGAGAAGCTGAAGGTCATGGAAGTCGCCGACGCGGCCAAATGGGCCGACGTCCTAATGGTGCTGGCGCCCGACGAAACGCAGCCCGACCTCTATGCCAATCATATCAAAGGCAATCTGCGCAACGGCGCCGCCATTGCCTTCGCGCACGGCCTGACCATCCATTTCGGCCTGATTGAGCCGCCGCAGGGCGTCGACGTGTTCATGATCGCGCCGAAGGGCCCGGGCCACACGGTCCGCTCCGAATTCGCGCGCGGCGGCGGCGTGCCCTGCCTCGTGGCCGTTAACAACAACGCCTCGGGCTCGGCCCTCGAAGTGGCCCTGTCCTACGGCAGCGCCATCGGCGGCGGCCGCTCGGGCATCATCGAGACGACCTTCCAGGAAGAGTGCGAAACCGACCTGTTCGGCGAGCAGACCGTGCTGTGCGGCGGCCTGACCCAGCTCATCATGGCCGGCTACGAAACCCTGGTCGAAGCCGGTTATGCGCCGGAAATGGCCTATTTCGAATGCTTGCACGAGGTGAAGCTGATCGTCGACCTGATCTATGAGGGCGGCATCGCCAACATGCGTTATTCGATCTCCAACACCGCGGAATACGGCGATTATGTCACCGGCCCGCGCATCATCGACGCTGGCGTGAAGCAGCGCATGAAGGAGGTCCTGAAGGACATCCAGAACGGCAAATTCACCCGCGACTGGATGCTTGAGAACAAGGCCGGCGCACCGGCGTTCAAGGCTCAGCGTAAGGCCGGCGCCGCCCACGACATCGAAAAGGTCGGCCAGAAGCTGCGCGACATGATGCCGTGGATCGCTAAGAACAAGCTGGTCGATCGCAATAAGACCTCGGGCTAAATACTAGCCGATATCTACATACGTAGTTTCGCGCTTAAGGCCCTGAAACCCTCTTAACTCCGTACGTAGTTATTACCTACGTACGGAGTTAGTGAGCGGAAAAAGTTTGGTTTTTTCGCTCAAATCCTCATTTTTCCAGTCGTATTGCCGCAGGATTGCGGCTATTGTCGTTCTCATACGATCTACTCTTGTTGGCACAGGCAACGCTCAGCTCAGGAGTTGGATCGTAAAGTTTGGTGAACTATTTGATGCTAAATAGTTTTACCACTGGTGCTCACCTCAAACGGGTTCACGTCAATGGCGTGGCAGTTGATGACGATGGAAAAGCGCGAGACGCGTGCCCTGACGGGCATGGCATTCCGCGTTTGCGTCATTGGCGGCGTTACCATCGGCGCTCTGGCTGGTCGGACCCTTCGACTTAGGCACCCCTGAATGCGGGCCGCGGGATACCTCGCGCGCATTTGGGGGAATGATTTCGCCTATGTCGTCAATTCTATGACCAGAGGTCTATTCCAATGAGCACCATGTCCGACTCCAATCGAGTCATCATTTTCGATACCACCATGCGCGACGGCGAACAGTCGCCAGGCGCATCCATGAACCTGCACGAAAAGCTGCGCATCGCCGAAGTCCTCGAAGAGATGGGCGTCGACGTGATCGAAGCCGGCTTTCCGATTGCCTCGCCCGGCGACTTCGAAGCGGTCAACGAGATCGCCAAGCTCGTCAAGAATTCGACCGTGTGCGGTTTAGCACGCGCCAGCCATGCGGACATTGAACGCGCGGCCGATGCGTTGAAGCCGGCGAAGCGCGGCCGCATCCACACGTTCCTGTCCACCAGCCCGCTGCACATGAAGTACAAGCTGCAGATGGAGCCGGAGCAGGTTTATAACCTGCTGATCGACAGCATCACCTATGCCCGCAAGTTCACCGACGATATCGAATGGTCGCCGGAAGACGGTTCGCGCACCGAGCACGATTTCTTGTGCCGTTGCGTCGAAGCGGCGATCCGTGCGGGTGCGACGACAATTAATATTCCGGACACCGTCGGCTATGCGATCCCGGAAGAGTTCGCCGCCCTCATCACGATGTTGAAGAACCGCGTACCGAACATCGACAAGGCCATCATCTCGGTGCATTGCCACAACGATCTGGGCTTGGCTGTCGCGAATTCATTGGCTGCTGTGAAGGCCGGTGCGCGTCAGGTCGAATGCACGATCAACGGGCTCGGCGAACGTGCCGGCAACGCGGCGATGGAAGAGATCGTGATGGCGTTGAAGACGCGCCAGGACTATTTGCCTTACGTCAGCAACGTCAAAACCGAGCACATCACCAAGGCCTCGCGCTTGGTGTCCGGCACGACCGGTTTCGTGGTGCAGCCCAACAAGGCGATCGTCGGCGCCAACGCCTTCGCGCATGAATCGGGCATCCACCAAGATGGTATGCTGAAGAATTCCCAGACCTACGAGATCATGACGCCGGAATCGGTCGGCTTAACGGAATCGAAACTGGTTTTGGGTAAACACTCGGGCCGTCATGCCTTCCGTGAGAAGCTGAAGGATTTGGGCTACGACCTCGGCGACAATGCGTTGAACGACGCTTTCAAGCGCTTCAAGGATCTCGCCGATCTGAAAAAAGACGTGTTCGACGAAGATATCGCGGCCTTGGTCGACGATACCGTCGTGCGCACCAACGATCGTATCAAGGTCGTGTCGTTCGAAGTGCTGTGCGGCACCAACCATCGCAACCCCAAGGCCGAATTGGAATTGGAGATCGATGGCGAGGTGAAGCGCGCCAGTGCTGTCGGCGACGGACCGATCGATGCGGCCTTCAACGCCGTCAAGGCGCTGGTGCCGCATAAAGCTAACTTGCAGCTCTACCAGGTGCATGCCGTGACCCAGGGCACCGATGCCCAGGCCGAAGTCACGGTACGTCTGGAAGAGAACGGCAAATCCGTGAACGGCCAAGGCGCCGACACCGACACAATGGTGGCGTCGACCAAGGCTTATGTGAACGCGCTGAACAAGCTGCTGGTGAAGCGGCAAAAGACAGCGCCGTCCGCCCTCTCCGCATGACCGGGGACGGACGAAGACGAGTTTAGTCGGGCGGGATCGGCAGACGAGGAGTCTGCCGATCCAGGCCTGGGGAATGCTGGATCGGGTACGGATGCGGACCCGCCGGCGGACAACGACTGATGGATTGTGAGAATACATGCTCTCTCGCGTTTTCGGTTTTCTCTCGGCCGACATGGCCATCGACCTTGGGACCGCCAACACTCTGGTTTACGTGAAGGGCAAGAACATCGTCCTGAACGAGCCGTCGGTGGTCGCTATTGCCGAACACAAGGGCAAGAAACAGGTGCTCGCGGTCGGCGAGGAGGCCAAGCAGATGCTGGGCCGCACGCCCGGCTATATCCAAGCCATTCGTCCTTTGCGCGACGGCGTCATCGCCGATTTCGAAATCGCCGAGGACATGATCAAATACTTCATCCGCAAGGTGCATAACCGTCGTTCGTTCGCAGCGCCCCTCGTGGTGATCTGCGTGCCGTCGGGTTCCACCGCGGTCGAACGCCGCGCCATTCAGGAATCGGCTGAAGCCGCCGGCGCACGCCGCGTGTTTCTGATCGAAGAGCCGATGGCGGCTGCGATCGGCGCCGGCTTGCCGGTGACCGAGCCGACGGGTTCGATGGTTGTCGATATCGGTGGCGGCACGACCGAGGTCGCCGTGTTGTCGTTGGGCGGTATCGTTTATGCGCAGTCGGTGCGTATCGGCGGCGACAAGATGAACGACGCCATCATCGCCTATATCCGCCGCAATCATAACCTGCTGGTCGGCGAATCCTCGGCCGAGCGCATCAAGGAAGAGATCGGTTCCGCCTGCCCGCCCGAAGAGGGCGAGGGCCGCACCATGGAGATCAAAGGCCGCGATCTGATGAACGGTGTGCCGAAGGAATTGACGATCAGCGAACGCCAGATCGCCGAGAGCCTCGCCGAACCCGTGAGCCAGATCATCGAGGCGGTGAAATCCGCCCTTGAACACACGGCGCCGGAACTTGCCGCCGATATCGTCGACAAGGGCATCGTTCTGACGGGCGGCGGCGCGCTGCTGAGCAACATGGATTACGTATTGCGTTACGCAACCGGATTGCCGGTGTCGATCGCCGACAACCCGTTGTCCTGCGTGGCGCTGGGGACGGGACGCGTGCTTGAGGAAATGAAGAAGCTGCGTCACGTCCTGACGACGATGTATTGATCACCCGACGCGCGTCGGGCAGGGGGAATTAGTCGCCGAACCTTTCCGGGGTTCTGTTTCCTCGTCCGTGTAGGGCGTCGCTGGAGCAAGAATGGACCAGCGTCCGAGCACAATTCTGCGCATCGCGCAGCCGCTGAAGAGCCTCGTGCAGAGGTTCACCTATCTCGGCCTCATCGTGGCCGCGTTCGGCCTCATGCTGGTCGGCAAGATCGATACCGTGATCGTCGATAAGATGCGCGGCGAAGTGATCAATGTCGCGGCTCCTATCCTGGGTGCCTTGTCGCGCCCGATCCAGACCATGTCCAATATGGTGGACGGCGCCAATGCCGCCATCGACATGCGTGCCGAGAACGAAAAGCTGCGTGAAGAAAACGCGCGGCTGCTGCAGTGGCAGACGGCGGCGCGCAAGCTGCAGGCCGACAATGTGGCGTTGTCGAAATTGCTTCAAGTCGTGCCCGAAGCCCAGGCCAGTTATATCTCGGCCCGCGTCATTGCCTCGGCACGCGGCACCTACGGCAATTCCATCGTCTTGAATGCGGGTTCAACCCACGGCGTACGCAAGGGCCAAGCGGTGCTCGGCGATTCCGGCTTCATCGGCCGCGTTGCGGATGTGTCCAGCCATGCGTCGCGCGTGCTGTTGCTGACCGATGTCAGCAGCCGCGTGCCGGTCATGCTGGAATCGGCGCGCGCCCGCGCCCTGCTGGTCGGCGGCAACGTCAATCGGCCGCGCTTGGTGTTTGTGACGCCGGGTACGCGCGTCACGCCATCCGAACGTATCGTCACCTCGGGTGACGGCGGTGCGTTCCCGCCGGGTTTGCCCGTCGGCGTTGTCGCATCGGTCACGGATAGTACGATCGAAGTCCAGTTGTTCGCCGATTACGACCGCCTGGAATATGTGCGGATCGGCGATTTCGGATTGGACGGTCTGGTCGACCGGCATCTGCCGGACAAGAACGAATAGACGCGTAAGCTTGTAGCCCGGGTGCGGCGCTCAGCGCGGCGCCCCAGTGAGACGTCTAAGAGAGACAATGGCGTGAACGTCGCGTTTTGGCAGAGGATCGATCAGTCGGCGCGGAGTGTCACTCCGTTCCTGATCTCGCTCGCGCTCGTTTTGCTCTCCGTCGTGCCGCTGCCGTTGCCCGGCTTCGCGCCGGTGGTGCCGGCCCTGGCCGCCATGTCGGTCTATCACTGGGCGATCTATCGGCCGAACCTGCTGCCGCTGTCGGCGGTCTTCGCCATCGGCGTCCTTCACGATCTGTTGTCGGGCGCACCGGTCGGCCTGTCTGCCGTCGTGTTCCTCAGCGTCTATGGCATCGCGCTGACCCAGCGCCGGTTCATCGCCGGCAAGTCCTTCCTCATCTATTGGTTCGGCTTCGCCATCATCGGTTTCGGCGCCGCAATCGAAGGCTGGCTGTTGGCCAGTCTGTGGCATCTCACCTTGCTCAATTTCCGCGCGGTGTGGTTCCAGTATCTCGTCTCGGTCGGATCGTTTCCGTTGATCGCCTGGATCTTCATGAAATGGCAGCAAGCGCTGCTCATCGAACGATGATGGCCTGAGCCAGATGCAGCGCGACAACGATCAGTATTATTCCTTCAGCCGCCGCTCGGCGCTGTTGTTCGGCAGCCAGATCACGCTGTTCTCAGCGCTGGCCGCGCGCATGTATTACTTGCAGGTGATCGAGGCCGACAAATACCGCATGTTGGCCGAAGACAACCGCATCAACTTCAAGCTGCTGGCGCCGCGTCGCGGCCGCATCGTCGATCGCTTCGGCGTGCCGATGGCGGTCAATCAGCAGAACTATCGCGTCCTGCTGACGCCGGAAAACACCAAGGACATCGAGAAGACGCTCGATACCCTGGCCGAGATCATTCCGATCAACGACAAGGAACGTCAGAAGATCCTGCGCGACATCAAGCGTCGGCGCCGCTTCCTGCCGATGATCGTACGCGAAAATCTCGAATGGGAAAAAGTCGCGCGTATCGAAGTGAACGCGCCGTCCTTGCCGGGTATCACCATCGATGTCGGTGAAAGCCGTTTCTATCCGGATGCCGCCGCCGTGGCGCCCGTGCTGGGTTACGTGTCCGGCGTGTCGGAAGCCGAACAGACCGGCGATCCGTTGCTCGAACTGCCGGGCTTTCGTATCGGCAAGTCCGGCATCGAAAAGACGCTCGACGTGGCGCTGCGCGGCCGGGGCGGCACCAGCCAGGTCGAGGTCAATGCTTTCGGGCGCGAGATCCGCGAACTGGAACGGGTCGAAGGATTGCCGGGCGCCGAAGCGCGCCTCACGATCGATCTCGAACTACAGAAATTCGTTGCCCAGCGCATGGGTGAGGATTCGGCCTCCTGCGTGGTGATGGATATCCATACCGGCGAAGTGCTGGCGATGGCGTCGACACCGTCGTTCGATCCCAATGCGTTCAATCGCGGCCTGACGGCGGACGAGTGGAAGAGCCTCTCGTCCAATCCGCGCACGCCGCTCAACAATAAGGCCATTGCCGGTCTATATGCGCCGGGTTCGACCTTCAAGATGGTCGTCGCCTTGGCGGCCCTCGATCGCGGGCTGATCACGCCGGCGACGCGCATTTCATGCGGCGGCAAGGTGCAGCTCGGCGATGCGGTGTTTCATTGCTGGAAATCGAAAGGCGGTCACGGCAGCCTCGATCTCATCGGCGGCCTGATGAATTCCTGCGATCTGTATTTCTACGAGGTCGCGCGCCGCGTCGGTATCGATCGCATCGCGGCGATGGCGGAAAAATTCGGCCTGGGCACCATCCTCGATGTCGAACTGCCGGGCGAGAAAAAAGGCCTGATGCCGACGCGTGCGTGGAAGCGCGCGGTGCGCGGTCAGGCCTGGACGCAGGGCGAAACCATGATCGCCGGTATCGGGCAAGGCTCCATGCTGGTCTCGCCCTTGCAGCTCTGCGTCATGACGGCGCGCCTCGCCAACGGCGGCCGTGCGGTGAAGCCGCGTCTGACCCGGGCGGTGCTACCGTTCGACGGCAATGTGCTGCCGGCGCCGCCGGCGCCCGAGTTTGAGGATATGGGCATTGCGCCGGCGAACCTCGAAATGGTGCTGAAGGGCATGTACGCCGTGGTCAATACGCCGGGCGGCACCGCCTATCGCGCGCGCATCACCGATCCGAATTTCGCCATGGCCGGCAAGACCGGCTCGGTTCAGGTGCGCCGCATCACCAAGGCCGAACGCGAGACGCGCGTGCTGAAGAACGAGGAATTGCCCTGGCACGAGCGCGATCACGCGCTGTTCGTGTCTTACGCTCCGGTGAACGAGCCGCGTTATGCCTGCTCGATCGTCGTCGAACATGGCGGCGGGGGTTCCACTACGGCGGCGCCGATCGCGCGCGATATCCTGCGCGAAGTCCAACGCCGCGACCCGTCGCCGGGTCGTCCGGTCAATGTCGTGCGCCGTGCGACGGAGGACGAAAGTTGAGCGGGCGCCTGCTCTCGCATCGCATGGCCAATATGCCGGAGATGACGCTGGCGCAGCGCATCTGGCAGATCAATTGGTCGTTCGTGCTGTTGATCGCGCTCGCCGGTTCGATCGGCGTTGGCATGCTCTATTCGGCTGCCGGCGGCAATATCGATCCGTGGGCCGACCGGCAATTGGCGCGTTTGTGCATCGGCATCCTCATCATGCTGGGCGTGGCGGTTACCGATATCCGGTTCTGGCTGCGTTATTCCTATCTGCTGTACGGCATCGCGCTGTTCTTGCTGATCGTCGTCGAGATCGCCGGCGATATCGGTATGGGCGCGCAGCGTTGGCTGGTGATCGGCGGGCTCAGCATCCAGCCGTCGGAAATGATGAAGATCACGATCCTGATGGCCTTGGCGCGCTATTTCTATGCCAGCCGGCTCGAGGATGCGGGGCGTATCACGCATCTGGTCGTGCCGGTGTTGATGATGCTCGTGCCGGCCTTGCTGGTGCTGCGCCAGCCGGATCTCGGCACTGCGACGATCCTGTTGGTGTGCGGCGTCACCATGCTGTTCTTGGCCGGCGCCAAGGCTTGGATGTTCATCACGGGCGGCCTCGGCGTCATGGCCGCGGTCTTCCCGATCTGGAAATACGTGCTGCACGATTATCAGCGCGCCCGTCTGGTGACCTTCATGAACCCGGAGCATGACCCGCTCGGCACTGGCTATCACATCATGCAATCGAAGATCGCGCTCGGGTCGGGCGGCATCTTCGGCAAGGGCTACCTCGAAGGCTCGCAAAGCCATTTGTCGTTCCTGCCGGAAAAGCACACCGACTTCATCTTCACCATGCTGGCCGAGGAATTCGGCATGGCGGGCGGCCTGGCGCTGCTCGGGGTCTATCTGCTGATCCTGCTCTATGGCTTCATCATCGCGCTGCGCTGCCGCAACCAGTTCGGCCGCCTGCTCGCCATGGGCTTCATCATGTCGTTCTTCTTCATGGTGTTCGTGAACATCGCCATGGTGATGGGCCTGATTCCGGTGGTCGGCATGCCCTTGCCGCTGATTTCCTACGGCGGGACCTCGATGCTGACCCTGCTGTTCGGATTCGGCCTTTTGATGTGCGTTTACGTGCATCGCGACGTGCGCCTCGGGCCCGGGTCGGCCGACGACACCCTCTAAATCCCCTGGGGCCCTGCGGGACCGCCAGGGGCGCGGAAATCCGCCATTTTGGCCTCTCGACAAGGCCGCAATCGGTTGATATACCCTCGCCTCCGCTTAGGCGCGGGCGCATAGCTCAGTTGGTAGAGCAGCTGACTCTTAATCAGCGGGTCCGTGGTTCGAGTCCACGTGCGCCCACCAAATTCTCAAATAAAATCAATATGTTATATGGGCGGTGGGGCGGCTATATAGCCGCAACTTCCGCAGTGGTACCACCATGGTACCACATCGATGAAATCGATTTTAAATCCGTTGCGCCGAAAATGAGCCGTGCTCTCATTGGGTCTTGGGCGCGGTTACTATAGACGACGTGTGTTCGCGTGGCCGCAGTTGCGACAGCGCAAGGTGAACTTCCTATACCCCGGGCGCTGCTCGACCGCCTCACCCACCACGTCAGCATCCTGACCATGAATGGCGACAGCTATCGCCTCAAGCAATCCACCGGAAACCGCCGCCCTGAAGCCACGGCGGCGCAAAATCAGGGCGCCGGCGATACCGTCGACCCCGACACCGGCGAGATCACCGAGGCTTAAACCCCGGAAAACCGCTCACGACATGCAAAGGGGCCCGATCGGGCCCCTTTGCATGTCAGCGCCGCCGCGCGCTACTGGCCTGCTTTTACTCCGCCACACTGGCCTGGAATTACTCCGCCGTTGACACGAGGCTGGTGGTAATCAGGAGCGATGTGTTCTCGTAGAGCTTGCTGATGAGATGGAACAGCAACTGGCCGCCGGATTGGCTGGAGGGGAGATAACTTTCAACGCCGGAGACAAAATGCATCGGTATGGCGGAGTAAAGATGCCTCAAGTGAGGCCCACAGTAAAAGGGTCCAGCTTCGGTCGCTTCGGCGGTCCTCGGCGCCGGTACCCTAGCGGCACCGAAAACGCCATCATCTTGGCTACCATGCGAGGGTCGATCCCAAATCGCCGCGCCACCTCACGCCGGCTCAAACCCTCGATCTGCACCGCATGGCGAACCCGTCCATATAACTCCACGCCCTTCATCCCTCCGCCTTCCGCCAACCAGGCAAAAGGCCATCTGCTGCCGGACTTTTACTCCGGCGCAACCAGATTATCCGGCCGCTTCAGTGAGGGATTATTGCTCCGGCGCTTACATCCTCGAGCGGCGGGGCGAAACGGTTTCGCCGCATTGACTAAGGGACTTATGATTTGAGTTACGTTGGAGTGTACTTCCCGGCGCAGTTAATGCTCATGGCGCGGATCACATTAGCCGGGGTTCAAGAGAGCCTTATACGATTGAACATAGATTTCCGCTGACTCTCGACAAGTTGTAACCCGCTTCAATAAGTGCATCACATAGGGATTTAGATGAGTCGCTACAAAAGCCCCGATCTCCAAAAACGCCAGACCGACGCTGCTGCTGCCAAGAGCGCACAACTGATCAAGTATCGGCGAGCGGTAGAGGATCCGGCCGTCCCGTTGCGTGCTGCGGCGCGTATTGCACTGAATGATGCAAGGCTCGCACGTGCGGCGGATCGAACTGCCGTCAAAAAATTGCGCCAGGCTGAACAGGCCGAAGAAGATGCCCGGAGGGAAGGCCTGTCGTTGCAGGCCGAACGCGAGGCCGAGACATTGGCGGCCGCCGTCGCGGCGGAGATCAGCGAACGCGAGGCGACACGCACTGCCGAACAAAAAGCTGTTAGGGATGCTCGCTACGCCGCCCGTAAAACTAAGAAGCAGCACCGCTAGCGCTAAGATCAGTTGGGAAAGCCGGTGAAAATGGTTACTTTTTCCCAGTTGCTTGCGTAAGCGTCAAAGTATCAAGCTCTGGACTGGAGCAGGTTCGAACGCAGGTTCGTTCCCTCCGCCAGTCCCTCTGCCTTTCTCTCTTCTCCATAGCCGTGTCTCCGCGAGAGAGCGCCTGTAATGGCGCAGCTTCCCATTTGTGCGACGCCACCGGAACAGATCAAGAGCGAAAAAGATGCGATGGCGCAGTAAATAGGCCAGGATTCTAAAGTTCTGATATGCGGTGGGCACTGCCGGGTAGCTTCAAGAACGCAATCGTTACGGTTCCAAGGTCAACGCCAAATTTGCTCATAACAGCTTTGTTCAACAAGACACCATCGGCATTCAGCAACATCCAATCGTCGAAGCTCACATGAACGGACCAATCTTCAGCAACTTTTAAATCGAGGACGTAGCGCCAATTAAATGCGTTACCCGCGCTAATACCGCTCGCGATCCCTACGACGTCGTCGGCCTGACCCTGATATGTGCCTGGGCCAGTCTTGCTGATTCGCCAAGTTCGTTCGCTTCTTTCGCCGTCATCAAAACTGAACTTTTCGTGCAAGACGAAGACCTCGCCTTGCCATTGGCCCAAGATATCCACGACGAATTGTCTGGGAATTCCCCGGGAGAAGCGGCCCTCGAACATTCCATAGGCCTTCGTATGCCCTTCGAAATATTGTTCGAGGACAAAAGCTGGATCGCGTCCTGAAAAATCGGCGATCTTCGTCTGGGCACACCCCGCGAGAAGCAGCCCACATAAAGCGACACCCAAGATATTACTCAACGTTCTCATTTCACACCGTCCCGTCCCTCAAATAAATCTAACTAAGCCCGCGGAGGGCAACCTAAGTAAGGCAGAAGTTAGATGGCCCCGTCTATTGCCAGCATGTTCTCTACGATGGGCGATGCGAAAAGATCATCAAAGCGGGAATTCATTTTCACTATATGAAGGGAAATAAACTCACCGGGGATCGACAGCGAACAAATTTCTGGTTTGTAGCGCCACTAGCCCTACCAACATTCCGACGCTGATCAGATTTATATTGAAAAGGTGCGCCATGGAGTTGGGCGATAAGAAAAAGATCGGATCTCCATAGAGGCTCGCTGGAATTAGGAGAACTGCAATTCCGGCGACCAATAACAAAAACCCAACCAACCGCTCTTGTGGCCGATACAGAAACCCGCAAAGAGCGAGACACGGAATCACGTACAGTGACATTCCCGAGGCTGTGCCAAACAGCGTTACGCCGACGAGGGAATCTACGATACCAATAAGTGGCAGCAAGATACGGCTTGATACCGAACTATATTTCGAGATCCAGGGGATCGCAAAGAAAAGAGGGCTGAACAACATGAAGATGAAAAGATAGATGCCGTCCGATCCCATCACTGCGATAGCCGATAAAGGATAAAAAGGACCATTCAGCGCGACCACAACTGCGACCAGATTGGTGGCGCGCGCTACGGGATCCGGATGAAATATGTGAGACGAGAAGAAATGAAAAATTTTTCGCATCACGGTTAGATGACTCCCGCTTCCTTGACCCGTTTTCAGCTGATTAAACGCCGCGTCAGCCAGAAGTAGATAGGGTCGGGAAGAAGCCGAGCCAGTTTCAGTAAAAAGACAAAGCCTCTTGGGAACGCAATTTCAAAATTCCGCCTTTCCAACCCATCGACGATGCGTTTCGCCGCTGTTTCCGCTTCAATGATAAATGGCATCGGAAAATCGTTCTTGTCGGTGAGTGGGGTCCTGACAAATCCCGGATGTATTACGGAAATCAAAACACCGAACCGTTCAAGCTCAGGTCGCAACGCCTCACACATGTTGCTAAGAGCTGCCTTGCTTGCGCCATATGCGCTAGCCAAGGGAAGTCCTCGGTACGCGGTAACCGACGAAACTACGCCGAGACGTCCGCTCCGTGCAGCGATCATAGCCCTCATGACTGGCTCTAAACAGTTTACAGTGCCTAGGACATTAATCGCGATCTGGCGTTCGAACGATGTGGCCGTAAACTCCGCTGCGGCAAATCTCACATACGTTCCTGCATTTAGAATCGCGAGCTCCGGCAAACCAGCTTGATCGGAAATCCGGCGAAACACACGGTCACATTCTTCGCGGTCCGTTATGTCCAAAGGAAACGGAAGGATTTGGCCTGATAAATATTGTGCTTCGTTTGCAAGCCTCTCCAAATCGTCGATCGAGCGAGCGCTCGCACAAACGCACCATCCCCGTCGCGCGAGTTCTAAAGAGACGGCTCGGCCAATACCCTTGCCCGCGCCGGTGACCCAAGCCACCGAACGCCGATCATTGACATTTTGTTCAGTTGACATCGTCTGTTCGGTCCGTTGTCAAACCGCAACGTCTACAGGAATATTCGATCGACGAACCATCGTTGCCACGGAACCGCATTTTTAACCAACGGCCGCTGTCGTCGTACCAAACGGTCGTCGCGATATCCCCGCTATAGACGTAGCGTCTTGCCATTACTGACTTACCCTCGGCGACCACGGTTTCGTGTTCCTTGGGCTCGATGAAGACCTTTGCGACCTTCCCGGTAATCGTATTGAGAACCTTTGTTTGCCCGAGGACTCCTGGATTCCAATGATCTGTTGGAAAGAGGGCCTCAGAAGCGATCGGTCCCCCTTCAGCGGGATTAATTTGCAACAATCCATCACGATACTGCGCCGACACAATCCGACGTGTGCCGTCGTCGTTGGTATTAGCGTCAATTCGGAGGAGTTTCCCGCCGCCCCACTGGGACACCGAACGATAGTCAAACCGATAGGTAAAGAGACCTAGAAAATCCACTTTCAAATTCAAATTCGAGACGGCGCATAAAAGGCCATTCGCATCGGAACTGAACGTGACGTCATGGCGTCCAACAAGGCGACCGTCGCGCAGTACATCAAAAACTATGTCCCCGCGATAAAGCCCAGTCACTTCCTCCAAGCCGGAGAAAGCCGATGCACGTTCGGCACCCATGCTCGCCGACGCCATCGCCACGCCCACTAGAAGCTTTAAAGCCCTAAGTGCTATGTTGATTTTCCTGGATTCGCTCATTTGAAGACGCTGGTTTGGTTGCCAGTCATAGCGTTTATACGGCGAGCAAGGCGACTTGGATCACAACAGCACGCGCTCTTCACAATTAGCCGCGCGATTGAACGATGGGGGACGACCCGCCCCCAATTATTCACGCGAACGTATCGCCAAAACTGGTGAAGGACGTCTATTCGGCTTCGTTTAGGTTCAGTAAGCGCGTTACTGACAAGTCAAATGCACCGGCGCAGGAAAAATTGCGAGATGGTGAGCCCGCCCATGGCCATAGGCCGGGCATTCTCCAACCTGCCCGGCGTCTTACCAGTTCCTCGCCGTTGAATTCCCGACGAATCGCGTGGGATGCCGGTTAGAGAATTTTCGACGTCAGGCGCACTCCATCCGCCACATGATCGAAGCGACTACCTGCGTACGCGGCCGGGTTGACGTAATGTTCACGTAGCGAATGTTAAGTGGCTTTGACTATAAAGAGCGCCTCTTATTAGTAGTTGCCGAGACACCCTATCGACGTTACTTGAACCTCAATTAATCGCGTATTTGACGCGATTTTCTTTGGCGCCACAACCAACTATAAGTGTTTTTGTGTTGGAGTGTTTGCTGTCAGGAATGTACGCACATGCCTAATGGCCAATGGAACCCGGTCCGCCGGATCACGCCACGGATAGAGGCTTACTTGCGCATTCTGAGCGAGCAGCGCCGATTCCATTGCTGCAGCGAATGGGTGCGGAGGAATGTCATCGGGCATTATCAGAAGGGGCGTTTGACAGTAGCGGACAAAATCGCGACTAACGGTAAATACAAAATCGGCATCGGTGCGATACATCCTGGTAAGGAAGGCGTCGGCCATCTCCAGGCTAACCTCCGGACGGCTAGCGCAGAACTGTGGGGCCCAATCCTTGATGTTGTTATTGTAGAATAGATCTTTTGCTTCTGGGCGGACACCACTCGGGTGCACGAGAACCCCAGCGACAATGCGTTCGGGTGCCCGGCGGATTAAGTTCCAAGTTAACGGGCCGCCGATACAGAAGCCCATGACAACGAATTTCTCGATGCCCAGGTGATCCATCAGGGCGAGATGATCATCGGTGAACGCATCCCAGGGCCGATCGACCTCGAGCGGACCAGACGATCCGCCACCGCTAGCATTTCGCAGATCGACCGCGATGCAACGGTGAGTCGCAGAAAACTCCTTCAGCGGATTAAACGATCCGGCGCCGCCCAGCCTAGCGATTGTCGCGTTCAGTCCGCCTCCGGGGATGACCAGAAGTGGAAAACCCGAACCGGTTTCTTCATAGTTGATGCGAACGGATCCGTTCTCGTAAATCGCCATCGTGTGCCCCCTTTTCCCTTAGTGAGTCTAGCCCTATATGGCCTGACCTGCATATCCATTAAGGAATGTGATCACGTTGATAACCGCCCCTGATCAATATTCGGCTAGGGCCATTTTAATGGGGATAGGCCAGCTAAATTTGCTCTGGGAATAATACGTTTAGCCCTAGAAATGAGACATCTAAATAGCCCCGAGTTTTTTAGACGCGCTCGCAAGATGCAGAAAATATTGCGTAACGCTGCTTAAACCACAGGGCTTCCCTCACGCACGTAGGCGTGAAAGTCGTAAAAATTGCGGGCTCCTCATCGCCGGTAAAAATCTGTCTGCGGCGAACACCGGGCGTTGCTGTTCACGTTCAGGAAAGGCGGCGACTAGATGAAAGTAGCCCGCCATTACGGGCGATGAGAAATAAGACTTTTCGTAATCTCGGTTATTTGAACGGCGAGCAACGCGCTCCTTCTCGGGTTAGTCGTTCGATTTCCGGAGGAGCGAAGGCATCGCCCTGAGCGAGCGCCCCACCCGACCGCACAAATTCAACCGTGCCCCCTTGAAATGTGTGAGACTGAACCCCTCGATCATAGCTGGTACGCTCAATCCCCATGGCTTCCCGTTTTTCGCTCATCCTCTTTCAGCTACTTGTCGTCGGTGGCGGTCTCGTGATCGGCTATCTGACGGCACCTGGCGATTGGTACGCGCAGCTCGCCAAACCCGCTTTCAATCCGCCCGGGTGGGTTTTCGCCCCGGTTTGGACGACGCTTTATGTCCTCATCGCGATTTCAGGATGGCGCATCTCTCGGAGACAGGGGGGACATTCCACGCGAACCTCGATCCGATTATGGTGGATTCAACTCGCCTTGAATTTCCTATGGTCGCCGTTTTTTTTCGGCATGCACCTTATCGGCGCGGCTCTTGGGATCTTGTCGTTTCTGTTTATGACAGTCTTGGGATTCATAATTGCGACCTGGCCGCACGATCGGCTAGCAGCATTTCTATTTTTTCCGTACGCGATCTGGATCGCTTTCGCAGGTGTCCTTAACGGATCGATATTCGTCCTAAACTGACAACAAACGGGCATCATGGTTGAAGATCTTCATCGTCCCGATCTCGGAGCAAATCCGGCAGATCCATTTGCGCGCGGCGCAGATGGAAGATTAGTGCGCCGCTCATACTGGTTGGATCTGAGCGATCGGTCGTTGATCCTGGCCATGACCCAAGGCATCGGGTCCAATCTCACGAACGAACACAAGCGAGCGCATCTGCGCGACATCGGCCGCGAGAATTTGATCGATCAAGTGTGCATTCAAGAGATTTTGCCGCCGGAGCGGTGAATCCTTTCCTTACGCCAAGGCCTGCCAACTGGGGGGCGCCCTCGCGATTATTGCTTTGCGCGGCGCATCGGATTATTCAGACAGCGAACCCGCTTTCTGACAAACCGTGTTTCCATCGGGCCCCAATTCCAACCGGCCCTATCCAAATCAAGGAACTCCTCATGAAGCTTCTCGGCGCGAATGCCAGCCCCTATGCCCTCAAGGTCATCATCGTCCTCGAGGAAAAGAAATTGCCCTACGAGTACGTTGTGGTACGGCCGACCGCCACGGAAGTTTCCGCCGCCAACCCCCTCTCGAAAATTCCCACCCTCATTCGCGACGACGGACGCGCCCTCTACGATTCGGCCGTAATCATCGAATATCTCGATGGCATCGCGCCCACGCCCAAACTGATCCCCGAACAATTCGAGGATCGGATCGAGGTGAAACGATGGGATGCCCTCGCCGACGGGATTATCGACGCCACGGTCGCAATCATGCACGAAAACCGCTTGCCCGAAGCCCAACGCAAAGGGGCAGATTGGTATGCACGCCAACGCCAGAAAATCGATGCGGCGCTCGCCACGATGGAGCGTGATCTGGGAACCCACAAATTCTGCACGGGCGACAGCATCACCCTTGCCGATGTGACAGGCGGGGCAGCGCTGTCTTATCTGGGACGGGTCTTGCCGGAGTTGGCCTGGCGCGGCACGCACCCGGGGCTGGCCGGCCTCGCCGAGCGGCTATTCGTGCGACCCGCGTTTAAGAAAGCCCTCGCCCCCTGAGGGAATTGCGGTTTATGCGGCGTTCGGCGCGACGTCCTGAGCTATGCGCTGTTCATATGCCTCCCGCCAACCAAGCTGTAAGCGCCGGAGCAATAATCCCTCACTGAAGCGGCCGGATAATCTGGTTGCGCCGGAGTAAAAGTCCGGCAGCAGATAGCCTTTTGCCTGGTTGGCGGAAGGCGGAGGGATGAAGGGCGTGGAGTTATATGGTCGGGTTCGCCATG
>CANIGJ010000010.1 GCA_947467145.1 Rhodospirillaceae bacterium | reverse complement strand
GCCTCGGCTACCGACCACCGGCCCCGGAAACCGCGACGCCGCCATTGCCGCCTTCCGGTTCCGCTACGCTCCACCTTCAGACGGCAATGGCGACGGAGGACACAATGCACTAACATTCAAACCGGACCACCTAATGGGGGCCGATCAAGCGTTCGGAGGACGATTCCGGCACAACCAGCACAACCCGCGACTGGCTGACGGACTTCAATGCCGGCACCAACACGACCCATGTTGATCAGATCGATATCAGCGACCTTGTTCAGGGAACCTTCAGCTATATCGGGACCGGCGCTTTCACGGCCGACGGCAACACCCACGCCCGCTTTGAAAGCAACGGCGACGGCGCCGGCGTGAAGTTGCTCGAGATCGACACCGATGGCGATGCGACCGCGGATATGCAGATCCAGTTGAACAACAACTTCGATTCAGCGACCCTGGATACCAACGACTTCAAGCACACAAATTCATAACCAGGGCGGAAATCCTTGCTCTTTTAACCGCTCTCCCCATGCGTAGCGCCGCGAATATGATATACTGCCCGCCTGGGACGAGGCCGGTTCCGCAGACAGGCGGCGCGGCCAGGGGTACGCATTCATGAAGGAACTTTACGCGCGGCTATTCGCGCGGCCGGCACTCGCGGCCGAGCTTATCACGGCGACCTTTTTCATCAGCATCCTGGCGCTGGCGAGCCCGCTGTTCGTCATGCAGGTGCTGAACCGCTATGTCGCCCAGGGCGTGGACGCGACCTTGATTACGCTGACCACCGGCGTGCTGATCGCCGTCGCGCTCGAATTCATCTTCCGCGAAGCGCGTACCAAGCTCGCCACCCGCGTCAGCGCCAAGCCGGACGAGGATATCGCCGGCACCAGCTTCGGCGTATTGACCAAATCGCGCCTCGAAGCGCTCGATAAGGTGCCGCCCGAGATGCGGCGCGAGATTTTGAGCGGCATCAGCACGGTCGAGCAGGCCTATAGCGCCAACAATATCTCGGCCGTTCTCGATGTGCCGTTCGCGCTGCTGTTCCTGGCGGTGCTCTACATCCTGAGCCCCACCCTGGCCCTGGTCGTCAGCTTTTTCATCGCGCTCGTTTTCGCCATTGGGGCGCTCGGTCAGGCCTCGTCGACCAAGAAAAGCATGGAATTGACCAACGAGTCGGGCAAGACCAGCGCGCTTCTGTCGACCGCGATCCGCGAAGGCGAAACGGTGCGCGTTTTCAATGCCGGCAATTTCCTGCGCAAGACGTGGCAGAGCCAATCGGGCATCATTCAATCGATGCGACGCGAACTGAACGACAACCAGGGCTTGGTGCAATCGCTGACCCAGACCGTCAATGCGTTGATGAGCGTCGTCGTCATCGTGTTCGCCGGCGTGCTGACCGTGCGCGGCCAGCTCGATGTCGGCGCCATGATGGGCACCAACATGCTGAGTGCGCGCGCCCTGCAGCCGATCTCGCGCTTCGCGCAATTGGGTGGCACCTTCGTCAAGGCCCGCCAGGCGCTCGCCGTGCTGCGCGAGTTCGCCAAGCTACCGATCGAACGCGACCGCGGCTCCGCCATCGCCAATTATAAGGGTGGGTTGGAGTTCCGCGATGTCGGCTTCAATCATCAAGGCAGCACCAATCCACTGTTCGAAAGCCCCAATCTAAAATTGGAACCCGGCTCGGTGCTGGTCGTCACCGGCTCCAACGGGACCGGCAAAACGACTTTCGCCCGCCTCATCCTCGGATTGTTCGAACCGACGCGCGGCTTCATCCTCGCCGATGGGCTCGACCTCAAACAGGCCGCCGCCGAATGGTGGCGCAAACAGGTGGTTTATCTACCGCAGGAACCTGCGTTGCTGAACACGACCTTGGCCGAGAACCTCACCATCAATAATCCCGAGGTCGATCCAAGCAAGGTCAATGAGGTCATCGATCTGGTCGGCCTGCGCCGCTTTGTCGATGAGAGCCAGAACGGCATCGAAATGCAAATCCTCGACAATGGCTGGCGACTGTCGGAAGGCATCCGGCGGCGCATTGCGCTCGCGCGCGGCCTGCTGACCGACGGGCGCCTCGTGGTGTTCGACGAGCCGACCGAGAGCTTCGATGCCGAGGGGATCGCGACCGTACACAATGTTCTGGGTAAGCTCGCGCGCGACGGCCGGACGATCATCGTCATTTCGCACGACCAACGGATCGTGAAGGGCCGTCACGTCGTGCTCGACCTCAATTCCAAACCCGTCCCGACGGTGGCCCATGTTCCGGGCGTCGTCGCCGCCGAAGCCCAAGTCGGGCGAGGTTAGCGGCAATGAAGCTGCAAGACCTCCGCGACCTCTACCAACGCCACGTCGTCGATCGTGCCGCGCCGATCATACAAAGTATCCGCGCGCGTATGGGCGAGCCGCAGCCCGACGAGGGCGTGGGGCCGCATATCGTCTATATGCTGTGTGCCGGCGCCACCCTGTCCTTTCTCATCTGGGCCTGGGTATCGACCCTGGACATCGTCAGCGTCGCCCAAGGAGAAATCATTCCTTCGACCTCGGTCAAGCGCGTGCAGCATCTGGAAGGCGGCATCGTGTCGCAGATCCTGGTGCGCGAAGGGGCCCGCGTCGCGATCGATCAGCCGCTCATGATCCTGGCACCGACATCCAGCCTGGCTGATGTGTCCGAATTGAACATCCGCCTGACGTCATTACGCATCGACGTCGCGCGCTACGAAGCGTTGCTCGCCGGCGCCTCCGAGGTCACCTTCGAGCCCGATCTCACTGCTCAGTTTCCCGTTCTGGTGCGCCAAGCCCAGCAGGCCTTCACCATCGCCAAGCAACGTCATGTCGACGAGGTTGACCGGTCCGGCCAGGCCGCCATCCAGAAGACGCGCGCGATCGAGGAAATCAAAACCCGCATCCGCAACCGTCAGCGGAGCCTAGGGCTGCTCAAGGAGCAGCTCACCATCAGCGAAGGCCTGCTCAAGGACAATCTTACCAATCGCTATAAGCATCTCGACCTCTTGAAGGACGTGAATACCCTGGAGGGCGGGATCGAAGAAGATAAGATCACTCTGACCGTCGCCGAGGCTGCCCTGGCCGAAGCGACCGCCGCCCAGAAATCGATCCGCAGCACCTTCGATAACGACAATCGCAAGGCGCTCGACGATGCCCGCCTGACGCTCCAGGAATTGGGCCAGCGTATGGGAAAATTCAGGGACAGCTTCGATCGCACGACGATCCGCTCGCCCATCGAAGGCGTCGTGAAGACGGTTTATATCAACACCATCGGCGGCGTGGTGAAGCCCGGCGAACCGGTGGTCGATATCGTGCCCGAAGGCGATCGATTGATCGTCGAAGCCAAGCTGCAAACGCAGGACATCGGCTATGTTGCCGAGGGGCAGCCGGCGATGGTGCGCCTTGCCTCGGCGGACGGAAATCGCTTCGGCGGCTTACCGGGCAAGGTCGTCTCGGTCTCGCCCGATGCTCTACTCACGCCGGATGGCATGCCGTTCTACAAAGTCCGGATCGAAACCGATTCGAGTTTCTTCGAGAACAAACACCTGCGCTACAACTTGTTTCCAGGCGTGCGGGTTGTCGCCAATATCCACACGGGCGAGCGGACCGTGATCGAGTACCTGCTCGATCCCTATATCACCCGCCTGACGGATGCGATGCGGGAACGCTGAACGATCCGTTCAGCGCCCCGATCACAATTATTTGTCGATTATTTCTTGGGGCGGGCCTTGGCCGGCGCCTCAGCTGCGGCCGCCTGATCGGCTTGGCCGGCGGCGGGCGTTCCCATCCGCGCCTGGACCTGCTCGCCGATATCGCGCGCGGCATTCGATATCCCCTGCAGGATCGGCGAAAGCTGATTGGCCGGAATCAAAAGTCGGACCATCGGACGAATGGCATCGCCCTCGGCCTGCTGCGCGAAGGTAATGCGGAACACGCCATTTGCGTGCGACATATTCGCGACGCGTTCGACATAGAATTCTACTGGATCGCCTTCAGCCAAAACGCTTCTCCCCGAACTGGTCATGAATTTCAGCCATCTTAGCGCAAACGCCGGGAAGCTTGCACGAAATCGCTGCGGAACTGCCCTTCCGATTGGTAAATCAAGGTACCCGCCTGATCGATGACCCAGCGCAGAACGGTCACAATCGGCGCCCCCAACGGGATCTCCAGCAGATAGGCAATCTCGGCATCGGCGGTCGTCAGGGTCAAGGTCTGGTCGCCCTGGCTCGCGCGGCTGCGGCGCGATCGCTCGATCCCGCGATAGATGGGTGTTTTCTCGAACGCCTCGACCCCGACCTCATCGACGATGCGCCGATCGATATAGGATGTGCCGACCAGATAGGGGATGCCGTCGCGGCTGAGCAGGCGACGGATGACATGGTAATTGGGTGCCAGAATGCCATGCTCGGTCTGCGGCGAATCGGGCAACCGGATCGGCTGCGACAGGTCCAAGACATCCGCCTGGATGGTATCGGCGGAGCGCAGCAACTCGTCCCACGAATGCGGCACGGATTGCCACAAATCGCGGCGCGGCCGGCCGATCACCGTGGTGCCGCGCCCGCGCCGGCTGCTCAACAGACGCTCACGTTGCAGAAAACCGACGGCCTGGCGCACCGTGGCTCGCGTCACGCCGAATTCGGCGGCGAGATTCTCCAGCGCCGGGATCGTCGTATTCAACGGCCATTTGCCGGATTCGATTTGCTGGCGGAAATGCACTATCAATTGAACGTAAATCGGGGTCGCGTGACTGAGCTGCAACGCCCCCGCGCGGCGACGCGCGCCGATCTGTTTTTTCTCTGGCGCCGTCTTCGCCGGTGCGGCTTTTTTCGGCGGGCTCATTTGCCGCCTGCTGCGAATTCGATGGGTTCGGACACCAGGGCAATATCGCCGCGCAGATAGGCACAGCTTTCATATTGCAGCTTGGCTTTTTCGCCGAACACCGAATGGTGAATGATCGCGACCGACGCGTTCAACGGAATGGCGAGAATGGCCGAGATGTCTGTATCCGCGATGCCGAAGCGCACCGTTTCGTCGACGTGATCGATCCGCAAACCCGGCTGCTTATCGATGAGAGCCAAGGTCGGCGTGCTTTTCAATTTTGCGTCACCGATCGCGCGGCGTAGCGCCTGATCGAGATAGGCATCTTCGATCATGATCGGCACGCCGGCGCGGCGATATAGGCGACGCAGATAGCGGTAACCAGCCGCCGGAATCCCCGCATCATGAAACGGCTCGGGAACTTTATCGGTATCGCTTTGCGCGACGATTTCGATACTGAGGCCATCGAATGAGCGAACCGCCGCGTCCCAGGTCGTCCCGATACGGAACCAATCGGCCACCGCGGGTTTGGCCGTAACGAACGTACCATGGCGACGATAGCGCTTCACGAGGCCTTCGTCTTCCAGCATGGCGATCGCCTTGCGGATCGTCGCGGGATTGACATCGAATTGCACAGCCAACGTCTCGTGCGTCGGCACCTGCCGATCGACCGGCCAGTGCCCCGTCACGATGAAGCGGCGGAACAATGTCGAGAGCTGAACGTAGATCGGCGCCCGGTTGTGGCTCAGATCGAATTCAGGGGGAACAAAATCGGTCACGGCAGGGGCTGGGTCTCTTCGGCGCACCACGAATGCGGCTTCAGAATGACCCAACGCGCCATAAAAGCAAATCCTTGGCGATCACAGCGGACTTAGGCCTTTGTGTCGGCGTCCCAATAGGCAAAACCGCAGCCGGTAATGATGTGATGCACCGGCATGTAATCGACGATGGTCGCCTTGGACGCGCCCATTGCGCCGCCGACCACCAGCCAGTTGCGGATTTCGCCGGTGCCGCCGTGGAAGGTGTCCGATTCGAAAGTATAGAGCGACGACAAACGGTCCGGTTCACCGTCGGCCAGCGCCTCCAACACCGAACGGTCCAGCGGCTCGTCGATCCAGCCGGCGCGCGGACCGCGTGGATCGTGCGACAAGCCGCCGGTGCCAAAGATCGCGATCTTCTTGTCGACCTTCTTGCAAATATCCGTCAACGCCCGGCCCAAGGCGAGGCAACGCCGCGCGGTGGGCAGCGGTTCGTAATAGCAATTGAGCCAGATCAGCACGGTCGGGATATCCAACTTGGGCATGATCTTGGGCGCCGTGCGCGTGAAGCCATGGCCCATGCCACGATCGTTGGGGCCCAACGAGTGGGTCTCTTTGGTCCGGGTAAAGGCCGGGTCGAAATCGCGCTGGGTCAACCCCTTGGCGATATATTTAGCCAAATCCGGATCGCACTGGACCTCGACGCGGGGCGAGGTTTTCGCATCCTGCGAGGGAGCGGCGAGGGTCATTGTGCCGGTGCCCTTCTCGCCCAGAAACATGGCGAGCTGCGGCTGGCACAAGTATTCGTCGTACATCTCACTATGGTCGTCGGTGACCATGATCAGCGCATCGGGCTCGTATTCGGCGAGCTTCTGCTCAAGCGTCTTGAACGCCCCATCGATCCGATCCGCGTATGCCTTGCGTACCTCCGCCGTTTCCTTGGCCGCAGCAAGGGGCTGCGGCACGTCCGCGATCGCGGACTTGTAGCGTATCTCCCAATCCTCGGGCGATACGAAAACGTTGGGGGCGTGCGAACACGCGAGACCAAGACCGATGGGCATTTTTCAGACTCCTGCAGACATCCGTTGGACGGTTATTTCCAATGGAAGTCGGTGATACGCGGCGTGAATTTGAAGCCCTGCGTCTGGCGATAGAAAACCTCGGCCGTGTGAAGATAAGTCGACGGGATCGCCGTCAACGGCAGCAAGTACATCTGGTCATTGATGCGATCGAACATTTGCGCATAGATGCGGTCGCGCAGAGCCGGATCGCGGGTCGATAGACCGTCTTCGCCGAGCTTCAGGAATTCATCATCCTTGATATAAAGCTCGGAACGATTGCCGAAATTGATCTGATAGGTCAGATGCGCATCCGGAATCGCTAGGACCGGCATATTTTCCATAGCCATTTGAATCTTGCCCGTCGAGCGCAGCTTGCGGATCACCACATCGGTCTGCGGATTGACGGTTGCTTCGATGTTGACCTTGCGCAGCTCACCCGCGATTGCCTCTGCCCACGGGCGATATTGCGGGACCGTGGTGATCTCAAGCTTGAAGCCGTTTTCGTAGCCAGCTTCCTTGAGCAGCTTCTTCGCTTCGTCACGATTGAAGCCCGGGGCCGCCGTATTATGCACACAGGCGATCATCGAACTGATACATAAGGCGGGCAGCGGACGCGGATCTTGTCCCCGCACACCAATCTGCTTGATCAGCAATTCCCGATCGAGCGCCATGATGATCGCGCGGCGCACGCGAACGTCCGTCAACGCCTTGGCATCCTCGGACCGGTTGATCGTATCATAGGTCATATAAAGGATGTTGTTACCTTCGGTGACCGAGGCGCCGAAGCCGGGACGTTTGGAGAATTCGGTAATTTGGTCCCACGTCGGGTTGCGCATCAGGTCGATGCCCCCGGTCAGCAATTGCGCGATCTGGGTCTGCTGATCGCCAACGAAATAACCTTCGATACGGCCAATCTCGTTCGGCTTGCCGAGCTTGAAATCCTTGAAGGGAGTCATGACCATCTTTTGACCAGGCTCGAACGAAGTCAATTGCATCGGCCCCGTGCCGATGCCCTTGCGACCGTATTCAGTCTTGTCGGCCAGAGGCTGATGGATTTTGGAATCGTAGACGAAAAAGCTGCGCAGGCGCAGCATGTCGATCGCAGTCGGCGCCACCGTGTTCAGGCGGAAGGTATAGGGGCCCGTCTTCTCCGCGCTTTTAATCACGCCGGTATAGCGGTTTTGCAGGAACATCTTGGTGTCGGGGGCCACCGTCCAGTTCAAGGTATAGACCGCGTCGTCGGCAGTCATCTTGTTGCCGCTGTGGAAGGTGATGTCGTCGCGCAACTCGAATTCGATCGTCGTCGGACCGACCTGTTTCGCCGATTTGGCCAGACGCGGATCGAACGTTTTCTTCTCCTCATTGTAGATCATGAGGTTGTCGTAGAGTTCGCGGTAGAAGAAGTCGGCGTCCGGCTGCGCGAATTCGTAGATCGATAATTGCGGGATATTGGTGCCGACCGCGATGCGAAGGGTGTCCTTCGCTTTTTGCGCGGATGCGGGGAACGCAGCCAAGGCGACAACGGCCCCAGCGAGCGCCATACCGTTTAAAACATTCTTCGTCATAGTCATCTCCCTGAGTAACCGTTTCTATGTGCGCGTCACGGCGCCAAAGCGATGACGTCGAGCGCGTAGTGGGCTTTGCCGCCCGGCGAGGCATTGGCATCGGCCACACCGACGGCGATACGCGCCGGTGGATTCACCGGGAAAAACTCCATCCATGCTTGATGGAATTCCTTGCGGCGCTCCAGATCGTGCAGATAGAGCGTCACTTTCACAACATGCTGGAGCGTCGCCCCCGAGGCCTTGAGTACGGCCTCGAGGTTACGCAGCGCCTGACGCGCCTGTTCGAGCGGCTCCTCGACCATTCCACCATGGCCGCCGGCTTTCGGATCGCGACCGCGGATCGCCGACAGGAACAGAAATCCGCCGGCCTTCACGCCCGGCACCATCCCTTCCATACGTTCGGGTGAATCCGGGCTCAGCGGCATGGAAGAACGATCGAGGGTCATCGCTATATCTCCGCTCAGGCCATCATGAAGTCGCGGATGATCTTGTAGGATTCATCAGGCTTGTCGGTCTGAACCTGATGACCCGCGCCTGCGACCCAGTGGAACTTCACGTCCGGCAAGGCCTTCTCCAGCGCGCGCCCGGTTTCCGGGATCGCGAAGGGATCGGCATCGCCCCACAGGAAGATCGTCGGGATGTGCTTGGTCAAGGTCGGCAACTTGTCCTTCATATCAACCTGCAGCGCGAAAACTGGGTTTTCCCGCATGCGCCCGATCGAGGCCCCAAACGCCTTAAAGGCTTCGAGCGCGCCGGGACGCGTCGCCGCGGCTTGGCGTTCGTCGATCAGCTTGTCGGTGATGCGCGACGGATCGACGATCAGCGCACTCAGCAAACGCTTCATCGCATCACGCGTGCCGTCGTAACCGTTCAGCGCCTTCATCGCCGCGTTCGGCGCCTGCTGGATGCCGAAGGCCTGAGCGATGGTCAAGGTCGAGACGAGAATGATCTTCTCGACGCGGTCCGGATGGGTCAGCGCATACTGGGCCGCCGTGTAGGCACCCTGCGAATTACCAAGGATCGTCACCTTGTCGAGGCACATCGCATCGATGAAATCCGCCGTGTGCTTGGCGCGGCTGTTGAGGCCATAGGGCACCGGGGCGTAAGGATCGGTGAGACCGAAACCGCCGATCGAGTCGGGTGCGATGATACGGATGTCGTCATCCGCGAAACGCTCCATCACCAGGCCCATGCCCGCAACGCCGGACGAGCCCGCGCCGCCGCCATGCAGGGCCACGAGGGCTTTGCCGTTGCCGCCGGCTTCGGAGTAATGCGTCTTCACGCCATTGGCCATGATCCAACGCGAACGCAGTGCCGTTTTCGCCATATTTGTTTCTCCCATTTCTATGTTGCGGTTGCCGCGATCGGCGGCATTATTTCTTCAGGTATTTGTCGAAAAACGCGAGGGTGCGCGCCCAGCTCTCGTTCGACGCGCTCTCGTGATATTGCGGGTGCGTGTCGTCGTGATAGGCGTGATCGGCACCCGGATAAATATGGAATTCGACCGGCTGCGGCGACGTCTTCAGCGCCGCGACCATTTCTTGCGCATCGCCAAGCGCCACCGATTTATCGGCATCACCGTGATGGATGAGGATCGGCATTTGCAGCTTTGCACCATTTTTCGTGCGATCGAGATCCTTGCCGTCGGGGCGCGAATTGCCGCGCGATTTCGGCGCCCCGTAGAAGATGACCGTACATTTGATGTTGTGACTCTCACCCAGCACCCAACCGTAGGTCGAACCGCCGCCCGAGCAATAACCGATGGCGCCGATGCGATTGCCGTCGACGTCGTCGCGGGCCGCCAGCCAATCAGCCGCTGCCTGAAGATCGGGCACGAATTGTTCGTCCGGCGTCGCCAGACTGGCCTTGATGCGGCGCTCGGTCGCATCCTTGAAATCGCGGGGGCTCTGTCCGCCGATGCGGCTATAAGGATCGACCGTGATGCAAGCATAACCGGCCTTCGCCAGACGGCGTGTCACGTCCTGGCGGTGTTCGATGATGCCAAGATTTTCCGGCGCCATCACGATACCGGGCAGATTGGTGCCGCCTTTCGGCTTTGCAAAATAGCCGCGCAATTCGTCGTTGCCGCGTTTGAAAGTGACCCAGCCGTATTCGAGATCCTTCTCCCAACGCGGGGGTATCGGCAGGATATGTTCGGGCATGTTCTCGTCCTCTCCCGTTAGGTCCGAAGCTCGAAATCGAACAAGGGCGCCTCGCCCTTCATCTTGATTTCGACCCAATGCAGCCGCGCGCAGCTCGGGCAGGCGTAACGCACCGCTTCCAGCTCGGCATGCAAGGCGATGCGCGGACCCAGATCGGCCGGGGCCGCCAGCGCCTTTTTCGCGTAACTTTTCCAGTTTTCCTCGGCCGGGGCAAAGCACGATCCGCATTCGCAGCGGAAATAGGCTTTGCCGCCGACGCGCTGGATCGAGGCGCGATCGCCGACGATCGCCACCAGATCGCCCTGCGCCTTGGTGTCGGGGGCGCCGGACAGCGTCTTTTCCGCGATCCATTTCAGCCGTTCGGCACGGATCTCGGCGCGGCGCTTGTCAGTGGCCTTCACATCCAACTTGCGATCCTTGGTCACGATCACACCGTAGATGTCGCGGGCCGCCCCCTCGGACACAAGCTCGTAGAACACGTCTTTGGCGACAAGCTCCGGCTCACGTTCCAGCGGATCGCCCCAGCCGGCGCCGGCGCTCGGTCCATTCTCGTAGACATCGTTGACGCCGAACGAGTCGGGCTGAGTCATCTTGGCGGGGTAGGACTGCAAGTCGCCCTTGATATCGACCGGCAGATGACCGGCCTCGATCTGCGACAGCACGTTGGCGTTTTTTTGCAGCTTGCGGGTATTACACGCCGCCGGATAGCCGCCGAACATGCCGAGCGAACTCGGCGCCTCGTAGCAATGGCACGAGAACCGGATGTTCATCTTGTCGACGCCATGCAGGATGTAGCCGTGGCCGACGCTCACCCCGCCGCGATTACGCCCGGGGCCGGCCGTGTCGGTCAGGAATTTACGGAACAGATAAAGCAGCGGCTGGTTGTTCTCGGCACGCTCCACATTCTGCAAACGGATCGCCGGGATATGGCGATGCCCCTGCGGCGACAGACCGTCGCGGTGCGAATAGGCGCCGCCACCGACATAGACCATGTCGAAATTGCCGCCGCGCAGCACTTCGCCGTACTGGTTGATGCCTTCGAAGCCGATCGGGTCCGGCCCGCCGTTGGGCGAGGCCTGCGCCTCGCGGATCAGTTCGGGCGACGTCGCGACCAGTTTGGACAGAACCTCGGTCACCGTGGTTTCGACCAGCCACATGGCGCCGATCGGGCCTTGGCCCACCGGTGCGGGGAACGTCGCCGACACGATGGAGCCCGGACGTGTGATGATCTTCATCGGCTTGAACACGCCTTCATTCCACGGCACGTCGAACGCCAGAATCGGCAACATGCCGGCGCGCACGCCGGCGAGCAGGCCCGATTCCGTGCAGTTCATGAAGCGCGGTGCCTGATCGGCCGACTTGGAGAAATCGAGCGTCAGTTCATCGCCCTTTTTCGTCATTTCGACATGGATGCGGTAGAGCTTGTTCTGCACACCGTCATGATCGAGGAAGGTCTGCGCGCGATAGACGCCGTCCGGCAGTTTGCGCAGACGCTCGCGTACCGTTTTCTCGGACAGTTCGATCGTGCCCTGCATGACTGACATGACGACATCGACGCCATATTGATCGATGGTATCGCCGAGGCGCTGCAAGGCGACGCGGTTCGCCGCCATCATACCGCGAAAATCGAGGTTCATGTTCACCGGCGCACGCGACGCACCGAGGATCATGGCCAGCATATCGGTGCGAAATTCCTCGTTCTCGACGATACGCAGCGGCGGCACCAGAATGCCTTCCATGCGCACCTCGGTCGCCGTCGTGCCCGGCACGCCGCCAACATCGATCTGATGCGAGCACACGCCCGTCCAGGCGATCAGTTTACCCTTGTGGAATACCGGCGCCACCAGGCCGAAATCCGGCGGATGCAGCGCGCCTTTATAGGGATGATTGACCATGAACATATCGCCCGGGCGAATACCGGGCGAATCGGCGCAATCCTTGATGATATGCTTCACCATCTCGGCGACGGAGGCCGCATGGAACAGCACCGTCTTGCCGAGCGTGATAATCGCGCCGTCGGCACCGAAGATACCGGTGTTGAAGTCGGTCGCATCGTTGACCAGCGGCGAACCGGAGATCGCGGACAACGTGGCCGCCTGCTCCTCGCTGATCGAGATCAGGCGGTGATGCACGACCTCGAACGTGACGGGATCAACCGCGGTGCGCTTGAAGTCATAGACGAGGGAATCTTTCGGGCGAATGTCGTCCATTAGCGGACCTCCTTCGCATCAAGATGAATGATCATGTTTCCGTATTTCTCGATTTCGAGAGACTGGCCGCTGCCAACGACAACCGTCGTGTCCGGCCGCTCAACGATTGCTGGCCCTGCAATCTTGTGGCCTGGGCCGAGATCGCCCGAGCGATAGACGGCGGTATCGAGCAGACCTTCGCGATAGAAGAAGACTTTTCGCAAACCGACCGGTTTCGGCGCGTCGGTCCGCAGCGGCAACGGCGCGGGATTGGGCTTCACCACCGGGGTGGTCGCCTCGGTCCGGAGCGTGGTGAATTCAACGCCCGATCCGCGCAGCGCCGAACCCTTACCGTAGAGTGCTTCGTATTTTTCCTGGAAGCGATCGACCAGCGCATCGATATCGTTGGCATCCAACACCTTGTTGGGGACTTCGACGAAAACTTCGTGCACCTGCTGGCGGAACAGCATGCCGACCAGACGCTCGATCTTGGTTTCTTTGCCCAACGCGTCGCGGCACTTCGCATCCAAGGACTCAAACGCGTCGTTGAGCGCCTTGACGTTGACGTGATCGGACGCACGTTTGGCATGCGCCGGGGTGCGTTCACCAAACGCCAGCGAGAATGACCGATGCCGATCGGCGGTCACCGTGCCGAACGCCGAATGGCCGGATGCGGTGGTCGGCACGATCACCGTCTTCACGCCCGCGATGGACGCGTATTGATGGCCATGCGTCGGGCCCGCGCCGCCATAGGCGCAGAGTGCAAAATTGCGCGGATCGTGACCCGACCAGGTGGTGACGCGACGCAGTAAGTCGGCCATCTGGTTGTTGGCAACCTCGCGGATGCCGGCGGCGGCCTCCAGCACGCTCATGCCGAGCGGCTTGGCGATCTTTTCTTCGATGGCCTTGCGGGCCAATTCGACATCGATCTTCATGCGGCCACCCAGGAAATACTGGGCATCGATGATGCCGAGCACGAGATCGGCATCGGTGATCGTCGGTTCCGTACCGCCACGACCGAAGCAGACCGGACCCGGTTCGGACCCGGCGCTTTCCGGACCGACGGCGAGATGGCCGCCTTTCACGCGCGCGATCGATCCGCCACCCGCACCGATGGCCGTCACCTTGATCGACGGCAACGCCACGTGGAAACGGCCGACTTCGCGCACCGTCTGCAACATCGGCTGGCCATTGACGATCAGGCCGACGTCGAAGCTGGTGCCACCCATATCGGCAGTGATGATATTCTTGTAGCCGAGCAGTTCGCCGAGCTTCTGCGAGGCCAGCACGCCGCCGGCCGGGCCGGAGGTCAACAGGTTCGCCGCCTGAAAAGCCGCTTCGGACGCCGGCAACACGCCGCCGCCCGATTCCATGATCGAGACCGGGCCTTCATAACCCAGGCTACGCACCGATTCCTCAAGGCCGCTGATGTAGCGGTTGATGACCGGGCCAAGATAAGAATTGATCGCCGTCGTCGAGACGCGTTCGTATTCGCCGAGGATCGGGATGAGCGTCGATGAGATTGTGACGAAAACGTTCGGCGCTTCTTCCTTGACCAGTTCCTGCAAGCGCTGTTCGTGCGCCGGGTTGCGAAACGACCACAGCAGCATGACCGCGATGGCCTCGACCCCTTCGGCCACGAGGTTACGGATGCTGGCGCGCGCGGCCGCCTCGTCCAACGGAACGATGACCTTGCCGAGATAATCGACGCGCTCGTCGATTTCCGCGATCAGTTTGCGTTCGATAATGGGTTCCGGAAAGGAGCGCGCGGAATAATGCGCGATCTCGTGATCCAACAGGCCAGCCCAACTCGCCATGCAGCGCTGCAGGCGCAGCACGTCACTGAAGCCCTTCGTGGTCAGCAGGCCGGTTTTGACACCCTTGCGTTCGATAAACGCGTTGGTCGCCGCCGTCGTACCGTGCGCGAAATAGGCGAGGTCTTTGACCAGCGCCTTGGCGTCGATGCCGAGATCGCTAGCGGCCAGCTCCAGCGCGTCGAGCACGCCCTTGGTGCGATTGCTGGGTGTTGTCGGCGATTTGACGATTGTCACCTCGCCCGCATCCGACAGCATGACGAGATCGGTAAACGTCCCGCCGATATCTGTGCCGATGTAATAATTCATGACCCCTCACAAATACGATGCGACGCATGCGCCAAGGCGGCGGCCATCGCGCGATCAAAACAATGCGGCAGTTGATCCGAAGCGTGGTGCGGCTGTTTTTCTTATGCCGCGGGTCCGGATCGCTTTCCTCCCGTTGCGCCAAAGCTAGCGTGACCAAACGACGGGCGTCAACCAAAACATTATATGACTATACTTTTAATGAATCAGACGTTGCCCTGCCGTTGAAACGCGTCAAAAATCGAAAAAACAGGGAGGCGAATGATGACGGGACTGCATGTCCATCTGGTGGGCAGCGTCGGCTTGGATTCGACGCAGGACGTTTTTGCGACCGCCGGCAAGCTGCTGGGCGAACATCTGCTGCGGGTACCCGACGGCGAGCCGGGCGGGCGGCGCATGTGGATCAACTGGCAGTTTCCGCTGCTGCGCGGCCTGTCGTTCCTGCATCCCGATTGGGACGCCAAACCGGCGGTGACCGGATGCCTGCCGCTGCGCATTATCGAGGGCACTCGGCCCGAAGACATCCATTTCGGCGAATTGGGCTATGCGCGCGAAGCCCGCACGTCCTACCAGGATTTCCTGGCCGCCAAGCAAAGCGGCGCCCTGCCCCAGCATGTGCGCTTCCAAGTCTGCCTGCCGACGCCCTTCGCGGTCCTACGCTCGCTGGTCAGACCGCAGGATACCGCCGCCCTCGATGCGGCCTATGAGGACGCCATGGTCCGCGAGGTCAAAGCCATCTGCGACGCCATCCCACACCAGGATCTCTGCATCCAATGGGACATCTGTCTCGAAATGCTGGCCTTCGACGGCCGCTCCTTCGTCCGCGCCTTCCCGGGTATGGAGGCCTATTTTACCGAGCGTTTCCAACGCCTTGCCCAAGCCGTTCCGGGTGATGTCGAGCTCGGCTATCACCTGTGTTACGGCGATCTCGACGGCAAACATTCGCTGGAGCCCGAAGATGCCGCGAAACTGCGCGATATGATGCATCTGATCGAAGACGCGGCCGGCCGGCCGATCGCCTATTTCCACATGCCGGTACCCGTGGAGCGGACCGACGCGGCCTATTTCGCCCCGCTTAAGTCATTGAAATTGGACCCGAAAACCGAAGTTTTCCTGGGTCTTGTGCATGCCAAGGACGGTATCGAAGGCACGCGCAAACGTATCGAAGCCGCCCGCACAGCCATCGAAAAGTTCGGGATCGCCAGCGAATGCGGCCTGTCGCGGGCCCGCACCCCCAATTTTGTAACAGATTCCCTTAATATTCATGCGCTTGCCGCCAAGGGGTGACGCCAGTCTGACGATGGCGCAACGTTGACCCGAACCCGGATCGTAAATAAAATTATTAATAAGCTGCCGAGCTCAATTTAGGGCCCGATCCGCAGGAGAGGCCGAATGCATATTATCGATTCCCATTTCCACTGGTGGCCGACATCGGTTTTCGAAGCGCTGATCAAGCGCAAGGGCTACCCGCGCGTCGAACGCGACGGCAAGGGCGGCTACCGCTATCTGCGCGAGGAAAATCCCGGCGATTACATCCTCGGCACCTGGGACGAATGGTTCGATCTCGACAAGCAGCTTGAGCATATGGACAGCCTCGGCCACGACATCGATGTCGTCTGCTCGATCGGCCCGTTCTCGGTCGCGTTCTCCGAACTGCCGCCCGAAGAAGGCCGCGACCTCGCCATGATGTGGAACGAGGAAATGGCCGGCGCGCAGCGCAAACATCCGGGCCGTGTGTGGGCCAGCGCCGCCATCCCGATGCAGGACACCAGGATCGCGCTCGAAGTGCTCGATCATGCGGTCAACGATCTCGGCCTGATGGGCGTCAATCTGCCGGGCAGCATCGGCAAGGATCCGCGCATCGACGCCGAGCGGCTGGAGCCGTTCTACGACCGCGTCGAGCAGCTTGGCCTGCCGATGTTCCTGCACCCGACCGATGCAACGTTCGTCCATGCGCTGGGCGGTTATGACGGCGCACTCTTCCTCAGCCTCGGTCGCGTCGTCGAAGTCAGCGTCGCCGCCATGCGCCTCGTCTTCTCCGGCATCATGGAGCGCCATCCGGACTTGAAAGTCGTGATGTCGCACACCGGCGGCGCGTTGCCGTACCAGTCCGGCCGCATGGACAAGAACGGCAAGAAGGCGAAGCTGCCGCAAGACCCCAGCGTCTATATGAAGCGCATGTTCACCGATACAGTGTCGCCGCACACCGCGGGCATGAAGTTCGCCATCGAATATTACGGCGTCGATCACGTGATGTACGGCACCGACTATCCGTGCTGGGATCCGAAAATGGCGCTGAAATATTTCGGCGAGATCGGCCTGTCGCAAGCCGACACGGAAAAGATCATGTATCACAATGCACGCCGCATCCTGAACCTGAAGGATCCGGTCGTGAAAAAGGCCGCCGCCGAATAAGGCTGCAGCCTTTCAAAAAACACCGGGCGGCGCTCGCAAGCGCCGCCCTTTTTGTTTGTTTAGTCGACCAGTTGGTTGTTCACCGCATAAACCTTGCAAGAACCATTTGCCGTTGCACATGCCTTGAGCGCTCCTGCCGCAGCCTCTTCAGGTGTGCGGAATCCAGACCGCCAAGAAAAACCTCCCTTGCCATTCGTCGCGACAGCAAACGCTTTCTCGAAACCGTTGGACGCGAGGTAATTCGGAAAATCCTTCTTTGCATTGTCCGACCCCATCGCGGGGAGCGGCAGTTTGACGACGGGATCATTGGCGGGGTCACGCGCGATGGGAAAGCCATACTTGGTGAAGAAGTCGCTGACCGTCGGCATCCAGATCTTCATCCCGCCATTCGCAGCGAACAATGTGTGCCCGTCTTCGCCGAACGGCGCGGGTGCGACGAATTCCCCAACGCCGCCGCTCGCCTTGAACGCGGCAAACATCCCTTGCGCGACCTTCGGGCTGAAAAAATGATCGTTTTCGGCATAGATCCATAGGGTCGGCACGCGCGCGGTCTTGCCGAACGTGCCCATCGCACTCACCAGCCGATCGCCCCGGCAGACCGAATCCGGCGCGCTCGACCCGCGCCCGCCGGCGAAACTGACGACACCCATCAGCCCGTCCAACGGTTGGGATGCCGCCGCGATGGACGCAAAGCCACCCGCCGAAACACCGACGAATATGTGCCGCGCCGGATCGACGTAATCCTTGTCTTTCATAGTCATGACCGTCGCACTCAGCTCCTGGGCCGAGATCAATCCCGCACGTTCGTAATTCGGATTGTCGCACGAATTGCCTTCGACATATTCGCCTTCGGAGCGGCCGTAACCGCGCCGCATCACCGCGACGGTCGCCCAGCCGCGTCGCGCGAATTCCACAGCGATCGATGAATAGCTGGTCGGGCGGCTCTCAGCGCGCTGAGCAGCGTCGCGCGGCGTGCCGTGACTAATGACCATCAACGGATAGCGCCCGGGTGCGGCCGGACGTGTGACCATCGCATCGAGCTTATAGGGCGGATTGTCCGGCCGCGCGAACGGCACGACGATGTATTCGCGGATCAATCCTTCGGCCTGGCCGGGTTTCAGCTCCGCCTGCGCGAACACATTCGATGCCACAAAAAATGCCAAGGCGACCACGCCCAGCACGCCGCGCTTAAATATCATGATCAGGCTCCCCGCTGCCCCGAGGATTTTGCGGCCGAACACAGCCGGCCCGCAATAGGATTCGGGGCCGACCTACACGATCACGTCAATCGTTGTTGGAGGGCTCCGGCGTCGAGCCATCGCGGCGGAACGGCGTGTTGGGCTTGAGGCCGCTGCGGCGCAGGCCTTCCGACCGCTTGCCGTTTTCCATATAGTCGCCGCGCGTAGCGACCTTGGCCATGTCGTCCCATTCCTCGTTCCAATCGCCGAGCGAGTAACCATGCCACGGCGCCTCGGGCGTGAGCGGCGGCAACTGGAGCCGTTCCCACATCTCCTTGGCGTGTTCCATATATTCCTTCTTCGGCAAAGCCAGTGGCGCACTTTTGCCCTTCAGGGTCGCGTCGATCAGCATGGTGCCGTCGAAGCTATGCGCCCCGCCCTTCGGCCCATGCCCGCCGTCGCGGTATTTCAAGATCTGCACGTCTTGCGACGGGTTCGACCGATAGGCCATCGACCAGAACACCGCGTCGGTATTGTCGGGATCGATATCCTCGTTCACCGCGATGACGTATTTGCCGCAATCGGCACGCAGCATCGCCGTGCCCTGCAACGCGCGCCAGACCTCGGTGCGCGGCGTGCCCTGCTGCATGACGAGAAAGATCACGCGACGCAGATTGGTCAGCGGCTCGTGCATGACGACGCGTTTGCACGAACGGATACCCAGCGTCTTGACGACATGCGCCAGAAACATCTGCTCATAGGCATCGCGCTTGATCGATGAGGATTCCGAGGGCGTCACCTGACTGATGATCGAGGCGAACATCGGTTTCTTGCGATGCGTGATGCAAGTGACCTCGAAGATCATGTTGAAATCCTCGAGCGAGATATGGCCGTGACTTTCGCCAAAGGGTGCTTCGGGTTCCAGCTGCGTCGTATCGATCAGGCCTTCGATGATGATTTCGGAATCGGCCGGCACCATCAGGTCCACGGTGCGGCATTTGACGATGCGGATGGGCGCGCCGGCGAGACCGCCCGCGACGGCGAGTTCATCGACATCGCGAGTCACTTTCTGCGGGCCGGTATAGGCGACGCTGGGCGGGCAGCCGAGCACGACGGCGCACGGCATCTTCTGCCCCAAGGCTTTGTATTTTTCCCAATGCGGATAGCCGCCGGCGCCGCCGTTACGCGTCGCCATGCGCACCACCATGCGGTTCGACGCCTTCAGCCCGCCGCGATACGTTCCCATATTCTGGATGCCGTTATCGGGATCCCTGGTGACGAAATTGCCCGCCGTGATGTAGGGCGCGGAATCGAAACCAGGCGTCGAGATCGGCACCGGCAAGGCATCAAGCCCCTTGCCCACGCCGATCAGGTCCGTGCCCTCGATCACGACCTCTTGGCAGACAGCTTTGTCGACCACCACCGGCGGCACGGGATTTTCCAACGCCTTCTGCCAGATCGCGCCGATCTGATCCTTGGGAACGTTGAGGCCCATGCGATAGATCTCGCGACTGCCGGCGAGTGCGCCGACGATCACCGGCATGTCGTACTTGCGGCCCTTGGAATCGGTCACGTTGGTGAACAGGAACGCCTTGCGATTGTGTTCCGGGATGCCGCCGCGATATTGCCAGCGCACCAGCGCATGCATCTCGGTATCCTTGTTCACCGGCTCAGTAATGCGGTGCACAAGCCCAGCCGCCTCAAGCGCGGCCACATGATCCTGCAGATCGGCGTAACCCTTGGCACTGCCCACGCGAGATGTATCGTCCATGACTAGGCCTTTGTCTTGATTTGGGCTTTGGCTTCTTGAATCGCTGTCCAGACTTTGAACGGCGTCAGCGGCAGCGTGAGGTTGCGGATATTGTAGGCCGAAAGCGCATCGATGACGGCATTGGTCACCGACGACAGCGCTGGCGTCGTGCCGCCCTCGCCGCCCGCTTTGATGCCCAGCGGATTGGTCGGCGACAGCACCTCAACGATCTCGGTCACAAAGGACGGCAGAGTGTCGGAGCGCGGCATGCCGTAATCCATGAGCGAACCCATGAAGGGCTGGCCGCTTTGCGGATCGACGTAGCAGAGTTCCCACATCGCCTGGCCCACGCCCTGGGCGATGCCGCCATGCGTCTGGCCATGCACGATCATCGGATTGATGCAGCGCCCGACATCGTCGACCGCCGCATAACGCGTGATCTGTACCAGACCGGTTTCGGGATCGACCTCGACCTCGCAGATGGCGCAGCCGTTCGGAAACACCGGGTCGTGCATTTCGTTGTCCTGCACGATGCCAAATTCGCCGTGCAGGTGCGCCGGCACGTCCATCGCCGTCGCCTCGGCGGCGATGTCGACGATGGTCAAAAAGCGATTGATGTTGGGTGCGGAGAATTTGCCGTCGGCGAAGGCAACATCATCGTAGGAGCATTTCAGCACATGCGCCGCGATCTGGCGACCTTTGTCGATCAACTTGTCCGTCGCCATCTTGAAGACCGTCGAGGCATGACGCAGCGAGCGGCCCGAATGGCTACCGCCGCCCACCGTGATGACATCGGTGTCGCCATAGGTGATGTCCACGGATTCGAACGGCACGCCCAATTGATCGGCGATGACCTGCGAGAAGCTCGTCTCGTGACCCTGCCCGCTTGGCTGCGTGCCGATACGCACACGGATGCGTCCCTGCGGGAACACCTTGATCTCGGCACGTTCCTTGGGCGCGCCGATCGAGGATTCGACGTAATGGCCCATCCCGATGCCGGCCAACTTGCCGCGTCCCGCCGCATCCTTGCGCCGAGCGGCAAAGCCCGCCCAATCGGCGATCTTCATCGATAGATCCATGTTGGATTCGTAGGTGCCGCTGTCGTAGCGCGCACCCACCGCATTGGCATAGGGCATCGCTTCGGGCCGCACCAGATTGCGGCGGCGCAATTCGATGCGATCGATGCCTAGCACCTTGGCCGCGGTATCGACCAAACGCTCGATCACGAAATTGACCTCGGGCCGACCCGAACTGCGATAAGCCTGCGTGACCATCGTGTTGGTGAAGACGGCGCGCGCGCGCAGATGCGCGACCGGAATATCGTAAGAACCTGTGACCAGGCCCGAACCTTTACCGAGCGGCGAGAGCGAGGAGCAGAGCGCACCGACATTGCTGATATTGTCGGCACGCAAGGCGAGGAACTTGCCATCCTTGGAGACGGCGAGCGACGCGCGGCTATAGAGATCGCGCCCTTGATAATCGCTAACGAGCGATTCCGAGCGCGTGGCGGTGTATTTCACCGGCCGTTTGAGTTTGCCCGCCGCCCACAAGACCATGCCGAATTCGACATAAGGCCGATTGCGCGAGCCGAAATTGCCGCCGACGTCGAGCGACAGCACGCGCAGCTTGGCCGGATCGATACCGCAGGCCTGGGCGAGTTCGGCCTTCTGGCGCACCGCACCGCCGCTGCCCGCCCAGATCGTGTAATGGCCCGTTTCGGCGTTGTAATCGGCGAGGCAGGCACGCGGCTCGGTCGCCACCGCGGTCACCCGGCCGATATTGAATTCCATCTCGATGACATGATCGGCACGGGCAAACGCCGCATCGGTCGCAGCGATGTCGCCAAAATGCGTATCGACCGCGACGTTGCCGGGCAGTTCGTCCCAGACGTTGGCGGACGCACCCGCCGCCTGTGCCGTTTCAATGACGAACGGCAGATCGTCGTAATCGATCTCGACAGCTTCGGCGCCGTCCAAGGCGATTGCCATGGTTTCACCGACCACCATGACCAGCGCCTCGCCGACGTAACGCGTGCGATCCGCCGGCAGAAAATAATTGTCGCCGATGAAGACATTGCGTGTGCCGTCCGGCGCGGTCAGCTTCATGTCGTATTTGGTCGACGGCAGCGGCGCGTGCGGCAGCGGCTTCATGCCATCCGCCAGACCATCGCGCCCAGTAAAGACGCCGATCACCCCGGGCACGGCTTTCGCCGCAGCGGTGCGTACGGTGAAGCGCGCATGCGGATGGGTGGAACGCACCATCGCCGCGTAACCCTGATTGGGCGCGTTGAAATCGTCGGTGAACTGGCCACGCCCGGTCAACAGGCGCTCGTCTTCTTTACGGCGCAGCGGCCGGCCGACCGCGCTGGCGCCGTCCCAGAGGCCTGTCGGCTGATGATGATCGTCTTTCGGCATTCGCCATCCCTACCGGCCTTAAATGGCCGTTTCATAGGTTATCGTTTTATGGTGCCGGGGGTAGCCCTTCAAGCAAAAGGGCCCCCGCCGAGATGGCGGGGGCCCTGCTATTTCACTCAGCGGACGAAGCCGCTCACCAATCGACCATCTTGAAGCCCATGGCGTCTTCATAGGCGCGCTTCACCTCGGGCGGCTGGCCGGCCAGATGCTGCATACGCTTGGGCGTACCGAAGCTGCGGTTCTTTTCCAGATATTCGAGGGTCACACCGTCGATGAACGAATCCTTGTCGATGATCGGCAGATCGATCCGTTCGTTTTCCTTCGGATCGCGCACGATGGCATGCGGGTCCTCACCGCGCGCCACCCGTTCCATGTCGGCGAAGTAACGTTGGCGGATCATTGCGATGCCGCGGTCGCTTTTACCCAGATGTTCATGCGAACGTTGCGCGAAGGTGCCCTGACCGACCCAACCCACGAAATCCTGATTCATGATGTGTGAATCAAGCCAACGCCCGGTCTTTTCGTCCTTCAGCGGCGACCACCAATGCGGCACGCTGTTCTGCACGTACGGTTCCTTGTCCTTCGGCACGCGGCTGACGAACCAGGCAACGCTCATTGTCGTCTCGTCGTCGATGGGAACGCGCCATTCGAAATGCCCGCCGGTGAACAGCGCATAGGGCCACAGGCACACGCGCCCGACGGTCCACAACTCGTTCGTCTCGTCGGTATCGGAGCGCACACGGCGATAAACATGGCCGTGACGGAATTCCTCGAACTCGACCTTCATATGCGTCGGCGCATAGGGGCCGGTCTTGCCGGCGAGCCGGATCGACCAGTTCTGATGCATCCATTCGTTATGGACGGGATCGATGGAGTTTTCCTGGCACTGGAACCAGTTGCACGGCAGCTCGGTAAAGCTGATCTGCGCGAAGCAGTTCTTCCACAGGAAGGGTTCGTAATTGGGGATCAGCGGCGCCGGGGACGGACCCATATAGACCCACAAGAGGCCCGCCATCTCCTGAACCTGATAGTTCTTGATATGAATGGTGTTACGCAGCTTACCCGACGGATCCTCGACATCCTCGTACGGCTGGGCGAGGCATTTGCCGTCTTCGCCGAACAGCCAGCCGTGGTAATTGCAGCGCAGACCGTGTTCCTCGACATAACCGTAGGACAGATCGGCGCGGCGATGCGGGCAGTGGCGATCAAGCACGCCGTATTTGCCGCTTAGATCCTTGTACATGACGAGGTTCTCGCCGAGCAGCCGGATCGGCTTGGTATTCTTATCGGCGAATTCGCTGGCGGCCGCGATAGGGTGCCAATAGCGGCGCAGCAATTCACCCATCGGCGTTCCGGCGCCGACGCGCATCAACTGCATGCTGCGTTCTTCATCAAGCATCGGTGTCTCCTTCCCTGCCCACTTTCTGGGTCTGTTACCGGTATCGCGCGTCCGGCGGGGGTGGGCAAGAGATTTTGGGCGACAAATCAACGTTGGTCGGCGGACCGGCTCGCATTAGCATCGGCGTCGTGGATTGCTTCGTTTATCTTCTGGGGAGTTCCGGCAAAGGCGGCCCCAAAACCTATGTCGGCTGGACCAACGACTTGGCCCAGCGGCTGGCCCGCCACAACGCCGGAAAGGGTGCCAGGTCCACCCGGGGGCGGACCTGGGTCCTGCTCTACGTGGAGAAATTCCCGACGCGCTCCGAAGCCATGAGCCGCGAATGGCACCTCAAACGCGACCGCGCCTTCCGCAAACGCCTGCTCGACGATCTAGCGGTCTAGGAGGGTTCCAGCGGGCGAAGCTGCGGCGCCACCTGCTCCATGAACAGACGCATGTTGCGATGACGCCGTTCGCGGTCCGCCCACGCCTTGCCCGACACCATCAGGAAGGTGCCGAACCCGCCGGACGTGTCGTAGAAATCCTTCAACTCGCTCGTGACGTAATCGGCGTCGCCCAGGACATAGAGGCCGGCCTCGACCAGAGCATCGATCGCGTTCGAATTGGTGGGCACCTCGACGTTGTAAAGGCCCTTCAGCATCTTCAGGAAGCCGCGTTCGGCCTGAACGCTGACTTCATAAGCGACCGCGCTACGCAGATCGTCCATCGCCTGTTGTTTATTCTTAGCGATGTAGACAATACGCGACGCCGTGATGTTCTTGCGCGGGGTCTTGTGTCCGGCGGCGCGGGCCATCGTGGCGTATTTCTCCGCCTTCGTCTTGAGCTCCAGCGCGGGCTCCAAGAACGCGGAAATCAACGTGTAGCCGCGTTCGGCGGCGACTTTCAGCATGTAGTCCGAACTGGTCGCGGTCGCCATCGGGATGCTCGATCCGGCGACCGGCCGCGGCAAGGAAATGAGGCCCTTGCCCTTCCAATATTTGCCGTCCCAATCAAAAGGCTCTTTCGATTCCCAGCATTTCAGGACGACCTCGAGCGATTCGGCGAGACGCGCATGGCGATCCTCGAAGGTCAGGCCGCGCTCTTCTGAAATCACCGGCGCATTGAAGCCGGAGCCGAAGCCGAAGATGAAACGATTGTTGCCGATCAGGTGATCGGTGACGGCCGCCTGGATCGCGACATCGACCGGATGATGCAGATGGATCAGCTTCACCGCCGCACCCATGCGGATGTTCTTGGTCAATGCCGCTGCCTTGCACATGAGCAGCTCGGGCACGGGGATCGTATCGACGCGGTCGATATAGGGCGCTTCGCCGTGATGTTCGCTGATATAACAATCGCGAAAGCCGAGCTGATCGGCGAGCACGATCTCGGCGATGTCCTCGTCATACGTCTCGGCTGCGCTGGTATGCGGCCGAAACCCGTTGGAAAAAATCCCGAACTCCATAAGACCCCCCTGTGTACTCTTGTTGCGTTGAAGTTATTGACGATGACCGCCGCGGGCAAGCAAGCTGTGCCCGGTTCCCATCGGAGGTGTCAGTCATGAAAAGCGCGGTCGTCGTCGGCAATCCCAAGGCGCAATCGCGCACGCTCGAAGCAGGCGTTCTGGTCGCCGAGAAATTGGGTGGGACCAAACCCAGCGTCGTCGTCGACGTGATCGAATTGGGCGCCGGCCTGTTGGGCTACGGCGACCCCAAGGTGATGGCCGCGATCGAATCCCTGAAGGGCATGGATTTCGTCGTCTTCGCCAGCCCGACCTACAAGGCGACCTATACCGGCCTGATCAAACTGTTCCTCGACAACGTGCCGCAGGACGGCTTTGTCGGCATGACGGCGTTCCCGATGATGATGGGCGCCGGCCCAGCGCATCTGCTGGCGCCCGAACTATTGTTCAAGCCGGTGCTGGTGGAACTGGGCGCGACCTGTCCGTCCGTCGGTCTGTATTTGATGGAGAAGACCTACACCGAGGATCCGCGCCTCGATGCCTGGGTCGAACGCACCAAGGCTTGGTTTTAATTTACGACCAGGTTCGACGCGAACTGATCGATACAGGCGTCCCAGGAATATTTGAGCGCGTGCTGACGCGCGTGCTCACCGGGGATTTTAAGCGCGGCCATCACCGCAGCAGCCAGATCGTCACTCACCGCACCCGCACCCGAATCGCCGATGACATCGGCAGGGCCGGTCACGTTGAAGGCGGCGACCGGAACGCCCGACGCCATCGCCTCAAGGATCACCAGGCCGAACGTATCGGTGAGGCTTGGGAAGACCATCACGTCGGCAGCCGCGATCAAAGCCGCGAACTCGCCGTTCATCTTCCAGCCGGTGAATTTCACTTCGGGATATTTGCGCTTGAGCTGCGGCAATTGCGGCCCGTCGCCGATGACGTATTTCGTGCCGGGCAGTTGCAGGCGCAGGAACGCCTCGATGTTCTTTTCCGCCGCCACGCGCCCGATATACATGCTGATGGGTCGCGGATCGGCAATCAGGCCCTTGTCGCGCGGATGGAACAGCTCGGTATCCACACCGCGCGTCCAACGCTTGATATTGGGAAAACCACGTTCGTCCAATTCGTTGGCAAGCGACGGCGTCGCCACCATCAAGCCGGCGCTCGGCCGATGGAACCAGCGCATAAACTTATAGCTCAGCTCGAGCGGAAAGCGCGTCCGCGCATGGATATATTCGGGAAAGCGCGTGTGATAGGCAGTGGTGAATGGCAGGCGATGCTTCACGCAGTAGGCGCGTGCCGCCATGCCGAGCGGCCCCTCCGTCGCGATATGGATCGATGCGGGAAGAAAAGATTCCATCAAGCGGGCGAGCTTCGCGCCCGGCGCCAATGCGAGGCGGATATCGGGATAGGTCGGACAGGGGAGTGTGACGAACTTGTCCGGGGTGATCATCGAAATGCGCCAGCCGCGCGCCTCGAGCCCCGCTTTCAGCTTATCGAGGGTTCGCACGACGCCGTTAACTTGGGGATGCCAGGCGTCACTGACGACGACGAGGTCCATGGCGTTTGCTCCAGATAGTTGGTACCGCGCATTTTTGCCCAATGGAGAATTTCGAGCCGGCCGTCGAAATGTTCGACGAGCGCCGTACAGCTTTCCACCCAATCGCCATCGTTGGCGTAGGTGATGCCGTCCATGTCGCGCAGCTCGGCTGTGTGGATATGGCCGCAGATGACACCGTCCAGCTTGCGCCGACGGGCCTGCGCGACGATCGCCTTTTCATAGCTGCCGATATATTGGACGGCGTTCTTGACCTTGTGCTTGAGGAAGGCCGAGAGCGACCAATAAGGTAGGCCAAGCTTGCGCCGCGCGATGTTCAAATAGCGATTGAGGCTCAGCGCCAGCTCGTAGGCGCCATCTCCGAGGGTCGCGAGCCATTTCGCGTAAAGAACGACGCCGTCAAATTCGTCGCCATGGAGGACCAGAAACCGCCGCCCATCTGCCAGGCGATGAACGGCATCCCGCAGCACCACGACATGCCCGAACCGGCGACCGGCGAAGTCGCGGAAGTTTTCGTCATGGTTTCCGGGAATGTAGACGAGACGTGTTCCCTTGCGTGCCTTACGCAATAGTTTTTGGACGACGTCATTGTGGGCTTGGCTCCAGTACCATTTGCGCTTCATGCGCCAGCCGTCGACGATATCGCCGACGAGATAGAGGTATTTGGACTCGGTATGTTTGAGGAAATCGAGCAGCAGGTCGGCTTGCGCGCCACGCGTGCCCAAATGGATGTCCGATATCCAAATCGTGCGAAAGTTCAGGACGTCGGTGATGGGCGCATTCATTAATGGCGCTGTGTAGGCGCGATTCGTGACACTTCCGTGTCGCGGTCGTTAAAATCCGGCGATATGGGGTGTTCCGACCACTGGAAATGGGCCGGATTTTATCGCAGCATGCCTGGGAATTGGCCCACAGAGGCCGCCGGGTGACCTATTAAGGGAGAAGATACGCGATGCTCGACCAAGACCGCAGCCTGAGCCTGATGCAGGTTGGCGCCGGCACGCCGATGGGCGAGCTGCTGCGCCGCTATTGGACGCCGATTGCCGCCGTCAGCGAGTTCGACGACAAGAACACCAAGCCGGTCCGCCTATTCGGCGAAAACCTCGTGCTTTACAAGGACCTCAGCGGCACCTGGGGCATGCTGGATCGCCACTGCCCGCATCGCCGCGCGGACCTCTCCTACGGCTATGTCGAGGAACACGGCCTGCGCTGCAACTATCACGGCTGGCTGTTCGGCGAGACCGGAACCTGCCTCGCCCAGCCTTATGAGGACGTGGAAGACCCGTCCGGCAAGCTGCGCAAGACGATCCACGTAAAGAATTATCCGGTGAAGGAACTATCGGGCCTGCTCTGGGTCTATATGGGCCCGCTGCCCGCGCCTGAACTTCCCGTTTGGGAGCCGTTCACCTGGCAGAACGGCTTCGTGCAGATCAGCTTTTCCGAAATCCCCTGCAACTGGCTGCAGTGCCAGGAGAACTCGATCGACCCCGTGCATTTCGAATGGATGCATTCGAATTGGTCGATCCGCCTGGGCGGACAAACCGGGCCCTATATCCCGACGCACACCAAGGTCGGCTTCAACGAGTTCGAATACGGCTTCCAGTACAAGCGCATCCGCGAGGACACCAACGATCAGGATCCGCTCTGGACGGTCGGCCGCGTCTGCCTGTGGCCCAACTGCCTGTTCACCGGCGAACATTTCGAATGGCGCGTGCCCATCGACGACCACAACACGCTCAGCGTCGGCTGGTTCTTCACCCGCGTGCCCAAGGACAAGGAACCCTACGTGCAGGAAAAAATCCCGCACTGGTACGCGCCGATCAAAGACGAAAAGACCGGGCGCTGGATCACCACCCACGTCATGAACCAGGATTTCGTCGCCTGGGTCGGCCAGGGCACCATGTCGGATCGCCCGAACGAGCATCTAGGGCGCAGCGATCGCGGCGTCGCCATGGTGCGCCAGCGCCTGCTGGACGAGATCGAGCGCGTCAAACGCGGCGAGGACCCGAAAGCGACGGTGCGCGATCCCGAAATCGCCAAGCACATCGATCTGCCCATCGTCGGCAAGGAGTATTTCAAGAACGGCCTGCCGAGCGAGGTCATTCGCGGATCGAACGCACCGTTCGCCCATGGCATGAAGCGCTTCCCGTTCCTGTGCGAGCAGCCGCAATCGATCAAGAAAGAGTTCGAGGACGCGACCGGTTTCCGCCTGACCGACGCGACCTACTAAAAGCATCGGGGCCGCGGTTGCGCGGCCCCGTTCCGCAGCCTACCATTTAGTCACGTAACGAATTCCCCCGGGAGGAAAGAATATGGCCCAGAAGACCCTGGCAGCGCTAACCACGGACATCATGAAGACCGAGGTGCGCGAATTCGATATTCCCGATATCCCGATCGATGCCGGCCTGCTCAAGATCGAGGCCGCCGGCATCTGCGGTTCCGATTGGAACAGCTATCAGAAGAAAAAGACCCCGCGCATCATGGGGCATGAGAACATCGCCTTCGTCGACAAGCTGAGTACCTTGGCGGCCAAGAATTTCAAGCTGAAGGAAGGCGATCGCATCGCGCTCGAGGAGTACATCCCGTGCGGCCAATGCAGCTATTGCCGCTCTGGCGATTTCCGCCTGTGCCTACAGACCGAGGCGCGCGGCGCTGACGACACCGTGCTGCGTTACGGCTCGTCGCCCGTCGCCATGGGCCCGAAGCTGTGGGGCGGCTATAGCCAGTATATGTACCTGCATCCGCAAGCGGTCGTACATCGCGTGAAGGACAACGTGCCCGCCCGCCATCTCGCCATGTCGATCCCCATGAGCAACGGCGTGCAGTGGGTGCAGTTCGAATGCGGCCTCAAGATGGGTCAATCCATCCTGATCCAGGGCCCCGGCCAACAAGGCCTTGCCGCGGTCATGACGGCGAAACATCTCGGCGCCAAGACGATCATCGTCAGCGGCCTCGGACGCGACAAGGAACGCCTCGAGAAAGCCAAGAAGTTCGGCGCGCACATCACGATCAACGTCGAGGAAGAAGACCTGATTGCCCGCGTGAAGGACATCACTGGCGGCGAAGGCTGCGATGCCGTACTCGACGTCGCGGGCGGCCCCAACACCTTGATCGATGCGATCAAGTGCGTACGTCGGTCCGGCACCGTGGTATTCGCCACCGGTGGCGTGATCGCAAATTTCCCGGCTGTCGAGATGACAGCCAAGCGCGTCACCTTAAAAGCGGCGCGCGGCCACAGCTATCAAGCGGTGGAAACGGCGATCGAATTGATCTCGTCCGGCCTCTATCCGGTCGAACTGATGGCGACGCACGCCTTCAAGCTCGACGAGGTCGACCTCGCCATCAAATCAATCGGTGGCAAGGGTGTCGAGGGCGCGATCCACGTTAGCGTGATTCCGTCGCTCCCCATCTGACCGCTAGCTGAAGACCTTCTTCAACAGGTCGGTCGAGCGCGCCGCCGGATTGGTGCGGATCGACGCCTCTTCCACGCCGATATAGTGGAACAGGCCGTCGAGCGCCTTGCCAACGGTGAACTCGGTGAGATCGAACCCGCCGACCTGACTGCCGACCAGCGGCATGCTGCCGGCCTGCGACTTCACCGAATTGAAAGCGCTGACCGCGCCGACGCTCGACAGGCTGCTATCGACGATCGGCTTAAAGGCCGTGGTCAGGCTGCCCGTGGTGGTACGCTTGAAATATTGCGTCGCCGCGTCGTTCGGTCCCGACAAGATACCGCGCGCATCGGTGACGGTCATTTTTGAAACGGCATCGGTGAAGATGTTGAGCGCTTTAGGCGCCGCCTGCTCCGCCGCGCGGTTCATCTTCAACTGAAGATCGTCAACCAGCATGCCCCCGCCCATCGATTTCAGGGTCTGCAGTGGCCCGGGCAACGGGATCTGGATCGCCGGATCCTTGAAATAGGCATCGGCCTTGCCGAGATTGCCGGTCACCTTCTGGGACGCAATCTTCAAGGCCTCTTTCAAGCCGCCGCCGATCTCACCCTCGCTGAGACTCGATCCTTTCGTGCCGCCGCTCGATCCCGTCGATCCGCCACCGAACCCACCAAGCATTCCCTTACCTTGATCCAACAAGGAGCCTTGCGCGCGCACCGCGAATGGCACACTGGCCAGCAAGAGGCCGAGGATCGTGCGGCGCGTGAAATGTAATCGATTTGTCATCTTGCTCTCCCAGCTGGTGATCGTGTTCATACAAGGCCGAGCTATGCATAAGCGCAAGACCCGTTCTGCGCGCAGCGGTTTCGCGATCCCGATGGTTTTGTATATATAGGCGGTCCCGCATGACGACATTGGGGAACATCATGTCCGTCATCAGCACGATTGAAGAACTCGAAGCGATCTACGGCACCTCAGATACGTTAGCGGCTGCCTCCGTCGTCAAAGAAATCCCCTACATTAACGAACATTATCGCGCCTTCATCGAGGCCTCGCCGTTCGTCTCGTTGGCGACCGGCGGCCCCGAGGGCCTGGATTGTTCGCCGCGCGGCGATGCCGCCGGGTTCGTCCGCGTGCACGACGAACGCACCTTGATGCTGCCCGACCGGCGCGGCAACAACCGGGTGGATTCCCTTCGCAATATCGTGCGCGACCCGCGCGTGGGATTGCTGTTCCTGATCCCGGGATCGGGCAGCACCTTGCGCGTCAACGGTACCGCCCAGCTCTCGATCGAGCCGGCGCTGCTGGATTCTTTCAAGATGGACGGCAAGCCGCCCCGGACCGTCGCCATCGTGCATGTCGAAACGGTCTATTTTCAATGTGCCCGAGCGATCATCCGGGCCCATCTGTGGAATCCGGATAAACACGTCGATCCCAAAAACCTACCCACCCCAGGCCAGATTCTGGCCGGGCTGACCGAAAACAAGGTCGGTGGGGAGACCTACGACCGCGAATGGCCGGACCGCGCCCGCAAAAGCATGTGGTAGGCCTGTTTTGGGGTCTAAAACCCTGCAAAAATTGTTGATTTAGCCCCTAAAAGCCATCATGAAACGGTCGTAATTCGCCGATCCAATCGTTAAGATTTGATCGATCGCGCACCGGCGCCCCAATGCAGTGGAGTAAGCGATGCTGAGCCAGGCAGACAACGAACGCATAACCCGTGTTGGACGCGGCACCCCGATGGGCGAAGTGATGCGCCGTTATTGGCAGCCGATCCTCATGACCTCGGAATTGGCCGAGGCCGATGGCGCGCCGATCCGCGTACGCATCCTGGGCGAGAACCTGATCGCGTTCCGCGATACCAACGGCAAGGTCGGTTTGGTCGACGCCTATTGTCCGCACCGCCGCGCGCCGATGTTCTACGGCCGCAACGAAGAATGCGGCCTGCGCTGCGTTTATCACGGCTGGAAATTCGACACCGACGGCAATTGCGTCGAGCTGCCGACAGAGCCTGAATCGTCCAAAATGAAGGATCATATCAAGATCGCCGCCTATCCGACCTTCGAAGGCGGCGGGCTGATCTGGTGCTATATGGGCCCGAAGGACAAGATGCCCGAGCCACCCGATTACGAATGGATGCGGGCACCGGAAACCCATTGCCGCATGTCGAAGACCTACGAATCCTGCAATTGGGTGCAGGCGCTCGAAGGCGGCCTCGACACCGCGCATTCGTCCTTCGCGCACAACAACGGCGATTGGGCGGACAACGAACTGCGCCAGCGCGACAAGTCGCCCAAGCTGGAAGTCGAGAAGACCGACTACGGCTATACCTACATCTCGTTCCGTGGTGCGGGCGACGACGGCACCTACATCCGCGTCTATCAATACATGATGCCGGGCCAGCAGGCGCGCGGCAACGTGACGCAAGCGAGTGGGCGCAGCAACAACCCAAAGATGGACGGCCACATCTGGGTGCCGATCGATGACGAGAGCTGCATGGTCTACAATTGGGCCTGCGGCATCGATGAGAATGCGCCGGTCAGTCTCGAATTCTTCGAGAAATTCGAAAAGCAGATGGGCCGCGGTCATGACGATCACATCCCGGGCACGTTCAAGCTGAAGAAGAACCTCGAGAACGATTACCTGATCGACCGCGAATTGCAGAAGAACCGCACCTATTACACCGGCATCGTCGGCATCAATACGCAGGACTTCGCATTGCAGGAAGGCATGGGCCCGATCTGCGATCGTTCGGAAGAGCATCTCGGTTCCACCGACAAGGCGATCATCGCCATGCGCAATCTGCTGCTCGAAGCGACCCGCGACGTCGAAGCGGGCAAGATGCCGCGCGGCGCCGATCCCAAGACCCACAGCCATGTGCGGGCCTTCGACTCGCTTGTGCCGCACGGCCAGGATTGGAAGCAGGCAATGGCCGAGGATCTGCGCGCCAAGTGGTGATCCGCTCAGCGCGTTAAAGCTTATGAAACGGCCGTCCGCGAGGGTGGCCGTTTTCGTTTGAGCGCACACGCTGCGTCGCTTATGAAGTTTTCACGATCTAAATCCAGGGAAGGCTTAAGAAAATGGCTGCTCCGCACCGCATCGACGTCCATCACCACATTCTGCCGCCGCGCTGGGTTCAGGAAGCCGGCGACAACCGGATCGGGCCGCTGCTGGTATCGGGCAAGACGCCGGTCTGGAATCCGGCGCTCTCGGTCGAGGTGATGGACAAGCATGGCATCGAGAAATCGGTGACGTCGATGTCCTGCCCGGGCCTGTGGTTCAACGACGTTCAACAGACGCTCGATCTGACCCGTCATTGCAATGAATATGCGGGCCAGATGCGCAGCGATTTCAAAGGCCGCTTCGGCGTCTTCGCCGCCCTGCCATTGCCCAACATCGACGGCAGCCTGCGCGAGATCGAATATGCGATGGATGTGCTGAAGGCCGACGGCTTCGGGCTCATGACCAATTACGAAGGAAAATATCCGGGCGACGCCGCCTTCGCGCCGGTGTTCGACGAGCTGAATCGCCGTAAGGCCGTCGTCTTCTTCCATCCCAACACGTCGCCATGCAGCACGTGTCTCGGCGAGATTCCGTCGGCGACCCTCGAATTTCCATTCGATACGACGCGCGCGGTGACCAGTCTGCTTTATAGCGGCACGTTGGCGCGCTGCCCGGACATCAAGTTCATCTTTTCGCATGCCGGCGGCGCGGTGCCGTTCCTGGCCGAGCGCATCTCGCGCCTGACCGCACGGCCCGACTTCAAAGCGAAGGTACCGAACGGCGTGATCCCGGAATTCCAGAAACTGTTCTACGACACGGCGCTGTCTGCCAATTCCTATGCGTTTAAATCGCTGTTGGAACTGGTGAAGGTGTCGCAAGTGCTGTTCGGCAGCGACTATCCGTTCGCGCCCGAACCGACGACGACGGCAACAGTCGAGGGCCTACAGAAGCTGGGCCTGAGCGCGGCCGACCTGCAGGCGATCGAGCGCGATAATGCCCTGCGCCTGCTGCCGGGTCTCAAGTAATAAAAGTTATTTGTCGGTCTTGGAGAAGCCCGCGCCCATGTTCCATTCCTGGGCGTAGTATGGGCGATTGACCTCGCGGCACCAATTTTCCCAACCGCGTTCGATGGTGAAGCCCGCGCGCGCACCGGCGTTCGCCTGCACTTCGCCATCGCTCATCGGCTGCACGTCGCCGTCGCCCAACGCATAGGCTTTGGTCAACATCTCGGCGTTGATCTCCATATAGATGGAGGTGAAGACGACATCGCGCAGTGCCTTCGCGGCGATCACGCAGCCATGTCCGCGCATCAGCGAGACGGGGCGTGCCCCAAGGAAGCCGGCGAGATCGCGGCCCATATCCATCGAGGTGACGAGGAGGTTGGTCGTGCCGAACTTGTTGGCGATGTCCCAGTTCGGAATGTCGCTGCCGATGGGCGCCGACATATGCATGATCGGAACCAGCTTCCTTTTCTTCTGCACCGTGAAGGGCACGACGTTCGGGCTATGGTTGTGCACGATCGCCATCACATCGGGGCGCGCCTCGTAGATCGCGCCATGGATGAAGCGTTCGGAATAGGGCCGTCCAGGTTCGCGCCCGACGATCGCACCCTCATAGGTGAATTCGGTGATGTCGCCGATCTCGACGCAATGCGGTGCCCGCGCACGCGACAGGAAGTAGTGCTTGGGGTTTTCGGGATTGCGCACCGACACATGCCCGAAGGAATCGACGACATGATGTTCCGCCAGGATATGGTTCGCGGTTACAAGATCGTCTTTGAGCACGCTGATATCGGTCGCCATCGTCAGGCCCTCCCCTAGGGTTTTTAATGTACTCCGTAGTCGCATGCCGGGCGGGCGCGCGCAATCCCTGGACGGTTGGCGCCTGGGGGATCAGGACCTGTCGGGGCGGCCGGTGGCACCGGCGATAAGGGCCACGCTCTTGATCTGTGCAAAGACGCGCACGCCGGGCGCCAAACCCAAGACCTCCTGGGATTTGCGGGTGACGCGGGCCACAATGCGGGCGCCGGATTTGTCGTTACTTAAGCGCGCGACGATATTCATCTGGATAGCCGCGCCGTCTTGCGGTGTCACCGATAGGATCTCGACTGGTAGGCAATTCAGGATCGTCGTAGCGGTCGGCTGTTCGCGTATGAAGCTGACATCCGAAGCGCCGATGCGCAGCCGGCGCGCAGCCCCGACCGGTCCACGCCGGCCCGGGACGACCACCGCGCCACCCGCGACAGACACGGTCGTCAGGCCATAGGCCTCGTCGATGGTCGCCACAGTCCCTTCCAGGATCACCGCCGCCTCAGGCGCATGGACCAGCGGCAAGGCCGGATCGGCTTCGAGATCCGACAGCAATCCGTTCGCCAGCACGCGGCCGCGTTCCAGCAAGACCAGGCGGTCGGCCAGACGTTCGATCTCCGTGATGTCGTGACTGACATAGATCACGGGGATGGAGAGGTTCTCGTGCAGGGCCTCGAAATAGGGCAGGATCTCGTCCTTGGTGATCCGATCGAGCGCGGACAATGGTTCATCCATCAGCAGCAGGCGCGGCTGCGACAGCAATGCGCGACCGACCGCGACGCGTTGACGCTCGCCGCCCGACAGATTTCCCGGTGCGCGATCGAGCAGATGTCCGATCCCCAACAATTCGACCACATCGTCCAGACGGATGACCTCGCGTGCGCCCGCCTTCATCGCGCGGGCATGCCCGAACAACAGATTGGCCCGCACCGATAGATGCGCGAACAGGCTCGCCTCCTGGAATACATAACCGACGGGACGTTCATGCGGCGGACGAAACAGGCCAAGTGCCTCGTCCTGCCAGACCTCGCCGCCGACACTCAACGTTCCGGGCAAACGCTGCAATCCGGCGATGCAGCGCAGGATCGTCGTCTTGCCGCAACCCGACGGGCCGAACAGCGCGGTGACACCCTGCATCGGTGCATTGATGGTCACATCAATGTCGAACGCACCTAAGGTGCCCGCGAAGCGCGCGGCGATGACCGGATCGACGTTCATTGTTTCAGTTTGCCGATCCGCTTTTCGAGCACGAGCATGCTCAATATCACTACGAAGGCGAAGATCAGCATGCCGCCGGCCAGGATATGCGCCTGGGCCCAGCGCAAGGTCTCGACATAATCATAGATCGCGATGGACAGGACCTTCGTTTGACCCGGGATATTGCCGCCGATCATTAGCACGACGCCGAATTCGCCGACCGTATGCGCAAAACCAAGCACCGCGCCGGTCATGAAGCCCGGCCGCGCCAGCGGAACCGCGACGGTCCAGAAGGTATTCCACGGCGTTGCGCGCAAGGTCGCTGCCGCTTCCAACGGGCGTTCGCCGAACGCTTCGAACGCATTACGGATGGGCTGCACCACGAAGGGCATGGAATAGAGCACCGAGCCCAGGATTAGCGCCTCGAACGTGAAAGCCAGCGTACGCCCGCCCCACAGACCAGCGATGGCGCCGCCCGGGCCGTTCGGCCCGAGAAAAATCAGCAGATAAAAACCGATCACGGTCGGCGGCAAAACAAGAGGCAGCGCCACCACGGTGGCCACTGCCTCTTTCCATTTCGCTTTAGAGCGCGCCAGCCACCAGGCAATGGGCGTACCGACGATCAACAACGTCACCGTCGCGATCGCCGCCAAGGTCAAAGTCAGCCGGATCGGCGGCCAAAGTTCCGAAAGTTCGAACATCGGCCGCAGATTAACCTAGTCGGCCGCGTAGCCGAACTTTTCTTTCACGGCCTTGGCTTCAGGCCCCCGCAGGAAAGCCAGGAAGTCTCTCGCCGCAGCCGCCGATTCGCCCTTTTTGGTCAGAACCGCGTCCTGCTTGATCGGTGTGTAGTACTTCTGATCAACCAGCCAGCGCGATCCATCGGTGTTGGTGACAATCTGCGACAAAGCGATGAAGCCGACCTCGGCATTGCCCGTCTCAACAAACTGATAGGCCTGTGTGATGTTCTGGCCTTCGACGATCTTCGGCCGCAGCTTCTCATACACGCCGAGCGCTTTCATGGTCTCAACCGCCGCCGCGCCATAGGGGGCTGCGTTCGGGGCCGCGATAGAGATCTTATCGAACTTCGCGTCCTTCAGGGTTTGCTCACCCTTCACCGCGTCCTTGTTCTTGCTGAACAGAACGAGCTTGCCGATGGCGTAAGTATATTGCGTCGACGCAACAGCGTGGCCTTCGGCGCCCGCCTTCGTCACGGTCGCCTGGTCGGCGGACAGAAACACCTCGAACGGGGCGCCCTGGCTGATCTGGGTGAAGAGCGCGCCGGTCGCGCCGAAGCTGAAGACTGCCTTAAGGCCGGACGTCTTTTCCCAGGCCGTGCCGATTTCCTTGACCGCGTCGGTGAAGTTCGCCGCTACGGCGATATTGACGTCGGCAGCCTGCGCACCGGGCAGCAACGCAATCGACAGCGCGACAGCCGACGCCAATCCGGCAAAACGATTCCAAACGGTCATGAACGTCACCTCAGCGATTCAACATATCCAATGGAATATGTTGAATCGACATATCTGTCCAGATATTTCGCTCAAGGAAAGATCAGTCGGTTTCGCCCGCTTGCGCCGGCGGCGACGCGGCGAGCGATTTCTGCAATGCCCGCAGGCGCGGGCTCACCGCGGCCTGCGCTTCACGTTCCATATCGCGATAATGCGCGACCAGTTTCTGGCCGAACTTGGTCAGCACGGCGTTACCGCCGCCGGAGCCGCCATGCTGCTTTGCCACCGCAGGCTCGTCGAACATCTCGTTGATGCTGTTCACCAGCAGCCAGGCGCGGCGATAGGACATATCCATGCTTTTGCCGGCGGCCGTGATCGAGCCATCGCGCTCGATGAGTTCGAGCAGTTTGATCTTACCCGGCCCAAGCGCTCCGTACGGGCCGAAATCGACCCGCAGAGTGAGCTGGGCGCGCTCCGCGCCGCGGCTTGGGTTGGCAGCAATTTGCGTGACGCCGAGGCTTCTTCCGCGTGAGGCACGGGCCGGTTTGGCCATGATTGGTCTCCGAGAGGCTCCCTATAGGTCAGACTATACAGAGTCATTTAAACGAAAAGTAACGGCAAAGTATGCGGCCAGTTACGGAAAGTGGCACAACTTTGCCGCCCGTATATATGAACGGGTCGCGATGTAAATGGCGGGCCAAAAAAAGTTCCACTTTTGCCACACCCCCACGAAAGCACCCGTCTTACTCTCGCTCTACGCGTCTCCGCACTACGGAGGGAGATTCCTGACTTTTACGACGTAACCCGATGAAGGGATGAGGATCTTGGCGACGGCCCTCAGCAACATCGCTGATCGGCGATTACGTCGAGGCCCAGGATTTTGTCCAGGACTGTCCAGAGTTATATCCACAATCTTGGCGCGTATTTATTCACGATTTTGCATAACTTACAGATCGCCGAGCAAATGCCACAGCACCGATGAAGTCTATAGGTCAAATATGGATCTTCTGGCTCGAGCGCAGATGTACAGCCGCATTCTTGCCAACATTCTCTTCAACACTGGCACACGCACAAACGGGGCCTCCGTTTGATCACGGCAAGAGATACCTCGATCGCGTGGCGACAGATACGTGATAACAAAAAATAATGCTCTGGCGAAACGCACGACGGCCATTTCTGGGAGACACGAGCAACGACGAGGGAAACTATAAAATAAAGATGGATGGAAATGATGGACACATCGCTCTTCCCACCCAGGACAACGATCAATAGAAAAGACGGATTGCCCGAGCTTAGATCTGCCGATGCGGCACCTAGAATTGTCGTCGTACATCCGGACGACACGTATCGAGCGGCCCTCATCGCGTACTTACGTGCACAAGGCTATACGGTAGAAGAGTTCGATGACTTTGGGCCTGCCTTCCAATTTATCATCGGCGATACGCCCGTCGACACGATCCTGATCGATGTCGATCCACCGCAGACGGTCGGCATCGACCTATTCCTGAAATTGCGTAGCCTCGGTGTCCGTACCCCGATCGCGTTGTGCTCCACCAATGCCGATCAAGCGCAGGAAGATCGTGCACTTGAACAAGGTGCGGCGGAATACTTCGGCAAATCCCGGCGCTTCTCGATCGTCTCACGTCGGCTCGGACTTCTCGTGGACGGCGCGCGCGCCAAAACGACCTTGGCGGGATCAACCGCCGACGTCATCAGCATCGGCGCACTCGAGATCAAGTTGCGCAGCCATCGCGCATCATGGAGCGGGAGCGAAGTCCCGTTGACGGTGACCGAATTCAAGATCGTGCGACTTCTCGCCTGCCGAATGGGTGAGCGAATTTCGTACCGCGAAATCTACGATATGGTTCACGGCAGCGGTTTTTTTGCCGGCGAAGGACCGCAGGGATATCGGATCAATGTCCGCTCCTTGATCCGCAAGATTCGAGACCGTTTTCGCGCGATCGATCCGAATTTCACCGAAATCGAGAATTGCCCGGGCTTCGGCTATTCCTGGCGCTGTCGCGCGCAAAACTCGAAGATCGGGAACGCCACGGAATATATGCATTGGCATCCCGGAAAGCCGCAGGCTAGCGGATCGAGCCCCATGCAGCCCGCCACGTTGCCGGAGGCGAAGCCATCCGCGGATACCGATTCCGAGCGGTCGACTAACGCAAACGCCACAGCAACGAAACTCGCCGTCGAGGGGTAGAAACATGGTTCAGGTGAGAACATGACCCTAAAAGCAAAAGGGCGCCGACCGGTCAGATCGACGCCCTTTCAGAAGCGCTCTTAGACCTACTTCCAGGCGAACTCATGAACGCTGGGCAGTTGGGATTCGCGAATCTCGTCCGTCACGTCGAGCTTCACCTCTTTCGTGTGGGTGTAGATCGAGCGCAGCGGCACCATCGGGAAGGCATAGGCCTTGTCGTGGATGTAGTCGAAGACCTTCGCGACTTCCTTACGACGCTCCGCATCGTTCATGATGCTGAAGGTCGCGTTCGCCATTTCGGCCAAGGTCGGATCGTCATATTCCTTGCTGCCCACGTGCCGCACGATATTGCCCGATGTCTCGAAGAGCGCGCCGCCGCTCCAACCGTAGAAGCCGACCTGGACCTTGCCGGAATTGATCAGCTGCACACGCTGGACGATCTGGTGCGGCTGCACGCTGGCGCGGATGCCAACGGCGCGCAACATGCCGGAAACCGCCGTCGCCGGTACGACTGAGGTCGGATGCGTGCTGATGACGATGTCGAACCCATCGGCATACCCGGCCTCGGCCAACAACTTCTTGGCGCCCGCCGGATCGTAAGCCGGCTTTAGCTTGGTGAAGCCGCAACCCAATTGTTCCTTGGAACACAGCCCGTCGGTCGGTTTGATCGAACGGCCGAGCTCGCCATATTGCACATCGATCAAAGCTTTCGTGTCGATCGCCATAGCGATGGCGCGGCGCACGCGCGCATCGGTGAGCGGCTTTGCGTTCGGCCACGCCGCCGTCGGGAAGCCAACAAAGCTATAGGCGACCGCCGCCGGCGCCAGTGTGCTTTCGAAGCGGCCGGTGGCGCGCAGCTCGGCCGCCTGATCGACCGGAACATCGAACGCAAGATCGGCTTTGCCGACGAGCAAGGCCGCGACGAGCGTGCCGGCGTCCGGGATCGGTTCGCCGATCACCTTGCCGATCGTTGCCGCACTTTTCGCGGGGGTGACGACAAAGTTCGGATTCTTGTCCAGAAAGATACCGGCGTTCTTATCGAGCCTGGTGACCTTGTACGGGCCAGTCCCCACCGGACGCGCACCAAAATCCTGCTTGTTCTCAAGCGGGCCATGCACATGCTCGGGAAAAATCGTGGTGCTGTTGGACATCCACATGAGGCCGTCGGCCGCCGGCTTCTTCGCCGTGACGCGGACCTTGTAAGGACCCAATTTCTCAACCTTGTCGATCCAAGCCCACTGCGCCTTATAGCGCAGATTGACCTTCGGGTCGGTCAGGTAGTTCAGCGTATAGACGACGTCATCGGCATCGAACGCCTGGCCGTCATGCCATTTGATGTCCTCACGCAGCACATATTCGTAGGTCGTCGAATTCGGCTGCGACCAGGACTTGGCCAGGAACGGCTGGAATTCGCCCTTCTGCGGATCGAAGCCGACGAGGCTGTCATAAACCGCAGGTCCCCAGGTGTAATGGAAAGCGCCGGGCGAGAGATATTGATCGAGGATCGTTTCGCCATCCAGGATCGGAAAGCGCAGCGTATCTTTCGACTTCTGGGCCACGGCCGGTGCAGCCAGCAACGCCGCAGCCGCAACGGCGGCGGCCACCATCAGAGTATTTTTCACGTTCAGACTCCCCAAGACTATTTTTCGCGTGATGGCGAAGATTAGCCCAAACCCACCACCTTCGTCATGATTTTCGCTGCATCGCCGGGCAAGCTATCGCCGGTCCAGACGACATACTGATCGGGCCGCACGAGGATCAGCTTGCTCTCGTACTCTTCGCGCCCACCGGCATAGCTATCACGAATGACCTTCAGCAGTATCTTGCTGGCGCTTGCCGCCGCTTCGAAAGCGCGGACCTTAGCGTCGTCGACATCGAGCGCGATCAGGGCAAACCGGCTGTCGAGTTCCTCATAGACGTCGCGGCCCGACGATAACGTGCGCGGGGTCAGATGATGGCCGGCGCGTGCCTTGATCATATGTTTGCCGTGCGCCGTCGAGATACCGCCCACCGGCCCCCAGATGACGGTCGAACCTTCGTAGTTCGGCTCGTACCCGCTAACCCGTTCCTCGCCCTTCTCGCTCATCTTGGCCCATTCGCGCTCGAACTCGGCCTTGTCTTTCTCAGGGCTGTATTTCGCCATGAAGTCACGCTCGAATTCGATGCGCTTGCCGATGAAATCGCGGCCGATCTCTTCAAAGATCAGGCGACGTTCGTCGCTGTAGGACCGCAACAGCTCCTCGCCGCCCCAACCTTGCAGCACGGCAGCCAGCTTCCAGCCGAGATTGCGCGCATCCTCCAAGCCGCTATTCAGGCCATAGCCGCCATAGGGCGGATGGCTGTGCGCGGCGTCGCCTGCGATGAAGACGCGGCCGACCTGATAGCTCGTCGCGACCGCGATGCGCATGTCCCAGAAACCGACATAATCGAACTCGGCTTTGAATTTGAATCCTGCCACCTTCTGCAGCAGCCCATGGAAATCGTAATTGTCCTTGGTGGTATCGGGTGGCACGGGGGCATGAAAGAAGAAGCCCTCGCCGACATCGACCCGGCCGAAAAATTGCCAATAGCCATTGGCCGCTTTGTCCATCGCACGATAGGTCGAACGTTCGGGAAAGCGCTTCAAACCTTCGTGCAGTTCCTTGGAACGGAACACGGCCAACACCATCACCTGATCGTGGTTCGCCCCGCCACGCGTGATGCCGACCTGTTCACGCACCGAAGAATGAGAACCGTCGCAGCCGACGACGTAATCCGCCTCCACGGTTTCCTTGGCGCCGCCATCGCGTTCGGCCAGGCTCACGCGCACGCCGTTCGCGTCCTGCTCGATCTTGTCCATCATCCAGCCGAAGCGGCTTTCGACCGATGGGAGCGTCGCCATCTTCGCGCGCAGCACGCCTTCGGTCTGGTATTGGGGCAGACGTTCGTTGTCGCGATAGAAATGACGCCGCACGACCTCGCGGCCCGGCGGCGCGTACCAATAGTCGCTCATCAGGTTGCCCCAGGCGGCCAGGCCGCCGATGGGATATTCCTTGGGCATGACGCGCGCGGCGCGCAATTCCTTCTCGATCCCCCAAAAATGGAAATGTTCGAGGGTGCGCTGGCCCAGGCTTTGGCCCTTGGGAATGCGCTGCGGCTGCAGATGGCGCTCGATCAGCAAGCAGGAGATGCCACGCAGGCCCAAATCGACGGCCAAACCCACGCCGACGGGACCGCCGCCGACGATGACGACCTGATACTTTTTCGTCACGTTGTTCCTCATGGTTTACGTTGGGAAGAGATTATTTCTTCTCGAAGATCTTGCGCCATTCGTCGGGCCAGGTCGTCTGAATGCGATCCCATTGGTCGGGCGAGATGTTCCACAATTCCGATTGCTCCGGGAAGGTATACCCGGCCGCCGTGGCGCGCGGCGCTTCGGGATGCGTTGCATACACACCCTGCTTGGCAATGAACTTGGATGCGTGTTTGCTGGTCATGAAATTGACCCAGACCTTGCCGGCATTCGGATGCTTGGCGGTCGATGTGAGATTGCCCATCGAGCCGAAGGTCGCCATGCCTTCCTTCGGGAACATGATCTTAAGCGGTGCGCCGTTTTCGATCGCTTCGGAAAAAGCCGATGCCGTTCCCAGCGCGGCGGACACGCGCCCACGCACCAGATCGTTGTACATCGGCGCTGAGGTGGCATAGGTGCGAGGGCTGACTGCGGCGAGCTTCTCCCACGAATCGGCGCCGACCTTCATACGCAGGAAGGCGAACAGGGTGAGCGCGCTACCGCCCGCTTCCACGGTCTGCGAGCCGATCTTGCCCTTCCATTTGGGGTCATAGAGGTCCGTCCAGCTTTTCGGATAATCCTCTTCCTTCACCAATTCGGTGTTCACCGCGATCGTCTGCATCGAGCGGAACGAATAGTACCAGCGTCCGTCCTTGTCCTTCAGTTCCGGCGCGATCTTGTCGTCCCACGGTACCTTGTGCGCGGCCAGGATGCCGCGCGACAGCCATTCCTTGATCAAGGTCAGATCCGTGAGATTGGCGTAATCGACGTCGAGTTTGCCGGCGGCAAACTCCGCCAGCACGCGGTCGTACATTTTGGCGGTCGGAACGCGCAGATAATTGACCTGGATGCCGGTTGTTTTCTGAAAGCTGTCCAGAATGTCCTGCATCAGTTCGGTCTGGTTCGTGCTGTAGACGTCGACGACCTTTTCCGCCCGGGCGGCGGCCATCAGTTTGGCATCCGCGATCTCCTCGCCGTCGATCACCAGCGCCTGGGCGCGCACCTGACCGCATAACGCGATGGACATCGCGCCAAACAGCGCCAGAGCCGACAGCAACGTCTTTTGCATGAAAATCTCCCGGTTTAATTTTGTTCTTTGGATTAATGAATCCACTTATAGACCGCCAAACGGGCTCCAGGCCAGACACCCCGCCCGATCGGCAACTTTCACAATGACTTAAGCGTCCGGGCCGACGTCCAACCGGATGGCGTCGTGCAACGGCATGTTGTGCGCCTTGCGGTAAGCCTGCTTCATGCGTTGCAGCGACGCCGGCGGCGCTGCAATAATCTCCTCAGCCAGCGCCAGGGCGCTCGGCATGAGCGTTTCATAAGGCACGACGTGACTGACCAGCCCCCACCGCTGCGCTTCCTGTGCCGGAATTTTCCGCCCGGTGAGAAGCCATTCCATGGCAACGGCCGGCGGCACGATCTGGGGCAGCAGGACGGAGGCGAAATGCGCGCCGCGTCCACGCTTGGCCTCGGTCATGGCGAAAAAAGCGTGATCGGCGGCGATGCGCACATCGCACGCCAGGACCAATTCGAAACCACCTGCCAAGGCGGGACCGTTCACGATCGCCATACATGGCTTTTTGGAATCGATGACGACCTCGTGCACGCTGCGCTCAGGTGAATGGAGCGGGCCGCGATTGTCCTCACCGCGATCGGCCATCGCGGCGGCGTCCTTCAGATCCGCGCCCGACGAGAAGGCTTTGCTTCCGGCACCGGTGATCGCGATCAGGAAAATGTCGGGATCGTGATCGGCGTCCATCACCGCCTCGGCGATCCGGCGATTGTGCGCCCGTGAGCGGGCATTACGCACATGGTCCCGATTGATGGTGATCAGCCGGGTGTGATTTGCCGTCGCAATCAGAATTTCGTCGTCGAGCGCCACACGGTCCCCGCGCCATCATTATATGATAATAAACGCAATTAATAATTATTTGCAGGATTTAATGCGAGTCGATATGCTCCGCCACCTTTAACGAAAGTACGCCCCGCTGTCGGCCCAAACATCTTACCGGCCAGGTCACAGAAGGGTGTCACAAATGAGGTCTGCGATCATGCGTTTCCTGAACCGAGTCATTGCCGCAGCCGCGATGTTCGCCGCCGCTATGGGTGCCGCGAGCGTCCACGCCGCCGATGACGCCAGCATTGTCGTCTATAACGCCCAGCACGACAGCCTAACCAAGGAATGGGTCGCTGGCTTCACGCGCGAAACCGGCATCAAGGTGACCGTGCGTAACGGCGGCGACACGGAACTCGCCAATCAGATCGTGGCCGAGGGTGCCGCCTCACCTGCCGATGTTTTCCTCACCGAAAACTCCCCGGCGATGGTCCTCGTCGACAATGCCAAACTGTTCGCAACCGTCGATCCGGCAACCGTGGCGCAAGTGCTGCCAGCGTATCGCCCGTCCAGCGGCAAATGGATTGGCATCGCGGCACGCGCCACCGTCTTCGTCTATAACAAGACCAAGCTCACCACTGACAAGCTGCCGAAATCGATGCTCGACCTTGCCGACGCCAGCTGGAAAGGCCGCTGGGCCGCCTCACCTGCCGGCGCGGACTTCCAGGCGATCGTCAGCGCATTGCTTGAAGCCAAAGGCGAGGACGCGACGCGCGCCTGGCTCAAGGCGATGAAAACCAATTTCACCGCCTATCGCGGCAATGGCACGGTGATGAAGGCCGTGAATACCGGCGAGATCGATGGCGGCATAATCTATCACTACTATTATGCCGGCGATCAGGCGAAGACGGCCGAGAACAGCAACAACGTCGCCTTGCATTATTTCAAGCATCAAGATCCGGGGGCCTTCATCAGCATTTCCGGCGGCGGCGTGCTCGCCTCGAGCAAGCATCCGAAAGAAGCCCAGGCGTTCCTGAAATGGGTCGCCGGTAAAAAGGGCCAGGAAATCCTGCGCGACGGCACATCCTACGAATATGCCGTCGGCGAAGGTGCTGCTTCCAACGCCAAGCTCGTTCCGCTCAACGAGTTGGACGCACCCAAAATCGACGCGTCCAAGCTCAACAGCGCGAAGGTGACCGACCTGATGACCCAGGCGGGATTGCTCTGAGCTAGGGTCGCAGACAAGGCGCTAACAGGTGCCGCGCATTCATACGGCCAATCGACCGCCGCGCTGGATCGTCAGTGCGGCGGTTTTGGTTGCCGCGTTAGCGATCTTACCGCTCGCCTCGATCGTCGACGTCACGGTCGAGACACCGTGGTCGACAATCGTCGCCATGATCGTGCGGCCGCGCGTCGGCGAACTGCTAACCAACACGATCCTGCTGGTCGCGCTGACGATTCCGCTCTGCACGATCTTGGGTGTTGGGCTGGCGTGGCTGACCGAACGAACCGACCTTCCCGCGCGCCGCGTGTGGGCCGTGCTGATGACCGCGCCGCTCGCCGTACCGGCCTTCGTTCATAGTTATGCCTGGGTCAGCCTAGTGCCGTCGATGCACGGGCTGTTTGGTGGCGTCCTCGTATCGGTTCTGGCCTATTCGCCGTTTCTCTATTTGCCGGTGGCGGCCACCCTGCGCCGCCTCGATCCGGCCATCGAGGATGTCGCCGCATCCTTGGGCCTGACGCCCTGGCAGATCTTCATGCGGGTCGTGCTGCCGCAACTACGCCTGCCGATCTGGGGCGGCGCACTGTTGGTCGGGCTGCATCTGCTGGCGGAATATGGCCTCTACGCGCTAATCCGCTTCGATACCTTCACCACCGCGATCTTCGATCAGTTCCAATCGACCTTCAACGGTCCCGCCGCCTACACGCTAGCCGGAATCCTTGTGTTGTGCTGCTTGCTGCTGCTCGCGGTCGAAGCCGGCACGCGCGGTGGTGCGCGCTATGCCCGCCTCGGCACGGGTAGTGCGCGCACCCTGCGGCTACGCCGTTTGAGCCGCACGACGGCGCTTATTTGTTCGCTCCTACCGATCGCGACCTGCGTTCTGGCATTGGGGGTCCCGCTGACCACTCTGGCACGCTGGTTGATCATCGGCGGCGCCGAAGTCTGGCATGCCGACGATCTGGCCCCGGCGTTTTCCCAAACGCTGATTTATGCCGCAATGGGGGCGCTGATCACCACGCTCGCCGCCATACCGATTGCGTGGCTGTCGATCCGCCATCCCGGCAAACTCGTCCGCGTCATCGAAGCCTGCGATTACGTCACCAGTTCGCTGCCCGGCATTGTCGTGGCGCTGGCCCTGGTCAGCTTGACGGTACGCTTTGCCTATCCGCTGTATCAGACGATGGCGACGGTCATGCTGGCCTATCTACTGATGTTCCTGCCGCGCGCGCTGGTGTCGTTGCGCGCCAGCATCGCCCAGGCGCCCGTCGAGCTGGAAAACGTGGCGCGCAGCCTTGGCCGCTCGCCCGCGCAGGCGCTCTGGGCCGTCACCTTACGGCTGGCCGCACCCGGCGCCGCGGCGGGTGGCGCGCTGGTGTTTCTCGCCATCGTCAACGAATTGACCGCGACCCTGTTGCTGGCGCCCAACGGGACGCGCACCTTGGCGACGGGCTTCTGGGCGCTGACCAGCGAAATCGATTATGCGGCCGCCGCACCTTACGCGCTCATCATGATCCTGCTATCCCTGCCGCTGACTTGGCTTCTCTATCATCAATCGCAACGTTCGTTAGGCCGATGAGCACGCTCGATCTTCGTTCCGTTTCCAAATCCTACGGCGCCGTCCTGGCCATCGACCGCGTCGATCTCAAGGTGGCGGCCGGCAGCCGGACCGCGATTGTCGGCGCTTCGGGTTCGGGCAAGACGACCTTGCTCCGCCTCATCGCCGGCTTCGAGGCACCCGACACCGGCGCCGTCGCGCTGAACGGCAAAACACTCGCTGACCAGAACGTCTTCGTGCCGGCGCATCATCGTCACATCGGCTACCTGCCGCAGGACGGCGCGCTGTTTCCGCATCTGAGCGTCGAACGTAATATCGGCTTCGGGCTGGCCCGCGACATCCCCGGACGCGATGCGCGCATCGCCGAATTGATGGATCTCGTGGCGCTCGACCGCACCATGCTGAAACGCTGGCCGCACGAATTGTCCGGCGGGCAGCAGCAGCGCGTCGCCCTCGCCCGCGCCATGGCGCAACGCCCGCAATTGATGCTGTTGGACGAGCCGTTCTCCGCCCTCGATACCGGCTTGCGCGCCGCCACCCGCAAGGCGGTGGCAAAAGTCCTGAGTGAATCGGGGATCACAACCATCCTCGTCACGCACGATCAGGCCGAAGCCCTATCCTTCGCCGATCAGGTCGGCGTCATGCGCAATGCGCGGCTGGTACAGGTCGGCAGCCCCGCCGAGCTTTACGCCCGCCCGCGCGATCCGGCGACGGCGGAATTCCTGGGCGAAGCGATTATCCTGCCGGCCACATTAAACGCCGGCTGGGCCGATTGTTGTCTGGGTCGCGTCGCGGTCGACGACGCGACAAGAAGCGGGCCCGCGCAGATCATGCTGCGTCCCGAACAACTGCAAATCGCTACGGACGGGACGGGATGCCCGGGCATTGTGATCGATATCGATTTTGGCGGCAGCACCTCCGCGCTGACCATCCAGGTCGCGGAGCGTGTGATCTTGGCGCGATGCACGAATGCCCAAATGCCGACGGTCGGCGCCACCATAACGATGGCACCGACCGGTTTGGCGCACGTCCTAGACGAACGGATTTAGCTAAGATCAAACCCAGAAGGGCGGGACCTGATAATAATCGTGGACGCGCTTGCCCCACGATTCATCTTCCCAATTGACCTTCTCGTCGGTGCGATAGCTCGGCGCACCTTCCAGCGACTTCTTGTCAAGATTGACGACATAGCCGCCCTGATCGGTGTCATAGGTCAGCACCTGCCACGGCAGCGGATGGTGGCTGTCGCCGACACCCAAAAATCCGCCGAACGACATCACCGCGTAGGCGACCTTGCCGGATGTCTTATCGATCATGACGTTCTCAATCGAACCCAGCTTGTCGCCGGACGGATTGTAGACGTTGGTGCCTTCGACCTTGTCGGCGGCGATCAAACGGCCCGTTTCTTTACTGTGCAGTTCTCTGTTCGTGGCCATATCAAAACTCCTATGGTCGTATGAAGAACTCGTTCTCCATGACAAAACCTTTGGGAGCGGCGGCAGTTCCGTGGCGAACGCAATGTCGCGTTCTGTTCACGACGGCGCGATAATGCCAACCAACGGTAGATGATCGGATGCAATGCGCGACAATGGTGTACGCAGCCGGTCGAGCGTCGTCAGACGTTCGTTGGGGATCGCCCACATACGATCCAGCGACATGAGCGGGCGTCGCGCTGGGAAGCTGTAGATCTTCGGCAGCACGTTCGGCGCGCCGATCAAACGCAAGCGCCGACGCTCGGGACCGAAAATATTGAAATCGCCAAGAATGAGCGTGATCGGCTGCTGCCGTTCCAGCAGTCGATTGGCGATGATCTCGATCTGCTTGCGACGCTCGCGCACCAAAAGGCCGAGATGCGTGGCGATGGTGCGGATCGGCCCGATGCGGGTCTGCAAGATGCAATCGATGGCGCCCCTACGTTCGAACGGCACGACGCTGAGATCGACGAGAGACATATCCTCGATCCCGATATCCTTGCGGACCAGCAGCACGTTGCCGAACGAGATATTACTGCGGAATCGATTGTGGCCGATCACCGCGCGCATATCCAATTTGTGTTCGAAGAAATGCGCCTGCTCCAGCTCACCATGCATGAAGCCGCCGACTTCTTGCAGCGCGATGATATCGGCATCGACCTCGCGCAAGATCGCCAATATCCGTTCCGGATCGTAGCGCCGGTCGCCGCCGACGCACGAATGGATATTGTAGGTCATGACGCGCAGCGGCGCCGCTGCGTCCGTCGCCGTGTCGATCATCGCATCGGATTGAATTGAATCGGGTGTCACGTGACGTTCGTTACCGGATGAGTTGAAGATACGTTTTCGTCCTGCCGATGGTATGAGATGATCTCGTCAACGAAGAATACGACGAGACCCACAACCAGCGGAACAAGGTAATAGACCGCACGAAACAACACGACACCGGCCAGAACCTCTGTACCGCTCAAAGATGTCGTTGTGATGTATTCGAGGACCCCCCACCCGCCGGGAACGTGACCGATCAAGGCCGTCATATCCGAGCTGACATACAAGGCGGCGATCATCGAATAGGTCACGTCCGTAAAATCACGCAAACAAGCATATAGCGCGCCGGCGATACAAAGCACGTTGGTATTTGCGCTTACGATCTGTAGCGCCGCCACACGGCCGTTCGGGACGCGGATAGCGAATTTTTGTCCCACCGCGACGGTTCGCGACCGCAGGACAACGCACAGCAGAAAATAGGCGCCGAGGACACCCAGCATCCCGGCGCCGACGCCGCGGACCAGATCGGGCGAAATGCGCAAGAGCGGAGCCAGGCTCTCGGCCCGCCACAAAAGTGCAACGCCGCCGGTGCCGGCGAAGCCGCAAGCGGTCGATATGCCGGAAAACAACAAAACTTTGCCGACGAACATGATGCCATGCCCGGCGCGCCCATACATGCGGTAGCGGATCGCCCCGCTCGAAAGCGCCGCCAGACCGATGGTATGGCCGATACCAATGGCCGCAACCGCCGTTGCGATCACGCGGCGCAGCGGGACCGGTGCCTGGGTATGACGCACCGCCAGATATTCCAGCACGGCAATCGCCGTGAAGCTACCCGCCGCCAACAAACCGGCAAGCGCCAGCGTATGTAGCGAGACCGATGTTACGGCTTCGCGTAGGGCGCCCGGATCTTGGTGGCTGAACACGCGATAGAGGAGGAAAATGGCCAATAAAATGGCCAGCCCCCCGATCGCGGAAAGAATTTTATGCCGCATCATGAGGGTTTAACCGTAAAAACCCAGACACGTTCCATAGAAAGGCCAGCCACGTTCCTTAGACAGGGGCGTGCCGAAAAAAGGCCGTTTTCCGGAACTTATTGCACAAGCAACAGTTTAGGGGGGCATGGACGGAGTCGTGGACAAATCATCGCCGGACGCGGCAATCAATGACGAGGACGCGATAGATCGCGATCTCGCCGGCCCGATGATTGCTACGGCCGCGCAGCCTGACTCCAGCGTATTCTTCAACCCGGGTACGAATTGCTGGCGCTACGAGAAGGCGTCCCGCTTCGCCATGCTCGTCGATGGGGAGAATTTCTTCGCGGCCGCGCGGGCGGCCATGCGACGTGCCGAAAAACGCATCGTGATTCTAGCTTGGGATTTCGATAGCGGAACGCATTTGCGGCCGCACCGCCGTGAGACGCACCGTCTGCCGATCGGCCAATTTCTTCTCAATCTGGTGGAAGAGCGCCCAGAACTTGAGATTTTCATCCTGGTCTGGTGGGGATCGGTTTTTTACGGCGCCAATCGCGACTTTCCGATCAGCTTCGGAACCGAATGGTGGTCGCATCCGCGCATTCATTTCCGTCTCGACGATCATCATCCCGTCGGCGCCTGCCATCATCAGAAAGTCATCGTGATCGATGACAAACTCGCCTTCAGCGGCGGCATGGACCTGACCCAGGGACGGTGGGACAGCGCACGTCACATACCCGACAATTGCCATCGCCAAGAACCGGATGCGCCGTATGGGCCGGTGCACGATGTCCAGTCCCTCTTCGACGGCGATGCCGCGCGGGCCATGACTGAACTGGCGGCGGAGCGTTGGCGCCTCGTCACGGGCGAGAAACTGGAACCGGTCGTCACGCGCACCAATCCCTGGCCGTTGCGCGTCCTGCCGCGCCTGCGCAATATTCGCGTCGCCATTGCCCGCAGTCAGCCGTCGTTCGGCGAACAGCCCGAAGTACGCGAGGTCGAGGCGCTCAATATGGATATGCTGCGCGCCGCCAAGCGCCTTATCTATATCGAGCAGCAATATTATACGATCAATGCCGTCAACGAACTGCTCTGCGAACATCTGCAGCGCGAGGACGGTCCCGAAATCGTCATCGTCATGAACGATATTTCGTGGGGCTGGATCGAACAGAAGGCGATGTTCGGCAATCGCGACAGCCTGTTTACCCTGTTGCGCCGCGCCGACCGCTTCGGCCGACTGCGGGCAGTTACGCCAATCTGCCGACCCAATCCGCTGGTCAAGATCAAGGTCCATTCCAAGGTCACGATCATCGACGATTGTTATCTGCGGATCGGATCGTCCAATCTCAATCATCGTTCCCTGGGGTTCGATACCGAGTGCGATATCGCGATCGGGGGCACGCCGGATACGCAACAGGCGATCAGGCTGTTCCTCTATCGCTTGCTCGGCGAACATATGGGTGCCCGGCCGCGCCGCGTGGCACGTGCAATCCGCCGTCACGGTTCCGTCATTCGCGCGATCGATGCGCTGAATGTCACCAAACGCCGCCTCTTGGAATTCCCGCACGCCGAATTCGACGGCGAAGTTGCGTTCACGCCGGGAAGTGCGCTGATCGATCCGCCGCGGACCATCGATCTCAAATATTTGTGGGACTGGTTTCTGTCCAATTTCCGTTAAACGTCCGGAAGAATTTACTTTCGCGGGAACCCTCCCCCACTACGATTGGTTTATGACATGACGCACGTTTTAGGAGCGCTCATGACAAACCAACACAATAATCAGAAGGACGATAAGCGTCCACGCAACGGCTCTTCAGCACCCCCGAAGAACGATCCCACCGGACGTCCTTTGACCGAAGACGAAAAGATCGACGAAGCAATTCGCGAGAGCTTCGGCACCAGCGATCCTCCCGGCTATTCCGGCTCGACCGGAGTCGGAGCACCCGAAAAGCGTCGTCAGACGGGCAAACCGACCGACGCCAAGACGGCGAAGCAGAACAACAAAACCAAGTAATTTTTGTGCGTTTCACCGCCCAATGAGCCCCAAGTTGGGGCATCGTTGTGGCAGGTGGGACATTCGTGTGTCAGCTTCTGTGACACATTTGAAGCAACGCCTAATTCCGCCGTTGCAGGGCTTCACGCGGGCCTAGAAGTCGGAATATCTAAATATTCATGACAGTCCAGACCACCAGATCGACACACACCGACATGCGTTCGGCGTCGCGTCGATCACCAACATTATGCCCGCGTGAGCAAGGAGGAGTCGTCTCTATGGAAGCTCTCATGAATACTGGAACGGTATCCGTTAAGGCCGACATCGTGAAGCTAATGCCGTCGTTGCGCACCTTTGCGCTAGTCCTCACCCGCAACCAGGCGGATGCCGACGACCTGACCCAGGAAGGCCTGGCCAAGGCGCTCAGCAACATCCATCAATTCACGCCGGGCACGAACCTGAAAGCGTGGCTCTACACGATCCTGCGCAACACCTTCTACACCGACCGCAAGAAGCGCCAGCGCGAGGTATTGTCACCGTTCGACGATGCAATGGACAACATCGCCATCGAGCAAACACAGGATTGGTCGCTGACCGTTGAAGAGGTCGACGCCGCCATCCAGCAGCTCCCCGTCGATCAGAAGCAGGCCCTGATTCTCGTGGGCAGCACGGGCATGAGTTATGAAATGGCGGCCGAACGCTGCGGTTGCGCGCTCGGCACCATCAAGAGCCGCGTCAGCCGGGGCCGTAACCGCCTGCGCGAACTCCTGGTGATGGAAACGCACGAGAACGTCCTCTAAGAACGCCTCGTGCCATACCGATCCGTGCGGCGTTATTTAACGCTATCGAACAGTTCGAACGTCCGATTGTTCGACAGTTCGGTCGCCGCCGGATCGAACCGGGAATGGTCGTTGTTGGCGAAACCGTGTACAGCACCCGGATAGATGAACCATTTGGCAAGTGCGATCGGATCGAGGGAATCGCGTACCCGCTTCGCATCTTCCGGCGTATGCGTGCGATCCGTTTCCGGAATATGCATCATCAGCGGCCGTTTGATATTCTTCGCTTCGTTCACGTAATCATGCGCGCTGGTGGCGTAATAGCCGGCAGATGCATCGACCTCGGGCATACGCGCGGCGGCGATGTAGCATAAAGTCCCACCCAGGCAGTAGCCGGTCACGCCAACCTTGCCGCCGGTTTCGGGCATGCTTTTCAGCTTCTTCACGGCAGCCGCCAGGATCACCAGATGGCGTTCCACGCTCGACTGGCCGCGATAGGATTTCCGCTTGTTGCCGTCCGGATCGATGATGTCGATGGGTTCGACGTCATAGAACATATCGGGGACCAGCACGTTGTAGCCGTGATCGACGAAGGGCTTTACGACGTTCTCGTAATCCGCGCGCAAGCCGAAGATATCGTGGATTTTGCACACGCCCATGCCGTTGCCGTTTTTCGGCCGGAACAGCCAGCCCGGAATCTGATTGCCGGCGGCATCGGGAAATTTGACGATTTCATAACTCATACTGCGCCCCCCTTAGGATACGGCGCCGATAATACAGTGCGCCGCCCAAGCCTCAATGCTAGAGTTCGCGCAATTATATAAGGGAATGGGAGGCATATATGGATTCCGCCAATACCAGCAGCAAGACGGTCGCGGATCTCTATCTGCACGCACTCAAACGGCGCGGCATCAAATACATTTTCGCGAATTCCGGCACGGATTTCACGCCGATCGTCGACAGTATCGCTTATGCCAAGGAAACCGGCGGCGACATTCCGGAATTCATCCTCGTGCCGCACGAGAACGTCGCCATATCGATGGCCAACGGCTATTACGAAACCTGCGGTGAGATGGCTGGCGTGATGGTGCACGTCACCGTCGGCACTGCCAATGCGCTGTGCGGCCTGATGAATGTCAGCCGCGAGAATATCCCGGTCTTCCTTGCCGCCGGACGCAGCCCCGCGACCGAAACCGGGCATCCGGCGTCGCGTAACGGCACCGTCCATTGGGGACAGGAAACCTTCGATCAGGGCGGCATGGTCCGCGAATACGTCAAATGGGATTATGAGTTGCGCGCCGGCCAGCCGGTGGATTCCGTCGTCGGTCGCGCACTCGATATCGCCATGAGCGAACCGCGCGGACCGGTCTACATGACCTTGCCCCGCGAAGTATTGGCCGATCCGGCCATGAACGAACCTCTGCTCCCCATCGCGCGCGCGCTCGGCAACAGCACGCCCGCGCCCAATGCGGATGCCATCGAACAGGCCGCTGATCTGATCGCGGGCGCGCAGAACGTGCTGATCGTCGCGGGCCGGCCGGGTGGCACGGCCGCCGGGTTCGACGCACTGTCCGCGCTGGCGCTCAATCATGCGCTGCCGGTCGCGCAAGGTTTCTACGTCAACGTCCCGACGTCGCATCCGATGAATGTCGGGCCGGCGAACAAGGCTCTGCTCGAATGGGCCGACGTGGTCGTGGTGATGGATTCGCTGGTGCCCTGGATGCCGTCGGGCGCCAGCCCGCGCGCCGATGCCAAGATCGTCCATATCGGCACCGATCCTCTCTATTCGCGCATCCCGTTCCGCGGCTTTCCCGCCGACGTGTTGATCGCGGGCGATAGCACCCGCGCCATCGTGATGCTCGACGAAGCTTTGCGCGGCAAGCTCAAAGCCAAGGGTGCGGCAATTGACAAACGCCGCGCCGAAATCGCCGATGTGCGGGCCAAACGCGAAGCGCGTCAGGCCAAGCAGATCGAAGATGCCCGCAAGATGTTCCCGATCCATCCCGTGTGGATGGCGCATTGCCTGAACGAGGTGAAGAACAGAAATGCCATTGTGGTGAACGAGCTTGGCATGCCGCAGCCGTTCCTCAAATACGAAGAACCCAACTCCTCGTTCGGCAATAGTGGCGCCGGTGGGCTTGGGCGTGGACTGGGCGGCGCGCTGGGCGCGAAACTTGCCGCGCCCGAGCGCCAAGTTATCGCGGCGGTTGGGGATGGCGCCTATATGTTCGGCTGTCCCATCGCCGCGCACTTTGTCGGCCGCGCCCAGAAGCTGCCGACCCTGACCATCGTCAGCAACAACGCCGAATGGCATGCCGTGCGCAGCGCCACCTTGCGGGTTAATCCGACCGGCCCAGCATCGCGTGCGAATATCATGCCGCTCACCTCACTCGATCCCTCGCCGGATTTCGAGAAGGCGATCGAAGCATGCGGCGGCGTCGGCGAAGCCGTGGAAGATCCGGAAAAACTGACGGCCGCGCTCGAACGCGCGCTCAAGCACGTCGATGGCGGCACACAAGCCCTGCTCAACGTGAAAACCCAAGGCACGCGCGGCGACTGAATGTCGTCGTCGGGTATTTGTACAAAATGTCGAGAAGCAGTAGCTTGAGCCAACCTCCACTTTGGGCAACCGCTCGATGAACAGAATCGCACGAAGCCGCCCCAACCAAAGTCGGAGGATTAATCTTTCGTCGTCCACAGAACTCTCGGTGGGTGACGAGAAGATCGGGCCCTGGCCGGCGCTGAGCAATCTGTCCTATCGGATTAACTTCATCCACCGCCTGCTCGATCGCCAAACCAAGCAATTCCTGAGCGCACATTTCGACATGACCACGGCGGAATGGTACGTCCTGGGTTATCTCGCTTGGCATTCGCCGTGCACGATCGCGACGATTTCAGGCGAAACCGCGATCTATAAATCCCAGGTCAGCCACGCGGTGACCGTACTCGTGGAAAAAGGGCTGGTGTTGCGGACAGACGATCCGGCCGACAAGCGTAGTCCGCGTTTTCGTATCTCGGCCCGGGGACAACGGGTCCAGAAGAAAGTCTCCAAATGGGCCGTCGAGCGGCAGCAGGAGCTTGTTGAGCAGCTCGCCCCCCATCAGTACGCCGTGCTCGATGGTGCACTCGATATCCTGGCGGGCTACATCAAGGCGACGGCCTAGCCCCTACCCCCATTTCCCAATCTCAGTCAGTTGACCGTCCCTCCCGGACGCTGCTAAGTATCAGGATACCTGATAAAGAATCCTTTGCGGGATCATAGGGCGGGGAGCACACATGAGTTTGAACGGACAAGCCTATATCGCCGGCATTTACGAGCATCCGACGCGACGCGCGGACGGCATCTCGCTCGCGCAGCTGCACGCCGATGTGGCGATCGGCGCCCTGGAAGACGCCGGACTGACGACACGCGACGTAGACGGCTATTTTTGCGCCAGCGAAGCGCCGGGCCTAGGGCCCCTGAATGTGCCAAATTATCTCGGCCTCAAGCCGCGCTACGTGGAAAGCACCGACACCGGCGGCTCGGCCTATCTCGTCCTGGTCCACCATGCCGCACAAGCCGTCGCCAGCGGGCGCTGCAATGTCGCATTGATCACGATGGGCGACACGCAGGTCGCCGAAGGCCTGGGCTTCAGCCTCGGCGGCGTCGATTCGCGCGGTGCCCCCGAAGCACCGTTCAGCGGCCCATATCGGACATTCCCGGCTGGCATGTACGCCATGGTCGCGCGCCGACATATGTATGAATACGGCACGACCTCGGAGCAATTGGCCTGGGTGAAGGTCGCAGCTTCGCACCATGCCCAGCACAATCCGCATGCGCTGATGCGCAATGTCGTCACGGTCGAGGATGTGCTGAATTCACCCTTGGTGGCCGATCCGCTGCACCGGCTCGATTGCTGCGTCGTGACCGATGGCGGCGGCGCCGTGGTGATCACACGTCCCGAAATCGCCCGCAGTCTGAAGCGCCCCCTGGTGAAGGTCGCGGGTGCCTCCGAATTCGTGAAACACAACGAGGGCGGCAAGGTCGATCTAACTTGGTCCGCCGGTCGTTATTCGGGCCCCCGCGCGTTCGAAGAAGCGGGCTGCAAACCGTCCGACATCAAATACGCCTCGCTCTACGACAGTTTCACCATCACCGTCATCATGCAGCTGGAAGACATCGGCCTGTGCGAGAAAGGCAAAGGCGGCAAATTCGTCGCCGATGGCGGCCTAATCTCGGGTGTCGGCAAGATGCCGTTCAATACGGACGGCGGCGGCTTGTGCAGCAATCATCCGGGCAATCGCGGCGGCATGACCAAGATCCTTGAAGCCGTCCGCCAATCGCGCGGCGAAGCACATCCGGCCGTCCAGGTTCCGGATCCGAACTTCGTTGTCGCCCACGGCACGGGCGGAACCCTCTCCGGCGACCATTGCGGCGCCACCGTAATCCTCGAAAGGGAATAGAGACATGGCAATCCCAGCCCCCGAAATCCGCCCTGAAGCCAAACCCTATTGGGATGCGCTCGCCGAAGGACGCTTCCAGATTCAGGAATGCAAGGACTGCAATAACCGCTTTTATTATGCCCGGCCGTTCTGCCCGTCCTGCATGAGCCGGAACGTGGCTTGGCTGCCGATATCCGGCAACGGCACGATCTATTCGTTCTCGCTGGTCCGCCAGAAGGGCGCGATCGCATCCGCGCCGGTGTTTGTCGCGCTCGACGACGGTCCGACGATCCTGAGCGCGTTGGTCGATTGCGATTACGACAAGCTGGCGATAGGGCAACGCGTAAAGCTGAAGCTCATGCCCAGCGACAATGGCCCGCCGATCCCGTTCTTTACGCCGGCCTAGCCGGGTCCAACCAGCGGCGGGCCGGCCGCGTTGCATCGCATCTTATCGGAACTGTCGGGCAACTTCCCGCTGCCCATTCTCGTGGTGCAGCACATCACGCCGGGATTTGTCGATGGCTTTGCCGACTGGCTGCGTGGATCTTGCGCGCCGAATGTCAGCATGGCCGTCGATGGAAGGGTTCAAACCGTCCGCCAGCCATCTATTCCAATCGGTCGCCAATGTGTACCGGTCGGAGGCGATCGGCGTCGTTCTGACGGGCATGGGGCGCGATGGCGTCTCGATGGCCTGCTTTCGCTGCATAAATTCGGCGGGCACGTTATCGCCCAGGACGAGGCCAGTTCGATCGTCTTCGGCATGCCCGGCACCGCGATTGCCGCCAATGTCGTGCACGATGTCCTGCCGCTCAAGGATATCGCGGCGAAACTATTGACCTTGGTCGGCGCCTAAGCGGGCGCACTCATTTCTGGGCGACACGATCGGCAATCGCTTTCATGGCCGCCAAAGTCGATGCCCCGTGCGTACCCGCATGTTCCGGCAGCAGATGATCGGCCAGGGTAAAAATATCCGACGTATCCTCGGACGTCAGTATGCCGTTGGCCCGCAAGGCCCCCAGTGTCGTACCGATTACACAGACAATCGCGGCCAACTGCGCCGGCAGCTCTTTCCACAAATCGGGTAAATCTGGATCCTGCACGATATCCTCCCACTTTAACTGTCGGAGGATTGTGCGGCTTTATTCGCGATTGGTGAAGCGCGCGTTACCGAGCCCCGTGCCGATCGTCAGAACGCCCCAATGTTTAACTCCGCGCATGAACGGAACTTCGCACAGCCCCTGCACCACGGCATCATTGTGCATCACCACAGCCGTCGGATGCCTGTCGTCGATGGAGACCGCCTCCGAGATCCGGCGCGGCAGATTGAACTTCGCACTTTCCCAATTGCCGGGCAGATTTTGGCCACCACGTTTGATCGTGCCATCGGCATTGATGATCCCTGGGCAGGCAATGCCGATGAACGGCGCCAGGTGATATTTCGCTTTATCGGCATCGCGCTTGAGTTTGTTCAACATCGCGATCAGCCGCTCCACGGCAGCCTCGCGGTTGGGCGCATCGTCGGCATGACGCCATAGATCGACGTGTTTCACACTCGTCTTGGCGAGATCAGGGTCGGTCTTGCGGTTGAATTCGACGATCCCGGCACGGATGTTGGTGCCGCCGATATCGACGGCCAAAATCCCATCGTGACCCGCGAAAATCCAGGATGGCGCCAGATGAACGGCGCCGATCAGGGCCGCCTCGTCGGTATGATGACCGATCGGCACGAGATCGATATCCATACCGTCACCCTTCAACAGTACTGAAGTCCGGCCGATGACCTGCTCGCCGATCTGGCTACGGCGAAAGCCGCCACCAACGACAAGGCGTTCAGTGTCCTTCCAATCTTTTAGCTTCAAGAACCGGCGGATGACCCCGGACAGTTCCTGCGCGAACTGGCCAATCGCCTCGTGCATCATGCCGGCGACTTCCGGATCGTCGGAGTTCAAGAACTTATCGAGTTCCTTTTTACTCAACTCATCGCTGGGCGTGTCGCCTAGGGGATCCTCATCGACCTTTTTCAGCCGCTTGCGCCAATCGTCGAGGATGTCGCGGAACGCGCCGTTCGTCGTGCGATCGCCGATGAAGCCTTCGGCATCCTTCAATTCGACATTATAGGAATCAACCGTCACCGCCGGCAGCACCGCGGCGCCATGTTCGGCAACCGCCGAAACCGAGATTTTGTCGTCTGACTTTTTGGGTTTTGCGGGCATCGCGGGTAATAACACCCGAGGCACGACAAAGGTTGCAGGCCCAATTATGGCGTGGAGACGTCAAATGCGGCAGGGTTCTATGGGTGCTTGTGAATGGGATCGACCCAATAGACCGCTTCCGGTTTCTCAACCGGGTCGACATCGGTGATGTTGACGACCACCGCCTCGTTGTCGGACCGAACCAGAACGCATTCGAGGGCGTTATCCGGATCCGCGTTGATTTCCTGATGCGGCACATACGGCGGCACAAAGATGAAATCGCCGGCATTGGCCTCGGCGGTGAATTCCAGCCGATCGCCCCAGCGCATCCGCGCCTTGCCGCGGATCACGAAGATCACGCTTTCCAGCGCGCCATGATGATGCACGCCCGTCTTGGCATCCGGCGCAATGGCCACCGTTCCCGCCCAGATTTTCTGCGCCCCCACGCGGGCGTGATCGATCGCCACCTTGCGGAACATGCCCGGCGTCTGTGCGGTATTGGGATCGAGCTGATCGCCCTTGATGACCCGTACGCCGTCATACTTCCAGCGCGGCTTGTCGGCTCCGTGGGAATGGTCATGGGTCATCGCGGCATCTTCTCTAAACGGCAATTGCGCTGCTAGGATGGTAGCAACAAATATAGGGAAGGACAGTCTCATGCCGGACGGCGAGCAACATTTCACGTCGGAAGACATCGAATATATCCGCCATGGCGAGCGTCCATTGCTGCTGCGCCTGACGCGCCCCGTCGGCGCCGGCCCGTTTCCCGTTGTCGTCGATGCCCATGGCGGGGCTTGGAACAACAACGACCGCCTGTCCTGCGCCATGCGCAACCAGATGTGGGCCCAAGCCGGCATCGCCTCGGCGGCCGTAGATTTCCGCCAAGGGCCGGACGGGTACCCGACCTCCCTCGCCGACATCAATTACGCGATCCGCTGGCTCAAGGCGCATGCGAAAGACCTGGGGCTCGATGCCAACCGCGTCGGTCTGACGGGAGCGTCCAGCGGCGGGCATCTGGCCGTGCTGGCCGCGATACGCCCGAACGATCCGCGCTACACGGCCCTCAAGCTCGACGGATTCGATGCAAAGGTGCGGTGCGTCGGCGTGATCGGCCCGGTGATCAATCCCCTGTCGCGCTACCGGCGCGCCGTGCAGGCGAAACAGACAGCCAATCCGCCTGAATGGGCCATCCATATTCCCGACCGGCACGAGACATATTGGAAAACCGCCGCCGCGATGAGCGAAGGCAGCCCCGTCCTAGCGTTGGAGCGTGGTGAAAAATTCGATTTATGGCCCGCCTTCATCGTGCAGGGCACGCCGGACGTCGCACATATCTATCGCGATCCGGATACCGGCGGTGGCGGGGCAGATGCAAACGAACTCGAACGCTTCACACGCCTGTATAAAGCGCGCGGCGGTGATATCTCGCTTATCTATGTCGAATCCCAGGAATTACAGTCACCGCAACTTTATGCGCCGCTGACGGAATTCTTCACCCGACATCTGAAACCTTAAAAAAGAAAAGCCCGTGCGGTTTCCCGCACGGGCCCTTCGGATCGCTTGAAAGCGATTTAGCTTAGGCGGCGATCTTCGCCAGCGCCGGGCAGACTTCCGCGGAGTTGCCATGGAAGATCTTCAGCTTATCGGCTTCGCTCAGGAAGCTCATCTTGGAGATGACCGGAACGAGATCGTCGGACGGGCGGCCCGTTTCCGGACGCACCGCGCTACCCGAACCCGGGGTTTCGGTGCCGAACAGCATGTTGTTGACGCCACGCTGCTTGATGGCCGCTTCGAGATAGTCGAGATCGAGCGCGCAGGTATCGAAGTACAGGTTCTTGCTCAGATCCTTCTGCGCCAAGTGATGGTCGGTCTTGATGAAACGATCGAGCGCGCCGCCGCAATGGCAGACGACGACCTTCAGTTCCGGGAAGCGCTTGAACACGTCGCCGTGCGACAGGAGCTGCGTCGCCAGGTACTGTTCCCAGACGAAACCGATCTGGTAGTTGTGCGGGATGGTCGCGATGCGCGGGTCATTGCAGTTGGTGCCGTGCACGATGATGACCATCTTGTTCTTCTGGGCATACTCATAGACCGGGTCCCAGTATTTCTGGTCCATACCCGGGGAGTTGCGATCGCCCGTCGGATCCGGGCTGAGATAGATGCCGGCGAAGCCCAGTTCCTTGTGGCAATATTCGAGCTCGGGCAGGCAATGCTTGAGGTCTTCAGCATGCGCATTCTGCGGCAGCTGTGCCGCGCCGACGAAACGGGTCGGATGCACTTCGCACTGCTTCGCGATCATGTGGTTGTTGAAACGAACCCATGCCTTGAAGATATGCGGCTGCATGCTGCCCAGCATCATGTAGGGGCGCGGACCGACGAGCTGCGCGTCGATATTGGCTTCGTCCATCAGCTCGATGTGACGGTTCATGCGCGTGGTGATCGCCTGCTCGCTCATGCCCACTTCCGGAAGACCGCCGGCCTTGCGCGGGTCCGCCTTGGTCGGCGTGTTGCTGGCGAGCATCGAGGCCAGAACGTTACCGCCATTGTTGGGGAACGAGACGTGGGCGTGAATGTCGAGAACTTTAGTGCCGTTATACGCCATATTTGTTTCTCCTAGTTTTTCCTCGCCTGAGCAGCCTGTTGCCCCCCGGCGCTGTCGTTCAAACAGTTTGCTGTGGCCGACCCATAACCCCCGGGCCCGCTTCAGATTCCTTTGAGTGGGTGCATTGAACCGTTGCGGACCGGGTAGGTCACGCAAAATCGCGCTCTGATGATGAATTTTTCGCGGATTCGCGACGTCTTTTTGGTCTGCGGAATAATCGGCGGTGAGCGGAAACGGAGGTTGACCGGTGCACCCCACGCCGCTACTTCGGATGCATCCGGGAGAACCGCATGACAAGCATTTACCGCGACCTGATCACGCATCCGAGCGCCTGGACCAGCGCTGCTCTCGGTGGCAAGGCGACCATCACACGCGCCCTAACGAAGGACGAAATCCAAGCGTTCGATACATTGCTCAACCGGACGCGTCATCTGGCCCCGCAGGCCGTCACCCAATCCGATTTCGACCATCCGGCCGTTGCCGCTCTAATCAGCGAATTACGCCAGGTTGTGATGGAGGGGCGCGGCATTATCCTGGTGTCCGGCCTCTACCCCGCCCGTTATGCGCCCGAGGACCTCGAACGCATCTATTGGGGCATCGGCACCCATCTGGGCATTGCCGCCGTGCAGAGCCATACCGGCGATCGCCTGGGACGGGTCGAACAGGACGACAGCAACACCGTGTCACGCGGCTACCGCTCCTCATCCGAATTGCATATGCATACCGACGCATACGAGATGGTCGGCTTGATGTGCATCCGCCAGGGTGCCTCGGGTGGCCAGAGCGCGCTGGTCAGTTCGCTCGCCTTGCACAACGAGATCGTCAAAACCCATCCCGAATATCTGGAAGCGCTCTATGGCGGCTTCCACATGGCCCTATCGGAAGCTCAACTCAGCAGCAAACAGGTGACCGACGAACGCATCCCGGTCTATTGCTATGTCGATAACAAGGTGAGCTGCATCTATTCCGGCCGCTTCATGCACGACGCCGCGGCAAAAATGGGCGTCGACTTGCCCGGCAATTTGCGGGAAGCCCTGGCCTTCATGGCCAAGACCGCGCAACGCGACGATCTGGCGCTGCGCTTCATGCTAGAACCCGGCGAGTTCCTGCTCTGGCACAATTTCCTCAATCTGCATTCGCGCACCGAGTTCGAGAACGACGCCAATCACAAGCGCCTCTTGCTGCGTTTGTGGTTGAACGTGCCCGACGGGCGGCCCGTAGCGAAGGAATTTTACGCCCGTGGCCAGACCTACGATCGCATCTTCCAGGAACATCGTGCGCGCGGCGCCGCCTAGCACCGCCGCCAGCGATCAGGCTAGTGATTTGGCCGCCGATCTGCGCATAAGGGGCGATGACCAGCATCGATCTCAGTAATCGCCGCGTCGCCATCATCGGCGGCGGCCCCGCCGGATTGATGGCGGCCGAGGTCATCGCGCGCGCTGGGGCTGCCGTTACGATCTTTGAACGCATGCCCAGCATCGGGCGCAAGTTGCTGATGGCGGGACGAGGCGGATTGAATCTCACCCACTCCGAACCGATCGAGCGCTTCACGGCGCGTTACGGCGCGGCGGCCGATTGGCTGGGTCCCCTGCTGCACGCGTTTCCCCCACAGGCTCTGATCGCCTGGTGCGAAGAACTGGGTCAACCGACCTTCGTCGGCACCAGCGGGCGCGTGTTCCCGAAGGCTATGAAAGCAAGCCCATTGCTGCGCGCCTGGCTGGCGCGTCTGAACGAACTGCGTGTGCGGATCGTCACGCGCGCACAATGGACCGGATGGAACGCCGACCGCGCACTCACCTTTGCCGACGGCACGAACTTTGCGGCTGATGCGACCGTGCTCGCACTCGGCGGCGCGTCCTGGCCGCGTCTGGGCTCGGACGGTAGCTGGCCAGCTTTATTGCCCGATATCGAGATCACGTCGTTGCGGCCCGCCAATTGCGGCTTCATCGTCCCCTGGTCGGAGGTTTTCCAAGGTCGGCACGCCGGCACGCCATTGAAGCGCATCGCGCTCACCTTCGCCGGCCAGACCGTGCGGGGCGAAGCGATGATCACCGCGCAAGGCATCGAGGGCGGTGCGGTCTATGCCCTTTCAGCGCCGATCCGCGAGGCGATTGCGCAGCATGGCCAGGCGCGGGTCTATATCGATCTCTTGCCCGATATAACGGTCGAGGCTTTAGCCAAGAAACTTGAGGCCCCGCGCGGTAGCGCCTCAATGTCGAATTACCTGCGCAAGCAGGCCAACCTGCCGCCGGTCGCCATCGGCCTCGTGCAAGAAGCCCTGCATGCCGGCGACACACCGGCGTTGGCGGAATTGATCAAGGGCGTGCGCGTGCGATTGACCGCGCCGTTCGGCCTGGCGCGCGCAATTTCCACTGCGGGCGGCATCGCACTTGGCGAGATCGACGGCCGGCTCATGTTGCGCCGCCGATCCGGATTGTTCGTCGCGGGCGAAATGCTGGACTGGGAAGCGCCGACCGGCGGTTACCTGCTGCAAGGCTGCATGGCGACCGGCGTCGCCGCCGGGCGCGGCGTTACCGGCTGGCTCAGCGAAACGCACGCCGACTAAGCGGCGCTTTCCGGAGCCTTCTGTTTTTTGCTTTTCGGATACATGCGCGGCAGCAATTCCCCACGCCAATCGACATTCTTCGGATAAGTGCCTTCGGCGGCGCGCAGTTCGTAATAGCTGGGCGCGATGCCGACAGGATCGCCGCCCTGCTCCACCGCAGCGACTGCCTTTAGCAGTAAAAGCCGCGTCGCGATGATCGCCTTGTCGGCGGGACCGAGATTTTCCTTCGTACGATCGACGATCGGCCGCATGCTTTCCTGCACCGCGCGATCTTGCTGATTGATGCCTTCAATGCCGGTGAAGGTCTCGGTTTTCTGAATGGCACGATCGATCATCCAGCCGTTGGTGCGATTGCGCACCGGACGGAAGCCATTGTTGATATCGATGAAGTCGCCGTACGAATTGCCGCTATGGCCGTCGGTGATGCGCGTCGACATATCCTCGCCGCCATAGCTGTAATAGAAATTCCACACCATGCAATTCTCGTCGTCGATCGGAACCCAATAATGCCCATGGACCTGCTGCTTGTCGGGTCCCGGCGGGCGCAGCGCCGTGAACGGCATGACGAAATGATAGCCACGCACATAGCGCGATTCATCGGCCATTGGGCGCACACCATAATAGGCATAGCCGTAATCGGTATATTCGACCTCGATCGTCGGCGCGCCGCCCTTCATGCCGGGTGAATCCACGCTGACGGCATACTGGATCGGATTTTTCTTGAGGGCGCGATGCAGGATCGTGAAATGCGAGGTATCAATCCCGCCTTCCAGCGCCTGCAGCCAATTGCATTCCTGCACGCCCTTATTCACGGCGACATTGGGCTGGCTATAAAGCGTCCAGTCATAGTTCGGCGGCGCCGGTTGCTTGTCGCGCGGCCCCATATAAGCCCAGACCACACCCGCCATCTCGACCGTCGGATAACCCGCGATCTTCACCTTACTGCAGAATGGGCGTTGTTCGTTCATCTGTTCGACGCATTGACCGTCGCGATCGTACTTCCAGCCGTGGAACACACAGCGGATGCCGTTGTCCTCATTGCGCCCGAGCCACAAGGACACGCCGCGATGCGCGCAGAATTCATCGACGAGACCGACCTTGCCGTCGGTCGTGCGGAACGCGACCAGATCTTCGCCCAACAGACGCACGCGCACCGGCGCGCCATCCGGCTCCGGCAATTCCCACGACAGCAATGCCGGCATCCAGTAGCGGCGCATGGTGTTGCCCATCGGCGTGCCCGGCCCAACGCGAGTCAGGCGTTCGTTTTCTTCGTGGCTTAGCATCGGCGTTCCTGCCTGGAATAATTCATTCAATATTATACGACCGCAGGGTGGAAAAAAGCGCCATAAATCCTTTACGCGACACGGCACTTTGCGCATCATCGCGCCCGCGTGACGCTTAGCTTTATACCGCTCAGCGGGACCAACGGAGGATATGATGAAAGCGATTAAGGCAGCGGCACTCGCGGTACTCGTACTCGGCTGCGCAACCGCGCCGGCGTGCGCGCAAAAGGCCAAGGACACCTTGCGCTTCCCCGTTCCCGATCCGGATGCCGGCATCGACACCTATCTGCTGCCGAGTTCGTTCAACAATGTGTGGGGGCCGTCGGTCTACGACATGCTACTCGGCTTTGATGCCGAGAAAGGCCAATTCGTCGGCCATCTGGCCAAGGGCGTCACGCAGCCCGATCCGACGACCTACGATTTCGAACTGCGCACCGACGTGAAATGGCATGACGGCCAGGCCTTCGATGCCGACGATGTCGTCCATACGCTCAACTATCTCACCGACCCTAAGGTCAATTTGCGCTTTAAGGCCTATTGGGCCTGGATCAAATCGGTCGAGAAGCTGTCCGCGAGCAAGGTCCGCATTCATGCACATCAGGCCGCACCCGACAGCCTGATGTATCTCGCCTCGCGCTCGCCGATGTATCCCGAACACGCCCACGGCCCGGCCGCCAACAAGCTCGATTTCGCGGCCAAGCCCATCGGCACCGGCCCCATGCGCGTCGTCCAGTTGGATCAGAACACCGGCATCGTCGCCGAACGCTACAAAGATTATATGCCGAGCCCCGTCAAACGCGCCGCCGGTGTGGGCCGCATCATCGCCGCGCCCATCAAAGATACGGGTACCCTGACGGCGACCCTGCTGACCGGCGAGGCCGACGTCGCCGTCGATCTACCGCCCGATCAGGCTGAGGATCTGGAAAAAAGCGGCCGCTTCGATGTCACGCTCGTCGAACGCCTGGGCTATTCGTTCATTGGTTTTCCGTCCAAGGGCTGGGAAGCCGCCAAACCGCTGGCCGACATCCGCGTGCGTACCGCCATCGCCAAGGCGATCGACCGTCAGGCCGTTCTGAAGATCAAACTGGGTGCGCAAAGCGCGGGACAGAGTCCGGCCGAGGCACTCTGCCCCAAGGAACAGCTGGGCTGCGGCTATACCAAGCTGATGCCCGCCTACGATCCTGCCGGCGCGAAGAAGCTGCTCGCCGAAGCCGGTTATGCCGATGGCTTCGATGTCGTGATCAGCTGTTTCCCAGCGAGCGCACCCGATGCGACCGCGATTGCCGGCATGCTACGCGCGGTCGGCATCCGCGCGACGGTGCGCCAGCATCCCACCGCGCAGCGCGTGCAGCTCATCAATCAAGGCAAGATCGAGATCGGTTATTACGGCTGGAGCGGCGGCGGCATGATGGAAGTGTCGGGCCAGCTCGGCCGGCACGTCGACAGCAAGGAATATGACGATCCGCTCTTAGCCAAACTGACGGCGGCGACCACGACGGTCATGGACGATGCGCTGCGTCGCAAGGAGGTAGCCAAGGTGTTCGATCACATCACCGACAATGCCTATGCCTTCGCCATCATCCGCAATTATTCGCACTTCACCCATACGAAGGATGTGCAGCTGATCAATCCGCGCGCCGTGCGCGCCGAGAACGTCAATCCGCACGAATTCGCCTGGAAATAGCTTCAAGAAATAGACAATGAAAAAACCCATCCCCGCGCTGGCGAGGATGGGGTTTGAAATCGCAAACCGCGAGCGCGCGGATTTAGAACATCTTGCGCTTATTCTCGTCGGCGCCGTACATGCCGAGATGTGAATTCACGGTGTCCTTGCAGCGTTCGACCATCTCGTCGCGCATCTCGTTATTCGGATATTTGCACTCGATCTCCAGGCGATGATCGTCCGGGTCCATGAAGAACCACGAGCAGATGCCGATCTCGCGGCGATGCGGCTGTGGGCCCTCAACGTCGATGCCGAGCGAGCGGATATAATTGATGGTGTCTTCAATCGTCTGGTATTCGCAGCGATAGGCCCAATGGATCGAATGGGGGATTTCGCGTTTCGGCTCGTCCGGCGGGCGCTTGATGATCGAAAGCCCGAAATCGCCGACATACATCTTGATCAGCGGATTGGTGGACTTGTCGTTGCGCCATTCCAGCTTCGCGCCCAGCACCTTGGTATAGAACTCGATAGTGCGGTCCAGGTCATCGACATAAAAGCCGCTATGGCTGAGGCCGGTGATGCTTTTGCTGATCGACGTGCTGTCCATGAGGGTGCTCCCATTATCCGATGAAACGAATTATAATCGCCCATCCAATGGGACAAAAGGACTAAGGCGGGGAGATCGCACATGGCTAAATTGGTTTATGGGTTCGGCTGCTCGCACGGCCCCCTTCTGTCTACCCCCGCCGAAAACTGGGATCTGCGCGCCGCGGACGACCGCAAGAACCCGGATCACCCGTTTCGCGGTAAAAGTTATTCATTCAGCGAATTGGTCGACGCCCGGCGCGGCGAAAAAGACTTCGAAAAGGAGATGGCGCTGGCGACCCGCCAGGTCCGCCACGAGCGCAACCAGCGCGCGATGGATCGTCTGGGCCAGAAACTGGCCGAGGTGAACCCCGATATCGTCGTGGTGGTCGGCGACGACCAGCACGAGTGGTTCCAGGAAGATGTCCAACCGACCTTCTCGGTCTATTGCGCTGATCAGGTCGTGAATGCGGCCATGACCGAAGAGGAACTGGCCAAGAAGTCGCCGGGCATTCGCATCGCCAAGTCGGGCCAACATCCGCCGGTCGATCACACCTATCCGGTGCCGGCCGACCTCGCGCGCGCCATCATCGACCAGGCGGTGGCAGACGAGTTCGACGTCGCGGTCTCGGCGGAACAGATCCACAAGAACGGCAAGTTGGTGAGCGTCGGTCACGCGGTCGGCTTCATCTATCGCCGCATCCTTAAGGATCGACCGGTTCCCGTGATCCCGATCCTGCTCAACACCTATTTCCCGCCCAACCGGCCGACCGCGCAGCGCTGCTACAAGTTCGGCCAGTCGATCGGACGCGCCATCGCCAATTGGAACGGCGAGAATGCCAACAAGAAGGTCGCGGTCTGCGCGTCGGGCGGCATCAGCCATTTCGTCATCGACGAGGATTTCGACAATCGCATGCTCGCCGCCATGCAGGCGCTGGACACCAAGACGATCTTCGCCGAACCCGAAAACATGTTCCGCTCCGGCACGTCAGAGACCAAGAACTGGATCACGGTCGCCGGCATCATGTCGGAATCGGGCCGCAAGATGAGCATGGTCGATTACGTGCCGTCCTATCGCTCCGAAGCCGGCACCGGTTGCGGCATGGGCTACGCGAGCTGGGACTAGTCGGGCCATGACTATCGGATGGGCGTTGCTCGGCCCGGGGCGGCATGCCGACACGAATGTCATGCCGCAGATGAAAAAGGCGGATGGCGCCAAGCTGGTCGCGGTGTTGAGCCGCGACCGCGCTCGCGGCGAGGCCTTCGCGCAGAAACACGGCTTCGCCAAGGTCTATACGACTTTGCACGAACTGCTCGCCGATGCCGACATCCACGCGCTCTATGACTGCACCCCGGACGGCTTCCATGCCGCCAACACGATCGCGGCGGCCAAGGCCGGCAAGCACATGCTCGTCGAAAAGCCGCTGGCGATTTCGCCGACAGAGGGCGAAGCGGCGATCAAGGCCTGCCGCCAATATGGCGTCAAACTCGGCGTCGTCTACCAGCAACGCCATGAACGAGCGATCCAGGATGCGCGGCGGATGATTGCGGCCGGCGAACTGGGTGACATTCATTTGGCACGCGTGCAGGTGAATTTGCAGGTGAGTGCCGGCCCGCCCGCCGGCGGTAATTGGCGCGGCGATCCGATGATGCGCTCCGGCGGAACGCTCATGAGCCTCGGCGATCACGCCTTCGACACGATGTCCTACATCATGGATCAGAAGATCGAGCAGATCGTCGCCATGACCGACGCGACGCAGGACAATCCGCCAAACGAACGCGTCGCAGGGATGATGCTGAAATTTTCGAAAGGCGCGATCGGCCATGCGGTGTCGAGCGGACGCGTCCCTTTCGCGCGCCGCCCGATCGAGATCCACGGCACACTCGGTTCCCTGATGATCGGCAATCCCTTCGCTTATCTCGCCGGCTCCGAAGAGGACCCCCGCACCTATCTGGAATTGGTCAACAAGGGCGGCCGCACCATCCGTCACTTCGAGCCGACCGAATGCTTCCGCCGCGAGGTCGAACAATTCGGCCGCGCCATTGCGGGCACGGCTGAGCCGATGACCAGCGCCGAAGAAGCCCTGCACGCCATCCGCATCAACGATCTGTTCTACGAAACCATCCGGACCGGCCGCGTGCTGACGGCGTAGGGCCATTTGAGCGCTTTGACCCCGGGCAGGGTCATTGTTAATATGCTTAACGAAGATCGGCCGTCGACCGGTCCTATGACTCCGTAACGTATCCAGAAACGCATAACGATCCGCGAGTTCAATCGCGCATATCGGGAGGCTGCCATGTTTCGGACGTTCGTAACCCTCATCGCATTGATCGCCGCGCCCTTCGCCATCGCACAATCGGCGCACGCCCAAAAATCCGCCGACACGCTCCGCTTTCCCTTGCCCGAATCGCAATGGGCGATGGATGTCTATTCGATCGCCGTGCGCGGGAATTTTTCGCAAGCCTGGGCACCCTCGGTCTACGACACGTTGCTGGGGTTCAACGCCAAAACCAGCACCTTCGTCGGCCATCTGGCCAACAGTTGGGCGCAGACCAGCCCGACCAGTTATGAATTCGAACTGCGCGACGACATCAAGTTTCACGACGGCCAGCCGCTCAGCGCGGACGACGTCGTCTACACGCTCAACTACCTGATCGATCCCAAAACCAATCTGCGCTTTAAGTCCACCTGGGCCTGGGTACGATCGGTCGAAAAACTGGGCCCGCTCAAACTGCGCATCAATGCCAAGGAACCGGTTCCGGGCGGCCTCATGTTCATGGCCTATGGTTGGCCGATCTATCCCAAACACATCCACGAAGCCTTGGCCGACAAGGAACAGTTCGGCACGCAGCCGGTGGGGACCGGCCCTTACCGCGTCGTGAAGATCGACAAAAACACCGGTGTGAATGCCGAAAAATACAAAGGCTACATCGCGAGTTCGGTGAAGCCGGCCGCGTCCATCGGCCGGGTGATTTCCGAACCGATTCCCGATCCCGGCACCCAGGTCGCGGCACTGCTGACCGGCAAGGCCGACGTCATCGAAGACCTGCCGAGCGATCAGGCCGAAGCCTTGGTCAAAAGCGGCCGTTTCGAAGTGAGCCTATCGCCGCCCATGCTCGGCTACACCTTTCTCGGCTTTCCGAGCCTGGGCGCGCAACGCGTGAAGGCGTTGGGCGACGAGCGCGTCCGCACCGCCATCGTCAAAGCCATCGACCGCAAGGCTCTGGTCGAGGTGCTCTATGGCGGGATCGGCAAAGCGGATCCGGCCGATGCGCTGTGCTTCAAGGAACAACTCGGCTGCGGCTTTTCCAAACCGGTGACTGAATACGATCCGGCGGGTGCGAAGAAGCTGCTGGCCGACGCCGGTTATGCCAACGGCTTCGATCTGGTCATCAGCTGCTTCCCGACCGGCGTCGCCGAGGCCACAGCCATTTCCGGCATGTTGCGCGCGGTCGGCATCCGTGCCGTCGTGACGCCACATCAGATCCCCCAGCGCCGTCAAATGCTGGCCCAGGGCAAGATCGAGATGAGCTATTACGGCTGGAGCGGCGTGATGTTCGACGTTGCCCCGCATGTCGACCGTCACTTCCTGACCGATGAGTTCGACGACCCGACCCTGATCAAGATGGCGCAATCGACTATCACCATCACCGACGATGCCGCTCGCCGACGCAAGGTGGCCGAAGTCTTCGATTACGCCGTCGACCATGCATACGCGATCCCCATGGCGCCAAACCGGGCGGTCTATACCCATTCCAAAGAAGTGAAGATTACGGTTCCCGACGTGCGCCTGATCTACGTCAATCCGCACGACTTCGCTTGGAAATAACATAGAGCGGCAAGTCGGGATTCCAATTTGACGCATCGGGCCGGCGATGGAACAGTGGCGCATCTCATCACCCAGGATGCGCCATGGATAAGAACATCGTTGCCGAGCTCGCCCCCACCGGAACATTGCGCGCCGGCATCAACCTGTCGAACTTCCTTTTGGTGACCGGACGCACGCCGTCCGGCGATCCGGTCGGCGTCGCGCCCGATATGGCCGCCGAGATCGCCAGGCGCCTCGGCGTGCCGCTGAAGCTTGTGCCCTTCAAGTCGCCGGGCGAACTGGCCGACAAGGTCGGCACGGACACCTGGGATATCGGCTTGATCGCGGACGAGCCGGCCCGCGCCGCCGTGATCGGCTTTGCCCCGGCCTATGTCGAGATCGAAGCGACCTATATCGTCAGCGGCGCTTCAGCGATCAAAACCTCCGCTGAGGTCGACCAAAAAGGCGTGCGCATCGTCGTGGCCGCACGTACGGCCTACGATCTTTGGCTCACCGCCAATATCAGGAACGCGACGCTCCTGCATACCGAAGGTGCCGCTGCCGCGTTCGAGCAATTCAAGAACGGCGGCGCCGACGCCTTGGCCGGTCTCCGGCCCGGCCTGATCGGCGATGTCGAGAAACTTCCGGGCGCGCGCCTATTGGGCGATCGCTTCACGACGGTGCAGCAGGCGATCGGAACGGCCCGCGCCAATTCGGCCGGCATCGCCTTCCTGCGCGATTTCGTGAATGAAGCGAAGCGATCCGGCCTCGTCGCCAGCCTGATCAAAAAGCATAAGGTGCGGGGGCTATCGGTCGCGACTTAACCTAGCCCTCGTCCGAACCGCCGTAGCGGATACGCACGACCTCGATCGTTTCCTTACCGGTCGGTGTGCGGACATCGACCACGTCGCCTTCGCGCGCCTTCATCAGGGCGCGCGCAATCGGCGAAATCCAGCTGACGCGGCCTTCTGTGATATCCGCCTCATCGACGCCGACGATGGTGATCGTGTGTTCTGCGTCCTTGGCATCGGCATAGGTAACCGTCGCGCCGAAGAAGACCTGTTTGAGGTGGCGCTGTTTCTCCGCATCCACAACCTCGGCCGATTCGATCCGCTTGGTCAGGAACCGGACGCGCCAGTCGATTTCCCGCAGCCGTTTCTTGCCATAGATATAATCGCCGTTCTCTGAGCGATCACCATTGCCGGCGGCCCACGACACGATCTCGACGATCTTCGGCCGCTCGACATGCAGCAGCTTGCTGTATTCGGCCTTGAGACGCTCGTAGCCGGGCCGCGTCATGTAATTCTTGGTGCCCGGCGGCAAGGCATTCAGGACCTCTTGATCTTCGTCCTCAAGATCATCGTCGGTCTCTTTAGTGAATGCCTTGCTCATGCGAGCCAGTTTAGCAGGTTTTCGCCTGCCAGGATTGCACTTAGACGCGAGCCGCCATCACAGCGTCCAGATCGCGATGCGGCGCAATATCGTGGAATTTCGGCGCGACTTCCTCGGCAAACAGCTTCATGGAGGTTTCCGAGATCCAGCGCGTTTCGCCGGTCCATTCACCCACAAAGCGCAACAGCAGGTGATTGACGCCCATATCGACCAGTTCCTGGACCTTGCGCGCGACGGTGTCCGGGTTGCCGACGATGCTGTCCATCATATCGCCGCCGGCGGCAAATGCCGTCGCCGACGATGCGCTGGGCCGCGCCCGACTCAACGGGCCATGGAGCGGACCGTGCTGCGCGGCATATTTCTGCCGCATCGCAGTGCGTTCGGCGCGCGCAAGGTCGAGGCGCTTCTGCGCTTCCGCATCCGTATCGGCAACGACGACGCTCAGCCAATCGACCGTGCTCCAACGCAGGCATTCGGCGATCACGTCCGGCGAATGAATTTCCTTGGATAATGCATCGAGATAAGTGCGCCACTGTTCGGCCGGCGTCGCCGTCGCACCAGTGGCGCCCAGGAAGACCGGCCAACCGTTCTTCGCGGCGGCAATGAGCGATGCATCGCGGCTCGCCGTACGGATGACGGTCGGATGAAGCTTGCGATAGGGCGCCGGGGTCACGCGGCGGCGGATCGAACCCTGATGCGTCGGTGTGTTGAAGACATATTCCGGATCGCCGGTGCGGAACGCCCATAACTTCTGGATGATCTCCAGCGTGTCCTGCGCGGCCTTACCCGAGCCATGATAATCCTTGTCCAAGCCCATGCCGGCCGGTTCCAGGCCGGGAAAGCCGCTGCCCAGACCATAGAGGGTCCGCCCACGCGTCAATTGGTCGAGCAGGTTCATGCTCTCCACCAAACGCACCGGATTGTAATAGGGCGTCGACAGCACGCCGAAGCCGAGATAACGATCCTCGGGGATCTGCGGCGCGATGTAGGTCGCGAATTGCAGCGGGCTGCTGTGCCAGGGCCCGCGGAAATGATGCTCCGTGAACCAGGGATTGAAACCCAACTCGGCCGAGGCAAGGGACTGATCGACCGCAACGCTGAGAACCTCTTCGTCCGTGTCGGGGCCGTCCTCGTGTGCGACGTACATCGTCAGCACCATGGTGGAAAAATCCATTCTACCCTCTTAATCGCAGACGATGCACCGATCCGGCGCGATATTGATGGAGACAGGCGTGCCGACCGGCACATCGAGCGACGGATGGATGCGCGCTTCGAGCAGCAAGCCGCCCGCCATCACTTCGAGATCCTGATGGAACCCCAGGAAGATATTGGTTTTGACGGTGGCATCCCAGCTATTGGGCCCAGACGCAGCCTCGGCCTTGACCATCACATGTTCCGGACGTATCGACAGCACGATCTTGTCACCCGTGTTGAGCGCGCGCGGCGTGGCGAGCGACAGTTTGCCGAACGCGGTTTCGACCATATAGCGTTCGCCGTCACGGCCCAGAACCTCGGCCGGGACAAAGTTGGTCGTGCCGACGAATTCGGCGACGAAGCGGTTGGCCGGCTGTTCGTAAATGACGCGCGGACTACCTACCTGAACGATCTGGCCCTGGTTCATCACCGCGATCTGATGCGACAGGCCGAGGGCTTCGTTCTGATCATGCGTCACATAGATGCTGGTCACGCCGAGATCGGCCTGCAGCCGCTTCAATTCGAAGCGCATCTTCTCGCGCAGCTTCGCATCGAGATTGCTGAGTGGCTCATCGAGCAGCAGCAGCGGCGGCCGGGAAATCAAGGCGCGCGCCAAGGCAAGGCGTTGCTGCTGGCCGCCGCTCAATTGCGTCGCATGGCGGCCTTCAAAGCCACCGAGCGCAACGGCGTCCAGGGTGCGGCCGACTTCCTGCTCGACCTGCGCCTTGGTGTATTGCCCGCGCCGAATCGGCACTGTCAGCGGAAAAGCGACATTCTCGAACACCGTCATGTGCGGCCAGACGGCGTAGGATTGGAACATCATCCCCAGCCCGCGCTCGGCCGCCGGCACGCGGATATTCTTAGCCGACGAAAAGACCGTGCGACCCGAAACGACGATCTCGCCCGAATCCGGCGTCTCCAACCCAGCGACCGAACGCAAGGTCGTCGTCTTACCGCAGCCGCTCGGTCCCAGCAGCGTGAAGATCGTGCCTTTCGGGATATCGAAAGACACATTGTCGATCGCCTTGACGATCTTTCCGCCATCGGCCGAGAACCTTTTCTCGAGATTGCGGACCTCCAGCATGGACGTATTCTCAGCCACGAATTCCCACTCCTCTGCCGATCCTGAGCGACGCCACCGTGACGGCGACGCAGAGAATGGCGACAATGACGCCGAGCACGGCGGCAGATTCCAATTGACCCGACGTTGCGAAATCGAACATCAGCAGCGCCATGGTCTGCGTGCCCGGCGTTGCGATCAACACGACCGTTCCGATATCGCGCAACGTGCCGGCGAAGATCAGCAGGAAAACCGACACCAGCATTGGCGCGACCAGCGGCAAGGTGATCCGCCGAAAAATCGTCGTGAAGTCGGCGCCCGACATGATCGCTGCCTCCTCAAGTTGGCCCGAAACCTGACCGACCGCCGTGCGTAAAAGCTGCACGCCGATAGGCAGTTCCTTGATCAGCATCGCCAGCAGGAGCGGCAGGACCGTGCCGTAAAGCATGGACAGGCCCGGCGTTTCCAGGATCAGGCTGAGCAAGGTCACCCCCAGCACGAGGCCCGGAATGGCCCACGGCAACCAGATCATAATGCTGACGATGCGACGCCCGGCGATGGACGAACGAACCAGCACCCAGGCGATCAGCGAGAAAATCAGGATGCCGACGGTGCCGACGGTCAATCCCAACGTTAAAGACGTCACGACCGATTTGAGGAAACGGCTGTCGGCGAAGACCGCCGTCCAATGCTTCAAAGTCCAGGGATCCGGGATAAAGAAGAAGCCGAACAGCTTCGTCAGAGATCCCAGCATCAGGACAACCAGCGGCATCAGCAGGGTAATGGCGAGATAGACCCACAGCAGAATGGACGCGACATAGTGCCAGGTCGCGCGCTGGGTATTTTCGGTGCGCACGCCGCGCCCGGTGACGACCGCCCGGTCGCCCGATTTTTCAAGGTAGCGCTGATAGAAAATCGCCAGCGCCAGGAGAATGACGAGGAACAGGCAGCTTAAGGCCATCGCCTGGGAAAATTGCGGCGGCTCCAGACTGATGAAGTCGTAAATCCGCGTCGAATAGACGTTGATATTGACCGGCGTGCCCAGCACGCGCTCGACCTCGAAGGCTTCGAGGCTGCGGATCAACGACAGGATGAACGACGTCGCAATCGCCGGGAACACCAGCGGGATCGTGACCCGTTTCAGTTTGGTCAGGATGCCCGCGCCCGACATCTCGGCCACTTCCTCATAAGACAGATCGAGCTGGCGCAAGCTGGGCGTCAGCAGGATGACCATGATCGGGACCGAGGTCATCGCCATATGGACCCAGATGATGCCGCTGACCGAATAGATCGAGAAAATCGGGCCGGTGACGAAAGGCAGCTTCATCAGCGCCAGATTGAGCAGGCCGTAATTGGCATCGAGCAGCAGAGTCCAGCCGAGCAGGAGCGGTAGGCTCGGCAAGAGGAACGTGAACCAGAAGGCGAGTTCGAGATAGCGGCTGCCCGGAATGTTGGCGCGCACGAGAAGCCAGGCGATGCCGAAGCCGACGACGGTCGCCAGCGGTATGCGAATCGACAGAAGGAAAGAATAGACGATGGACGACCAAGTCTTCGCATTGGTGAAGATGTCGATCCAGCCCGCAATGCCGAAGCGATAGGCCTTGCCGACTTCCGAGACATCGAAGCTATAGATCAGCACATAGATGATCGGCGTGACGGTCAGCAGACCGATCGCCAACATGAATGCCGCGCCCGCCAGATAACGGCGGGACGCGGCACCCGATTTCAGAGCAGCGGCAAAACTCATTTGCCGCCGATGATCTCGATGTACTTCTTGCGAACCTCTTCGACACCGGAATTAGCCCAATCCTCGGTGTACTGATCCTGATAATCGCCACCCTTCTTGAGGATCAGATAATCGGGCAGACCTTCGGTGCTCACATCGAGACGACGGCTCGGCACGTTATAGGCCTTCGTGAAGGCTTCCTGGCCCGGCTGGCTCGCGAACCAGTTGAGGAAGACCGTCTGCGCATTGGGATGCGGCGCGCCCTTCATCAGCATGATGACGCTGAAACCGCCCGTCAGCGTGCCCGCGCCATCCTTGAAATCCACCGGCTCGATGGTCTTGATGCCTTCCGCCTTAAAGCGCTGGAAATCGGGCGCCAGAATGCCGAGTCCGACGGAATGCACGCCGCGCACAACCCATTCGGCCATCTGACGGCTGTCGAGCGAGAAGACAGGCTGCTGATCGACATAGAGCTTCTTGAAATAATCGAGGCCTTGGCGCGTGGCGATATAGGTCGCCATGGCTTGGCCCGGTCCGCCGCTGCGCGGATCGTAAACGACGATTTTACCCTTGAGCTTCGGATCGAGCAGCTTCTGCCAGCTATCCATCTCGCCCGGCTTCAGGATCGTCGGATTGTAATAGGGAATGGACGAGCGATAAGCATGCGTCTGCAGCATGAATTTCTTGTCGTTATCGACCCACTTCAGCTCGCCGCCGGTCCAGTTCTTCATATCGGTGACGCCCGGCAGCAACATGCGCGCTTTCGCATCCTCGAAGAAGCCTTCCTTCGCGATCGGCAGTTCGGCCGTTCCGCTCAGGCTGATGTCGATGGTGACATTGTTGGCGCGCAATTCGCGCACGACACGGCTGGCGGTGACACGCGCTTCGCCGGCGACGTAATCGAGCTTGATCCCTGTATCGCGCTCAAACCCCGCGACGAGATCTTTGGTCAATTGCGGCGGGCCGGTCACGACGACCGAACCTTCCTGCTTGGCGGCCGTCATGATCTTCTGCCATTCGGGCCCGGCGCCCGCCTGCCAATCGGCGGCCTGAACCGATGAAGCCGCGATCACCAATGCCGCGGCAAACAACGCGAAATATTTTCCTGTCATGAAATGCCTCCCATCGTCCAATTTTTACGATCGCGCTGCGCTGCGATCGCCGTATAGCCAATCCAAATGCGAATAATCGGTGGCGGGCCTGAGCGCGATCATCGTGTTGCGAACCTCGGCCGCCGCGCCCGCCATATGGAAAAACCGCCCCATGGCGCGCGCGGTGATCTGCACCCGCGCCGCCTGATGCGCGCGCAAGCCTTCATAGGCCTTCAGCCCAGACATCGGATCGGAGGAAGAACCGGCAATGCAATCGGCGAGGCACGCCGCATCTTCGATCGCCTGACAGGCACCCTGAGCAATATATTGCAGCATCGGATGAGCGGCATCGCCGAGCAGCACGACGCGATTGCGTACCCAGTTGAGCATCGGCTCGCGGTCGTACATCGGCCAGCGGCGGTCACGCCACATCAACTTGGCGCAGTTCTGCACGTATTGGCCGGCCTGCGCGAAATGCGCGTCGAACTCTTCGACAGTGCCCCAATCGTCGGAGTCCGGCGTGTAGCGCTTGCTGCGGAAGACCGCGACCTGATTGTAAAGCTCGGCGCGGCGGATCGGATACTGCACGAAATGCATGTCCGGGCCGACCCACATCACGACGTTGTCGAGCCCGGCATGGGCCGACATTTCCTGCATCGGCAGAGTGCCGCGATAAGCGACATATTCGGCACAGATCGGCTTGTCGTCGCTGATCAATCCGCGCACCTTGGAATGAAGTCCGTCGGCGCCGACCACGATATTGGCCTCATAGACCGAACCGTCGGCGCAGCGCACGCGTGCGAAATCGCCGCAATCTTCGATTTCGGTCGCTCCCTTGCTCGCTTCCAGCGTGATCAGCTTGCTGGCGCGACAGGCATCAAGCAGCACCTGCAACAGATCGCTGCGATGCATGACGATATAGGGATGGCCGTAGCGTTCGCGGAAGGGCGCACCAAGGTCGATCTCGGTGATCTTGCGTTCCTTGATCGCATCCATCCAGACGAGGCGGCTGGGCGAGACGGCGTGCTTCGCGATTTCGTCCATCACGCCAAGGCGTGCCAGAATCCGCGTGGCATTGGGTGCGAGCTGCAGACCGGCGCCGATTTCGCCGAATTCGGCGGACCGCTCCAGAACATGCACCGAGCGCCCGGCTTTGCTGAGCGCCAGCGCCGCAGCGAGGCCACCGATGCCACCGCCGACGATCAACGTTTCAATGCGCGCCATGAACGATCACATCCCTCTCACAATAGCTTTTTAGAATCCCGCGACGGGTTCGGTGCGGCCGGGGCCGATCCCTTCCCACCCGATGACGCCGGTCTGAAGACGCGCGTTCTCCTCGCCGCTCAAATCCGGCTTCCACAGGTTAGCCACGAAGCGGCGGCCATTCACACGGTCTGATTCGGGCGATGCCATCCATTGGATCGGCGCCGCCATGATCTTGGGCGACAACGTTTTATCTTCCGGCACATCGCGCAGCCCCGGCGAATTGCTGGCCACCATACCGCCCGGCAACAGGCAATTGCACGTGACACCGGTGCCTTCCAATTCCTTCGCCCAGATGGCCGAACTGGCCTCGAGCGCTGCCTTCGACGGGCCATAGGCCGAGCGATAGATGTCGAGCATGGTTTCGAAGCTGGAACTGATATTGATAATGCGGCCCCATTTGCGTTCCAGCATGGCCGGAACGACAAGACGGGCGAGCAGGAACGGCCCCGTGCTGTGGACGGCCTGGATCTTCTGCCACGCGTCGACATTCGCTTCCCAGAAACGATACTGACGCTGATTGGGGCTGGGCGCCGCCAGGACCTGACTGATACCGGCCAGATTGACCAGAATATCCGGTGCGCCGAACGCCGCCGTCACTTTCTTGATCGCCGCCTCGCATTGCTGCGGCGAAGAAACATCGGCGACAACGGGAATGAAACGACCAGCATCGTCGGCATCGAGTTCCGCCGCCAACCTGGCGAGGCCTTCTTCGTTCACATCGAGCCCAGCCACCATCGCCCCGGCGTCGTGCAGCGCTGCGGCCATGACCGGCCCCATGCTCTTGCGGCGATCGGTGATGCTGCCCGCACCCGTGACGATCGCAACTCTGCCGGAAAGATTGGGAGGGAGCATGTGCGTGCGTTCAGACGGCGGCTTTGGACGTCTGGTTCGGCTGAAACACCGCGAAGCATTTGGCCGAATTGAAGACATAGGTCTCAACGAAATCGACGACTTCGCACTTCTGGCCAAGCTCGCTCATCGCACCTGCCAGGCAGATCCAGTTCAGCACTTCATGCTGGCCGGAATCGTCCATCTCGGCTTGCGTGATCTTGCCCCAATCGCTGAACCGTCCGTCGCGCAGTTCCTCGTAACGCCGCCGGTCGGCCGCCATGTCGGGATAGAGCTTGCCGTGTTTCGCCGTGAGGGAGGCATGCGACCAGCTCGCCGAGCCGATCAGCGCGACGCGCCAGGGCGAATTGGCGAAATAGCGCGCCGTCGCGCGACCGATATCGAAGCAGCGCTGCGGGCTTGGCCCGGACGGCGTAATCTCGTTGCGCCCCTCGCCCTGCGTGCGCGCCGAATTGTTGACGAGCTGATTGCCGTAGCAATTCACATGGAACGGAATGATCGGATATTTGAATCCCTTCCGTTCGTAATCGAGATAGACGACGGTGTTGTTGAACGAATGCGCCAGACCCGCCGGATGACGGACCGTGCGCGAATAAGCGACGTCGAAGCCGGTCTCTATCAGGTTCTGCGCCAGACCGCGTGCACCTTCGTAATGCCCGTCGATATGCAGTTCCGTGTCGCCCGGCACGCCCCATTCATTTTCCTGCGTCTTGAAGGGGATGAACCCGCCGTCATAGGGCTTACTGACGACATGATCGTAGATGCCGACGCAGAATGCCGGTACGCAATCGGATTTGAAATTCTCGTACTGATCGTCGCCCCAGATGAGGACGAGATCCGGCTTGAATGCGTTAAGCTCATCGCTCAGGCGCTGATAGCCGGCCATCAAGCGGCGGCGATGTTCCTTGGCCGCGGTCTGGCCTTCGTCATTGCCCCACTCGGCGCGCATTTCGGCAGGCCAGCGGCTTTTGTCGTCGAACAAATCTTTCTTGATGCGCCCATGTTCGACATTGCGGCTCAACATCGCCGGCCAATATTTGACCGGGACCATCGGCCCAGGATAGTGGCTCAGGCCGAGGCCCAGAATCTCTCCCATGATCTATCTCCCGCGTTCGCGGCTACAGGTTAAGACGCGACAAAGACGTGTTCGGCGTTGTCATAGGCTGGCTGCGTGGCGCTTTCGAACACGATCATCTTGTTTTCGGCTTCATCGTGGACCACGGCGACGTTCGGATCCTCGCCGCGCTCGACCCGATCGATCTGCTCGGCGAGCATGCGGCGGAACATAACGATCCCGCGATCCGTCGCGCCGAGATTCTCGGTCGTACGATCATAAATCGCGCCCTGGGTTTCCCAGACCACGCGATCCTGGCCATAGAACGTCTGCAGTTCCTCGTCGCCGTAGCTCATCGGTTTTTCGGGAACATACTCGAATGTCGTCGGGCCAGGTACGCTACCCATACGCAAGCCGACCCAGATGATGCGCGTGCGTTCGTCATCGACCGGGATGCGGAAATGCAGCGCCTCGACCGGGCCTTCCGGAATGCGCAGGATGTTCGGGAAAATCAGCGGCGGGCGGATTTCCAGCTCGGGCTTGTCGCCGCCATAGGTGCAGGTCTTTTCGATACCCCAGCGGCACACCGCCCAATCGAAGCCGGTGATGGGGCGATAGAAATAACCGCCCTGCGCCAGGGTCGGCAGGTTCTTCACCACCGACATATGACCATGCAGGTAATAGGTATGGATCGTGTCGACGGTGTTTTCCTGGATCTGCAACCAATTGCAGTTATGGATCGGCAGCACGATGATATTGCGTTTGGCATCGTCGCGGGCCATCACGTCCCAGCGGGGCAGCAGCGGCGCTTTGGCCGGATCGGGCCCCATATAGACGAACAGCAAGCCGCCGAGTTCCTGCACCGGATAGGCCGGGATCTTGATCTTGCTGGCGGCGTTGCCCTTCTCGAAAGGCTGCTCGATGCATTGACCGCCGTGATCGTATTTCCAGCCGTGATAGCAGCAGCGAATGCCGCCCGGTTCGACAAAACCGAAGAACAACGAGGCATGGCGATGCGCGCAATATTCGGCGACGCAATAGATCTTGCCGGCCGCGTCGCGATAGACGAGCAGGTCTTCGCCGAGAATGCGGATGCGCTTTTTCGGATTGGCCTCGGTGATCTCATCCGTCGGGCAGAGCGGTTGCCAATAGCGGCGCAACAATTCGCCGCCCGGCGTGCCTGCTCCGACCTGGGTCAGACGGTCGTTTTGCTCCTTGGTCAGCATTCCACAACCTTTCGCGCTTGGTGACTTCGCGTCTTCTGGTGCGCCAATTCCCGGATTTAAGCGGGTACGGGCGCCGGGGCGGTTTTCATGAAGGCTGCGACGATATCGCCGACCGCTTTCGGCTGGTCATTCTGAACCTGATGACCGGCTTTGGCGATATAGTGGAATTTCGCCGCCGGCAGAAGTGGTTCGAGCTTCCGTCCCAGGCTGACCGGCGCAAAACCGTCGTCTTCGCCCCAGATCACGATCGTGGGCAGCGCCTTGGTGGCGGCCGGCAGCGAGACGCGCATATCGAACTGCGTGGCCAGCACCGGATCGGTCTGCATATACTTGTTGCCCTTAGCTGCCGCGCGGGTGGCATCCATCGCGCCCGGGCGCGAGGCCGACGCGAAACGCAGATCGATCAGCTCTTCGGTGATCAGGTCTTGGTGATAGACGAGGCCATGCAGCAGGCGGCGCATCGCCTCGCGCGTGCCGTCGTAGCCCAGGAGCGCGCCCATGGCCGGCGTCTGCTCTTCCGGGAAGCCCATGGCGAGGCCGATAGTGGCGGTGCCGAGCAGGATCATGCGTTCGATGCGGTCCGGATGCAGGATGGCGTAGCGTGCCGCCACCCAGGCGCCCTGCGAATTGCCGAGGATCGTGAACCGATCCAAGCCCAGGGCATTGACGAAATCGGCCAGATGGTCGGCGCGACTGCCGATGCCGTATTTGCACGATGCATTGACGTCGGTAAGGCCGAAACCGCCCACCGAGTCGGGCGCGATCACGCGATATTCGGGCGGCAGGACATTCATCAGCGGCGCCATGCCGGCCTGACCGGACGATCCTGCGCCACCGCCATGCAAAGCGACGATGACCGGGCCATTGCCACCGGATTCGGTGTAGTGCGTCCGCACACCGTTGGCGACGACAAAACGGGACCGCAACTCAGCCATAGCGCTTGCTCCTCGAAAATAGGTATTTTCTTATTAAGAAAATTTTGATAACTACGAAGAAATAAGATTTCTCAGGAGACCATGCGTGCCCCGCGTTGTCAATCAAACGGACGGCTCCGCCAGCGCTGGAAAGTCCGGCGAGAAAGCCAGCGTCGGCATCAATTCCATCGAGATCGGCGTGCCGCTGCTGAAGGTGCTGGCCCAGGCGCCGAACGCCTTGCCGCTCACCACGCTCGCCGCCGCCGCCGGCATGCCGCCCAGCAAGGCGCATAAGTACCTGGCGAGCTTCATCCGCTGCGGCTTCGTCATCCAACACGAAATGGGCGGGCGCTACGATCTCGGCCCGTTCGCGCTCGATCTCGGGCTCGCCGCCATGCGCCGCATCGAGATCATGGATCTCGCGCAACCGATCCTCGACGATCTGCGCGATCTGCTCGGCACGACCATATCGATGGCGGTCTGGGCGAACTACGGCCCCACCATCGTGCGGATCGCCGATACGCCCGACATCATGTCGCTGACGATCCGCATCGGCACCGTGATGCCCCTGCTCACCTCGTCGTTCGGACGCTGCTTCGCCGCGTTCCTGCCACGCCAGACGACGCAGGAAATCATGCAGGCCGAATTGGCCCGGCCCGACAAGATGCTGGAACGCGCCGGGCTCAAGACCGTGAGCGACGTCGATACCATGCTCGCGCAATTTCGCGGGCGCGGCATCGCCATCGCGGAGAACATCGTCGATCCGGGCCGCGCCGCACTGAGCGTGCCCGTCTTCGACATCAGCAATCGCATGGTCGCGGCGATCTCCGCCATCGGCGTGATCGATCGCCTCGACGTGTCGTGGGACGGCATGCCGGCGCGCGAACTGGTCGCGGCGGCACAAAAGCTGTCGCGGCGCCTGGGTGCGCGCGCTGATAGATAACATTCAAGAATTTTGGGAGGCCTATTGATGAAAACCATCGACGTCCATTGCCATATCGTCCCGGCCGACTTCCCGGCCCAGCCGCCGTCCTGCGTCACCGACAAATGGCCGGGCATGGAACATCGCGAAAATACTCAGGCGATGATCAAATCCGGCAAGAGCGACTTCCGCCTGGTCGATAGCCGCTGCTGGGATATGGATCGCCGCATTGGTGATATGGACGCCGAAGGTACGCTGCTGCAGGTCGTCTCGCCGATGCCTGAACTGCTGGCCTATTGGATCGATGCGCCACACGCGCTCGGCCTATCGCGCCACATCAACGGCGTCATCTCGGATATGGTCACCAAACATCCGACGCGTTTCGGCGGGCTCGGCATGGTGCCGCTGCAGGACCCCGAACTGGCCGCCAAGGAAGTATCGTCGCTCAGGTCGACATACAATCTGTCGGGCATCGAGATCGGTAGCAACATCCTCGGCAAGTCGCCGGCCGATCCATCCTTCGACGTCTTCTATGCCGAAGCCGAGAAGAACGATCTGGCGATATTCGTCCATGCGCTGCATCCGATCGGCACCAATCGCCTGGTCGGCCCCGAACAGAGCGAAGCCTATATCTGCCATCCGTCCGACGTCGGTTTCGCCGCGGCGGGCTGCATCACCGGACGGCTGCTGGAGAAATTCCCGAAACTGCGCATCGGCTTCAGCCATGGCGGCGGCACCTTGTCCGCCTTCCTGCCGCGCCTGCAATCGGGCTGGACCAAATTGCCGCCGCTTAACAAAGGCTTCGCTTCGCCGATCGAGACCGCGCGCAAATTCTATTACGACAATCTCGCCTTCGATCCCGTCCTGCTGCGCTATCTGATGGATATGTTCGGTGAAACGCAGATCTTCGTCGGCTCGGACTATCCGTTCATGGCCGGCCAGAAAGATTCGGCCAAGACCTTCGATCCGCTGGGTCTCACGCCGGCGCAGTTGAACCGCGTCCTCTATGAGAACGCGGAGCGCTTCCTCAACATCAAAATCTGATGCGGCGGTAAAGGGCGGGCTAAACGCCGCCCTTCGCTTCCTGCTGCCGGTATTCGGGCGAAACCTCGGACTGCGTCATTTCCGACGCGACATATTCGCGCAGCGGCATGTGGATGAAGGCCATCCACACCGCCGGCTTGTCCGGACTCGAGTTGAAATGCTGATGCTCGACGCCGTTCTCTTTCATCGGCAGCAGAACGAGGTCGCCCTTTTTCCACTCGACCTTTTCGCCGTCGACGATCGAATAACCGAAGCCGTCGATGACATAGATCACCAGCCCGCCTTGATGGCGATGTTTGCCGGACTGCGTGCGCACTTCATGGGTGAAGACCACCCAATGCTGCAGCGGCGTGTCCTTGATCGTCGGATCGAGATAGAAACGTAGACGCCCCTGGCGGGTCAATTCCTGCGGGCAATCGCCCTCTTTCACCAACACGCGGCCGGTCATCTGCCGTTCGGCAAATTCGCGGTCGAGCACCATCTGCGCTTCGTAGGGATTAACGGTCGGCTTTTCGCGTTCGCGCTGGCGCGTACGTTCCATCTCGCTCATCGGCGGAACTCCGGTGCATCCTCAATCTGTTCAAACCCCGACCCACGATCGACGCCGGTGCATTCAAGGAAATTCGGCTCGCACGCGATGAACTTCGCCGGCTTGTCCGGATCGGTGTTTACATGCTGGACCACCACACCCTTCTTGCGGATCGGCAGGTTGAGGACGTCACCCGCCACCCAATTATGCTTCACGCCGTCCAGCAGGGTGTAGCCCTGGCCTTCCAAGATGTAGATCACCTGTTCGCCCTGGAATTTGTACCGGCCCGAGCGGCTGCCCGGCGGGATTTCCTGCTCGAAGAACAGCAAGGTGGATAGCACCGTATCCTTGATCCCGGGATGCAGGTACCACTTCATCAATCCTTGTTGATTGATCTCCTGCGGTAACTCATCGCCGCGCACGACCTGGATCGCGGTCTTACGATTCTCGCGCTGCTCATCGCGCAGTGCGAGCAGCTCGCCCCAGAAATTGTGCTGGCTGAGGACTTGGGCGCGTTCGTTCGACATCGACTGTCTCCGATCAGATCTTAAACGTCTCGGTCGTCGCCGGATGGAACAATTCCTCCGGCTTCACGCGCCGCGACGACAAGCCTTGCGCATGATGATGCTTGAGGAACGTATCGAGCGTCTTGTGATTGGCATCCAAGCCATAAGACCAGAAATCGTGGCCCATCAGCTTGCGGGCATCGCGCAAGCGTTCCTCAACAAACGGCAAAGTGATCTTGGTCGCCGAGGTATCGGTCAGCTTAGTCAAAGCAAAGGTCTTGGATTGTTCGAACGCCTTGTACAGCGCTGACGGCAACCACGGATGTTTCTCGGCCAGTTCCTTTTTCACGCCCAGGATATGCATGATCGGGAAAATGCCGGTGCGCTTGAAATAGTCGGTCGCGGCCGCCACCGGATCCTTGAACAGCCAATCGACGTTGGGATGCCCGCGATCGAAGCAGGACGGTGCGCGCGGCGTCACCATACCGTCGATATCGCCATCCGCCAGGGCTTGCGACAGGCTTTTGCCTTCGGGCGCATCGATGAGCTTGATGCCCGGCAGATTGAGATCGATCTTCTCGATCCGACCCGGCGTCTCGATGCCGCCGCGCATCCAGGTTACCGTCTCCGGCTGCAAGCCGTGATCGTCTTGCAAGATGGCGCGGGCCCACACGCAGGCGGTGAGCTGATATTCCGGGCTGCCGATGACGCGGCCGGCCAGATCCTTCGGCTCCTTGATGCCGCGATCGGTGCGGATGTAAACCGACGTGTGGCGGAAGGCGCGGGACGGAAACACCGGGATGCCGATATAGGGCGAATTGCCGGCCGCGGTTTTGACCGTGAAGCTGCTGAGCGACAGCTCGCACACATCGAACTCGGCGCTGCGGATCGCACGGAAGAAGATCTCTTCCGGATCGAGCGCCATCATGATCGGATCGACACCATCGATCTGCACGGCGCCGCTGGCCAGCGGGCGGACGCGATCATAATCCCCAACCGCGATGGATAGTTTTAGCTTAGCCACGAGCTTTCCTTCCTGTGTTTAGCGAGCCTTACTTGAACGCAATTGGTCCGAGCGCAACGGCATGCCGAGAAGCCGCACGGCGTTCTCGCGATCGATCTTGCGCCTATCTTCTGCGGTGAAATCGCATCCGTCGAGACCGTCAACGTGCACCTTTGCGCGACCCCAGGGAAAATCGGTGCCGAACACGATCTGCGACGCCCCAACGAGATGCTTCAGGGCGCTCAAAGTCACCGGATGATGGGTCGATTGGGCGGTGTCGTAATAATGGCGTTGGATTTCCGCCAGCATGCCGTTCGGCAGCGCCGCAACACTGGCCGGCTTGCCCCGCATATGCTGGGTGAAGCGGCTGATCAGGTACGGCATCGTGCCGCCGGCATGCGACCAGATGAATTGCGTGTCCTGCAGCTTGGCCGCGACACCGCTGAATACCAAGCTGGCGATCGCGCGCGTCGTATCGGTGCCGTATTCGACGATCGCTTCGGACACGACCGGCAACAGATTGACGACGCAGGGGCTGATCGTCGGATGGGTATAGACGATGGCTTTGCGACGGTTGATTTCCTCCAGCACCGGAAAGAAAGCCGCATCGCCCAGATATTGCGTGCCGTAGCTGGTGAACAGGCAAACGCCATCGGCCTTCAGCACATCGAGCGCGTATTCAAGCTCGCGCAAAGACCCGTCGATATCGGGCATCGGCAGGCAGGCGAAGAAACCGAAGCGGCCCGGATGATCGGCAACCAGGCGTGCCATATAATCGTTGCAGACGCGCGCAAGGGTGCGTGCCGCCGCGGCATCGCCGAACCACACGCCCGGCGTACTCATCGACAGGATCGCCGTTTCGACGCCGCCGCTATCCATGTCGTCGATCGAGCGTTGCGGCGTCCAGTCCTGCAACGCCGGAAACAACGAAACGGATTTGCTCGCCTCGACCAGATATTGCGGCGGGCAGAGATGATGATGAACGTCGATGCGGCCGGGTTTCGCTTGCGTGGTCATCATGCTCTCTTTCGGGGTGTCTGGCCGGGCCGTTCAGTTGACTAGATTAGCTACCCATGGTCTGGTTCGAAAGCAATTGCCTATTAAAATAATTTTGTTTCTCACTGAGAAATAAGCACAAAAATTGGAGGGACGCGTTGAACGGCGAAACCATCAAACTCAAAGACAGCGCGGGCAATCCGTTCGATGCCTACGTCTCCAAGCCCAAGGGTGGACGCGGCCCTGTCGTCGTTGTCGGACTCGATGTCCACGGCCTGCGCCCCTTGTACGAGCAGATGGCCGACGAATGGGCCGAGCGCGGCTACCTGGTCATCGTTCCCGACATCTACTGGGATGTGGAACGCGGTGCGGACCACACCTATCTCGACAATTTCAAGATGACGACCGGCATCAAGGTCACCAAGAGCGCCATGGAAGCTGGCCGCGCCATGCCCGAATGCAACGGCAAGGTGCTCACCACCGGCTATTGCATGGGCGGCAATACGGCGCTGGTCAGTGTCACGCGCCTCGGCGCCGATGCGGCGGCCAGCTATTACGGCACCTTGATGCACGACTACCTGGACGAATTCAAAACCATCAAGGATCCGATCCTGCTGCATATGCCCGAGCACGATTGGACCTATACCGAAGAGCAACGCGACTGGATCATCGCGGAAGCCAAGAAGAACCCGGCGATCACGCTCCATCTTTATCCGGAGCCGCATGGCTTCGCGACCGGGCGCCGCAAACCCAATGGCGCCGGCGATCTATCCGATGCGCGCACCTTCGAGCTGTTCGAGCGATTCAAATAAAAAGGGCGGCCATTTGGCCGCCCCTTCTTTTATTTCCCGCCGGTCAGGATCGGCACGATCTTGGCCGTGCCCTCGCGGGCTTCCGGATGTTCGAGATACCAGGGAACGGTGAACTGATAGAATTTCACGCCCTTGGCTTCGAGATCATGCACGAACACGCCCATCTGTGATTCAGGATAGGTATGCAGATCGGACGTCTGATGCTTCCAAAGAAGCTTCTGGCCCTCCGGCGTGTGGAGGAACGTCACGAACAGTTTTGCCGCATTGGGATTGGCGGCGTTTTTCGGAACCGTCGCATAATTGAACCGCACCGCCGGGAAATCGGTGGGGATCACGTGGGCAATCGGCGCACCCTTGCGTTTCAGTTCCTGCCAATCCGTACCGGTGCAATCCATCGCATAGGCGATGAATTCGCCGGACGCGATGCGTTCAAGCTCGTTGCAGCGCATGAGGCCAGCCATCTGCGTGGTCAGCTTACGCGCGAATTCAATCGTGCGTTCGCTGCCCCAGACATCGGTCGACGACAACAGATCGAAGCCCGACGCATACGGCGTGGATGCGATCTTGCCCTTCCATTCCGGCTTGAGCAGGTCTTCAAGCTTGGTCGGCGGATAAGGTGCACGCTGCGTGTTGTAGACGATACCGCCCGGGATCACCGTAAACGCGCGCAACGCCGCGGTATTTGCCTCCATGGACGACGCGTCGATACGGCCCGGCAAAAATTTCGTCCAATCGACTTCCGTGCCGACCTTCTTCTCGAAAATCAACGCGCCATGCTGGTTCGATCCGATGAACACATCCGTCGGCGACGGTCGATTGACGCTGTTCGCCACGATGATCGCATTGAGCGACTCGTTGGCATTCGGGCCCGGCGTAAAGCGCGTGACGATCTTGGTGCCGAACAGGGCATTCATCGCCGCGGTGATTTCCTTCGTCCCCTCATTGCCGCCGAGGAAGGTCGAGCCCCACTGCAGCTCAAGCTTGCCTTCCTTGTTCGCCGCCGCAATCAACTCGGTCAGTGCCGGGCTGCGTTCAGCTGCCAACGCGGGCAACGCGCCCAGAACGAGTGCCAAGCCTGCGGCGTAAACGCCGAGGCGCAAGAATAACGTCATGTAACCCTCCCTATCGAAATTGCTTATTGGCGCGATTGGTTAGCCAACCGCCTTGCCGGAATAATCCTTATCCATATCGGTGAAGTTCTTCTTCGCATCGAACGCGATCAGGTTGTTCTGGCCCATATCGCGGATGATGCCCATGGGATCGCTGCCGGCGTCGATCGCCTTGATGCCGTCGAGCAGCATCTGGCGCAGCATCGCGATGCCGCGATCGGATGTGCCGAGCGTCTCCTTAGTGCGATCGGCGATCACGCCCTGGCTTTCCTGCGCGGCGCGATCCTGGTCGTGCGAAGCGATGCCCCACCAACCGTCATCGACGCGGTCATATTCGCCGGGCGGCATGATGCGCAGGTCTTCGACATCGATCGTGCCGGGACGCCCACCTTCGGTTTCCACCGCCTCGATGATGTAGGTGATGGTCTGATAATCGTCGACCGGCGTACGCAGATGCAAATATTGGGCGGGCCGTTTATCGCCGACGCGCGCACCGAAACGCCGCGTGTGCGACGGCACGATCTGATGGAACACGTTCTGCAGCTTCTGGCCTTCGTACTGCACCGAGAAACGCATGCCGTACCAAGTTCTCTCATAAAGCGCGTCCGGCCGTTTCAACGCGATGGACGGATAGACCGAGGCATGCAGCGCCATGCTATGGCACGGATCGGCCGCGTTTTCCGCGCGCTGCAACCAATTGCACCGATCGAGGCCTTGCGTCACCACACGGTCCATGTCGTCACGCACCAACAGATCGTAAGCCGGCAGCAGCGGAACCGGATCCGGCCCCAGATAGGCGAAGATCAATCCGGCGACTTCCTGCGTGTGATAGGTGCGGAGTTTGACCTGCTTCTTCAGCGGGCTGTTCTCCGGCTCGGCCGGCATATCGAGGCAGCCGCCATCGGCGCCGAATTTCCAGCCGTGATAGAAGCAGCGAATGCCGTCTTTTTCGACGCGGCCGAATTCCAAGGATGCGCTGCGATGCGGGCAGGCCTTGTCGACCAAACCGATCTTGCCGTTGCCGTCGCGGAATAGAAGCAGGTCTTCGCCCAGCACACGCGTGACGATGGGCTTCGATCCCTCCACCTTTTTCGACGCGGCGATCGGCCACCAATAGCGGCGCAACAGATCGCCCATGCGGGTGTTCGGCCCAATCCGGGTCAGGAGTTCGTTGTCTTCCTTCAGCATCGTATCTTCTCCTGTAACTTTGCAAATTCGTCCAGGTTGACCTTATTAAACAACTTTCACCGAGCTCTTGCGAGCGATGAACCAATACAGGCTCACAAGCGGGATCATCACCCCCAGCATGAGGATGGTGATCGCCGAGGCATCGCCGTAGCCACTACCCTGCCACAGGCCCCAGATCACAACCGGTAGGGTCATGTTGTCGCGGGTCGTTAACAAAACCGCGAGCGTAAGTTCGCGGAACGTCATCAGCGCCATCCACAGCCAGGCGTTGAGCAAGGTCGGCGCCAGCAACGGCACGACAATTTCGCGCAACACGCCCATTGTGCTGGCCCCGCTGACCTGGCCGCATTCTTCCAGTTCCTTATGGATCTGGATCATGCCGCTGTTGGTCATGCGCGTGGCATAACTGATCCGCCCGACGATGAAGACAGCCAGGAGCAGCCAGACAGTGCCGAAGGCCGGCACGATGGCCTCGATGACAAACAGCGAGATGAGCAGCGCGCCGATACCGAAGACAATGCTGGGAACGGCATGCGGCAGGAAGGCGATGAAATCGAACCATTGCCGCCCGACCACGCGCGAACGCAACACGATCCATGAGAAGCACAGCGCCAGCGCCAAGGTGAACGTCGGCGTCAGGAACATTAAGATCGCGGTATTGCCGAAGCCTTCGCCGATCAGATCCCACGGTAGACGCCAGTAACGATCAAGCGAAGCCGAGGCCAATGCATTCGCCGACGGCAGCTGGAAATACGGCAGCACCGAGGCCCAACATAGTACGATCAACGGCATGATCTTGCTGACGCAGAAGTAAAAGCCGAGCAGCACCCAAGCTGCCCACTTGTACCGCCCAAGCTTAAGCAGCTTCGGGCGATAGGCTTTGCCCCGCACCACCTGGAAGCGATGCGCGCGCGCCTGCATGCGTCCGTACCACCAACTGAACACACCGGCCAATCCGATGAACAGCACGGATAACGCCGCAGCGGTGCCGTAGCGCGGCAGCGCCTCGGTCGGCGACAGCTGCAAGACCAGATAGGTCGAGAAGGTAAAGATGCGGTTGCTCCAGCCGATGATCGCCGGAACGTCGAAGGCGGAGAAGCCGATGGTGAAGATGTAAATGCCGGCGGCCAGCACACCCGGCCAGGCCAGCGGCAAGGTGACGGTGCGCAAGGTCGAGCGGAACGACGCGCCGGACATCTCGGCGGCTTCTTCCAACGACGGATCCATCGCGCGAAAGACCGCTGCCGTCATGATGAAGGCGATCGGCGCCAGGTTAAGTCCCTGCACCCACCCCATGCCGAGGATCGTGGCGATATTGATAGTGGCGCCGGAAAAACCGAACGTCGTTTCGAACCAGACATTGATCAGGCCGATACGCGGATGCAGCAACAGTAGCCAGCCCATCGCGGCGGCGAAACCCGGGATCAACAGTCCGACGGCCATGAAGGTGAAGACGATATTCTTGCCGGGCAGATCGGTGCGTTCGACGAGCCAGGCCGCCGGCACGCCGAAGCCCAAGGATACCAGCAGAACGACGAGCGAGAATTCAACGGTGTTCCACAGCACCCGATAGGTGAACGGATTGAGGAACATCTCGGGATAGTTGGCAGTCGTCCAGACGGCATCGGCCGAGCCCGCCATGCCATCGCGGAAACTCAGCCACACCACGACGACGATCAGCGAGACGATCACGACGCTCGCCGCGATCACGGCGCCCAGGAACACGCGCGGGCCGAAATCGCGGTTGCCTTTGCGTGCGGCGATCATGCGCGCGCTTCCGCAATCACGAAGCAATGTTCGACCGGGAAGCGCAGGGTCACTGCATCGCCGCGCGACGGTGCCCGTGACGGATGCAATTGCACGCGGATCGTTTCACCGGCCACCTTGACGGTGCAGTCCGTCATATTGCCGAGGAAGACGACATCTTCGACTTCGCCGCGCACGTTATTGCCGGCCATGTCGGGAAGCTGACCTTGCACAAGCTCCACGTTCTCGGGGCGCACGGTGACAGTAACCGTCTCGCCATCACGCACCGCCGGTGACATGCGGCACGACAACGTACCGATGGCCGTTTCGACATTCATCAGGCCGTTGGCCGTCGAAGCAATCTTGGCTTTCAGGAAATTGGTCTTACCGACGAAATTGGCGACGAACATCGCCGTCGGATCGCGGTAGATCTCGGCGGGCGGCCCTTGTTGGACGATGACGCCCTCGCTCATGACCGCGACCATGTCCGACATGGTCAACGCCTCGACCTGCTCATGCGTCACAAACAAAGTCGTGATGTTCAGCCGTTTGACCAGATCGCGTAGCTCAATGCGCATCTCTTCACGCAGTTTCGCATCCAGGTTCGATAGCGGCTCATCGAGCAGCAGCACGCGCGGTTCGGCGACCAGGGCGCGGGCCAGCGCCAGGCGTTGCTGCTGTCCACCCGACAAGAAGGGAGCGGGGCGATCTTCCAGGCCGCCGAGCTGTACGAGCTCCAACGCAGTGCGGACCATGTCGGCGATCTGGGCGCGGCTGGGGCGAGGGCTTTTATGGCGCAATGGGAAGGCGACGTTATCGAACACAGTCATATGCGGCCAAATCGCATAGGACTGGAACACCATGCCGATGCGGCGGAAATTCGGCGACACGTAGATGTTTTCTTTTGAAGAAAACACTGGCTCGCCGCCGATCAGGATTTCGCCGGAATCGGGTTCTTCCAGGCCGGCCACGCACCGCAGGATCGTCGTCTTGCCGCAGCCCGACGGCCCGAGAAGCGTGAAAAAATGGCCTTTCGGAATATCGATCGATACGTCGCGGACGGCCGCATGGCTCGTCCCGGCGCTGCGATATGTCATCCGCAGGTTCTTAATTTTGATCATTTAAACGTCTGCCTCACCTGGCTTTTATTTTAATCACGTTGGACGATTTCATCGAACGAAATCACTTGCCCACGGACCCTTGCCCAGTAATATGCGGGCAATCAGTGCATAGACACCATCGCGAACACGCTGGGCGGGAATCCCCCGCCGAACAGCCGTTTTGCGGAACAAATGCGCGGGCAACAAGTGATGTATATCGTTGGGCGCAGGGGCTATACCTTGATCCAGCGCGTGACGCATCAATAAAAAATGAGCGAAAGTTTAAGGAGCTTCGAGGTAGCAGTATGCCGCACGACGACCATAGTCACGATCACGCTCATCATCATGTTCACACGCATCCGCGCCGTCGCTTCACTGCGACCGTCGATCATCTGTCGAATGACTATGTGACGTCGAGCAAACTGTTGGTCGCGATCGACAGCACCCAGATGCATCAAGCGGGCTTGGCACCGGACGACATCGTGCGCATCGCGACGGCGCGCGGCCGCAGTGTCCTGGTCCGCGTGGGCGAACCGATGGCCGAGGATACCGGGCGCGGCGTCGTGCGGATGGATCGCTTCCTGCGGCAGGCGCTTAAAGCGCACCTCAACGACACCATCGAGGTTGAGCCGGCCGATCTGAAGCCGGTCACCCGCATCGAACTGACGCCGGCGATCGACGTCTCGACCGCGCACGAACTGATCCCACATTTGCGCAAGGTAATGGCGCAGAACCGCACGCCAGTCGGCATCGGCGCCGTTCTGTATATTTCCTTCCCCGATACCCAAGCCGGCACGACCTACGAGGTCCATGGCTTGCCCGATGGGCCGGGTTACGTGACCGAGCAGACCGAGATCAGGCTGCATTTCCACGACGAGCATATTCCGCAAGGCGCGTTCGACGTCACCTTCGAAGACGTTGGCGGGCTGGGCCGCCAGATCAAGCTGGTGCGCGAACTGGTCCAGCTACCGCTCAGATTCCCGCACGTCTATCGCCAGCTCGGCATCAATCCGCCGCGCGGCATTATCCTGTACGGCCCGCCGGGATCGGGTAAGACCCATCTTGCGCGCGCGGTCGCGAACGAGATCGAAGCGCGATTCTATTACATCAACGGGCCGGAAATCATCGGCACCTATGCCGGCGAGACCGAAGGCAATCTGCGCCGCATGTTCGGCGAAGCGGCGCACCATGCGCCGTCGATCGTCTTCATCGACGAACTCGACGCGCTGGCGCCCAAACGCGGCGAGACGGGCGCGCATTCGGACGTGCGCGCGGTAACCCAGCTTCTGTCGCTCATGGACGGCCTCAATCGCGTCGATTCCGTCATCGTCATCGGCACGACCAATCGTATCGATTCCGTCGATCCCGCTTTCCGCCGCCCCGGCCGCTTCGACCGCGAGATTTTCGTCGGGCCGCCCGATGCGCCGGGCCGCCGCGAAATCCTGGAAATCCAAACCCGCGAGATGCCACTGACCGACGATGCCCAAACGGGCCTCGACGAAGTGGCGCGCCGCAGCCACGGTTTCGTCGGCGCCGACCTCATGGAGCTCTGCCGCAACGCTGGCCTCAACGCGCTGCGCCGCAGCACGCTCAACCTCACCGATGCCAAGGCAGCCTTTCGCATCGACATGACGCAACTGCGCGTGGATCGGCAGGATTTCGAAGAAGCCATGGGCCAGGTGCGCCCATCCGCCATGCGCGAAGCCTTCATCAGCGTACCCGATGTCAGCTGGGACGATGTCGGCGGTCTCGAAGCCGTCAAGGAACGGCTGAAGGATTTGATGGAGCAGCCGCTGCGCAATCCACAGTTGCTCGCCAGCATGGGGCTGACGCCGCATGTCGGCGCCCTGCTCTATGGCCCGCCCGGGACCGGCAAGACCTTGCTCGCCAAAGCCCTCGCCCATGAATGCGGCGTCAACTTCATCGCCGTCGACGGGCCGGAGATTTTTTCCAAATGGCTGGGCGAATCCGAAGAAGGGGTGCGCCAGATTTTCCGCATCGCACGCCAGGTCGCACCGACCGTCATTTTCTTCGATCAGCTCGATGCCATCACGCCGATACGCGGCGCACATGACGGCTCGATGACCACCGAACGCGTGGTCAATCAGTTGCTGGCCGAATTGGACGGCGTCGAACAGCTTTCGGGCGTCATCGTCGTCGGCGCCACCAACCGCATCGATCTCGTCGATCCGTCGATCCTGCGCCCGGGGCGCTTCGGCGTGCACATACCGGTCCCGCTACCCGACGAAGCCGAACGGCGCGACATCCTGCGCATCCATCTCACCAACAAGGCCAAGGATGCGTCGCCCGAACTGGACAAGATCGCCGAAACGCTCGCGCCGAAGACCGTAGGGTTTTCGGGCGCCAGCCTGCGTCAGCTCTGCCAGGAAGCCAAACGCCTGGCCGTGCGCGGCACCGACTATAAATCCGCCGTCGTGCCCACCTTAGATCAGGCGCTGCAGGCGCTCGATGCAGAAAACGAAGCACGCGTACACCAGAAATAGCGAACGGGACACCCATGAACGTCGCCACGGATATTTTGCCGCGCTTCAAGTTCGATAACAGCTTCGCGCGCAGCTTGGATGGCTTCTTCGTGCCGTGGCAGGCCACCCAAGTGGCCGCACCGAGGCTGTGGCTGTTGAACCATGACCTGGCGCGCGAGCTTGGCCTCGATCCGGCGGAACTTGAATCCGCCCTGGGCGCCGCAATCTTTTCCGGCAATGTCGTGCCGCCGGGTGCCACGCCACTCGCGCAGGCCTATGCCGGTCATCAGTTCGGCGGCTTTTCGCCCAAACTCGGCGATGGTCGGGCGTTGTTGCTGGGCGAGATCGTCGACGTCAATAACCGTCGACGCGACATCCAACTGAAGGGATCGGGTCCCACGCCGTTTTCGCGCAACGGCGACGGCAAAGCCGCACTCGGCCCGGTCTTGCGCGAATATCTGATCGGCGAAGCCATGCATGCGCTCGGCGTTCCGACAACTCGGGCACTTGCCGCCGTTACCACGGGCGAGATCGTGCATCGCGAAACGCCGCTGCCCGGCGCAGTCCTGACACGTGTTGCCGCGAGCCATATCCGCGTCGGCACGTTCCAATATTTTGCCGCGCGCGGCGAGGCTGATCGGACCAAACAACTCGCCGATTATGTGATCGCGCGCCATTATCCCGACGCGGGGCAGGCACAGAATCCCTATCTCGCGCTCTTTGAAGCCGTCGTCGGCGCACAGGCATTTTTGGTCGCGCGCTGGATGAGCATCGGCTTCATTCACGGGGTGATGAATACCGACAATATGACGATCTCGGGCGAGACTATCGATTACGGTCCCTGCGCCTTCATGGATGCCTATTCGCCCGGAACGGTGTTCAGCTCAATCGATTCCCACGGCCGCTACGCCTATGCCAATCAGCCGCCGATCGCCAAATGGAACCTCGCCCGATTGGCCGAGACCCTGATCCCGCTCATCAACGACAATACCGAACGTTCGATCGAGATTCTGACCGAGGCGATCAACGCGTTCTCGGATAAATACAATGGCTATTGGATCGCGGCGATGCGCGCCAAGCTCGGCCTGACGATGCAAGAGGACAGCGACTGGGACCTCACCAACGACCTGCTGTCCATGATGGAGGAAGCCGGCGCGGACTTCACCGGAACCTTTCGGCGCCTGTCGCGTGCGATTCTCGGCGACGACACGTCCGTCGTCGATGCGATCGCGTTCAAATCGTGGATGCGGCGCTGGCGCGCACGACTGCAGCAAGAAGGGCGTGCGCCTGAAGTCGTCGCCACCGAAATGGATCGAGTCAATCCGATCTATATTCCGCGCAACCACAAGGTTGAGGAAGCCCTGAGCGCAGCCGTCGAGCGCGGCAATATGGCGCCTTTCTCTCATCTATTGAATCTGGTGAGCCGGCCCTTCGATGAGGTCGCCGGCAACGAGGCTTTTACCCAGCCCGCGCCGGCCAGCCCGATCCCCTATCAGACCTTCTGCGGAACTTAGTCTACAGAAGACCCGCGCGCTGCAGCACGCCGTCCAGGCGCATCTCGAGTTCCGGCAACGCCGGCATCATCGGCAAACGATGTTCGTTTTGCGGGATCAGGCAGAGCCTTTTCATCATGTATTTGATGGGTGTCGGATTGGTGTCGTAGAATACCGCCTGATTGATTTCGAATAAACGGTCATGCAGCGCGCGCGCCTTGGCCATATCTTTGGCGAAGATCGCCTCGCACATCTGCGACAATAGATCCGGGCGCAGATTGCCGACGGCGTTCATCAAGCCGACCGCACCGACCGCCATCATCGGGAACGACAGATCCTCAAGCCCGACGAATACACGGTATTCGGGCCAGGCGTTCAGGCATTCGGACACGAAGCTCAGCTTGTCCACCGCATGCTTCATACCGATGAAGGTCGGCGAGCGTTCCTTCAATTTCAGCACGGTATCGAGGGTGATCGACACGGCTGCGCGGCCGGGGATGTGATAGATCATCCACGGCGTCTTATGCGCCTTGGTGACCGACAGGTAATATTCGATCAACCCGCGCTGCGGCGGCATGATGTAATACGGTGTCACGATCAGCAGCGCATCGGCGCCGGCCTTGGCGGCATGATCGGTCAGCGCCGCCGTTTCGACCAGGCTCTGCGAGCCCGAGGCGACCACCACAGGCAACCGGCCGTTCACGGTCTTGATCGCGACATCGACGATCTTGTTGCGCTCTTCGACGCTCAAGGTCGACGGCTCCGACGTTGTGCCGTTGACCAAAATGCCGTGCGATCCTTGATCGATATGGAATTTCACGAGGCCCGCATAGGCATCGTAATCCACCGCGCCGTTCTTGAACGGCGTGATCAGAGGCGGCATCGATCCTTTCAGATCGTCGATATGGAAGGGCATGGCGTTAGGTCTTTCAGGCGTGCGACAGGCCCGTTTCCGCGCGCAGGAAACCGAGCTTTTCGATCGCGGGCTCGTCGCTGACGCGAAACAGCACCGCATCGTCGTTCGCTTGATGGCTGTGCGTCCGCCATGACGGAACGGCGATGACATCGCCACGCCGCCAATCGAAGCTTTCGCCATCGACGAAGGTTGTGCCGCTGCCTTGCGCAACCGTATAGATGTTCCCGGCCGTCGTGCGATGTGCGGTCGTGCGTACGCCGGGCGCCAGCTTCATCATCGACAATGCCATGGTGGTCAGCGCCGGATCGCCGAGCGCGATTTGCGTCGCGTATTCCGCCTCCGGCGTGCGCTGGGCCGCGGCGAGGCGCGCTTGGGTATCGGTCCAACGGAAGATGTTGGGATCGACCTGGTGGATCGGCGCGTCATTTTCGAAGCCGTCGGGATGGGCATCGAAGAACATCGGTTCGAGAAGCTGCACCAGCGGCACATCCAGATAATCGACCCAATAGCCGTTGACCCGGCTTTCGTTGCCGTGGCCATGCCAGCACCATTGCGGTGTCAGCAGAACGTCACCCGGCGCCATCTCCAACCGCTTGCCGTTGACGACGGTGTAGCAGCCAGGCTCGGCCTCAAGCACCAAGCGCAGCGCGTTGGGCGAATGACGATGCGAGCGCGCACGCTCGCCCGGCATGATCATCTGATAGGCGGTGATCAGGGTCCGCGTGGTCGCGTAGCCGTCGCCTGCGGGGTTGCCGAGGATCAGGTTGCGGCGTTCGGCGAGTTCCGTATTGATCAGGCGTCCCGCCGCTTCGAGCGCACCGCGCCCCTGCGCATAGCGCCAGCGATATGGGATCAAGGTCTTGCGCGGCGCATCCCACAAAGACGGCGTCGGCTTGTTCCAACCGGGACCGATCGGAATCTCGGCCAACTTGCCGTAAAGCTCTTCGAGCGACCCGGATTGTGCGAGCTCTTTGGGATGGGGCTGTGCGCCGTCGTGCTGCATTGCTGTTGTGTCCGTATGCGCCGCCGGTGCGGCAGTAAGGTCCCTCAGTACGCCTCAAAGGCGGGAGCCTTTCAATCGCACTAACGATCCATCTTTGAATTATCTATTCACAATTTGGAATTTAGGCGCATATGCGGTCAAGCTAAATGGGGCTTCTCTTCGGGAAACATTGGCTTCCAAAGCCCATTTTATTCGAATAATTTATTCAATATGAGCGATACCGCCAGCGAGACTAAAAAGCCCCCCTTCGTCACCGCGCTCGCGCGCGGCATGGAAGTCCTGCGCTGTTTCACACCCGCGACGCCTGAATTGGGCGCCAGCCAGATCGCGCGCATGACCGGGCTGCCGCAGCCCACGGTCTGGCGCTTGTGCCACACCCTTCTGGAACTTGGCTATCTCGACGCCATGCCCGGACGGCAGACGATGCGGCCCGGCATCCGGCTGCTCGGACTGGGCCAAGCCGTCTTGTCGGGCCAGCCGATCGCAGAACTGGCCCTACCCCATATGCAGACGATCGCGAGCCGCCATGAAGGCGCCGTATCGCTGGGTGCGCGCGATGGGCTGAGCATGATCTATCTGCAACGCTGCCAGGGCTCGTCCATCGTGCTGGCCGATCTGCGCATCGGATCGCGCGTCCCGCTCGCCACCTCGGCGACCGGCTGGGCCTATATAGCCGGGCTCGGCCAAACCGAGCGCCGTGCCGTCATAGCCGAACTGCGCGCCGAGCGACGCGAGAAATGGAGCGAGATCGAAGCCCGCCTGACCGAGGCGCTGAACGACTACGCCGACACGGGCTACATCGTGAACATCGGTTCGCTGCACGCCCGCATCAATAGCGTGGCCGTGCCGGTCAGATCGCCCGACGGCGGCGCGATCCTTTCGCTCAGTTCCGGCGGCATCAGTCAGGTTTTCCAGCCGGACAAACTGGCCGAGATCGGCGAAGAACTCAAAAAGCTCGCCGCCAAGCTGGCGCCGCTGCTGACATTCCAGAACAACGGCCAGACCATCGGCTAAGCAAAAGCAGGATCGCCGCCGCAATGAGCAACCTCGTCCTAGATCTCGTCTTGTCCTACCGCATCCTCGCCGAACACGGCGTGGTCGATGCCTACGGCCATGTCAGCGCGCGATCCCCACAGAACCCCAACCGTTATCTATTGTCGCGCGCGCTGGCACCCGAGCTGGTGACCGAAGACGACATCATGGAATTCGACCTCGACAGCGAACCGGTCGATCGCCAAGGCCGCGGAATCTATCTGGAACGCTTCATTCATGGCGAGATCTACAAGCTGCGGCCCGACGTGCAGGCCATCGTACACAATCATTCGCCGTCGGTGATCCCGTTTGGCGTGACCACCGTGCCGTTGAAGCCGCTGTTCAACACCGGCGCCTTTGTCGGCCTCGGCATTCCGACCTTCGAGATCCGCGATTTCCAGCCGAGCGGCGATATCATCGTGAAGACACATCATCTCGGCAATTCGCTGGCCACCGTCCTGGGCAATAAGCCCGCCGCCCTGATGCGCGGCCATGGCTCCGTCGTCGTCGGCGATAGCGTGGCGGCGGCCGTCATTCGTTCGATCTATCTCGAACTCTCCGCCAAGCTGCAGATGCAGGCCATGACCATCGCCGGGCCGGGCGGCAAGATCGTCTATCTGGATGCCGCCGAAGTCGCCGAGACCACCGCGCGTCAGGATAGTGCGCGCACGTGGGAGCGGACGTGGGATCTGTGGCGTACCAAGGCGTTCAACCAGCTACAGCTCGAAAAGAAACTGCGCGCCGGCTGACCCGGCGCGCAGCTTTATCGATCACGCATGACAGCCGCTATTGCGCGGCGGCAAGCTTGCGTTCGGCGAAGCGCGGCATGACTTCCTTGGCGAACAGCTCAACCGAATCCTTGGTGATGTGCTTGGTCTCGCCGTCCCATTCGCCGAGGAAGCGCAGATGCAGATGGTTGATGCCGACATCCGCAAACTTCTGGATCTTGGCCGCAATCGTGTCGGGACTTCCGGCAATCGTTGCCTTGAAGTCCCCACCTTTCGCATAGTCCGCCGCCGTGGATCGGCCCGCCGTCGGCCGGATGACCGCGCCGTCGGTGGCGCCATGGCGCTCGATATAACCGGTACGGATCTTCATCGTCTCGGCGCGGCACAGTTTCTCGAGTTCCTGCGCTTTCTCATCCGTCTCGGCGACGGTGACACCGACCCAATCGGATGTGCACCATTGCAGGCAGGTATCGACGACATGCTGCGGATGATTGGCCGCTTCAAGGGTCGTGCGATAGAGGTTCATCTGCTGGGGTAAATCCGAGCCGAAGTTGCCGAGAAACGCCGGCCAGCCTTCCTGCGCCGCGCGGATCAGGCCTGCCTCGCGGCTCGCGGTACGGATGATGATCGGATGCGGGTTGGAATAAGGAGCCGGCATGACGCGGCGCTTCACGATGCCGCTGTAGGAGCCGATCGCGAAATTATATTCCGGATCGCCGTTCTTGAAGTTCCACAACTTCATCATGGCGTCGAGCATGTCTTCGCCCGACTTTCCGGAGGCATGATATTCCTTGTCGATACCGAGACTGTTGGGCTCGACGCCCTGCCAGCCGCTGCCAACGCCGAACAGCACCTTCCCTTTGGTCAGCTGGTCGAGCAGGTTCATGCTCTCGATCAGGCGGACCGGATGATAGAACGGGATCGACAGCACGCCGAAGCCCATATAGCGATCGCGTGAAATCTGCGGCGCAACGTAGGCCGCGAACTGCATCGGGTTGCTGTGCCAGGGCCCGCGGAAATGATGGTCCGTGAACCACGGATTATAACCAAGTTCGGCAAACCAGATGGCCTGTTCGGCCGTCATTTCGATGATGCGATGATCGTCGCTCGGATTGTCGTTCTCCGGGAAGAACATATTCATGGTCATGGCCGAAAACTGCATGGCTCTCCCCCCGTACTGGACAATTCAACACATCGCGCGCATCCCGCGCTTATGCGGCTTTATAGCCGCATATCGCCGAATTCGCACGCTCTCTCGACAAAAAGATGCGCTTTAGGTGGCGGATTTTCTTATACGGAAAATCGATAGCTATTTGACCCATCCCATTTGGTTAAAGGCAAATCCCTGGCCGTAGATGATCGGCGTGTTGTCGATCGTCAGGTCCTTGTGATGCACGATCAATGACGGCGCCGGGATGACCGGCGCGATATAGCGTTCCGCGTTCGCAATGCCGAAGATGCGGTCGTAGATTTGCTTGCGCTTATCCGCATCGAGCTCGTCGCGGCCCTGATCGACGATTTTCGCCAGCTCCGCCGATTGCACATAATTCTGCGGGATATCGGCACCGAAGAAGTAATTCGCGGTGCGCTCGATATCCGGCTCGCCGCCATTGTCCCAAATCGTCACCTGCATCACCGCCTTACCATCACCGCGCAGCTTGGTGAAAACGTTGCGCGCAGCGTTGTTGACGGTGGCGCGGATGCCGACCTTGCGCAGCTCCCCGGCAACTGCCTCTGCCGTCTGGCGGGCCGGCGACCAGGTGAGGATTTCGACATCCAGGCCCTTCGTTCCGTATCCCGCATCCGCCAGCAGCTGCTTGGCACGCGCCGGATCGTAATCCGGCAACTTCTGCGGCAGGTCCGGCGTGCAGGGTTCCAGCATGGGATGACACATAGACGAGAGAATCTGATCGGGCTCCATCTTGGGGACGTAGGCCTTGTAGAAGGTCTTGAGATCGAGCGCCGACAGCACCGCCTCGCGCAGGCGCTTATCACCGAACGGGCTCTGGCCCGAACGGTTGGCTGTATCGAAGTTCAGGAAAAAGAAGCCCGCATTGGGTGCCACGTGCAGGCGATAATCCTTCGCCGCACCCACGACCTGCTTCGCCTGTTCAAGATCGATGTCGTAGATCATGTCTAGTTCACCAACCATCACCTTGGCGATCTGCGTCTGCTTGTCGCCGATGGGTGTAAACGTGATCTTGCCGATCCGGCCCGCCGGGCGCGAACCGCCCCACGTGTAGGTGGGCGATTTCTGGAAAACGATACCGACGGAGTCGAGCGCCGTCATGCGGTATGGCCCGGTGCCGATGGTCTCGCGCGCGAAATCCGCCTTGTTGTCATATTTGGCGTGCACGGCATGCGGCAGAATCGGCGGATAACTCGTCAGATTGATCAGATCGACGCCCGAGCCCTTATGCAGGTTGAGCCGCACCGTATGAGCATCGATCTTTTCGACGCTCTTGATGAAGCTGTAGCGTTCCTTGAGGCGGAACTTGTATTTAGGATCGAGTGCGTGCTGCACCGTATAGACGACATCGTCGGCGGTGAAATCCGCACCGTTATGGAATTTGACGCCTTCGCGTAGCTTGAATTCCAAGGTGTCGGGATTGACGCGCTTCCACTCCGTCGCCAATTGCGGCTTCAGTTTCTTGTCGACCGTATCCCAGGTGACGAGCGTGTCCTGCACGATCTTGTTGGTGATGAAGCCGTCGAAACCCGCAAAATACATCCCCTCGACACCGGGAATGGCAGCGGTGACGGCGACGCGGAGTGTGTCTTTTGCTTTTTGTGCATCCGCCGCGCCGGCCATAAGTGACAGCGCAGCGGCGGAAATCGTTCCGTACTTTGTGATGGCTCTGATCATGTGTCGCCTCCCAAACTTTTATGTGTGGTTATCACGGCGTACAGCGCGATTTACGTTTTACTCCCGTCGGTGAAGCCCATCGCATCGTCATAGGCCCGCGTGATCTCGGCGGGTTGTCCCGCCAGAAAGGTGAAGCGTTCGCGGCGCGGATGATCGGGATTGTCCTCGCCGTCGCGGAACAACTCGAGGCCATCGATGGGAAACTGGATGCGCGCGGCCTGCTTGGGATCGCGATAGATCGCTTTGGGATCTTCACCACGCGCGACCGCCTCCATATCCTTGAAGTAGCGCTGGCGGATCATGGCGATGCCCTTGTCGGAACGTCCCAGATGCTCCAGCGTGCGATCCGCGAAGGTGCCCTGGCCGACCCAGGCGACGAAATCCTGGTTCATCACGTGGCTGGTGATCCAGCGCCCCGTTTTCGGATCCTTGATCGGTGCATACCACGACGGGACAGCATTCTGCACAAAGGGCTCGCGCGACCGCGGCACGCGATCGAAGAACCAACCGACGCTAAGCGTCGTTTCATCGTCGATCGGCACGCGCCATTCGATATGGCTACGCGTCGCCAAGGCATAGGGCCACAGGCAGACGCGCCCGAGCGCCCACATGGCGTGGTTCTCGTCGGTATCGGTGCGGATGCGGCGATAAATGAAGCCGTGTTCGAATTCGTCGAAATCCACCTTCACATGCGACGGCGAATAAGGACCGGTCTTGCCTTTGAGCCGGACATCCCAGTTTGAATGCATCCATTCGAAATGCACAGGATCGATCGAGTTCTCCTGACACTGGAACCAGTTGCAGGGGATTTCGGAAAAGACGATCTGGCGGAAACCGTTCTGCCAATGGAAGTGCTCGTAACATGGCGGTTCGGGCGCCGGCTCCGGCCCCAGATAGGCCCACAGCAGCCCGCCGTTCTGCGCCACGCGATAATTCTTGATCTGGATCGTGTTGCGTAGTTTGCCGCTCGGATCTTCGACATCTTCGTACGGCTGCGCCAGGCACTTGCCGTCCTTGCCAAACAGCCAGCCGTGATAATTGCAGCGCAAGCCATCCTGCTCGACATAACCATAAGACAGATCGGCCCGGCGATGCGGGCAGTGCCGGTCCAGCAAGCCGTACTTGCCGCTCAGATCCTTGTAGAGAACGAGGTTCTCACCGAGCAGACGGATCGGCTTGGTATTTTTATCGGCGAATTCGCTTTCGGCCGCGATCGGGTGCCAGTAGCGGCGCATCACTTCGCCCATCGGCTTGCCGGCACCGACTTCCATCAGCATGCGGTTACGTTCTGCGTCGAGCATCCCTGGTCACTCCCTGCACTTAATATTATGTGCTTATGAAACCGGTGAGCGGAATGCTGAACTGATCTCGTCGCCGCAGTCAAGAAACTCCGCCAACCAGTATCTTGCATCCCCCTGTCGTCTGCACCAAAGTTGGCCCGAACTCAGTGCCGTCTCATCAAGAGACGTCTCCAGTAGGGGGGAGCAGCGTGACACTTGCGAAGACCGCGATCATCGGGATCGGTGCAACTGAACAAGGGGAAATCCCCGGCCAAAGCGCAGACTTTCTAGCCGCACGCGCCGCCGCAAAAGCGATCGAAGATGCCGGCATCGACAAGAGCCAGATCGACGGGCTCATCACCTGCAAACCACCGATGTCGCCGGCGAAGGTCGGCACGGACGAGAATATCGGACAGATGCTGGGCATGAACCCGGCCTTCGCGTCCACCCTGGAATACGGCCCGGGCGCCTTCTCGCTGCATTTGGCGGATGCCGCCATCAGCGCCGGCCTCGCGCACACCGTGCTGGTTACCTACGGCACCAACCTGCGCAGCGCGGGCGCCAGCTTCGGCGGCGGCACGCGCGATTGGCTGACCTTGGCCGGGCTCGTGCATATCGCCGGCCCGGCGGCCATGGCGGCGCGCCGCCACATGCATCTGTATGGTACGACCGAAGAACAACTCGGCTGGGTCTCGGTGGCGCAACGCGAATGGGCGCAGAACAACCCCATCGCGGTCTTCCGCGAGCCGATGAGCATCGCCGACTATCTCGCCTCGCCGTACGTCGTCGAACCGCTGCGCCGGCCCGACCTCACCATGATCTCCGACGGCGGCGCCGCCGTGATCGTCACGACCGCCGAGCGCGCCAAGGACTTCAAGAAGCCGCCGGTCTACGTTCAGGCGATTGCCCAACAATCGGCGATGCGCAGCGATCAGAATGCCGACAAGCTGATGCGGCCGTGGATCAAGGACATCGGCGACCGCGTCTACAAGCAAGCCGGCCTCGGCCCCAAGGATATGGACCTGGTCTATATGCAAGATGCGACCTCGGTCTGGGTGCTGCAGATGCTGGAATGGTACGGCTTCTGCGGCATCGGCGAAGCCGGCCCGTTCCTCGCCGAAGGGCACACGCGCCCGGGCGGCTCGCTGCCGGTCAATACCAACGGCGGGCAGCTGTCCGAATGCTATATGTGGAACTGGATGCATTTGTACGAAGCGGTGCGGCAGTTGCGCAAAGAATGCGGCCCGCGGCAGATCGCCAAGTCCGAAGTCGCGCTGTATGCGCAGACGCACGACTTCTACAAAGGCGCTGCATCCATCCTGTCGACCCACGCCGGCTAACGAGAACCCAACATGGCTGAGAGCAAGTTCCCCAATATCGACGATCCCGAAACCGCGCCCTTCTGGAAGGGCACCGCGGAGGGCAAGCTCCTCGTGCAGGCGTGCACCAAGTGCGGCTATCTGCGTTGGCCGCCGGGACCGATGTGCAATGAGTGCCTGTCGACCGAGACCACGTGGAAAGAAATCTCGCCCACCGGCACGTTATGGAGCTATGCCGTCTATCACCGGGCGATGAATCCCAAATTCAAGGATCAGATCCCCTATACGGTGGCGCTCGTCGAACTGGACGAAGGACCGCGCATGTACGGGCGCCTGGTCGGCAAACCGGCGAAGGTCGAACCGGGCATGCCGGTGCGCGGCGTCTTCCAGGAAGTCGAGCCCGGCGTCATGTTCGTGAACTGGGAAATAAAAGCCTAATCCTCGGCCGGCAGCAGCGGCGCCTGATCCGGCCGCAATTGCATGTCGAACGCGGTCAGCAGCGCTGCCGTCGCGGCGTAGTTGCCCATCAGCAGCACGAGATCGACGAGGCGCTGATCGCCGAATTGCGCGCGGGCAGCAGCGAACAGATCGGACGGCACGTTACGGTCAGCGAAGATCGCACGGCCCAGTCGGATCACCAGCGCATATTCCTCCGCAATGCCGGACACCGGCCGGCGATATTTGATCAGGTCGATGACGTCCTGCGCCACGCCCTCTTTCAGCGCGGCCGGCTCGTGCATGGTCCATTCGAATTGGTTCGAGGCTTCGCGCGCCGTGATGAGGATCGCGACTTCGCGCAAGTTCGCATCGATGCCTGACTCGAAGCGCAGCTGTTTATTGATCTGGGAAAATAGTGGCCCGGTGGGGCTGTAAAGATGGAGCCCACCCGGCCCACGCAGACCGGCCAAAGTGCCGCCATTGATGCTGCGATCGAACGCCATCTGCCGCGCCGCATCCAAGGAATCGCGTTGAGGCAAAGGCAGGCGATTGCCTGACTCCGGATAGATGTCGTCGGGCAATGTTTCTGATCCGGCCATGAAACCTGCTTTCAGCCGTTAGCCGTTGACGGGCGCGCCGCGTCGCTGGACGACGTACCAGTACACCGCGATCAGCGGCACCAGCCCCATCACCAGCACCAGGGACAATGCCGCCGAAACGCCGGCGTTGCCGCCCAACCAGGTGTTCCAGATGAACACCGGCAGCGTGACGTTATCCACCGAGGTCAGCAGCACCGCCAAGGTGAGCTCACGATAGGCCAGCAGCGCCATCCACAGCCAGGCATAGACCAAGGTCGGCGTCAGCAGCGGGATCAGGACAGCCCATACGGTGGCGCCCGTGTTGGCGCCGCACGTGCTCGCGCATTCGTCGAGCTCGCGGTTGAGCTGGATGAGGCCGCTGTTGGTCATGCGTGTCGCATAGCTGATGTTGCCGATCACGAACACCAGAAGCAGCACCCAGACGGTTCCGTAAATCGGGACGATCTTGTCGATGACGAACAACGTCAGCAGGAGTGCGGCGACGGCGAACACGATGTTAGGCACCGCGTGCGGCAGGAAGGCGATGAAGTCGAACCACGACCGACCGCGAATCTTGGAGCGCAGCACGATCCATGAGAAGCACACGCTCATCATCAACGCCAAGGTGGGCGTCAACACCATCAGAAAGCCCGTGTTGGTCAACGCGCGCGTGATCTGCTGCCAGTCCAGGCGATCGAAATTGTCGAACGAGACGAAATTGAGCGCTGCCATCGTCGGCGGCTGAATGAAGGGCAGCAGGGACACCCAGATCAGCACGAGAAGTGGCAACAATTTCGACAAGATGAAATAGACGGCGACAAAGCCCCAGGCCACCCAGACCCAACCGCCGAGCGGCGTGATGCGTGGCCGGTATCCCTTGCCGGTGACGACGGCGTAACGCCGCGCACTCTTCTGAACGTTGCTGTACCACCAGCTCAAAGCGCCCGCGAGCGCCAGCACGATCGTGCTCAAGGCAGCAACGGTGCCGTATTTCGGCAGGCTGTCGTCCGGATTCAGCAGCACGAGGATATAGGTGGAGAAAGTGAAGATGCGGCTACCGAGCCCGATGACGGCGGGCACGTCGAATGCGGCGAAGGCCATCGTGAAAACATAGATCGCTGCCGCCAGGATCCCCGGCCAGGGGAGACGCATGGTCACGCCGATCCAGGTGCTGCGGAAACCGGCACCGCACATGTACGCCGCTTCCTCAAGCGTCGGATCCATCGCACGGAAGGTCGCCGCGGTCATCACGAAGATGACGCTCGATGATCCTGGGTGCACCCGCCAAGGTAACTCGCGAGATCGGCCCGGAGATGGTCGAGGGGATCACCCGCGTCTCGGCGTCCTACGTGAAAAACGCGCACTATTTCCGCCAAAGCCTACGCCGGGTGTCGTAGCGCGCGCCCGACGGGTCATATGAAAAAAGCCCTGCAAATGCAGGGCCCGACATCATTGAGAGGCAGATGAATTCGAAGCAAAGCTTCGAATTCATCTCTCCCAAGACAACTTAAATGTATTAGATCGATTCTTTCAGATCTTTGGCGACGCGGAAGCGTACTTTCTTGCTCGCCTTGATCTTGATCGCTTCGCCAGTTGCCGGGTTGCGGCCCATACGCGCTGCGCGCTTGGCGACGACGAAGATGCCGAGCGATGGAACGCGGATCTTGTCGCCCTTGCGCAGCTTTTTGCCGAGCAGTTCAACGAAACCATCCAGCACGCCCTGGACTTGGTTTTTCGGCATTTCGTGCGCGGCGGCGATTTCAGCAGCGATATGCTTCAATGTCACGACGCCACTGGCTGCCTTCACGGGGCTCGCCTTCTTCTTAGCTGCAGCCTTCTTTTTAACGGCCATCATCAATCTCCTAGTCTGAACACGGAAGCAGGCTTATCGCGATTCTCTTTTGTTGTGTATCGCCATTTTTACTGTGAGGCCGATAATTCGTCCTGTTCCCTTTATTATCGCGTTATAAGTCGCCAAAATGCGCTCAATTGGTCAAAAAGACCCCATTTTTCAGCTTCCAAAGCGGCTCACCGAAGAGTATCCGATCTTAAATAAACATCGCTAATCGGGTGATTCGCATATCGAAGCGAATCGGCCACGCTGGCCCGTCCATCATCAACGAGGAGAAAAAATCATGAGTTCGCGCTGGTTCGGCTGTCGTTTGACGGCGGCTCTCGCTGCGTTAGTGCTTTTTGCGCCGACGGCTCAGGCCCAATCCGGTCAGGACTTCTACAAGGGCAAGCGGATCACCATGATTGTCGGCTTCCCCGCCGGTAACGAATACGATATCGGCGCCCGCCTGCTGGCGCAGTACTGGGAAAAACATATCCCCGGCAATCCGACGATCGTCGTACAGAACATGCCGAACGGCGCCAGCATCCAGGCGGCGAACTACATTTATAGCCAGGCAGCCAAGGACGGCACGGTCATCGGCGCGATCACGCGCAACATCGTCACCTCGGCGCTGCTGGGCACCCCCGGCCTGACGGCGGACCCGAGCAAATTCATCTGGGTGGGCGGCACGTCGTTTCCGGGGCGCGTTTGCGTCGCCGGCCAGAAGGCGCCGGTCCAGGACGCCGCCGAACTCTTTACCAAAGAGCTGATCACCGGCGCCGTAGCGCCCGGCAATTCCACGCACGTCCTGCCGACCGTGTTCAACAGCGTGCTCGGCACCAAGTTCAAGATCATCCAGGGTTATAAGGGCACGGCCGATGTCGTGCTGGCGATCGAGCGCGGCGAGGTCGACGCGGTCTGTGCCTCCTGGGGGCAGTTCCGCACGAACGCGGACGCCTTCCAGAGCGGCCGGTTGAAGCTGCTGTTCAGCGCCGAGGAGGGCGTGAACCCGGAAATCCCCGATGCCAAGTCGATCTACACGTTTGCCAAAACCGAGCAGCAGAAGCAGTTCATGCGCTTCGTCTTCTCGACCACGGAATACGGCCGCCCTTATGTGCTACCGCCGGAAGTGCCGGCTGAGCGCGTCGCGATCCTGCGCAAGGCTTTCCAGGATGCGGTGAACGACCCGGCTCTGGTGGCGGAAAGCGCCAAGGCCAAGATCGATATGTCGCTGCGCGCACACGAGGACCTCGAAAAGGCGACGAAGAATCTGTACGCCACGCCGCCGGCGTTGATCGAGGACGTGAAAAAGCTGATCCCGGACATGAACTGAGCATGAACAGTAGCGTAGAGAGGACGATCGTCCGTCGCGGCGATGTAAGCCTGGAAGTCTTCGCGCAAGGCAAAGGTCAATCGGTCGTGCTGCTGCCGTCGCTCGGTCGTGGGGCGGGTGATTTCGCCCCCATGGCGGAAGTCTTCGAGAGGGAGGGCTTCCGGGTCCTACGGCCGCAACCGCGCGGTATCGGCGCATCGACCGGCCCGGTCTATGCCGATCTGCACGATTGTTCGACCGACATCGCCTGCGTGATCGAAGCGGACGGCAACGGTCCGGCGATCATGGTGGGGCATGCCTTCGGCAATCGCGTATCGCGTCTGTTGGCCACCATCCGCCCCGATCTCGTCAAAGGCGTGGTCTTGGTCGCCGCCAATGTGGGCGCGGCGCCAAGCCCGCCGAAGATCCGCGAGGCTATCCGCAACAGCGCCGATGCCTCGCTGCCCGACGCAGTAAGGCTCGATGCCCTACGCCTCGTCTTCTTCGCACCGGGCAACGACG
>CANIGJ010000009.1 GCA_947467145.1 Rhodospirillaceae bacterium | reverse complement strand
CAGCCTCGGCTACCGACCACCGGCCCCGGAAACCGCGACGCCGCCATTGCCGCCTTCCGGTTCCGCTACGCTCCACCTTCAGACGGCAATGGCGACGGAGGACACAATGCACTAACATTCAAACCGGACCACCTAATGGGGGCCGATCAGACCGTGGTGCCGCTTACACTCACCGCGTCGCCGACCCGCAAGTCTTTTGCGCGGGCTTCACCTAAATTCTCCAGGCCTACTCTGATGTTGCGGCGCAGCGCATTCATCACGAAGCTGTCTGCGCCTGTTTCAATGATGGCACCGGAAACCGAAATTGGTATGCCAGCGGCACAACCCCAGGGTGCCTGCAGGGCGGGCCACGGCGTGAAACTCATGGAACCAATGTCGGGGCTCGCGGAACTATTGGTGTTCCTAGAACTCATATCGCCGGACGTGCAGGCACCCATGAATAAAAAGGCAAGCGCCGCCGCATTCTTTATAAATGACCGTGCGTTTGGCCTCGCTGACCTGGCATCCGCCATACATGCGCCTAATGAGATCGTGTTAAAAAGGTATTCCCCATGTCGTGAACCAGATCGCGACGGCAAAGTTCCGCGTACTCAGGGGGGTGAAGACCGGCGTTGAAGACAGTGCGGACGTTGACCGGAATGGCCAGTCGGAGATTGCTTCAGAGAATTGGCGGAGGGAGTGGGATTCGAACCCACGATACGGGTTAACGTATACACGCTTTCCAAGCGTGCGCCTTCAGCCACTCGGCCATCCCTCCGCACGGGCTCACTGGGTTTCCCTAGGGGCCGTCACGCGGGCGGCAACCTAGCGTGCAAGGCGGCCTCCCGCAACCGGGTTTGGCCTTAATTCCGGCCCGGAATCGGCAGAAATCGCGCCCTGGCCCCCGATCCGGCGGCCTGGACCGCTATTGCAGAAAGGCTTCGACCTGTTCTGCGAAGGTGGCGATATCGAGCGGCTTGGTGATGTAGCCGTCGAGGCCGGCGGCGCGTGATTTCTCGCTCCACATTGGCCCGGTCCGCGCCGACACCATCACGAATTTGGTGTCTTTGAGTTCCTGGCGCTTTTTCAGCTCGCCCGTCAGCGCATAGCCGTCGATGGCGGCCATCATCAGATCGACCAGCACGCAATGCGGCCGCATCTGGACGATCTGCGGGATCGCCTGGTCGCCGACGAGGTTGGAACGGATTTCGTGGCCGCGCGCTTCCAGCAAGGTGGTCATCAACGCAATGACATCCTGATCGTCATCGACGATGAAGATGCGGAGCGGGCCAGAAGGGAATTCCGTCATATATGGAAAATCCCGCCTTCGGCCGGGGCGACGCAGTCGACCGCCGAGTTGCGCTCCGTGAGCGCCTCACGCGCGGTCGCCAGCTTGCGATCGATGGCGTCATCGTCTTGGTCGGGATCGTGGTGGAACAGATGCAGCGCTTTGACCCCGGCGGCATCGGCCAGCTCGACAACTTTGCTGATGCACGAATGGCCCCAATCGACCTTGGTTTTGTATTCCGGATCGAAATAGGTGGTGTCGGTGATCAGAACGTCGGCGCCGTTCACGAACTTGACCAGATCGGCGATGTATTTCGGATTGAACGACGGATGATCGTCCAGATACATCTCGTTATCGGTGACGTAGCAGATCGAGCGGCCCTTGAAATTGATGCGATAGCCCAAGCAATAGCCGGGATGGCTGAGCAGCAGGGTCTCGATCTGGATGTCATTGTCGATCGTGAAGGTTTCCTGGCGCAGATCACGGAAATAGATGCGGGCGCCGAATTCCTTGAGCGTGATCGGGAAGTAGACGTCGTCCATCTGCGCGGCGATGATCTCGCGCACGCTTTTGTCGCCTTGGGTGGCGCCCATGATCTCGAATTCATTGCCGGGGATGTACAAGGGCACAAAGAACGGCAGTGCGTTGATGTGATCCCAATGCGGATGCGAAATCAGAATCTTCGCCTCGAGCCGCGGCCGGCCCAGCTTCATCAGATGATTGGACAATGCCTTGATGCCCGAGCCGGCATCGAAAATGAGCAGGCGGCCGCTCATGAATTCCACCGTCACGCATGGCGTATTGCCGCCGTAGCGCAACGAGCCGTGCCCCGGCACGGGCAAGGTGCCGCGCACCCCCCAATAGGTCAGGGTCATCTTGTCTTCGACGATCTTGACGATCTGCTCCTTCAACAATTCGATCTTGATGGATTTCGGAATGAACCCGTCGGCGCCCATATCGACCGCGCGCTTGCGATCGAACTCATAGGCTTTGGCTGACATGACGATGACCTTGAGGCCCTCGAGCTTCGGGTTCTGGCGGATGCGCTTGGTCAGTTCCAGCCCATCCAGCTCCGGCATCATAATGTCGGTGATCAGGAGATCCGGCTTGTTCTGTTCCAGCCGTTCGATCGCCTGTGTACTCGATGTCAGGATATCGACCGAATGCCCGGCCGCCGACAAGACGAGCTGACGCAGTTCGGACGTTTCGGCGTCGTCGTCGACAATCAGGATTTTGAGCGCAGTCATTTTACTTCCCCGGTGCGCCGCCAGATCTCCTTCAGATGATCGCAGAGCGTTTGCGGATCGAACGGCTTGGTCACCACGTCGATGGCGCCCAATTCCTTGAACTTCGCAATTTCGTGCGATTGCGCTTTGGCGGTCATGAAGACCGCCGGCGTGGCGGCGCCTTCGGGCAGTTTGCGCAATTCGCTCAGGGTCATCGGTCCGTCCATGCCCGGCATCATGACATCGAGCAGCAGAAGATCGGGCTTGAAGGCGGCGATGCGCGCAATAGCATCCGGGCCGGATTCGCACGATTCGACCTCGAATCCGCCGATCGCTTCGAGCGTCAATTTGGCAATGGTGCGGATGTCGGCTTCATCCTCGACGTGGAGGATGCGGCGTAGGGGGCGGTCAAACATTTGAAGTGGTCCTGTCGTCGGTGTTGTGCGGGCCCGAGCTCGGCGAGGCTAGATTATTTCGTGTTACGAAAGCGTCAATGGCTTCCGTCAACATCTGATCGGTTGATCGGGTTTTGATCAGGACGGTTTCGACTCGCCCGGCGATCTCGACCGGCACTTCCATGGCCGAGAAGACGATGACGGGAATCGGCGTGCCATCCGGATTGTTCATGAGCGGCAGCAGATCTTCGCCCCGCCCGTCGGGCAGGATGAGATCGAGGATGACCAGATCGAAGCGCTCCTTGCCGAGCAATTGGCGTGCGGCCGCGAGGCTACCGGCGGACACGAACGAAACGTCATTGCCGACTTGCCGGGCGACGATCTGAACGAGATCGGGATCGTCTTCGATATGCAGAATGCGTTGGGCGGATTGGGCGTTCATGACGATCGCCGATTTGACCGCCTCCGCCATCCGATCCACGTCGAGCGGCTTATCGAGCCAATCAACGACATTGATGGCGCTGCCGTTGATCTTCTCCGCGCTTTCCGCAGCTTTCGCTGAAACGATGATGATGGGCAGCAGGCGTGTGCGCGGATGGGCGCGGAGCTGCTTGAAGAAATCGACGCCGTTCATGTCGGGCAACACGATGTCGAGTGTCATTCCGGCGTAGTTGTGTTGCGCCAGCAGCGCCTGGGCCTGCTCGGCGCTGAGCGCGATATCCGCGCTATGCCCACACCGTTCGATGATGCCGCGTAGGATCTCGGCGACGTCGGGATCGTCCTCGCAGATCAGGATGCGGTGCGGTGTATGGGCGGCATCGGCCGGTTGATTGTTGATCCATTCCGGAATCTCGAAATAGAAGGTCGAACCTTTGCCCAGTTCGGTGTCGAAATCGATGCGGCCGCCGTGCCGTTCGACGATGGCACGTACGATGCTGAGCCCTAGGCCGGTGCCGCTCACCTTGCGCCGATCCGATGAATCGCCCTGAGAGAATTTTTCGAAGATGCGGGGGCGGAAATCCTCGGTAATGCCTGGCCCGTCATCTTCGACCGAGACACGGATCAGGCGTCCGCGCCGCTCGACGCGGATTCTGATCGTTCCGTCCTCGGGCGAGAATTTCGCCGCATTCGACATCAGGTTGGCTAGGACCTGCATGATGCGGCCTTCATCCGCGCGGATCGTGGCTTGTTCGAGGCCGGCTTCCAGCGACAAGGTGACGCCGAACTGATCGGCATAGGCCTGGTTGGCCGCCACGGCGTTCCGCACGATGGCCATGATGTCGGCCGGCTCGAACCTGAAGTCCATCTTGCCGGCTTCGATTTTTTCGACGTCGAGAATATCGTTGATGAGCAGGACCAAGCGGTCGCAGTTCTTGTAGGCGATATCGAGCATCATGTTCATGTCGGTCGGCAAGGTGCCCAATGTCTTCGCGCGCATCAGGCCGAGCGCCCCCTTGATCGAGGTCAACGGCGTGCGCAGTTCGTGGCTGACCGTCGAGACGAATTCGTCTTTCATCCGATCGACGGCCTTGAGATCCGTGATGTCGTGACCGGTCGCGTAGATCTGGCGTTCCTGCGGATTGGCCGCGCCATTCCACAGAATGAACCGTTCATCGCCGTCCTTGGTCAGCATGCGGATTTCAAGGTTGGTCAGATCGCGCCCGGTCTGCAGGCGCTCGAGCGCGCCCTCGACCTTGGCGCGGTCGTCGGGATGAACGAATTCGATATATGGTGTCGAAACCAGTTCGTCGTGCGTATAGCCGAGAACGTTCTGCCACGTGTCGTTGAAGCGTCGCAGGAAGCCGTCGAAGGTCGCGACCCACATGAAGCTCAGCGATTGGCGGAAGAAGCGGTCGAGTTCGATCTCCAAGGCGCGTTGCGCGGTTACGTTGAGCGCGACGAAGTAGAAGCCGCGAACCTCGCCGTCGTAACGCACGTCGGGCGTGAAATCGGTGAGGATCGAAATTTCGCGCCCATGCATCGTATCGACGGTGATTTCGATCTGCGATGCCTCGCCCTGGAGGGCGCGTTCGCAGGCGACGCGCAGGCGGGCGAATTTTTCCGGCCCGATGACGGTCTCCAACGGCTTGCCGATTGCATTGTCCATCTCGACGCTCAGGATGGCGAAGCGCTCGTTCATGTATTGGATGCGCATGTCGCGGTCGATATGCGCGATCAAGGCCGGCAATGAATTTGTGATGATGCGCAGGCGCTCTTCGCTGCTGCGTAGCAGATCGTTCGCGCGCTGGATCTTGTTTTCGGCATTGCGTTCGGCGGTTACGTCGCGACCCAGCAGATAGAATCCGCGAGGGATCCCGTCGACGAGATCTGGTGTGCAATCGAGTACGCTGTAGCGGATCTGCCCATTGCCGATATCGGCTGCGATCTCGAAGCTGAGGCGTTCGCCGTTGGCGGCGCGTTCGAAATAGGGCCGGATGGTTTCGTAGTCCTGACCCCGGCGGACCTCGGACACCGACTGTCCGATGAGGCTCTTCGGATCGACGCCGATCTCGCGATAACGCTCGTTCGCGAAGCGAGAGACCAAATTGCGATCGACATAGGCGATGAGGGCGGGCAGCGAATTCGTGATGACGCGCAGGCGATCTTCGCTGTCGCGCAGCAGCTCGTTGGTCAGGCGCAGTTCATTCGTGCGCACGCTGACCTCCGCCTCGACCAGGCGCGCGCGGTTGTTGACGGTGTGCAGATAGGCCGCCAGCAGCAGGCTGAGGATGAACGATGCGCTGAAGGCCATGGCGGTCTGCCAAGACATCACGCCGCTGAGGACACCGCCGATCGGTCGGGCAACGAAGGTCCATTCGCGGCCGCCGAAGGATGTCGAACTAACATGATCGTTCTTGCCGCGCGCCGCGGGTGATGTGACGTTGTCGCGCGCCTCGGACTTGTTGTTGTATGAAAACAGAAGCTGCGGATGCGCCGCATCGGTCGTATCGAAAACGTCAATGTGCATTTCTTTACTGAAGGCGCCGCTGGCGCGTCCGGCAAGCATGGTATCGACAATCACCGATGGCCGAACGACGCCATAAGCGAAACCGCTCAGGTCCGCTTGACGCTGTTCGATGGTGCTCGGTTTCGTCCCGGTGCGGCGATAGACAGGCGCGTAAGCGATAATGGCGGTCCTGTTTTCGGTTACGAGCGCTAGCTCGGTGCGTGCACTGAAGACTAATTCTCCGGTGTCGCGCGCGCGTTCCAATGCTGCGCGGCGAGTGATTTCAGAGGCCTGATCGAGCCCGTAAGTGGCCGCGGTGGCCGGCGGGGGTTCTAGAAACAGATTGGGAAAGTATTCGGGGCGCGGCGAGGCAGGGATAACCCGGCGATCGATGCTACGCTCATTGATCTGGTAATTCGTGAGTCCTTCGCGCTGGGCTGCGGCTTCGAACTCTGCCCGAGATCCGGCCGGTACGCGGGGTATCCAGCCTACCAATTGAATCGTCGGGTGCCTTTGGAGCGAGTCGGCGACAAAGGATTGGAATTCCCCGCGTTCGACGTCGTCCGAGCTGTTGAACAAAGAAACTATGGAGCGGAGGAGTTCGATCTGGTTATCGACCCGATCCTCGATGGTGTTGATCGTCTGTTCGGCGGCAAGTTGGAAGTCGGCCGCTTCCCGCCGGATTTCGACCGACTGGATCACCTGCGCGATGGCAACGGACACGAAAATCCCGATACCCAGGACGATGGCGACCGGCCCGCTGAGGGTATGATCGCCGCCAGGCGGCAGGTTCGAGTCGAAAAAAGGCTTCATCGTTCCAGGATATAGCAGTTTGGGGATAGGAGGCGAACCCTGCTAATCTAACCCTATGCATCCAATGCGATTATTGGGCTGGGGGCTCCTGGCGGCGGCTTTTCTGGCCGCCGCGCTGGAGACGGCCGCGCAGGGCATTACGCATGATTGGGGCACCATGGCGGCGCGCGATGTCCTGGAGGTGCTGGCCCCCGATCTGTTCGATGCCTTCCGCGACAACGTGGATGCCGTCCTGCACCCCGCGGTCTGGGATTACGTGGTCCTGCCGCTGCTGATCCTGCCGGGCTGGCTGCTGATCGGCGTTCCCGGTGGACTGCTCGTTTGGCTGTTCCGCCCCGCCCCCGACCCGGACGATACCGGCCCGGATTCTTTTCCCGAAGCCAGTTATGAAGAGATCGTCGCGGCCGCCCGCGAGGCCGATAAGGACGATATCGGGATTCCGTCAAAATACCGCGATCTGGAGGAATACGATCCGTCGCGCCAGCCGACCGATGACGGCGTCGATCCAGCGTTGGACCCGCTGTATCTTGAACAGGCCGATGTCATCCCACCGGCAAGCCACATCCCCTCAAGTGTTCAGGGGAGTGAAGCTCGGCCAGGAAACGGTCCAGGAAATGACGGCTTCGGCGGTGGGCTCAATCGCCCATTTTGAGGGCGGCGAGAAAGGCCGATTGCGGAATCTCCACCTGGCCGAATTGGCGCATGCGCTTTTTGCCGGCCTTTTGTTTTTCCAGCAGCTTGCGCTTGCGCGTTGCGTCGCCGCCGTAACATTTGGCGGTCACGTCCTTGCGCATCGCCGAGATCGTTTCGCGCGCGATCACCTTGCCGCCGATCGAGGCTTGCACCGCGATCTTGAACAATTGCCGTGGGATGAGGTCTTTCAAGCGTGAGCAGATGGACCGGCCGCGCGCTTCCGCCTGAGCGCGGTGCGCGATGAACGACAGGGCATCGACCGGCTCGTTGTTCACCAAGATGGCGACCTTCACCAGATCGGATTCGCGATAGCCGTCGATCTGATAGTCGAAGCTGGCATAGCCGCGCGACGTCGATTTCAGACGGTCGTAGAAATCGAACACGACTTCGTTCAGCGGCAGGCGATAGACCACCATCGCGCGATTGCCGACATAGGTAAGATCGAGCTGTTCGCCGCGCCGTTCGGTGCAGAGCGCCAGCACGCCGCCCAGATGCTGGTCGGGCACCAGAATCGTCGCCTTGATCCACGGCTCTTCGATTTTCGTAATCTTGACGACATCGGGCATGTCGGCGGGATTGTGCAGTTCCTGCGACGTGCCGTTGGTCAGGTGGACCTTGTAGACGACGCTGGGCGCGGTCGTGATCAGGTCGAGATCGAATTCGCGCTCCAGGCGTTCCTGCACGATTTCCAGATGCAGCAGGCCCAGGAAGCCGCAGCGGAAGCCGAAGCCGAGGGCGGCCGAGGTTTCCGCTTCGTAGACGAAAGACGCGTCGTTGAGGCGCAACTTGGCGAGGCTGTCGCGCAGATCCTCGAAATCGTTGGCGTCGATCGGGAACAAGCTGGAGAAGACCACCGGCACGGACGGCTTGAAGCCTTCGAGTGCGGCTTCGGCGGGGCGTTTGTCGTCGGTGACGGTGTCGCCGACCTGGGTTTCGGCAACGGCTTTGATCGAGGCCGTGAAATAGCCGACATCGCCGGGGCCGAGTTCGTCGACCTGTTTCGCCTTGGGCGTGAAGACGCCAACCTGGTCGATCTGATGGGTGGCGCCGCCGGCCATCATGCGCACTTTCATGCCGCGCGACAGTTTGCCGTCCTTCACGCGCACCAGGATCATGACGCCGAGATAAGCGTCGTACCACGAATCGACCAGCAGGGCCTTCAAGGGCGCATCCGCATCGCCCTTGGGGGCGGGCAGGCGATGGATCAGGGCCTCCAGAACGTCTTCGATGCCGATGCCGGTCTTCGCGGAAATCATCACTGCGTCCGAGGCGTCGATGCCGACCACGTCCTCGATCTGCTGGCGCACGCGATCGGGTTCGGCGGCGGGAAGATCGATCTTGTTGAGTACGGGCACGATATCAAGGCCGGCATCGATGGCGAGATAGGCGTTCGCCAGGGTCTGGGCTTCCACGCCTTGTGAGGCGTCGACCACCAGCAACGCGCCTTCGCAGGCGGCGAGCGAGCGGCTGACCTCATAGGAAAAGTCGACGTGACCTGGGGTGTCGATCAGGTTGAGCGTATAGGTCTCGCCGTTCAGCGCCTTGTAGGACAGCCGCACGGTCTGCGCTTTGATGGTGATGCCGCGCTCGCGTTCGATATCCATCGAATCGAGCACTTGCTCCTTCATCTCACGGTCAGCCAATCCGCCGCATTTTTGGATCAGGCGGTCGGCAAGGGTCGATTTCCCATGGTCGATATGGGCAATGATCGAGAAGTTTCGGATATGGGTCAGGTCGCTCATGGGCGCGGTACTTATCACTCTACAGGGCGTTTTTCCATCGTTGCCGTAGCCCCGGGCGAAGCCTAGGCGGACGGCACGGGATTGGTGTCTTTGGGCGCGTCTTTGGGGACGTCGCGGTCCAGTCCTGCGGCGATCCCGCGACGCTTATAAAAGACATAGGCTCCGACGATCGCAGTCACAACAACCGTTCCGATAATGGGCCATTCAAATCCAACATAAACCGAGGCCCAGCCTACCAAAACGGCCCCAACCGCCGGCCCCGCCCGCGACACCATGCTGTAAAAGCTCATCACCCGGCCGCGCATGACGCCTTTGACCGTCGATTGGATCAGGACCTGGGTGCTGATGTTAATGGCGGTCGAGCTAAACCCCAGGACGACCGAATAGACCAGGGCGAGCCACAAGGTCGTGGTGGCGGCGAAGAGCGTCAGGAAAACGATGCCGATCCACAGCGCGATGTAGAATCCACGCAGCACCTGTGTCGGCTGCGGCATCATGCCGATCCACAAGGCGCCCAGGATCGCGCCGCCGCCGGTGACCGAAACGAGGTAGCCAAACCCCTCGGGTCCTTGGTTGAAGACGGTTTCGGCGATACCCGCGAGAAGTTCGGCGTAGGAGCGGAAAAACACCGCCGTCGCGATCACCGCGAGGAACAGATATTTGAGCGCGGGGTGGGTGGCGGCGTAGGCGAAGCCGTCGCGCATATCGCGCATGATCGAATTGTCGCGCGAACTTTTTTCGTCCGGATTGGTCAGCCGGATGGTGAACAGCACGATCAGGTAGCCGAGATAGCTGGCCGACGTTGCGGCAAAGGCCCAGCCCACGCCCCAATAGGCGATGATCGGGCCGGCCATGGCGGGGCCGACGAAGCGCGCCAGGTTGAACAGCATGGAATGCAGCGCCACGGCCTGCGGTAGATCTTCGCGCGGCACCACATTGGCGACGATCGAATGGCGCACCGGCGCCCAGAAGGCGCTGATGGTGCCGATCGCCAGGGTCAGGAAAAACAGCAAATAGACGTCGATCAGTCCTTCGATCGTGATCACGGCGAGGATGCCGGTCATGGTCAGGATGCTGACCTGGATGATCCGGCCCATGACCAAGCGGTCGAACCGGTCGGCATAGGCGCCGGCCAGGGGCGCGAACAGGATCGAAGGGGCGGCTTCCGCCATACCGATGATGCCGAGCCACGCGCCCGAATGGGTCATATCCCAGGTCAACCAGCCGAGGCCGACGCGCTGGAACCAGACGCCCGAAATGGTGAACCAGCCGATCAGCTCGGTCAGCGCGAAATCGCGATGACGGAGCGGACGCAGGAAGCTGCGGTTGACCATGTGGTGGAGGAGATAGCTGGGTCTCACCATCGCGGTCTAACACCGGACCCATGAGGATGCCATCACGGATTGCATCTAACTGAAGATCCCCGCGACGAGGGAGACCGGCGCGATACCGATCACCGGCTCGTGCAGGATCAAAAGCGTCAGATACAACGCGAAACCGACAATGACGGGCCGCCAGCCGATCTCGGCCCAGACCAGCCGGGTCCGTCCTTGCATGATGGCCAGGAACGGCAGGTTTGAGGATTGGCGCGCATAGATGTCCCAGGCGGGGCCATATTGGCGCCGCTTGCGGCTGTCGCTGTGCAGGCTGCCGAAGATGGCCAAGGTGGCGAGGCCGCCAAACAGGATGACCGAGGCCGCATCGCCGGTGGCCATCACATGGGTGATCGCCCACAACGCTACGCACCACATTAGGGGATGACGCGTGATGCGGAAAATCCCCTTGGGGCCGTCTGCCAGCTTGGGCGGGGTCGCCCCGGCGACGGCCGGATTGTTGCGCGAGATTGCAGCCACGGCGAGAATCGCCGCGACGATCATGACCGTCAGGGTGATGTGCTTGATGCCGACAGGTGCGATCCACAAGTAGTCTATTGGTGCTTTGCGGTAGGCCGCGATCATCCAGATGAACGGCAGTGCGACGAGCGCCGAATAAAGTCCGATGAACGGTCGCTCGCCGATCTTGGCCACAAGACGACTGCGGAACGGATCGCTCGACAGCACAAGATGCGCCGCGACGAAAACGCTGGTCGCCGTCAAAGGTGCGGCGACCGAGCCGGTCATTCGGCGGCGGCTTTGCGGCCCAACTTTGCCAGATGCGCGATGACGTCGCTCGAACTCATCACGTCGGCATATTTGTGATGCATGTCGAACAGATTGACCTTGTGCGTCAGTAGGGCGCGATCGTAGACGCAATCTTCGACCACGACTGTGTGAAAGCCGTGCGAGAAGCCGTCGACGACGGTGGCGCGCACGCAGCCGCTGGTGCTTTCACCGGCGACGATGATGCTGTTGCAATCGAGCCGTACGAGATGCGCCGCCATCGTGGTGCCGAAGAAACCGCTGGCGCGTTCTTTCACGATGACGATTTCGTCATCGGTGGGCGCTACATCGGGAAAGATCGCATAATCGTCGGCGCGTTTTTTGGCCGCGCGGGCATCGCGCGCCGTCGCATTCAGGCCTTGTGCCCCGCGCGCCGATGTCGTGTAGATGACGGGCACCCCGGCGGCGCGCGCGCCGGCGAGTAGTTTCTTGGTCGGCTCCAATGCGTTCCACGCATAGATGCCGCAGGTCATGGGAAATTCGGCGGCCAACTCGTGCGGCGATTTGGCGCCGCCGCGATAGACCTGATTGTAGAAATCGATCATCAGCAAAGCGGGTCGATTGCCGACGCGGGTTTCGCGGCGGAAGGTCGTGTAGGTCGCAAGGTCTTCGGCCGGAATGACATCCTTCCAGCTATGGTCTTCGAAATCCTGCGCCATGGTCCGCCTCCAATTGTCTATGGGCGAAATTATGCGGATGGATGGCCGGGGGTGGCAAGGGTTGTTAAGCTTGTTCGCATGGATGCGGATGCACTCGATCGCGCGGCGATCATGATCGCCGATACCCGGGCCGCCGTTGGCCGGCTGGCGCCCTTGCCGGTCGGGCTGGCGCCGCGTGACGAGGCCGAGGCCTATGCGGTGCAGGATCGGCTCCGTCTGCACCTTGCCGGCCGCGGTCTGGGCGGCGTGGCCGGGTTCAAGATCGGCTGCACCACGCAGGTCATGCAGACCTATCTGGGGATCGACCACCCGTGCGCAGGCGGGATGTCGTCGGGCCGGATCTATGCCAGCGGCGCGCACTTCCCGGCGTCCGCGTTCGTGCGGCCGGGCGTGGAATGCGAGATCGCCATCGAGATCGCGCACGACCTAACGCCCGACGACGCACCGTTCGATCGGGCCCGCCTGCCGGGCGCCATCGCGGCCGTTTTCGCCGCCATCGAAATCGTCGACGACCGTTACGACAATTGGCGCGCAATGGATATGGCGACTTTGGTTGCCGACGATTTTTTCCACGCCGCACTTGTGCTGGGACCGCGCATCGCCGATTGGCAGGGGATCGACCTCGCTGCCGTGCGGGGGTCCTTGCGAGTGGCTGGGGTGGAGATCGGGCGCGGTGTCGGCGCGGATATTCTGGGCCATCCCTTGGATGCGCTGGCCTGGCTCGCCAACCAGCGCGCGGCGCGCGGGCTGGGATTGCGTGCGGGTGACCTCGTCTCGCTCGGCAGCGTGACACAGACTTGCTGGCTGGAACCGGGCCAAGATGCCTCGATTGCGATCGAACAACTCGGTACGGTCAGCCTGCGTTACGGAACTTGAAGAGAGGATAGCGATGAAACGGTTTCGCCAGACCATCCGGATCATGTTCAGCGATTGCGATCCGGCGCAGATCGTTTTTTATCCGTCCTATTTCCGGTGGTTCGATCGCGCGACCCAGCAGATGTTCACCGATGTCGGTCTGTCCTGGTCGGTCTTCTGGCCGGAGCGCGGCATGGCCGGGCTGCCGTTGGTCGATGCGTCAGCCAAGTTCATGGGCCCGGCGCGCATGGACGATGAAGTTGTGTTGGAAAGTTGGATCGACGAATGGCGCGGCCGCACCTTTGTCGTCAAACACGTCATCTCCAAGGACGGCAAGACGCTTGTCGAGGGGCAGGAAATCCGGGTGTGGGCCGTGCAGGATGCGGCCTCGCCCGAAGGCATCAAGGCCGCATCCATTCCCGACGACATCAAGGCGAAGTTCGCTTAAGCCTTTTTGCGCATCATCCCGCGGAATGGCGTGGCGCTGACCTTGAGCACGCTCAAGGTGCGGTGCCGGCCGTCGCGGGTCGGCCACAGGATCGATTGACCTTCGCCGAGGCCGATGAGCCCCGCGCCGATCAAGGTTAGAACCGATATCCGCCATTGCGAAATGTTGGCTTCGTGCGGATAGACGACCTGCACGCGCTGCACGGCATCGTTTTCGCTGTCGCGGTACTCGACATAGGAATGCAGCCCGACCACGGATCGTGGCAGCGCGTCTTCCGCAACGACGGTCGCGCGGTCAGCTTCGTCCAGCAGCAAAGGTGCCACGTCGGGCATGCGATAGAGTGCCGCCTGCGCGAGATCCAAAAGCCGATCGCGGTCCATCGTGGACAAGATGATGGGAGGGGCGTCGCTGACGCCGTTAAGCGTATGAGTCATGATTATTCCTTCGGCGCGGGCCGGAGCCCGGCGCGCCAGAGTCAAAATAGATGGGGTGAAAATAGTATGTGCGGAGATTGGCCCCGGACGGGGCGCACTAAGATGCTGCCGAGCCCGGGGCTAGGTATCTGCGATCAGGCGTCCGAACGGACGGGATAAAACGGCGCAAGGCGCTGGCGTAGGCATGGGTAGGAACTTAGCCCGCGATCCGCGCTTGTCAAATTCGGCTATTCCGCCGGCTGCGCCGCAATGCCCTTCTTGGGCTCGTCGTCTTCCATCCGGTTGATCATATCGGCGATATGGCTCGTCGGCTTGGTATGACGTGCGAGCAGCAGGTAGAAGACCGGCACGATCAGCAAGGTGAGCGCTGTCGAGAACAATACGCCGCCGATGATCACCACACCGATGGCGGCGCGGCTTTCCGCACCCGCACCGGTCGCCATCGCTAGCGGCAGGGCGGCCAAGACGTTGGTGACGCTGGTCATGACGATCGGCCGCAGGCGCGAGATCGACGCATCGCGGACCGCAGTCAGAATATCGTGCCCCTCGTTGCGCAGTTGGTTCGAGAATTCGACGATCAGGATGCCGTTCTTCGCCACCAAGCCCACCAACAAGATCATGCCGATCTGGCTATAGACGTTGATCGAAACCCCGGCGATGAACAACGCGCCGAGGGCGCCGGTGATCGCCAACGGCACCGCCATCAGGATGATGAAGGGGTTGAGGAAGCTTTCGAACTGCGCCGCCAGCACGAGGAAGACGACGATGATCGAAAAGAAGAAGGTGACATAAAGCGCCGAACTGGATTCCTTGAAATCGCGGGACTCGCCGCGATAGCCCGTGCGCATGTTCTTTTCGACCAACGGCGCGGACACTTGCTCCAGATAGGTCAGCGCTTCGCCCAAGGTGTAGTTGGGCGCGAGCGCTGCCTGGATCGTGATCGCGCGCATGCGGTCCAGGCGCCGCAGATCGGCGGCGGCCGCGATGTCGGTCAAGGTGACCAAGTTGGCGAGGGGGATCAGCCGGTCGCGCGACGAGCGCACGAAGACGTTGGACAGATCGCGCGGCGTCGCCCGGTCGCCCGCTTGTGCCTGCAGGATGACGTCGTACAGTTCGCCGCGTTCGCTGTAGGTCGTGACCCGGCGCGAGCCCAGCAAGGTCTGCAACGTTTCGCCGATGTCGCGCACCGACACGCCCAGATCCGAGGCGCGGTTGCGATCGATATCGACGCGGAGCTGCGGTTTGCGTTCGTCGTAGTCGGCCACGAGGTTGATGAGCTTGTCGTTTTCGGCGGCTTTCTCGAGGATCTTGTCGCGTACTTTGACGAGTTCTTCGTAGGTGTCGCCCATGATCACGAACTGCACGGGCGCGTTCGCGATACGCCGCCCGAGGCCGGGTGGATTGAGCACGAGCGCACGCACCCACGGCATGTTGCGCATGGCCGGCGTCAGTTCCTCGACGATCTTGGCAGCGGTTTCGCCGCGCTGGCCCCAGTCGATCAGGCGCACGGTGATGCGCGCGGCGTTGACCGGCGAGGTATTGTCGAAGCCGGGCGCGACGCTGGTGAAAACGCGATCGACGAGGCCGCGATCGATGACCGGCTGCAAGGCCGCTTCGATCTGCGCGGTGGCGTTCTGCATATAATCGAAGCTGGCGCCTTCCGGGCCCGTGACGACGATGGAGAACGAGCCGCGATCGTCGATGGGCGCGAATTCCTTGCGTAGATTTGTGAAGAACAGAACCGAGGCCAAGGTGGAAACAACTCCGATGCCGATGATCACGGTCGGGAATTTGAGCGACCAATCGAGCATCCTGGCATAGCCGTTGTTCATGCCGACGAAAATCGGCTCGGTCACTTTGACGAACCAGCCTTCGTCATGCGCCGGCTTCAGGAAGCGCGAGCACAACATCGGCGTCAGTGACAGCGCGATGACGCCGGAAAACAGCACGGCCGCCGCGACCGCCACGCCGAACTCGGCGAACAGGCGGCCGACCTGGCTGCCGATGAAGGCGATGGGTAGGAACACGGCGACCAGCACGAGGGTCGTGGCGATAACCGCGAAGCCGATCTGGCGCGAGCCGCGCACGGCGGCGAGTAGTGGCGGTTCGCCCATTTCGATGCGCCGGTGGATATTTTCCAGCACGACGATGGCGTCGTCCACCACGAGGCCGATGGCGAGCACGAAGGCCAGCAGGGTCAGCACGTTGATGGAATAGCCCAACGCGGCCATGACGGTGAACGATCCGATGATCGACACCGGGATTGCGATGGCGGGGATGAGCGTCGCGCGCACGGTGCGCAGGAAGAAGAACACGACCGCGATGACGAGGATCAGCGCAGTGCCGAGCGCGTGGAACACTTCGTAGATCGAGGCGCCGATGAAGGTCGATTCATCGTAGGTGATGTCGATCTGCATGCCCGTCGGCAGGCTGGCGCGCAGGCTGTCGAGTTCGGTGCGCACGCCGGTGGCGACTTCAAGCGTGTTGGATTTGGACTGCTTGAGGATGGCGATACCGATGGCCACGCGATTATTGACGCGCACTTCGCTGCGCGTGTTCTCGGCCGCCTTCTCGACCACGGCAACGTCGCGCAGACGGACCAGGTATTTCGCCTTGCTGCTGCCGACGACGATGTCGCCGAATTGTTGCGGTTCTCTCAGGCCCGATTCCGTGCGCACGGTGAATTCGCGGTTGGACGATTCGATACGGCCCGAGGGCAGTTCGACGTTTTCGCGGCGCAGTGCTGCTTCGACGTCTTTCACGGTCAGTTCGCGCGCCGCCAGCTTGTTCTTGTCGAGCCAGATGCGCATCGCATATTCGCGCGCACCCCAGACGCGGGCACTGGCGACGCCGTTGACGGCGGAGAAGCGGTTGACGAGTACGCGCGTCGCGTAATCGGTCATTTCCAACCGGTCCATGCGATCGCTGACGATCGACAAGGACACGATCGGCTGATCGTCGGCGTCGGCTTTCTGCACGGTCGGCGGATCGGCTTCTTCGGGCAGATCGCGCGTGGCGCGCGATACCTTGTCGCGCACGTCGGCGGCGGCGGTATCGATGTCGCGTGACAGGTTGAATTCGATATTGACGCGCGAGGCTTCCTCGCGGCTCGTCGAGGTGATGGATTTGATGCCCGAGATGCCGGCAACCGCGTTTTCGATCACGCGGGTGACCTGCGATTCCATGACCTCGGCCGACGCGCCCTTGTAGTTGGTGGCGACGTTCACGACCGGCGGATCGACGTCGGGGAATTCGCGAACCGCGAGATTGCTGAAGGAGAAGAGGCCGAAGATCAGCAAGATGAGGCTGATGACCGTGGCCAAAACCGGCCGGCGGATACAGATATCGGACAGAAACATTCTACTTACCCCCGGATCGACTCTTCGGTCTTAGCTCCCCTGCATGGGCAGAACGCCCTGCGCTTCGCGCACCGCAATGCCATCGCGCAGGCGCTGCTGGCCGCCGACGACGACCTTGGCATCTTTGGCCAAGCCATCGCGCACTTCGACCGAACCGCGCAGGCGTTCGCCCAGCACGATCTTTTTCTGTACGGCCTTGCCGTCTTCCAAGACATAGACGAACTGTTCGTCGCCGACCGGCACGAGCGCCTCTTCGGGGATGACCATGGCCGAAGCGCGCTTTTCGAGCACGAGGGTCACGGTCAGCAGCATGCCTTGTTGCAGCGCGCCATCGACGTTCGGCAGTTCCGCGCGCACTTCAACCGCGCGGGTGATTGGATCGACGCGGCTATCGACGGTTCGCGCCACGCCGTTGAACAGGCGGCCCGGATAGGAATCCGAGCGCCCGACAACCTGGGCGCCGGCCTGCACTCGCGACAGCAGGATTTCCGGAACGGAGAAGTCGAGTTTCATCGTGCTGACGTCGTCCAGGGTGGTGATCAAGGTACCCGACGAAACCAGCGCGCCCGCGCTCAAGCGGCGCAGGCCGAGTTTGCCCTGGAAGGGTGCGCGAATGGTGAGATCGGCCAGGCGTGCGCGTGCGGCCTCGGCGCGGGCCTGCGCACCTTCCCAGGTCGAGCGCAGGGTGTCGACGGTCGCCTTCGGCGAATTGCCCGATGTCATCAATGTCGCCGCGCGATCGTAGTTCGCTTTTGCCGTCGCTTCGTCCGCGACGGAGGAGGCGAGCGTCGCCTTGGCCTCGCGATCGTCGAGTTCGACCAGGATATGACCCTTGGGCACGACCTGACCTTCGGTGAAATTGATCGACCGCACGGTGCCGGTCAGTTTGGAGGTGATGGTGATCGCCTCGTTGGCGTTCGCGGTGCCCAGCGCCTGATAAGTCTGCTGAACCTCGGCGAACCGGACGGGCACGGTTACGACCTGGATGACGGCCGAACCCTTTTTGCCTTTCGCTTCAGGCACCTGCTTGGCGGACGAGCCATAGAATGACCATGCGGCAATGCCCGCCGCCACGAGCACAACAGCCCCCAGTAACTTACTTTTTGTCATCGGATTCCCAATTTTTTATTCCCAGCCCACGCGCATTAAGCCCCCGCGCGCGAGTCTCTCCCATAAAAGCCTAGAAACGGCCATTCAGCCTGATTCCGGCGCTTTTCTAATTAAGTATTTTAATTGTGTTCATGATAGCGCGGCTAGGGCCGATATGCACAGCCCCCGCAGATTGGGGTTTATACCACCCTTCTGGCGCGGTTTTGGCCCAAAACGCCCGGTTTTCAGAGGATTTAGGCGGCCAATCAGGCCGTCAGGGACCGGGTCAGGGCGGCGTTCAGGCGGGCCGAGAAGCCAATCGGGTCGGCCAGCGCCTCGCCTTCGATGATCCGCGCCTGGTCGAGCAGCAGGTGGGCCATGTCGGCTAGGACCGGTTTTTTCACCAGATCGTCGGTCATGGCGGCGAGGGCCTTGATCACCGGATGGGCCGGGTTGATCTCCAGGATACGGGCGGCCGACGGCACCTTCATATGACCCTGGCGGCGCAACATGCGCTCCAGGTGTAGATCCATGTCGCCCTCGCCGGCGATCAGGCAGACCGCGCTTTCGGTCAGCCGGTCGGTGGCGCGCACGTCGCGCACGGCCTCGCTCAGCGCGTCCTTGAACGCGAGGATCAGTTTGGCGACGGCACCTTCGTCGGCTTTTTCGGCCTGCGGGGTGTCGTCGGCTTTTGCTTCCTGGGCGACCTTCGACAGATCGAACCCACCGGCCGTGACCGAGCGCAGCGGTTTGTCCTGGAACTTGCCGACCATGGGAATCCAGAACTCGTCGATCGGATCGGTCAGCAGCAACACTTCGATGCCACGTGCGCGGAAGCCTTCGAGTTGCGGGCTCGCCTTCAGCGCGGTTTCGTCCTCGCCGGTGATGAAGAAGATGTCGTCCTGGCCGTCCTTCATGCGTCCGACATAGTCGGCGAGGCTGACGGTGCCGTCGCCGGCTGTCGACTTGAAGCGCGCGATCGACAGGATGTCATCGCGATAGTCCTGATCTTCGTACAGACCTTCCTTCACGACGGCGCCGAAATTGTCCCAGAAGGTCGCGAACTCGTCCGGTGCCTTCTCGGCTTTTTTCTTCAGCTCGCCGAAGATGCGTTTGACGAGTGCGCTCTTGATGCGACCAACGATGACGTTGTGCTGCAAGACTTCGCGGCTGACATTGAGCGGCAGGTCCTGCGAATCGACGACGCCGCGCACGAAGCGCAGCCAGCGCGGCATCAGATCTTCGCAATCGTCGGTGATGAAGACGCGCTTCACATACAGCTTCACGCTGTGCTTGCGCTCTTGGTTCATCAGATCGAACGGGCGCATGGAGGGCACGAACAGCAGGTTAGTGTATTCGACCTTGCCCTCGGCCTTGTTGTGCATCGTCAGCCACGGCGTATCGAAAGCGTGGCCGACGTGACGATAAAATTCCTGATACTGCTCCGCGGTCACTTCCTTGGGCGTGCGCGTCCACAAGGCCGAGCCTTTGTTCAATTGCTGATCCGCCAGCATGATCGGGATCGAGATGTGATCGGAATATTGCTGCACGATGTGGCGGATGCGCGCGTCTTCCAGATATTCGCTTTGATCCTTGGCGAGATGCACGATGATCGTGGTGCCCTGGCTCGCGCGAGCGGCTTCTTCGATGGTGAACGCACCTTTGCCTTCCGACGACCAATGCCAGGCCACATCGTCGCCGGCCTTGCGGCTGATGACATCGACATGATCGGCGACGCTGAAGCAGGCATAGAAGCCGACGCCGAATTGGCCGATCAGGTTGGCATCCTTGCGCGCATCGCCGGATAGGCTTTCCAGGAACTCGCTCGTGCCGGAGCGCGCAATGGTGCCGAGGTTGGCGACCAGATCGTCGCGGTTCATGCCGATGCCGTTGTCGGCGATCGTAATGGTCTTGGCTTTTTTGTCGGTGCTGATCTCGATCTTGAAATCGCCGCCGCCCTCGGCCAGTTCGGGCGCGGTGAGGGCCAGGTAGCGCAGCTTGTCGCAGGCATCGGCCGCGTTGGAGATCAACTCGCGCAGGAAGATTTCTTTGTTCGAATAAAGCGAGTTGATGACGATATCGAGGATCTTGCCGACCTCGGCCTGAAACTTGATTTCTTCGCCCGCCATGGTGCCTCTCGCTGGGTTGAAAGCCGCGCCTGATATGGAACGCGAGGCCGCGCCTTGCAAGGGCTGCTGTTTGGCGTCGCGGGCGCGGCGTCCTTATATTGGAGCGATGGACCGCAACGTGAACGATCCTTTTGCTGCGGAGCGCCAGCGTCTCATTGACGAGGTCGCGGACGATTTCCGCCGCACCCTGAAATGGACGGGCCGGTCGCAGCCGTCGGCCCAGGTGCTGAACGCCATGCTGCGTGTACCGCGCCACGCCTTCGTGCCGCCGGACCAGCAAGTTTCGGCGTATGTGAACCGTCCGCTCGCCATCGGGCACGGCCAGACGATTTCGCAGCCCTATATCGTGGCGCTGATGACCGATCTGCTGGATCTGCGGGGCGGCGAGACCGTGCTCGAGATCGGCACCGGGTCGGGCTATCAGGCGGCCGTGCTGGCTGAGATCGCCGGGCTGGTTCATACGGTCGAATTCGTCAAGGAGCTATCGCAGACCGCGCAGGCTGCCCTGGCGCGGGTGGGCTATCGCAATATTAACTTCCGTGTCGCAGACGGGCGGGCCGGCTGGCCGGAGGCGGCACCCTACCCCGCGATCATGGTGACCGCTGCGGCCGAAACCGTGCCCGATTCGCTGGTGGCGCAGCTCGCACCCGGCGGGCGGATGATTTTGCCCGTGGGCAAAACCAACGGCCCGCAAAATTTGATACGGGTGCGGCGCGATGAAACCGGCAGAATTGTGCGCGATACCATCCTGTCCGTCGCGTTCGTGCCGTTGGTGGGTGGCGATTAGCGCAAATCGCACTTGCGCGCTGCACCCGAACTCCCCAATTGTGAAGCATGCAGCTCGCCACGCAGCGGCCTCGCGTCATCGCGGTCCTCGGGCCGACGAATACCGGCAAGACCTACCTCGCGTTCGAACGCATGTTGGGTCACGGCAGCGGCATCATGGGATTCCCGCTGCGTCTGCTGGCGCGCGAGAATTATGACCGTGCGGTGAAACTAAAGGGCGAACGCCAAATCGCCCTGATCACCGGCGAAGAAAAAATCATCCCGCCATTCGCCAAATATTTCTTCTGCACCGTCGAATCCATGCCCATCGACAAGAAGGTGGCGTTCCTGGCGGTCGACGAGATCCAGCTCGCGGGCGATGCGGATCGCGGGCATGTCTTCACCGATCGTCTGCTGCATGCCCGCGGCGAAGAAGAAACCATGTTCATGGGTGCCGATACCGTGCGCCCGCTGCTCAAGAAATTGATCCCCGAAGCCGAGATCGTGACGCGGCCGCGTTTCTCGACCCTGTCCTATGTCGGCTCGAAAAAGATCCAGCGCCTGCCGCCGCGTTCCGCGGTCGTCGCTTTCACGGCGCAGGATGTCTATGCCATCGCCGAATTGATCCGCCGCCAGCGTGGTGGCGCGGCGTTGGTCATGGGGGCTCTCTCGCCCCGCACACGCAACGCGCAGGTGGCGCTCTTTCAATCGGGGGAGGTCGATTATCTGGTTGCGACCGATGCGATCGGTATGGGTCTTAATATGGATGTCGATCACGTGGCGTTTGCCAGCCTCGCGAAATTCGACGGCACCTTCCAACGCGAATTGCGCGCACCCGAATTCGCGCAGATCGCCGGCCGTGCCGGCCGGCATATGAGTCACGGCACCTTCGGCGTCACCGGTGAAGCGGGCGAGATCGCACCTGAAATCATCGAGCGCATCGAAGGCCATGACTTCCAGCCGTTGACGACCTTGAACTGGCGCAACCCCGCCCTCGACTTCCGTTCCGTCGCGGCCTTGCAGGCGAGCTTGCAGGCCGCACCCGACCTGACGGTGTTGCGGCGTGCGCAACCCGCTGCCGACGAGCGCGCCTTCACCGATCTATTGCGTGACGCCGACGTCGCATCGCGCGCGACGTCGTATGACACCGTGAAGCGCCTGTGGCAGGTCTGCCAGATTCCCGATTTCGGGCACGGCGCCGGCGACGGCCATGCGCGCCTGCTGGCGCAGATCTACAAGATGCTGGGCGAGGCGCGTCACCTGCCCACGGATTTCCTGGCCGCGCGCATCGCGGCTCTCGATACACTCGACGGCGGCATCGATACGCTTCTTCAGCGCATCGCCAATATCCGCATCTGGACGTTCGTGGCGCATCGCGCCGATTGGGTCGCCGATCACGTGCATTGGCAGGAACGTGCGCGCCAGGTCGAGGATCGTCTGTCCGATGCTTTGCACCAGGCGCTGACCCAGCGCTTCGTCGATGTGCGCACGACGGCATTGCTCAAACGCTTGCAGGATCGCGAAAGCCTGAATGCGGTCGTCGATGGCGAAGGCGAGGTGCTGGTCGAAGGCCATCACGTCGGCAAGCTTGAAGGCTTCCGCTTCATGGCCGATCGCGCCGAAGGCGAACTGGCGGGTCGCGCGGTGTCCAATGCCGCGTTCCGCGCGCTGCGTAACGAGATCGCGCGTCGGGCACTCGATCTGACGGCCGCTCCCGATGCCGATCTCGCGCTCACCGATACCGCGACCTTGCAGTGGAAGGGTGTCGCGATCGCCAAGCTGCTCGCCGGGCCGACGCCGTTGCGCCCGCGCATCGCCATGATCGGCGCGGAGCTGTGCGAAGGTGTCTCGCGCGAACGCATCGAGGCGCGGCTGACGGCGTTTGTAGCGGGCGAAATCGCCAACGCCCTGGGGCCGCTGGTGCGCGCGTCGGACGCGCCGCTGTCCGGCCATGTGCGCGGCCTCGTCTATCAATTGTGCGAGGCCTTGGGGTCGATCGCGCGTAACGCAAACGATCCATTGATTGCGCGCCTGCAGAAGGCGGATTATTCCGCGCTCCGGCGCACCGGCATCTGGGTCGGGCGGCATGACATCTATATGCCGGAACTGATGAAGCCGAAGCCGGCGCGTCTTGCTGCATTGCTGTGGGCCGTTCATCGCGGCTTGCGCGAGATGCCGGTGCTGCCGCCGGCCGGGCGCACCTCGCTCGTGCCCGATGCGCCCTTGCCGGAAGGATTTATGCGCGCCGCCGGCTATCGCCTGTTGGGGGCGCGCGGTGTGCGGCTCGATATCGTCGAACGGCTGGCCGATGCAGCGCGCGCCGGCGCCGTCAAAGGCTTGTTCGCGGTCGATGCGCCGCTCGCCAACCTGCTTGGCTGTTCGGTGGACGACACCGACGCCGTTCTGGTCGCACTCGGCTATCGCCCGGCGACAACGCCGGATGGACGGCGGTTCCGCCTGCCGTCGAACAAACCTGCGCGTTTGCCGCCGCGCCAAACCGAACGGCACGTATCGCCGAATTCGCCGTTCTCCAAACTCAAAGATCTCGTGTTGCCATGAGCGAGGCCGCCCCCGGCATTCGGCTCGACAAATGGCTGTGGCATGCGCGTTTCTTCAAGACGCGCTCGTTGGCCTCGAAATATTGCGAGCAAGGGCGTCTGCGTGTGAACGGCGAACCGACCGCCAAGGCGCATTACGCTGCCCGCATCGGCGATGTGCTGACCTTCCCTTTGGGCGAGCTGATCCGCGTGGTCCGGATCGTGGACTTGGGCGAACGGCGCGGCCCCGCACCCGAGGCGCAGTCGCTGTACGAGGATCTGACCGTTCGCATTCCGCGTGCTGAGGCTGCCGACGATGATTCACCGGCGGCGCGCGAGCCGGGGGCGGGGCGTCCCACCAAATCGGATCGTCGCGCCATTGATCGCTTGATGGATCGATAAGCTGGATCGCCGATTCGAATCATTAAGGCCCGTCACGATTTGCTTTTGCGCGCCAGCCCGCGCTAACATTCGCTCAAGCTTATAAAGCAAAGCGCACAGGGAGAGATCGTCATGAAATTCAAGCTGCTTATGGCTGCGTCCGCAGCATGCTTTGCGTTTGCGCCGTTCGCCGAAGACGCGTTCGCGCAGAAATCAGCCGACACCGTTCGCGTCGCCATGAATTTCCCGATCAAGCGCCTGTCGGCCTATTACCAGCCCGATCCCGAAGCCGGCATGTTCTTCCGCCTGATGGAGGAGCCGCTCATCCGTTACGACGAGAGCGAAGCGAAATTCCTGCCCGCGCTGGCCAAGTCGTGGAAACGCATCGACGACAGGACGCTCGAGTTCGAACTGCAAGAGGGCGTCAAGTTCCACAACGGCAACATCCTCGATGCGGACGATGTCGTCTACATCCTCAAGTGGCGGAGCGATCCCAACCTGCGCATTCCGTTCGCCACGCGCTTTTCCTGGGTCGAGGGTGTCGAAAAGACCGGCCCGATGACCGTGCGCGTGCGCGCCAAGGAGCCGACCGCCGTTGATTTGATGGTGCTGGCTTACAACTTGTTTATCCAGGATTCGCGCATCCTGTCGAAACTTGAAGACAAATCCGAATACGGCTTGAAGCCGATCGGCACCGGCCCGATCAAGCTGGAGAAACTGGATGCCAACGTCACCGTTGTGCCCTTCACCGAGAACAAGCACCACGAACAGGTGAAGTTCAAACGCATGATCGGCATGTCGATCCCCGATGCGCAGACGCAGGCGGCACATATTCTTGCCGGCTCGGTCGATGCGATCCAGCCCCAGACCGAAGACGAGATGGCGAACTACGAAAAGCAGCCGAACCTCAAGATCGTCTCGAAGGATCAGTTTGCGTTGTTGTGGCTCGGCCTCGATACGCGCAACCGTTCGGGCCGTCCCGAATTGCAGGACGAACGCGTGCGTAAGGCGATCTTCATGGCGATCGATCGCAAGGGCATCGCCGAACATTTCGTGCCGGGTGACTCGAAAGCGATCGATGCCTTGTGCTTCGATGCCATGTTGGCCTGCGGCTACAATGTGCGTCCGCCGGCTTACGATCCGGCGGCGGCGAAAAAGCTGATGGCGGACGCGGGCTATCCCAACGGTTTCGATCTCGAACTGGTCACGCGCGGCCTGTCGCGCCCGGCCGGCGTTGCCATCACCGGGCAGCTGCGCGCCATCGGTATCCGCGCCAGCATCAAGCATATGACTCTGACCGCCTATCGCGACTATCGCGAGGAAGGCAAGATCCAGGCGATCGCCACCGATTCGCCCGTCGGCAGCATGCCCGATACCTCCAACGTCATGTTGCAGCAGTTCGGCTCGGCGTCGCGCGACTTCGCGGTCGATGACGATATCCAGAAATGGATGGGCGAAGCGATCGGCATCCACGATATCCCCAAGCGCAAGGAACTCTACGCCAAGATCCACGATCGGATTTACGAGAAATCCTATCTGCTGCCGATTGCGACCTGGCCGTCAACCTGGGTGGTGGCGAAGGACATCGAAATCCAGCCGGCCATCTGGAACGACGCCACCATGTCGGCGCGCGACTTTGCTTGGAAGAAGTAAGTTAAGGCATCCTCATGTTGAGCTTGTCGAAACAAGAGGATGCCATCCTTCGACAAGCTCAGGATGAGGTAGGTGTTGATCCATCCGCGTTTCGCGACTAACTGACGCGGATGATCAATCGTTTCTTCGCGCTGTTCGATGGCACCGGCAATGATGGCTTGTCGCGCCCGGACGAACTAAAACTGGCTGCGGCTGCGTTGCTCATCGAGGCCGCGTCCATGGACGGCGATTTCGACGAGACCGAGCATCGCAAGATCGCGGCCCTGCTGAAGGGTCGCTTCTCGCTGTCGGACGACGAAACCGAGATGCTGATCAAAGAGGCGGTGGCGGCCGTCGCCAAGACCGGCCAGCTTTACGGCTTCACGCGCGTGGTCAAGGATCGCTACGATGCCGCCGAGCGTATCTTAATGATCGAGATGTTGTGGGAGGTCGCGTTCGCCGACGGCCAGGTCGATCATTTCGAAGCGAATCTGATCCAGCGTATCGGCGGTCTGTTATTCGTGACCGATCGCGACCGCGGCCTTGCCAAGCAGCGCGTCATGGCGCGGCGCGCCAGCGGGATGAATTGAGAATGGTTTTCAAGTAGATATCGGCGTTGCGCATCAGCTTCCGTGTACTTGTTAATGAATTGGGAGCGGTGTAAGAAGATGGCCATCCGCAAGGGGCCTTTTGGGAGAAATCGGAGTCCGTCATGACCTACGTCGTCACCGAGCAATGCATTAAGTGCAAGTACCAGGATTGCGTCGAGGTTTGCCCCGTCGACGCGTTTTATGAAGGCGAGAACATGCTCGTCATCAATCCGGACGAATGCATCGATTGCGGCGTATGCGAGCCCGAGTGCCCTGCCGAAGCGATCCTGCCCGATACCGAAGACGGCCTGGAAGAATGGCTGACCCTGAATGCCGATCTGGCCAAAAGCTGGCCGAACATCACCGCGAAGGGCGCAACCCCCAGCGATGCCGATGATTGGAAGGGCAAGGCGGGCAAAAAGGACCAGTTGAGCCAGAATCCGGGCGGCGGGTCGTAAACGGCGCGCTTCCGCGTCCTTAAAACCTTTCTAAATCAAGGCATTATCGTCGCTTGCTCGTGCGGGCGGCGAAGGCCTGTCATATTGCCCCATTGTGTGATATATTAAGGACTTCCGGCCTATTAGGAACGACGGCGGCCGATGCCGTCCTTCTAACCCCCAAACCAGCCGGATTTCCCGCAGACGAGCGCGGTTCCGGGCAGCGACAGCGCCCAGGGACCCTTGCACGCTACCGGATGCGGACAACACTGGAGTGGAACCAAAAAATGACCACTACGACCACGACCCCTGCGGCGAAGAAGAAAAAGAAGGACGACGGTATGTTGTTTAAGGCCGGTGATTACGTTGTGTATCCGACCCACGGGGTGGGGCTCGTCAAAGGGATCGAGAAACAGATGGTCGGCGGCATGTCGCTGGAGCTGGTCGTCGTCACGTTCGACAACGACCGCATGACGCTTCGCGTGCCGGTCGCCAAGATGGCGACCTCGGGCCTGCGCAAAGTCAGCTCGCGCAAGATCATGGACGATGCGATCACGACGCTCAAAGGTCGCGCGCGCGTCAAACGCACGATGTGGAGCCGTCGCGCCCAGGAATACGAAGCGAAGATCAATTCGGGCGATCCGATCTCGATCGCCGAAGTGGTGCGCGATCTGCATCGCAATGTCGGCCAGCCTGATCAGTCGTTCAGCGAACGCCAGATTTATGAAGCTGCGCTCGAACGTTTGGCCGGCGAATATGCCGCCGTCGACGGGATCGACAAGGCGAAGGCGACTGAGAAATTGGAGCAGGCTCTCAAAGCCGCTTAATCACGCTTCTGTCGCGACACGACATCAAGGGCGCCGGATTACCGGCGCCCTTTTTTATTGCGTTAATGATCGGTGACGACTTTCACCATCTGGCCCGCCTGCACCTGATCGCCCGCCGCCATGCCGTTGAGCGTGCGGAACCAGTCTTCCTTATGCTCGGGCATCGCCATGCGGGCCGACAGCGCCGCGACCGTATCGCCCGCCGCCACGCGCTGCACTTGCACGCGCCAGGGTTTGACCGCGGCCGCTTCGGCGGCCGTGATCGCGCGTAAGGAATAGGTCATGCGTTGCAGCGGTTCGGCGAGCCTTGCCGTCACGCTGGTCGGCGTCGCGAAGGTGAATTGATAAATCCGATCGTCTTGTTTGATCGCGATCAAACGGATGTCAGCGGCGCCGGCGCTGGTCTGCCCGCGCGCGGTTGCGGTCGCACCCGCCATGCCGTTGACGTCGATGGTCTCCAGATTCTGCAGGCTGGCCTTTTGGCCATAGGTACGGCGCAGGAAATCGGTGGGCGTGCCGCTTTGGCGCGTTTCCATGTCGAATTTGGCCATGGCGCCGTTGGGACCGGTCGCGAGCACGGCGTCGGTCTGATTGATCAGGCGAAAGCCCTCTGGCGCTTCAAAGCGGAACAGTAGTTTCGGATGAATGAAGGTGCGGCCGCGCACGACGCCTTGGGCTGGATCGTCGCCGAAGGTCATGCCCTGGATTGTTTGCAGATAGGCATCGCGGTTGAGCGCGGTGCCGCTGCCGGATTGTTGTGCGGCTTCCGCACTCGCTTTCTGCACGCGATCAAGCGTGCGCGGATGGGAGGCGAAGAAATCCGATTGGTCGACCGCATTCGCCGGGCGTCCCGCGATCTTGTTCTGCAGCGCTGAATAGTCGCGCATCTTCGACAGGAAATCGGCCATTGCGTGGACCTGATATCCGGTGCGCCCCAGATAGCGTGCGCCCAAGGTATCGGCCTCGAACTCCTGGCTCTGCGAATAATGCTGCACGTAGCCCGAACCGACGGTGTTCGCGAGTTGCCCGCCCGCATCGCCCAGCAGCAGGCCGGCCACGGCGGCGCCGAGGCCCGCCAGGGTCGCATCGCCTTGACGTTCGGCGGTGTGGCGCGCGGTGACATGGCCGACCTCGTGACCGAGCACGCCGGCGACTTCGGCCTCGTTGCCGGCGAGCGCCAACAGCCCGCGCGTGATGTAGACATAACCGCCGGGCAGGGCGAAGGCATTCAGCTCGTCGGTGTTCAACACGGTGAAGCGCCACGGAATGTGCGGCAGCTCCGATGCGGCGGCCATGCGTGCGCCGATGATGGCGACATAGGATGTCACATTGGGATCGTCGTAGACGCCGCCGAATTGCTGGATGATTTTCGGATGTTCCTGCGCGCCGATCTTCTGGTCGTCCTCGATGGAGCTGCCCATCGTGAAGATCTGCCGCCCGGTTGCCGTGTTGGTTTCACAGCCGCTCAGCGCTACTGCGCTGGCGCTTACGCTCGCGGCCAACAGGAAAATGCTTAAACGTTGGTTCATTCGTCGATGACCTCGATCTGTTCGGGATGCGTCGCTTCGATCATCGGACCGTCGCGCGATTGCAACCAGCCGCGCACGCGAATGCGACGGCCTTTGTAACTTTCGGGGCGTAGGCCCTCCTGGGTGAATTGGCGCGCGACCTTCGATGCCAAGGACACCGTGAAATCGGTACGCCAGTTGTCGCCGAAATTGAGATAAGCGCGGCCCGAGACAACTGCAACATCGAGGACCGTGCCTTCGACAAGTTCGAACGAATTGATGTGCTTGGCGAGCGCCTCGGGGGCGCGGATCGCATAATAGGGATGCGACCAGATGCCGCGCCGTTGGCCGCGCGCGCTGCGTTCGAGCGCGAGCATATCGGCGACGCGCGCCCGATTGTCGGCAAAGGAATAGACACGTGCCATGCCGGCCTCCAGCATCGCGCCCTGTACCCACAGGCCGTCGTCGCGCGTCAGATGAGCGAGCAGGCGGCCGTAGCGATCCATTTGTGCGCCGCCGAAGCCGACCTCGATGGTGCGGCCCAGTATCATCTTGGATAGGGCTGCTTTGGAATCCTTGGCCAAGGGCCATTCGCGAAAGCCGCTGCGCCCTAAGGGCAGTTTGGGCGCCTGCAGGCCGACCAGACGGACCTCCCGGCTGCCCGCGATCTCGCGGTCCAGGATGACCGTATCGCCGTCGACGACCTCGCGCACAATGGCGCTGCCGCCCGAAGCCAACTCGCGTGCGGCGGGGTGGGCAGAATCCTTTGCCCACACTTGGGATATGGGCAATATGGCCAAGGCCATAAGCGCCCATATGAATACTTTTTGACAGGCGTTTGAGGGTGCCCTAGAGGTTGAAAGCATGGATGTCAGTTCGACCCAGTATCAGCTCTATCCGGAAATCGAGCCGCACGAACGTGGGATGCTCGATCTGGACGGCCACCATACAATGTATTGGGAGGTGTCGGGCAATCCCGAAGGAACGCCGGCGGTTTTCCTGCATGGCGGTCCGGGGGCGGGTTCGTCGCCGGCGCACCGGCGCTTTTTCGATCCCGATCATTATCGCATCATCGTGCTCGATCAGCGCGGCTCCGGGCGCTCGACGCCGTATGGCGAGACGCTCAATAATTCGACCCAGCATCTGATCGCCGATCTCGAAACCTTGCGGCGTCACCTCGATGTCGACAAGTGGCTGGTGTTCGGCGGTTCGTGGGGCAGCGCCCTGGCGCTCGCCTACGCCATCGCGCATCCCGAACGCGTCAGCGCCATGGTGTTGCGCGGTATTTTTCTGTGCCGTGACAGCGAGCTTGATTGGTTCTTGGAAGGCATCGCGCAGGTGTTCCCCGAACGCCACCGCGAATTCGTCGAATTCCTCCCCGTCAGCGAACGGGGCGACGTGCTCGGCTCCTACCATCGCCGCCTGACCAATCCCGATGCCTCGGTGCATCTGCCGGCGGCCCGCGTCTGGGCGCGCTTCGAGGGGGCGTGTTCCACCTTGATGCCCAATCCGCGCAATGTGTCGGGCTTCGATTCCGGGCGCGCCGCCTTAGCGCTGGCGCGGTTGGAAGCGCACTATTTCGTGAACAAGCTGTTCGTATCGAACGATCACTTCTTTTTGAATATCGATCGAATCCGCCATATCCCGGCCGTGATGGTGCAGGGCCGCTACGACATGATCTGCCCGATCGCGACGGCCGACGAACTGCACCGCGCCTGGCCGGAGGCCGATTACGTGATCGTGCCCGATGCCGGGCATTCGGCGATGGAGCCGTCGATCCGCTCGTCCCTGGTGGCCGCAACCGAACGCTTCAAGCGCGGTTTCTAGGCGGGGGGCGAGCGCCGCCCCGTTGGTCCCGAAGGGCCAAAAACCGGAAGAATCCGGCCCGTTTACCCAATCGCAAGGACTCTCCGCCATGATCGATCGGCGGAATAGGGCCTGGAAATAACCTGTCTATGGACGACATCGAGCGCCGCTATGCGGCCGGAGACATCATTTTCCACGAGGGGCAGCGCGCACGCGATGCCTACTTGATCGTGCGCGGCCAGGTGGAACTGCTGAAGAACCGCCCGGGTGGCCGTGTGCGCTTGGCATTGCTGTCGGCCGGCCAGATTTTCGGCGAAATGGGCGTCATCAACCGCGCCAGCCGTAGCGCCACCGCGCGCGCCCTGAACGATGTCGTGCTCGAAGTCGTCGACCGCGAAGGTTTCCTCGATCGCCTGCGCGATCATCCCGAGACGGCGTTGAAGCTGATCGGCAGCCTGTCCAACCGGCTGCGTGCCACCAACGACATGATCACGCCCAAGACCAAGCCGCGTGCGCCGGCGGGCAAATCCTTGTGGGATCTGATCGATGCCTTCATCGCGCACCGCCGGGCAGCAACGCGCGCTCTTGAGGTGCGCATCGCGCCCTTGTTCGGCGATCCGCGCAACGTTTTGAGCGAACGCCTGATCGCCGGCCTCACGCTCAATAAATCGATCCACGCCAAAGCGATCGCGCCCACCGTGTGGTCGCATGTCAAAGGCTTCGGCGGTGCGGATATCCCGTTCGCCGGCACCCTGGCGCGCCAGATCCTCAACCGCGAAAACGCTGATCTCGTGATCTGGGGCGCGGTGAGCGAGTACGGCACCGTGCAATTGCGCTTCATTTCCCGCGTTGCCGAGATGGATCATCCGGGCGCGTTCCTGATGACCGACCGCCTTGTGCTGCCGGCCACCTTCGCGCTCGGTTATGCGCGCTTGCTGGTTGCTGTCTGCGTGGCCGCGACCAATCCGCGCAACGACGGCCATCGGCGCTGGCTCGACGGGCTGCTCACCAAGGCGCTGGAAGAAGTGCAGGATGCCGCGCAACAGCCGCCGATCGATCTGCCGTTGGCCGATCGCGCCACCATCCAGGCCTGTTACGCCAACGTCGCCGCGACGATCGGTCATCATCTGAATGAAGCGAATTGGTATCGTCAGGCAGCCGATGCCTATAGCGAAGCGCTCGACAATATCAGCCAGATCGAAACGCCGCTCGATTTCGCCTCGATGCTCTATCACCTGGCGCGCGTGCGCCAATATCTGGGTGAGCGCTCGCGCGACGTCGACATGCTCGATGCCGCCATCGGCGGCTTCCGTCAGGCGTGCGACATCTTCACCCAGGAAACCTTCCCGTGGGAATGGGCGACTATTCAATCGTGCCTGGGCGCGGCACTCTACAAGGTAGATTCGATCCGCAGCGATACCGACATCTTGAAACAAGCTGTCGCGTCCTATCAATCGGCGTTGCTGGTGTTCACCCGCGCCGATGCGCCGTTGAAATGGAGCGAAGCGAAAAGCGGTCTCGGTCTGGCCTTGCAGATGTGGGGCGACATGGCCAAAAGCATCGAACTGCTACAACGCGCGGTGCAATGCGGCCAGGAAGCGTTGCAGGTCCGCACGCGCGAAGAAACGCCGCTGCTGTGGGCGGCGAGCCAGAACAATCTGGGCTCCGCCCTTTATCTGCTCGGCCGCATGACGGAAGATTCCGAACATCTCGAAGGTTCGGCCGAAGCCTTCGGCAAGGCGCTGGAAATTTATCTCGCTTACGGCTTCGCACGCCTGTCGCGCATTACCGAGCGCAATCTGATGAAGGCGGAAGACATGCTGCGCGCTCGTCTCGCGCGTCGCGTCGCTCGCGTCTATTGGGAAGACGAAGGCGACGTCCAGCGCAGCGAACGCTTGGAGCGCCAGCGCCGCACCGCGCGGACGCCGGAATTTTAGTTGTGACGTCCGCCGCGGAGACCGCCGCCGTTCTATTCGCCAACGATGCGTTCTATCTGACCTTTCAGACATCCGACATCGCCGCAATGGACGCGATCTGGTCGTCGCGCGACGGCATCAGCTGCATCCATCCGGGTTGGCCGCCGCTGTTGGGCCGTGCACCCGTCATGCAAAGCTGGCGCTCGATTCTCGCCAATCCCAATCAGCAGGCGGTGCAGGCGCACGCGGCCTCGGCCGAGATTTACGGCGATGGCGCCATTGTCATCTGTTACGAAGTCGTTGGGCAATTCACCTTGGTCGCGACCAATGTCTTCGCGCGCGAGGACGGTCAGTGGAAACTGGTCCATCACCAGTCGGGCGAAACCCCGCCGCCCGAGGCCGATCTGTCCGAACCGGAACGCACGTTGCAATAGCTTCCGATTTTAGTTTCCGACTTTTTCCGGTCACAGCTTTCTGTTATCAATGCTTTAAGCAACAATTGCTTCTAACGGGGCAGAGCTAACAGGGAGAACGTCATGAAACGATCCATGCTGGTTGCAGCATTGGCAATGGTCGCCGCAGTCGGTGTGGCCGGCTCGGCTGCTGCGCAGAAGGCGAAAGACAATCTGCGCATTCCGCTCAAATTCCCGATCGATTTCATCTCGTACTCCTATTCCGGTAACATCAACGAGACGCAGTTCTCGACCATGGCGGTCTACGACACACTCGTCGTGTTCGATGAAGACACCAAGAAATTCATGCCGAGCCTCGCGAAGTCGTGGAAGCTGATCGATCCCAAGACGATCGAGTTCGAATTGCGTGACGATGTGAAATGGAGCGACGGCAACGCCTTCGTGCCCGAAGACGTGGTCGAGAGCCTGATGTGGTTCATCAATCCCGACGCCAAGCTCACCAATGCCGGCAACTGGGAATGGATCGAGAAGGTCGAAAAGACCGGCCCGCACACTGTACGCGTGATCAACAAGCGCCCGACGCCGCATGCGCTGGCGCGCCTGACCGCGGGCAGCGACATCTGGCCCGCGCATGCCACGACCAAGCTCGCCGACCGCAAGGATTTCGGCCGTGCGCCCATCGGCACCGGCCCCTATAGAGCAACTCAGGTCGACAGCAATGCCGGCATCGTGCTGACCAAAAACCCCGATTACAAACTGGCTGGTCCCGGCCGCCCCGTCGGCAAGATCGGCCGCATCCATCTGCTGGCGATCCCCGATCCGGGCACGCAGATGGCGCAGCTGCTGTCAGACGGCGTCGATGCCATCAAGGAACCCGAAGTCACCCAGGTGCCCGATCTGTTGAAGGATGCACGCTTCACCTCCTTCGTCGATCAACGCATCAGCTACGTCTACATGGCGATAGACGCGTCCGGTCTGGCGGGCAACAAGGCGCTGACCGACGTGCGCGTGCGCCGCGCGATGTTCCTGGCGCTCGACCGTAACGCGACGACCAAGATGTCGGTCGGCGACGATCCGATCCCGCCGGTGCCGAACATGTGCTGGAAGGGTATCCAGCAGGGCTGCGACTACACCGTCGAACTGCCCAAGCAGAACATCGCGGAGGCGAAGAAGCTGCTGGCCGAAGCCGGCTATCCCAATGGCTTCGAAATCGAGGTGAGCTGCTATACTGGCACGCGTTATACCCGCATCTCCACCGTCGTGGCCGAGCAGTTCCGTCAAATCGGTTTGCAGCCGAAAATCAATTGCGTCCCGGCGGGCACGTATCTCAACCTCAAGCGCCAGAACAAGATCCAGATGGTGCTGGCCGGTTTCCCGGCGGGTTCGATGGCCGACGTCGCCGGCGTGCTCAACCTGTTCGCCGATCCGCAGCGCTTGGATTTCCACGGCGACAAGGAAATCTTCGATTGGGCCAACCAATCCTTCGGCGAGGTCGATGACGCGAAGCGCATGGAGATCAATCGCAAGATCTTCAATGCCTATACCGAACGCGCTTATGTGTTGCCGGTCGCACCGATCCCGACGCAGTTCGTGATGCGCAAGGAAGTGAAGATCAGTGGCGGCACGATCCAGACACCAGGCGTGCAGGCCGGCGATTTCAGCTGGAACTGACGCCGCGCTCAGCAGCATGATGAAAGCCGGGCTGACTGCGGTCGCCCGGCTTTTTCTTTATCTAAAAGAAGGCATCGGCCATGAAACGCATCATGATCGGCTTGGTCGGCGCAGCGATCGCGGTGGGCATGGCAGTGGCGCCCGCGTCCGCGCAACGATCCAAGGATACGTTGCGGCTGCCGTTCAAATTCCCCATCGATTTCGTCTCGTATCATTATTCCGGCAATGTCGTTGAAACCCATTTCGTCACCAGCGCGGTGTTCGACACCTTGGTCGCGTTCGACGAAAAGGAATTCACCTACAAATCGCTGCTCGCCAAGGCGTGGCGCCAGATCGATCCGCTGGTCATCGAGTTCGATCTGCAGGAAGACGTCACCTGGCATGACGGCGAGAAGTTCGATGCCGACGATGTGGTCGACAGCCTCAACTGGCTCGCCAATCCGAACAGCAAGATCCGCAACCGTGGCAATTGGGATTGGATCGCGCGCGTGGACAAGCTCGGTCCCTATCAGGTGCGCTTGATCACCAAGGGGCCGGCGCCGTTCGCGTTCGCGCGTCTCGCCGCCGGAACCGACATCTACCCCGAACATATCAACGCGAAGCTGGCCGATCGGATGCAGTTCGGCCGCGCGCCTGTCGGCACCGGCATGTTCCGCGCGACCCAGGTCGATACCAACAAGGGCATCGTTCTGGAAAAGAACGCGAGCTATAAACATGAGGTGGCCGCCAAGCCGGTCGGCAATATCGGCCGCATCCATCTGCTGCCGATTCCGGATCCAGGGACGCAGGTGGCGCAATTGCTGGCCGATGGCGTCGATATGATCCGCGATCCGGAAATCGATCAGCTCGAGGATCTGGCGAAGGACAAGCGTTTCGCGACCCATATCGACCAGCGCATCGCCTATATCTATCTGACGTTCGATGCCTTGGGTCGCGCCGGGCAGAAGGCGTTGGCCAACGTCAATGTCCGCCGCGCGCTGATGATGTCGATGGATCGGACGCTTTTGACCAAAGTTGCCGTCGGCGATGCGTCCATCCCGCCGGTAGCGTCGTTCTGTTGGAAGCCGCAGCAGGCGGGCTGCGACTACACAAAGGACCTACCGGTGCAGGATCGCGCGGGCGCCAAGAGACTATTGGCGGAGGCCGGTTATCCCAACGGCTTCGATCTCAACATCACCTGCTACACCGGCACCAAATACAAACGCATCGCCGAAGTGATCGCCGAGGATTTTCGTCAGGTCGGTGTGCGCACCTCGATCGCCTGCGTGCCGGCAGGCACGTATCTGAAGATGGAACGCGAAGACAAGGTGCAGGTGACCTTGGCGGGCTTCCCCGCCGGCTCGATGCCGGATGTGCAAGGCGTGCTGAACCTAATCGCGCAGCCCGATCGCCTGGATTTCCACAGCGACCAGGAACTGTTCGATCTGGCGCGTGAGGTCAACGGCGAGATGAATCAGGAACGCCGCCTAGCTTTGGGGCGTAAGCTGTTCGATACGTACACCGACCGCGCCTATGGCTTGCCGGTAGCGCCGTCACCGGCCTTCTTCGTCCATACTAGGGACGTGAAAATTACCGACGGCACGATGCAGACCTATGGCATCCATCCCGGCCATATCAATTGGGTGAAGTGAACTTGCGCCGCTAATCCAGCGGCACGACTTTAGAAAGCGTCGGCCCGATCTCGGCATTGATGACCAGATCGGCGTACGGGTCCTGCTCGGTCGGATCGCGGTTGATGATCACGAGCTGCGCGCCGGCCTGCTTAGCGATCAGCGGGAAACCGGCGGCGGGATAAACGACCAGCGAAGAACCCACCGCGATGAACAGATCGCAAGCGTTGGCGGCATCGTTCGCGCGTTGCATCGGTTCTTGCGGCATCTGTTGGCCGAACGAAATCGTCGCCGTCTTCACCGGCCCGCCGCAATCGCACACCGGCAGGGTGCCGTCGGCACTGAAGGCCTGCTTGATCGGTGCCAACTCAAACCGTTCGCCGCAGGTGACGCAGGCGGCATAGGTCGCGTTGCCGTGCAGTTCGATGACACGTTCGGCCGGCGCACCTCCCATCTGATGCAGGCCGTCGATATTCTGTGTGATCAAATCCTGCACGATGCCGCGATGCATCAGCTTGGCGATGGCGAGATGGCCCTTGTTGGGTTTGGCCTCGAGCATCACCTTGTCGGTTTCGATCTTGCGCCGCCAGGTTTCGCGCCGCGCATCCTCCGATGCCATGAAGTCTTGGAATTGGATCGGCTGGTTCTTGGTCCAGATGCCACCCGGGCTGCGGAAATCGGGAATACCGGATTCGGTCGAGATGCCTGCGCCGGTGAAGATCACGGCGTGTTTGCTCTCGGCGATCAGGTCTTTCAGTTCGGCAATCGCATCACCCATCGGGTGAGTTTAGCGCTACTCAGCCGTGCGGGTAAAACGCCCGTTGCTGTAGATCAGTGGCGTGCCGTCGTCCTTGGTGCGCACCGCGAGGACGCGGCCCATGAACAGGGTATGGGTTGCCGCCTCGAATTCGCGCACCACGATGCAGTCGAAATTGGCGAGCGCGCCGTCGAGCACCGGCGAGCCGGTCGAGAGCGTCGACCAATGGCCGAGATCGAAGCGTTGCGTGCGGTCCGAGCCGTCCATGTTGGCGAAGCGTTTGGCGATCGCTTCCTGGTCGTGGGCCAGCACATTGAGGCAGAACGAGCCTGTTTTATGGATTGGCCCATGGGCGGCGGCGCTTGCATTGACGCAGACCAGCAGGTGCGGCGGCTCGGCCGAGATAGAGCAGACGGCGGTGGCGGTTAGTCCGTCGCGCAAGCCCCCGCCGGCGACCGTGATGACGTTGACCCCCGCCGCCAACTGACGCATCCCGCGTTTGAAATCGTCGGGGGTTGCCAGAAGCGAAGGCGCGATATCGGTGGCAAGCATGAGGCTGGGATACTCCGGAAGAACGTGCTGCTTTCCGATTAGCCGATCCGGGAAACGCCATAAAGCGGATTCTGCCCATAGATTGGGACGTACCCTACTCTTGTTGCAAAAGCCACCGCGAGAGGGGTGGTTCGCCCCCGGCCGGGCCGGTAGACTTCACAAGCGCTATCCAATCACTGCGGGGGGAATCATGGCCAAGCTGACGCTCGAACAGGCGAACACAATCATCGATGTCGCGATGAAAAAGGGTGTGGATGCCAAGATGCGCCCCCTGTCGGCCGCCGTGGTCGATGCGGGCGGCAACCTTGTCGCGTTCAAGAAAGCCGACAATTCGAGCGTGCTGCGGTTCGAGATCGCTTTCGGCAAAGCTTACGGCGCGGTCGGCATGGGCATGGCGTCGCGCAATATCGAAACCATGGCGCAGCAGCGCCCGCATTTCGCCAATGCACTGGCGGCGGCGTCGGGCGGTAAGGTCATCCCGGTTGCCGGGGGTATCCTGATCAAGGCCGCCGACGGCGAAGTCATCGGCGCGGTCGGCGTGACCGGCGACACGTCCGACAATGACGAACTGGCGGCTAAGACGGGGGTCGAAGCGGCCGGTCTGGCGACGGATTGAGGACGCATTGATCCACTGAAGCGTCTGTCGTTTCGTGTTCGACCTTCCCCTCATAACCGATCCGCTGTTCTACGCCTTGGCGATCCCGGCCGTGCTCATGGTCGGCATCACCAAGACAGGCATCGGCGGCAGCAATGCGCTCGGCGTGTCCTTGATGAGCTTCGCCATCACGGTGCCGCAGGCGACCGCGATCCTGCTGCCCATCCTGTGCCTGTGTGATCTGTTCGGCCTGTGGGTGTTTCGCGGCAAATGGGATTGGCGCAACCTCAAGATCCTGATCCCCGGTGCGACGGTCGGCATGCTCATCGGCACCTTCACCTTCCGCTATCTCGATGGCGCGGTGGTGAAGGCGTTGGTCGGTGGTGTGTCGATCTGGTTTGCGGTCGCGCAATTCCTGCCGATGATCCGCAAGAAGGAAATCGTGCCGTCCGGCACCAACGTGGTGAAGGGCAATATCTGCGGCGCCGTCGCGGGCTTCACCAGTTTCATCTCGCATGCCGGTCAGCCGCCTTATAGCATCTACATGATCCCGCAGCGGCTGGATAAGGAGATATTCCTCGGCACGACGGCGTTCTTCTTCGCCTATGTGAATTATTTCAAGCTGGTGCCGTTCTGGTGGCTGGGGCAACTCAATCTCAGCAATGTCGCGACATCCTTTGCATTGATGCCGCTCGTGCCGGTCGGTCTGGCCATCGGCTGGTGGATCCAGCGCCGCCTATCGCCCGCGATGTTCTACAAGGTCGTGCTGGTGCTGTTAGGGCTCACCGGCGTGAAGCTGATCGTCGATTCCGCGATCGAGCTGCTTTAAGTATTTACGCGCGCCAGCATCGCGGCGGCCAAGGCCTCCGCACTGGGTGCGCCATATTTTTTGGGATCGAGTTTCTGCTCGATGACCAATTTGGCGAGACCGTGCACCCCGCACCACGACCAGAGCCCGGCGAGCGGTCCATCCGCTGCCGTGCGGCCTTTCGCCTTCTGTGATTCCATGATCGCGTCTTGCAGGACGCCGTAGGCGCGCCCGCCTGATTCGCGCAACGCCGGCTCGCCGGAGACCTGGCTCGTCAGTCCGCCGAACATCAGCGCGAAAATTTCCGGATTGTTCACCGCGAAGGCGACATAGCCGACGCCGCTCGCATTCAGCCGCGCGATCGGATCGGGCTCCTTGGCCATCCGTTCGGTCATGACATCGGCCAGCTCGTCGAAGCCCTGCGCCGCGATGGCGGCAAGCAGCGCTTCCTTACTGGCGAAATGATGATAGGGCGCGGCTTGCGACACCCCGGCGGCGCGGGCCGCCGCGCGCAGGGACAAGGCTTCGCGGCCCTCGGTCTCCAGGATATGGCGCGCCGCCGCGATCAGGGCCGTGCGCAGATCGCCGTGATGATAGTTGGCTTCGGGCTTGGCGGTGTCGGGTTGCGGTTTTTTGGCGCGGGGCATGGGGAATCCTGGATTTGGGCGGCTGTGACCTGATCATAAAAAACAATCTTGACAGTGTAAAGATAAACGCTATGATCTTAACAACGTTAAGATAGGAGATTAACCAATGAACAGCATCAACCCCACCCGCCGCGACGCCTTGAAACTTGGGGCCGCCGGCCTCGCCACGGTCGCCGTCACCGCCACCGGCTTGAATGGAACGGAGGCCGCCTTGCCCACCGCGCAAAACGCACCTGAATGGTTGACCCTGCTCGGCAAATCGGAAATCGGCGGGCGCGATTACGCGCCCGAGGTCGAGGGTGACCTACCCGCCGGCCTGACCGGCTCGCTTTATCGTAATGGCCCCGGCCTGTTCGAACGGGGCGGCGTGCGTAAGCCGCATCTGCTCGACGGCGACGGCCTAGTACAGCGTCTCTCGTTCGCTAACGGCGAAGCGCACTATCAGAATGCCTTTGTGCGCACCGAACGGTTTGAGAAAGAAGCCGCCGCCGGACGCTATCTCGAAAACAGCTGGTCGCTGCGTAAGCCCGGCGGCCTAGCGGCCAACTTTTTCCAGCCGCATACCGGGAGCCAAGCTGGTGTGACCGTCTATCCCTTCAACGGCGAACTTTACGCGCTGGATGAAGTGAGCCCGGCCTACACGCTCGATCCGGAAAGCCTGGCGACCATCGGCGGCAAGCAACTCGGCGATCCGGCGCACCAATTCATGATCAAGGCGCACACCAAGATCGATCCGGTGACGGGCGAATGGTTGCTCGTCGGTGTCACCCATGGCCGCAAGATGAGGCTGCATGCCATCGTGCACGGCGCGGACGGCGTGTTGAAGTCGCACCAGATCATCGAAAGCCCGCGTCAGGTCTATATCCACGACTTCTTCGCGACCGAGCACTATTTCGTCTTCCATCTGCAGCCGCTGTTCATCTCGATGTTCGGTCTTCTGGCGGGGACATCGACCTATATCGACAGCATGAAGTGGAACGGCGAAGAGGGAACGCAGGTTCTTTTGGTGCCGCGCGACGGCGGTGCCACGCGAACCTTCGAAGCACCCGGCGCCTTCATGTGGCACGCGCTTAATGCGTTCGAGCGCGGTGAGGAGATCGTCGCCGACTTTGTCGCTTATAACGCGCCGGATCATTTCGTCGGGCACGATGCGCTGTTGTATCAGATCATGCAGGGCAAGTTGGCGCCGGCGAAGGAAGCCGGCACGTTACGCCGCTATCGCATGAACTTGCGCGACGGCAAATTGCGCGAAGAAATCATCAGCGCCGATACGCATGAATTCCCCATTGTCGATCCGCGTCTGGCGACCTTGGCGCATCGCATCGGCTATATGAGCGCGGGCGGACTGCATGCGATCAATACCGGCGTGAAGCGTTTCGATTTCGAAACCGGCGCCGAGCAGGCCTATGATTTCGGTGCGGCCAGCGCGGTCGGCGAACCGGTGTTCGCTGCCAAGCCCGATGGCGGCGTGGATGACGGCTGGTTGATCACGCAAGTGCTGGATGGGGCGACGCAGAAAAGCTTCTTCGCCATCTTCGATGCGGCTACCGTGGGCGCCGGGCCGATCGCCAAGGTGCGGCTCGCGTATTCCCTGCCGATCAGCTTCCACGGCTGGTGGAACGCCGCCTAGGTTGCCGTCGCCGCAAGCGCATCGAGGAACTGCCGCCGCCAGGCATGGACGTCCTGGCGGCGCAGCCGTTCCATCATGCCTTTCCAGCGTCGCACGCGATCTTCCAGCGGCATGTGCAGCGCGATGCGGATCGCTTCGGCGACTTCGTCGGTATCGAACGGATTGACGATCAAGGCGCCGGTCAATTCGCGCGCCGCACCGGCGAAGCGCGACAGCACCAAGACGCCCGGATTTTCCGGATCCTGCGCCGCGACATACTCCTTGGCGACGAGATTCATGCCGTCACGCAATGGGGTCACAAGCCCGATCGGGCTGCTGCGATAGAAGGCGACGAGATCGTCCTGGCCGTAGCTGCGGTTGATATAGCGGATCGGCACCCAATCGAAATCCGCGAGCCGCCCATTGATCTCGCTGGCCGCACTTTCCAATTCGCGCCGGATCTGGCGATAGCTGCGCACATTGGTGCGCGACGGCGGCGCGATCTGCATCAGGGTGACGCGATTGCGTTCGTCCGGATAGACATCCAGCAATCGCTCAAAAGCGCGGAAACGTTCCACTAGGCCCTTGCTGTAATCGAGCCGATCAACGCCGATGATCATCGTGCGGTCCGATATCTCACGCCGGATGCGGCGGATTTTAGGCGACGATTTGACCTTCTGGCCGGCCGCCACGATCTCGCTGGTTTCAATGCCGATCGGGAAAACACCGGTCTGTGTCGTCCGGCTCGGGGTTTGCACGGTGCCGTCGGACCCGATCTCGGCGCCGATCTCGCTCTGCATATAATGCAGAAAGGCGGAGCGGTCGCCCTCGGTTTGAAAACCGACGAGATCATACGCCAGCATGGGGCGGAACAGCTGCGCATGGCGCGGCAGGATCGCCGCCAGTTCCTCGGCCGGGAACGGCGTGTGGAGGAAGAAGCCGATCTTTTGCGTCACACCTTCGCGGCGCAATTCCTGACCGAGCGGGATCAGATGGTAGTCGTGCACCCAGATCGTATCGTCGGGCTGCAACAGCGGGATTATGCCGCGCGCGAAGCGCTGATTGACCCGGAAATAGCTGTCGAAATCGTCGCGACGATAGTCCACCAGCCCCATGCGATAGTGAAACAACGGCCATAACACGCTGTTGGCAAAGCCTGAGTAATATTCATTGTGTTCGCGTCGGGTCAGATCGATGGTCGCATAGGTCATGTGATCGTCATGCGTGATGGTGGCGGCAGACGACGGTGTGGCCACCGTCTCGCCGCTCCTGCCGAACCAGATGCCGCCTTGATCCTTCAAGGCCGCATGCACGGCGACGGCTAGCCCGCCGACAGGGCTCTCACCCTCGCGCACCACCGCCAATCGGTTGGAGACGACAACCAGACGGCTGGTCACAAACCTTCCTCCCACGATTTACTGAGGCGCATGGCGGTATTGATGATGCCGACCATGGAATAGGTCTGCGGGAAATTGCCCCACAGCTGATTGGTCGTCGTGTCGACATCCTCGGACAACAGTCCTGCATGATTGCGGATCGACAGTAATTTCTCGAACAGAACGCGGGCTTCATCCTTGCGCCCGAGGGCCGCCAGCGCGTCGATATACCAGAAGGTGCAGACGGTGAAGGCGGTCTGCGGCAAGCCGAAATCGTCGGGCGTGACATAGCGATAGATCATATCGCCGTGTTTGAGCTTGCGTTCGATCTCTTCGACCGTGCCCGCGAATTTCGGATCCTTCGCATCGACGAAGCCCAATTGTTCGATCAGCAGCAGGCTCGCGTCCACATCGTCGCTGTCGAACGCGGTGGCATAGAAGCCGCCCTCGTCGTTCCAGGCGCGCTCGTCGATCTCGGCGTGCAGCTTGTCGGCGTTTTGGTGCCAATAGGCTGCGCGCTCGACCAGGCGCAGCCGGTCGGCGATCTTGGCGAGGCGATCGCACGACACCCAGCACATGACGGCTGAAAATGTGTGCACGCGCGCGATATGGCGAAATTCCCACAAGCCCGCATCGGGAGAATCCCACACGCCGAGCGCCTGTTCGCCGATCCGTTCGAGCAGCGCAAACATGCGTTCGTCGCCGGGCGCATCAAGGCGCTGATCGAAGAACATCTGCGTCGCGGCGAGGATGACGCTGCCATAGACGTCGTTCTGGATATGCTCGTAAGCCTGGTTGCCGACGCGCACCGGCCCCATGCCCTGGTAGCCGCCCAGGCTCTCGACGATGCGTTCCGTCAGCTTGGCCTCATAGGTCACGCCATAGACCGGCTGTAGATGCCCACTGACCGACCCGGCCGCGATATTGGTGATGTAGCGCAGATAATCTTCCATCGTGCGCGTGGCGCCCAGCCGATTGAGCGCATGGACGACGAAGAACGCATCGCGCAGCCAGCAATAGCGATAATCCCAATTGCGGATCGTGCCGGCGGCCTCGGGCACGGATGTCGTGAGTGCGGCGACAATGGCGCCGCTTTCTTCGAAGTTGCAGAGTTTGAGCGTGATGGCGGCACGGATCACCTCGTTCTGCCATTCGAACGGGATGGCGAGGTAGCGCACCCATTCCAGCCAATAGTCGATGGTCTGTTCACGGAATTCGCGCACCGTCATCGGGATGGGCCCATTGAACGTCTCGTCGGGGCCGAGGATCAGCGACAGCGGGCTTTCGAGTAGGAATGGGACCTCTTCGCGCACCATCGATACCGGCGCGTCCGTCGTCAGGCGCAGAGTCTGTTCCTGTAGCATGTAGCGGATATGGTTGCTGCCCCACGACACTTCCGGGCGGTTTTCGCCGTAATTGACGGCGGGGCGCACGCGGATGCGGATGCGCGGATGGCCCTTCAGCGGCGTGATCTGGCGCATCACCATCGCCGGGCGGAACATCCGGCCGAATTGTTTGAAGCGCGGCGCGAAGTCGGTGATCTCGATGCCGGCGCCGTTGGTATCATAGAGGCGCGTCACCAATACAGCGGTGTTCGGGATGTAAGATTGTTCGGTGCTCGACAGGTTTTCGAGGTCGATGTCGCAGAAGCCGAACTCGGCTTCCGCGCCCTTCTTGTCGAGCAGGCTGCAGAACACCGGATCGCCGTCGACGCGCGGCAGGCAAGACCACACGATGCGGCCCCACATATTGACGAGCGCGCTGAAGTTGCAATTGCCGATGACGGCGAGATCAAGTTCGGCCATGGACGGGCCTTGTGACAAGCATGGTGAGAAAGGCGTGCAGGTGTGCTGCATCGCGCATCAGGTGTTTGGCGCTGCCGACGCGTTCGTGGCCGATGCGGATGCTGTAGCCGCCGAGATTGTTGACCGCGTGAAAGCCGTCCTCGTCGGTCGTGTCGTCGCCGATGAAGATCGGCTTGCGTCCTTCGAACGGCGCCTCTGCCATGAAATCGGCAACCGCGCTGCCTTTGTTGGGTCCGGGCGGGCGCAGTTCGGCCAGCATCTTGCCGGGCAACAGTTCGAGACCGCCTTCGGCGCGCAGCACGATCTTGCGGGCCTCGGTCATCACGGCTTCTTCGAAGTGCGGCGCCAGGCGGTAATGGATGGCGATGGTGTCGCCTTTGTCCTCGATCAGTACGCCGGGCAGGCCGTGTTCGATGCCGTTGAGCGCCGCGCGCGCCTCGTCGATCGCTTTATGTTGGACGGTCGCGCGGACGAACTTACCCTGCGAAGTGCGCCGCTCGATGCCGTGCAACCCGGCGGCCGGCAGCTTCAGGGGATCGAATATCTGATCGATGCCGGCGATCGGGCGCCCGCTGACCAGGGCGACGGCGCCGCCGAACCGCAGGTTCAGCCGTTCCAGCAGGCCGATAGTTTCAGGGGTGGCCTTGGCCTTGGCAGGCGTCGGCGCGATCTCGATGAGCGTGCCATCGACATCCATAAAAAACGCCCAATCCTCCCCCACGAGAGAGATCGCCAAAGCCATTCATACGTCCACTCCGCCTTCATCACCGGTTCGTGAGCAAGTGTCGGCAATGGAGCGAGGCTTGAGCGTTCAAAGCCTGTGACAAAAGGTGGGCGGATTTGACATGCCGACGCGTCTTGACGTCGGTACCTATTCTCCGTCGGCGGTCTGTGGCGCGTTCTCCGGATGCCAATGGCCACGGCGCATCTTTTCGATAGTCGAGTTATGAAAGATGCCGGCCTTGTTGAACGGCTCGGCCGCCAACCAATCTTCGGCCGTTTTGCGGTTGGGCATGTTGAGCAGATAGACGCTGCCCAAGCGGCCCTTGCCGTCCTCGGTCAGCATCCCACCGGCGAGGACGAGGTGTTTGCCCGTCTCGTGCAGGTAATGTTGGTGGGTTTCGCGGATTGCGGCGACGGTCGCGGCCTGATTGGGTTTCTCCCAGCAACTGATGATGTAGAGCATGAATCCTCTCGCGTCCTGTGATGGCGACGCATAAGATTAACCAAACTTCAGGGGGCGGTCTTGGGAATCCTCGTCGACGGCAAGTGGGATAATGACGCCACGCCGCGCACCGTGCAGGGCGCGTTCCAGCGCCCCGACAGCGTGTTTCGCAATTGGATCACCGAGGATGGCTCGGCGGGCCCATCGGGCGGCGCTGGCTTCAAGGCCGAGAAGGGCCGCTACCACCTGTATGTGACGCACAATTGTCCGTGGGCCTATCGCACGGTGCTGTTTCGTAAATTAAAGGGCCTAGAGGACGTTATCTCCATCGCCATCGCGGGCTCCGATCGCAAGGACGAAGGCTGGACCTATACCGATGAGCCAGGAACGGTCGCCGACGAGGTCAATCATGTCTTCCGGCTGCACGAGGTCTATACCAAGGCGAACCCGCGCTATACCGGCTCGATCACCGTGCCCTGCTTGTGGGACAAGGAACGTCAGACCATCGTGAACAATGAATCGTCCGAGCTGATCCGGATGTTCAATTCGGCCTTCCGCAAGGTGGTGCCCGAAACGGTCGATTATTACCCCGAAGCATTGCGCGCCGAGATCGATGACATCAATGCGCTGGTCTATGCCAACGTGAACAACGGCGTCTATCGCTGCGGCTTCGCGACCACGCAGGACGCTTACGAAGAAGCTTACGACAAACTGTTCGGCGCACTCGACGATCTCGATGCGCGGCTGGGGCGCCAGCGTTATCTCTGCGGCGCGGCGTTAACCGAGGCCGATTGGCGGTTGTTCTCGACCCTGATCCGCTTCGATCCCGTCTATTACGGCAATTTCAAATGCAATAAGAAGCATATCTACGAATATGCGAATCTGTGGAACTTCACGCTGGAACTCTACCAACACCCTGGCGTGGCGGAGGCGACCAACCTCTATCACATCAAGCGCGGCTATTATCACCTGATGCCGCATATCAACCCGTCGGGCATCGTGCCGAAGGGACCGGAGCTTGATCTGATGCAGCCGCACGATCGGGATCGTTTCAAAAAGGCAGCGTGAAAGAAATTCCATGACCGATGTTGTCGAGCTGAAGATGGTGGGCGCCATTGGCGTCGTAACCATCAACAATCCTCCTGCCAATGCGCTGTCTTTCGCCGTCGTCAAAGGCATGGACGATGCGATCAAGGCGGCCATGAAGGATCCCAACTGCAAAGCCGTGGTGGTGACGGGGGCGGGGCGCATGTTCGTCGCCGGCGCCGACATCCGCGAATTCAACCTGCCCAAACCAGCTGACGTGCCCGAACTGCACGATATGATCAAAGGCATCGAGGATTCACCCAAACCCGTTGTCTGCGCGATCAATGGTCTGGCACTCGGCGGCGGGCTCGAGCTCGCCATGGGGTGCCATTACCGCCTGATCGCGAAAGGCACGCAGGTCGGCCAGCCCGAGGTAAAATTGGGCTTCATTCCGGGGGCCGGTGGCACGCAACGCCTGCCGCGCCTGATTGGTATCGGGGCCGCACTCGATCTCATCCTCGACGGCGATCCGATCTCGGCGGAAAAAGCCGTCGAACTCGGCATTGCTGACGAGCTTGTCACCGACGACATCGTGGCGCGTGCTGTCGCCTTGGCCGATGCGCTCGCCAAAACCGGAGGGCCGCGCCCGACCGGTGCACGCAACGACAGGCTGAGTGGCTGGGATGCCACCAAATTCGCGGAAGCGCGCAAAAAGGCCGCCGCCATAGCGCGCGGCGTCGAACATTTCACCGCTGCCGTCGATTGCGTCGAGGCCGCCGCCACCAAGCCGCTGCTCGAAGGCTTGGAATACGAACGCAAAACCTTTGTGGCCTTGCGCGATTCCGATAAAGCAAAGGCGATGCGCTACATGTTTTTCGCTGAACGCGAGGTCGCGAAGATCCCTGATCTGCCGAAGGACGTGAAAGGTGCTGCCATCAAATCCGCCGGTGTGGTCGGCAGCGGCACCATGGGTGGCGGTATCGCGATGTGCTTTGCCAATGCGGGCATTCCGGTCACCATCGTCGACGTCACCGACGAACAGCTCAATGCCGGCCTGAAAAAGGTCGAGGGCCTTTACGCCGGCCAAGTGAAGCGTGGCCGCCTGACCCAAGACGCCATGGACACGCGCATGGGCCTGATCACCGGATCGACAGATTTCTTCGCCCTCAATGGCGCGGACATCGTCATCGAGGCGGTGTTCGAGGACATGGATCTCAAGAAAGAGATTTTCAAAACCCTCGATGCGACGGCGAAGCCCGATGCGGTGCTCGCCTCCAACACGTCCTCGCTCGACATCAACGAACTCGCGGCCGCTACCAAGCGCGCGGACAAGGTCGTTGGTGTGCATTTCTTCAGTCCGGCCAATGTGATGAAGCTGGTCGAAAATGTCCGCACGGCCAAGGCGTCGAAAGAAACCGTCGCCACGGTGATGAATCTCTCCAAGGCGCTCGATAAGATCGGCGTGCTGGTCGGCGTCGGTGACGGTTTCGTCGGCAATCGCATGCTGCATGTGGCGCGCCGCATCGCCGAATTCATGGTCGAGGAGGGCGCACTGCCCTGGCAGGTCGATAAGGTGCTCTACGATTACGGCTTCCCCATGGGCGTCTTCGCGGTCAATGACCTTGCCGGCGTCGATGTCGGCGTCGCCATCCGCAAAGGCCAGAAGAAACTTTATCAAGGCCGCCGCCATCCCGTACTGATGGACAAGGTGGCGGCGCTGGGCCGTTTCGGCCAGAAGACCAAAGCGGGCTGGTATGACTATCCGGAAGGCTCGCGCACCGGCGTGCCGTCGTCCGTCATCGAACAGATGATCGTCGAGACGTCGAAGGAGCTGGGCATCACGCGCCGCGCGTTCAGCGACGACGAGATCTTGACCAATTATCTGGCCGCGCTGACCAATACGGGTGCGCATGTGCTGGATGAAAAGCTCGCCATCCGCGGCGCCGATATCGATGTGATCTGGCACTATGGCTACGGTTTCCCACGTCATCGCGGCGGGCCTATGTTCCACGGCGATCTCGTGGGCCTCAAGAAGGTCTACGCGACCGTTGAGGCGCTCCATAAAGTCTACGGGGATTGGATGAAGCCGTCCGGACTGTTGAAACAACTGGCGGACGACGGCAAGAAGCTTTCGGAGTACACGTGTCCGATACAAACTTGAACTATGACTATATCGTCGTCGGCGCGGGTTCCGCCGGCGCCGTCGTCGCCGCGCGCCTCAGCGAGGATTCGCACGTCAAAGTCCTGCTGCTCGAAGCCGGCGGGCCGGATCGCAATATCCTGATCCATGTGCCGCTCGCCTTTCCGAAAGCGTGGAGCCATAAGCCGATCCTGTGGCAATACGCGACCGAGCCGGAACCGGGCCTGTTCAACCGGTCGCTCTATATTCAGCGCGGCCGCGTGCTGGGCGGCTCATCGTCGATCAACGGCATGGTTCATGTGCGCGGCAATCGCCTCGATTACGATCTGTGGCGCCAAAGCGGCCTGGACGGGTGGAGCTATGCCGACGTCCTGCCCTACTTCAAGCGCATGGAAAATCATTGGAGCGGCGACAGCACCTATCACGGCAAGGGCGGCCCGGTCGGCGTGACCAAGATGGATGCGCCGGACTTGATGTACGACGTCTTCAAGGCGACGTCGGAGGCGGCGGGCTTTCCGCACAATCCGGATTACAATGGCGCGGCGCAGGAAGGCTTCAGCCATATCGAATCGACCATCGGCGGCGGCAAACGCGCCAGCACGGCGCGCGCCTATCTGCATCCCGCCATGAGCCGGCCGAACCTGACGATCACCACGCACGCGCAGACGACGCGTGTGCTGATCGAGAACAAACGCGCCGTCGGTGTTGAATATGTGCGGGACGGCAAGACGGTGATCGCGCGTGCGAGCCGCGAGGTCGTGCTGTCGGGCGGATCGTACAATACGCCGCAATTGCTGATGCTGTCGGGCATCGGGCCGGCCGATCATCTGCGCGAGATGGGCATCGATCCGATCCTCGATCTGCCGGGCGTCGGGCAGAATCTGTCCGATCATCCGAACTTCGCCGTCGTCTACAAAGCCAAGATCACCGATACGCCGTTGCGTCATCTGCGGCTCGATCGCGCGGCGCTCAATGCGCTCGAATGGCTGGCCTTCAAGACCGGCGCGTTCGCCACCAACAACACGGCGGCCAATATCTATGTGCGCTCCTTGCCCGAGCTGGCGCGCCCCGACATTCAGATCATCTACACGACGCTCAATCTCGATTCCGGTTTCTGGTTTCCCGGCATCGGCAAGCAGCCGATCCATCGCATCACGGCGCGCGGCGGTTTGCTGCATCCGGTCTCGCGCGGCTGGATGAAGCTGCGCTCCAACAATCCGCTCGATAAGCCGCGCGTACAGCTCAACATGCTGACCGAGCACGCCGACGTCGACACCATGGTGCGCGCGATCAAGATCAGCCGCGATCTGTTCACGCACAAGCCGCTCGCCGATCTGGTCGATGGCGAGCGCGTGCCGGGTGCGAAGATATCGAGCGATAAGGACATCGCCGATTATGTGCGCCGCACGACGACGCATCGTCATCATCCGGTTGGCACCTGCACCATGGGCGTCGGGCCCAACGCGGTGGTCGATGCGCAATTGCGCGTGCATGGGATCGACGGCTTGCGTGTCGCCGACGCCTCCATCATGCCGGATGAGCCCAGCGGCAACACCAATGTGCCGACCATCATGATCGGCGAAAAGGCCGCCGACATGCTGCTCGGCCGGTCACTACCGCCAGCTGACGTCTAAGCCGGTTTGGCGCACCAGAACTGATACATGCGTGTGAAGGTGTTGGGATGCGCGCGTTCGTACGTGTCCCACGCGGTCAGGTCGTCGCGTGCGTCCGCGAAATCGCGCGCTGCTGATGATGGCAGGTTGAAATCCAGGAATTGTAGGCCGAGCACATTTAGATCTTCGGCAAGACGCGCGATGGTGTAGCGATCTTCGTGCGCGTGGAACAGCAAATCGCGGCAACCGCCCATGGTGAAGAAATCGGTCCAGGTCAGACCGCTCGCTTGCCAATCGAAGGCGTGGGCTTGCAGCACGCGGCGGCGGAAATCGCGGATGCGCGCGTCGATGGGGAGCGAGGCATCGGGCGGAAAGCGCCGGCGGATGTCGTCCAAGCCGGTGCGGGCCAGCGCCGAATAAAGCGCGATGTACTGCGCGCCGCCGGGTAATGTCAGATCGGTGAGGATGCGCCAGCCGCGCCGCGGGTCCTGCATGTGATGCAGCACGCCCGTGCAGGCGACGATATCGAAACGCTCGGTCCATGTGGCGAGATCGAGGATATCGGCTTGGCGAAATTCAACGCCGTCGATGCCATGCTCGGTCGCCTTGCGTTGTGCGTAGGCGAGGCTCGCGGCGCTGAGGTCGCAGGCGACGATGCGCGCATGGGGCCCGAGCGTCGTCGCCATCTGCACGACCTGTTGACCGGTGCCGCAGCCTGCGATCAGCACGCGCGGATGCTCCGGTGTTTCCGCTAAACCGTGTTTGCGTTGCAGAGAACGCAATTGCGCGCGCTGGCTGCCGGCGGGCGGCAGATCGACATGACGCCACGCCGGATAGGGGTGATCTTCGTATTGCCGGGCGACCGCGCGCGATGTCGGATCGTTGAATCCTATCGACGTGGCGGCGTGCCTATCGGCTTGCGGCGCCCAGACATATTCATTCAGCGCACATTGTGCGGCCAAGGTTACGGCCAGCGTAGCGAGCGCGGGATCGTCATTCACGCGCTGCCAGATTGCGGTCAACAGAAGTTCGAGGGCCGGTTCGCTGTTAGGGCCGGCGCGCAACGCCCGCAGCAACGTCTCGTTCTCGATCAACGCACGTCCGGCCGGCGACAATGCCCAGTCGGCGGCTGCAGCGAAGCCTTGCGCTTGCGCGATTGTAAGCGCGTCGCGTAACGGCGGCTCGCGGACTAGGGCGCTCAACGCGGCGCGCGCGAACAAGCGTGTGTCACGTCCTGCAATCTTTAAGACGGGTGCAAAATCCTCGGCGGTCAGCCAGTTGGGCGGCGGATAATTGTCGAGCAATCCCGTCAGCACGGTGATCAGCGTTTCACTCGGCGCCCCCAATCGGGCACAGGCGAAGCCGATCCGGTAAGCCGCATCGATTTCGCCCAATCGTTCATGCGTATGCGCCAGCGCCGTGCCGGCGTCCGGCCAATCGGGCGCGGCTTCATAAGCTTCGCTGAAGCGCGCGAGTGCCGTGGCGAAATCGCCCTGGCGATGCGCGGCCAAGCCGAGATCGAAGGCGAGGGCCGCGCGGGGCGAAACGTCAGGCACGTTTCCGCAATATGTTGACGCGGATGGGGCTGGCGAAATGCCAGCCGTCGGCGCGTTTCTCGCCATAACGTTCGAAACGCGCGCGCATCTCGGCGTCGCGCTCGGCGAACAAGGCCGCGCGTGCCGGGCTGATCGAAATCGATCCGTCGCGGAAGGATTCATAATCCGTATGTTTGCCGTCGGCGGTGTAGCGGCTTTCGCTCACCTCGACGAAGCCACGCGTCTTGGCGCGCCCGATCGCCGCATAGGCTTCGGCGCGGATTGCGGTCTCGTCGCTCAGGGGTTGCTGCATGAGGAATTGTGGCCCCTCGGCCAACGGCTCGGCGATGAATAACCAGCCCTCGGGCTTCAACGCACGGTGCGCTTCGTCCAAGGCGGCATCCATGGCGGGCACGGGCACATGGTGCAGGCTGTTGAAAAAGAACGCGACGTCGGCGCTCGCATCGGCTGCCGGCAGGTCTTCGGCCACACCCATGATATAGCGCTCGCCGTTGGCGGGCGCCAATTCCTTGGCCTTGGCGAGCTGGCTCGGGCCCGGGTCGATGCCGATCACATGGGCGCCCAGCGCCGCGATCAACCGGGTGATCCGCCCGTTGCCGCAGCCGATATCGAGGACCTGCGCGCCGTTGAGCGGCACCAGTTCGGCCATCACGTCTTGATGATTGCGTTCGTTGTCTTTTGGCATGGTCGAGAGCCTAGCGCGCGGGAGCAGAACGCGGTAGCGTTATGTCAACGCCCGCACAGATGGGCATGGCAAAGCGACGTCATTGCGTCTTCGCAATGCGAGGATGGGCGTCGCCGAACCAACATGGAGGTTTTCATGCGCAAGGAAGACAACGAACTGCTCGTTCGCGTCGGGCCCGGCACTGCCATGGGGCAGGTGTTCCGTTCCTACTGGTCGCCCATCGCCGATGCCAAGCAATTGGCCGATAAAGACAGCGATCCCTTGCGCGTACGCTTCTGCGGCGAAGATTACGTCGCTTTTCGCGACAGCAACGGCACGTTGGGCCTGCTCGATGAATTGTGCCCGCATCGCGGCGCTTCGCTCGCCTTGGGGCGGGTCGAAGATTGCGGCATCCGCTGTCTCTATCACGGCTGGAAATACGCGGCTGATGGGCAATTGCTGGATACGCCCAACCATCCCGATCCGCATTTCAAGAAGGGCTTCAAGGCGCCCTCTTATCCGATCCGCGAAGCGGGCGGCTTGATCTGGGGTTATTTCGGGCCGAAGGAAAAGGAACCGGCGTTTCCCGATTACGCCTTCATGCATCACCCAGTCGATGGGATGTACATCTTCCGCGTCGATCTCGATTGCAATTATCTGCAATTGCTCGAAGGCGGCATGGATTCCTCGCATGTCGGCATCCTGCATGCCGATTTCGCGCGCCCCGGCTGGCAGCACGGCGCTTTCACGCGCAGCGACGATCCGAACAATCCGGGTGGTATCGCGGTCGATGACAACGCGCCGAGCCTTAGTATCGAAACGACGCAGTTCGGTTTTCATTATGCCGCCATCCGCAAGGGCGAGCAGGGCGGCCAAAGCATTCGCATCGTGCCTTTCATCATGCCGTGCGCGCGTATCATCCCGGCGCCCGAGCGCATGGCCACGCTTTTCGAAGTTCCGGTCGACGACGAACATACCAGCACGTTCTTGGTGGCTTATGGGCCGCATTCGAAGAACCGCGCGCGCAATCTTTATATGTCGGGGCTGGACGATCCGCGCTTCTGGTCGGAAACCGACCGTCATTGGAAGGCGACCTGGGCCAACCGCTTCGGCCAGGATCGCGCCAAGATGCGTTCGCGCGAAAGCTGGTCGGGCTTTCGTGGCTTCGAACCGGAAGACGGCGCGATGGCCTTGTCGATGGGGCCGATCTTCGATCGTTCCAAGGAACATCTCGTGCCCGCCGACGGCGCGGTCGTGCATCTGAGACGCATTCTGCTCGATGCGGCACGGCGTGTCGCGGGCGGCGACGATCCGTTGCCGCTGCCCGATGTGTCGAAGGTGGCAGCAGTCGCCGATACCGAAATACCGCAAGGCGAACGCTGGCAGGATCTTGCCCCGCACAACATCGCCGATCCGCAAAGACAGATCGCGGCGGAGTAAATCTTAGATTATCCCATTCCGGGCCCTAGAAAGTGCGGCTCACTTATAACAATGGGGACGTTTGGAGCTTACTCTTAAGCGATCAGAGTTGTGCGAGTTGCGGGTGAGGTCTGGAAAAAGAATGTTTCGCAACAGAAGAGCGCAGAAAGCGGTAGGTCAGGGCTTCTTTCATGGCGCCGAATTGAAAGACGGTCGAACTGTGCTGGCTAGATATGTCTACGATTGCGGCGCGATGGCCCATTATCGCAACGAATGTGATCGGGAAATCGATGGCTATGTGGCCAAAGTTGGTGTTGGCCGCAAACTGGACTTCCTATTCATCTCGCATGCACACGCCGATCACATAAACGGTGTGGGGCGGTTACTTCATCGGTCAAAGGGACTAAAAATCGGCACAATCATTTTGCCTCTGTTGGAAGATATTGATCGCCTCATCGCTTTTGCGAGAACGCTCGTTGAAGATCCAGGTTCAGCTGCGACAGACTTCTATCGACAGTTTATTGTCGATCCGACGGCGGCACTTAGCGGTTTTGGCCCTGATCAAATATTATACGTAGAATCGGGTAGTCGAGAGGACGGCGCTCCAGGACGCGATGGTCCGCCGGAGGGTGCTCCCGATGGCCCGCGCATTTTTGGAGGGGGGTCCGACGGAAAGCCTGCCTGGAAGCTGATGGGAAAGGGGCAGGTGCGATCATTGAATGGCACGACAAAAGCGTCCGGCAGTGGACAGGCCGGCCCATTTGTCGCGGTAATTCCAGATACTTCTGCTCCGACAATAATTGGCCGCACGGTAAGCAGTCACCTTAGCTGGCTACTGGCTCCCTATATTGATCCTACTGTGAGTAATAGTCGTGTTGCTTTCTTAGATCAGCTTGCCGCCGAATTCGGATGGACGCGCGCGGTATTGGACAAATGGCTCGCAACGCCGGGAAGCGTTGAGCAGCTTGTGATTGATCATCGACCTAAACTTTCGGCCGCGTATGCGACCATCGATAAGAATCTCAATGTGACTACGATGTGCCTATATTCGGGGCCGCATGCGTCTAACGCCACTCGTATTCGGGGCGAATTGAACTTTCATACGAGAAGATGGTCTTTTCGCGGCAAAAGAGATCGCCTCGCATGGTTGGCAAGCGGTGACGCGGTATTCGGTAAGAAAAAGCCTAGGGCAAATTTTTTAGCGCACTACGGTGTGTTGTTGAAGCAAGTGGCAACGTTCACGCTGCCGCACCACGGTTCCGATCATAATTTCCATGGTGATTTGCTGGATGCTATCAGGCCTGATTTCTGTATCGCATCTGCCGATCGCTATAGCAAATGGCGTCATCCTGGAAGCTATGTAATTCAGGAAGTGGCTTCTCGTGGTTTTTTGTTGTTCGCTGTGACATCGAGAGAACGCTCGTCTGTCTGTGAAGAGGTGAAAATTAGTTAAGCGAACTTTTCTGATGCAGGAATCTCTAGAGGTTATTTGACTACGCATTGAGAGATTCGATTTTTTCGCGTTACTGCCGGAACGCGCCGACCGATTTGCTCTGACGCCACTGCGCCAATTGCGCTTGGCGTTTTTCCTCGAAGCTTTGTTTTTTGTCGGCGAGATCGCCGGTGCGTTTGCGTTCGGTTTCCGATTTCTGCACCGCCGCCGACTGATCGCGGAAATTGGGTCCGAAGCGGTCGGCGCGGAATTTCTCAAGCTGCGCCATGGCGCGGTTATTTTTCGGCGCCTGACGTTCGGCGGCGAGACGCGCGCGGAACTGCATCTGGATGGTCGCCTGCTGAATGCGGCGCAGATCCACTTCCTCGGCATCGGGTTTCACGACCTCGATCTTGCCGAGTTCCGTCTGCTTGCGCCCCGAGACCCGCTCCCACAGGCCCAGCACCTTATCGCGATAGGCGCCGAGCTTGGTCGGATCGCTCGAATGATAGCGCCCGGCGGCTTCGGCCCAGGAATCGGTCTCTTTCTGCAGCCCGGCCAGGAAGCGGGACGCATAGCCGACATTGGTCACCGGGTCGAAGGCGTCCTCGATGGATTCGAAGGCGTTCGGGTGATGGTACAGATTGATCTGCATGCAGCCGACGTCGATGTTGGTCTTACCGGCCTTGCGCAGCGCCTTCACCCCCTCGATGGCTTCTTCCTTGGTGGGGTAATAGGTGGCCGAGGCGCCGTTCGTGACCGTCCAGGGCCAGGCAAAACTTGCCTTCTGCTTGTCGTCCCAGCGGCCCGATTCGGCCAGCGAGATGGCGGTTAGAAGATTGCGCGGAATCTTCGATTGGGTCTCGGCCGTCTTGGCCGCCTGATTGCACAAATCATTAACAACTTGAAGGGTTTGCAAGGCAGCCGAGGCCGGTCCGGACCCCCCGATCAGGAGGCCGGCCGCAAGGCTCCATGCAGCCAAAATCACGCCCGTATGTTTCATCTTCCCGTCCGTTTTGGATCGGCGTTATGGCCCTAATACGCAAAGGGCGTGCCAAACCTTAACGGCAGGTTTTGGGAGAGGTGAGGGGGCTGGTCGCTAAGCGACCTCGCGTCGCAGATTTAGTCCGCGGCAATGCTGGCCGGCTCGTAATTGGCCAAGGCCTCGATCAAGCGCGAGAGGTCGGCCTGCAACTGGGCAAAACCGGCCGCTTTCGCGATCGCCTGCTCGTCCATATAGAGGGCGCGATTGACCTCGATCTGCAGGGTCTGGATGCCGCGCCGCGGCTGGCCGTAATGGCGCGTCGTGAAGCCCCCGGAATAGGGATTGTTGATGCGCACCTGATAGCCCGCATCGGCGAGCACGGCTTCGACATAATTCATCAGGCGGGTGTGGCAGGTCGCACCATGATTGTTGCCCAGCACCATATCGACGCGCTGGTTGCCCGGATCATTGTCCATCGGCCCGCCGACCGAGGGCATGGAATGGCAATCGATGACGATGCAATGGCCGAACAGTTTGCAGGTCTCGTCGATCAGGCCGCGTAGCGCGGCATGATAGGGCTCGTACGCATCTTCGATACGTTTGGCGACCTCATCGAAGGTGAGCTTGCGGTTGTAGATTTCCTCGCCGTTGGCGACGACGCGCGCCACCGTGCCGAGCCCGGCGAAGACGCGCGCACTTTTCGTGTTCACGAAAGCGGGCAGGCGATCTTCGAACATGCGCGGGTCCAATTCCCACGCCTCGCGGTTCGGATCGCACCAGGCGCGCGGGAAGGTCGCGCGCAGCAACGGCGCACCATGCGCCATGGCGGCGCCGAACAATTCGTTGACGAAGGCGTCTTCGGATTTGCGCAAGGTGATGGGATCGAGGCGCGAGGCCTGCACGAACTCGTCCGGATAGGTGGAGCCGCTATGGCCCGACGCGAAGACGAAAGGGATCGTCTGGCGCTTGGGCCGTTCGATTAGGAAAGGAGGCACGGGCTCTACGGTGCGATCCGACGACATGATGCGACTAACCAAGCCTCCCGAGCGTGCTGCTCACACACGAACGTTAGCGCCATTAGCGTGAATCAAAAAGGGAAAAGCGGCCCTACTCAGGTTCGGGTTATTCCCGATACTTACTTCGCGAAAAACGGTAGCGCCGCCTGAAACGTGCCGGCGCATTGCAGCAGGCTGCCGATGGCCAGCAGGATCAGACCAAAGCGGAGCTGGCGCGACTGCAGGATCATGAACGCCATCGAGTGCTGTCCGTCCTGGTCAGCCGAATAGCGGCTGGACGGCAGGATGCCGAGGGCGGCTACCGCCGCGCCCGCAAACTCAAAGACCAATCCGGCCCAATCGAGCAGGTATCCGCCGCTCCAAAGCTGCGCGAGCATTCGACCACCCCTAATGTTAGCCCCTTATTAAAACGATCATCGGCGAGTTTGCTAAGCGGGCGCAAGCTGGCGCGGTTACCTAGATCAGCATTCCGGACGGACTTTTCGCTACTTCGCGCCGCCTTTGGTCGCATCCGCGGCGGGCAGCTCTTTGACGTCGCGGCCTTCGATCGCCTTGAGCAGTCGTTCGACGATGGGCTTGGGCGTATTGACCGTATCCTCGATCAATTTTTGCAGCTCCTCGCCGCCCATCGGGTTGAGCGTCAGGTTGATCTTCTGCAACTCCGCCAGATAGGCCGGATCCTTCACCGTCAGATCGAAGGCGCGCCGCAGGGCCGCCACGCGTTCTGGTGGCGTGCCCGGGCTGGTGAACAGCGGCCGTCCGACGGCGGTGACGCTGGACAGCAGTTTAAGGGCGGCCCGGTCTTCCGGCGTGGGACCTAGATCCATCAGCAACGGCACGTTCGGCAGTTCGGCTTCCTTGGCCAGGCCGACCTGCACGATCATGTTGATCTTGCCGTCCTTCAGCCATTCCGGCGCGGTTGCCTTGTAGGACGCATACGCGTTGGAGCCGCGCCCGTGGACTTCGCCGCGTTCCATGGCGAGGTCCATGTCGCGCCCGCCCGGATAGCCGGCGATGATCTTGAACTTGGTGCCGAGCAGCGTGTTGAGGACCTGCGGATATTGCGCCGAAGCACCCGTCGCTGCGGTGGCCGCGATCACGAATTCCTTGGTCTTGGCATCCGCGATGGTTTTGATGCCGGACGTATGCCACGTCACGAGCACGTTGTTGTCGATGCTCGGATTGCCGATCCACTGCACCTTAGCGGCATCGAACTTGATCGGCAGGGTGCCGAGCGTCTGTTCCAATGCGATCTCCTGCGGGCCGGCGGCGATGGCGGTGCCGTCCTTGGGTGCCACCTCATAGACATAGGCCGCCGCCTTCTGTCCGCCGGCGCCCAGCATCTGCTTGGGCACGATATTCGGATTGCCCGGGATGTGCTTTTCCATGTGCTTGGCGGTGATGCGGGCATACAGATCGTAGCCGCCGCCGGCGCTGAGGCCGATATAGAGGTCGATGGATTTGCCTTTATAGAAATCGGCGACTGACTGCTGGGCCCCGGCGGCGGAGGGCAGCAATAGGCACACGGCGCCGAGCGCCGGTAGGATCTTTCGCATGTTCAGTTCCCTGTTTTCGGTTGCGGCGACGGTAGCCCCGTCTGCCTTAATCGCAAGTCTAGCCAATTTACGGCTGGAACCGAAATCCGGCGTAAAACGGGGCTTTTATGTCAGTTTCGGCCGGATTTCCTCCTTGGGCTTGCCTCCGCCCACGAAATCGATATAACCCAGCCGCAGTGGGCGTGTAGCTCAGCGGGAGAGCACCTCGTTGACATCGAGGGGGTCGCAAGTTCGATCCTTGCCACGCCCACCATTTCCCCTCTCGATACCCAAGCATTTTCCCCGTTCGGGGAGCCGGCGATCCCCGAGGTTGGTATTTGGCGACGGACGATTGGGGTTCCCCCTTGTTCTCCGACCGGAAGACTTGGCTATCATGCGGCGATTCGAAACCGGAGTGGCACGTGTTGGACGTCGTTCATCAAATTTGGGAACTCCTTGTTGCGCAGGTCGCGGCAAATTCGGTCTTCCTGATTTTGATCGGCTTTGCCATTTCCCTGATGGTTTCGAACTATCGGCTGCGCACGGCCGAGCGCGCGGTGCAGACGGAGCGCGATCGGCTTGAAGAGCGTGTGAAAGAACGCACCGAAGAGGCCCGCCGTGGGGAGGCGTTTTTGCGCACCGTCGCCGACAACCTTCCGGTATCCATCGCTTACATCGACAATAACAACACGTTCAGGTTCGCGAACAAAACATCGCGCGACTGGCATGCGCGCTCCAGCGTGAATGCGCAGGGTCAATCGAAGCCGACATCGGAACGTGTCGACTCGGATCGCATTTATGCGGAGCTGGCGTTGAAGGGAGAGGCGACCCAGACCGAACGTGTGCTGACGTCGACCGATGGCATCAAACGAACGGTGACGGTGAGCCGCCTGCCCGATATCGACGACCATGGCTTCGTGCGCGGCTATTTCCGCCTCGGCATCGATATCTCCGAGCAGAAGGCCAGCGAGGCCCTGCTCAACAATCGCAATAATTTCATCCGCTCGGTCACCGATAACCTGCCGATCTCCATCGCCTATATCGATGCCGGCGGCGCCATCCAGTTCGTCAATCGCACGACGGAAGCTTGGAACAATGCGCTGCGCCTGGAAATGATCGGCAAGAAGTTCGACGAATTCGTTTCGCTCGGGCCGGGCGATCGCGAGGCGGTGAATCGCACCCTGGACGGCCACACGACGGTCAGCGAACAGCATCTGACCTATCCCGATGGCGTCACGCGTTGGGTCGAAATCACCCGCGTTCCCGATTGCGATGACGACAATACCCTGCTCGGCTATTTCCGCATGGCGATCGACATCACCGAGCGCAAAAACATCGAAGCCGCGAAAGAAGATTTCATCTCGACGATGAACCACGAGCTGCGCACGCCGCTGACGTCGATCAAAGGTTCGTTGAGCCTGATCAAGTCGGGCGTGGTCGGCGCCGTGCCGGATGGTATCGCCAAGCTTGTCGATATCGCGGCGGGCAACAGCGAACGGCTGGTTCGATTGATCAACGACATTCTGGATGCCCAGAAAATTGCCGCGGGCCGAATGGATTATGCCTTCAAGCCGCTGGAGCTGGCAGGCTTCCTGGCCGAAGCGATCGAAGCCAACAAAGGTTACGGCGACAGCTTCAAGGTTCGCTTTGCGCTGAACTCGGCCGTCGCCCTGGCTTGGGTCGACGGCGACCACGGCCGCTTGATGCAGGTCTTGTCCAACCTGCTGTCCAATGCGGCCAAGTTCTCGCCGGAGAACGATGTCGTCGATATTGTTTTGGACAAACAGGACCGCTTCTTCCGGATTTCCGTGCACGACAACGGGCCGGGCATCCCGCTCGACTTCCGCAGCAAGATCTTTGGCAAATTCGCCCAGGCCGATGTGAGCAACAAGCGGGCGAAGGGCGGCACCGGATTGGGCCTTAACATCACGCGTTCGATCGTCGAGGCGCATGGCGGCACGATTGGCTTCGAATGCCCTGAGGGCGGCGGGACGACGTTCTATTTCACACTGCCGGCCAAGGCGGAAGCGTGACGAGCGGTGCTCCGTGGTGCGGAATACGGCTGGATGGCGATATTCCACCCTTTTGCCCTGTGGTTCCGTCTGCTAACATTTCCACTAGCCGGTAAATACCTGTAAAAAATAAACTTTCGGCGACGGTTCGGGGTAGTCGGGGTTCATATAGCGTCATGCAAAATTTGATGGCAGGCCTGCTCTTGATCGCCATTGCGGCTGTTGCCGGGGCGCAGGGCTCGTCTTTATCTGTTGGTACTCTGCGCCATATCGGTCCGGGCATGATCCCGCTGACCCTGGCGGCGATCCTGGGATTTATCGGCGTGCTGCTCATGCTCATGTGGTGGCGCGGCGATCGCGGCGACAGCGGGCGCTGGCCGTTGCGCGGACCCATCTTCATCTTGGGTGCGGCCGTCGTCTTCGGTCTGACCGTCCGCCCGCTGGGACTGACCGTCGCGGGCCCCCTGCTCGTCGTCGTCGCGGCTTTTGCCAGCCATGAAACGCGATGGAAGGAAATCATCATCTTCGCCACCGGGATGACGATCTTCTGCGTCGCCCTTTTCCGCTATGCGCTGACCCTGCCGATCCCGGTCGCGCCATGGCTGATCGGATATTGAGGTCGCCATGGATGGATTGATCGATAATCTCGCGCACGGCTTCTCGATTGCCGTTTCGCTCAACAATCTGGGTCTCTGCTTCATTGGTGTGGTCGTCGGCACGTTGGTGGGCATCCTGCCCGGCGTCGGCCCGATCGCGACCATCGCGATGCTGCTGCCGCTCACCTTCAATTTCGATCCGACGGGCGCGCTCATCATGTTGGCCGGCATCTATTACGGCGCGCAGTACGGCGGTTCGACCACCGCGATCTTGATCAACATTCCGGGTGAGGCGACCAGTGTGGTCACCGTGCTCGACGGCCATCAGATGGCGCGCCAGGGCCGCGCTGGCGTGGCGCTCGGCACCGCCGCACTTGTCTCGTTCTTTGCCGGCACCGTCTCGACGATCGTGGTTGCTGCCCTCGGCGTGCCGCTCACCAAATTGGCGCTGCTGTTCGGCCCGGCAGAATATTTTGCGCTGATGGTGCTGGGCCTGTCCTTCGCCGTCGTGCTGGCGCAAGGCTCGCTGCTCAAGGCGGCAGCGATGATTTTCTTAGGGATTCTGCTGGCGTCCATTGGGACCGATCTGGAAACCGGCGAGGAGCGTCTGACCTTCGGCTTCTCCGAACTCGCCGACGGTATCGATTTCGTTGTGCTCGCCATGGGCATGTTCGGCTTCGCCGAAATCCTTCGCAATCTCGAGAATCCGGAATCGCGTGATCTGGTGAGCGCCAAAATCGGTCGGCTGCTACCCAACCGCGAAGATGTAAAGGCGAGCATCATGCCGATGATCCGCGGCACCGGGCTCGGCGCGATCCTCGGCATTCTGCCCGGCAACGGCGCGGTGCTCGGACCGTTCGCGTCCTATGCGACGGAAAAGAAACTGGCAAAGGATCCGTCGCGCTTCGGCAAGGGCGCGATCGAAGGTGTCGCCGGCCCGGAAGCCGCCAACAATGCCGGCGCGCAGACGGCGTTCATTCCGCTGCTCACACTCGGCATTCCGCCCAATGCGGTGATGGCGTTGATGGTTGGCGCGATGACCATTCACGGCATCATCCCGGGTCCGCAGGTGATGACGAAAAGCCCGGATCTGTTCTGGGGTATGGTCGCCAGCATGTGGATCGGCAATGCCTTCCTGCTGATCATCAACCTGCCGCTGATCGGCATCTGGGTAAAGCTGCTGAACGTGCCGTACCGTTTGATGTTCTCGGCGATCTTGCTGTTCTGCTCGATCGGCATCTATTCGATCAACAACGACGCAAGCGACGTGCTGCTGACGGCGTTGTTCGGTCTGGCCGGTTACGTCTTCATCAAGTTCGGATTCGAGCCGGCACCCTTGCTACTGGGCTTTGTGCTCGGCCGCCTGATGGAAGAAAAGCTGCGTCAGGCGCTGATCATCTCGCGCGGCGACTTCATGACCTTCGTCAACAATCCGGTCTCGGCGGTGCTGCTGGTCATCTCGGTTGGGATCATCATCCTGGCCGTGTTGCCGTCCATCCGTGCGAAGAAGGCGATCGCCCTCGCGGGCACCGACCCATAAGGCCAAGCTTGTAAAAAGGGCCGTAAGGCCTGGGCCGTATCGTTCATTCAGTCCAATAAGGAGGAACATAATGTTCGCGAAATTTCTGAAAACATTTGCCCTGATGGGCGCGGCTGTCGCGCTCACCTCGGGTCTCGCGCAGGCGCAGAATTATCCGGCGCGTCCCATCACCGTGATCGTTCCTTTCGCGGCCGGCGGCCCGACGGACGTCATCGCGCGCATCGTCAGCGAACATATGGGCAAGGTGCTGGGTCAGCAGCTCATCGTCGAGAACGTCGTCGGCGCGGGCGGCACGACCGGCATCACCAAGGCGTTCCAGGCGAGCCCGGACGGCTACACCATCATGATGGGCCATATGGGTACGCATGGTGCGGCGCCGGCGCTTTACGCCAATCTCAAATACAAGCCGGCGTCGGATTTTGAGCCGATCGGCATGGCGGCGGGCACGCCGATCCTGGTTGTCGCGCGCAAGGATTATCCGGCGAAGGATCTCAAGGAATTCGTCGCCAAGCTGAAGGCGGACGGCGACAAGCTGAACGAAGGCCAGGCCGGCGTCGGTTCGGTCTCCTTCACCACTTGCGTCATGTTCAACGTGCTCGCCGGCGCCAAGCCGACGCGCGTGCCGTATAGCGGCACCGGCCCGGTGATCAACGACATGCTGGCGGGCAAGATCGATTATGCGTGTGACCAGATCGTCTCGGTCGCTTCGCAGATTCAGGGCGGCGCGATCAAGGCTTATGCGATCGCAACCGACAAGCGTTCGCCTGCCTTGCCGGACGTTCCGACGTCGGCAGAAGCCGGTCTGCCGGAATTCAAGGTGAGCGCCTGGAACGCGATGTTCGCGCCGAAAGGCACGCCGAAGGATGTCGTGGCGAAGCTGAACGACGCGCTCAACAAGGCGTTGTCGGATGCGGCGACGCGCAAGCGCCTCGAAGATCTGGGCGGCGTCATCCCGCCGGAAGGCGCCGAGCGTACCGGTGCATGGCTGGGCGATTTCGTCACGGCTGAAGTCAAGAAGTGGGGTGAGATCATCAAGGCCGGCGGTGTCGTTCCGCAGCAGTAATCGCTTCTAATTCTCTAAAACGAAAAACCCTCCGTCGTAAGGCGGAGGGTTTTTTGCTGTCTTTTGTTCTGCGACGCGAGGTCGCTTTGCTGCCGGTTACGCGCTGATGCGCGGCGTATGGCGCGCGACCATGTTCTCGATCATGCGCGGAACTTGTTGGACGGGCCCTTCGGTGCCGACGCTTTCAACGCTGACATGCGCGCCTTCGCACAGCAGGAACAATTCATCGGCGAGCAGTTCGGGATCTTCGAGGCCGGCGTTGCGGCAGAGCTGCGCCGTCATTTCGCGGAATTTGCGCTTGTTGTCCTCGATGACGCGCTTGGCGGGGTGATCTTTGTCGGGCAGTTGGACTGCGGCATTGGCGAGCGCGCAGCCACGACTATGGGTCTTTTGATCGAAGCTGAAATCCAGCCAAAGCTTCAGCAAACGTTTGGGATCACCCTCGCAACTCGGCGAGACTGATTCCCAGGCGTTCAGGAAGTCCGCGCATATCTGGCGCATGCATTCGGCGATCAGCAGATCCTTGGAATCGAAATGGCGGTAGAGGGTCATCTTGTTGGTGCCGGCTGCTTCGGCGATCGCATCGACCCCAACGCTGTGCAGCCCGCTACGGTAAAATAATTCGCGCGCGGCGCGGACAATTCGGTCTTTGGGGGGGAGGTCCGCCTTGGCGATGTCTTCGAGAGCGAGGGTACCGATGTTGTTCAATTTTACCTCAGGTGGCTCTTGACATGTTACCGACCGGTAAGTATTCATAGGGTGTTACCGTTCAGTAACATTAATCTAGTTCCTGATCGGCCCTATGTCCACCCGTAGTTTCCGAAAGCGCGTGCCATGCCTTGCCAAGCGATCGAACCCTCTTTAAGCGAAGCCCTCTCCGATCCCGTGATCCGCGCCGTCATGAAGGCCGACGGTGTCGATCCGACGGCGCTTGCGGCCGATTTGCAACGCATCGCCCGTAATCTCCGCCATGTAAGTTCCGGTCGGAGCGACGTTATTTAGAGGTTCCAGACGTGGTCAGTTTCTTCATTCGCCGCCCGGTTTTCGCCGGGTCGATCGCGATCATCATGGCATTGGCGGGTCTTATCAGCCTGGCCTTGCTGCCGATCGCCCAGTTCCCCGAGATCGCGCCGCCGCAGGTTGTGGTGCGCGCCGCCTATCCAGGGGCGTCTTCTCAGGTGGTCGCCGACTCGGTGACGACGCCGCTCGAACAGCAGATCAACGGCGTGCCGGGCATGGCTTATATGTCGTCGATCAGCGCCAACGACGGCACCTCGACGATCACGGTGACCTTCGATGTTGGCTATTCACTGGAGACCGCGGCGGTCGACGTGCAGAATCGCGTGTCGCAGGCGAGCCCGCGCCTTCCCGGCATCGTCAATCAGGGCGGCATCACCGTCCAGAAGCAGAACAATAATTTCACCCTCGCGGTGAACGTTTATTCGCCGGACGAATCCGTCGATCTGATCACGCTCAGCAATTACGCCTATCTGCAGATGGCCGACACGTTGAAGCGCGTGCCCGGCGTCGGCGACGTGCAGATTTTCGGCGAACGGCGCTATGCGATGCGCATCTGGCTCGATCCCGATCGCCTGGCGCAGATGGGCATCACCGCGGTCGATGTGCAGCAGGCGATCGCCGAACAGAACGTGCAGGTTGCCGCCGGCAAGATCGGCCAGTCGCCGGCCCCGGCGGGCACCGAGTTCGAGGTCCAGGTCAATGCGCTCGGCCGCCTGACCACGCCCGAACAATTCGGCGAAATCATCGTGCGCATGAGCAACGGCGCCAATTCTACCGTGCGTCTCAGCGATGTGGCGCGTATCGAACTGGGCGCGCAGCAATATGGCTCGAGCGCCACCATCAACGGCAAGCCGACGGTGTTCGTCGCGATCTTCCAACTGCCCGGCTCCAACGCGCTGTCGATGGATCAGGCGGTGCGCAAGACCGTCGATGAGCTGAAGGCGACGTTCCCTAAGGGGATCGACGCCGGCATCGTATACGATACCACCATGTTCGTGTCGGCCTCCATGTTCGAGGTCGCCGAAACTTTGGCCATCGCCGTCATCTTGGTCATTTTGGTCGTCTATCTCTTTTTGCAGAACTGGCGCGCGACCCTCATTCCCGGCATCGCGATTCCGGTCTCGCTGCTGTTCACCTGCGTGCTGATGCTCGCCTTCGGCTTCTCGCTCAACACCGTCAGCATGCTTGGCATGGTGCTGGCCATCGGCCTCGTGGTCGATGACGCGATCGTCGTCGTCGAAAACATCGAGCGCCAGTTGGAAGAAGGCAAAGAGCCGATGGAGGCGGCCATCATCGCGATGAAAGAGGTCACGGGCCCGATCATCGCGACCACGGCGGTCTTGCTCGCCGTGTTCATCCCGGTGGCCTTTCTGCCTGGCGTCACCGGCAAGATCTACAACCAGTTCGCGCTGACCGTCGCGATCTCGGTGGCTATCTCGGCCTTCAACTCGTTGACGCTCTCGCCAGCTTTGGGTGCGGTGCTGCTGCGCCGCCGCGAACCCGCGAAGTCGTACTTCTTCAAGAAATTCAACGCCGGTTTCGGCTGGCTGTCGACAAATTATTCGAACTCGATCCGTCATTTGATCGCGGCGCGGCGCATCGCGTTGGTGTTGTTCGCGGTCGGGCTGGTTGCGACCTACGCGCTCTATAAGCGCGTGCCGACGACCTTCCTGCCGGTCGAAGACCAGGGTTATTTCTTTACCATCATCCAATTGCCGGATGGCGCGTCACTTGAGCGCACCGAAGCGGTGGCGGAAAAAGCGCGCGCGATCCTGGCGGCCGAAGACGGCGTGCAGGATGCGATCTCGGTGGTCGGCTTCAACTTCCTGACCGGCGCCAGCCAGTCGAACGCGGCGGCGCAGTTCGCGGTGCTCAAACCGTGGGGCGACCGCGGCCGAACGGCATCCGATATCGTCAATGCGGTGCGCTTCAAGCTGCTGTCGATCCCCGAAGCGCTCGTGCTCAGCTTCGATCCGCCCTCGATCCCGGGCATCAGCGCCACCGGTGGCTTCGAATTCCAGCTCGAGGATCGGGCGGGCCTCGGCCCACTGGCGCTCAATGGCGCGACGCAGGCGCTGATGGCCGAAGCGCGCAAGCAGCCCGAACTCAATGGCCATGCGTTGTTCTCGACCTTCAGTACGACAACACCGCAATACAATTACGATCTCGATCGTACCCGTGCGAAACTGCTGGGCCTCAATCTGCCCGATGTCTTCAGCACGATGCAGATCTATCTGGGATCGCTCTATGTGAACGACTTCAACCTGTTTGGGCGCACCTTTCGCGTTACGTTGCAGGCCGATAAAGCGGCGCGCGCTGAGGCGACGGATCTGTCGCGGCTCTATGTGCGCAACAATACCGGTGGCATGGTGCCGTTGGATACGTTGGGCAAGCTGACGCCGATCGTCGGGCCCGAGTTCGTCTCGCACTACAACATCTATCCGTCGGCCCTGATCAACGGCTCGCCAGCGCCCGGCTATTCGTCCAGCCAGGCGGTCGCCGCGATGCAGCGCGCCGCCGCGACGGCACTGCCGCCGGGCTTTGCCTATGAATGGACCGGCATTACCTATCAGGAACTGCGCGCCGGCGATGTCGCGGGGCTGATCTTCGGTCTCGCCATCGTCTTCGTCTTCCTGTTCCTGGCGGCGCAATACGAAAGCTGGTCGATGCCCTTCATGGTCATCCTCGGTGTGCCGCTCGCCATGTCCGGTGCGGTCGGCATGTTGTGGCTGCGCAATATCCAGATCGACGTCTTCTCGCAGGTCGGCTTCGTCATGCTGATCGGCTTGGCGGCGAAGAACGCGATTCTGATCGTCGAATTCGCCAAGCATCTGCGCGAGCAGGGCCGCAGCATCGTCGATGCCGCGATGGAAGCCGGGCGTTTGCGCCTGCGCCCCATCCTGATGACGGCGTTCGCCTTCATTCTCGGTGTCGTGCCGTTGACCATCGCGTCGGGGGCGGGTGCCGCCAGCCGTCAGTCGATTGGTAACACGGTCTTCGGCGGCATGTTGGCCAGTACGATTGTCGGTTTGTTGTTGGTGCCGGTGTTCTACGCGGTGATCGAGCGTCTGCGTGAGCGCGACGCCGAGCCCGTGGTGCCCAAAGCGGCGCCGGCAGAATAGAATTTGGAGTGAGTAAGATGCAGATGTCGCGCAAAACGATGGGTTGGGCCGCAGTTGGCGTTGCTGCCCTAGGCTTGGTTGTGTTCGCCGCCAAGGATCACGGATCCAACGCGGCCAACGGCGGTCACGGCGGGCCGGGCGGCATGCCTGCGATGGAGGTCGGTATCGCGACCGTCGCGAAACACACTGTCCCGGTCTTTATCGATTATGTCGGTACGACCGAAGCCATGCGCATCGTCACCTTGCAGGCGAAAGTCTCCGGCCATCTGCTCGAACAGGTCGCCAAGGACGGCGCCGATGTGAACGAGGGCGATATGCTCTATCGCATCGATCCGCGCGACTATCAGGCTGCCGTCGATCAGTCTGTCGCGGCGCTGCGCCGCGATGCGGCCGCGCGCAATTACAACCAGTCGCGCCAGACGCGCAACGCGGCATTGGCCAAGGACGGCTGGGTGGCGAAGGATGCCCTCGAACAGACGGCGAGTTCCTTGCAGCAATCCGATGCCGTACTGGCTGCGGACGAGGCCGCGATCCGCACGGCGCGGCTGCGGCTGTCCTACACCGATATCAAGGCGCCGTTCCCGGGCCGCTTGAGCCGCAGCCTGGTGCATGAGGGATCGTTCATCAATGCCGAGGCCGGCACCCAGTTGAACACGCTCGTGCAGCTCGATCCGATCAAAGTGACGTTCAGCCCGAGTGAACGCGATCTCATCGCGATCAATCAGGCGCGTGCCAACCGCGATCTGCCGGTCGAGGTTTTGTTAGGCGATGCCAACGGCGCCAAGTTCACCGGCACCGTTTCCTTCGTCGACAATGCGATCGATCGCAAGACCGGCACCATCGCTGCGCAGGCAACCATCGCCAATGCGCAGCGCACCTTGCTGCCCGGCCAGTATGTCAAAATCCGCGTGTTGCTCGCCGAGCGTCCCGATGCGCTGCTGGTGCCGAAGGTCGCGATCGGCTCCGGCCAGATGGGCAAGTTCGTCTTCGTGGTGGGGGCGGACGGCCATGTGGAACAGAAGTTCGTCACCCTGGGTGCGGAGATCGGCGATGCCGTCGTGGTCGAAAAGGGTGTGGCCGAAGGCGATGCGGTGATCACCGACAATCTGCAGAAGATCGGACCGGGCGCGCCGGTGAAGCCGCGGGCCCAATCTTAGGCACGCCCCAATTAACAATTGGGTTCATTTTCTAATTAGACTAGGATTGGCACATGAGCAGTGCGCCGATCCTCGATTCGCAACCCGATATCTCGTTCGTTCATTCGTCGGTGAGCGAAACTTTTCCGACCTTGATCTGGCTGGCCGATCTGGCGCCACAATGCGCAGAGCCGCTCAACGATCAGATCAAGGCGGCGCTCGATGCGATAACCGGCCCGCGCGTGCAGTCCTTCCGCAGCGAAACGTTCCAGACCGAACATAATCTTCATATGGAGCCGGTCTTCGCGCCGATCATCGAGGCTGTCGCCAAGCTGGCCAAGGGCGGTTTGCAGCAGATGGCGTTGAAGTACGACGAGATCGTCGTCACATCCATGTGGGCGAACGTCAATCCGCCGGGCGCCAAGCATTCGGTGCATTCGCATCCGAACAATTTCCTGTCGGGCGTTTATTACGTCCAGAGCGATGCCAAGGCGAACGTCATCCGTTTCTACGATCCGCGGCCGCAAGCCGAGGTCATGATGCCGCCGCGCACGCAGCGCAATGTCTACAATGCGAATTTGATTGAGCTCGAAACCAAACCGGGCCGATTGGTGCTTTTTCCAGCCTGGCTGAAACACGACGTGCCGACCAATCTCAGTGATCGCGAGCGCATCAGCGTCTCGTTCGACATGATGTTCCCGCGCTACACGGAGAGCATGTCGACGCCCTTATGGAAGGGCGGCCAGAACAAAGGCCTGCGCTGACGGTGGCGCGCGGTGCTTAGCGGTTCGGCCAGCGCCAATGCGACAGTTCGATGATCCAGGCCGGGGCATCGAAATAACTCAGGACCATGCCGTCCGAGACCGCGAGCGCAAAGGCGCCGGCGAACGAGAGGCACAGCCCGATCAGCACGAAGCGGTCGAAGGATTCGTGTTCGCGGTTGATGAAGTAACCGAACACCATGCGCCAGATGAGCGACGTGGCCTGGATCGGTTGCGTGACGGTGACCGGCGCCAGCGATAGCGCGAGGTACCGAAACATCTGCGAGAACGACACCGCCATGCCGGAGACGAAGAACCATTTGCGGGCTTCGCCGCGCATCGCGCGCACCTCGGCGAGATTGCGCGGGCTAAGCAACATGATGCCGACGCAGCTGGTCGCGCAGACATAAGAAATGAAACCGCCCGCGAAGCCCGCGCCGGTCGACGTCAGCCCCGCCTTGGCGAGCACGGCCGACGAGCCGAAGCCGAGACCGGACAGGATCGCGCAGACGTAACCCTCGAGCAGGCGCGGTGTGAATTTGGGCCTGGCATCCGCATCGGCGGCGCCGGTGCCGGCATCCGCGACGGTGACTTCCGCCGGCTGCGCTTGGACGCGTTTCGTTTTGGCGCGCCGCTGATGCAGGATGAAGGCGGGCGCGGAAATCACCAAGACGATGCCGAGCACCTTCAGCGGCGTGAGATATTCGCCAAGGAAGAAGATCGCGAGCGAGAGTGACAGCAGCAATTGATATTGTTGCACCGGGCCGGCGAGGTTCGCACCGATGGCGCCCAGCGCGCGGATATTCCAGTAACGGCCCCAGACGAAATGCGCAAAACCGGCGGCCGACAGAAAGCCGATATCGGACAGGCTCATACGTTCGAGCGCGCCCAGTTCGCCGAAGACGATGGTGCAACCCAGGAACAGCATCGTGCCCGCGACCATGCTGGTGACGAGGCCTTGCATGGCCGTCCCGCTGAGCGCCCCGCGGCGCGCGCTGGCGTTTTGGAACCCGAAGCACGCGGCGGAGATCATGGCGAAGAAGATGCCGAGCATGCCTTTGTCTTACAGGCTATGGGGCGAGGGTTCAAACCGAGCCGGAAGAACGTGGTGAAAGCCCTGCGCGGCCTGAGCAGCTATTGTCAGCGCACGTAGAATTCGATCGGCAGGCGCAACGGAATTCCATCGATGTCGATTTCCGGCGGGACAGCCGGCAGCGGATCGGAGCGCAAGACGACGGCGAGCGCCTCCTCGTCGAGCGGGCGGCGGTTTGTGCCGGTCTGGAGCGTGTATGACAGGATCTTGCCGCTCCTATTGATCGTCACGAGTACGTAGGCAGTAGCGCGTTCGTTGCGCCGCAATACTCCTCGTGGATATTGTAGGTTTTTCACCAAATGCGCGGAGACACGTCCGACATAGCTCGCCAGAATATTGGGCGACGGATCGACGCGTGCGGCCATGCGCGGCTGCGGCGCCGGGGTGAGAACGGCTGCGGTTTCCACCGGCTGCGCGGGCGCCGGCGGGGTTTCCGGCGGCGGTTCTTCGCGCTTCACCTTGGGCGGCGGCGGTTTCTTGACCGGCGGCAACGGCACTTCGACCTTCACCTCGGGCGGCGGCTCGGGAATGACCTCGGGCTCGGGCGGCGGCGGTGGGGCCGGCGGCGGTGGCGTCAGTTCGGGGGGCAGCGGCGCCAGATCGAGCATCGCGATCGTTTCCGGGGTACTCGGCACTTCGTAATGCGGCTCCCAGGCGAGGATCGCGGTCGCGGCCGCGCCGTAGCAGACGAGCACCGTCACGCAGCTCACGGTCCAACGGACGATTTCGCTGCGATCCGCCATGTTACTTGCGCGCCTCGAGACCGACGAGCGCCACCTTGAGATAACCGGCGGCGCGCAGTGCGTTCATGACGTCGGTCAGATCGCCATAGGACACCGACTGCGCCGCGCGCAGGAAGATGCGTTGGGTCTTGTCGTTCTTGGTCGCGGCGTCCAGCGCGGCAGCCAGGCGTTCGCGTTCGATGTTCGCATTATCGATCGCCAGGCCAAGATCGGCTTTGACGGTGAGGAACAGCGGCTTGTCCGGGCGCGGTTGCGGTTGCGCGGTCGAGGCCGGCAGATCGACCGGCACGTCGACGGTGGCGAGCGGTGCGACGACCATGAAGATGATCAGCAAGACCAGCATCACGTCGATGAACGGGGTGACGTTGATCTCGTGGCTTTCGGCCAGATCGTCGTCGTCTTTGCCGACCTGCATCGACATGGTTTATTGCGCCGCCACGCGAAATGCGGCGCGCGGACGGTCGAGATCGCGACTCGCCAGACGCTTTATGCTCGAACTCGCATCGGACAATTGCGCACGATAAGTGGTGATGATGCGCGTGAACATATTGTAGATCACGACGGCGGGGATGGCGGCGACCAAGCCGAGCGCGGTGGCGAGTAGCGCCTCGGCGATGCCGGGTGCCACGATGGCGAGGTTCGTGGTCTGCGCCTTCGAAATGCCGATGAAGCTGTTCATGATACCCCACACGGTGCCGAACAATCCGACGAAGGGCGCGGTGGCGCCGATGGTCGCCAGGATGCCGATGCCGCGTTGCACGCGCCGGCGCGCCGCAGCCTCGATCTGGTCAAGATGCGAGGCGATACGCTCCTTGATGCCGTCCGGCGGCAAATCGCCGGAATGATGGATTTCCTGCAGGGCCGCACCGATCAGGACGCCGACATCCGAATCGGGCAAATCAATCCGTTCGGCGGCCTCGGCGAGCGAGTTGGCATTGGCGAGCCGCGTCGTGGCGGCGCGGCTGGCGCGTCCGGCCATGATCAGCTCGATGCCTTTCGCCAGCAGGACCGTCCAGGTGATGATCGAGGCGATGAACAGCCCGATCATGATGCCCTGCACGATGATGTCGGCATTCATGAACATGCCCCACGGGGTCAGGTCATGCGGCAACCCGATGGAGGCGATGGCCGCCTCCGGCGTGACAGGTGCGGTTTGCGTTTCCGGGTTCATCAACGTACCCCTTGCGTTACAGTTTGTTGGGCAATGTTGCGGCGGGCGCGGCGGCGGTTCAGCCACATCGCGATACCCGTAATTCCAAAGACGAGCGGCAATAGACCCGACAGGGCGACCAGGATCTTCCAGATCCAACCCGCGCCTTCGCCGGCATGCAGGCCGCGCTGCCAGGCCATGATGCTTTCGCCGATGGTGAAGGTTCGCGGATCGAGCGCGCCGATCACGGTGCCTTTCCACGGATCAACCGCGACCTGCGCGGCGGGCTGACCATGTTCATGACCCGGGCGGATCAGGCCGAAACGATAGGGTTGATCAGGCCGCGCGGGATAACGCGCCGTCCATACGCGGGTGTCCGGCACGGCGGCGATCGCGAGGCGCGCCGCTTCGTCGATGCCGATGGGCTGTGTGCCGGGGACCGGCTGCACGGTCACGGTGTTGAGATTGACGCGCGCTTCACCGGCCGGGAACACCGCACGGATCATGTTGCCCGTGACGTTCGGGAAGGCGATGTAGACGCCGCTGAAGCTGACGACAATGAAGACCAGCCAGCTCCAGATGCCGAGTGCGCCGTGCAATTCGCGATGCAGGCGGAAACCCCGCACGCCGCGCGTCACCTTGAAGGCTGCCGCGAGCGCTTGTTTGGTTTTCGGCCACCACATGATGAGGCCGCTGACGCCGAGTGCCAACATGACGACACCGAGCCAGCCGACGATCTCGCGTCCCGTCCCGCCGGTGATCAGCAAGCTGCCGTGCAACTGATGCATGATGCGCATGAAGCCGTCGTTGGAGAACGGCCCGGAACCAAGGACCTTGAGCGTGACAGGATCCATCATCACTTGATGAATGCCGCCCGGGCCTTGCGCGCCGCGCCGCTGAAACCGCACGATGGTCGGATCCGTGCGCTCTTCAGGCAGCACGATCATCGTTAGGTTCGATCCTTCGGGCGCGAACGGCTGCGCGGCACGGAGCAGTTCGCTCAGCGCGCGCGGCTCACCGTGCGTCGTTGCGGCGAAGCCCGGCGGTGCGGTGAGATCGGCGATCTCGTGATTGAAGGTCAGGATCGTTCCGCTGAGGCCGATCGCGACCAGGGGAATCAGCAGGCCCGCACCCATCCAAAGATGTGTGAGCCGCAGAATACGATGCAGTCTGGTTTCGCCCGCCGGCACGGTCGACATGATTACCGCGCTCCACGATCGACGCTGGCGGAACGACGTTCACGATCCAGGCTCGCAGTCTGCGCGCTGGCTTTACACTGCGGACAAGCAACGGCGATGATGGTCACGTAGAGCCTCCGAATACGTCTGTCGGGTCTGGCTGGCTAAATGGTCGATCATCGCCATGTCGCTGGCTGAAAAATTGCTGCGGTCGTTTATTTGGTCAGAAGAAGTTTGTTGTTGCTCGTCAGGCGCAACCGATATTCGTCGTTTTGATGGCTGATGATGATCTCGCGGTCGCCGCCTAGGATGTCGGTCAACGCAACGCGGCGAGTGCCGCTCTGTTGCGTCATATCCTTCTTATTGTCTTTGGCGATATCCATTACATGCATCCTCGGTCGGCATCGGCGACAAAATTGCGAGCCATTCTCATTTGCATTGGCTTTTATGCCCCTGCAAATAATTTTGCAAGTGCGAGTAATTCTCAACGCATCCCCCGGGGAGCGACCTTGTTAATTAGAGAAGAGTTTGAGAGACGCATAATTTTGCGAATCACTCGCAAAATTATGCTCTGTGGCAGCCGAGGCGGCCGTGTAGCCGCGGCGAGACTGCAACAATTCTAGCATCTTTCGATTTCTTGCTGTTGCGTCTCATTTGCAAATCAAAAATTTTGCTGCTAGCTTCCGCTCACTCTTGGCAGGGAGGTCGTCGTAAAGACCTTCTGGGCCATGACTTCGTTAAGCCAGCCACCCCGGATTAGCGGCATCGACTGCCGCCCGAAGGCCGCCAGCCAGAACATCGCTCGCCGTTTGGGCACTCCTGACCCACCGCGCGACGTTCGACTTTTTGGCAATTCGTGAATCACGGGGACGTAAATGACCAATCCGATCCATCTTCAGGCGCAGCCGACCATTGGCCGGTTGCAGCTAAAGCGCGTGAGACCCACGCTCCTTGTATCCGCTTTGGCGTTGGGCACGGCTTTTCCCGCTGTCGCTCAGCAGGCCGCACCGGCGACAACCAAGCCGATCGAGGTGCCGGCTGCTTCGGTCGAGGGTGAACGCCCGAACGATCCGGCGACCAGCTACAAGGTCGACGAAGCGCAATCGCCGAAATTCACGGCGCCGCTGCTCGACACGCCGAAATCGGTCACCGTCATCACCCGCGAGGTCATGGAAGAGCGCGGTACGCCGTCCTTACAGGACGTCATGCGCACCATTCCGGGTATTACGCTCGGCCAAGGCGAAGGCGGCAGCCCCAACGGCGATCGTCCCAGCATCCGCGGCTTCCAGTCGGACGCGAACGTCACTCTGGACGGTATGCGCTTGGGCGGCATGCAGAATAGCGATTCGTTCAACCTCGACTCGATCGAAGTGATCAAAGGGCCGAGCAGCGCCTATGGCGGACGCGGTTCCGCCGGCGGTTCTGTCAACATGGTCAGCAAGACGGCTAAGGCGAGCAATTTCCAGGAAGGCTCGGTAACCTTCGGCACGGACATGACCAAGCGCGTGACGGGCGACGTCAACTACTCTGTAAACAACGATGTGGCCGTTCGTCTGAACGCGATGTATCACGACGCCGATGTGGCCGGCCGTGACGAAGTGACGGTCAATCGCTGGGGTGTCGCGCCGACGATCACGTTGGGAATGAATTCGCCCACCAAAGCGATCATCAGTTTCTACCATATGCAGTCGGACGATATCCCCGATTACGGCCATCCCTACAATCCGGTCACCGGCTATCCGGTGGACGTCGACCGCGACAATTTTTACGGTCTCACCAAGCGCGACTTCCTGAACACGCAGGTTGACGCGGCCACGGTGAAGCTCGAGCACGAATTCAACGAGAATTTTACCCTGATGAATTCGACGCGCTATAGCGTGTCATCGAATGTGCAGATCGTCACGACACCCAACGACTCGGCGCCGAACAATATCCAAAATGGCCTTGTGTACCGCTCGCCGAAGAGCCGCAATTCGCAGGCCGAATTGATCGTCAACCAGACCGATCTCAAGGGCAAATTCGAAACCTTCGACCTGAAACACAGCTATATCACCGGCTTCGAGATCAGTAAGGAAAGAAACCGCAATCGCGGCTTCAGCATCAATGCCGGTGTCAGCAACCAGTGTACGGCGCTGCAGATAACGCTCGGCAACTGCACCAATTTGATCAATCCCGACCCGGACGACAATTGGGACGGCACGATCGGGCCAAACGGCGCGTTTACCGAAACGCATGTCGACACTTGCGCGCTCTACGCGTTCGACACGATCGAATTTAATCCGCAATGGTCGATCAACTTTGGTTTGCGCTATGACGATTTCAAGACCACGAGCGAGACCTTGACCTCGGTCAGTGCGAACGAAGCGACATTCACGACCTACCAGGCGGGTATCGTCTATAAGCCTCTGCCGTTCGGTAGCATCTATGTGGCTTACGGCACGTCGGCGACGCCATCCGGTACCGCGGCTGGCGAAGGCACGGATAACCTTGCCGCAGCCAACGACTCGCTTGCGCCGGAGGAAAACGTTTCGTACGAACTTGGCACGAAGTGGGATCTGTTCCGCGGCAAGATGACAGCCACGGGTGCCATTTTCCGCAATGAAAAGACCAACGCGCGTGTGGTCGGTCCGACGAACGCTGATAATCAACTTATCGGCAAGCAGCGCATCGACGGCCTTGAGCTGGGTCTTGCCGGTGCCATCACGGATAAATGGAAGGTTTTCGGCGGCTATTCGTTCATGAAGAGCGAAATCCTCGACGACGGCCCGTTTGCCACAGATGAAGGCAACGATGTGCCCAACACGCCCGAGCACAGCTTGAGCCTCTGGTCGACCTACGACATCTTGAAGGACATCACACTGGGCGGTGGCGCGATCTTCATGTCTTCGCGTGAAGGTAACGTTCAGAACACCAAGTGGGTGCCGGACTATTGGCGTTTCGACGCGATGGCGTCATACAAGCTGAACGACACAGTCGATTTTCGCCTCAATATCAACAACCTCTTCGACGAAACCTATTACGATAAGCCTTATACCAACCACATGGCCGGCGTGGCGCCGGGACGCGTGGCGCTGCTGACAACGAATTTCAAATTCTGAGTTCGTAGCTTAAGCTAGGATTGGTTTTGCCCCATCTGGCATCGCCGGATGGGGCATTCCTTTTGAGGGGAGACGTCGTGCGATGATGCTGCATGTTCCCGGCGTGCTGACGAAACAGCAGGTCGCGCAATGTCGCCAGGCGATGGAAAAAGGAGAGTGGGTCGACGGCAATGTGACGTCCGGCGCGCAATCGGCCTTGGCCAAGAAAAACATGCAGCTTGTCGAAGGCTCGGCGATCGCCGTTCAGCTCGGCGAGTTGGTGATGGACGGTTTGGAGTGCAATCCACTCTTTATCTCCGCCGCCTTGCCGCAGAAAATTTTTCCGCCGCTCTTCAATCGTTATTCCGGCGGGCAATATTTCAACAATCACGTAGACAACGCGATCCGTGCCTATAGCGGCGCGGATTTCCGTATCCGCACCGATCTGTCGGCGACCTTGTTCCTGGCCGAGCCCGATGAATATGACGGCGGCGAATTGATCGTCGAAGATACCTACGGCGAACATCGCGCCAAGCTGCCGGCCGGCGATCTCATCCTGTATCCGTCGACCAGCCTGCATCGCGTGACCGAGGTGACGCGGGGGAGCCGCGTCGCGTCGTTCCTGTGGCTGCAAAGCATGGTGCGTGACGAAGGCGAACGCACGATCCTGTTTCAGCTCGATACCAATATCCAGACCTTGGTGGCCGAAAAGGGCAACGCCGATCCGACAGTCATTCAGCTGACCGCCATCTACCACAATCTCATTCGCCGCTGGGCGGATGCCTAGCGGCCTCGGCTTGCCACGAGGGTTCCTCGCTCCCTAAAGTGCCGCGCAGTAAATAAAAGCAGCAGGGGCATGTCCATGGCGATCTTGATCCAGAATCCGATGCGCGGCACGGTCGAAGCGTGGAAGGACGCCATGGCCAAGGCGCTGCCCAAGGAGGACGTGCGCTTCTGGCCGGATGCCGGCAAGCTCGACGACATCGACGTTCTGATCGTCGGCATCCCGAAACTCAAGGAACTGCCGACGCTGCCCAATCTGCAACTGACGATCAGTTTGCTGGCCGGCGTCGACGCCATGATCAAGGATCCGGCCTTGCCCAATGTGCCGCTGGTCAAGGTCGAGCCGCCGACCGGCGATCGGATGATGACCGAATACGCCTTGTCGCTGGTACTCTATCATCACCGCAACATCCCGCTCTATCGCGTCAACCAGGCCAAGCATAAGTGGGAAGGCCTGCCGGCGAAGCGCGCCGAGGACCGCTCGGTCGGTCTCATGGGCTATGGCACCTTGTCGAAACCGATGGCCGACAAGATCAAGGCCAATGGGTTCAATGTCGCGGCCTGGGCGCGCACGCCGAAACCGGACGCGGATATCGAGGTTTTCGTCGGCGCAGAGGGCTTCGCGCCCTTTCTGGCGCGGACCGAGATCGCGCTGTGCATGCTGCCGTTGACCGATGACACCAAGGGGATTTTGAACGCCAAGACCTTTGCGGCGATGCCCAAAGGCGCCTCGATCATCAATCTCGGTCGTGGCCAGCATGTGGTGAACGCCGATCTGATCGCGGCCCTGGAATCGGGGCAATTGTCCTCGGCGACCCTGGATGTGACCGATCCGGAGCCCCTGCCGGCCGATCATCCCTTGTGGGATGTGCCGGGGCTCACCATCATGCCGCACGTGGCCCGGCGCCCCAGTTTGGCCGAAACCATGCCTCAGATCGTCGAAAACCTGCGCCGGCTACGCGCAAATGAACCGTTGATCCTACTGGTTAACCGTAATGCCGGTTATTAATCAAAGCGGCCGAAAGCATTTGGCGAAAAAGGCTAGGTAAATTATAAATAAATTATAAAGGAATCCGGCCTACATCCATTATCGGGCAGCAGAATGGCTGCCGGGGGCCCGATTAATGAAGCAAACTGCCATGGCAGACAGGGGTGACGCACGCGACACGGACGGCGACGATCGCGGACGCGATCCCGCGCTGCTGAAGCGCGAGGCCGAGAGCCGTGATAGCCGTATTAAAATACGCCGCGAACAGCAGCGTAAGAAGGAACTTGCGCGCAAGCTTGCCAAGCGTAAGCGCATGTTCAACGTCGCGGGGGCCTGGCTGGGCGTCATTTTCATAGGATTCCTGGCCGCCGCGTGGTTCTCGCCCGCCCTTATCAACTGGCTGCATACGCGCTAGTTAAATTGTCCCCAAAATCGGCTTTTTAGCGCCTTTTCCGGCGTTGACAGGCCATCCTTCGGCCCCTATGGTCCGCCCTCTTCGCCGCGACGGTCGCGCGAGGACAGATAGGTTGGTCACGGAAAGCGTCTCATGAAAGTCCGCAATTCCCTCAAATCCGCGAAGCTCCGTGAAAAGGGCTGCCGCATCGTGCGCCGCAAGGGCCGCCTCTACGTCATCAACAAGAAGAACCCGCGCTTTAAAGCCCGCCAGGGTTAACCTGACCGGCTAAGAGCTGCGATCCGGGGCCGAGCAATCGGCTTCTTACCTACGGAAACCGCGCAGCTGCGCGGTTTTTTACTTTCTGGCTCTTTTCTTAAATCAAAGGCTATTCTCGTTTCATGAGGATGCCCGAACCCGATGCCGCCGTGATCGCCCGCAAGGACGAGATCGCGCAGGCATTGTCCGATCTCTTCCGTGCTGACGAAAAGGCCGCGGTCATCACCGACCCGGTGCAGCTGCGCGCGTTCGAATGCGACGGGCTGAGCGCCTACCGCATGCGGCCGTTGTGTGTCGTCTTGCCGGAAACGACCGAACAGGTCGCGCGCGTGCTGCGCCACTGCCACGAACATAAGATCAAGGTCGTGGCGCGCGGGTCCGGTACGTCGCTCTCAGGTGGGGCCTTACCACTCGCCGATGCGGTCGTCGTCGGGTTGTCGAAATTCAGCCGCATCCTCGATATCGATTACGCCAATCGCGTCGTGGTCGCGCAATCGGGCGTCACCAACCTGTCGATCAGCGAGGCCGTCGCCGGCGAAGGCTTCTATTACGCGCCCGATCCATCGAGCCAGATTGCGTGCTCTATCGGCGGCAATGTGGCGGAGAATTCCGGCGGCGTGCATTGCCTGAAATACGGCCTCACCACCAACAATGTATTGGGCGTCGAGCTGGTAACGATCGACGGCGAGATTGTGCGCTTGGGCGGCCGCCATCTGGATGCCGGCGGCTACGACCTGCTCGGCCTCATCACGGGTTCCGAAGGATTGCTGGGCATCGTTACCGAAGTGACGGTGCGCATCCTGCGCCGCCCCGAAGTTGCCGAAGCGGCACTCATCGGTTTCCCGACGGCCGAGTCGGCGGGGGCCTGTGTTGCCGCGATCATCGGCGCCGGCATCATCCCGGCCGGCATGGAGATGATGGATCGTCCCGCCATCCATGCCACCGAAGCCTTCGTGCATGCCGGCTATCCGCTGGACGCTGAAGCCTTGCTGATCGTCGAATTGGATGGCCCGGCGGTGGAGGTCGCGTATTTGCGCGAACGCGTGGCTGAGATCGCGCGCTCGGTCGGCGCCAATTCGGTGCAGACGTCGACCAGCGAAGCCGAACGTCTGCGCTTCTGGGCGGGCCGCAAGGCGGCGTTCCCGGCCGTCGGTCGTCTGGCTCCCGATTATTTCTGCATGGATGGCACGATCCCGCGCGCCAAGCTGCCCTTCGTGCTGACGCGCATGAGCGAGATGTCGGCCCATTATGGTCTGGGCGTCGCCAATGTATTCCATGCCGGGGACGGCAATCTGCATCCCTTGATCATGTATGACGTCAACAAGCCGGGCGATCTCGAAAAGGCCGAGGAGTTCGGTGCGGACATCCTGCGTCTGTGTGTCGAGGTCGGCGGCGTGCTGACAGGCGAACACGGCGTTGGCGTCGAAAAACGCGATCTGATGGGCGAGATGTTTACGGAGACGGATCTCGATCAACAGCAGCGCGTTAAATGCGCCTTCGATCCCGACTCGTTGCTCAATCCCGGCAAGGTGTTTCCGACCTTGCATCGCTGCGTCGAGCAGGGTCGCACGCATGTGCATCATGGCGAGCTGCCGTTCGCCCATTTGCCGCGGTTATAGATGAGTCAAAGGTTCGTTCCGACGAATGAGGCCGAAGTGGTCGCGGCGGTGCGCTGGGCGATCGCCGAACGGCAAGCGTTCGCCGTTTCGGGATCGGGCAGCAAGCTCGGCTGGGGCCGTCCAGGTGAGCAGACGGCGTCGCTCAGTCTCTCGGCCCTCGATGGGATCGATCTCTACGAGCCCGAAGAATTGGTGCTGTCGGCCCGCGCCGGCACAAAGATCGCGGAGCTGGAACAACGCCTGGCGCAGCATGGCCAGCAATTGGCGTTCGAGCCGCCCGATCTTGGCCCCTTGTTCGGCGGTGCGGCGGGCGCGGGCACCTTGGGCGGCGCGATCGGCTGCAATCTGTCGGGCCCGCGGCGCATCGCGGCGGGGGCGGCGCGCGATCATGTGCTGGGCTTTTCCGGCGTCAACGGTTTGGCGGAACCCTTCAAGGCGGGCGGGCGCGTCGTCAAGAACGTTACCGGCTTTGACCTGTCGAAATTGTTGAGCGGGTCGTTCGGCACGCTCGCTGTCATGACGCAGATCACGCTCAAGGTTTTACCGGCGCCCGAAGAAGCGCAGTCGATCCTGGTTTTTGCCGCCGCCGCGAACGCGGCCATCGAGATCATGGGCGCGGCTTTGCGCAGTCCGCATGAATTGAGCGGTGCTGCCTATCTGCCCGCGCGTGCCGCCGTGCGCTCGCGCGTCGCTGCGCTCGCGCATGGTCGATCGGTCGTGGTCCTGCGCCTCGAAGGTGCGGCACCTTCGGTCGCTGCGCGGCGCGCCGCGTTGCAGGATCTGTTGCGCGGCCATGGGGATATCGCCGAACTGGCGACGCCGGACTCGCGCGTCTTGTGGCGCGAGATTCGCGATGTGACGCCGTTCATATCCGATGGAATGCGCGCCGTTTGGCAGGTTTCGGTGCCACCGGCGGCGGGTGCAACGATCGTGGCCCTGGCATCGGCCGATGACGATGTGTTTTTCGATTGGGGCGGTGGACGCATCTGGTTGGCGAGCGAGCACGATGTGGCGACAACGACAATCCGTATCCGCGCCGCCGTCGCTGCGGTCGGTGGACATGCCACGTTGGTCCGCGCGACCGATGCCGTGCGGCGCACCGTGCCGGTCTTTCAGCCGCCGTCGCGGGCTGAGGCGGTGCTGATCGCGCGCCTGAAGGATAATTTCGACCCGCACCGGATTCTCAATCCGGGCCGCATGTACGAGGGACTGTAAAGCATGCGCACCCAGATACCCGATGCGCTGAAGAACGATCCCGATATCGCCGAGATGGATGCGATCCTGCGCAAATGCGTGCATTGCGGCTTTTGTCTCTCGGCCTGTCCAACCTATTCGTTGAACGGCGATGAACGCACCAGCCCGCGCGGCCGCATCTATCTCATCAAATCGATGATCGAGGGCGTGCAGCAGGATGCCGAATCCATTCTCGCACCCATCGATTCTTGTCTCTCGTGTCTCGCCTGTGCGTCGGCCTGTCCGTCGGGCGTCGATTATCAGCATTTCATCGATCTCGCGCGTCCGCGCCTGGAACGCAGCGTGACGCGTGCGCCTGGCGATGCCTTCGTGCGTGGCCTATTGGCGCGTCTGCTGCCGTATCCGCGGCGTTTCAAGGCGGCCCTCATGCTGGCGCGCCTAGCGCGACCGTTGGCGCCGCTTCTTGAAGCGCTGCTCGGCAAGCGTATCGGGGCGATGTTGCGCATGGCGCCGGCCGAAGCGCGACGTTCCGATATCATCGATGGCCCGCGTACGTTCGAAGCCACGGGCGCGCGGGTTGGCCGCGTCGGTTTGCTGGCGGGCTGCGCGCAGCAGGTCCTGCGCGCTTCGATCAACGATGCGACGATCCGTCTGCTTACCCGCATGAATGTCGAAGTGGTCGTGCCGGATAATGCGGGTTGTTGCGGCGCCCTTGTGCATCATATGGGCCGCAGCGACGATGCACATGCGGCCGTCGGCAGCGCGGTCGATGGCTGGATGGCGCAACAGGGTCAGGCACCGGTTGAGGCCATCATCGTCAATGCGGCGGGTTGCGGCACGCACATGAAGGATTTCGGCTTCGTGATGCGCGGTACGGCGCAACAGGCCGATGCGGCAACTGTTGCCGATCTGACGCGCGACGTCAGCGAATTTGTCGCAACGCGTGGCTTGCCGACAACGACACGGCCACGCCTGCCGCGCGTTATCTATCACGATGCTTGTTCGCTGCTGCATGGCCAGAAGGTCACGGCGCCGCCGCGTCAATTGTTGCGCGATGCCGGCTTCGAAGTGACCGAGGTGCCGGGCAAACATTTCTGCTGCGGATCGGCCGGCAGCTACAATTTGCTGCAGCCCGAGACAGCGAATGAACTCGCCTTGCGTCGTATCAAAGCGATCGAGGCGACGGGCGCGGAGGTGATCGCCACCGGCAATATCGGTTGTCTCGAACAATTGGCGCGCATGAGCGGCTTGCCGGTCGTGCATACGGTCGAACTGCTCGACTGGGCGACGGGCGGCCCACCCCCGCCCGAATTGGCGCAGGGGCCGTGGGCGTGATGCGTCGTCTCGGCATTGCGCTGTTCGCCCTGGCGCTGTGTGCGATGCTTCCTTTTCAGGTGAAGGCAGATCAAATGGATGCGCGCCTCGACGATCTTTTCAAGCGCCTCGCGGAAACGTCGAACCCGACCGAAGCTGCCGCAACCGAAGATGCGATCTGGACCTTGTGGCTGGCGCATCCGGATGAACGTGCGCAGCGTTATATGTTCGCCGGCATCCGCCAGATGAATGACGGCCAGTTGCGTGAGGCGCTGATTACCTTTTCACGTCTTGTCGAGATGGAGCCGAAATTCGCCGAAGCCTGGAACAAGCGCGCTACGGTCTATTATGCGCTGCAAGATTACGATGCCTCGGCGCGCGATATCGCTGAGACCCTGAAACTCGAGCCGCGCCACTTCGGCGCCTTGTCGGGGCTCGGCTTGGTCAATATCGCGCTCGGGCGTTTCCCGGCTGCGATCACCTCGTTTGAGATGGCCATGGCGCATCACCCGTATCTGCGCGGGGCGCGCGAGAACATCAAGAATTTGAAGAACGAGTTGAAGGAGCGCGAAACGCCGATTTAGATCAGTCGGCGGCGTTTAGTAGCCCAGCTGGGCGAACACGCCCGGTGGTGCCGCTGGGCCGGCGGTCATGTCGAGCAGGTTCTGCACCAGCGCGTTGTTATGCTGGGTGACCAAATTGATGTTGTTGATCGCCAGCTGCAATTTGAGATTCGCCGCCTTGCCCTTGGCGGTCGCATCGTCGAGTTCCTCGCGCGTGATCTGGTCGATATCTTTGTTCAGGTTCGACACGCGCGCCTGGATCGACTTGTTGGCGTTCAGCATGATCGTGGCGTCGGTCTTGATCATGGCGCCTTTTTGTTTGACGTAGTCCATACCCGCCAACATATCGTCGATGGCGTTTTGCACGTCCGCATCGGTCGCAAAGTCGCCATAGAATTTGCTGTCGAGCACACCAATGCCGCCGCGCTGAACCGTGCCGGTCAACCCGCCGCCCGTTCCGCCGAGCGTCACTTCGTTCGTATCGGGATCGAAGCTGTTCACGAGCAGACCGTTGAAGGCGATCTTGTTGCCGGTCGCGGTCGCGCTCGGCGTATTCTCGCGCTGGACGAAGGCCTGTTCCTTCGCCGCATAGGTCCAGACGTAGCCGTCCTCATCCACGATGTTGTAGTGCGAGCCCATATAGGCGCCCTCGACCATCGTGCGGCCGCCCTTGTCGCCGGTATGGATATAAAGGTTATCCGGCTTGAAGGTGCTCTGGTCCACGTCGCCCACCAGATTGACGTTCTGATAGCCGATCTTCTGGCCCGCACCATCGACCTTGTCGTTGATGAATTGCAGAGCCTCGTTGAATTCCTTGGCGAACGCCGCGCGCTCGTCCGGATCTGTCGATCCTAGGATGGCCTGCGCCTTGGCGGTCATGGTGTTGAGCTTCGCCGTCGCCCATTCGACCGCGCCCTTGGCCTTGGTCATCAGGCTCAGTTCGTCGGCGACCTTGGTCTTGTATTCGATCAGGCGCGCCTTTTCGCTATTGGCGCGCGCCAGATCGGGGCGCGTGAAATCGACGGCGACTTCCTTGCGCTCGGATTTCATCCGCGCGACGAGCTGCCGACTGATCAGCGCAATCGAATCCATCGATTTGGTCTGATTCTGCACTAGGTAGGTGCTGACTACATCGCCAATGCCGGCGCCGGAGACCATTTCACTGCACTCTCAAAATTCGCGATATTCTATCGCACGGCGGGCTTACCATTGCGTAAACGGGCCGAGAATATGAGCATAGCATAGAAATACAGGAGGTTTAAATGGCCGACAGGGTAGCGGTGATCGTCGGGGCCGGATCGGGCCTGAGTGCTGCGTTGGCCCGCCGTTTCGCCGAAGAAGGCTATCGGATCGCCCTGGCGGCCCGCGATACCGAGAAATTGGCTAATTTGGCGGCCAAAACCGGGGCCGAGACCTACCGGTGCGATGTCTCGGTGGCGACGGATGTGGATAAGCTGTTCGCCGACGTGGCGGCCGATCTCGGTACGCCCGAAGTGGCCATTTTCAACGCGTCGCGCCGGGCGCGCGGGCCGATCCAGGATGTGGACCCCGAAGAGTTTAAGGCGGCCATCCTGACGACGGCCTTCGGCGGTTTCCTGGTCGGCCGGGCGGCGGCCAAGCTGATGATTCCGGCGGGCCAAGGCACGATTTTCTTCACCGGCGCCTCGGCGGGGGTCAAAGGCTTTCCGCAGTCGGCCGCCTTCGCCATGGGCAAGTTCGGCCTGCGCGGCCTGGCCCAAAGCATGGCGCGCGAACTTCAGCCGCAGAACATCCATGTCGTGCATGTCGTGGTCGATGGCGGGATCATGAACGCCGATCGCGAAGGCCGGTTGGGTAACGAGCGCGGTCCGGACGGCTGGCTCGATCCCGATGCCATCGCCGATACCTATTATCATCTCCACACCCAGCACCGCAGCGCCTGGTCGTGGGAGATCGAGGTGCGGCCCTGGATCGAGAAATTCTAGGGCTATAGAGGGCGTGCGATCAGGCTGGCTTTGATGTAAGACTATCTAACATGAGCTGGCATCGCCACGATGACGACGATAAGCGTCGCTCCTACCACCACGGCAATCTGCGCGAAGCCCTGATTCAGGGCGCGCTTGAGCTGATCGCGCAGAAAGGCCCGGCCGGCTTCACCGTGGCCGAGGCGGCGCGCGCCATCGGTGTTAGCCCGGCGGCACCCTATCGCCATTTCCGCGACCGCGACGATCTGATGGCCGATGTGGCGACACGCGGCTTCACCTTGTTCGAGGCTGCCTTGCAGCGCGCCTGGAATGGCGGTGCCCCCGATCCGCAGCGCGCGTTCGAGGCGCTGGGCCGCGCCTATCTGAACTTTGCCCGCACCGAGCCCGCCTATTATTCGGCTATGTTCGAAGCCGGCATGCCGCTCGACGCCACGCCCGAATTGCACCGCGCCGCCGATCAGGCCTTCAACGTGCTGCGCGATGCGGCCGAGGTGGTCTGCGCCATCTTGCCGGTGGGGCAGCGCCCGCCTGCTTTGATGGTGGCGCTGCACGTCTGGTCGATGTCGCACGGCATCGCGTCCTTGTTTGCGCGCGCCGATCAGGCGCGGCGCAAGCTGCCGATGTCGCCGGAAGAACTGCTGGAAGCCGGGATCTTGCTGTATCTGCAGGGCCTGGGGATCGGCGCGCCAAAATAATTTTTCTTCTGGTTCGGGCGACCTATTGACTCCAGATCGGCTCAGACCTAAAAATGTAAATGTAAGTTACATTTACATGAGGCATCGCAGATGCATCTCGCATCACGGGTGGATGATTTTGGTAAACCGGCTTGGATCGCCCTGATGATCCTAGGCTTTGTCGTTTTCTGGCCCATAGGTTTGGCGATCCTGGGCTACATGATCTGGAGCAGGCGTATGGGATGTTGGCAGGGTCGTGGCCGCTGGTACCGGGCCGAACGTGACGAGGAACGTCAGGCCTATCGCGATATGAAGCGGGCCTGGAAAGAACAGTGGCGCGCGCGGTGGCACGGCGAGCATCACGTGTCGACGAGCGGCAACAGCGCGTTCGACGAATATCGCAACGAGACTTTGCAGCGGCTTGAAGACGAGCAGCGCGAGTTCAAGGATTTCCTCGAACGTCTGCGTCATGCCAAGGATAAGGCGGAATTCGATCAGTTCATGACCGATCGCCGCACGCCGCCGCCGGATCAGTCGTCCGCTTCGGCGTAACGAGCAGGCGCATATAAACGAAAAGGGCCGAGACAGTGTCTCGGCCCTTTCTCATTTCAACGACGACCTGAATTACATACCAATCGCGCGCATATAAAGGTCGATCAATTCTTCCTGCTCGTTGCGGTCGGGCTCGTCCAATTTGCGCAGACGAATGACCTGACGCAGGATTTTGACGTCGAAACCCGAGCTTTTGGCTTCGGCATAGACATCGCGTACGTCGCTTGCGAGCGCCGCTTTTTCTTCCTCGAGACGCTCGATCCGTTCGATGAACGATTTGAGCCGATCTCCAGCAATGCCGCCAACGTCCGCCATCTTTTACCCTTCCGCGATCCAAGTGGAGGCGGACCATAACGACCGCGTGGCGGGGCTTCAAGCGCTCCCGTGCAAGGCTCAGTAGTGCCGCACGCGATGCAATCCGGGGCTTGCCAGAATGGCGCGCAGAGCCGGTTCGACGATGGCTGCCCAGCGATCCGCAGCGGCTTCGTCGGCCACCAGATCCTGGCGGATTTCGATGGCGCAATGGGGCAGGCCATTGCCGCCGCCATGGCGGTTGAGCGAATAGGCGACGAGTTGACCCGAATAGGGCTGGTTGTCGCCGACGACCAAGCCATCGGCGTGCGCGCGCAACGATTGAATCATCAGATCGGCCATGCGCGGATCCTTATTCCACAACACGCCGATATGCCACGGGCGTTCCTCGCCGGGCATCTCGGGCGTAAAGCTATGCACCGAAAAGATTGCCGGCGCCGTGCGATGCGCGCGCAAGCGTTCAATCTCGCGTTCGATGGCATCGTGATAGGGCAGGAAATAGGCATCTCGCCGCCGTGCGCGTTCGTCGGTATTTAGATCGCAATTGGCTGGGATACGGACGCGGTCGCTGATCTCGGGGATTGAGGTCGGATCGGCGGGATCGCGATTGGGATCGATGACCAGACGCGAGGTGCGCGCCAGGATTGCCGTGGCGTCGAGTGCGCCAGCCAGACGGCGTGTCACCGCAGCGGCGCCGATGTCCCAACCGATATGGCTGGCCAGTTCGTCCGCACCAATACCGAGATTATTTAGGCTATCGGGTACGCGGTTAGATGCGTGATCGCAAATAATCAGCAGGGGTGTTTGCGCGTGCGGATTGCCGATCTCGACGGCGTCCTCTGCTGATTCAAAACCGCTATTCGCCGGAACTTTGCCCATGTGCGGATGGTTGTCTCGGGGTTGACAGGGGGGGAACCCGGTAAGACCCTGTGGATAACGCGACCCGGAAAAGATCGCAACCCGGAGACGACTCACATGGACGCAGCTACGGATTTTTCGGCCCATGCCGGCCTGCGCCCGACGTTGCTGGCGGATTACGCGCGCGTGCGCGCCTTTTCCGAAACCTTGACCCGCCCGCTGTCCCCCGAAGATATGATCGTCCAATCGATGGCGGATGCGAGCCCGACGAAATGGCATCTCGCGCATACCTCGTGGTTCTTCGAGACCTTCATCCTCAAGGCGCAGAACGCCAGCTATCGCGTCTTCGACGCGGCCTACGAATACCTGTTTAATTCCTATTATAACGGCATCGGCGCGCAATTCTCGCGCCCGGATCGTGGCGTGCTGTCGCGTCCCCGGGTGGACGAGATCCGCGCCTATCGCGCCCATGTCGATGCCGCGATGCAGGACCTGCTTGGCGGATGTAATGACGCGACCTTGCGCGCGCTGCGTCCTTTGATCGAACTTGGCCTCAATCACGAACAGCAGCATCAGGAACTGCTGCTCACCGATCTCAAGCATGCGATGTCGCTCAATCCGCTGCATCCGGTGGTCTATGAACGCGCAGCGATGGCTGCCGGCGCCGCCGTAGATTTCAACTGGATCGATTTTGCCGGCGGGCTGTGCGAGATCGGCTGGCGCGGCAACGGCTTTGCCTTCGATAATGAAGGCCCGGTGCATCAAGTTTTCTTGCGTCCCTATCGTCTCGCGTCGCGCCCGGTGACCAATGCGGAGTTCCTCGCCTTCGTGCTGGACGGCGGCTATCGCAATGCGCGGCTGTGGTTGTCGGACGGCTGGGCGACGGTGAAGCGCGAAGGTTGGACGCAGCCGATCTATTGGAAAGAGATCGACGGTGTATGGTGCGAATACACGCTCGCGGGCTTGCGCGCCCTCGATCCGGCGGCACCCGCGTCGCATATCAGTTTCTTCGAGGCTGCTGCTTACGCCGAATGGGCCGGAGCGCGTCTGCCCTCTGAATTCGAATGGGAAGTAGCGTCCGCCGGCGTGCCGGTCGCAGGCCACTTCGCCGACAGCGGCACATTCCATCCGCAGGCGGCGCCCAAAACACCTGGTCTGCAACAGATGTTTGGCGATGTGTGGGAATGGACGCAGAGTGCTTACGCGCCGTATCCGGGCTTCAAGGCCGATGCTGATGTGGTCGGCGAATATAACGGCAAGTTCATGGTCAACCAGCTCGTGCTGCGCGGCGGTTCGTGCGCGACGCCGGCGGGTCATATCCGGTCCAGCTATCGTAATTTTTTCTATTCGCATCATCGTTGGCAGTTTTCGGGCCTGCGGCTCGCGGAGGATGTATGATCTCGTTCGCGCGCAAACCAGCTATGTACGGCGCAGCCTCGCTGCGCGTTCTCGACCTCAAGCCGCGGGTTGAGGATTTTCAGAGCGCCGTCGTTGCAGGACTATCGGCTGCGCCCAAAGCGATCCCGCCGAAGTTCTTCTACGACAAGCGCGGATCGGATTTCTTCTATCGCATCTGCGAGACGCCGGAATATTACGTCACGCGCACGGAGCTCGGCATGCTCGACGATCTCGGCGCGGAAATCGCGGCGCTTGCCGGTCCGGCCGCATCGGTCATCGAATTCGGCTGCGGTTCGGCGGAAAAGATCCGCAAGCTCTTGGCCGCGCTCGACGCACCCGCCGATTATGTCGCCATCGACATTTCGCGCGATCATCTACTGGCGAGCGCCGAAGAAATCGCCATCGAGAATCCGAACCTGAATGTGTCCGCGATCTGCGCCGATTTTTCGCAAGCCTTCGAGCTGCCCGACGATTTCTGCGACGGCTCCGGCCGCCGTGTGGCTTTTTTCCCGGGCTCGACCATCGGCAACCAGACGCCGGCCGAAGCCGAAGGTTTCCTGCGTCACGTCCGCTCGGTCGTTGGTGCAGGTGGCGCGTTGCTGATCGGCGTCGATCTCAAGAAGAATGTCGATCGGTTGAACGAAGCCTATAACGACGCGGCCGGCGAAACGGCGGGCTTCAATCTCAATCTGCTGCATCGCATGCGGACAGAGTTGGGTTGCGATGTCGATCCCGAGCGCTTCGCGCATCGCGCGTTCTATAACGTCGCGCTCGGGCGCATCGAAATGCATCTCGCCAGCCTGGGCGCGCAGACGGTCTGTCTCGACGGGCAGGATTTCGCCTTCGCCGATGGCGAGACCATCCACACCGAATGTTCTTACAAATACGAGATCGCTGAATTCGCCGATCTGGCGCGGCGCGCGGGCTTCGGTGTGCGCAAAAGCTGGACCGACGCCGAGCGCCTGTTCAGCATTCATTTTCTGGAAGCGTAGCCTAACTAAGCCCTCATGCTGAGCCTGTCGAAGCATGCGGGGTGCCGCTGGCCCATCCTTCGACAAGCTCAGGATGAGGACGTGGCCATTGTCACTGGATCACGATTTCCTTGAACAGCACTGTGTTCGCCTGGTGCGGCTCGATCGCGTCGTTGACGATGTCGAGGAAGGCTTGGCGCAGCATCTCGGTCCCGGCGCGGCCGTCCAGTTCCTCGCGTGAGCAACCGCGCAGGTAGGATTGCATGGCGTCGATGATGCGCGGCTGTGCGGTCTTGGTCACCGGCACCGAGGCGGCGTCGATGAATTCCGCGGTGACGCGGATATTGGCCAGCGCCGGCTGGCGGCTGCCGTTCTTTTTTAAGAACACCGTGAGCTTCGGAAAATCCATATAGACGAACTTTTGCCCGGCTTTCGGCTGGGCAGGCGTCATCGCCGCCGGGGGCGGGGCGATTTGCGCGACCGGTGCGGGGTCGGCCGTGAAGTAGCGCTGCAACAACAGCACTGCCGAGGCCGAGACGACCGTCGCGATGAATGCCGTCACCACAATGATGGTGACGAATTTGTTTTCCGAACGCGGTGCGCCCTTTTTGGGCTGCTCGCGTTTTTTGTCCTGTGGGGTTTTGGACATTTCCCCATCCCTCTATATCGAGCGCCCGCAGCTTACTTGGAGCAGCTCTAAAGTATTGTGACCAAGATCACGCTACCGGATAGAATTGGCATGCGTTTTCCGCGCCCCTAGGTTGCGTCTCGGGCAGGCCGCTTCCCCTCAAGCGTTTTTGGCCCATTCCTCTCGACGCAGCTGCTTGATAGCCGATCGTTGCGCAATCCTCGCGTGGATAAGCTGCCGCGATTTTCACTAACCTCGGGCAATCGGCCCTTGACTTTCCTTTGCAATGCGGAGAAACCCTGCGCGCTTGCTCAGGCCCCCGGCCCGTGGCAAGTTGCGCCGCTTTTCGCAAATCGGGCTGCGGTAGCTCAGTCGGTAGAGCACATCCTTGGTAAGGATGAGGTCGGAGGTTCGATTCCTCTCCGCAGCACCATTTTTCTCAAAATCTGAGAGATTTGGCCGCTTTTGACCCCGGTCTCCAGTGCTACCCTGGGCCGGGCGTAATTTTTTGACGGGGCCCGATCGGAAAAGGCCAGGCCCGCAAAGGACATGCACATGAGTTCGTTTGAGGCGCTCGGCCTGAGCGCATCCCTGATTCGCTGGATTGAAGCCGAGGGTTTCACGACCCCCACTGAAATCCAGAGCAAGGCGATCCCCATTCTGCTCGAGGGGCGCGACCTGATGGGCACCGCCCAGACCGGCCAAGGCAAGACCGCGGCTTATCTGCTGCCGATCCTCAATCGTCTCACGGGCCAAGACGGCGAAGCCGTCGAGCCGCCGATCTCGCGCCGTCCGCAAGTCCTGATCCTGGCGCCGACGCGCGAACTGGCGAGCCAGATCGGCGACGCCCTGCGTAATTTCTCCAAGGGCATGCGCGTCTATTATACCGTCGTGTTCGGCGGCACGCGTTTCCTGACCCAGCAGAAGGTGATGGATCGTGGCGTGCAGATCCTGATCGCCACGCCGGGCCGCCTGATGGATCACCATCGTCGCGGCACCATCCGTTTGGATCGCGTCACCACCCTCGTGCTCGACGAAGCCGACCGCATGCTCGACATGGGCTTCGTCAACGAAGTGAAAGAAATCTCCGGTCTCATCCCGACCGCGCACCAGACCATGATGTTCTCGGCGACGATGAGCCGTGGCGTGCGCGAACTGGCGAAAGAGCTGCTGCACAATCCCGAGCGCTTGGACGTCGGCAAGGAAAATGCGGTCAACGCCGATGTCGATCATCGCGTGATGAAGGTGCAGTATCGCGACAAGAAGCCGCTGCTGATGCATCTGCTGGGTCGCGAAGATGTGTCGCGCGTGCTGGTCTTCACGCGCACCAAGGCGATGGCCGATGTGCTGGCCAAAGATATCCAGGATGCCGGCCTGGCCGCCGACGCCATCCATGGCGATCGCGAACAATCGCAACGCCAGAAGGTGTTGAAGGATTTCCGTGACGGCCGGATCAACATCCTGGTTGCGACCGACGTTGCCGCGCGCGGCATCGACGTGCCGGACATCACCCACGTCATCAATTACGACATGCCGGTCGAAGGCGATTCGTACGTTCATCGCGTCGGCCGCACCGGCCGCGCCGGCAAGCGTGGCGTGGCGCTGTCCATCACGACGGGCAGCGAAGGCAATCTTATCCGCATCGTCGAACGCGTGATCGGCCAGCGCATCCAGGTCGATATCGATCATCCGTTCCACGACGGCCGCCCAGACGGCGGCGGTGGCGGTCCCGTTCCGCGCGGCGCCTATAACAGCCCGCGTGCTGCGCGTCCGCGCAAAGATTTCGGCGACAAAGCCGATGCCAAGCCGCACCGCAAAGGCCCGCGCGACAAGTTCGCCGGCGAAGAACAACGCGAGCGTGGCGCGCGCCCGGAGCGCGCTGAGCGGTCCGAACGGCCCGCGCGTCAAGAGCGTCGTCCCGAGGGCGAACGTTCGTACAAGCCCGCTGGGGACCGGCCTTACAAGAAAGACGGTGAGCGCTCCTTTAAGCCTGCCGGCGACCGGCCGTATAAAAAAGAAGGTCAGCGCGAAGACAAACCGTTCCGCAAGGAACGCGCGCATGAGGATCGCCCGCGCGAGAATCGCGCCGAACGACCGACTCGCGAGCCTCGGGCCGAACGACCGGCCCGCGAAGAGCGTGGCGAACGTCCGCAGCGTTTCGAGCGTGCCGACCGCCCGGAGCGCACCGAACAGACCGAACGCCCCGCGCGTCAAGACCGCGACCGCGAGTGGCGTCCGGAAAACCGCCCGTACCGCGATGACAAGCCGAAGCCGGAAGGTGCCTTCGAGCGCAAATCCGGTCGCCCATCTGACAAAAAGTTTGGCGATAAGAAATTTGGCGAGAAAAAGTTCGGGGATAAGAAATTCGGCGACAAGAAATTTGGCGCCGGGAAATTCGACGATAAAAAACCCGACACCAAGAAATTCGAAGACCGTAAGTCCGGCGAGAAATTCTCGGCCTTTGGCGATCACACGTTTAAGTCGGCGAAAAAGCCGCATCGCAAAGGCCAGGACGAGCCGCGTGATGGTGAGATGCGCCGCGAGGCCCCAGCCATTCGCGCCAAGGACGGCGTGACGGCGTTCCGCACCCAGGATGGCGCACAACCCGCGTTCCGCAAGAAGAAGCCCTTCAAGAAGAAGGAGGGCAGCGAACATGCGCCGCGCGAAGTGCAGCAGAAGACCCGGTCCGAGCTTCGCAAAAAGCCGCGCACCGGGACCTTCGAACGCGAAACCGCAGGCCCGGAACGCAACGCGGGCGGCTTCAAGCCCCGGACCAAGCGGTCCTAGTCGCTGTCTTGTGGGTTAGTTTGGGCGGCGAGCTTGACCTCAAGGGGCGGCGCGTCGCACAACGAAGCATGGCCGACGAGCCCCCCAAAGACCTAGTGCAGACGCCAGATCTGACCGAAAGGGCGGAGTCCGCGAAACGTGAGCGCGACGCCCGGCTCACGGCTGCGCTGCGCAACAATTTGCGCCGCCGCAATCCGACCGAACGCAAGATTTCCGAACGGCCAGGCGTTGCGGGCGTGACAGAAAACGATCGGAACGAAAATGGATAGAATCCGCATCAAAGGTGGCGTGGCGCTCAACGGCACGATCCCGATCAGTGGCGCCAAGAATGCAGCCCTGCCGCTGATGGCGGCCTCCTTGTTGACCGGCGAGGCGCTGACCCTTTCCAATTTGCCGCACCTGGTCGATATCTCGACCATGGTGCAATTGCTGGCCGAACTCGGCGTCGAGGTCAGCATGAACGGCATGACCGGCGGCGGGCATACCGGCCGGGTGTTGACCCTGACGGCGGGCGAGCCCGAAACCGCGACAGCACCCTATGATCTGGTGCGTAAGATGCGGGCCTCCGTCCTCGTGATGGGGCCGCTGCTCGCGCGTTGGGGCGAAGCGCGCGTCTCGCTGCCCGGCGGTTGCGCCATCGGCACGCGTCCCATCGATCTGCATCTCGATGCGTTCAAGGCGCTGGGCGCCGAGATCGAGCTTGAGGAAGGCTACGTATACGCGAAAGCGCCCAAGGGTCTGAAGGGCGCCAAGATCCTGTTCCCCTTCGTCTCTGTGGGTGCCACTGAAAACGCGATGATGGCGGCGTGCCTCGCCGATGGCGAAACGATCATCGCCAATGCGGCGCGTGAACCGGAAATCACCGATCTCGCCAACTGCCTCGTCGCCATGGGTGCCGAGATCGACGGCATCGGCACCGGCACGCTCGCCATACGCGGCAAGAAGGCCCTGCATGCGGCGCATCACACGGTGATCGCGGACCGCATCGAAACCGGAACTTATGCTGTGGCGGCGGCTATCACCGGCGGCGACGTGACCCTGGCCAATACGCAATTCGAACTGTTCGGCGCGGTCGGCGATATCCTGCTCAAGACCGGTGCGACGGTGGAAAAGACCGATGCCGGCGTGCGCATCCGCCGCGATACCGGGCCGGTGAAGGGCGCCGACGTGATGACCGAACCTTATCCGGGTTTCCCCACCGACATGCAGGCGCAGATCATGGCGCTGCTCGCGGTGTCCAACGGTGCGTCCATGATCACCGAAACGATTTTCGAAAACCGCTTCATGCATGTGCCGGAACTCTGCCGCATGGGCGCCGACATCAACGTGCATGGCGCCTCGGCCATTGTGCGCGGCGTGAAGAAACTATCGGGCGCGCAGACCATGGCGACCGATCTACGCGCTTCGGTCTCGCTGGTGCTCGCCGGTCTCGCCGCCAAGGGCGATACCATCGTCAACCGCGTCTATCATTTGGATCGCGGCTATGAGCGGGTCGAGGAAAAGTTGGCCGCCTGCGGCGCGCGCGTCGAGCGCCTTCAGGACTGAACATTCTCCGCGCACTGTTTGAGCATCCGGTTCAACTCGGCGCGGTGCTTCGCATCCAATCCGTTCAGCATCTTGCCTTCGATATCCGCGACCGCCGCGTCGGCGCGGGCTAATGCTTTGCGCCCCGCCGCCGTCAATTCGGTGCGGAGGATTCTTTTATGTGCGGGATCGGTCGTGCGTTTGATCAACCCGTCGCGGTCCATATTGGCGACGATGCCCTGCATCGATTGCGCCGTGACATGGGCTGCGCGCGCGAGATCGGCGTTCGACATCCCCGGCTCGCGCTCCAGCGCCGACAGCACGGCATATTGCGGGGTCGTGATGCCGAACGGGCGGAGCGCATCGTCCATCGCCGTGCGCAGCGCGTGTTGTGCGACCTTCAGCAGATAGCCGAAGCGGTCGGCGAGCGGGGTCTGGGCGGTTGACAATATAAGGGTCCTGATATTAATATAAGGAACCTTATATTACAGGAGATGCCAACCATGGCCAAGGTGCTTGGACCGGATTTCATCGCCCTTCAGGTCAGCGATATGGCGGCCTCGCAGCGGTTTTATGTCGAGCAGTTGGGTCTTGAGCCGGCCGACCGCAGCCCGCCCGGCGCCGTCGTGTTCAAAACGACAGGGATCCCGTTCGCCATCCGTGAGCCGATGGTCCCGCTGGCGGCGGCCAACAAACTGGGCTGGGGTGTGTCGCTCTGGATTGGTGTGCAGGGCGCCGACGATCTGCATCGCACGCTGGCCGACGCTGGGGTGACGATTGTCCTGCCGCCCGCCGACGGCCCGTTCGGCCGCTTTTTCGCGCTTCAAGACCCGGACGGCTATACTTTGACCCTGCACGAGGCAGCCTGAGGGAGAGGGCGATGAAATATTGGGTCGGTGTGGCGTCGCTGGATCATGTGCGGGGCGGCGTTGCAGGGGGCTTCTGTCAGCTCGGCCATGGCAAACATGCTCCCGTGAAGCGGCTGAGCCCGGGCGACCGCATCATCTATTATTCGCCCAAGACCGAAATGGGGGCAGGCGAGGCGGTGCAGGCCTTTACCGCCATCGGCGAAGTCCTGCCGGGCGAGGTTTACGAGGGCAATATGGGCGGCAACTTCATGCCGGCCCGGCGCGATGTGAATTTCTACAAGGCCGCTGACGCCCCCATCCGGCCTCTGCTGGAACGGCTGTCCTTCACCCAGGGGCGGTCCTCGTGGGGCTATGCCTTCCGCCGGGGGGTATTTCAGATAACCGAGGAGGATTACGCGATTATCGCCGCTGCGATGGGAATAAAAATCTGAAAAAATATGTCCTAACAGGGTCTTACGTCTAAAATTCACGGCGCGGGATTTGCCATTCGGGCCAAAAGACACTATGTAAACGGCCGATTTCAGCCCCAACCGTAAGCAATTTTGAAGACCCTCATGTTGGCGAACGAAAAGCTCATTCTGGCAGTGCCGCGCGGCCGCATCCTGAAGGATGTGATGCCCCTGATCGCGCGCGCCGGCATCGTGCCCGAGGCGGCCTTCAACGACGACGATTCCCGCGAACTGCGCTTCGCCACCAACATCCCCAATCTGGATATCGTCCGGGTGCGCTCGTTCGACATCTCGACCTATGTCGGCTTTGGCGCCGCCCATATCGGCATCGCCGGGGCGGACGTGCTGATGGAATTCGAATCGCGCGAAATCTATGCGCCGCTCGATCTGCATGTCGGTCATTGCCGTCTCGTGGTCGCCGAGCCGGCCGAGATCGCGCCCGAGGATCATCCCAAGCAGTGGAGCCACATCCGGGTCGCCACGAAATATCCCGAAATCACGCGTCGTCATTTCGCCGCGCGCGGCGTGCATGCCGAATGCATCAAGCTCAACGGCGCCATCGAAATCGCGCCGGCGCTCGGCCTGTGTCAGCGCATCGTCGATCTCGTGTCGTCGGGTGCGACGTTGAAGGCCAATGGCCTGGTCGAGGTCGAACAGATCGCCGCGATCACGTCGCGCCTCGCAGTCAATCGCACGGCGCTCAAGACGCGGCCCGACGAAATCGGCTCGTGGATCGAACGGTTCCGGGAGGCGGTCGATGCCGGCGCGGCTCGATAGCCGCGCGCCGGGCTTCGAAGAGGACTTCGTTCGTTTCCTCAATGTGAAGCGCGATGTTGAAAGCGATGTCGAGCGCGCCGTCGCCGATATCGTGGCGCACGTGCGCCAAGACGGCGATGCGGCGCTCGTCGATTACACGCGCAAGTTCGACAAATTCGATGTGACCAAGGAAACGCTACCGATTTCGCCGGACGAAATCGCGCGCGCGCGCGCCGCTTGCCCGGCCGATCAGATCAAGGCTTTGGAGCACGCCGCACAGCGCATCCGCGATTTTCATGCGAAACAGATTCCGGCCGATCTCGATTATCGCGATCCGACCGGCCATCGCCTCGGCTATCGCTGGCGCCCGGTGGATGCGGTCGGCATGTATGTGCCGGGCGGCACGGCGTCTTATCCGTCGTCGGTCTTGATGAACGCGTTGCCGGCCAAGGTCGCCGGTGTGAAACGCCTCGTCATGGTCGTGCCGACGCCGCGTGGCGAAATCAATCCGTTGGTGCTGGCGGCTGCGGCCATCGCCGGTGTGGACGAGGTCTATCGCGTCGGCGGCGCGCAGGCGGTTGCTGCCCTCGCCTATGGCACGGAAACGATCAAGCCGGTCGACAAGATCTGCGGCCCGGGCAATGCCTATGTGGCGGCGGCCAAGCGTCAGGTGTTCGGCGCGGTCGGCATCGATATGGTGGCGGGCCCGTCCGAAGTGCTCGTCGTGTCGGACGCCAAAAGCAATCCGGCCTGGATCGCCGCCGATCTGCTGGCGCAGGCCGAGCATGACGTGAATGCGCAGTCGATCCTGATCACTGACGATGCGGCCTTCGCGGCCTCCGTCGAACGCGCCATCGATGTGCATCTGCAGACCTTGTCGCGTGCCGAGATCGCGCGCCAGAGCTGGCGCGATTTTGGCGCGTTGATCCTGGTGCAATCGCTGGATGAAGCGCCCGCGCTGATCGATCGTTTTGCGCCGGAACATCTGGAACTGGCGCTCGACGATCCGGAACCCTTGCTTGCGCGCATCAATCATGCGGGTTCGATCTTCCTCGGCCGCCATGCGCCGGAAGCCTTGGGCGATTATATCGCCGGCCCCAATCACGTACTGCCGACGGCGCGCAGTGCGCGCTATTCGTCCGGCCTCGGCGTGTTCGATTTTCTCAAGCGTTCCTCGATCATCGGTGCTTCGCTTGAAGCCTTGCGCGATACCGGGCCCGATGCGGTGATCCTGGCGCGTGCCGAGGGATTGGATGCGCACGCGCTGTCGATCTCGATCCGTCTCGGCGAACCGTCAGGCGGGAAGTAACGCGATGGACGAGCGCCGGCGCATCGTCAACGTGCTGCTGGACGAAGGCTCGCTTGGCCAGGGCACGCCGCATATCAGCCACGATCGCGCGGCGGCGATTTTCGATCTGCTGGAAGAAAACCATTTCGAACCGGCCGACGGCAGTCTCGGCCCGTTCATCCTGCATCTCGGCGTGCGCGAAAATCGCCTGGTGTTCGACGTGCGCGATGAATCCGATCAGGAAGCCTTCAATTTCTCGGTCTCCATCGCGGCCTTCCGCTCGATCGTGCGCGACTATCACATCATCTGCGACAGCTATTACGATGCGATCAAGATGGGCACGCCATCGCGCATCCAGGCCATCGATATGGGCCGGCGCGGCCTGCACAACGAAGGCGCCGAGCTGCTGAAAGCCCGCCTGGCCGATCATGTCATCGTCGATCTCGACACCGCGCGGCGTTTTTTCACGCTGCTCTGCGTCCTGCACATGCGGTAGCGGCGCCATGTCGAATATGCCCTCCGCCGTCCTGTTTTCCTGCACGCAAAACGCGATCCGTTCGCCCATGGCGGAAGCGATCCTGAAATCGCTGCAGCCGGGCAAGATCTTTGTCGATTCCGTCGGCGTGCGCGCGACCGAGGTCGACCCCTTCGCCGTCGAGGTGATGGCCGAGATCGGCATCGATCTGTCGCATCATCACGCCAAATCATTCAACGCGCTCGATGATTCCTCGTTCGATCTGGTGGTGTCCCTGTCGCCCGAGGCGCAGCACTCGGCGGTCGAGCTGACCCGTTGGATGGCGTGCGACGTCGAATATTGGCCAACCTTCGATCCAAGCGTGGTGGAGGGGTCGCGCACCATGCGTCTCGATGCCTACCGCAAGGTGCGCGACGAGCTGCTGGCCCGGATCACGGAGCGCTTCCCGCCCCAAGCGTGATTCGACACGCAACAGCGACTTATCTCATTGGTTTTAGGGCGAAAGGACTTGACCGACGGGGGCGGCAGGACCACTTTCCCGGCTTCCGCAACGGCCAAGGAGGGCTTATGTCCAAAGAAGAATTGCTCGAATTTTCCGGTACAGTCACCGAACTGCTGCCCAACGCGATGTTCCGCGTGAAACTCGATAACGAACACGAAATTCTCGCCCACACCGCCGGTAAGATGCGCAAACACCGCATCCGCGTGCTCGCGGGTGACCGGGTCAATGTCGAAATGACCCCTTACGATCTGACCAAGGGTCGGATCACCTTCCGCTTCAAATAGCCGATCGCACTTTGGCGGTCGGACCCTCGTCCTTGGTGTTGGCTTCGGCCTCGCCCCGCCGGTTGGACCTGCTCAAGCAGGTCGGCCTGATCCCCACCGAAATCCTGCCCGCCGATATCGACGAAGCCGTGCGCCCGCGCGAATTGCCGCGCACGCTTGCGGCGCGCCTGGCCGACGGCAAGGCGGATGCGGTCGCAGCCCTGCGACCCGATGCGTACGTGCTGGGCGCCGATACGGTCGTGGCGGTCGGGCGGCGCATCCTGGGCAAGGCGGCAAGCCCGGCCGAAGCGACCAAATTCCTGAACCTGCTGTCGGGGCGTAGCCATCGCGTCATGAGCGGCGTGTGCGTTGTCGCCCCTGGCGGCAAACGAGGGCTGCGCGTCGTCGTCACCTCGGTCGCTTTCAAGCGCCTAAGCGATAGCGAGATCGCCGATTACATCGCCGGCGACGAATGGCAGGGCAAGGCGGGCGCCTATGCGATCCAGGGCATGGCGGCGCGCTTCGTGCGCGCCATCAACGGGTCCTACACCAACATCGTCGGCCTGCCGGTTTTCGAAACCGTGCAGATGCTGGCCGGTCTCGGTTACCCAATCAGATGACGACCGAGATCCTGATCAACGCGGCGCCCGGTGAAACGCGCCTCGCCTTGGTCGAGGACGGACGGCTGGTCGAATATGTGAACAGCCGCGTCGGATCGCACAGCCTAGTGGGTGCCGTCTATCTCGGCCGCGTCGCCACGGTTTCCAAGGCACTGGATGCGGCCTTCATCGATCTTGGTCTTGAACGCCCCGGCCTGCTCGCGTTCTCAGATACCAAACAGGGCGCGCCGCGCATGGTCGAGGGCGCACCGGTGATCGTGCGCGTAACGCGCGATGCGACGGACGATAAGGGTCCGAAGCTGACCGGCCGCGTCGATCATGCATTGCCGGCGGATGTGAAAGCGCCGGCTGTCCTGGTCGCGGCACCCGATCCGGTGGATGCCTTCCTGGCGACACGCGTGCAGGCGGGTTGGCGGGTGATCAGTGATGCGCCGCGCAGCGGTGCCGAAATCCGTCGCGCGTCCACGCCGATCTTTTCCGAACACGATGTCGATCTGCAGCTCGACGCCGCCTTGCAAGCCGTGGTGCCGCTGGGTGATGGCGCCAGCCTGGTGATCGAGGAAACGGCGGCGCTGGTGGCCATCGATGTAAATACCGGGCCGCGCGGTGCGCCGCACGCGGTCAACCTGGCGGCCATCGCGGAAATCGCGCGCCAGATTCGTCTGCGTAATCTTGCGGGCCAGATTTTTATCGACTTCCTGCCCGAAAAGGGCCGCGAGCGCCGCGAACAATTGGTCGCCGCATTGCGTTCGGCCACCGCGGACGATCCCAACGAGGTTCACGTGCTCGGGCTGACGCGTTTGGGTCTGGGCGAACTCACGCGCCGCCGCGTCGGCGAAAGCCTGGCCGTGCGGCTGGGTTATCGTATGCAGGCCGTGCGTTCGGCTGAGGGTGGTGCACTCGATCTGTTACGCGGGATCGACGAACAGGCGAAGGGCAGCGGTACGCGCAAGTTCGCGCCCACGATTTCACCGGCGATCGATGTGCTATTGAAGTCGGGCTTACGTAGCGTGCTCGAAGATCTGACGCGCCGTCATGCGCTGCAATTGACGATCACCGTCGATGCCGCATTGGCGCTCGGAGAGTTTAGATTGTGAGTGCGCCGCCGAAACCCAAACGCTGCCCGCATTGCGGCAAGCCGGCCGATGCGCTGTTCCGGCCGTTCTGTTCCAAACACTGCAAGGATTTCGACCTCGGCCGCTGGCTGAACGAGGACTACAAGGTGCCGGTGGTGGAGGAAGATAAGGGCGACGACGAGGACGACGGCCGCGAGTAGACTCTAGTCTGCGACGCGAGGTCGCTTTGCTACGCCGATGCTGTCTGCTGCGGCATGCCGTGCAGCGCCGTTTCGAAACCCACGACCAGTTGCGGCATGGCGCGCAGATGGCGCACGTTCGGCGGCTTCGGACGTTCCTTGATGTCCTTCACCACATTGCCGGCGATTTCGCACAGGCTGACGAGGCTGTCGGCGCCCAGGCGCTGCGCGCGCTTATGCACGGCCTCGACGGTGTTCTGCAGCAATACGATGCGGCGTTTGAAATCGTCGGTCACCAGGCTGACCTGATAATCCGGGATGATCTCTTCGACCAAGGTGCGGATCATGCCCACATCGGCGTCGAGCTTGCGGAAATTGAGCGACTTGGAGGCGGTCGCGATCTCTTTCCACAAGACATCCTTGTCGATGCCTGAACCTGTCGACAGCACCGGATTGGGTACGGCGAATTCTTCGGCTGTCTTGCGTCCCGGGCGATTGGTGGAGCGGCGCGTCGGGCCGATATAGCTGGCGACAGCGACGAACTTGCGGCGGTTGACGGCGAGGTCGCTGACGCGGCGCACGAAATTATCGCGCGTGAAGCCGCCGATGAAGACATCGTCGGGGCCGGCATCGATCAGGCCGCCGACCTGGTCCTTGGTCATCGGGCCGGTGAGCGCGATGGTGACGAGGAACGGGTTGTTGCCGACTTCCTGGTTGCGGATGCCGCGCATCAGATCCTGCGCGCGGCCGCGATTTTTGGTCATGTCGCAGAGCAGCACGTCGGCGCGCTCATGCTCGATGGAGCGCACGACACGGTCGACATCGTGAGTGATGCGGGGTTTTTCGATGCCGAGGATGGCGAGCTGGCGTTCGATCTCGTCGCCGCCAAAGGCGCCCATCTGCCCGACAACGACGGACAGTTTCGACAGATCAATCTTATCGGCTTCGTTTGCCGCGTCCACTCTTCACACCCTTGGTGATAGAAAGCCCAATAAGCCGACGGTTGAACCCGGTCTGACCTCGGTCCCTCAATGTAGAAAAAGATATATCAGGAAAACCGAGTTAACCTGTGTGACAAGAATCACACAACGGTGAGACTCGGGTAGTCCAGATAGCCTTTTTCGCCGCCTCCGTAGACCGTAGCCTGATCTCGCGGATTGTATGGTCCATTATTGTACAACCGTGTGACGAGATCGGGATTGGCGATGTAAAGCTCCCCGAACGAGACCAGATCGGCCCGCCCGACCGCAATGACCGCCTCGGCGGTTTCGGCCGTATAGCCGCCATTGACCATGAGGGGACCGGCGAAGGCGGCGCGTACGGTAGGCATCACCAAAGGTGTGCTGGGCGGCGGCGAGCGGCGGGCAACGCCATAATCGATCGCCTCGACCAGATGGAAATAGGCGATGCGGCGCGCGCTCAATTGTTCGGCGACATGGCCGTACAGCGTCACGATATCGCTGTCGGAGGTGCCGTCGGCGGTGGCGTGGGGCGATACGCGCACGCCGACCCGATCGGCGCCGAATACCGAACAGACCGCGTCGGTAACCTCGAGCAAAAAGCGCGCACGGTTGGCGACCGCGCCGCCATAGGCATCGGTGCGCTTGTTGGCGCCGTCGCGCAGGAACTGATCGATGAGGTAGCAATTGGCGCCGTGGATCTCGACACCGTCCAATCCCGCTGCCTTGGATCGAACGGCGGCGGCGCGGAACTGTTCGACGATTTCGGCAATCTCAGAAATTTCCAGCGCGCGCGGCGTGGCGAAATCGACCATCGCACCCTGCTTGCCCATGATCTGGCCGGTGCAGGCAATGGCCGAGGGCGCCACCGGCTGCGCGCCGTTCGGCATGCGCGTCGGATCGGATTTGCGCCCCAGGTGATAAAGCTGCTGGAAGATGCGCCCACCGGCGGCATGGACTTCATCGGCGACCTTGGCCCACGGCGCGATCCAACGGTCTTCATCCATGCGGCCGCCGAAATCGCGGCTGACGCTGAGCGGTGCGACGGCGGAAGACTCTGCGATCAACAAGCCGGCGGTGGCGCGTTGCGCGTAATATTGCGGCACGAGGTCGGGCAGATGCCAGCGTGCCCGCGTCATCGGCGCCATGCAGACGCGATTGGGAATTTCGAGGCTTCCGACCTTGAACGGCGTGAACAACATTATACGGGCGCCATGCGTTGCGGGCGCATCTTATGCCACGCGGTAAACACGATCGCGCCGACGACGATGGCGGCGCCCAGTAATTGCGACGCGCTCATCGGCTGGCCGAGCAGCATGATGCCGAGGAACACCGACGTGATCGGTTCCAGGTTCATGATCAGCGCGGTGCGCACGGTGCCGATCCACGAGATGGTGACGAACATGGACACGATGGCGAAGGAATAGAAGACGCCGACGCCCAAGAACGCCGCCCAGCCCTGCGCATCGACCGGCAGTGGAAATTCGCCGAGCAGGATGTCGCACGCGGCGTAGCTCAAAAACCCGGTGAACAACATGTGCAAGGAGACGGGGCGCGAATCCCCGGTGCCGACCATCTTGGAATTGAGCAGCACCAGCACGGTGATCAGCACGGCACCGCCCAGCGCATGGGCGAAGCCGATGGGGTTCAAAGTGCCGCCGCCGAGATCGAGTGCCAACGACAGGCCGATGAAGGCGACAACGAGCGCGCCACCCAAGGCGAACGTCATTTTCTCGCGCCCGAGTGCCCAGGATGCCAGACCGACGAACAGCGGATAGAGATAGAAAGTGAGCACCGCGAGTGCGACCGGCATGTAAGGGATCGCGCCGAGCAGGCCGTAGGAATAGGCCCCGAGGATGACGCCGAGTGCGAGCGCCATGTTGCGCTGTTTGGCGGGCAGGCGCACCGACACGCCCTGGATCTTGAGCACGACATAAAGTGCGATGACGGCGAGTGCGATGCGATAGGTCAGCACCGACAAAGGTGTGGCGCCATGTTTATAGGCGACGGATGCGAGCGCGGTATTGCACGCGAAGCTCATGGCCGCGATCAGGCAGAGAACGATGCCGGCAAGCGGCGAACGGGGGATGGTGCTCATAAAATTATGGGATCGTCTTATCGTTTTTGTGGCCGTAAGCTGACGCTATAGATCAAAAAACCAGGGAGCAAACACGCCATGTCGCGCATACCTCTTTTGAAGCCCGAAGCGATGGATAGCGAACAGAAACGCGTCTATGAGGACGTGCTGGCGAAAACCGGCCGCGCGTCCGGTGGGCCGTCGATCGCCTATGCCTACGTGCCCGGCCTGTGGGAAGCGGTCAACACCGTCAGCGCGTATCTGGAAAACAAAGCGGAGTTGACCAAGGCGCAGGTGCGTATCGCCGCACTCGTCACCGTGCGCAAATGGAACTCCGACTTCCCATGGTCGGCGCAGGCGAAGATGGCGCTCGATTCCGGCATCCCGCGCGAAGCGGTCGACGCCATCAATGCGCGCCAACGCCCGACGTTGAGCAATGCCGAAGATCAGGCGGTGCATGACGTGGCGAAAGAAGTGGTCGAGACCGGCACGCTCACGCAAACGTCCTTCGATGCGGCGATGAAGACCTTGGGCAACCGCAAGCTGATCGAGGTGGTCGGCGCGGTTGGGCAGTTCTGCAAGACGGCGATGGTGGCCAATCTCGCCGGCGCCACCGCGCCCGCCGATGCACCGAGTAAGTTGACGCGGTAGCGTCATCCCCGGGCTTGACCCGGGGATCCACGGTAGGCGCGTCTGCGCCGTCATGAGTCTTTTCGCGCTATCGCGCTTTCGTGGATGGCCGGGTCGCGCGGTCAGCCGCGCGCTTACACAATGGCGCGCAAGGCGCGCGGGCCCGGCCATGACGGCTCTGCTCATATCTATTTGGCCATCACCAGCAGCAACCCCCCGATGATCGAGATGTTGTTGCAGAAAAACAGGTAGTGGAATTTCTTCATGATGCCGTCTTCCATCAGCCAGAAATGATGGAACCAGTGGTTGGCGAGCAGGGTGAAGACGATCAGCGCGAGTGCTCCGTAGAACGCATGCCAATCGGCGGCGACCATCAGGCCGCCGGTCAGCATGACGAACAAGCCGCCGGCGATGACGAAGGCGGGTAGCGGCACGCCGCGCTTGGTGAGCTGCGCGACGTAATCGGAAAATTCGCCGACGCCCGCGAGCCCGCGATGGATGTAGAGCGAGGCCAGCGCCACCTGACCCGCGATCCATAGCCAGGAATCGTTTTCGTACAAAGTCGGTTCCATGCGTGAGTTCCCCTGACTCTTTGTAGCCGTCATTCCCGCGAAAGCGGGAATCCAGTCGGACGTTGTTCTGGATTCCCGCTTTCGCGGGAATGACGATTATTAGTTAGTGTCGAGATTGGTTCTTCCTTTCGGAAACGTCGGCTTCATCGCGCCGCCGTCGGTTTCCGCGCGCGCTTTCAGTCGCGCCCATTCGGACTCGTATCCGGCCGTGTGGCCGCGGAATTTCGGCATCACATAACGCGCGAACAGATCGAGGCTGCGCTGCTGTTTCCACTGCTCGGCCCAATCGTGCATGGTGATCATGATGCCGCCGATGCCGCCGGCCTCCGCGTTCGTCCGTTCGATCCACGCAATCGCGTCTTCGGGCGTACCGATGCACCAGTTGCGCATTTCGGCGCAGCTGGCCGCGGTGAAATCGCGCAACGGTTCGCCCGGCGTGCGCTCATAGGTGAACTTCAAGCCGATGGCGGAAAAATATTCGGCCTCGCGCAAAATCCCTGCGCTCACATCGGCCCAGGCTTCCTCGCGCGTCGGCGCCAGATAGAAGCTTGTGGCGATCCGCCAGCGATCGCGCGTGGGTGCTAGCTTGCCCAGCCGCGCGCACGCGGCTTCGAGTTTCTTCCACGTCTCGCCCATCACGGCGCGGCGCTTGGCGCCGGTGGATGACATGAGCGTCATGTCATGGCGCGCGGCGAGATCGATCACGGTGTCCGATCCGGTGGCCGACGCGATATAGAGCGGCAAACGCGGGCGCTGGTACGAGCGCAGTTGCAAACGCATCTGCTTGAACGACCAGAAGCGCCCGGCGTGATCGATGGGCTCCTCACTTTCCAGCAGACGCACGATCACATCCGCGCTCTCGCTCATGCGCGCGTACAATTCGTCCTGCGGCACGCGGAACAATTCGATATCGCTCACCAGCACGCTGGGGCCGATGCCGAGCATGGCGCGGCCCTCGGTCAGATGATCGAGGAAGGCGATGCGCTCGGCGACGTGGAACGGATGGTGGTAGGGCGCGTTGACGACCGAGGTGCCGAGGCGGATGCGCGGCGCTTTCGCGGCCGCCATGGCGAGCGCCATCTCGGGTGCGGGCATGGTTTCCCAGCCGCCCGAATGATGCTCGCCGATCATGAACTCGTCGAAGCCGAGCGCGTCGGCCTGGTGGATGAAGCCGATGTCGCGCTGGAAGGCGAGCGCCGGGCTCTCGCTCGGCTGGTGGATCGGCATCATGAAGAAGGAGAATTTCATGCGATCGCTGCGGATGCGGAGCGCGCATCCGGTCCCTGTTATGTGTTTATCGTTGCGCCGCCCGTGGTGTTGCCCGCGCGGCGTTTCTCATCATTTCTTAGCATCGCACCCGAGAGCGCCTTGAAATTCAAGCGTTTCCAATCGGCGCGGACATGCACGGTCTTAGCATCGTCTCATCATGCTCTCAGCATTATCTAACGATGATCTCATCATTCTCTGTGCATGTTCTCATCATCGTCTTGGCATTTTGGGAGGGGGACCACGGGCAAAGCCGTCATGCCCGGGCTTGACCCGGGCATCCATCTTTTCTTGCGCGGGCCCGAGCGCGTGCGCGCGAGACGCCCGCGCACTCTCAAGCGGTGCTGTTCATTTCAACAATGTCGAAGAGCCAGAGGCGGGCGCGTCATGCGTTATCCGCGATACGGACTCACATGGTCCGGATTTCGGTGTGCGGCGTCAAGAAAATAATTCTAATTATTCAGACTTTAGGTTACGCTTTCAAACGGAAGGTGAAGCAAATGCCTGAATTAAAGATCACACTTAATCCGCAGGGTGTAATGGCGCCTGCGTTGCGGGCAATGCAAAACACCTGCGAACTAATGGCAATCTGCCTTACTGCGTTAGATAGCACCGATCTTGAAAATCCTCCGCAGATCCCAGGATCTTTTTTTTCATGGACATTCACGGGGGACCATAGATCCGCAGCGGAGAAAAAGTCTGCTTATACGAATTGGCTTCTTTCTAAGGGTTTCCACGATCTAGCGATAGGTATCCGACGATCATTGGAAGAAGCCTTTCTCTATATTGAGGTCTGCAAACTCCGTGGAGAAAAAGTACCCGAAGGCGGCATCGACGAACTATTCATTCAAATTCGCCGACGCGCCAATCAGATAAATTTTCCTGATTTGCTGGCGAGCGTTAATGCAGAACTGCATGAGCCGATGCAATTTGAAGAAGAGTTTCTCTCGCTGCAAAAGGTGCGGAATTGCCTAGAGCACCGGGATGGAATTGTTTCCCATCTCGATGTGAATGACGGCAATCAATCCTTGCGCCTGATTTTGCCGAAGTTGAAAGTTTACACGGAGATCGATGGTCGCGAAATTGATCTCCACTCGAATATGCGTATCGAAAAAGAACAGGAGATAGTAATCGAACGGGGGCGACGTGAACGGATTTTTCCACTGCAAACACCCGTAATTTTTAGCGGCGCTGAGTTTGAAGAAATCGCTTCCGCGTGCTGGTTCTTTGGCAGCGACTTGGTTGGCAAGCTTCCAAAATTATAAATTGAGCGCCCATGCTTCTTTATCATTACGCCTCGAATCAATCGCTACTCTCGATCCTCGAATCTCGGGTAGTTCGACTTTCGGACTTTTCGCTTTCCAACGACTTACTTGAAGGTAAGTGGGTTCATACTGTTTTCAGAACCTACTGTGAGCGAAAGAATGTTGCATCAGGTGATCTAGAGAAGTTGCTTAGAAGCCTCGATGGCGTGCTGAAGATCAGCGGAGTAACAGGATTTTGTCTTTCCGAAGAAAAAGACTTGTTAAGCCAATGGCGCGGATATGCCGATGACGGGGCCGGCGTATCCATCGGTTTCGATTCGGATTATCTGGAGAGTTGGTCTGACGGTATTAAAGACAAAGTCTTTGGATTTCGCTTAAGAAAAATTGAATACGGTCTATCTTCGCAAGAAGAACTGATCCAGCCCGTGATGGACGAGATACTGCAACTCGTCGCTGATGGGGCACTTTCATATCCCACAATTTTGTCTGGAGATGCTGATAGAGCTAAATGGATAGAAACATGGAATCTTCTCTTCATGAAATTCTTGAACTTCCTGCAGTACCTCTATTCCTTCAAAAATCCTGTTTTCAGCGAAGAACGAGAATGGCGGCTAGTGTGCATAATTCCGCGTGGGCATACTGAGAATGTTCCAGGAATGCTGGAGCAAGCGGAATACTGTGTTCGCAACGGAAAAATAGTTCCGTTCGTGCCCATTCGATTTTTGGAAGATCGTCCGTTCCCAATTAAGGAACTTGTGATCGGTCCTCGAAATCCGACTCCGACACAAATAATCTACGGCATGTTGCGGAGATTTGGGTTTAACGACGTTGCCGTACACAAATCATCCGCTTCATACCGTTGATGCGATTATCTCTCTACTCGAAGAACGCGCCCTGCCGGATGATCACCGGCACGGTCTTGTTCTCGACCGAGTTGCCGGGCATCGGCTTGCCCTCGATGTTGAGGCGGTCGTCGCCGGGTTTGGTCGCGTTGTCGACGCGCAGCATCACCAGCGGCTCCACGCTCGTCGCGTTGAACCAGTAGTAGCAGCCGGCGGGCAGCATCACGCCTTCATGCTTGGTTACGTCGTGCGTGCCGCCGTCCTTGTCGACGAAGCGCGCCGAGCCCTGCAGGATGACGAACATGTGGTCCTGGCTCGCGTGGCAATGCAGTTCGTTCTCGCCGCCCGAGGCATAGACCTTGATGCGCGCCGTCATGCCGGCCGCGCGGCAGATCTCGGTGTCCATGCGCCCCTGGTCGAGCAGCGGCACGCGCATGTTGAACCATTGCGCCGCGTCCGTGGCGACCGGCATGCGCTTGAAGCCTTTCGGCAGGCTCTCGGTGGACCCATCGGGGGCGGCTTTGCCGAGTTTCGGGCTGGTATCGTCGGGCATCGGAGGACTCCTTGTTTAATTCCGTATCGTTGATCGGCAGCTTAGCCCGGTTAGGGCCGCGCGTCATGCCAGAGTCGTTTCGGCGCGGACGCGCCTTCGTGGATGCCCCGGTCAAGCCGGGGCATGACGGCGGGGGGAGGGCGGAGAGGGAGAAGGGCGGCGGCGGGGGCGGAGAGGGTTTGTCGTTACGGCGCTTTCCGGGCCTTCAATAAATCGCGGATTTCCTCGAGCAGGACCTCCTGGCGGGGCGGGGGCGCAGGCGCGGCGGCTTCCTTCGCCGCTTCCTTCTTCTGCAGCCGGCTGAGCTGTTTCACCAAAATGAAGATGGCCAAGGCCACGATCACGAAATTGACGACGGCGTTGAGGAACAGCCCGACATTGAGGGTGGCCGCGCCTGCCTTTTGCGCCTCGTCCAGGGTGGCGTAGGTGCCGCCGGATAGCGTGAAGAAGATGTTGGAGAAATCGACCCCGCCGGTGGCCAGGCCGATCGGCGGCATGATGATGTCCTTCACCAATGAGGAGACGATTGAGGTGAAGGCCGCGCCGATGATGATGCCGACCGCGAGATCGATCACGTTGCCGCGCGATACGAAGGCGCGGAACTCGTTGATGAAGCCGCCGGCGCGCTCGGTCGCCGCCTTGCGATAATCCGCCATGTCATTCCTCCCTGCTGGTTTGCGCTCTGACTCCGGAGCCTAGGTGATTCTACCACCCGATTTCCGTTTTCGTCCCAATATCGCGCCCGCCGGGGCTGCTTTATATAGACGCCATCGAAACGTTCTGGCCCGCACCCACTTCGCTTCGAAAGGCATTCCCCCCGATGGGACCGATTGTCCGCCTGGTTTCCCTGATCCTCGTGCTCGGCACCTGGTTCGCGATGTCCGACTCCACTTCCCGCTTTAACAAAGCTGACGCGCAAGCGCGCGCGCAGGCCGAAGTCGTTATTTCCAATTAGCGCAAAGCGACCTCGCGTCGCAGATCAAAGTTCTAACGAGGGTCACGAGCGCCCGCGTCCCGCACCGAATGCCTAGGGTTTTATGGGATGGCATTCATTGTGGGACGTGCGGCCGCTCACTTTGTTAGGCGACGCCCATCCCTCGCATTGCGAGGGCGCAATGACGTCGCTTTGCGGCCCTACTCGTCTACCGCTTTAGCTTAAACCAGCCGTAGATCACGAACGGGATGACCGCCAGCGCCATGGCGGCGAGGCCGGTCGCGGGCAAGCCTGACCATTGGATCAACGGGCCGGTGACCAGCGCCATCACCATGCTGGTGCCGCCCGAGAAGCTTTCGTTGATGCCGACGGCGCGGCCGCGCTCCACCGTCTGGTATTCGTCGGCGATCAGCGCGGTGGACGCGACGTTGGCGCCCGCCCAGCCCATGCCCACCAGGAAGGTGCCCAGCGTGACGAACAGGTAGGAGCCGTCGGTAAGCGCGACCATGCCGGCGCCGACGAGTGCGACGCCGACGCCCGGATACATGACGCGCGTGCGCCCCACACGATCGGCGAGCCAGCCGAGCGGCACGGTGAAGGCGAACATGCCGGCCGAATGGAACATGTGCGACAGCGCGATCATGGTCAGCGAGTGGCCGTGTTCGTGCAGCACGAGCGAAGTCAGCACCATGACGAGGCTCATATTGCCGGTGCCGGCGCTGTTGCACACGACGGCGAGCAGCATCCGGCGGTTTTTGAGCATCGTGAACGCGTTGAAGTTGGGGATGGCGCCATCCGCACCGCCCGGCGCTCCCGCCTTGCGTTCCGGCGCGCTATAGCCCGGATAGAATTTGGCGAGGTTCATGCCGATCTCGCGCGGATCGGGGCGCACGAAGGCGATCAGGATCATGCCGGGGATGATCAGGCCGGGCAGCAGGAACCACGGCACGCCCAGCTCGTTGGTGCCGATCTTGGCCGCGATGCCGGTGGCGAACTCGGTGACGATCGGGCTGACGGCGAGGCCGCTGAGCGAACCCAGCGACATATAACCAAGGGCGCGGGCGCGATGATTGGGCGGCACCATGTCGGTCGCGGCGACGCGCATCTGCGCGGCCGCATTCATGCCCATGCCGAAGATGAGCAGGCCGACGACGAAGATCCACAGGCTCATCGTCGTCATCGATGTGCCGATGACAAGCGCGCCGACGATGGCGAGGGTAAAGCCCATGAAGATGCCGAACTTGCGCCCGAAGCGGTCGGTCACTTCGCCGATGGGATAGGCGATGAGGAACCGCGAAAAGCCGATCAGCGCCACCGACAGCCCGGCCAGCCCGGCCGAGCCGGTGAGCGCCAGCACCATCAAGGGGCCGAAGCCGTAGGCGAATTGCATGCCGGCGCCGGTGAAGCTTTGCGACAGCGCGAACAGCGCCATGTTGCGCTTGATCAGCGGCGGCAGGGTGAAGACGCCTGCGGTGGTAATAGCCGGGGCGGCAGATGTGGAATCGGGTGAGATGACGGCGGCTCCTCGGATGCTGGTCGGAGTAGAGCACCGGGCGCGGGAGGGGGCAATCCACGGTCACTTACACCCGACTTAGCCGTCATTCGCGGGCCCGCGCGCTTTGCGCGCCATTGTTTAAGCGCGCGGCCGGCCGCGCGACCCGCGTATCCATCTTCCTAGAGCCTCAAATTATGAAGGGCGGATGGGTTTACATCGTGACCAATCGACCGCGCGGCACACTGTATGTCGGCGTGACGAGCGATATCCAACGCCGTGCCTGGGAACACCGCGATGGTATCGTTGACGGCTTCACGAAACGCTACGCGTTAAAACACCTTGTTTACGTCGAGCATCACGACGAGATTGAGCTGGCAATTCAACGTGAAAAACTTATCAAACATTGGTCGCGAGCATGGAAGTTCGATCTGATCCATTCGATGAATCCGGACTGGAACGATCTATACGATACGCTGGCCTGAAAGATGGATGCCCGGGTCGCGCGGTCACCGCGCGCTTACATCATGGCGCGCAAAGCGCGCGGGCCCGGGCATGACGACTGTTTTGTTTAGAAGTTTGCGGAAATTCTGGGCCGATTTGAACCCCAACGTGCGGGGCGCCGCGCTGGTCGCGACCGGGGCGCTGTTCCTCACCCTCATGGTGGTGATCGCGAAGTTCCTGGGCGACCGGCTGCCGTCGCTCGAGATCACCTTCGTGCGCTCCTTCGTGGGCCTCTTGTTCGTGCTGCCCTTGGCGTTCAAGCATGGCCGCAACATCTATCGCACGGACGTGCCGTGGCGCCATCTGCAGCGCGGCGGCGTCGGCATCATGGGCAATATGTGTCTGTTCTATTCGGTGACGCATCTGCTGCTCGCCGATGCGATGGCGTTGCAATTCTCGCGGCCCTTGTGGGGCATCGTGCTGGCGGCGATCGTGCTGAAAGAGGTCGTCGGCTGGCCGCGCGGCATTGCGACCGTGATCGGCTTTTCCGGCATCTTGCTGATGACGCGCCCGTTCGGCGAAGGCTTCGATCCCGACGCCATCGTCGGCGTGCTGGGCGCGTTGTTCGCGTCCATCGTCATCGTGTCGATCAAGCAGCTCGCGCGCAGCGAAGGCACGATGGTCATCATGTTCTATTACGCGTTCTGGGGCGCGGTGCTGTCGTTCATTCCGGCGCTGTTCGTGTGGGAATGGCCGAGCCTGCACGATTGGCTGCTGCTGACCGCCGTCGGCTTCGCCGGCATCGTCGGCCAGACCTTGATCACGCAAGGCGTACGCCAGGCCGACACCACGGTGGTGCTGCCGTTCGATTACCTGCGCATCGTTTACGCCTTCGGCATCGGGCTGTGGCTGTTCGACGAGGTGCCCAACGAATATTCGGTGATCGGCACGGTGATCATCGTCAGCAGCACGCTCTATATCCTGATCCGCGAAGCCCGGATGAAGAAAGTCGCAAAGCCCTCATCCTGAGCTTGTCGCGCGGTCGGCCGCGCGCATAACTATGGCGCGCGAAGCGCGCGGGGGATGGGCAAGCGGCACCCCACATGCTTCGACAGGCTCAGCATGAGGCACTTTCTCGGGTTTGACGCCTGTCGCGCCTTTGGCGCGCTTGATCAAGGTGGGCGCCGGGTCTTTACTTCGCGCATCATCTTCGGAGGCAACCATGTCCAATAAGGCTCCCGGTTTCGAGAAGAACCCCGCGCACCGCGTCGATATCGCGCCCAGCACAGTGCATGTGAAGGTCGAGTTGGGCGGACAGATTGTCGCCGAGACGAAGGCCCCGCAGCGTCTGGATGAAAGCAACCACGGTCCGGTCTATTACGTGCCGCGCGCCGACGTGAACACGATGCTGCTGAAAAAGACCGACCATACGAGCTACTGCCCGTACAAAGGCCATGCGTCCTATTACACGATCGTGGCGAACGGCCGCGAAGCGGAAAACGCGATCTGGTCGTACGAGACGCCGTACGACGAATGCGCGCCGATCACCGAATATATGGCGTTCTATCCGGGCCGCGTCGACGCGCTGCTGGTCGACGGACAGAAGGTCGAACCGCCCGCACCGAAGAAATGATTTTACTCCACCGTCATCCCCGGGCTTGACCCGGGGATCCACGGTAGGCGCGTCGGCGCCGACATGAGTCTTTTCGCGCTATCGCGCTTTCGTGGATGCCCCGATCAAGTCGGGGCATGACGCTCCTAGGGACGAGGGAAACTGAAGTCTATGCTTAAAGCCGCCATTCTCGACGACTACCAGAACGTTGCGCTCAGCCTCGCCGATTGGGATCGGCTCAAGGGCAAGGTCGATTTCACCGTCTTCACCGACAATCTTGCCGACGTCGATGCGGTGGCCAAGCGCCTCGCCGATTTCGACATCGTCATCATGAACCGCGAGCGCACGCCGTTCCTGGCGGATCTGTTGCAGAAGCTGCCGAAGCTCAAATTGCTGCTGACCAGCGGCATGGTGAACCGATCGATCGATGTGAAGGCCGCCAACGCGCAAGGCATCGTCGTCTGCGGCTCGCTGTCGTCGTCGTCGTCCACGCCGGAGCTTGCCTGGGGCATGATCATCGCGCTGGCGCGTCACATCCCGCGCGAAGTGCGCAACCTGCAGGAAGGGCGCTGGCAGGAAACCGTCGGCATCGGCTTGAAGGGGCGCACGCTTGGCATCATCGGGCTCGGCCATCTCGGTATCCCGATGGCTCGTGTTGCCCTGGCTTTTGATATGAAAGTCGCGGTGTGGAGCCCGAACATGAGCCAGGAGCGGGCCGACAAGGTGATGCCGGGCCTCAAGGCCGTCAGCAAAGACGAGATGATGAGCGGCTCGGATTTCATTACCATTCACATGCCGCTGGGCCCGCGCTCGATCGGCATCGTCAGCGCCGCCGATATCGCGCGCATGAAACCGACGGCGTATCTGATCAATACCTCGCGCGGCCCGATCGTCGAGCAAGAGGCGCTTTATAAGGCCGTGCGCGAGAACAAAATCGCCGGCTGCGCGCTCGACGTCTACGATATCGAGCCGCTACCCAAGGATCACCCGGTGCGGTCCTTGCCCAACAGCGTGCTGACGCCGCATCTCGGCTTTGTCGAGGTTGACGCCTATAAGCGGCACTTCGCCGAAGCGGTCGATAACATCGAGAATTGGCTGGCCGGCAAGCCAAGCCGCGTCATCGAGGTGATCGGCCCCCATTAGGTGGTCCGGTTTGAATGTTAGTGCATTGTGTCCTCCGTCGCCATTGCCGTCTGAAGGTGGAGCGTAGCGGAACCGGAAGGCGGCAATGGCGGCGTCGCGGTTTCCGGGGCCGGTGGTCGGTAGCCGAGGCT
>CANIGJ010000008.1 GCA_947467145.1 Rhodospirillaceae bacterium | reverse complement strand
GCGCCTATCCGTTCGAGCTGTCGGGCGGCCTGCGCCAGCGCGCCATGATCGCGATGGCGCTGATTTGCCATCCGGCCCTGCTGGTGGCCGACGAGCCGACGACGGCGCTCGACGTCACCATCCAGGCGCAGATCCTGAAACTGCTGGGCGACCTGCAGGATCAATTGAAGATGTCGGTGCTGCTGATCACCCACGATCTCGGCGTCGTCGCCAATGTCGCCGATGCGGCGGTGGTGATGTATGAGGGCAAGGTGATGGAGGCGGGCACCATCGACGATATCTTCCGCCATCCCGAACATCCTTACCTCAATTCGCTGCTGCGCGCCGTGCCGCGTTTCAACATGAAAGATGGCGAACGCCTGCAGCCGCTGCGCGAGATCACGCCGGCGACCGGACATCTGTTGACGCCCAATCGGCCGGTTGACGCGGCGCAAGCCGGCGAGGAGCCGCTGCTGAGCGTGCGCGCCATCGTCAAGGAATTCGAAGGGCGCAAAGGCGACGTGCTTCATCGCGCCGTCGACGATGTGAGCCTCGTGGTGCGGCGTGGCGAGACCTTGGGCTTGGTCGGCGAGTCCGGCTGCGGCAAGACGACGCTCTGTAAGATCATCATGCGGGCCCTGGATGCCGATGGCGGCTCGGTCGTGTTCAACGACAATGGCACACCGGTCACCTTGAGCGATCTTGCAGGGCGCGACCTCGTGCCCTACCGGCGCAAGATGCAATATGTTTTCCAGGACCCGTTCAGCGCGCTCAATCCACGCATGACGGTGTTTGATATCGTCAGCGAACCTTTGGTCATCCACAAGATCGGCGACCGCGCCTATCGCACCGAGATGGTGAAGGAACTGATGGAACTGGTCGGGCTCGATCCGCACTTCCTCAATCGTTATCCGCACAGCTTTTCCGGCGGGCAGCGCCAGCGCATTTCGATCGCGCGCGCCCTGGCGCTCAAGCCCGAGCTGCTGATCTGCGATGAGCCGGTGTCGGCGCTCGACGTGTCGGTGCAGGCGCAGATTCTGAATCTGTTGAAGGACCTGCAAGACGCGCTCGGCCTCACCTATATCTTCGTGTCGCACAATCTGGCGGTGGTCGATTACATTTCGGACCGTATCGCGGTGATGTGCCGCGGGCGCCTGGTCGAGGTGGCGCCGCGCGAGGTGTTGTTCGAAGATCCGGTGCATCCTTATACCCGCGCACTCGTCAGCGCGGTGCCGTTCCCCGATCCTGACCGCAAGCTCGATCTGCGCATGCTGATGGAAGGGCGCGCCTCCGACCCCGAAGCCTGGCCGGCGCCGTTCACCGTGACGCGCGAGTCACATTTGGCCTTGATGCAGATTTCCGCCGAGCATCATGTTCGTATGTCCGAGCAGCAAAACATGTTCCGGCGCGCGCGATGAGACGCACCTTCGCCATCTTATGGTTATGTGCAGCCTTGGTCGCGCCCACCGGCGCGCGGGCATTCGTGGAAACGCCGTCCCTGACCGAGGCGGTCGCGGCCGGAACGCTGCCGCCGGTCGAGCGCCGCGTACCGATCCAGCCGTCGATGGTCACCTTGCCGGAGCCGGGCGTGCATGGTGGCGATGTCGATATGCTGATGGCGAGCGACGTCGATACGCGCCAGATGGTCGTTTACGGCTATGCGCGTCTCGTCGGCTACAACCGCGCCTATGAATTCGAATCCGATATCCTCAAAGCTTACGAAGTGGAGGAGGGGCGCATCTTCACCTTCCATCTGCGCCAGGGGCATAAATGGTCGGACGGTTCGCCCTTCACGGCGGAGGATTTCCGCTATTACTTCGAAGACATCGCCTCGATGGAGGGAACCAACGATCCGTTGCCCATCGAGATGCTGGTAGAGGGCGAACGGCCGAAGTTCGAGGTGATCGATGCGCTGACCGTGCGCTATACCTGGTCGAATCCCAATCCATACTTCCTGACAGCGCTCGCCGGACCGCGCCCGCTTTATCCCTATCGGCCCGCCCAATATCTGAAACAGTTTCACGCCAAATATACCGATCCGGCCAAGCTTGAGGCGATGGTGAAGGCCGCCTCGCAGCGCAATTGGCTGGCGCTGCATTACGTGATGGGGCAGCAATATCGTAACCAGAACCCGAACCTGCCGTCGCTCGATCCTTGGGTGCTGACGACCGAGCCGCCGTCGCGCCGTTTCGTCTTCAAGCGCAACGCCTTCTATCACCGCGTCGATCAGAACGGGCGGCAATTGCCATATCTGGACGAGGTGCGGGTCAATATCACCAACAACAAGCTGATTCCGATCAAAACGGGTTCGGGCGAAACCGATCTGCAGGCGCGCGGCCTCAATTTCCAGAACTTCACGGTCATCAAGCAGTCTGAAGAGGACTTCAACTACGAGACCTATTTGTGGAAAACGGCGCAGGGCGCGCGCTGGGCGCTGTTCCCGAACCTCAGCGCCACCGATCCCGACTGGCGTGCCTTGCTGCGCGACGTGCGGTTTCGCCGCGCCCTTTCGCTCGGCATCAACCGGCGCGAGATCAATCAGGTCATCTATTACGGTTTGGCACGGGAAACGGGCAACCTGGTCTTACGCGAAAGCCCGCTGTTCAATGCCGAGCTCGCGCAGCGCTGGACGCGCTTCGATATCGCCGAGGCCAATCGTTTGCTCGATGACATGGGCCTGACGCGGCGCAACGCGCAAGGCACCCGCCTGATGGCGAACGGTGTGCCGCTGGAAATCACCGTGGTCTTCGCGACCGAAGAAACCGAACCCGCCGATCTGCTCGAACTCATCCGCGATTCTTGGGCGCGCATCGGCGTGAAGCTGTACCCGAAACCGTTGACCCGCGACCTGCTGCGCAACGGCGTCTTTTCGGGTTCGGTCCGCATGGCCATGTGGTCGGGTGTCGAGAACGGCATTCCGACGGCCTCGAGCAGCCCTCAGGAATTCACCCCGTCCGTGCAGCAGCAGCTGCAATGGCCGAAATGGGGGCAATATATCGAAACGCGCGGCCGCTCCGGCGAGCCGGTCGATCTGCCGGCCGCGAATGCGCTGGCGGACCTCAATGCGCGTTGGACGCGCGCGACCGGCGACGATGTGCGCGCCGCCATCTGGGGCCACATTCTCGATATCTATTCCGAACAGGTCTTTTCTATTGGCCTGGTCAGCGGCGTGCCGCAGGTCGTCGTCGTGAACAAGCGGCTGCGCAACGTGCCCGCCGAGGCGATCTATAACTGGGACCCGGGCGCGCATTTCGGCATTTACCGCCCCGATACCTTCTGGATGGCGCCGAAGGAGGGGAAGCTGTGATCCATTTCCTCGCCCGCCGCCTGTTCGTGATGATCGTGACCCTAGCCGCGATCAGCCTGCTCGTCTTCATCGTCATCCAGGCGCCGCCCGGCGATTTCGTCACCAGCTATATTGCTGAGTTGGAAAGCCAGGGCGAGGCGGTCGACCCGCAGAAGATCGAGTTCCTGCGCAAGGAATTCAATCTCGACAAGCCGATCTGGCAGCAATACCTGATCTGGGTCTTCGATATCCTACACGGCGATTTCGGCCGCTCGATTGCCTACGACCTTCCGGTCGTCGATGTCGTCGGCAGCGTGTTCTTCCATTCCATGGTGCTGAATATCGCTGTCGTGTTCTTCATCTATATCGTCGCTTTTCCTATCGGGGTCTATTCGGCGACACGGCAATATAGCTTCGGCGATTACAGCCTGACCCTGCTCGGCTTCCTCGGCCTCGCCATTCCCAATTTCCTGCTGGCGCTAATCCTGATGTTCCTGGCGAAGAAGGTCTTCAATACCTCCATCGGCGGGCTAATGGACCCGCTGTTCGAGGGTCAGCCGATGAGTCTGGCGAAGTTTGCCTCAATCGCCGAACATCTCGTCATCCCGGTCATCGTCATCGGCACGTCGGGCACGGCGGCGATGATCCGCCGTCTGCGAGCCAACCTGCTGGATGAATTGAACAAGCCTTATGTCGTGACCGCGCGCGCCAAGGGGCTATCCGAGACGCGGCTTTTGATCAAATATCCGCTGCGCATGGCGCTGAACCCATTCATCGCCGATATCGGCAACCTCTTGCCGCATATCGTATCAGGCTCGGTGATCGTCGCCGTCATCCTTGATCTGCCGACGACCGGTCCGTTGTTGCTCGAAGCGCTCAAGAACCAGGATACGTATCTGGCGGGCTCGTTCCTGCTGTTCGTCTCGGTGCTAACGGTCATCGGCATGGCGTTGTCCGATCTACTGCTCGCCGCGTTCGATCCGCGCATCCGCCTCGATGGGGGCAAGCGATGAGCCCACCGGAAAATATTGGGAAAATGAAACATTTCGTCTCGCGCGAACCGTTCGATCCGTATCGTATTGCCGCGCTGACGCCGGAGCAGGAACGTTTCTACCTCGCCTCGCAATGGCGGATGATGTGGTGGCGGCTCAAACGTCATCGCCTGGCCGTGATTTCCGGCGCGATCCTGGCTGTGTTCTATCTTTCCATCCTGATCACGGAGTTCCTGGCGCCCTACGAATTGCAGACGCGCAATACGGATTTCATCTATGCGCCGCCGCAGGCCGTGCATCTGTTCCATAAGGGCAGCTTCCTCGGGCCCTTCGTCTATGGGCTCGATTACAAGCTCGATCTCAGGACCCTGAAGCGCGACTACACGCCGAACCTATCGCAGGTGCAGCAGCTGCGCTTTTTCTGCGCGGGCGAGCCGTACGAGATGTGGGGCATGATCCGGTCGGACCTGCACTTCGTTTGCCCGGCTGCGGGCGGTACTTTCTTCCTGTTCGGCACCGACCGTTTGGGTCGCGATATGTTGTCGCGCGTGCTCTATGGCACCCGCATCTCGTTGACCGTGGGCCTGGTCGGCATCGTCATCAGCTTCCTGCTCGGCATCACCATCGGAGGGGCGGCTGGTTATTTCGGCGGTTGGGTCGATGGGGCGGCGAGCCGCGCGATCGAAATCCTGCGCTCCTTGCCCGAGCTGCCCTTGTGGCTGGCGCTGTCGGCGGCGTTGCCGCTGACCTGGTCACCGGTCGCAGTTTATTTTGGCATCACGCTTATTCTGGCGCTGTTGGATTGGCCGGGCCTAGCCCGCGCCGTGCGCTCCAAACTGCTACAATTGCGCGAGGAGGATTATTGCACCGCCGCGCAATTGATGGGGGCGAGCCCGTCGCGCATCATTGGGCGCCATCTGCTGCCGAATTTCATGAGCCATTTGATCGCCTCGGCGACCTTGTCAATCCCGTCGATGATTCTGGCGGAAACCGCATTGTCGTTCCTCGGCCTCGGCCTGCGCCCGCCGATCACGAGCTGGGGCGTGCTGCTGGTCGAGGCGCAGAACCTGGAAGCCGTGGCATTGTATCCCTGGCTGCTTCTGCCCGCCTTGCCGGTTATCATCACGGTGCTGGCGTTCAATTTCTTCGGTGACGGCTTGCGCGACGCCGCCGATCCCTATGCAGGCACGCGATGAGAATCAGCATTTCCCTACCCAGTCTTTATCCCAATCTGCTGTATTCCGCGCTTGAGCGAATCTATTCGACGACCGGAAAATTCGATGTGGAAATCGTCGTCATGTCGCCGTTCGAGATGTCGGGACCGGATATCAAATGGGTGCGCGAAGATACGCCCGGCGGTAATTGCGCGGCCCATGCCCTGGCGTACGAACATGCGACGGGCGAGGTCCTGATCACGCTGACCGACGATCTGCTGCCGCAGGACGGCTGGCTGGAGACGATCCTCGCGCGCCTCGCCGAGGGCGAGCGCCGCAATCCGCTGTTCGTCACCAGCCTGCACAACAGCCTGGGCGCGCTCGGCACGACGTTCGGCATCTATTATCCCTATCTGCCGGTTTTGAGCCGGCATACGCTCCGCGCGATCAGCGGCTATTTTTCGCGCGACTACATCGCGCATTTCGGCGATGCCGATATCGGACTCCGTACCTGGCACGCGGGTGGGCGGTGCGAGCCGTGTCTGGAGGCTGTCGTGACCTTTCTCGACCGGCGCGGAAGTGTGCAGGAATCGCCTCATAAAAGCAGTGCGCTGAAACAGGATGCCGCGACGTTCCTCGCCAAATGGAAGTCGATCTATGGCATCGATTGGCCAACGGGCCATATCGGGGATTACAATATCAACGTCCTCGAACATGTCGTGAAACATGTCCTGCAGGACGGGACCATTTACTTGAACGATCCTCTGTTCGCGCAAATCATCAACAAGCACTACCGCGATGTTCGAGCGAATTATGCCGCGACACAGCAGAAGCAGTGAATAGCCACATGCAGAACATCATTTCGCTACTCTGCCCGACGCGAGGGCGGCCTCACTTTATCCCGCCGCACATCATGAGCATCATGGAGACCGCTGCCGAACCCGAACGGCTGGAGGTAATGTTCTACATCGATCGCGACGATCCCGAGCTCCCGAACTACGAAAAGCTGTTCGCCGAAATCCGTACGAACGTCTTTCCTGGATTGAACCTGATCGGGCTGGTGGGCGATCGTATCGGCACGCCGAAGGCGATCAACGCGATGGCGGGCCAATCGACCGGCCGCTTCCTGATGATCTCCAACGACGATCTGTTTTTCAAAACCAAGGGTTGGGACCGCGAGGTCGAACGTGCCGCCAAGCACGCACCCGACGGTATCTTCAACATCTTCATGGACGACGGTTACCTGGGGCCAAAGCTGTCGTGTTTCCCCATCGTCGGGCGACCGTGGTACGAGGCGCTGGGCTATCTCGCCCCCGTGCTGTTCGATCATTGCAATGTCGATCTATGGATCCATCGCGTCGGCGATGCGCTGGCGCGCAACTATTACCTCGCCGACGTGCATCTCGAACATCGCCATTTCGAAGATGACGGCTCGGGCAATCGCTTCAACTGGCAGAGCGAAGGCGCGCCACGCCGTCGCCTCGCGCGCGACAATGCCTATTTCCAGATGTTCGATCGCTACATGCAGCTCGACATCGATATCCTGCGCGATGCTATCGAGGGCAAGCCGAGCCGTTATCCCGCCTTCAAGGAGCAGGCGCTCACCGTCGCCTACAATATCTAACGCTTACGCAGCCACAGACTGTTCTCGTACGCGCCGTCCAAAAGCGGCTGGTGCGGGAGATTAGCGGTCATGCGTGTCGCGACGTAGCGACTGCCGAACAGCAGTTCGTATTGCCCACTGGCCAGCATGGCGGCAATCGAAGCCTGTTCGTTGTACTGCCGATAATCCCATTCGGGCGGATAGGGATCTGGCAGGAAGATGTCGTGGAAATGCAGGATCGTTCCGGCGGGCAGGGCGGGAACGATGTCGCACAGGATATGGTCGACATCGCTGCCGGGATCGAGGCGATGGCTGGAATCGACGAACAGGATATCGCCGGCGGCGAGGGCAGGGAGTTCGGAATCCTGCACCGGTTTCGCGATTCGATCGATCGCGAGCCCATTGAGGGTGGCGCGCGGCTCGGGATCGATGCTCGTTAGTTCGGTGCCAAGGCCGCCATCGCGGATCGCGCGGGCCATGAAGCGCGTCGAATGGCCGGAACCGATCTCGACGATGCGCGCGGGCTTGTGTTCGCGCACCATCGCATAAGCGGCACAGGCGTCGAGGCGGGGGAACCACACTTGATCCCAGCGCGGCTCGGGCGGAGTGTTCGCGCCGATTGCCGCGAAGGCGTCGGCATAAGTGTCGATGGTGTTCAGAAAATCCGCAAAACGCGCGAGCTCCGCATCGAACAGCGGCGCCAGCGACATTACACCCGCGGGCTCGGCGTTAGGATCGTCGGCTGCGGCGTTTTGCTGTCATCCGTGTCCGGATAATCGAGTGTGTAGTGGATGCCGCGACTTTCCTTGCGCTCCATGGCGCAGGCGATGCATAGCTCGGCGACGACGGCGAGGTTACGCAGCTCCAGCAGATTGTTGGTGACGCGGAAGTTGGCGTAATAATCCTGGATTTCGCTTTGCAGCATCTTGATGCGGCGGTCGGCGCGCTGCAGGCGCTTGGTTGTGCGCACGATGCCGACATAATCCCACATGAAGCGGCGGATCTCGTCCCAGTTATGGCTGACGACGATATCCTCGTCCGGGTCGCGCACGCGGCTCGCATCCCATGGCACGAGGTTGGATTGCGCCGGCGTTTTGTCCAGGCGGCCGGCAATGTCGCGCGCGGCCGCGCTCGCCATCACTAGGCATTCGAGCAGCGAATTGCTGGCGAGACGATTGGCGCCGTGCAGGCCGGTATAGGCGACCTCGCCGACGGCATAGAGCCCGTCGAGATCGGTACGACCGTTGAGATCGATCATGACGCCGCCGCAGGTGTAATGCGCGGCCGGCACCACCGGGATCGCCTGCTTGGTCATGTCGAAACCGAATTGCAGGCAGCGCGCATAGATCATCGGGAAATGATGGGCGATGAAGTCGGGGCCCTTGAAGCTGATATCGAGCAGCACGCTATCGATGCCGAGGCGCTTCATTTCATGGTCGATGGCGCGCGCCACGATATCGCGCGGCGCCAGTTCCAGCCGCTCGTCGAAGCGCTGCATGAACGGCTCGCCGTTCGGCAGCAATAGCCGGCCGCCTTCGCCGCGCACGGCTTCGGAGATCAGGAAAGATTTGGCCTGCGGATGGTACAGGCAGGTCGGATGGAATTGCGTGAATTCCATATTGGCGACGCGGCAGCCGGCGCGCCACGCCATGGCGATGCCGTCGCCCGAATTGCCGTCAGGATTAGATGTATAGAGATAGACCTTGGCGGCGCCGCCGGTCGCCAGGATGACGATCTTGGCGGCGAAGGTGACGACCTTGCCCTCATTTTTATCGAGCGCGTAGAAGCCGACGCAGCGCGGCTTGCCCGCATCCTTTTCACAGATCAGATCGACGGCGGTGAACTGCTCGAACACCTGCACGTTCTTGAGCGCGCTGACGCGGCCCACCAATGTGTGCTCGACGGCATGGCCGGTTTCGTCGGCAGCATGCACGACGCGACGGTGCGAATGGCCGCCCTCGCGTGTCAGATGATAGTCGTTCTTTTCACGGGTGAATTCGACGCCGAGTTCGTCGAGTTCGCGAATGGCTTGCGCGCTGTTTTCGATGATGAAGCGCACGGCGGCCTTGTCGCACAGCCCGGCGCCGGCGTCGAGCGTGTCGGCCACATGAGAATCGACCGTGTCGTCCTTGTCGATGACGGCGGCGATACCGCCCTGCGCCCAGTCGGTCGAGCCGCCTTCAAGCGGGCCCTTGGAGAGCACCGCGATCTTGGCATTGCGCGGCAGATGCAATGCGGCTGTAAGACCAGCCGCACCGCTGCCGATGATGGCGACGTCGAAACTATAGTCGGCGTTGCGTGGTTGCAGCGCCATCACCATACCCCCGTTCGATGCGTGTTATTGATGCGGCTCGTAGTCGAGGCCGATATTCACAGCCGTCGCGGAATGGGTCAAACGCCCGACCGAAACATAGGTCACGCCGGTTTCGGCGATGGCGCGGATGGTCTTGAGGTTCACGTTGCCGGACGCTTCGGTGGGTACGCGACCGGCTACCATGGCGACGCCCTGGGTCATCATCTCGACAGACATATTGTCGAACAGGATGCTGTCGGCGCCGGCCTCGATCGCTTCTGCGACCTGTTCGAGCGTATCGCACTCGACCTCGACATCGGTCAGGCCGGCTTCGCGCGTGCGCCGGATTGCCTCGGCGATGCCGCCGGCGACCGCGACGTGGTTGTCCTTGATCAACACGCCGTCATCGAGGCGCATGCGATGATTGGTCGCGCCGCCCACGTGCGTCGCATATTTCTGCAAGGTGCGCAGGCCCGGCACGGTCTTGCGGGTATCGAGCAGGATCGCGCCGGTGCCCTGGATGGCGGCGACATATTTACGCGTCAGGGTAGCGATGCCGGATAGATGCTGCACGATATTGATCGCGGTGCGTTCGGCGGCGAGCAGTTCGACAGCCGGGCCTTCGATGTAGGCGAGGGGATAGCCCTTGCCGACATGGCTGCCATCGCGCGACTTTGGCTCGAAGATGATCTTCTTGGAGAATTTCTGGAACACGTGTTCGGCCAGTGGCAAGCCGGCGCAGACGAGATGTTCGCGCGCGGCCATGACGCCGGCGAATTTCACATCCGGCGGAATGACCGCGCGCGATGTGATATCGCCGCCCTGGCCGAGATCCTCGGCGATTGCGGCATCGATGATGGCGTCGAATTGCGAAACGTCGAGTTCGGACTCTATCGGCACGGGATCACTTATGATGAAGCAGGATGAGGATCAGGCGGCGTTGCGACGCGGCTGCGCGGGCGGCGACATCTCCAGCATGCGCTGGAGCGGCTTGAGCGCCTTGAGGCGTAGGTCTTCCGGCATTTCGATGCGCGGCGCTTCGTTGAGCATGGCGAGATAGAGTTTTTCGAGCGAGTTCTTCGCCATGAACGGGCAATTGGCGCATGAGCAGCTACCGTCGGCACCCGGCGTTGCCAGCAGTACGGCGTCGGGCCGAGCCTTCTGCATCTGGTGGAAAATCTGCTGTTCGGTCGCGACGATGAACTTGGTGTTGGCATCGCTGGTGACGAAATCCAGCAGCGACTTGGTCGAGCCGACATGATGCGCGTGGCGCAGCACCGAGTCCGGGCATTCCGGATGGGCGACGACCTTGGCGTCGGGATTGCGCACGATCAGCTTCACGAGTTCACGTTCGTTGAATTGCTCATGCACGATGCAGCTACCCTGCCACAGCACCATATCGCGCCCCGTTTTCTTAGCGAGGAAGGCGCCGAGATGGCGATCGGGCGCGAACAGGATTTTTTTGTCAGCCGGGATCTGGCGCACGATGTGTTCGGCGTTCGACGACGTGACGATGATGTCGCTGAGCGCCTTCACCTCGGCCGAGCAGTTGATATAGGTGAGCGAGATATGATCCGGATGGGCTTCGCGGAATTTGCGGAACTCATCGGGCGGGCAGGAATCTTCCAGCGAACAGCCGGCGTCCATGTCGGGCAGCACGACGGTTTTCTGGGGGGAGAGAATCTTGGCTCCCTCGGCCATGAACTTGACGCCGCAGAAGGCGATCATGTCGGCATCGGTCTCGGCCGCCTTGCGCGACAGGTCGAGCGAGTCGCCGACGAAGTCCGCGATGTCCTGGATTTCGGGGGCCTGATAGTAGTGCGCCAGGATCACCGCGTTCTTTTCGCGGCGAAGCTTGTTAATCTCGCTTTCGATATCGATGAGCGGATCCAACTGGGCCACCGTCAAGGCGCCCTGTTTCGGCGCGACGACAGTTTCGATCATGGGCCTCTTATCTCACCTCATGTGCGGCGCGAGCCATTGCGCGCCTGAGACGATGACAGTTGGATGAAATCGTTAACAAGTCAAGTGCGTTGACCACATGCTAACTCCTTGGCAGCATTGTAAAAAATAGAGGTCTGCGATGCCGAACATCCGGAAAATCGAGCAAATTCAAGGCGAAATGACCGAATGGCGGCGCGACCTGCACGCTCATCCAGAAATCGCGTTTGCGGAGACCCGTACGGCCGATTTCGTGGCCAAAAAGCTGGCGGAATTCGGCCTCGAGGTGCATCGCGGCCTGGCCAAGACTGGTGTCGTCGGCACGCTTATTAATGGCGACGGCCCGGCCATCGGGTTGCGTGCCGATCTTGATGCGCTACCGATCCAGGAACAGACCGGCGCGGCGCATGGCTCGACGACGGCCGGTAAGATGCACGCCTGTGGCCATGACGGGCATACCGCGATGCTGTTGGGTGCGGCGAAGTACCTGGCCGCCACCAAGGATTTTACGGGCACCGTGCGCTTCATCTTCCAGCCCGCCGAGGAATTGGAAGGCGGCGGGCGCGTGATGGTCGAAGAAGGCCTGTTCGACAAATTCCCCGTCGATAGCGTCTACGGCATGCACAATATGCCCGATATGCCGGTCGGCACTATGAGCGTGCGCGGCGGCCCTGGCATGGCCTCGGCCGCGTCTTTCGAGATCAAGGTGATCGGCAAGGGCGGCCATGCGGCCGCACCCCATGAAGGTGTCGATCCCATCGTTGCCGGAGCCGCCATCGTCGGCGCGTTGCAGACAATTGCGTCGCGCGTGGTGAACCCGACGCAAGGCATCGTGGTCAGCGTGACGCAATTCCACGCCGGCGAAACCGCGATCAACGCGATCCCCGGCACGGCCACGTTGCGCGGCACCGCGCGCTCGTTCGACAAGGATGCGGAAACCTCTGTGCCCGCGATGATCAAGCGCGTGACCGACGGCATCGCTGCCGCGCATGGCGTGAAAATCGAATTCAGTTATCAGCATCGTTATCCGGTGCTGATCAATGCCGATGCCGAAAGCGCGATTGCGTTCCGCGTTGGGCAGGACGTGGTGGGCACCGGGATGGATGCGGTCTATCCGCGCATCATGGCGTCCGAGGATTTCGCCTTCATGCTGAACGCGCGGCCGGGTGCGTTCGTGCGCCTGGGCAGCGGCTTCGCGGATCGGGAATCGCCCATGCTCCATTCGCCGCATTTCGATTTCAACGATGCGGCGCTGCCCATCGGCGCGTCGTTCTGGGGCCGGTTGGTCGAAACTGTGCTGGCGAAGTAGGAACGCCGAAGACTAAGCGTCTTCTTCCTCGTCGGCTTCGCGCGCGGCGCGTTTGGCACGGCGTTCTTCTTCCTGGGCTTCGTCGGCGGCGGCTTTGTCCGCTTCGGCCTTCGCCTTCGCTTCGGCCTTCTGTTGCGCGGCGACTTCGAACAGTTTTTCCAGCAGTTCGAGGAATTTGGTCGTATCGAACGGCTTCTCGATCACCGCATCGACGCCAAGGTCGGTGGCGGCGCGGATGAATTGCTGCGGCGTCAGATTGGCGAACTCCGGCCCGCACGCAACGATGCGCACGTTATCTTTGCGATCGCGCAGCCGGTGCAGCGTTTCCTTGAGGGGCAGGGGCTTGCCCGGGAATTCGTCGTCGTCGACGTCTTCCGGATGGATGTCCGGATCCTTGAATTGCGTCTCGGTAAGGATGACGTGATAGCCGATCTCGCGGTACGACAGGAACACGTCGCGCAGATCCGATTGGATGACGTAATAGCCGCCGGCCCACATGTAGCGCCGCAGCCCGTCGACCCACAGATCGTTCTGCGAGATGACCATCAAGTTCATCGGGCGGACTTTTTCCTCGCGGATCGCGTCGACCTCGGCCTTTTTGACATCCTGGCGGCGTTGCGCCGAGATCGCGCGGCGGCGTCCTTGTTCGCGCGCGAAGCGGCCTTCTTTCAGTTTGCGCGCTTCGATGCGCGCGACGCGGCGCACGCGCCGGTCCTTTTCTTCGACCGTTTCGACGCTGCGCAGCCAGAACGTGAAGGCGACATAGAAGAAGAGGGCGGGGCCGAACGTCAGCGAATATTTCTTGGCCCAGAAGAAAAACGAGTCGCGGCCGTGGGCGCGCAGGATGGCGGATTTACAATCGTAGCGTTCCTGGAAGGTGCCGCGGCACTCTTTGAGCTGACGCTGGATGGCCTGTTCGCGGAAATCCTCCTGGCCGAACGCAAAGGTTCCTAGGTCGTTGAACTGATCCCAGCCAACGACGACGCACCAGATCACGGCTGCCGCAGTGGTGGTCCACTTTACGGCTGATTTCATACGGTCGCGCATGGCGACATTCTACCCCAGGTCACTAAAAGCCTGAAATTTCGAGCGTTTATCAGCTATTTCGGATTCGCGAACAAGTCCCAACGTATTCGCCAGAACATTACCAATCGTTAATGCTGCGGAAAAGGCTGCGTAAGGTAGCCGCCCCTATCTTCCTGCTCAGGATCGACGTCCCTCCCCAGGTGAGGCGGGCGTCCAGCAAGGAGAATAACGATGAGTTCGCAACAGAATTCCCCGAAACGCCCGATTAAATGGGCGCTTGCCGCTGCGATGTTGGCGGTGGCGGGATTCGGCGCGCTGCAGCAGGTTGATGCCCCGTGGGCGGAAACCTTGCGCGCCACCACGTCGCTGACCAGCCCGGCCGATGCCGCCTCGGCTCCGCTGCCGATGGAGAACGGCTCCACCATCATCGCCGATGTGGTCGATCGTGTCGGCCCGGCCGTGGTCACGGTGCATGTGACGCAGAAGGTCGGTGCCAACGCGGGCGACGAGGACGGCGCGCAGGCCCCGTTCGAGGAATTCTTCCGCCGCTTCTTCGAGGGCGATCCGCGCTTCCAGGGCGCACCCCGTTCACAACCGCGTGATCAGCAGGCACGCCCGGCGCCGCGCGCCGAGCGTAAGGTCCAGGGTCTCGGCTCGGGCTTCATCATCGACAAGTCCGGCCGCATCGTGACCAACAACCACGTTGTTGAGGACGCTGATGAGATCACGGTCGAACTGTCGGACGGTCGTAAGCTGAAGGCCGAACTGGTCGGCCGCGACGAAAAGACTGACTTGGCGCTGCTCAAGATCGATGCCAAGGGCGACCTGCCCACCGTGGCGTTCGGCGATTCGGATACCGCGCGCGTCGGCGAATGGGTTGTCGCCGTCGGTAACCCGTTCGGCGTCGGCCAGACCGCGACCGCCGGCATCATCTCGGCCCATCACCGCAATATCGGGGCCGGGCCCTATGACGACTTCCTGCAGCTCGACGCACCGATCAACCGCGGCAACTCGGGTGGCCCCACGGTCAACCTGAAGGGCGAAGTGATCGGCGTGAACACCGCCATCTTCTCGCCGTCGGGCGGCAGCGTCGGCATCGGCTTTGCCATCCCGTCGAACCTCGCCAAGCAGATCATCCGCGATCTGAATGACAACGGTCAGGTGCAACGTGGTTGGCTCGGCGTGCAGATCCAGGAAGTCACACCGGAGATCGCCGACAACCTGAAGCTCAAAGAGGCCAAGGGTGCGCTCGTCGCGAAGGTGGAAAAGGACTCGCCGGCCGCGTCGGCGAAGCTCCTGCCGGGTGACGTGATCACGCACCTCAACGGCACCGAAGTGAAAAGCGTGCGCGATCTGCCGCGTCTCGTTGCCAACATCAAAGCGGGCGAAACCAGCAAGTTCGCCGTGTGGCGCGACGGCAAGGAGCAGCAGTTCGCGGTCAAGATCGGCAAAGCGCCGAGCGCCGAGGAAATGGCCAAGGCCGATCGTAAGGACGGCGAAGTCGCCGGCATGCAGTTGGGCTCGCTCGACCCGCAGATGCGTCAGGCCCTCGGCGTGCAAGAGGGCGTGATCATCACCAGCGTGGCACCCGGCAGCGCTGCCGATAAATCCGGCCTCGACCGTGGCGACGTGATCGTCGCCATCGGCAACAAGCCGGTCGCCAATCCGGGCGATGTCGCCAAGGAAGTGGCATCGGCGGAAAAGGCCCAGGCGAAAAGCGTGTTGCTGCGCGTCGTCAATCGCCAGGGCACGCAGTTCGTCGCCCTGCCGGTCGGCAAAGCCTAACCCTATCTGAACCCATCTACCTCCCTGTTGGACTTGGCCCCGTCCCGAAAAACCGGACGGGGCCATTTTTTTGTCTCGTATGAAAGAGTAGAGTCCGCGCCATGCGCATCCTGGTCATCGAAGACGATAAAAAGGCCGCCGCCTATGTGGTCAAAGGCCTGGCCGAAAGCGGGCATACCGCCGACCATGCCGCCGATGGTGAAGACGGCTTCGATATGGCCGGTCATGGCGACTACGACGTGCTCGTGGTCGATCGCATGCTGCCGAAGCTCGATGGGCTGACCCTGGTGGCGCGGCTGCGCGCCGATGGCTTGCGCACGCCGATCCTGTTCCTGAGCGCGCTCGGCGAGGTCGACGACCGGGTGAAGGGCTTGCGCGCCGGCGGCGACGATTATCTCGTCAAACCCTATGCCTTTTCCGAATTGCTGGCGCGCATCGAAGCGTTGGCGCGGCGCAGCAATCCGAACGATGTCGAAACGCGCCTCAAGGTCGGCGATCTCGAACTCGACGTCCTGACGCGCCGGGTGATCCGTGCCGGCCAGGAGGTTGCGTTGCAGCCGCGCGAATTCCGCCTGCTCGAATACCTAATGCGCAACGCCGGCCATGTGGTGACGCGCACCATGCTGCTCGAACATGTCTGGGATTATCATTTCGATCCGCAGACCAATGTCATCGACGTGCATATCAGCCGCTTGCGCGCCAAGATCGATCGCGATTTCAGCGTGCCTTTGCTGCACACCATTCGCGGCGCTGGATATAGCCTTCGTGCAACTGCCTAGACTTCTTCTCACCACGACCTTCCGGCTGGCCCTGATTTATCTCGGCCTGTTCCTGATCCTTGTCCTGTTCCTGCTGGGCTTCGTCTATTGGACGACGTCCGGCGTTGCCGACCGCCAGATCGACGACACAATCGAAGCCGAGATCACAGGATTGGCCGAACAGTATCGGTTGCGCGGATTGGGGGGCTTGTCCGATGTTGTCGCCGAACGCAGCCGCAATCAGCGTTACAGCCTTTATCTGCTCACTGGCCCGGGCGGATTCGCGCTCGCCGGCAATCTGAATGCCTGGCCGGACGCGCAATCCGGGGCGGCCAAACCCGACGCCGCCGGCTGGTTCGATTTCTCCTATCGCCGCCCGGTCGCCGGAGATTTCGAAACCCATCGTGCGCGGGCGCGCCATCTGTTGCTGGGCAACGATTTCGATTTGCTGGTCGGGCGAGATGTCGAGGAACGCCACCGCATCGATCAGGTGCTGCGCGCGAGCATCGCCTGGGCGGTCGCACTTACCCTCGGCCTGGGCTTGCTCGGCGGCATCGTGTTCAGCCGCAACGTGCTGCGCCGCATCGAAGCGATCACGCGCGCCAGCCGCGATATCATGGCGGGCGATCTGCGCCGTCGCCTGCCGCGCAGCGGATCGGACGACGAAATCGACCGCCTGGCCGGCAGCCTCAACGATATGTTGGAAGAGATCGAGCGGCTGGTGACCTCGATGCGCGAGGTGACCGACAATATCGCGCACGATCTGCGCAGCCCGCTGACACGGCTGCGCAACCGCATCGAAGTGACCTTGTTGAAAGAGGCGAGCCCGGCCGAATACCGCGCCGCACTCGATGAAACGGTAGCCGAAGTCGCGGGCCTGCTCGATACCTTCAACGGCTTGCTGGCGATCGCGCGCGCCGAAGCCGGACGCCCGGAAGGCACGCCCGAGCCGTTCGATCTGTCGGCGGCGGTGAACGATATGGTGGAGCTGTATGCGCCCGTGGCCGAGGAAAAAGCGCTGAGCCTGACCGGCGATGTAGTAGCCGGCCTGACGCTGATGGGCTTCCGGCAATTGATGAGCCAGGCCTTGGGTAACCTCATCGATAACGCGATCAAATACACGCCGGAGGGCGGCACGATTTCCGTCACCTTGAACCGTGGCGAACTCATCGTCGCCGATAGTGGTCCGGGTATTCCCGAAGCCGATCGCGACCGCGTGCTCGACCGCTTTGTGCGCCTGGAAGCCAGCCGCAATTCGCCGGGTAGCGGGCTGGGTCTCAGCCTGGTGCGCGCGGTGGCGCGGCTGCACGGTGCGGAACTGATCCTCGAGGACAATAATCCCGGCCTGCGCGTCATCTTGCGTTTCGCACCCGACTCGCTTGATGGTGCGCCTCGATGATAGGCGTCTTCGATTCCGGCCATGGCGGCCTTACCATTCTGCGTTCGCTCGTAACGGCCTTGCCGGAACGTTCGTTCGTGTATCTCGGCGATCATGCCCATACGCCTTATGGCGGACGCACGTCGGCCGAGATCGTCGACCTGACCCGCAACGCGATCGAGATGCTGTTCGATATCGAATGCGATCTTGTGGTGCTCGCCTGCAATACGGCCGCGGCGGTTGCCTTGCGTACGCTGCAACAAGAATGGCTGCCGGTCGAATACGAAGACCGGCGCATTCTCGGTGTGCTGGTGCCGACGGTGGAAGCAGTAACCGGCGTGCCCTGGCTGATCGACCCGGCGCATGTACCGGCCGAGACACCGAAGACCATCGCGGTGTTCGCGACGCGCCGCACGGTCGACAGCAACGCCTATCCGGAAGAGGTCAATAAACGCGCCAGCGGGATCGATCTGATCCAGATGGCCTGCGAAGGGCTGGTCGATCTGATCGAACAGCATGCGCCGCGCGACGCCTTGCGCCAGGCGGTGCATGGTTACGTCGCCCAATTGATGACGCGCCTGAATGGTAAGCGACTGGATGCCGTGCTGCTCGGCTGCACCCATTATCCACTGGTCGCCGATCTGTTCGCCGAAGCCTTGCCGGCGGGCGTCGAAATCCTATCCCAACCCGATCTGGTCGCGCGCAGCCTTGCCGATTACCTGGTCCGCCACGAGGACCTGGATGCGGCCGATTTCCGGGGCGGGACCCTGAAGTTGCTGACCACCGGCGATCCCGTCCATGTCAGCAAGTTCGCCACCGATTTCTTCGGTCGGCCGATCCAGTTCGAAGCCGCAGGCTCTCGCTCGCGATCGCGCTCCGTCGCCGGTCAGGTGGCGTAACCCGCTTCAAGGGGTTACATTGGCCCCACAGGAGAGGTGGGCCATGGTCGATATTCCGTTCAACAAAGACTTCAAATGCGAATACGGCGTCATCGAAGATGTCGCCCCCAACCTGCGCCGCATTGTCGCCACCAATCGCAGTCCCTTCACCTGGACCGGCACCGGCACCTATATCGTCGGGCGCGGTAAGGTCGCGGTCATCGATGCTGGGCCGCTGCTCGAGGATCATATCGCGGCGCTGATCAAAAGCCTCACCAATGAAACGGTGACGCACCAGCTCATCACCCACACCCATGCGGACCACTCGCCGGCGAGCCGGCCGCTCAAGGACGCAACGGGTGCGCCGACCTATGGCTACGGGCCGCACGGCGCCGGGCGCTTCGAGCAGGGCATCACGGTCGAGGCAGGTGGCGATCAGGATTTCAAACCCGATTTCAAGGTGAGCGACGGCGACGTTATCGAAGGTGACGGCTGGAGCTTCGAATGCGTCTATACGCCAGGCCATACCTCGAACCACATCTGCTACAAGTGGCGCGAGGCCGACATCCTGTTCACCGGCGATCATGTCATGGGCTGGTCGACGACCGTTGTGTCACCGCCGGACGGTGATATGGGTCAATATATGGCGAGCCTGGAAAAGCTGCTGAAGCGCGACGACTCCATGTATCAGCCGACCCATGCCGGTCCGGTGCGCGATCCGAAGCCCTTTGTGCGGGCGTTGATCGGGCATCGCCGCGATCGTGAGAGCCAGATTCTCGATTGCCTGAAGCGCGGCACGAACAATATCGCCGACATGGTGACGGAGATGTATGTCGGGCTGAACCCCAACCTGATCGGGCCGGCGCGCCGCTCGGTGTTCTCGCATGTCGTCGATCTGGCCGAGCGCGGCAAGGTGAAGACCGACGGCGATCTCGCCTTGGATGCGCACTATCGGCTGAATTGATCCGATGAAGCGGTTTTTCTTCGGTCTCGTCATCGGCGGCGCGCTTGGCCTCGTGGCCGGTGCGAGCGCGATGCTGTTCGTCTATCCCTTTATTTTTCTCAACAATATCGTCGCAGACGAGAAGCTCGCGAACGCGGAGATGCCGCAACGGGCTTCGGGTACCTTCATCCATGCCAACCCGTCCGATCCGGTGCATTACGGCATGGGCAAGGTAAGCGTGTATGACGACACCGTCCGCCTCGAGCCGGATTTCGTCGTCGGCCCGGGGCCGAAATACAAGGTGCTGCTGCATACCGGGCAAAGCATCCGTACGACGAACGATATCCATGCCGCGGGCTATGTCGATCTCGGGCCGTTGCGCGCATTTCAGGGCAGCCAGAACTACAGGATCCCGGCGGACGTTAAAGCGAGCGACTTCCAGAGCGTGGTGATCTGGTGCGAGGCCTTCGACGTGCTGATTTCGCCCGCGGATCTGGCCGTCAAATGATTGGTCGCTAATTCGGTCCGTTCGCGGTCTGGAACAGATCGAGGATTTCGTGCGGCTCGAAGATCGCTTCGCCGATCCAGAAGCCCAATTCGCCTAGGATCAGATAGATCGCGATCCGTGCCGCAAAGCGCGCGGGCGGCGTGAGGCCGGCGAGACGGCTGCCCTTCGGCCCGATGACGCCCCACAGTTCGAACGCCCAGATCAGCGCGCCGACGATGATGCCGCGCACCGCGAAGGCGAAGACCTGGAACCCGGTCATCTCGATTCGCCCGATGAGCTGCAGGTAATAGCCGAGCGCAATGCCCAGCAGTCCGGCGGCCAGGGTCATGCGGATATAGAGCGACAGGCGCGCGCGGTTTGAAATTGGGCCGGTCATGGTTTCGGGCATGATTTGTGGATTATACTCTGCGCAAGCGTTTCAGGAACCTTGATGTCCTTCAATATCCTCTACGGCAATCTGCCGCCACACTTGTGGGAAACCATCTCCGATTCCGTGCGCTTCGTGCGGGCCGCCCTGGAAGCGAACGATATCGCGGTCCGTGTCGGCACCAATCAGCTCGATCCGGATGCGACCAATCTGTTCTTCGATCGGTTTTACGACGATCCGTCACTGCCGATGAAGCTGAAGGCCGGCGGCGTGCGCTATTGCCTCGTCTGCACGGAAGTGATCGGGCTCGACGGCACATTCAATTACGGCGCCGAGGGCGATGCGCCGGGGACCATGGCCTCGTTTGAACTGGCGGCGCGGCACGCCGATTTCGTCTGGTGCCTGCTCGAACAATCCGTCCCAGCGGTGCGCAAGATGAATCCGAACACTGAATTCCTGCCGTTCGGGTATCTGGCGGCGCTGGAGACCTTGGCCGATACGTCGTGGCGCGAACGCGATATCGATCTACTGTTGTGCGGCCTGCCGAGCCCGCGCCGCGATGCGCTGATGGCGGCGCTGGCGGCCCAGGGCCATCGGACCTGTTATCCCGGTATGCCGGTGCCGCTGCCGGTGCGCGATGCGTTGATGGAGAGATCGCGCCTCAGCCTGTCGGTGCAGAAGACCGAGCGCCACGATATCGTCTCGGTGGCCCGGATCAGCCATGCCGTGATCAATCGCGTGCCTGTGCTGCTGGAAACGGCCGATATCGCAAACCGCTTCGCCAGCTATTGCTTGGTCGCGGCGCCGGGCATGGTGGCTGAGACGGCGGCCCGGCACTTGCGTGAAACCGATCTTGAGGCCTGGGCCCGGGCGCGCTACGACCAGTTCCGATCCGAGATGCCGATGGCATCCATCATGCGCCGCGTGCTCGACGCGACGGTGAAATAGTAAATAGGGGGGCAGCGTGGCAGAAGAGAGTAAACCGTTCGACGGCAAGAATCGCGCGATCTATCCCGATTTCACCCGCGTCACGATCCGCTATCGCGATCTCGATCCCAACAATCACGTCAATAACGGCTCGATCAATCAATTCTTCGAGGATGGCCGGGTCCATTTTCGCAACGCCAAGATGGGTACGCTGAACGCGGCCATATTGACCGGCTTCGTCATCGCGCGCTTCGATGCGACGTATCTGGCAGCGCTCGGTTACCCTGGCGAGGTCGAGGTCGGCACCGGCGTCATCCGCGTCGGCCGCTCGTCCTATGTGCTGGGCCAGGGCGTGTTCTCCGGCGACAAATGCATCGCGACGGCGGAAGTTGTGACCGTCTATTTCGACGCTGCCAATAACAAGTCGCGCCCGCTGCCCGACGAATTGCGCGCCGTGTTGGAAGCCGCGTTGATCAAGGCCTAGGCCGTGCCGATCTCCGTCGGCGTTTTCGATCATATGGATTCGGGCGACTTTCCGCCGCACGAGCTTTATGAAAATCGCATGAAGCTGATCGAGGCCTACGATGCCGCGGGCTTCTACGGCTATCACGTCGCCGAGCATCATCAGACGAGCCTTGGTATGGCGCCATCGCCGGGTCTGTTTCTGGCCGCCGTGGCCGCGCGCACGACGCGCATCAAGCTGGGGCCGCTGATCTATATTGTTCCGGCCTATTCGCCGCTGCGTCTGATCGAGGAAATCTGCATGCTCGATCATCTCAGCAAGGGGCGCTACCAGTTCGGCATGGGGCGCGGCATCTCGCCGTTCGAGACCGCCTATCACGGCGTGCGCGTGGAAGACTCCCACGCCATGTACCGCGAAGCCGTCGATATCGTGCTCAAGGGTCTGACCCAGGACACGCTCAGCCACGAGGGTAAATTCTGGACCTACAAGGACGTGCCGATGGTGCTGCGCCCGTATCAGGCGCCGCATCCGCCTTTGTGGTACGGCCCGTCCAATGAAGAAGGCGCGCGGACGGCGGGGGCGCGCAAGCTGAACATCGTCATGAACAATCCGCGCCAGCTCGCGCGCACGCTTAACGATGCCTATCTCGATGCCTATGGCGCCGGCGGCAATCCGATGAGGGGGCTGGTGCGCCATATATATGTCGGCGCGACTGACGCCGAGGCGCTACGCATCGCCACGCCGGCCTATCGCCGTTGGAAATTGAGCCATGTGGAACTGTGGCGTCGCATGGGATCGGACAATCACCTGTGGCCCGAACAACTGGGCGAAGCCATCGCCAAGGATGGCGCCATCGTCGGCTCAGTCGAAACCGTGGCCCGCGAGATTAATGACGCGGTGGCGGTCAGCGGCTGCAATTATCTGGTCGGCCGGTTTGCCTTCGGGAACATGAGCTATCAGGATACCCGCCAATCGGTGGACTTGTTCATCAGCCAAGTGATGCCCAAAATATTATAAAACGAGAAGAGATGCCGCCCGCGCGCTTGAACGACGAGGCAGTGAGACAGGAGCAGAAGTTATGGACGTTATCGACATCATCAAAACCCGCCGCGAGCCGGCGAAGCTGGTCGAACCGGCGCCGTCGGACGCGCTGTTGAGCGCGGCGATTACGGCGGCCGCATCCGCACCCGATCACAAGATGCTGCGGCCCTGCCGCTTCGTGAAGATCGAGGGCGATGCGCGCAAGGAATTCGGTGAACTGATGGCGAAATCGCTTAAAGCCCGCCAGCCCGATGCCGACGCGACGATGATCGAGCGCGAGAAGACCAAGGCGTTGCGGGCACCCATTATTGTTGTCGCGGTCGCGACCATCAAGCCGGGCGCGCCCGAGGTCGAACAATTGCTGACGGCCGGTGCGGCCGTGCAGAACTTCACGCTCGCCTTGCACGGTTCGGGCTTTGCGTCCTTGTGGCGAACGGGTGCGCCGGCTTACGACGCAATCGTGAAACAGGGGCTCGGCATCGATCCCAAGGATCACATCGTCGGCTTTATTTATGTCGGCAGCATCGGCGCGATGGGGCCGGAGAAAAAACGCCAGACCGATCAAGAGATCGTGAGCAACTGGAGCCACGCGCACTAAGCGCGCATTAGTCGCGCTTGGCGGCGTGTGCCGTGACGGCGCGGGCGAATTCTTTATAAAGCGCGTCGCCGAGCTCGTGCTTCTGCGGCTCGTATTCGACGTGCCACTGCACGCCGACGGCAAAGGCGTCGCTGTTGACGCGCACGCCTTCGATGATGCCGTCTTCCGAGATCGCCTCGACGATCAAATCCGCTGCGACGCGATCGATCCCCTGGCCGTGCAGCGAATTCACCCGGGCCTCGGTCTGGCCGCCGGCGAGCTTGGAAAACATCCCACCGGATTCGAGCGACACGCCATGGCGCAGCGCAAAGAGTTGCTCGGTGGTGCTGTCGTCGCGCCGCTGCATGCGGTGGTCCATCTTGCCCTCGAGCAGATGGACGCGGTAATGCAGGGTCCCGCCCAGCGCAACGTTCATTTCCTGGATGCCGCGGCAGATGCCGAAGACCGGCACGCCCGCTTCGATGGCGGCCGGGATCAGTTTCAGCACGACGGCGTCGCGCCCCGGATCGGTGATCTCGTCTTCGGGGAAGGCGGGGCCGCCATAATGATGGGGCTCAACGTTGGCTCGTCCGCCCGGCAGCAAAATGCCGTCGAGCATGCCGAGAACTTGCTGGATGGCGCATTTGTCGCCGATGGGGGGCAGTTGGATCGGCAGGCAGTCGCAATATTCGAGGAGCGACATCACGTTGCGCTCGGCGGTCGAATAGCCATGCACCCGCGAGCCTGGGTTCAACATGCGGCTGCTCGGGACGCCGATCACCGGCCTACGGCACTGATCGTTCATGGTCTTATCAGCTAGCACCAAGGGTTTTTGGCCGCAAGTGTGGCACGACCGTCAGGCCCTGTTTTGCAGCTAAAAGGCGCGTTCGGCAAGTTGGATCGGGCCGTCGCCGCGATGGTGGACGAATTGATCGACATAGGGATTGCCCGAATCGTCGAGGCTGGCGACCGGGCCGCGCCAGGCAATCTTGCCGTCATAGATCATGGCGATGTCGGTCGCGGTCTTGCGGGCACCTTCCAGGTCGCTGGTCACCGAGACGGCGGTGGCGCCGAGTTGGCGGACATTGTCCAGGATCAGGTCGTTGATGACGTTGGTCATGATGGGGTCGAGCCCGGCGGTCGGCTCGTCGAGTAGCACGATTTCTGGTCGGCTGGCGATGGCGCGGGCGAAGCCGACGCGCTTCTGCATGCCGCCGGAAATCTCAGCCGGCAGCAACTCGCCCACATCCGGCGTCATGCCGACCGAGGCGAGCGTATCGAGCGCCAGGGCCTTGGCCTGGGCGCGTGTCAGGCCTTTGTCCTGGAGCAGGCGGAAAGCGACGTTTTCCCAGACGGTCTGGCTGTCGAACAGGGCCGATTGCTGGAACAACATGCCCATGCGGCGGATATAGGGTTCGCGGGCCTTGCCGATCAGGCCGGTCACGTCCTCGCCGTCGATGCGGATCTGGCCGCCGTCGGCGCGCATCAGGCCGAGGATCAGTTTGAGGATCAGGGTCTTGCCCGAGGCCGACGGGCCGATCAGGACCAGCGATTGGCCGGCGCCGACGTCCAGGTCCACGCCCTTGAGGACGTGGTTGTCGCCGAAGCTTTTGGTGACCCCGCGCAGTTCGATTTTGGGTGTGCTGCTCACGGGGAGGTTATAGCGGAAGCAGGGGGGCTTCGCCCAACGCCTTTTTTCGGTTTTTGCATCGGCTGGACCGGCCAAAGTTATTCATTTTCCGCGCTTGGCCGCCTTAGGGCGGAATGCGATTATGTTAACGAAATTAAAGACAGAAACGTATCCAACCAATTGGGGCCTATATGTCTGGGAACGTGATGCGGCTCGCGGGCTTCGCAGCCATGACTTTTATTATGGCGGCACCCGCCATGGCACAGAAGGCCAAGGACACGCTCCGCTATCCGATCCAGGAAGCGCAATCGACCTTGGATACCTATCTGTCGCCCGGTTCGTTCGCCAACCTGTGGGAACCGTCGGTCTACGACAACCTTCTGGGATTCGATCCGACGAAGGGCCAGCACGTGTCCGCGCTGGTCAAAAGCTGGACCCAGCCGAACGACCGGACCTATGAGCTGGAGCTACGCGAGGACGTGTTCTGGCACGATGGCCAGAAGTTCACGGCCGACGATGTCGTCTACACGCTGAACTATCTGATCGATCCGAGCGTCCGCCTGCGCTTGAAGCCGAGTTGGGCCTGGATCAAGTCGGTCGAGAAGCTGTCGCCGACCAAGGTGCGCGTGATCGCGGGCGAATCCGTGCCCGACGGACTGATGTGGCTGTCGTTCGGCACGCCGATCTATCCCAAGCATGTGCATGAACCGCTGCCCGGCGCCAAGGAAGCCTTCGGTGCGCGCCCGGTCGGGACGGGGCCGTATAAGATCGTGAAGATCGATAAAAACACGGGCATCACAGCCGAAAAACACGCGGGCTTCGTGCCCGGCCCGATGACGCCGGCAGCCTCGATCGGCCGTGTCGTTTCCGAACCGATGGAAGATTACGGCACGCAGACGGCGTCGCTGCTCGCCGGTAAGGCCGATATCGTCGTCGATCTGCCGATCAATGAAGCCACCGCGCTCAAGGATACCGGCAAGTTCGATATCCTGCTGGCGCCGCCGCGCGTCGGCTATATCTTCCTGCAATTCCCGAACGCGGCCTGGGCCAAATCGAAACCGCTGTCGGATGTGCGCGTGCGCAAAGCGATCGCGATGGCCATCGATCGCAAGGTCCTGCTCGACGTCTCGTATGGACCGCTCGCCAAGCAGTTACAGCCGACCGAGGCGCTGTGCTCCAAGGAACAGCTCGGCTGCGGCTATACGAAAATGGTGCCGGCCTACGATCCCGAAGGCGCGAAGAAGCTGATTGCCGAAGCCGGCTATCCCGATGGCTTCGATGTCGCCATTACGGCTTATCGCGACAACGTCGCCGATGCGACCGCCATCTCGGGCATGCTGCGCAAGATCGGCGTGCGTATGAGTGTGAAACCGATCCACAGTTCGCAGCGTTTGAAGGTGGTGCAGAGCGGCGAAGTCGAGGTCGGTTATTTCGGCTGGAGCGGCGGCAATATGTTCTCGGTGGCGCCCCAGATCGTGCGCCATTTCCAGATCGGCGAATATCAGGACCCCGAAATGGAGAAATTGGTGGCACCCATTTCGACGATTCTGAACGATGCCGATCGCCGCAAGGCGGCGGCCAAGGCGTTCGATTATCTGAACGACACGGCCTATGCCTTCGCCATGGTGCCGCGCCGCGAGATTTTCACCGTGACGCCGGAAGTGCGGATCAACGCATCGAACGAACTGCGCGCTGCCCAGATCAGCCCGCACTTGTTCGCCTGGAAATAAGGAGACGTTCGATGTTGTCGAAAGCCCAGAACGATCTTGTCACGCAGACCGGCCCCGGCACGCCCGGCGGTAGGCTCATGCGCAGCTATTGGCAGCCGCTCGTCACGTCCGAAGAATTCCCGATCGGTAGTGCACCCCTGCCGGTGAAGATCATGAGCGAGGAATTGGTGCTGTTCCGCGACGATAAGGAACGTCTCGGCCTCATCGGTCTGCACTGTGCGCATCGCGGCACCGACCTGTCCTACGGCCGTGTCGAGAACGGTGGCCTGCGTTGCCTGTATCATGGATGGCTGTTCGACATCGAGGGCAAGTGCATCGACCAGCCCGCGGAGCCCGAGGACAAGAAGTTCTGCCACAAGGTGCGCCAGACCTCTTATCCGGTGCAGGAATTCGGCGGCTGCATCTGGACCTATATGGGCGAGGGCGAAGCACCGCTGATCCCCGACTTCCAATTCCTGACCGCACCCGAACCGAATCGTTGGGTCGCGCGCTCCGTCAGCCGCTGCAACTGGCTGCAAAGCCTGGAGGGGTCGACCGATCCGGCTCACACCACATATCTGCATCGCCTGGCGCCGGGCACGCGCAGCGTGCGCTCGGCCGGCAACGATGCGCGCATGCTGCGTGGCATCGATCCACCGAAGATCAATATCGAGCATGTGAGCTACGGCACGCGTATCTACGCACTGCACAACTCGCCTATGGGCGGTAAATATTTGCGGGTGAACAATTACGCCTATCCATGCGTGGCGATTCCCACCACGTCGACCGGCGATGCGGGTTATCAGGGTCGCTGGAACGTGCCGATCGACGATTACAACAACTCGCACTTCGAGTTTTTCTATCGCCATTCCGAGCCGCTGGATAAGGACGCGCTGCGCAAGCTGCGCTCCGAGAACGTTGAGGCGGACAACCGTCACACCCGTCGCCTCGAGAATCGCTACCTGCAGGATCGGGAATCCATGCACGGCGACGGCGACTTCTCCGGCATGGGCCGCTATTTCCCGGCGCACGATTGCTTCGCCGCCGAGACCCAGGGCCCGATCCAGGACCGCACGCGCGAGCATCTGGGTTCGACCGATATCGTCATCATCGAAATACGCAAGGCGCTGCTGAAGGCCATCAAGCAAATGGAAGAGACGGGCGAGGCACCCTGGCGAATCCGCGAGACGACGGAAAATCCGTTCGAAGAATTTGTTTGCCTCTCGTCCTTTATCGGCGAAGACGAAGATGGTTCCAGCTTCTGCCGCCGGATTCTCGGCGAGCGGAAAGCGGCGGAATGATGCGCCGGTTCGCTCTTCTCGGTGTGGCCGCCGCGCTTGCGTTGGCGACGCCGGCGTTCGCGCAGAAATCCAAGGACACGCTGCGCTACCCGGGGCAGAACAGCCAATCGACGCTGGATAGTTATCTGGCCCCGAGTTCCTTCTCGAATATCTGGGAGCCGTCGGTGTTCAACAATCTGTTGGGCTTCGATCCGGCGAAGGGGCAGTACACGCCATTACTCGTCAAATCCTGGTCGCAGCCGGATGCCAAGACGTACGAGTTGGAGTTGCGCGACGATGTGACGTGGCATGACGGCCAGAAATTTTCGGCCGACGATGTGGTCTATACGCTCAACTATCTCATCGATCCGGCGGTTCGGCTGCGCTTCAAGCAAAACTGGAGCTGGCTCAAGTCCGTCGAGAAGCTCTCGCCGACTAAGGTCCGTCTCGGTACGGATGGAGGCTCTCCCGATGGACTGGCCTGGCTGTCGTTCGGCACGCCGATGCTGCCGCGCCATCTGCATCAGCCCCTCGACGACAAGAGCGCATTCGGCGCACGTCCGATCGGCACCGGTCCCTACCGGCTTGTGCAACTGGATAAGAACACAGGCATCGTCGCGGAGAAATATGCGGGCTTCAAGCCTGGCCCCACCAGCCCCGCGCCCGCCATTGGACGGATCATTTCGGAACCCATCGACGATTCTGGGGTCTTGGTCGCATCGCTGCTCGCCGATCGCAGCGACGTAGTGGTGGACGTGCCGGTTGAGGAAGCCTTGGCACTCCAGAAAACGGGACGCTTCGTCGTGATGCTGGCGCCGCCGCGCCTGGGCTATATCTTCATGCAGTTCCCTACGGCGGCCTGGCCCAAGGCGAAGCCGCTCGCCGATGCGCGCGTGCGTAAGGCGATCATGATGGCCATCGACCGCACTGTTTTGCTCGAATCGGTCTATGGCGAGTTGTCCAAAGGAATCGAACCGACGGAGGCCCTGTGCTCGAAGGAGCAATTGGGATGCGGCTATACGACGCCAGTGCCGGCCTACGATCCGGCTGGGGCGCGCAAACTCCTCGTGGAAGCGGGTTATGCGGATGGGTTTGACGTCACCATCAATGCGTATCGCGATAACCTGGATGATGCGACCGCGATCTCGGGAATGGTGCGCAAGATCGGTATTCGCATGAATGTGCGCGCCATCCATACCTCGAACCGCCAGAAATCGGTGAACGGCGGGGAAGTCGAGATCGGCTATTTCGGATGGAGCGGCGGCAATCTGTTCGCGGTCGGACCGCAAATCGTGCGCCATTTCCAGACCGGCGAGTATCTGAGCATGGAGGGAGAGATTAAGAATCTCATCGCACCCATTCCGACAATCGTGGACGACGCGGAGCGGCGCAAGGCTACTGCCAAGGCTTTCGATTTCCTGACGGAGAATGGCCTCGCTTACGCCATGGTGCCCAATCGCGAGGTCTTCACGATGACCAAGGAAGTTGGAGTTCTGAGGCCGAACGAGTTGCGGCCGTCGCAGATCAGTCCGCACGAGTTCGTCTGGAAGTAAGGAGTCCGTAGATGTTGTCCCAAGCCCAGAACGATCTTTTGACCCAAACCGGCCCGGGCACGCCCGGGGGGCGGTTGCTCCGCAGCTATTGGCAACCGATCGCCGAGGAGGCAGAGATGCCGATTGGCGGTGCGCCGCTGCCGTTGCGCATCTTGAGCGAGGATCTCGTCCTATTCCGTGACGACGAAAATCGCCTCGGCCTTATCGGCTTGCATTGTCCGCATCGCGGAACGGACTTGTCGTACGGCCGCGTCGAGAACGGCGGGCTACGCTGTCTCTATCATGGCTGGTTGTTCGACCGCGAAGGCAAGTGTATCGACCAACCTGGAGAGCCTGAGGATAAGAAATTCTGCCACAAGGTGCGCCATACTGCCTATCCAGTGCAGGAACACGGCGGGGCCATCTGGGCCTATATGGGCGAAGGCGAGGCGCCGCTCATTCCCGAGTTGCTGTTCCTCACGGCGCCGGAGGAAAACCGGTTGGTTTTTCGCAATGTGCAGCACAGCAATTGGCTGCAAGGGCTCGAAACATCGACCGATCCGGCGCACACGACCTATTTGCATCGTTTACCGGTCGGTTACGTCAGCATCCGCTCGGGCAGCGACGTGCGGGCACTGCGCGGTATCGAGCCGCCGTCGATCGACATCGAGCATACCGGGTACGGTACGCGCATTTATGCGCTGAATAACGCGCCGAACGGTCGCAAATATCTCCGCGTCAACAATTACGTGTTTCCGAACCTGGCCGTTCCGACAACGTCCACCGCATCGGGCTATCAGGGACGTTGGTATGTCCCTATCGACGATCACCGTCATTGCAGCTTCGAGTTCTTTTACCGCGAGACGGGAATCGACAAGGAGGCTTTGAGGAAGTTCCGCGCGGAAAACGTCGCGTCTGACCGTCGTCACATTCGGCGCGCCGACAACCGCTATCTACAAGATCGCGAGGAGCAGAAGAAGGACTCGAGTTTCACCGGGATGGGGAATTATTTCCCCGCGCACGATTGCTTCGCCATGGAAAGCCCCGGCCCAATTCAAGATCGCACGCACGAACATCTCGGCTCGACCGACGTCGTGATCATCGAAGTGCGCAAAACTCTCCTGAAGGCAATCAAGACAATGGAGGAGGGCGGAGAGGTACCCGGCTTGGTCCGCGATTATGCCGACAGTCCATTTCGCGATTTCCTCTGCGTTGGCACATTCATTGAAGATCATGAAGACGGACCCAGCTATTGTCGCCGCGTTCTTGGCGAGCGCAAAGCTGCGGAGTAGAAAAGGACGTCATGCTTAAAACAAAATCTCTTTTTGTCATTGGGGCTTTATTGATCGCCGCAGCCCCGGCGTTAGCGCAGAAATCCAAGGATACGCTGCGTTATCCCATCGACGATGCGGAGGCGACGCTCGATCGCTACGTCGCACCCGGCTCGTTCGCGAACCAATGGGAACCCGCGATCTTCGACAATCTTATCGGTTTCGATCCCAAGAAGGGGCAGTTCACGCCGCAGCTTGCGAAGGCGTGGAAACAAATTGATCCGTTGACCTTCGAGTTCGAACTGCGCGACGACGTGAAGTTCCAGAACGGCGAGAAATTCGACGCCGACGACATGGTCTATACGCTGAATTACCTCATCGATCCCAAGGTGAAGCTGCGTTACAAGCCGAGCTGGACCTGGATCAAATCGATCGAGAAGCTGTCGCCCTATAAAGTGCGCATCAACGCCAAAGAGCCGGACCCCGACGGGCTGATGTGGCTGGCCTTCGGCACACCGATGTATCCGGACGAACTGCATGGCGGCCTCGCCGACAAGCAGGCGTTCGGGCCGCGCCCGGTCGGCACAGGTCCGTACCGCATCACGAAGCTCGATAAAAACACCGGTGTCGTGGCGGAAAAATACGCGGGATTCGTTCCAGGTCCGATGAAACCCGCGCCGCAGATCGGACGCATCGTCGCTCAACCGATCCCAGATGTCGGCAGTCTGGTCGCCAATCTGCTGACCGATCAGGTCGACGTGGCAGTGAACCTGCCGATGGATCAGGCGATGGGCCTGCGCGACAGCGGACGGTTCGAAATTACGCTGTCGCCACCGCGCCTTGGTTACATCTATCTGCAATTCCCGACGGCGGCCTGGACTAACGTCAAACAGCTCGCCGATGTGCGGGTGCGCACCGCCATCGCCATGGCGATCAACCGCAAGGTGCTGCTGCAATCCGTTTATGGGCCGTTGGCGCAAGGCCTGATCCCAACCGAAGGCCTGTGTTCGAAAGAGCAATTGGGTTGCGGTTACACCAAGATGGTACCGGACTACGATCCGGCCGGCGCCAAGAAGCTGTTGGCGGAAGCTGGCTATCCGAACGGCTTCGAGATTTCGATCAGCGGCTATCGCGAAAACACGCCGCACATGACGGCCATCTCGGGCATGCTGCGCGAGGTCGGTATCCGCGCCAACGTGAAGATCCATCACAGCACGCAGCGGCTGAAGATGATCCAGGACGGTCAGGTGGAGATTGGCTATTACGGCTGGAGCGGCGGTAACATGTTCACCGTCTCGCCGCAGATCGTGCGCCATCTGCAGGCCGGCGAATACGAAGACCCGGAATTCGTGAAGCTGGTCGATCCGATCTTCAAGACGATGGACGACACGGAGCGACGGAAATTGTCCGCCCGTGCGTTCGATCGTTTACATGACATGGCCTACACCTATCCGATGATCACGAACCGCGAGATTTTCGTGCATACGAAGGAGGTCGCGATCCGCGACCCCAACGATCTCCGCCCCATGATCATCAGTCCGCACGAATTCGTCTGGAAGTAAGGAGCGTACCGATGTTGTCGAAAGCGCAAAACGACCTGATTACCCAGACCGGCCCGGGCACCCCGGGCGGCCGCTTCCTGCGCAGCTATTGGCATCCGATCGCCACTTCCGAGGAAATGCCGATCGGCGGCCATCCCATGCCTGTCCGCATCCTGAGCGAAGACTTGGTGCTGTTTCGCGACGATAAAGACCGCCTCGGCCTGATCGGCCTGCATTGCGCCCATCGCGGCACCGATCTGTCCTATGGCCGGGTCGAGAACGGCGGCTTGCGCTGCCTCTATCACGGCTGGCTGTTCGATATCGAGGGCAAGTGCCTCGATCAGCCGGCGGAACCCGAGGATAAGAAGTTCTGTCATAAGGTCCGCCAGACCGCCTATCCGGTGCAGGAAAAGGGCGGCGCGATCTGGGCCTATTTGGGCGAGGGCGAAGCGCCGCTAATTCCCGATTTCCAATTCTTGACCGCGCCCGAACCGAACCGGCTGTGCTTCCGCGTCGTGCAGAATTGCAATTGGCTGCAAGGGCTCGAAAGTTCGACCGATCCCGCGCACACCACCTATCTGCATCGCGTGCCGCCCGGCAAGAGCGAACGGTCCGGCGGCAATGTGCGTGAACTGCGCGGCGACGATAGCCCGGAGATCGAGATCGAGCACACCGGTTTCGGCACCCGTATCTTCGCGCTGCATAATTCGCCCAGTGGCAAGAAATATCTGCGCATCAACAATTTCGTCTTCCCGTGCGGCGCCACGCCATCGACCTCGGGCGGCGATGTTGGCTACCAGGGACGCTGGTACGTGCCCATCGACGATCATTCGCACGCGCGGTTTGAATTTTTCTATCGCCATGCCGAGCCGTTGGATAAGGACGGTCTGCGCGCCAATCGTGAAAAGAATGTCGGGCCGGATAACCGTCACGTCCGGCGCGAAGAGAACCGCTACCTGCAGGACCGCGACGAACAGAAGAACGGTTCGTTCACCGGCATGGGCCGCCATTTCCCGTCGCAGGATGCGTTTGCGATTGAAAGCCAAGGCTCGATCCAGGATCGCACCCAGGAACATCTGGGCTCCAGCGACGTGGTGATCATCGAAGTGCGCAAGGCGTTGTTCAAGGCGATCAAGCACATGCAGGACGGCGGCGAGGCGCCCGGGCTATTGCGCGATGCCTCGCACGACCCACTGGCGGATTTCCTCTGCATCTCGACCTTTATCGAGGATCACGAGGACGGACCGAGCTATTGCCGCCGGGTGCTCGGCGAACGGGCGGCGGCTGAATAATCTATGAATATCCAACTCAGTATCGCGATGGATCACAATCCGCGCACCGCACCGATCTTCGAAGGCAAGGTGAAGGCGGACGGCATCGATTTGATCTGCACGCCGTTGCATGCGTCCGAACTGTTCTGGCGTCAGCTTCGCTTCGGCGATTTTGACGTCTCGGAAATGTCCATGTCGTCGCTGATGATGGCGGTGGCGGGCGGCGACACGCGCTGGGTCGGCATTCCGGTGTTCACCACGCGCCGTATGTTTCCGTTCGGCGTCCTGGTGCGTAAGGACCGCAACATCAACACGCCGGCCGATCTTAAAGGCAAGAAGATGGGTGTGCCGGAATATCAGCAGACGGCGGCACTTTGGACGCGCGGCGTGCTGCAGCACGAATACGGCATCCATCCGCGTGATATGGAATTCTGGATGGAGCGCAACGACGAACACAGCCAGGGTGCCGCCACCGGCTTCAAGCCGCCCAAGGATGTGATCGTAAACTACATCCCCGACAGCACGAACATGGGCGAGATGCTGTTGGAGGGAAAACTCGACGGCGCGCTGCGTTATCTTGCCGGCACCAACAATCTGGTCGATCGTTCATCGGCCGATCTGTACAACCATCCCGACTTCAAGACGCTGTTCCCCGATCCGCATGCCGAAGGCGTGAAGTACTACGCGAAGACGGGGCTCTATCCGATCAACCACGGCATGGTCATCAAGCGCGAGATCGCGGACAAGCATCCCTGGGCGGTCCTGAACCTCTACAAGGCGTTCGAACGCGCCAACGAGATGTCGGAAAGAGCGCGCCAGACGGCCATCGCCTATCACGCTGAGATCGGTCTGGTGCCGCGCGAGGTGCGTAAGGCTTTGGCGACGCCGCTGATCCGCCACGGCATCCAAGCCAACCGTAAGGTGCTCGAGACGGCGGCGCAGTTTTCGTTCGAGCAGGGGCTGACGCCGCGCCTGATGAAGCTCGAAGAGCTGTTCGCGCCCTCGGTGATGGAGCAGTAGTTAGGCGGCGGCTTGCTTCGGCAGGTAAAGCAGACCGGCCGACGCGACCGCCAGGATCGCGCCGATGGTCGAAATCGCAATCATCGGCATGGGCGTGCCGTCGGCCAACACGCCGCAAGCCTCCGCCGCGATGGCGCTCAGGAAGAATTGCACGAACACACCAAGGCCAGCCGCCGTGCCGGCCAGCGCCGGGGTCACCCGGATGGCGCCGGCCTGCGCATTGGGCAAGGACAGCCCTTGGGCGAAGCTCATCAAGCCGCCCGGCACGAAAAGCAGCGCGGGGCTCAGATACCCGGCCAGGATGGTGCCGGTCTGCGCGAGCACGATCAGGAAGTTCAGGACCGAGCCAAGCATGACCATGTTTTCCAAGCCGACGCGGGTGCTGATGCGCGTCGAAGCCAGATTGCCGAGGCAGTAGCCGAGCGGGAAACACATGAAATAGAGGCCGAACTCCGTTGCCGAGCGCCCCAATAGGTCTTTCATCAGATAGGGCGAGGACGCCGCGATGGCGAAGAAGCTGACCGACATGAAGCCCGATTGCGTGACAAAGGCCAGGAAGCGCCGGTGGCCGAGCAAAGCCGCATAATCGCGCAGCATGCTGCCGCTGTGGGCGATGCGCGTTTCCTTCGGGTGGGTTTCGCGCACGATGAAGTAGGCCGCGATGACGATCAGCATGCCTGCGATGAGCGCAAACCAGAATTCGGCGCGCCAGCCGAAATGATCGATCAACAAGCCACCGACCGTCGGCGAAATCATCGGCCCTAGGGTATAGGCCATGGTGAGGTAGGCGATGGCGGTGACCAGCGCCGCCGGGCCGTAGGTGTCGCGCGCGATGGCGCGGGCGAGGGTGGTGCCGCAGGCTGCCCCCACGGCTTGGATGACGCGCCCGACCAGCAGAATGGCCAGGCTTGGGGCGAGGGCCGAAATCAGGCTGCCGATGAGAAACAGGATGAAGCCGCCGAGCAGGATCGGGCGACGGCCATAACGATCCGATAGCGAGCCATAGACCGGCGTGGCGACCGCCATGACGACAAGCACGATGCTGAAGGTGAGTTGGACCAGGGCGTCCGACGCCCCGAATTCGAGTTTCACCTCGGGCAGAGCCGGCAGGAATAGGTGGATGGTCAGCGGCCCGATCAGGGTGATCGCGCCAAGGACGACCGCAAAGGCGGCGCTGGGTGTGCGGTCGGTCGTCATCGCCACCCCAATATCCCGCTTCGCCCGGGATGGCCAGAAGAACCGCCTTGGGGAATGGGGAACCGAATCGGGTCTATCGCAGTTTCGTGATGGAACTCGGTTCTATTATGGAGACTACCCATGGCCCGCAAGGCGACGAAACGCAAAGCTGTGAAGACCAAAGCCAAGACGGCAGCGAAGAAAGTTGCGAAGAAGGTCGTGAAGAAAGCGACCAAGAAGGTGGCCCGCAAGGTCGTCGCGAAGGCGAAAAAGAAAGTCGCCAAGCGCAAGGCAGCGGCGAAGCGCAGCGTGCGCAAGGTCGCCAGCACCTACGATCAGGCCATGACGACCCTGACCCATTACATCGAGATGGGTGGCAAGAACTTGTCCGATGCGGGCAAGGCGACCCTCGAAGCCGCGCGCGAAGTTATCCACGACGTCTCGAGCAAGATCAGCCGATCCACCCGCTGATCGCAGCAGCGGCTTAGGCGGCCCAGCGCTTCAATACGATCGACGCGTTGACGCCGCCGAAGCCGAAGCCGTTTGCGATGGCGAACTCGACGTCGGCCTGGCGCGCCGCCGGGCCGATGAGGTCGAGCCCGTCGGCAGCTTCGTCGGGTGTCTCCAGGTTCAAGGTCGGCGGCAGGATGCCGTCGCGGAGGCTCAGCGCGGTGAACACGGCGGCCACCGCGCCGGCCGCACCCAGCAGATGCCCGGTCGCCGACTTGGTGGACGAGATCGCCGGTCCCGTATTGTTGCCGAAGACTGCTCTGATGGCGGCCAATTCGCCGCGATCGCCGACGGGCGTCGAGGTCGAGTGCGCGTTGAGATAGCCGACACGGTCGAGGGCAAAATTGGCGTCGATCGCGCGTGCCTGGGTCAGCGCTATCTGCATGGCGCGTCGCGCACCTTCGCCGTCCTCAGGCCCCGCCGTCATGTGATAGGCATCGGCCGAGGTGCCGTAGCCGACGATTTCGGCAATCGGTTCGGCGCCGCGCGCCACAGCGTGCTCCAAACTTTCGACAATCAAGATCGCCGCACCTTCGCCCATGACGAAGCCGTCGCGCGCCGCATCGAACGGGCGCGAGGCTGCGCTTGGGGTATCGTTGAACGCTGTGGACAGGGCGCGCGCCGCGGCGAAGCTCGCCAGGCTGACGCGATGGATACAGGCCTCCGCGCCGCCCGCGACGACGACATCGGCTTCACCGGCACGGATCAAGCGTGCGGCATCGCCCAGTGCCTGAACGCTGGCGGCGCACGCGGTGACGGGCGCACCTAACGGGCCCTTCAGTCCATGGCGGATGGAAATCTGTCCGGCGGCGAGATTGACCAGGAACGACGGCACGGTGAAGGGCGAGATGCGGCGGCTGCCGCGTTCCGCGACGGTTTGCGCCGCCTCCATCATGGCGGGAAAGCCGCCGACGCCGGAGGCAACGACGGTCGCCGTGCGTTGGCGCTGTTCCTCCATTTCGGGATGCCAGCCGGCTTGGTTCAAGGCTTCGTCGGCAGCCGCCATGACGAATTGGATGAAGCGGTCCATCTTCTTCTGATCCTTGGGTGCCACGGCGGCATCGGCATCGAAGCCGGCCTCGCTATCCTCGGCCTTGCTCGGGACCACGCCGGCGATCTTGGCCGCGATATCCGGCACGACATCGTCGGGCAGGCGGCGCAAACCCGATGCGCCCGCGCAGAGCCGCTTCCAGACGGCTTCGGTCCCGCTGCCCAGCGGCGACACCATTCCAAGACCTGTGATCACAATTCGCTGCACGTCGCACCTATCGTCATTTCCGCTAAGATGCATATACACTATTTTATAAATGCATATACATAATTTCGCAATCGTGCCATGCTCCCGTTACATAGGGATGACGCAGTGGACGATTCGAGGCTCGCGACGATTGCCCAGGTTTGTCTCGCGCGTCGCACACAAATGGCGGCGCGGGCGCTGACGCGCCATTACAATTCCCGCCTCAAATGGTTGAAGGTGACTGCGACCCAGTTCGCGGCCTTGGTGACGATTGGCGGGCGCGAAGGCATCCTCGTGCTTGAGCTTGCCGAGCAGCTTGGCACTGACGCCACGACCCTGACCCGCAATGTCCAACTGCTGGAAAAACGCGGCTGGGTTGTCGCCGAAGGCGGGCGCGGACGGGGTGGCAAGCGCCTGACCCTGACCGCCAAGGGCCGCGCGGCGCTCAAGAAGGCGCTCGATGATTGGGAACAGGTCAATGCCGAGCTGGTCGGCAAGATCGGCGCCGACCAGGCTCGTCAGGGCCTTCAGTTCCTATTAGCCATCGAAAACGCCATCGGCAGCGAAGGCTAATCCGACACTTATCCCGTAAAGGCTTGGATGCCGGTCTGCGCGCGCCCGAGGATGAGCGCGTGGACGTCGTGCGTGCCTTCGTAGGTGTTCACGGTTTCTAGGTTCAGCAGATGCCGGATCACATGGAATTCGTCCATGATGCCGTTGCCGCCGTGCATGTCGCGCGCCATGCGCGCGATATCCAGCGCCTTGCCCGCATTGTTGCGCTTGAGCATGGATATGTTTTCCGGCGGACAGCGATGCTCGTCGAGCAGGCGACCGACGCGCAATGCGCCCTGCAAGCCGAGCGTGATGTCGGTCTGCATGTCGGCGAGCTTTTTCTGGATGAGCTGGTTGGCGGCGAGCGGGCGGCCGAACTGTTTGCGGTCGAGCGTATATTGCCGCGCGGCATGCCAGCAGAATTCGGCCGCACCCAAGGCACCCCAGCAGATGCCGAAGCGCGCCTTGTTGAGGCAACCGAACGGCCCGCCGAGGCCTTTGATGTCGGGGAAAATATTTTCGGCCGGGATCTCAACGCGGTCCAGCACGACTTCGCCGGTGACCGAGGTGCGGAGGCTGAATTTACCCTCGACCACGGGAGCCGACAGACCCTTCATGCCTTTTTCGAGGATGAAGCCGCGGATCACGCCATCCAACTTCGCCCAGACGACAAAGACGTCGGCGACCGGCGCGTTCGATATCCACATCTTGTTGCCTGTCAGTACATAGCCGTCGGCGGTGCGCTCGGCGCGCGTGATCATGCCGCCCGGGTCGGAACCGAAGTCGGGTTCGGTCAGGCCGAAGCAGCCGATCCATTCGCCGGTCATCAGTTTGGGCAGATATTTCTTTTTATGCGCCTCGGTGCCGTAGGTGAGGATCGCGGTCGAGACGAGCGAGGCCTGCACGCTGATCATGGAGCGATAGCCGGAATCGACGCGCTCGATCTCGCGCATCACCAGGCCGTAGGCGACGTGATTGAGATTCGATCCGCCGTATTCCTCGGGCACCAATGTGCCGAAGATGCCGATCTCGCCCATTTCGGTGAAGATGTCGCGATCGAAGGTTTCATTGCGGAAGGCATCGCGCACGCGCGGCATCAGGCGTTCCTGCGCGTAGTCGCGCACGGAATCGCGGACCAAGCGTTCTTCTTCGCTCAGTTGGTCTTCGAGAAAGAACGGATCGTCCCATTGGAATTCGACACGGTCGGCCACGGCTATCCCCTGTTCATTGCTATTTGGCCCACCATAACCAACGAAAATTGGGAAAGCCAATCGCCCGGTGGCGCAACCCAGACGATGGTGGTCGCGCCACAGGTCGGCTCGAGCCTGAATATTGTTTGGTTGCCGAATAATTGAAGAATCCTATAGGACTCTCCTTATGAGGGAACACGTGAAGCTGGCTGGTCAGCGATGACCAAAGAGGACTTCCAAGACCTGGTCGCCCCGGTGACCCTAGCCGTTCAGGGCCGGGTTCTGGATAGCGGGCTGGCGGCCGATCTCAATGAGCGCTTCCCCGCCACAGGTCTGGATTTCCAAGCGATCCAGGCCGCCTGCGCCGCCGGAATCGCCGCTGGATGGATGTGCGCGCGGGAGCAGGGCGGTATCCGCTTTGGTCGGGTCATCAAGGATGTGGGCGGCTATAGCGTCGATGTGGTCGAGATGGCGGACGTGGCCGGCCCGCACCACCGCCATCCGAATGGCGAGATCGATATGATCATGCCGATCGACAGGTCTGCGCAGTTCGACGGGCATGGCGCCGGTTGGGTGGTGTATGGACCCGATTCGGCGCACCAGCCGACGGTCAGGGGAGGAAAGGCGTTGGTGCTTTATCTGCTGCCCGGTGGCGCTATCGACTTCTCTCCCGTCTGATGGACGTCGGCGCGATCGAATTGGTGGCGCGGGTGTCCCGCATCGCGGCGGTCGTGCTGGCCGCGTGTGGTCTGTTCCTCATTTTCCTCGACAGTACCGCGCCGTCCGATCCGTCGGGCCTGCGACGTCGGTTGGCCGGTTTGTGGCGCGCCATCGCCGCGACGGCGCCAAGCGACGTTCCCGGCCTGACGCTTGCGGCCGTCATGCGCGCGGTCGATGGTTTCATCGTCTATTGGTTCGAGCAATCCGAACGCAATGTGGTGACGGCCGGGACCTTCACCCTCATCGTCTTCATCGCGGTGCCCGTCGCGGCGCTGCTCAATTGGTTTCGCGGCGGCTCGCCGACCTTGCTGCTGATTCTCGTCGGTTGCCTCGTTGGCACGATCGTCCTGGCTGTGGTGAGCGAACTGAAGCTGTCGCCGCTACTTGCGCGCGTCCTATCGGCGATGCTCTTTGTTGGGATCTTCCTCGTGGTACCGATCTATGTCTTCATATCGCTGACCGATCGCACCCTGACCATGCCGATCGGGCACGGCGCCTTGGCCAGCGTTCTGCTGGCGCCGCTACTGTATATCGTGTGTCACTCGGTGATCTTGCTCAGCTTCGGGACGCGGGCCGCGCCGGTGGCAAGTTTGCATGCGACGATGCCGCGCCGCGTGATGACCCTGTTCGTGGCGGTCCTGCCGTTCACTTTCCTCGCGACGTTCGTTGCGTTGCTGGTCTACCACTTGCTTGAACCCCAAGCGCCGCTGCCGTTGAACTGGCGCCCGCTCGCGGCTGCGGCCGGCTGCAGCGCCTTGTCGGCGGCCTGGTTGGGATATCTTGCGACGCCGTTGCCCCGAACGCGGATCTCGCTGGCGTGGGTGATCGGCCGCCTGTCGATGGGACTGCTGGCGGCCTGCGCGTTTGCCATCGCAACCAAGCTGCTCGGGGGCTTGCCGTTCGACCGTCCGTTCGTGCTTGCGGCCTTGCCGCTGGTCGCCCCGGTACTGCTGATTGTCGTCATCGCCCTGACGCTGGCCGCCAAGGCAGTCCTGGCCGCGATCGGGGCCCTGCCCGGGGGGGCTGGCGTGGGCGAGCGGCCCTACCGGGTGGCCGGGGTGCTGACCCTGCTGGTGGCGGCCGGCGCAGGATGGGCCTCGGTCGCGTTATGAGCTATAAATCGGTCACGTTGTTTTCAGGGAGGTCTCTATGAATAAAGCTATATGGCTGGGCGCCGTCGCGGCGCTGGGGATGGCCGCGTTTCCGGCGCAAAACCAGGCAATGGGCGCGGAAATCAAAATCGGGTTCGTTACGACATTGACCGGCGGCGGCGCGGTCATTGGCAACGATATGCGCAATGCGGTCGAATTGGCGCTCGAGCACATCAACAAGAAGATGGGCAATCTCGACGTCAACGTGATCTACGCCGATGACGAGGTAAATCCGCAGAAGGGCAAGCAGGCGACCGAGAAGCTCGTCGAACGCGACAATGTTGATATCGTCGCGGGCTACATCTGGTCGAACGTCCTGCTCGCATCCAAGGACGTGGTGCTTGATGCCAACAAGATTCTGATCAGCGCCAATGCCGGCCCGTCGGATATCGCGGGCAAGCAATGCCACAAGAATTTCTTCAACATCTCCTGGCAGAACGACCAGACGCCGATGGCGCTGGGTGAATTGCTGAATCAGAAGAACGTCAAATCGCTCTATCTGATCGCGCCGAACTATGCGGCGGGCCAGGATATGGTCGCGGGCGTGGAGCGCACCTTCAAGGGCAAGATCGTCGGCAAGGATATGACGGCCTGGCCGCAGCAGTTGGATTGGTCGGCCGAGCTGACCAAGGTCAAGGCCGCCAATCCGGACGGTGTGTTCACCTTCTATCCGGGTGGTGCCGGCCCCGCGTTCCTGACGCAATACGACCAGGCCGGCCTGACCGGCAAGACGCCGCTCTATAGCGTCTATACCCTGGATGCACTCAGCCTACCGCTGCTGCAGAAGGCGAACAACAAGGGTGCGCTCGGCACGTTCCTCACCCAGATGTGGGCGGCTGATATGGACAACGAGCCGAACAAGAAGTTCGTGGCCGACTTCAAGAAGAAGTACGGCACCTATCCGTCCTATTACGGCGCGCAGAGCTACGACGCGATCATGATGATCAAGGCGGCGGTCGAGGCGGTGAAGGGCAACCTGAAAGATATCGACGGCATGCGTAAGAAAATGGAAGCGGCCGATTTCGGATCGGTCCGCGGTCCGTTCAAGATGGGACCCAACCATTTCCCGATCCAGAATTTCTACGCCAACGAAGTTGTCGTGGATAAGGACGGGACCTGGATGAACGCCAACCGTCAGGTGGTGTTGAAGGACCATCAGGATTCCTACGCCAAAGATTGCAAGATGTAGTCGAGACGCAGGCCGCGCCAAACATGCGGCCTGCTCCATAAATTGCGTCATGCCCCGGCCCACGCGGCCGGGGCATCCATTTTTGATTTCCGCAGATGAATTACGCGCTTTTCGCCGAACAATTTCTGAACGGTATCCAGCTCGGCATGGTGCTGTTCTTGCTGGCGGCCGGCCTGACTTTGATTTTCGGGATCATGGATCTCGTCAATCTGGCGCATGGCTCGCTCTACATGCTGGGCGCTTATTACGCCGCGACCTTTACCGAGATGACGGGTTCGTTCGTGCTGGGGCTGGTGATCGCGGTGCCGGTGATGATCTTGAGCGGGATCGTTCTTGAAATCGTTGCGATCCGCACACTCTATCGGCGCGATCATCTGGATCATGTGCTCGCGACGTTCGGCCTGATCCTGTTTTTCCGCGAACTGGTCCGCATCTTCTGGGGCTCGGCCGGGCGCTCGATCCCGCTGCCGGATTATCTGAGCGGGGCGGTGGCGTTGCCGCTGGGTATCGATTATCCGGTCTATCGGCTGCTCATCATCGTGCTGGGTCTCGCTGTCGCACTGGGGCTCTATCTGCTGGTGCAGCGCACGCGCATCGGCATGCTGATCCGCGCGGGCGCGTCGAACCGTGAAATGGCGGGTGCACTCGGCGTGAACATCCCGCTGCTCTATACCCTGATCTTCGGCATCGGCGCCGGGCTCGCCGGTTTCTCCGGCATGATCATCGCACCGTTGACCGCCGCCAATATCGGCATGGGCGATACGGTGCTGATCCAGGCGTTGGTCGTCATTGTCATCGGGGGTATTGGCTCGATCCGCGGCGCCTTCGTGTCGTCGCTGCTGATCGGCCTGATCGACACGCTCGGCCGCTCATTCCTCGATGATCTGATGGCCCTGTTCCTGCCGGTCAATGCGGCCGAGGCAGCCGGCCCGGCGTTGTCGTCGATGCTGATCTACATTCTGATGGCGGCGATCTTGTTCTTCCGCCCGCAAGGCCTGTTCCCGCCGAAGGGAGCCAAAGCGTGAGCGCAACCATCACCTTGGCCCGCATCGTCGCGGCGCTGGTACTGGCACTATGCGGTGTGATGCCGTATCTGGCGCCGGCGGTGGGTGAGCCGTTCCTGATCGGCTTGTTCGCGCGTTCCATGATCTGGGGCATCGCGGCGCTCAGCCTCAATTTGATCCTGGGCTATGGCGGCATGGTCAGCTTCGGCCACGCGGTCTATCTCGGCGTTGCATCCTACACGATCGGCATCTTCGCCTTCCATGGCGTGACCGATGCCTGGATCCAATGGCCGGTGGCGCTGGGTATTTCTGCCTTCGTCGCCTTCATTTTCGGCGCGATTAGTTTACGCACCCGCGGCGTCTATTTCATCATGATCACCTTGGCCCTGTCGCAGATGTTTTATTATCTGGCTCGCAGCGCCGAGATGTATGGCAGCGACGATGGCCTGACGATTTCGCGGCGCAGCGATCTCGGCATATCGTGGCTTAACCTCAACAACCGCGTCACGCTCTATTACGTGATCTTCGTCTGCCTGCTGCTGAGCCTGTTCATTCTGTGGCGCATCGTCAATTCGCGCTTCGGCATGGTCATTCGCGGCATCAAATCGAACGAGACGAGGATGGAAGGGATCGGTATCGCGACCTATCGCTACAAGCTGGCCGCTTTTGTAATCGCCGGAACGATGTGCGGGCTGGCCGGGATTTTGGAAGCGAACTTCGAGAAGTTCGTCAGCCCCGATACGCTCAATTGGCCGCGCTCGGGCGAAATGATTTTCATGATCGTGCTGGGCGGCATGGGCAGCCTATTCGGGCCGGTGATCGGCGCGGTCGTCTATTGGCTGCTGCAGGACGTGCTGTCAGACATCACCGAATATTGGCAGATCATCTTCGGCCCACTGCTGATCCTGATCGTGTTGTTCGCGCGCGGCGGTATCGTCGGCGTTTTGAATGGGAAGCGCCGCGATGCCTAATGCGCTGCTGACCATCGACAATCTGCGTAAGACCTTTGGCGCGCTGATCGCGACCGACGGGGTCTCGCTTGGCGTCGAAACCGGCGAAATCCACGCGATCATCGGCCCGAACGGTGCGGGCAAGACAACCCTGATCCATCAGCTTGCCGGCATGATGGGATCGGATTCGGGCCGCGTAATATTCGAAGGGCACGATATCAGCGCATTGGCCGCACCCGCTCGTGTGCGTCGCGGCCTTGTGCGCTCGTTCCAGATCACCTCGATCCTGAAGGATTTCACCGCGCTCGATAATGTCGCGCTGGCGATCCAGGCGGAGCAGGGGCATAGCTTCCGCTTCTGGGGCAATGCCTATGCAGATCGTAACTTGCGCGATCCGGCACTGGCATTGTTGGAGGAGGTTGGCTTGGGTGCTCGCGCGCATGTGCGCGCCGGCGTGCTCGCGCATGGCGAACAGCGCCAGCTTGAAATCGCCATGGCGCTTGCGACGCGGCCCAAGATGCTACTGCTCGACGAGCCGATGGCCGGCATGGGGGCCGAAGAATCCGCGCGCATGACGGCGTACCTCGCGTCGCTCAAAGGCCGCATCACCATGCTGCTGATCGAACACGACATGGACGCCGTTTTCGCGCTGGCCGATCGCATCACTGTTCTGGTTTATGGCCGGGCTATTGCCACCGGCACGCCGGATGTCATCCGCGCCGATGCCGAAGTGCGGCGCGCCTATCTCGGTGACGCGTAATGGCTGCGATGCTCGAAATCGATGCCATCGAAAGTGCCTATGGCAGCTCCCAGGTGCTGTTCGGGCTCTCCTTCGCGGTGAACGAGGGCGAAGTGGTGACCCTGCTCGGCCGTAACGGCATGGGCAAAACGACGACCGTGCGTTCGATCATGGGCTTGCTGCGCCCACGCGCCGGCGCGATCCGCTTCCGTGGCCATGCGATCCATGGCCTGCCGTCCTATAAGGTTGCGCGCGCCGGGCTCGGCTTGGTGCCCGAGGGTCGACAGATTTTCCCCAACCTCAGCGTCTACGAAAATCTTGTTGCGACGGCGGCCAACCGCGCCAAGGCCGCTCGCTTCTGGAACCTGGAGCGCGTATTCGCGCTATTCCCCGTTCTGGCGGAGCGCCGCGACAATGCCGGTTCGCAATTATCCGGCGGCGAGCAGCAGATGCTGGCGATTGCGCGCGCGCTTATGACCAATCCCGGACTGTTGATCCTCGACGAGGCGACCGAAGGCCTGGCGCCCTTGATCCGCGCCGATATCTGGCGCGTGCTGACGACCTTGAAGAATGAAGGCCAATCGATCCTGGTGATCGATAAGAATGTCGAAGCGATCACCGCGCTCGCGGATCGCCATGTGGTGATCGAGAAAGGCCATGTCGTGTGGACCGGCTCATCGGCCGAATTGCGTGCCGCCCCCGATGTGCAGCACCGGTATTTGGGAGTTTAATCCGGCGGTATCCGCGCGTTCTTGAAAACGTCCTCGCCGGCGATCCAGCGTTGCGCCGCATCGGGCGTGTCGAGCGCGACAAGGATGGCGGCGGTGAGTTCGAGCCGATCGTCGCGCAAGCCGTTGTCCAAAGATCCCATATGGAAGCCGTCCTGCAGGTCGCGCTGCGCCTCGAACGGGACCTTGTGTAGCCAATTGCTGTCGCGCTGCGCCTTGGTCGCGGTTCCTTTGACAAAAGCTTCGCAGGCCTGGGCGTCAATCGAATTGGCGCCGCGGCAGCCGAAGGGACGAAAGGCGTAGATGGTGCAAGCATTCCGTTCGTCGAGGAAGGCGCAGCCGAGACGCGCCTTGAGCCGCTTGGCGGCATTGAGGCCGCGCGTGCGTTTGTCCAGCGCGGTGAGTTTCTGCTTTTGCTCTTCCAACGAGCGGCTGCCGGCACCTTCTTTGAGCTTCGCTGCGATGGTCAGCGCCTGGGGGGCAGTGACGCCGACCTGATAATGGCAGCACCAGGCACAGCCGGTCGCGCAGGCGATGCGGTTCATGTCGAGGATGTTCCGCGTCTGGATTTCGCGTGCCAGACTATCGGACAGCGCCACCGCGGCATCGACCGAGGCGTAAAGTCCGTCTACGGCGCGTTCACGCTCGGCGAATTTCCGCCAGACACCGCGTGCCAGGGCGATGATGGTATCGGTGAGCGCCATTACTCGCGCAGCCGGAAGCGCTGGATCTTCCCGGTCGCGGTCTTCGGCAGTTCGGCGACGAAGTTGACCCAGCGCGGATATTTGTAGCGCGCGAGCCCGTTCTTGCAGTGCTCCAGCAATTCCTGCTTGAGGTCATCGCAGGCGTGGCTCGCATCGCCCAACACGATATGGGCCTCGGGCTTGATCAGCGCGTCTTCGTCCTTGCGCCCGACCACGGCGGCTTCCAGCACCTTGGGATGTTCGATCAGTTTTTGCTCGATCTCGACCGGCGAGCACCAGATGCCGCCGACCTTGAGCATGTCGTCGGAGCGTCCGGCGCAGAAATAATAACCGTCGGCATCCTGGTAATAGGTATCGCCGGTATACATCCAGCCCTCCTTGAGCGATGCGGCCGTTTTTTCCGGATTGCGCCAATAATATTTGAGCAGCGATTGGCCTTTGATCATCAGGCTGCCGCTGTCGCCCTGTTTTACCGGCTTGCCGTTCTCGTCAACGATGCGCGCTTCATAGCCCGGCACCGGCCGACCCGATGCACCGGGCTTTAGCGCCGCGTCGGTGTTGGACAGGAAGATGTGCAGAATCTCGGTCGTGCCGATGCCGTCAAGGATGGGGCGGCCAGTACGCTCGATCCAGCGTTTCAGTAATTCGGGCGGCAAAGCCTCGCCGGCCGACACGCACAGCCGTACCGACGTGAGGTCCGGCATCTTGTCGGCCATGGCGCGCAGTTGTGCACCATAGAGCGTCGGCACGCCAAAATAGGCCGTCGGCTTATGTGTCTCGATCACCTCGTGGATCGCCGCCGGATTGGGCGCACCCGGGAACAGCACGGCCGAGCCGCCGACCCAGAGCGGGAAGGTCATGGCGTTGCCGAGCCCGTAGGCGAAGAACAGTTTGGCAGCGGAAAAGCAGATGTCGTTTTCGGTGAGGCCGATGGTCTCGACGCCGTAACGCTGGCTCGTGACCACCATGTCGCGGTGGGCATGGACCGCACCTTTGGGGTTGCCGGTGGAGCCCGACGAATAGAGCCAGAAACAATCGTCGTCGGCTTTGGCCGGAGCCGGGGTAAGGGTGGCCGACGCCGTCGTCATCTTGGCTGCGAGCGTGTCTCCGTCACCGGCGGCCTTCAGTACCACCTTCGGCTTATGCGCGGCCTGTTTCAGTGCGGGTTCAACCTCGGCGGCGAATTCGGCCGAATAGACTAAACCGGAGGCTTCGGAATTTTCGATATTGAAGGCGTAATCCTTTGCGCGCAGCAGGGTGTTGAGCGGCACCGGCACGATGCCGGCCTTGATCGCACCCCAGAAGGCATAGACGAATTCGCAGGAATCCTTGACCACCAGCAGGACGCGATCTTGCGGCTTCAGCCCGGCGGCGAGCAGCGCGTTGCCGGCGCGGTTCACATTCTCGGCCAATTGGGCATAGGTGCAGGCGCCGCCGCCATGCACGGTGAAGGCGACCTTGGCACCGCGCCCTTCGGCCAGATGGCGGTCGATGAACGGGACAGCAACGTTGAAATTGGCGGAGAATTGGATATCGGCGGGCGACGTCTGCGCGTCGATCCGCACCGTGTGGTCTGTCATTCGGCGCCTCCCTATGCGCGCCTATTATAACCAAGCTTAGCTGAACTTCACGTATTCGTATTCGAACGGTTTGCCGTGGATGCCGCGCGCCGGTGGCGCGACCCAGCCGGCGATCTTGCCGGGCTCGACCACGCGCTGCATCAAGGTTGCGACGAAGGCCTTGTCGGACTCGGACGGCAGCCAGTCGTCGCGCCGCCGCGCCCATTCGTCCTTGGCGATGACCTTGCCGTCCGGCGTGATCGGCAGGCCGGCGAAGCTGCCGATATTGCGATGGAAGGCCTGGTGCGGCAGGGTGAATTTGAAATCGACGCCGAGGTCGGCAATCGTCTTGTTCCAGCGATCGACGCCCTTTTGCGAATCCACGCGATAATCGTCGCGCAGCCGTTCGTTGACGGCGGTCAGCGCCGGCATATCGGCGAGCACGATGCGGTCGCCGGAAATCTCGGGCACCTTATAGGTTAGTCCTTCGAGGATATGATCGTCGTCGATGCTGCCTTCCTCGTAGCGACCCTTGATGCCCATCGAATAGAAGTTGGCCGCGTTGGTCGATTTCTCCTGGCCGAACAGGTCGAGGCAGATCGAATAATAGAAATTGAGATATTTCTGCAAAGTCGGCAGATCGACGCCGCCGAAGGTGCGGATGTCGAGCGTGTCATGCTGGCGGCTCAGTTCGGCGGACCGCTGGATGACGCGCCCAACGCCGGTTTCACCAACGAACATATGGTGCGCTTCTTCCGTCAGCATGAATTTGCAGGTGCGCGACAAGGGATCGAAACCGGATTCCGATAGCGCATGAAGCTGGAACTTGCCGTCGCGGTCCTGGAAATAGCAGAAGAAATAAAAGCACAGCCAGTCGTCGGTCGGCACGTTGAAGGCCGACAGGATGCGCGGCTTGTCGGCATCGCCGGAATGGCGCGTCAACAAGGCGTCGGCTTCCTCGCGTCCGTCGCGGCCGAAATAGGCGTGCAGCAGATAGACCATCGCCCACAGATGACGGCCTTCCTCGACATTGATCTGGAACAGGTTGCGCAGATCGTAGAGCGACGGCGCGGTGAGGCCGAGACGGCGCTGCTGTTCGACTGACGCTGGCTCCGTATCGCCCTGCGTGACGATCAGGCGGCGCAGTTCGGAGCGGTATTCGCCCGGCACGTCCTGCCAAGCGGGTTGGCCTTTATGCATGCCGAAGCCGATGCGGCGGTCTTCTTCTTTGTCGGCCAGGAAAATGCCCCAGCGATAATCCGGCATTTTTACGGTATCGAAATGCGCCCAGCCCTTGGGCGAGACATCGATCGCGGTACGCAGATAGACGTCGAAATTGTGGCTGCCGTCTGGGCCCATCGCTTTCCACCAATCGAGGAAGTGCGGCTGCCATTGCTCAAGGGCGCGCTGCAGGCGGCGGTCGTCGGACAGATTGACGTTGTTCGGTATCTTGTCGGAGTAGTTGATGCTGCTCATTAGACCCGGTCCTTGTCGAACTTCGCCTGCTTGCCGGTGCCGTACAGCTTCAAGGCACCTTCGTCGCCGACCGCGTTCGGGCGCTGGAAGATCCAGTTCTGCCAGGCACTCAGGCGGCCGAAGATCTTGGTTTCCAAGGTTTCCGGTCCGGCGAAGCGCAGACTTGCTTCCATGCCGGTCAGTGCGTCGGACGAGAATTTCGCGCGCGCTTCGATGGTCACGCGCACTTCGTCGTCCCAATCAATATCGTCGGGCGTGAAGGTGACGAGGCCGGCCGCGTCGGCGGCGCTGGCGTCGAAGTCTTGGCCGATCTGTGCCTTCAGTGCGGTGATGTGGTCGGAATCATCGAGGAAACGCGTTTCGAGGCGGCTGAGCCCATTGCACATGGGCAGGGTGCCGAAATTCATGGCGGTGGGGCGCAAGCTGGCAGCCGGCAGGTTCGATCCTTCGAAGGTGCCGTCGAGCATGAAGGAGCGGTCGGCGGCGAGCACCAGTTCCAAAAGCGTGCCGGTAAAGCAACTACCGGGTTCGACCAGCGCGATCATGCTGCGCGACGACACGTCGAGGCGCTTCAAGGTGCGCTTCAGATAAAGCGTGATTTCGCGCACCAGCCAGTCGTCGGCATGATCGATCAGCGCCTGATCGTAGGCGGCGACGAGATCGGCATTGCCGCTTGAGCGGAAGACCCAGGTCGCGATCTGCGGCTCGTTATGGCGCATATGCAGGATGAAGTTGTCGAATTCGCGCGCGAAGGCGAGCGGCCAGAAGTCGACGCCGGCCGCATGGATATCCGCGATATCCTTCGGCGGTGCGCTCGTCGGGCCGACGATCATCACTTCGGCGGCCCGCTTTTCGCGGTCAATCTGCACAGTGATATGGGGATAGGCGATGGCGTTTTCGCCGATGGTGCGTTGGATCGGCGGCAGGGCGATGCCATGTGCGTTGTCCGGCCGCTTCGACTGGGCGGCGAACTCCTTCGCGCGCGCGATCGCGGTTTCGGCCAGTTTGGACGTGGGCACGATCTCATCGACCAGGTTCCACTCGACGGCGCGCTTGCCGCGAATGCCTTCGACGAGCGTGCAGAAATAATCGGCGCGGTCGCGGCGCACATGGCGCTTGTCGACGATGCGTGTGAGCCCGCCGGTGCCGGGCAGCACGGCGAGCAGGGGAAGCTCGGGCAGCGAAACGGCGGACGAGCCGTCATCGACCAGCATGATGTGGTCGGCGGCCAATGCGAGCTCGTACCCGCCACCGGCGGCTGTACCGTTCACCACGCAGATGTATTTCTGATCCGAGGCGGCGCTCGCATCCTCGATGCCGTTGCGCGTCTCGTTGGTGAATTTGCAGAAATTGACTTTGGCGGCATGTGACGATTTGCCAAGCATGGCGATATTGGCGCCGGCACAGAAGACGCGGTCCTTGCCTGACGTGAGCAGCACGCTTTTGATTTCGGGATGTTCGAAGCGCAACCGCTGGGTCGCATCGTACAATTCGATGTCGACGCCGAGATCGTAGGAATTGAGCTTCAGCGCATAGCCGGGATCGATGCCGCCGTCTTCGCGCACGTCGAAGGTGAGCGTCGCGACCGAGCCGTCGAAGCTCAGCTTCCAATGCTTGTAACGGCTCGGATCGGTCGAGAAGTCGATCATGGCGTTATCCGTAATTCGGTACCGCAATACCTATTTACAGGATGAGTGGCCTGGGTCATCCTGTCAAGCATGAACGAAACCGCCGCGAGCTATAGAATCCGCCCGGTTCAGGCGGCGGATTTGGCCGATGTGATTGCCTTAGATGCCGAGATGACCGGCGCCGAAAAGGGCGACTTTTGGCGCGATGTGCTGGCCAGTCTCGCCAGCCGAGCCGACCGGCATTTCCTGGTCGCCGAAGACCCCAAAGGTGGGCCGATTCGCGGCTACATCGTCGGCGAGGTGCGGGCCTATGAATTCGGCTCCGAACCCTGCGGCTGGGTCATCGCCATCGGCGTCGATCCGCGGTTTCGCGTGCGGCGCACCGGCGAACGGCTGTTTGACGCGATCTGCGACTGCCTGCGTGCCGACGGCGTCGCCACGGTGCGCACCATGGTCGCGCGCGAAGACCGCCTCGATATGGCTTTTTTCCGCGCGCAAGGCATGATGGCGGGGCCGTTCATCGAACTCGAAAAACCTCTGGATTAGCCATGAAGCTGCAAAAGGCGACGCTCTTCGGCCTGTATTCCGTGCTCGAACTGACGCGCGATCCGAGCCGCCAACTGTCCGCCACAGACATCGCGGAACGTTACGGCATTTCGGCCAATCATCTGGCCAAGGTGTTGCGCGATCTGGGCCGCGCTGGGCTGGTCGAGGCGGCGCGCGGTGCGAGCGGAGGTTACCGCTTCGTCGGCAATGCGCGGCGCATCACCTTGCTGGATGTCGTGCGCGTGTTCGAGGATTTCGGTGACGACGTTGCGGCGCGCGAGCCAGGTGCAGATACCGATATCGGCGGCGCGCTCGATTTGGTGCTGAGCGAGATCGACGATATCGCGCGCGCGACCCTCGGATCCGTCACATTAAGCACACTTTTGAAGACTATGCAGTGGCGTGACGAACGGTCGCAAAGACTGAAAGCCAAAGAAACCGCATGAGGGTCCAAAGATGAGGGCAATCGCCCGCATCGTTCTTCTGGTCCTGTGTCTGATCTGCGCCAATCGCGTGTGGGCGCAGAACGCGCCGCCGATCAAGATTGGGGCGTTCCTGGCCGTGACCGGCGACGGCGCCTATGTGGGGGCGCCGCAACTCGCCACGCTCCAGCTTTACGTCGACCTCATCAACAAGCAGGGCGGATTGCTCGGCCGGCCTCTCGACCTCGTCTATTACGATGTCGGCATCGATACCAAAACCGCCCAGACGGCGGTCCATCGCCTGATCGAGATCGACGGTGTGGATGTGATCATCGGCGGATCGACGACAGGTGCCGCGATGGCGATCCTGCCGCTGATCGAACAGGCGCAGATCCCGTTCATCGCGCTGGCCGAATCCAGCGCGCTCACCAATCCGGTGAAGCCCTGGGTGTTCAAGGCATCGCCGACCGATCGCATCGCCTGTGCGAAAATCCTGCAGGACATGCAGAAGCGAGGCATCTCGAAGATCGCGCTGATCACCGGCGATAGCGGCTTTGCGCTGTCGATGAAGGAACAATGCGCGTCGATGACGGAGTATTACGGCGTGACCATCGTCGGCAGCCAGATGTATCCGTCGCAGACCCGCCGCATTGCCGAGCCGTTGCAGCGCTTGGCGGGCATGGTGGATGCGCAGGCCGTGCTGGCACTCGATTTCGGCTCGGCGCCGCCTTATCTGGTGCAGGCCTATCGCAAGGCGGGCTTCAAGATACCGCTGTATCAGACCCAGGCGCAGGTCGGTGACGATTATCTCGACCTCGCCGGCGATGCCGCCGAAGGGGTGCGGATGCCGGTGCCGCTGCTGACCGTGGCGGGCGCCTTGCCCGAGAACGATCCCAGCCGGCGCATCTTACGGGCCTATATCGATGCCTATAAAGCCAAATGGGATGTCGTGCCCAATTTCTATGGCGCTTATGCGCATGACGCCTTGCTGATCGCGGTTTCGGCAATCGCACGTGCCGGCAGCGCGGATCGGGCCGCCGTGCGCGATGCGATCGAGACAACGGACGGCTTCGTCGGCGCGGGCGGCACCTATCGTTTGAGCGCGCAGGATCATCTGGCGCTCGATCTGGCATCCTTTCGCATGGCCGAGATTCGGGGTGGAACTTGGGTCTTGATCGAGTGATGCTGGGTCGCGACACTCGCCACCCTGTTGTATAAGGATACCCATGACAGCTCTTGCCGTGATCCCCGCGCGTTACAAATCCACGCGTTTTCCGGGGAAACCTCTCGCCGATATCGCCGGCCGCCCGATGATCGCCTGGGTCTGGGATCAGGCGAACAAGGCCAAAGAAATCGATCGCGTCGTGCTGGCGACCGATGACGAGCGTATCGCCGATTATTGCCGCCAGAACGGCATCGATTTCATCATGACGGCCGATACTCACATGACCGGTTCGGATCGCATCGCCGAAGTGGCGACCAAGATCGAGGCCGATATCTATGTGAACGTGCAGGGCGACGAGCCGCTGATCGATCCGGACTCCATCGACAAGGTCGCGCGCCTGCTACGCGAATCGAAAGCGCGCGGCATCGAAGTCGTGACGGCCTATATCGAAGGTGCGACGCAAGAGCAGATGGATGCATCGTCGGTTTGCCATCTCACATCGACCACGGATGGCTGCGTCATCACCATCTCGCGTTACCCCATTCCGTATCCCATGGTGGAAACCGTGGAGCGCAAGATCGCGGTCGGTCTGTACGGCTTCAGTCGTCAGGCGCTGACGCGGTTTTCGGCTTGGGAACGCGGGCCGAACGAGCGGGCGGAATCGATTGAATTGATGCGCTTCCTGGAACATGGCGAGCGGATCGCCTGCACGCCGATACCGCCCGGGTCCATCGGCGTCGACCGGCCGGAAGATGCGGCAACCGTCGCGGCGATTATCCGGAGCCGAGCATGAACGCGCGCATCCCCAAGGACCTGATGGCGCGTTTCAAGCGTCTCAAGCTCTTGTCGCTCGACACTGACGGAATTCTCACCGATGGCGGGGTCTATTTCACCGACAGCGGCGAGGAAATGCGCAAGTTCAACATCAAGGATGGCTTGGGCATGCAGCGTGTACAGCGCGCCGGCGTTAAGATCCTGATGATGACGGGAAGTATCGCACCGGCCATCGAACATCGCGCGCGCGCGCTGGGCGTGGACCGGGTCTATCTCGACACCCGCGACAAGCTCGCGCGTCTCGTCGCGGTGTGCGACGAGCTCAAGATCGATCTCAGTGAGGTCGCTCATATGGGCGACGATCTGACCGACCTGGAACTGTTCGGCGCCGTGGGTTGCCCGATTACGGTCGCCGACGGTGTCGCCGAGGCGCGTGCGGTGGCATATTACGTGACCGAGCGGCGCGGCGGCGATGCCGCAGTGCGTGAAATCTGCGATCTTATTATCGAGGCGAAGGCGGAGGCCTGATGGCACGCCGCCCCCCGTCCGAACGCGAGGTCCGTCTACGTCAGCAAGTCATCGAAGCCGATGCGCTGGTGACGCAGATTCTGACGATCCAGCCTGACAGTTTTGAGAACGACGGGCCGTTGGCGCCCGCCCGGGCAGCGCTTGTGGCCGCACTTGATCATCTGGCCAGCGAACAGGTTGCGCGCAAGGCGTTCGCCGAGGCGCGGACGACGATCGAACGCGCCCTCCAATGGGCGCCGGGCGATGAGGCATTGCGTCGTCATTATTCCGAAGTCGTGATGGGACTCGGCAACGAGCAAGTCATGCGGGGCGAGCTGCGCGCCGCCATCGATAGCTTCGATGAAGCGATCAGTATCGATGCCGGCAATGCGGCGGCGTTCAACAATCTCGGCAATCTGATGGCCGATCAACTAAACATGACCGAGGCGGAATCCGCATTGCGCCAGGCGATTGCGATCCATCCGCATTATGCCGAGGCGCATTTCAATCTCAGCCGCGTGCTTTTGATGCAGGGCAAATATGCCGAAGGCTGGCAGGAGAACGAGTGGCGCTGGGATTGCCCGGCCTTTCCGTCCACGTGGCGCGATTTTCCTTATCCCTATTGGGATGGCGAAGACCTCGCGGGAAAAAACGTGCTGGTGTGGAGCGAGCAGGGCATTGGCGACGAGATCATGTTCGCCAACGCGCTGCCCGATGTGATCGCGGAAGCGGCCCATGTCACCATCGAGTGTAACGCCCGTCTGGTGCCGCTTTATCGCCGCTCGTTTCCGACCGCGAGCGTCGTTGCCCGTGAAACGCCACCTGATGCGGCGATCGACCGTGCCGACATCGACGTGCAATTGCCGCTGGCCTCGCTTTGTGTGCGCTATCGTGCGTCGAAAGAAGCGTTCGGATCGAACCCGGGGCATTATCTCGTGGCGGATCCCGCCCGCACGCGGAGCTTGCGTGCGCGTTACGACGATCTGGCCGACGGCCTGCTGATCGGGATCTGTTGGCGCAGCGGCAATCCGGTGGTTGGGCACGAACGCAGTGCCGCGCTCGATTACTGGGATGCGATCCTCAAGCGTCCCGGCTGCCGCTTCATCAGTCTGCAATATGGCGACGTTGGCAGCGAGATCGCGGCCGTGCAGGACCGCCTCGGCGTGACCATCCATCGCGACACCGAGATCGATCCCTTTACCAGCATCGAGGATTGGTTCGCGCAGGTCGCGGCGATGGATCATGTGATCTCCATCGACAATTCGACCATTCAGGTTTCGGGATCGTTGGGCATCCCGACCTGGACCATGCTGAATTATTCGCCTGAATGGCGCTTTGGCACGGGCGGTTCGGGACACGACTGGCATCCGTCGATCCGTGTGTTCCGCCAGCCCGCACCCGGCGACTGGGAGCATGTATTCGAAGCGGTCGATGCCGCCTTGGAAGATCGCCTGCGCCTCGCTTCGTCCAACTGAGTTATTTGTTGGCTCGCGCCACTTAAATTATTTTGTCGCTCGCGACAGGCCGCGATCGAGGTCTTCCAGAATATCCTCGATGCTCTCCAATCCGATGGACAGACGGATCACGTCCGGCCCCGCGCCCGACGCGACGCGCTGCTCTTCGCTCAATTGACGATGCGTGGTGGAGGCGGGGTGCAGGATCAGGCTGCGCGTGTCGCCGATATTGGCGAGATGCGAGAACAGCTCCATCCCTTCGACCATGCGTCGGCCGACATCGAAGCCGCCTTTCACGCCGAAGGTGAAGACCGAGCCGGGGCCTTTGGGCAGATATTTCTTCGCGAGATCATGATACGGGCTGGACGGCAGCCCGGCATAGCTGACCCATTCGACCTTGGGATGGCCAGCGAGGAACTTGGCGACGGCTTGCGCGTTGGCGACGTGGCGTTCCATGCGCAGCGGTAGTGTCTCGATCCCGGTGATGGTGAGGAACGCGTTCATCGGTGCCATGGAAGGGCCGAAATCGCGCAACGCCACCGCGCGCGCCTTGGTTGTGAAGCCGAAATCGCCGAACGTCTCGTAGAAAGTGAGGCCGTGATAGGCGGGGTCCGGCTGGGTCATTGTCGGAAACTTGCCCGCCTTGAACCAATCGAATTTGCCGGACTCGATCACCACGCCGCCCATCGATGTGCCGTGGCCCGACAGGAATTTGGTCGTGGAATGGATGACGATATCGGCACCCCATTCGATCGGGTTGTGCAGATAGGGCGACGCCATCGTGTTGTCGACGATCAGCGGGATCTGTGCGTCGCGCGCGACGGCGGCGATCTTTTCGACGTCGAGCACGATGCCGCCCGGATTGGCCAAGGTCTCAATGAAGATGCCCTTGCACTTGGGCGTCAGCGCTTTGCGGAAATTTTCGGGGTCCGTCGGATCGACGAAATGGCAGGTCCAGCCGAGGCGTTTGAACGATAGGCCGAACTGCGTCATCGAGCCGCCGTAAAGGTTACGCGATGCCAAAAACTCGTCGCCGGGTTCCAGCAGCGTAAAGAAGGTCAGGAATTGCGCGGCATGGCCGGAGGCGGCGGCAACGGCGGCGCGGCCGTTTTCCAGGGCGGCGCAGCGCTCTTCCAGCACAGATACGGTCGGATTGGTCAGGCGCGAATAGATGAAGCCGAAGCGCGACAGGTTGAACAGGTCGGCCGCGTGATCGGTATCTTCGAACACATAGGACGTGGTCTGATAGATCGGCGTGTTGCGCGCACCGGTCAGCGGCTCGGGCCGCGAGCCGGCATGGATCGCACGCGTCGCGAAACCGAATTCTTTGTCTTTTTTATCGTCAGTCATATCAGCGACGCAGCCTCTGGCGCTTGGCCGAAATAATTTTGGTGTTCACGCCCGACCAGGACAGCTCACCGAACAGGCGGCCATACTCGATCTTGGGGCAGCGATTCATCACGACTTTCAATCCGGCTTTCTCGGCGCGGGCGGCCGCCTCGTCATTACGCACGCCCAGCTGCATCCAGATCACGTCGATGCCCTTGTCCTGGGCGAGCGCGATGGCCTCGTCGACGATCGGTCCGGCCGCTTCGGAATTGCGGAAGATATCGACCATCTGGAATTGGTGCGGCACGGCGGCGAGATCGGCATAGGTTGTCTCACCCAGAATCTGCGTGCCGGCGGCGCGCGGATTGACCGGGATCACACGGAAGCCTTTGGATTGGAGATATTTCATCGCGAAATAGCTCGGGCGCACCCAATCGGGCGACGCGCCGACCATGGCGATGGTCGCGACCGAGCCGAGGATGTCGGCGATGTAGGCGTCCGTGTAGGAAAGTTCCGCCATCGTCGCTACTCCTGACGTCCGCGCCATGCGGGCGTGCGCTTGCCGAGGAAAGCATCGATGCCTTCCTGTGCATCATGTTCCATCATGTTGCGGGCCATCACTTCGCTCGCAAAGGTATAGGCCTGCTCCATGTCCATCTCGAGCTGCTTCTGGAAGGTCGCCTTGCCGATGGCAATCGTCTCGCTCGATTTGCTCGCAATCGCCTCGGCGAATTCCATGACGACATAATCGAGCGCCGAGGACGGTGTGACGCGATTGACCAGGCCGAAGCGATAGGCGGTTTCGGCGTCGATGGCCTCGCCCAGCAGCAGCATCTCCATCGCGTGCTTGGCCCCGATCGTGCGCGCGATGGCGACGGCCGGCGTGGTGCAGAACAGCCCGATGTTCACGCCCGGAGTACCGAACTTCGCCGTATCGGCCGCGATGGCGAGATCGCAGGACGCCACGAGCTGACAGCCGGCGGCAGTGGCGATGCCGTGCACGCGGGCGATGACCGGTTGCGGCAACTGCTTGATGCGCATCATCATGCGCGAGCAGGCGGCAAAAAGCTCGTTCATCGCTGCGGTATCGGAGATCGCCTTGAGTTCCTTGAGATCATGCCCGGATGAAAAGACGGGCCCGGCGCCGGCCAGGATCACCACTTTGACGGTCAGGTCATGGGCGATAGCCTCCAGGGTGCGGTCCAACTCGGCGATCAGTTCGGACGACAACGCATTGCGCTTGTCGGGCCGGTTCAGGGTCAGGGTCGTGATTCCCGCGTCACTGTCCTGACGCAGCAGGATGGGCTCGTTGGCTGCCAATGTTTCGGCCGAGGTGGTCACTTTGATCCTGCAAGCTGTGCGGTTCTGACTATAGAAGCTAAAATCTTGTAGGATTTATGGCAACTCGCCATGCTGGATGCGACCAAAAAAGAAACAGTGCCTTGATCCCTCAGAAAACACTCCAATCGGCCGTGTTGCTTTACCAGCAGGGGAAATTGAGCGAGGCCGAGGCGCTGTGCGCCGGCCTGGTGAAGTCCAACCCAGCCGCCGCTGAGGCCTGGCATTTGCTCGGCGTGATCGCCATCCAGACGGGACGTTTGTCCCGCGCGGTCGAGACGATCAGCACGGCGATCAAGTTAAACCCGCGCGATATCGGCGCACACAACAATCTCGGCGCCGCCTTGCAATCGCTCAACCGGTCGGCCGAAGCGCTGGCGGTCTATGATGCGGCAATTGCACTGAAGCCGGATTACGCCGAAGCGCACGGCAACCGGGGCGCGGTGCTGAAAAAGCTTGGCCGGTTTGAAGACGCGCTGGCGAGTTACGACAAAGCGATCGCCTTGAAGCGCGACTATGTCGAAGCCCATGCCAATCGCGCGTCGGTGTTGCAAGATTTGCGACGTTACGAGGACGCGCTGATTAGTTTCAATCGCGCGCTGGCGCTGAAGCCCGGTCTGCAGTTCCTGGCGGGCAATGTCCTGAATTCCAAGATGCGCATCTGCGACTGGTCGGATTTCAAGACGAGCGCGGCGGCTATCATTGAAAAGATCGGACGCGGCGAAAAGGTCAGCCGCACCTTGCCCGTGCTGTCGCTGACCGATGCGCTGCCGGTGCAGCGCCAGGCCGCCGAAATCGAAGCAAAGCTGATCCCATCCGTCGGTGGCTGGTCCCATGGCGCGGTGCCGGCGCGCGACAAGATCCGCATCGGTTATTTCTCGGCCGATTTTCGCGATCACCCGGTTGCGCATCTGATGGCGGGCATTTTCGAACGCCACGATCGCGCGCAGTTCGAGATTCACGGCTTCTCCTTCGGGCCCGACGATCGGAGCGCGACGCGCGGGCGCGTCATGGCCGCCTTCGACACCGTCACCGAGGTCGGGCATGTGCCGGATGCCGATGCGGCGCGGCTGGCCCGCGAGGCCGGCATCGATATCGCCGTCGATCTGACCGGATACACGCGATATGGCCGGACCGGGATCTTCGCCAATCGGGCGGCACCGATTCAGGTCAGCTATCTCGGCTTCTCGGCCACGACCGGCAGCGACTATATGGATTACATCCTGGCCGACGAAACCTTGATCCCGGAAGATGCGCGCGCGTTCTATTCCGAAAAGGTCGTCTATCTACCGGGCAGCTATCTGCCGAATGACGATGGACGCGCGATCGCGGAGACAACGCCAACGCGGACCGAACTGGGATTGCCCGCGTCCGGCTTCGTCTTTTGCTGTTTCAACAACAGCTACAAGATCACGCCCGATCTGTTCGACATCTGGATGCGGCTCTTGCGTCAGGTCGAGGGCAGCGTGCTGTGGCTCAGGCGTGCCGAGGCGACGACGATGACCAATCTGCGCCGTGAGGCTGAGGCGCGGGGGATCGCCGCCGATCGATTGATCTTCGCCGACCGCCTGCCGATGGCTGAGCATCTGGCGCGTCACCGTGTGGCGGACCTTTTCTTGGATACGTTGCCCTATAACGCACATGCGACCGCAGCCGATGCCCTGTGGGCCGGTTTGCCCGTGCTGACCTGCGCCGGGCAGGCCTATGCCGCGCGGGTGGCGGCGAGCCTGCTGACGGCGTTGGGTTTGCCGGAACTGATCGTGGGCGATTGGGCCGCCTACGAGGCGCTAGCGCTGCGGCTGGCGCGCGATCCCCAGTACCTGGGGGCCCTGCAGGCCAAGCTCGAGGCCAACCGGCGGGCCGGGCTGCTCTTCGATACCCAGCGCATGAGCCGCGATTTGGAACAGGCCTATCGCCTGATGTGGGCGCGAAAAGGGCGGGAATTGGCACCGGATCACCTGATTGTGGAATGACGGTATTATTTTACCACACACGTGAACCGTTGACATTACCTGGGATTTATCGATACTCCGCCCCGCACAACATTAGGAAGTGTCATGAAAACCTATTCCGCGAAACCGTCGGAAGTGACGCGCGGCTGGTACGTGATCGACGCTGAGAACATCGTTCTCGGCCGTCTCGCGACCTTCATCGCGATGCGCTTGCGCGGCAAGCACAAGACCCTGTTCACGCCCCATATCGATTGCGGCGACAATATCATTGTCGTCAATTGCGAGAAGATCGCGCTGACGGGCAAGAAGGCCACCGACAAGAAATTCTACTACCACACCGGTCATCCGGGCGGCATCAAGGAACGCGTCGCGGGCACCACGCTCGCCGGCCCGCATCCGGAGCGCGTGCTCGAAAAGGCCGTGGAGCGGATGATCACGCGCAGCCCGCTCGGCCGCGCGCAGATGAAGAAGCTGCACATCTACAAAGGGGCCGAACATCCCCACGCCGGCCAGGCGCCCGAAGCGATTGATTTCGGCGCGCGCCATCGCATGAATAAGAGGAGCGCCTAATCGTGGCCGATCGTTCGTCTCTCGAAGACCTCAAGGCATCCATGGAAGGCACCTCGGCGGCATCGCCGACTGCCGCTCAGGCCGTCTCCGCCGCCATTCAGCGCGAACCCAAGGTTGATGCCCAGGGCCGCGCCTATGCCACCGGCAAACGCAAAAACGCGGTCGCTCGCGTTTGGATCAAAGCCGGCAGCGGCAAGATCGTCGTCAACGGCCGTGCGCTCGCGACCTATTTCGCGCGCCCCGTTCTGCGCATGATGATCGACCAGCCTTTCGTTGCCATCAATCGTCGCGATCAGTACGACGTGATGGTCACTGTTGTCGGCGGCGGGCTCTCGGGCCAGGCCGGCGCGGTGCGTCACGGCATCTCGAAGGCGCTGACCTATCATGAGCCGGGCCTGCGCCCGACGCTCAAGAAGGGCGGCTTCTTGACCCGCGACTCGCGTGTGGTTGAACGTAAGAAGTACGGCCGTGCGAAAGCCCGTCGTAGCTTCCAGTTCTCCAAGCGCTAACCCTTCGGAACAAGCTCAATGTGAAACGGGCGTTTCCTCTAGGGGGAACGCCCGTTTTCTTTTTGGGAGTACCTGTCATGACGGCAAAGGTTTTCATCGACGGCGAAGCCGGCACCACCGGCCTGCAGATCCAATCGCGCCTCGCGGGCCGGCGCGATATCGAACTGCTGCATTTGAGCGATGCCGAGCGCAAGGACGCCCAACGCCGCGCCGCCATGCTCAATAGCGCCGACGTCTCGCTCCTCTGCCTGCCGGACGATGCGGCGAAGGAAGCCGTGTCGATGATCGAAGATAAAAACGCGCGCGTCATCGACGCCTCGACCGCCTATCGTGTGAACCCGGATTGGACCTATGGCTTCCCGGAACATACCGCGACACGGCCCGCCGAGATCGCGGCCTCTCAGCGTGTGACCAACCCCGGCTGCTATGCCTGCGGTGCGGTGTCGTTCCTGCATCCGTTGGTGAGCGCGGGCGTGCTGCCGGCCAACCATCCGGTGACCCTCAATGCGGTCTCGGGTTATTCCGGCGGCGGCAAGAGCCTGATCGCGGCGTTCGAGAATCCGCAGGCGGCCAACGCCACCGACAGCAATTTTTATCTCTACGGCCTGAGCCTTGAGCATAAACACGTGCCCGAGATCGAAAAGCACGGCGGCCTCGGCCATCGCCCGATTTTCGTGCCGAGCGTCGGCCGCTTTGCCCAAGGCATGATCGTGTCCTTGCCGTTGCATCTGTGGGCGCTGCCCGGTGCGCCGAAGTCCGCCGACATCCATGCGGCACTTGCCGATCATTACGCGGGCCGGGGCGGCGCGAAGGGCGTGACGGTCTCAAGCCTGAAAGACGCTGCTGCCTATAAGGACAAACTCGACGCCGAGGATCTGAACGATACCGACGGCTTGACCTTGCACGTCTTCGCCAATGACGCGCGCGAACAGGCCGTGGTCTGCGCGGTCCTCGACAATCTCGGGAAGGGTGCCTCGGGGCAGGCGGTGCAGAACCTGGAGCTGATGCTGGGGCTTAACTAAGCCTCAGCGCGCCGCGCCTTTTTTGCGCGCTTCGTATTCGGCTTGGAAGCCGTAGGCCTCGGCCTCGACTGCCTTATGGTCGCCGGCATAGCGGCGCGCGAATTCATCCAACCCCCAACGGTCGTATTGGCGCACATGCGTCAGTTCGTGCGCCCATAGTACGTCGCTGCTGAGCGCATCGGCTTCGTTACGGAACACAATGGTGTCGATCAGTGTCACGGCCTGGACATGGCCGTACTGGAACGCCGACATGGCGAGCGAGCCTTCCTTGCCGACGTGGTAGCGCACACGGTCGAGCAGTTCGATCGGGAAGACTGTGGCGAGTTGCTTGCGCATGGCGGGCGGGATCGGCTGCACACCGCCTTTGATGGCTTCGTCGCGCGCTTGTTGGATGGCCCCGGCCAAAGTGCGCGCGATGGCATCGAAGATCTTGTTGAGATCGAGTTGCGGCAACGCCGGCGGTGCGCTGGGGGGCGGGGCGGCGGATGTCTGCGCGCCCGCAGGCATCGCCAACGTAACGGCTATGGCGACGAGGGCGGCACGGACGGCGATCGTACGAATCATGGCCCGATAAGAACCAACCGTATGAAAAAAGTCTAGGATCGAATGGGTGACAAACGTGGCTCTAGGCGGCTTTCGCCGCTTCACGGAAGCCGACCAGCCGTTTGGTTTCTTCATCCCAGAGCGTGAGGCGGATGCATTTGATGCTCTGCCAGAAGGTCAGGCGTTCGACCTCTGCGAGCTTGGGGTTCGCCGCCAAGCATTCGTTCAGCCGGTAATTCGGGATACGGCTGCACAGATGGTGGATGTGATGGGTGCCGATGTCGGCGGTGAACCAGCGGAGCACGCGGGGTAGGGCGTAATAGGAACTGCCGCGCAGTGCTGCTTCTTCGAACGACCAGTCCTTGTGATGTTCCCAATACGTCCGCTCGTATTGATGCTGTACGAAAAATAGCCACACGCCGATGGATGACGCGATCAAGGTGACGGGAATCTGCACCATGAGGATATCGGCGACGCCAACCAGATACATGGCGAGCGCCAGTACGGCGGCGATGGCGATATTGGTCGCGACGACGCTGATTAGCCCGCGCGCGCCGTCGGGCCGCGAGCGGAACGGGAATCGCTGGCGGATGACGAAGACCCAAGCCGGACCGATGCCGAAGGTCACCAGCGGATTGCGATAGAGGCGATAGAGGAAGCGGCCGCGCCGGCCGAGGGCGCGATATTCGCTCACCGTCAGCATATCGATATCGCCGATGCCGCGCCGGTCGAGATCGCCCGAGGTCGCATGATGATAAGCGTGCGCGTTGCGCCACTGATCGTACGGCGTCAGCGTGAATACGCTGATCACGCGCCCGACGGCATCGTTGAGCCAGCGTGCGCGGAAAAACGAATGATGGCCACAATCGTGCTGGATCATGAACAGGCGGACGAGCAGACCGGCGGTCGGGATCGCGAGCAGCAAGGTCGCCCAATAGCCGACGGCCAGGCTCTGTTGCATCAAGATCAACAGCGCGGCCATCGGCACGGCGGTGGTGACGAGCTGGAACACGCTGCGGCGCGGATCGGCGACGCCGTATTCGCGCGCGATCTTGATCCAGGATTGTTCAGGTGTGGGTGCGTCGGCACCGTCGCGGCGGTGATCGGCGCCGGCAAGCAAATCGCTAATGTCGGAAATCCCTCTTAAATCTTGCGTACGCTAGCGCACGATTCTGGCCAAGATAGGGCGGATTCGCCGAAAAAGACAGTTAGGGACAACCACGCCCCAAATAGGTGTGCGCGATCAGTTGCTTAGGCCTTAATCGCCGAGCCCTGGGCGGCCACGGCCTTTCTTGGTCTCGCCGCGCTTCTGTTTACCGTCCAGCCGGCGTTCCTTGGAACCCTTGGTCGGTTTGGTGGCGCGGCGGTGCTTGGGTGGGACGGCCGCCGCGCGGATCAGATCGATCAGGCGGCCCAGCGCATCCTCGCGGTTGCGCTCACGCTCGCGGTACTGATTGGCGGTGATCACCATGACCCCGTCCTTGGTGAGACGGCTGCCGGCGAGCGGCACGAGGCGCAGATAGATCGCATTGGAGAGCGCTTTGCTGCGGCGCGCGTTGAACCGCAACTGCACGGCGCTTTCGGTCTTGTTGACATGCTGACCGCCTGGACCAGGGGAACGGATGAAATTTTCTTCAATTTCATCATCGTTCAGGGCGATAGAGTCAGTTACGCGGATCATTCAGTGCCTTCCGATTCGCTATTTAGGCCCGTTCGTTTGAATCGAAAGCATAATCAACGCGTATACGTCGAGGTATTCTTCTTTGACGTCAGTTGGATGAATTGCGGCCGCGTGTCGTCTAGCTGCGCGTGCAACTATATTTTCTACGGATCGTGCGGGGGCATTCATTGAAGCGTAGGCAAGCTCAGCAGCTTTACCCGCTAATTCAAGCGCATCTTGGTTGGGTATATTAAACGTCGCGATAAGTGAGCGTGTTACCAGAGATATAAATAGATCGAAATCGTTTCCTATTTCTAATGTGCGCATTACCGAGTTTACGAAGGTCGCTGTATACAGAAGTGGCAATTCTGACACGAAGATCGGCGCAATATTTTGCCCTGGATGCAGAGCTGCCAGGTAATCGCGTGCGTTGGTGTTTAGGAAGCTCATATGTCCCGAAATCGCGGTGGACAATTTTTCAATATCAAGCTGTTCCACGTAAATGTCCCCCCATCTGATTTTAGTAGCTACAAAAGTACCGCAAAATTAACAACACGTGTTGACATGCTGTCCGCCTGGTCCGGGCGAGCGGATGAAATCCTCTTCGATCTCGTTCTCGTTGAGACTGATGGTGTCGGTGACCTTAATCATGGCCCGAGTATAGTTATTGCGCGGGGATCCAGGAAAGGCGAATGGGTGCGGTGGCGGCCTTGCAGACCTCGCGCGCCGCGTCGATCACGCCGCGCTCCAGCAGGTTGCCGTTCACGGTGAGCGTGCCGCTGCGCGCCAGGATGGCGCCCACGGCAATACAGGCATCGAGCGGGATATTCTCGGCCGCGATCGTCACATCGCCCAGCCAGCGCCGCGTTTGCAGCGCACCACCATAAACATGCGTGCGCGCCGATCCGCCAGCGGCGGCCGAGCGCATCTGTTGCAACAAGATCTGGTCGGCGCGCGGCGGATGCAGGGGGCCGCGCAGATAGAAGAAGGCGCCGGCGCCAATACCTAGGATCGCGACGACCGATGCGATGGCCATCATCATCCGGCGCTGCTTCTTGCGCGCCAATGCCTGCTTGATGCTTTGCGGCGATTTTCCCGCCGTGCGCCGCTCGGCCGTGCCGGCTTTGTTGGCCTTCGCGAGTTCGTATTCGGCCGCCTTCTTTTGGCGAAAAGTTTTGATCTCGCGGAACGTTGCGGTAACCGCATAATGCACGAGGGCCAAGCGGTCGGGCGGCATCGTGTCGGCGATCAGATCGGACAGCTCGCTGGTGAGCTTAGCGGCATCGGCTTCGTCGCCTTTGCGCGAAAAGAGTTGCTGAATGATCGCGATCGCCTGTTCGCGCAACGCTTGTGGCGTTTCGGCGCGGGCGATCTGGGCCAGCAATCCCGTTTCGGGATGATCGAAGACGGCTTCCCAATCGACCGTTCCGGCCGCGGTCTTCGGCCAATCGGGTTTTTTGGCGTCGGAAGGTGCAGCAGGCATCGATATTCCTTTCGCGATTCCTTTATGCACCAACCGACGCGGCGAGGCGACACCGCAATGGGATAAGATCGTGTATCGAAAGTATTAGATCCGGCGTATGTGTGCCTAAGAAAAGGGCCGCGCTTGAACGGCGCGGCCCTCGTCAACGCGGATGCGATCCGCTTTATTTTTGCACACCCTTGGGGCCGACTTTGGGATCGGGCACGATCCACAAGTAAACCGTGTTGCGGCCGTCAGGTCCGGTCGTCGTGGCTTCCGGCGTCCAATCGCCCATCGAGAAGGCGTGGCTGACGATGCGCGTGCCGGGTTTCAGATCGCTCCAGATTTTCGGGCGCAGCTTCATGTTCACGTCGGGCAGCAGATACATGGTGAGCACCGTCGCCTTGGAGATGTCCTGCTGGAACAGATCGCCCTGCTTAAACTCGACCTTATCGGTGACGCCTTCTTTTTTGGCGTTGTCATTGCTTTCGGCGATGCGGACCGGATTGAGATCGACGCCCATCGCCTTGATGCCGAACTTCTTGGCCGCCGTGATCGGAATGCGCCCGTCGCCCGAGCCGAGATCGATGAGGTAATCGTTGGGGCCGACCTTGGCCATGGCGAGCATGCGGTCAACGGTTTCCTGCGGGGTGGGCACGAAGGGCACGTCGAGCTTCGGCGTTTCTTGGGCGACGACAGCAAAGCCGGCGAGGGTGAGGGCGAGGCCGACGACCGCGGCCTGAAGAATCCTGTTGGGGAGTAGGGTCATTTTATCGTCCAATCATGAATGGTTGGGCACTGCAGATGAGCCTAGAAGGTCGAACCTTATCCCGGCAAGGCTGGCGCGATGATCCTTTGATGAGTGCGGCGATTTTGGGGCGGCGGCTTGCCGACCGCGCGAAGGCTGTTATATCTTGTTCCTCATGATGCAATGGATCGCCAGCAGCCGAATTATGGGCCCGATTCTCTAGAAGAATCGGGTTGCGCGTCTTCGCCTGTTGTCTGCCGTCCGTCTGACCGAAAAAGGTCCGTTGCCATGTCCACTTCCACCGCCAAACCACAAGCCTTAACCGCCGAAGCCGTGCGCGCCGCCGCACTGCGGATCGCGGAGCATATCGTGCGTACGCCGACGCTCGAATCCGAACCGCTGTCGCGCGCCACTGGTGCGACAGTTCACGTCAAATACGAAAACATGCAGCGCACGGGTGCCTTCAAGGCGCGCGGCGCCATCGCCAAGCTGACGACCTTGAGCGCCACTCAAGCGGCGGCCGGCGTCATCGCCATGTCGGCGGGCAATCATGCCCAAGGTGTGGCCTATCACGCCGCACGCCTCGGCATCCCGGCCACGATCGTGATGCCCAAGGGCACGCCGTTTGTGAAGATCCGCAAGACGCGCGATTACGGCGCCACGGTCTTGCTCGAAGACGACGATTTCACCGCGGCCTCGGTCGCCGGCGAACGCATTGCGCGCGAGCGCGGGCTGACGCTCGTTCATCCCTATAACGACGAAGAAGTCATCGCCGGCCAAGGCACGGCCGGGCTCGAGATGATGGAGGATGCACCCACCCTCGACATGCTCGTCATCCCGGTGGGTGGCGGCGGCCTCATCGCCGGTGTGGCGCTGGCGGCGAAAAGCATCAATCCCAAGATCGAAATCTTCGGCGTCGAAGCCGCACTCTACCCCGCGATGATCAACGCGGTGCGCGGGCAAACGGCCGCCTGCGGCGGCTCGACCCTGGCCGAAGGCATCGCGGTGCAGCGCGTTGGCGACAAGACCATCGCCATCGTGCGCGAGTTGGTGAGCGATATCGTGACGGTGAGTGAGACTGGCATCGAGCGCGCCATCGGCATGTTCGCGACGTTGGACAAGACCGTGGCGGAAGGGGCAGGGGCGGCGCCGCTGGCGGCACTACTCGAACATTCGACGAAGTTCGCGGGCAAACGCGTTGGCCTGCTGCTGTCGGGCGGCAACATCGATTCACGCCTGTTGTCATCCGTCCTAATGCGCGGCCTCGTGCGTGCGGGCCAGGTGCTGACCATGGATATCGAAATGCCGGACAAGCCCGGGCAGTTGCATGCGGTGTCGGGCATCTGCGCTGCGCAGGGCGCCAATGTGTTGGAGGTCGTGCACAGCCGCTTCGCGATGGATCTGTCGGCCAGCTCGGCGCGTCTCGGCATCACCATCGAGACACGCGACGAGGCACATGCGCGCGACGTGATGAACAGCATCCGCGCCGCCGGCTTCACCTTGACGGTGCGCGATCCCGCCGCGCCGTAAGGCGCGAACGGGACGCAATCGTTTAGACTATTTTCTTAGCTTATTTCCAGGCGAACTCGTGCGGATTGACGGGGGTCGCGCGCATCACGCCTTGCGGGGCATTGAGCTTGACCTCTTTGGTGTGCGTGTAGGTGGCCCGGCTCGGCACCATGACGAAGGCGTAGGCCTGCTCGGTGATGTAGTCGAAGACTTTGGCGGTCGCCATGCGCCGCGCCGCATCGTCCATGATCAGGCGTGTGGCGTCGGCCAGTTTGGCGAGCGCGGGATCGGCATATTCGTTGCTGTCCACATGGCGGCCGATCGGTCCGGAGCTTTCGAACGAGCTGCTGCCGTCCCAGCCGTAATAGCCGAGCTCGACCTTGCCCTGATTGATGAGCTGAACGCGCTGCGCCGGCGGGTGCGATTGCACGCTGGCACGGATACCGACGGTGCGTAGCATGCCGGCCATCGCGGTCGCTTCCGAAACATTGACCGGGAACACGCTGATGGTGACATCGAAGCCGTTGGCGTAGCCGGCTTCTTCGAGCAGCTTCTTGGCGCCGGCCGGATCGTACGTCGGCACCAGCTTGGTATAACCGCAGCCCAATTGTTCTTTCGAACAGAGCGCCTCGCTGGGGCTGACGCCGCTGGCGAACTTGGCGAGTCGGATCTTGGCGATGGCGTCGCGATCGATGGCTTTCATGATCGCGGTGCGCACGCGCACATCGCCAAGTGCGGGGACATTAGCCACCGCCGTCGAGGGGAAGCCGAGGAACGAATAGCCGACATAGGGCGGCGCGAGTGAGACCTCGAACTTACCGCTTTCGGTCATCGCGACGACCTGATCGATGGGTAGATCGCGCACGACGTCGGCCGTGCCGGTCAGCAGGGCCGCGGTCAAGGTTCCGTAATCCTGGATCGGCGGCGCGGTCAGGCGACCGAAGCCGGCAGCTGTCTTCACCGCACTCGGCACGAACTTCTCGAACTTCTCGGCGACGATGCCGGTGTTCTTGTCGAATTGCGTGACGCGCAACGGACCCGATCCGATCGGGCGGGTCGCGAAGTCGAGTTTGTTGGCGACCGGCTCATGCGCGTGTTTGGGATAGATCGGCGTGTCGGATGCCATGGTGATCAGGCCGTACGGCACCGGCTCTTTCGATACGAGACGGAATTTCTGCGGCCCCAACTTTTCGACCGATTTGATCCACGCCCAGCGCGGCTTGTAGCGGAGCGTCACCTTAGGATCGATGAGGTAGTTGATCGTATAGACCGCATCGTCGGCGGTGATGGGCTGGCCGTCATGCCAGGTCAGGCCGCTCTTCAGCTCGAACTCATAGGTGACGGCGTCGGGCTGCGACCAGGACGTCGCCAACTGCGACACGAAGGCGCTTTTGACCGGATCGTAGGACAGCAGATTGTCGAAGAACGACGGCGCCCAACTCGGCGTGAAACTGCCGGGCAGCAGATAGGAATCGAGGCCGGCTTCCATATCCGCGACGGGAAAGCGCAAGGTGTCCTTGGCCTTCTGCGCCAGAGCGGGGCTCGCCAACGTGGCGGCGGCCACAAGGCCATAGCCGAATAGCTTCGTGAGATGAGTAAAGGATTTCACGTGAACGCTCCCTGGATTTATACGTTTCTTTAATTCGTGTTTACGCGCTAAACGCGCATCAGTTCAACTGCGATCTACGTGCCGCAGCATTGCTTGAACTTTTTGCCGGACCCGCACGGGCAGGGATCGTTACGCCCGACCTTGGCGTGTGCGGGGAAGCTGCCGTCGATATAGACCCAGGCGCCGGCTTCGCGACGGAAGCGTGAAATTTCATGATGCGCTTCGGGGCAGCCTTGCACCAAAAGGCGGGCGACGAACTCAACGGTTCCCGTCTGATCGTGCTCGCCGCCGGCGCTCACGCGGCGGATGTCCAAACCCAGACCGCCGATCTGCGGCGAAGGAATATTGTCGGTGCTGCGCGTTTCGGGCGCTGTCGTGTTGCGCACGAATGCGCCGTTCATGCGGCCGGTGACGAACGCGGTATACCGCGCGCGCATAAGCTCGACCGCTGTGCGCGCTTGCGTCATGCCGGTGATGATCGCTTCGCAGCAGGTTTTCGCGTCGACGCCGGAGCCGCAAGGACAAAGTGCGAGAAGAAGATTGGTCACTTCGTACGGACTCTCAGCATTTATGCGACGAAGCTTGCATTGCTTAAGATGTCGTGCGCTTCGCGATTTAATCGGTCTTAGTCAACAAGGGAATCTTGTCGCTCGGAGGAAGTTGCTCTGCTTTGGCTTGAGCCTTCCATGCGGTCTCAATTACTTCGCGGAAACGATCAACTATCGGCTTCGCGTCATTTCCCAATTTTCCTAATGCGACGCCGGCATCGCCTACCACGCCCCAAAAGACATCTAAATTAGAGATTTTTTTATGAACTTCGGCCTGAAGTTTTTCTAAACGCGCCAATAAACGCCGCTTGTGGTCATCATCCAGAAGTTCAGACTCACTAATTAGCTCGCGCAATTCGGCAATTAATACCGCAATGCGCTTCTGCTCATCAGTCGAAAATCTATAGACAATCGTGTCGCCGAAATGGGCTTTTACATCTTTCTCTGTGTTCGAAAGTAAATTCTCTAATCGTACGCTTTCGCAGCTGTTGCTCACCCGCACAACAAAGCCACGAATTTCCGTTAAACTCTCATTCCTATCGCTTTTAAGTTCGGGGCGTTTAAGGCCAGGAATAACTTTCTCGGCGAGATACCACACCAAAACATATTGACGAATGTATTCGTCGTAGATGTCTCTATTAATCGCTTTGCCTATAAAAGGGCGATCAAACTCGTGAAACCTTTCGATCGCAAATTGAGCTGCAGCGATAGAATCCGAAGGTAAGTCATTCTTCCAGTTGTCGGTCATTTTAAGCTCTGAGAGGTTAGGTCCGACTTCAATGCTATGATGACTGCTACTACAAATCGATCTTCTGCTCGTCGACCTTTGCGGCGTTTTCCTGGATGAAGGCGAGGCGGAGTTCCGGCTTGCGGCCCATCAGATGCTCGACCAGGGTTTCGGTTTCCTTGGCTTCCTGCTTCTGTTCGTCGGTGATGCGTTCGGGCACGGTGACGCGGAGCAGGGTGCGGCTTTTCGGGCTCATCGCCGTTTCGCGCAATTGCTGCATCGGCATTTCGCCCAGACCTTTGAAGCGGCTGATCTCGACCTTGCCGCGTCCGCTGAACTCTTTCTTGATCAGTTCCTCGCGGTGCGCGTCGTCGCGCGCATACAGCGTCTTCGATCCTTGCGCGATGCGATAGAGCGGCGGCTGGGCGAGGAACAGATGGCCGTTCTCGATGAGCTGCGGCATCTCGCGATAGAAGAAGGTCATGAGCAGCGAGGCGATATGTGCGCCGTCGACGTCGGCGTCGGTCATGATGATGACCTTGTCGTAACGCAGATCGTCGTCGCGGTAGCGCGTGCCGACACCGCAGCCGAGCGCTTCCTGCAGATCGTTGATTTCCTGGTTGGCCTGCATCTTGTCGCTTGATGCAGAGGCAACGTTGAGGATCTTGCCGCGCAAGGGTAGCACGGCTTGCGTGGCGCGATCGCGCGCCTGCTTGGCCGAGCCGCCGGCCGAGTCGCCTTCGACGATGAAGATCTCGGTGCCTTCGGCGCTTTGTTTGGTGCAATCGGTGAGCTTGCCGGGCAGGCGCAGCTTGCGCGTCGCCGATTGGCGCTTCAGCACCTTTTCCTGGCGGCGCTTCAAACGGATGTCGGCGCGCTCGATGACATATTCGAGTAGGCGCTTGGCGGTGACCGGATCGCCGGTCAGCCAATGGTCGAAGTGATCGCCGACCGAGCCGGAGACGAGCTTCTCGGCTTCGACGGTCGCGAGCTTTTCCTTGGTCTGGCCCTGGAACTGCGGCTCGGGGATGAACAAGGACAACATGACGGTGGCATCGCCGAGCGCGTCTTCCGCGTTGATCTTGGCGGCCTGCTTGTTGCCGATCAGTTCGCCATAGGCGCGCAGTGCCCGTCCGATCGCGGAGCGGAAGCCCGCTTCATGCGTGCCGCCTTCCGGCGTCGGGATCGTGTTGCAGTAGGAATTGAAAAAGCCGTCTTCGTCTTCCGGCCAGGCGAGCGCCCATTCGACGCTGCCCTTGGAGCCGCTCAAGGCTTCCTTGCCGAAGAACGGCGTCGGCGTGACGGTGCGGCGTTCGCCGATGGCGGAATCCAGATAATCCTTGAGACCGCCCGGGAAATGCAGAACGGCCGTGGCGGGTGTGTCGTCCTTCGATCCGATCAACGCTTCGGCGCACGACCAGCGGATCTCGACGCCGCGGAACAGATACGCCTTCGAGCGGGCGAGGCGATAGAGCGTGCCCGGATTGAAGGTCGGATTCTTGCCGAAGATTTCCGGATCGGGATGGAAGGTGATGGTGGTGCCGCGCCGGTTCGACGCCGCGCCGATTTCTTTCAGTTTGGTTTTCGGCTCGCCGCGCTCATAAGTCTGCGACCAGACCTTTTTGTCGCGCGCGACTTCGACCACCAACCGGTCGGACAGCGCATTGACCACGGAGCTGCCGACGCCGTGCAGACCGCCTGACGTCTCGTAGGCACCGCCGCCGAACTTGCCGCCCGAATGCAGGGTGGTGAAGATGACTTCCAGCGCCGACTTGTTCTTGAATTTGGGATGGGGATCGACCGGGATGCCGCGCCCATTGTCGCGCACGGTGATGCTCTGATCCTCGGAGAGTTCGAATTCGATCCAACTCGCTTCGCCGGCGACCGCTTCGTCCATGGCGTTGTCGAGGATTTCCGCCGCCAGATGGTGCATGGCGCGCTCGTCGGTGCCGCCGATATACATGCCGGGGCGACGGCGGACGGGTTCGAGCCCTTCGAGGACTTCGATATCCTTGGCCGAATAGCTTTTGCTTTTGGCGGCAGCACCCTTGCCGGAATTCTGGGCGGGGGCGCCTTTACCGAACAGATCGTTCACGCGGCCTTCCTCATATCAAATTTGGCCCTTACGTAACTTGTCTACAAAATGCGTCGTGCGCCGCGGATAGACATTTCTCGACAAAAATCGACAATTCTCGACAAAACCCGTCTATTTCTGTCGATCCGATGTCGATATCCGGCCTATCGGCGGCCATGGTTTTGCCTCTTCGCAAGGCTGCCATGACGAACGATGGAGCCTGATTGTCTATCATTGGGCGACGCACCCCCTATATAGTGATTCTTGATGGAAAACACCCCAATGGCATCCCCTCAACAACCCCGCGGCAACCTGACGATTTCGACCGTCGCGATGCCCGCGGACGCCAATCCGGCCGGCGATATTTTCGGCGGCTGGATCCTGTCGCAGATGGACATCGCCGGCGGCATCGCGGCGGCACGGCGCGCGCGCGGGCGCTGCGTCACCGTGGCCGTCCAGCAGATCGCGTTCCACCTGCCGGTGCAGGTCGGCGATCTGGTCACCTGTTATGCCGATATCGCGAAGGTGGGTCGGACCTCGCTTACCGTCAATATCCAGGTCTGGGCGACGCCGCATTACGAGCCGACCGAGCCCAAGATGGTGACCGAAGGCACCTTCACTTATGTGGCGCTCGATTCCGAGCATAAGCCCCGGCCGGTACCGCCCGAATAAGGAACCCTCCCTGGTGAGGGGCAAAGGGGTAGGCGGTTTACGGCCGGATAGCTTACGGCCCGAGGCTTACGGTGTGGGGTTGCTCCACTTTAGTCAGGCGATGACCAGCCAGACATAACCGGCGGTGAAGAAGATGCTGAGGGCGAAGAAGTCCTTCAGATAAGTCGCGGTCATGGTTCTCATGGTTTTGCTCCCGTTCTAGTCGCAACGCCCAAGGGTATGTGCGTTGGGATGAGAACAAACCATGAATAGAACAAAATGGCAACAACTTTTATTTGACAACGAAATCAATGGACTAGAGCGGGGTAAATCTGGGGATAAATCCTAATGGTGCTCAAACCCGCCGATCATATTGGCGCGGAGCTGGCGGGCACGGGTCTCTTCGGGCCAGCGGCTTTTGATGTAGGCGATGACCTCCCAGATCTGCGGATCGGAGAGCTGATCGGCATAGCCCGGCATCTCGGAGCGTTCGCCGCGTTTGGAGAAGATGCCGCCGCCGAGCTTGATGTAATCGAAAATCTGCCGGTCGGGATGCTGCCAGGTATGGCCGCTTTCGTCCTGTGGCGGGGCGGGCACGGTGCCGTCGGCGCGGCGCGTTTCCCAGCCCGGCTGACCCTTGAGGTCCGCGCCGTGGCAGCGCGCGCAATGGGCCTCGTAATGGCTGTGCCCGCGCGCGGCGGTCTCGGGATCGACCCCGGTGCCGCGTCCGGCGAAGGACCCGGTCATGACGATGTAGAGGGCGACGGTGGCGGCTACGAACAGGTAGGCGCCGCCGAACCAGGCGACCTTTTTGACGAGCGGATCCCAGGCCATGACCGCTAGCCGCCGTGCGGCATCAGGGTTTCGCGGCGATCGCCTCGATCTCGATCATCAGGCTGTGGTGGGCGAGGCCCTGAACAATCAGGAAGGTGCTGGTCGGCTTGTGATCGCCCAGATGTTTGACGCGCGCGGCGCTGGAGGGTTCGCGATAGGCGCGATCCGTCACGTAGACGTGGATCTGGATGATGTCCTTCGCGGCCAGGCCTTGCGCCTTCAACACGCCGAGCAGATTGGCGTAGGCGACGTCGCATTGTTCCTCGATGGTCGACGGCACGCTGCCGTCCGGGCGCTCGCCGACCTGACCCGCGGTGTAGACGAGATCGGTGCCGGCCTTGACGACGACGCCGTGCGAATAGGGGCCGCCCGGGGCGCGGACGTCGGCGGGCTTCGGATTGAAGAATTCGGTCATGACAGGCTCCACTAGAGAATAAGTATGCGACGCGAGGTCGCTTTGCTTTCTCTCTCTTAGTGGGTCAGGCCAGCGGTTTCAAACGCGGCTGAGGTTGTGTTCTGTAGCCTCTCGTCATGCCCGGACTTGATCCGGGCATCCACGGTAGGCGCGTCTGCGCCGTCATGAGTCTTTTCGCGCTATCGCGCTTTCGTGGATGGCCGGGTCAAGCCCGGCCATGACGCCCTATTTTTAATGGACGCGGGTAACGACGCTTTTGAGCTTCTTGCGCTCGCGCAGATATTGCGCGCCTTCACGCGCCAGGCCGATCCCGTCGCGCGCCAAGGTGATGGCGGTCGGCAGCAGCAGGAGCGCGCCCATCGGCGTCAGCTTGCCGGCCATGAAGGCGCCGCGCAGCGCCCAGACGGCGAGACCGAAATCGACGGTGCGGGTGACGTTCTTCATCGGCTTAAAGTCCTCGGAAATCCCGGCGCAGCTTGAATTCGCTCGACGTCACGAACGCTTCGGCGTCACGGATGCGCTTTTCGATGTGGCGGTATTTCGACTGCAGATCGCCGACGCTGCGTTTGGGATCGACGCGCGCTTCGCGCCAGAAGCGTTCGTCTTCCGCATTGGCGTAAAGATCGAGCGGCTTGGGCTTCAGCACAAAGCCCATGGCGAAGTAGGCGATCACCGTCATGAAGGTGAAGGCGAACAGCAAGAACACCCAGCCGACGCGCACGGCCCAGCGCGGCAGGCCAAAATAATCGGCGATGCCGGCGCACACGCCCATCATCATGGCGTTATCGGTATCGCGATACAGCCGGCTCGGGCTCCAGGGCTGGTTGGTCCTGGTGTTCATAGACGTTCCCTCCAATGGGGCGAATCCTCGTCGAGGATGCGCTCCAGGTTGCGAATGCGATCTTCCATCTTGCGTGCGGACTCCCACAGCTCGGAGAGCAATTGTTCGTCCGCGTTCGTGATGACCTTCGACGTACGCCAGCGCGTCGCGTAGTGCGCGATGATCCAGATCGGCAAGACGATCACCGCAAACGTGGCGACAATAATCGTGAGAAAGAATTCCATCGGTGTTCCTAGTCAGTCCTCCGATTTAGCGCAACTTTTAGGCGTTTCTAGGGCGACGCTTAGGCTTTTAGCGTTGGCGCGCGGGCGCCGCGCAGTTTCGCCTTCAGCTCGTTCAGCTCGGCTTCGACGCGGCCGTCGGTTTCGAGATCGGCGATCTCGTCGGCGAGGCTCTTGCCGGTGCCCAGATTGTAGGACTCCGCTTCGCCTTCCAAGCTATCGATGCGCTTTTCCATCTTCTCGAAGCGGGTGAAGGCATCGTCGATGCGCCGATCCGACACCTGCTTGCGGATGCGGATGGCGCTCGTGGCACTTTGCGCGCGGGCCTGCATGGTCTTCTGCTTGGCGGCGGCTTCGCGCAGCTTGGCTTCGAGCTTCACGATATCAGCCTCGTGGCTGGCGATGGCGTTATCGAGCGCTTCGATGTCTTCTTCGAGCAGGCGCGAGGTCTCGTCCAGCTTCGCTTTTTCAAGCAGCGCGCCCTTGGCCAAATCCTCGCGATCCTTGGAGACGGCGAGTTCGGCCTTCTTCAGCCAATCGGCGGCGGCGGCTTCGATGCGGGCCTGGGTGCGGTTGGCTTCCTTGCGATCCGCGATCAGCTTGGCCGCATTGGCGCGCACCTCGACGAGGGTCTCCTGCATTTCCTGGATCATCAGGCGGACGATCTTTTCCGGGTCCTCCGCGCGATCGAGGATCGCGGTGACGTTCGAATTGATGATGTCGCCCAGTCTCGAAAAGATACCCATCACAATGCTCCTGAACTGCTATTGAGCCAATAAGAGCAGGAAGCATGCCAAAGCTAAGATATTGATATTATTATATATTTTTTAGAGCGATGTATGTGTTTATGATAAAAAGTGGTGAAATTCGCTAACTAGTCTATATTTTCGCCATGGAACGTCTTCCCGAATTGCCGCCGATGATCGGCGAGTCCGCGCATTTTCTCGATCTGATGGAGCGGGTCCAATTGGCCGCACCGCAGGACCGCCCGGTCCTGGTGATCGGTGAGCGCGGCACCGGCAAGGAGCTGATCGCCAACCGGCTGCACTTTTTATCCAAACGCTGGCAGGGGCCGTTCGTCGAACTCAATTGCGCCTCACTGCCCGACACGCTGTTGGAAACCGAACTGTTCGGTCATGAGGCCGGCGCGTTCACCGGCGCCACGCAGCGCCGCGTCGGGCGCTTCGAGGTCGCCAATGGCGGCACCTTGTTCCTGGATGAAATCGCCAACGCGACGCTGAAGGCGCAGGAGAAGATCCTGCGCGTCATCGAATACGGCACGTTCGAGCGCGTCGGCGGCAACCGCACGATCAGTGTCGATGTGCGCGTGGTCGGCGCGACCAATGTCGACCTGCCGAGCGAAGCGGACGCCGGGCGCTTTCGCGCCGATCTGCTCGACCGTTTGTCGTTCGACGTGTTGACCGTGCCGCCCTTGCGCGCGCGCGAGCACGACATCGCCCTACTGGCGACACATTTTGGGCGCCGCATGTCGAACGAATTAGGGTGGCCGAGTTTTCCCGGATTTTCGCCAGCCGCGCTGGCGGCACTCGCCAAACATGCCTGGCCGGGCAATATCCGTGAATTGCGCAACGCGGTGGAGCGCGCGGTGTATCTGCATTCCAGTCCCGAGACGCCGGTCGTGGCGATCAATTTCGATCCGTTCGAATCGCCGTTCCGCCCCCAAAGTAATCTTGGGAAAGCTGCAGTCACAGCAAAATCACAACCGGTCGATGTCACGGCCAGTGGAATGAGTGCGCCGCACGCCAAAAGCCCGCTCGACCTCAAGGAAACGCTCGCCGCGATCGAAAGCCGGTTGCTGAGCGAGGCGTTGGAGGTCAATCGCCACAATCAAAAAGACGCTGCGAAACATCTGGGACTCGGTTATCACCAGTTTAGAAGCCGGCTGCGCAAATATGCGATCGCCTGAGCCCCAATACGTTTAAGTAAACAAAACAGAGTGGAGTGACGCTCGAATGCCTTTGAGCCTGCATGAAAGCCGCCGTCGGTCGCGCCGTCAGAGCCGGTCGCGCTTCTTCTCCGTCGTCTTCGTCCTGGCGCTGGTCGGTGGCGCCGGCTACGCGATCTATACGGCGGGCGGCATGTTCGCCGAGCGCGAGGTCGTGCGCCTGCAGAACGAGATCGGTCAGCTCAAGCAGAACATGGCGAGCTTTGAAGAGCGCGACGCCAAGGCGCAGTCGGCGGTGGAACAAGCCGCCGGACAGGAAGCCTATTGGAAGCAGATGTATGAGCGCGATGTGCCGACGGGCCCGGCGAAGGATTTGCAGGCGCAATTGCGCGCGCGCTTGAACGAGGGCGTGCTGCCGGCGCGCCTCGCCATGGCGATCAGTTCCATCGTCAATAAGCCGGCCTGCGAAGACAAACCGGTCACCAAGCGCTTCATCGTGCGGACACCACTGCATCCGGGCGGCAATGACAGCGTGGGCTTCGCCGACAATTCGATCACCGTGACGGCGGAAGGCAAAACCGCGACGAGCGACGGCGCCAAGTTGGCGGCTTTCGATCCGGCGCAACCGATCACCGTATCGTTCCTCACCCTTGGCGGCCGCAGGGTCGAGACCTCGGGCGTGCTGCCGATGCAATATTCGGTGATGACCGACACGGCGGAATATCGCTTCTCGATGCAGACGGCGGAAACGCGCGGCTTCGTCATCGTGACCGGCGACAAGTGCAAGGCGCCGAGCGCGGGATAACGTCCTCATGCTGAGCTTGTCGAAGCATGGGATGTGCCGCTTGCCTATCCTTCGACAGGCTCAGGATGAGGTTTAAGTTTTGTCCGGCCGCACCATCGCGGTGATGATCTCAGCCAGGGTGAGTTTTCCGAGCACTTGATCGCCGGGCAGCACGACGATGCCTTCGGCAGCACCTTCGCGCACCAACAACGCCGCCGCATCCTCCAGCGCCATTGCGGCTGGAATGGTCGGTCCCGCCACGGCGAGCAGCGGCGCCTGCGACTTGGCATGAACGAGAGCGCGCGCCGTCAGCACGCGGCCGCGATTGATGTCGCGCACGAATTCGGCGACGTAGGCGTCGGCAGGGTTCATCACAATGTCTTCGGGCTCGGCATCTTGCACCAGTAGTCCATCGCGCAAGATGGCGACGCGGTTGCCGAGGCGCAGCGCTTCACCGAGATCGTGGGTGATAAACAAGATGGTCTTTTTCAGATCGGCTTGCAGCTTCAGCAATACATCCTGCATTTCGGCGCGGATCAGCGGATCGAGCGCACCGAACGGTTCGTCCATCAACAAGATTTCCGCTCCGGCGCAGAGCGCACGCGCCAAGCCGACGCGTTGCTGCATGCCGCCGGATAGTTCCGACGGTGCCCGGTCGGCGTAACCAGTCAATCCGACGCGTTCGATCCATTCGTCGGCGCGCTTGCGGCGCGGTTCTGTGTTCACGCCTTGGACCTCGAGCCCGTAGGCGACGTTGTCGCGCACGCTACGATGCGGGAACAGCGCGAAACGTTGGAACACCATGGCGATATGGCGGCGGCGCAGCTCCATCAGCGGCTCGCGCGATAGCTTGACGATATCCATGCCTTCGAGATGGATGCTGCCGCCGGTCGGTTCGATTAGCCGGTTGATCAGGCGGATCAGGGTCGATTTGCCCGAGCCCGACAAGCCCATGACGATGTGGATCGCGCCGCTTTGGATATCGAGGTCGATATCGCGCAGCGCCACCACATGGCCGATGCTGTCCATGACCTCTTGTTTGGTGAGGCCGTCGCGCGCCAGCTTCAGCGCCATCTCCGGTTCTGCGCCGTAAACCTTGGTGAGGCCGCGCAGTTCGATCTTGGTGTTGCTCATGGCACGGTCTTTCGGAGCGCTTGGACGCGCTTGCCATAGGCCTGGAAGGTGCGGTCGAACATGATGGCCAGCGCCACGACCGCCGCGCCGTAGAAGAGCCCGACGGCGAAATATTGGTTGGTGACGGCGCGCAGTACCGGTTGGCCGAGACCGCGTACGCCGATCATTGACGCAATCACGACCATGGAGAGCGCGAGCATCACCGTCTGATTGATGCCGGCCATGACGTTAGGAAGGGCGAGGGGAAGCTGCACGCCGAGCAGGCGCTGGCGCCAATTGGCGCCGAAGGCGTCGGCGGCTTCGAGCACGTCCTTGTCGACCAGGCGCAGGCCGAGATTGGTGAGCCGGATGACCGGCGGAATCGCATAGATGACGACCGCGATCAGGCCGGGCACCTTGCCGAGGCCGAGCAGCATCACCACCGGAATGAGATAGACGAAGATCGGCAAGGTCTGCATCACGTCGAGCAGCGGCGTGAAGACCGCCTGCGCGCGATTCGAGCGCGCCATCCAGACACCGATAGGAATGCCGAGCGCGATGGCGATGATGGTAGCGACCGAGATGATGGCGAGCGTGCGCATCGTATCGTCCCACATGCCGAGCCAGCCGATGTCATAGAAGGCGACCGCGACGCCGATGGTGAGCATGAGTGCCCGCCCGGCGAGATAGACCAGCGCCACCAAGGCGCCGAAGACGATCCACCAGGGCGTGGCGAGCAGCGCATCCTCGATGACGACGAGCAAAGCGAGCAAGGGCGTGAAGACGCGTTCGATGCTTGGACCATACGTGCGTGTGAAGGTGCGGTAGGATTCATCAATGGCACGTTCGAGTTCGCGCAGGCGTGCGGGATCCAAAGCGGGAAATTCGGAATACCACGTCGGTCCTACGGCGCGCACCTTGGCCGCTATCTCGGCCGGCACCCATTGCGTCCAGATCGCCTCGTCGGTCGCGATGAAATGTTCGGCCGCCTCGGCCGCCGTGGCGCGCTGATCTTCCTGCCACGCCAGGATCGCGCTCACCGTTGCGTTCGGCCAGGAAATCTTTTGCAGTACGGCGAAGACATCGGGTGCGCGTTCGGCGAAGCGTGCGGTGACGACGCCGATGACGTCGGCCGGCGGATACATGTTGGGTCGCGGTGTGGCGCAATTGGGTTTGGACATGCAATCCCACGTCGCGGGATCGTGTTCCATGCCGCCCAAGCGCTGCATCGGATAGCGGCCGAGCATGGCGGTCGGGCCGAAGTAATAGCCGAAGAACGGCTCGCTGCGTTCGTGCGCCTTGGCGATGGCGGCGGCCAAGCCTTCGCCGGAACCCGGATCGAACGCCACGAAGCCCGCTTTGTCCAAACCGTACGCCTTGAATAGATTGTCGTTCACGATCTGGCAGGCCCAGCCGGCGGGGCAGGTATAGAAGCGGCCCTTGCCGCGCGTCTCGGCATCGGGGAACAGGTCGGGTCGTTTCAGCACGGCATTGAGCGTCGTCAGTTCGGGATTTTTCTCGACCATATATTTCGGCACGTACCAGCCTTCGACACCGCCGTCGCTCAACACCTTGGCGGCGATCTTGATACGGTTTTCTTGGACACTGCGTTCGATGACGTCGCGCGCGGCATTGATCCACAGCTCAGGTGCCACGTCGGGCTCGCCGCGTTCGGCCATCGCGGTCAGCGTGGGCACGGTATCGCCCGCGACCATCTCGACCTGACAGCCGTAGCCTTTCTCTAGAATGAGGCGTTCGACATGTGCGATGACCGCGGCCGAGCCCCAGCTCATCTCCGCGATCCGCACGCGCCCGCATTCGGCGGCATGAGCCGGATTGGTGAAATAGGAGACGAGCGAAAAGAACGCGAGCAGGCGTAAGGCGATGCCCGCGATGCGCAAGGTCACTTCAGATACCGCGCCAGCGCGACCGCGCCGGCGATAGGGATCAGGCAGGTCAGCAGCAGGACGATCGGCCCCATCTTGGGGCCCGAGCCGAAGGGCAGGCGGCCGGCGATCAGCGGCATGGCGAGCACCAGCATGAGGATGGCGAGCGCTTCGACCGGGACGGTCGTATAGAGCGCTTCCATGACCGCGAGTGACAGGACCGCGCCTGCGATGCCGAAATTGCCGGTGGCGAGCAATGGGAAGCGCACGTTCGGCCAGTTGAGCGCGAAGAAGCCGATCTGCGCGGCCGCCAGGATGCCGCTCAGCACAGTGACGATCTTGCTGCCGCCGATGAAGGCGAGCAGGCCGATGCCGACGGTGACCGCAAGCAGGCACACGATCGGTGTCGATTGCGACTTGTGTTCGAGGCCCAGCCATAGATAGCCGAGCACCGCGCAGAGCCACAGCACCGCCATGGGCAGGCCGGCGATGGTGGCGAAGTCGGGCATTTCCTTCCAGCCGATGCCGATGACGACGATGGCGGGCCAGGCCAGAACGACGGCGAGGCGGAGATTTTCGATATGGCTGAGGGTGTCGATGATCACTCCGGCCAGCAGTCCCAGCAGGATGACGTAGGGCAGGAGGTGCAGCGGGTCGGTCGACCAGACCGGCGGCAGGCCGAGGAAGAAGAAGAATCCGGTCAGGAAGGCGATCGGCACCGCCATGGTGCCGAGGGCCGCGAATTTCCCGCCGCCCACCGTCATCATGGCAAGCCCGGCCAAGGCCGCGGATGCGACACCGGTCATAGCGACGATCAATATGATGCGGTTCGAGAGGACCGAAACCGAATCAACGGGCTGCGCGAAAAGCCAATCCATGAATTTTTACTCTGGCCTACTGGGCGGAGAGTGGCACGGGCGACGTTAAGCCTGCAAGAAGCCCGTCATACGGACTTGACCGCGCTGGGCCGATGCATACGGCGGACCAGGATTATATACGAGGCGATGCTGGCGATGCCCGAGGTCGCAATGGCGATGCCCATCGGATAGAGCGTGCCGTTGGCGCTGAGCGCCAGGACGACCGAAACGGCGGCGCCCATCATGCTTTGGGTGAAACCCTGCAACGACGACGCGGTCCCTGCCATGCGGCCGAACGGCGTCAACGCGCCGGACGCGCATTGCGGGATGATGCAGGCGAAGCCGAACAGATAGGGGATCATCGGCAGCACCATGGCGCGCGGATCGGGCAGCCCGAAGATTGCGAAGGCCAACATCGCCAAACCAGCGACAGTCATGCTGGTCGTGCCGATGATCAGGAAGGTGTGCGACTTCCAGCGCCCGCCGTAACGCGCCGACAGGATCGAGCCGGCCATGAAGCCCACCGGCAACATGGCGTATAGAATGCCGAAGGTGCCTGGCGCCACGCCATAGATGCCGATCAGCAGTCCGGGTCCGGAATTGAGAAAGGCCGAGAGGCCGACCATGGCGCAGCCGCTGGTCAGCACATAGGCGACGAAGACGCGGTTGCGCGCGATCTCGCCAATACTGGTCAGCATGGGGAGCGGGCGGATCGCCAGCGGGTTCCGCTCGACGATGGTCTCGTCGTAATAAAACACAAATACGAGCAAGCTGACCAAAGCATAGACCGCAGGCACGATGAAGGCGGCCTGCCAATCGAAATGATCGGCGATGAAACCGCCGAGCGGTCCGGTGACGATCGCCGAGATCGCACCCGTCGCCATGATGAAGGATATGAGCTGTGCCAGTTTGTCGCGATCGTACAGATCGCGCGACACCGCGTTGGCCAGGATGCGGCCCGACGATGCCGCCGCACCCTGCACGACGCGCAGGATGACGACCAAGGTGAAATTATCCGACAGCGCGATGGCCATGGCGGCGAGGAAATAGGCGGCGACGGCGATGACGATGATCGGCTTGCGGCCGAAGCGGTCGGACAGCGGCCCCCAGAAGATCTGGCCAAACGCGTTGCCGGCGAAGAAAGCGGCGAGCGTCAGTTCCGCGGCGCTGACCGGCATGCCATAACCGCGCGCGAAGGCCGGCATCGAGGCCAGGAAGATGTCCGTTCCCATCGGCATCATCATGGTGAGGATGCCGAGCATGACGGCGTAGAACATGAACGAACGGCGCGTCGCCATGAGAAGGACCGAGCTTTGCTGAGTTAAGGCCGCTTGATCGAGGCGATAGGGCGGCGCGAGCGCTTTCATGCCCCGAACCGGCTCATTCCGCAAGTGCGAAGGCCGCATATCTCACATGACGCGGCGGTAGAGCGGCCTTAAGAGGACTAGATAGGCGCCGACGGCGACGATCCCGGCGCTGCCCATGGCGATCGTGTGCGGATGCGGGCCGCCGCTGGCCAATCCCATGAGGTACACGGCGAGCGCGCCGACCGCCTGATGCGCGAAGCCCATGAGCGAGGTGGCGCGTCCGGCCATGTGCTGGAACTTGGCGAGCGCACCTGCCGTGGTCGCCGGCATGGCCAGCGCGAAACCGACCATCACCACGGCGTTGACCACGAAGACGCTCCACAGCGCGATCAGATCGCCAAGGTGCGCCGCCAGGGTGAGGATCGCCGACAGCGCGATGGTCGCGACGCCCCATTTCGCCATGCGCTCGATGCCGATGCGGGAAACCAATCCGCCGGCCAGCATGGTTGCTGCGAGATAGACCACCATCACGGCGGAATAGACATAGCCGAACACGGCCGGGCTTTCGCCCAGATGATTGATGACGACGATCGGCATGCCGGCGAGGATCGCAAACAGCCCGATATAGGCCGCAGCGCCCAGGATTAAATAGGCGCGAAAGGTGGCATCGCCCAGCAGCTCGGCGAAGCTCATCCAGATGCGCCCCAGGCGCAACGCGTGATGATCGGGCGCGGCCAGGCTTTCCTTAAGCGTGGAGGCGATGAGAATGATGCCCAGCACGGACCAGCTTGCCATGAACAGATAGACCGCGCGCCAACCGAACAGTTCGGTAAGCTGGCCGCCGATGATGGGGCAGACGACCGCGAACAGGCCGACGGTCTGGAATAGGCGCGCGAACATCTTGGCGCCGGTGGTCACGTCGAACAGGTCGCGCACCACGGCGCGCGAGATGATGAAGACGGCGGCGCTGCCGAAGCCCTGGATGACACGCGCGGCCATGATCCATTCGATTGACGACAGGGCGGCGACCGCGAGTGCGGTCACGACGTAGGTCGCGAGCCCGATCAGCAGCATGGGGCGGCGGCCGAAGCGGTCGGCCAGCGTGCCCCAGGATAATTGCCCGATGGCGACGCCGATGATGAAGGCGCTGAGGCTGGCCTGGATGCGGCCGATGCCGAGCCCGAGGTCCGCTGCCATGTCGCCCATGGCGGGCAGGGATGTGTCGACGGCGAGCGGGCCGACGCCGATGGTCAGGCACAGCACCCAATAGGTTCGCCGGAATAAAGCGGGATCTGACGCGCTCACTTTATTTGTCGGCGAAGTGCGGCATGACTTCCGTGGCGAACAATTCCATCGAGCGCATCTCGGCCTCGTGGCCGAGGCTGCCCCAGGCCATTTCCAGCATGGCGTAGTTGGTGCCGGTCTCGCTGAAACGTTTCTCGATCAATTCGCGCACGGTGGCGGGCGAGCCGATGACCGTCGAGCCGCCTTTGCGCGCGGTCGCGAGATCGCCAGCGATGAGCGCCGGACGCGTGCGCCACTTGAGCCAGAGATGAACGAGTGAATCGTGATAGCGCGCGAAAGCGGGTGTGGCGATACGTTCGGCTTCTTCGTCCGTCTCGGCCACGAAGAAATTCAGCGAATGGCCGATAAAAGGCTTATCGACGGGGCAGCCGCGCTCCTTGCGCTGCGGAGCGAACTTTTCCCACGAATCCTTGTAGCGATCGGCGGCGGCCTTGACTGCGACATTGGGACCGAGTGCGACGACGTGCGCGCCGCGTTCGGCGCAGAAATCGAGACTGGATGGTGAACCGGCACCCGCCCATAGCGGCGGATAGGGTTTCTGCAGCGGCTTCATTTCCATCGGCACGCCGTGGAATTGATAGTACTCGCCTTTGTGCGTCAGCGTGTCGCTGGTCAGGCCCTTGAGGACGATGTCGAGGGTTTCTTCATAGCGGGCATAGCCTTCGATGGCGTTGATGCCGAAATAGCCGATCTCGAACGGCGATACGCCGCGCCCGACGCCGAAATCGAAACGTCCCCCCGACAGATGATCGAGCATGCAGATCTCCTCGATCAGGCGCAGCGGGTGATAGACCGGCAGCAGATGCACCATCGAGCCGATGCGCAGTTTGGTCGTGCGCTGGATGAGCGAAGCGAGGAAGATGCCAGGCGACGGCGCCATGCCGAGCGGCGTCCAATGATGTTCGGCGAGGTGATAACCATAGAAGCCGGCCTTTTCGGCAGCGACGGCCATTTCGATCCGCCCCGCATAGGTGGTACCCGGCGCTTCGTCGCGGCGGTCGATATGGTCGAATAGGCCGAATTTCATTTGCTGTCTCCCTGGACTTATTATCTCACCGATAATTGCCGGGACGGGGCAAAGTCAATTAACATCGCGGCAATAGTATCCTTGCGGGGCGGAGTTTCAGTATGTGGACAAAAACGGTTTTGGCGTCGGTACTCGGCGTCGCGGCGCTCGCGATGCCCGTGCAGGCGCAGCAGCAGGGACTTAAGCTCGGCGTGCTGATGTCGATGACCGGGGGGCTGGGCTCCTACGGCGAGGTCGGTTTGAACGGCGTGCGCCTCGCGGTCGAGGAAATGAACGCGGCTGGCGGCGTGAACGGTGGCCAAGTCACCCTGGCGGTCGGTGACGACCAAACCTCGCCGCAAGCCGGGGTCGATGCCGCCAAACGCCTGGTCGATATCGAGAAGGTGAATGCGATCATCGGCGCCTTGTCGTCGGGCGTCACCATTCCGGTGGCAACCTCGGTTGCCGTTCCCGCGAGCATGATCCAAATCTCCACGGCGTCGACCTCGCCCGAGATCACGACCCTGAAGGACGGCGATTTCCTGTTCCGCACGGTACCGACCGACGCCGTGCAGGGTGTGGCGCTGGCGCAGATCGCGAAAGAGAAAGGCGTCAAATCCGTCGCGATCATCTATGTGAACAACGATTACGGCAAAGGCCTGGCCGAGGCGTTCGCCAAGGCCTACGACGGCAAGGTCACCCAATCCATCGCCTACGAGCCGAAGCAGGCGTCGTTTCGCGGCGAATTACAGCGCGCGGCCCAAGGCGGCGCGGAAGTCCTCATGCTGCTCGCGTACCCCGAGGACGGTATCCCGATCCTCAAGCAGGCCCTCGAAGGCGGCTTCTTCAAGAAGTTCGCGTTTGCCGACGGCATGAAGGCACCCGAAGTTGCGCAAGCGATCGGCGCGAAGTTCGTTGAGGGCGCGTTCGCCACCGCGCCGCAGGCGGCGGGTGAGTCGTCGGACTTGTTCAAGAAGCTTTACGAGAAGCGCTTCAAGGAGCTGCCGCCGAAACCCTATATCGATGCGGCCTACGATGCGGCGATGCTGATCGGCTTGGCGGCGGTGAAGGCGAAGTCGAGCGATCCGAAGGCGATCCGCGATGCGCTGCGCTTCGTCGCCAATCCGCCCGGCGAAGCAATCCGCCCGGGTGAATTCGCCAAGGCGAAGAAGGCCCTCGAAGCCGGTCAGGATATCGATTATGTCGGCGGGGGCGGTCCGCAGAATTTCGACGCGGCGGGCGACGTCGTCGGCACCTATGCGCATTGGGAATTCAAGGGCGGCCAGATCGTCACGATCAAGGTGTTCGAGCCGAAATGACGGTGCTATAGCGCCGTCATCCTCCGGCTTGTCCGGAGGATCGACGGAAGCGCGATCACGCGAAAAGACTCATATCGGCGCAGACGCGCCTCTCCGTGGATGCTCGGAACAAGTCCGAGCATGACGGCTGAAGAATAAGAAGCAGGGGATTCAAAGTATGACGATCAAATCGCCGACCTTGGCCGAGACGTGGCAAGCCAAGTGGCAGAAGCACGCGCAGAAGGATCTCTATCCTTTCAACTTCGTGCCCTACGAAGATGCCGAACGCATCATGACCAAGGTGATCCCGCTGTTCGACGAACAGGGGGATCACGATTCCTATACGCGTGAATTCGCCGCCGCCGCACCGCGCTACGAGGCGTTGGCGCAGGAAGCGGAAGCGAAGGGCGATAAGGATGCGACGCGGGCCAATTATCTGAAGGCCTACGGGCTTTATCGCACCGCGCGTTTCCCGTGCATGAATACCGACGGCAAGCGTGAGGCCTACAAGAAATCGCAAGGTTGTGTCTTGAAGGCATGGAGCTTCGTTGAAAGCCCGCCCGAACGCATCGAAATGCCGTTCAAGGGGCGGCCGGGCGAAGGCGACAAGGTCGTCGCTTACCTGCGTCTGCCGAAGGCTGCCAAGAAACCGATGCCGGTGATGATCGTGTGGGCCGGCATCGATACCTTCAAGGAAGACAATATCCATCGAAGCTTGATGTTCTTCAACGAAGGCATAGCCACGATTCTCATCGACATGCCGGGCACCGGCGATTCACCGATCAAGGGATCGGAAGATGCCGAGCGGCAGTGGGATGCGATCTTCGATTGGATCGATACGCGGTCCGATCTTGATGCCACGCGCGTCGGCGGCTGGGGCGGCAGCTTCGGCGGCTATTGGGCGACCAAGGTCGCGCATACGCATAAGGATCGCTTCAAGGGCGTGATCAGTCAGGGCGGCGGCGCGCATCTGGTGTTCTCCGCCCCCGAGATCGAACGCGCGCAGAAGAACGGCATCCCGTGGGGGCAATCGGAAACGCGCGGCAATGCCTTTGGTCATCCGAGCCACGAGGGTTGGCTTGCTTACGCGCCGCGCCTGTCGCTGCTCGATCAGGGCATCTTGGATAAACCAAGTACGTCCTTGCTGTGCGTTAACGGCGTGAAGGATCCGATCACGCCGATCCAGGATTATTATCTAGTGCTCGAACATGGCGGACCGAAGGAAGCGCGCTTCGTCGCCAATGGCGCGCATATGGGCCGCCCGATGGACGGCTCGCCCGATCCGACCGACGGCATCATTCTGGATTGGATGACGAAGAAGCTCGGCGTGCGGAGCTAATCGCTTTGCAGCGCGCCTTCGTGCTCCAACAGGTATTGCTTGCGGTGTAACCCGCCGCCGTAACCGGTGAGCTTGCCGTTGGTCCCGAGCATGCGATGGCAAGGGATGACGATGCCGACAGGGTTCGCGCCATTGGCCGCGCCCACCGCGCGTACCGCACTGGGCGCGCCGAGCTTTTTGGCGAGCGCGGCATAGGTCGTGGTCTTGCCGGCCGGGATTTTGCGCAAGGCCGCCCAAACTTTCTTTTGAAAGGGTGTGCCGTTGGTTTCGACCTTGATCTTGTCGATGGCTTTCAGATCGCCGGCGAAATATTTGCCGACCAGCAGGCTGGCATTGGATAGCCGCATGCCTTCGACGATCTCGTAATCTTTGCCGTAATGCAGGCGCAGCAGGCGATTGAGGCGCGTCTCGTAATCGCTCCAGTCGAGGGCGCGCAAATTACCCTTCTTGTCGGTCAGGATGAGCGCGGTGCCGAGCGGCGTTAGCAACTGATCGAGGATGAGCGTCAGCATCAAAGTTTTTCCGGCAGCAAGCCCTGCGGGCGATAGATCAGCACGACCTGCACGAGCAGCCCGATGAGCAGCAGGCGCAGCGCGCCGGCCTGGTTCACATATTCCACCGGCAGGCGGTTGGTCAGGATCTCCGTGCCCGACCAGATCAGCCAGATGACGAAGGAGCCGAGGATCGCGCCCTTGTTGTTGCCGCTGCCGCCGGCGATCAGCATGACCCAGACGAGGAAGGTCGAGAAATTCGGCCCGAACGCTTCTGGGCTGATGAAGCCGAATAGATGCGCGTAAAGTGCTCCGCCCAATCCCATGAAGGCCGCACCGAAGACGAAAGCTTCGAGCCGGGCGCGCGCGATGTTTTTGCCCGCCGCTGTGGCGCCGCGTTCGTTCTCGCGGATGGCGAGCTGCAGGCGGCCCCAGGGTGAGGCGCGCGCCGCCTCGATCGCCGCATAGGCAAAGATTACGCAGGCCGCGACCAACAGCAGCATGATCCAGGGGCTGGGGCCGAACCAGTCGGCGGCGAGGCGCGGGATGCCCGGTATGCCGCGTACGCCGTTGGTCAGCCAGTCTTCGTTCTTCACGATCAGGCGGATGCATTCGGCGACACCGATGGTGGCGATGGCGAGATAATCGGTGCGCAGGCCCGCCGTCACCCAGCCGACCGCCCAGGCGACCAGCGCTGATAAGATCATCGCTGCGATCAGGCCGACGACGATCGGCAGATCGAAGCCGCCGATACGCGTCGCCACCGGCTCGCTGGTCAGGATGGCGGTCGTGTAACTGCCCACCGCAAAGAAACCGGCGATGCCGAAATTGAATTGGCCCGACAGACCCCATTGCACGTTGAGGCCGAGGGCGACGACGGCGAAGATGCCGGCGAAGGTTGCGAAGAAGATCGCGTAATTGAGCAGGCCACCCATATCCATCAGGTGGTCCCCTTCAGGATGCCGGTCGGCCGCCATAGCAAGACTGCCACCATGATGACGAAGGCGACGGCGGGCTTGTAGGCCGGATCGATAAACGAGGTCGATAGTTCCTCGACGATGCCGATCAGCAGCCCGCCTGCGATGGCGCCGTAGGGCCGTCCGATGCCGCCGACGATGGCGGCGGCGAACATGGGCAGCAGGATGTTCCAGCAGAGCAGGGGATTAAGCTGCGTATCGAGCGCCAGAAACACGCCGCCGGCCGCCGCCAGTGCGCCACCGATGGCCCAGGTCCACACGACGACGCGTTCGGTATCGACGCCGCTGACGCGCGCGAGATCGGGATCGTCGCTCATGGCGCGCATCGCCTTGCCGAGCCGCGTATAGGTGAGGAACAAATGGAAGGCGACGATGATCGCAATCGTGCTGGCGACGATCAGCAGATGATCCGGCTTGATGCGCAGATCGAAGATCACATAGGGAATGCTGATGCCGGATTCATAAACGTAATTGCCCGGTCCCCAGATGAGTTGCACGGCGCTGCGCAACACCAGCGCGATACCGAAGGACGAGATCAGCAGCACGACCGGCCGCGCCTGGCGAAAGCGCCGATAGAACACATAGTCGATGGCGATGGCCGCCGCCGCGGTGCCGATCATGGCGATGGGAAGCGCCGCCAGCACGGGCAAGTGCAGCGACGTGATGGCGGCGAGTGCGAGGTACGCGCCGAAGGTCATCATGTCGCCATGCGCGAGGTGTGCGAAGCGCAGGATGCCGAAGATCACCGAGATGCCGATACCGCCGAGCGCGAAGATCGCGCCCGATACGATGCCGAAAATAATGAGCTGGAGGAAGTCGGTGATGGTCATTGCGTCAGCCGCCCAAAAACAGTTCGGGCAGGTCGGGCCGCGCCAGAAGATTGGCAGCGTCGTCTTCCATCCGCACCTTGCCCATGACCATGACGATGCCGCGATCGGCGCGCGCCAGGGCTTGTTTGGCGTTCTGTTCGACCATCAGCACGCCGACACCGAGTGCTTTGATCTCGCCGATCTTGTCCAAGGTTTCGTCGACCAACTTGGGGGCGAGTGCTGCTGTCGGCTCGTCGAGCAGCAATAGCTTCGGCTCGATCATCAGCGCGCGGCCCATCGCCAGCATCTGGCGTTCGCCGCCCGACAGCGAGCCCGCGCGTTGGGTCTTGCGATTGGCGAGCTGTGGGAAGATCGCGTAGATGCGGTCCTTGTGTGCGGCGTCGGATTTTTTCAGATAGCCGCCCATGTCGAGGTTTTCATCGACGGTAAGCGAGGGGAATACGTTGCGTTCCTGCGGCACGTAAGCGAGCCCGGCTTTGGCGATCAGATCGGCGCGCTGGTTGGTGATGTCGTGGCCGAGCGCCGAGATCGTGCCGCCACGGATCTGCACCAGGCCGAAGATCGATTTCATGAGCGTCGATTTGCCCGCGCCATTGGGGCCGACGATGACAACGATTTCCGGTCCGCTGACACGTAGGCTTGCCCCGGTCAGGATATCGGCGCCGCCATAACCGCCATGCACATTGTCGATGACGAGCAGATCGTCGCTCATGCGGTCGTGACCCGGCCGCCGCCGAAATAGGCGTCACGCACGCGGGCGTCGGCCCGCACCTCGTTCATGGTTCCTTGCGCCAGCACGCGTCCTTCCGCCATCACGATGACCGGATCGCACAGTTCGGCGACGAGGTCCATGTCGTGTTCGATGATGCAAAAGGTATAGCCGCGTTCGGTATTGAGCTTGCGGATCGCGTCGACAAGCTTGGCCAGCAGGAAGCGGTTCACGCCGGCCCCCGGCTCATCGAGCAGCACAACCTTAGGCTCGAGCATCATGGTGCGGCCAAGCTCGAGCAGCTTCTTCTGTCCGCCCGATAGGCTGCCCGCCGGTGCGTCGGCCAACGGATCGAGGCTGAGGAAGGCGAGCACCTCGTCGGCCTTGCCACGGATCGCGGTCTCCTCGGCACGAATGCGCGCGCGCATCGTCCAGGCCGCGAACAGATTTTCGCCGGCCTGGTTCGCCGGCACCATCATCAGGTTTTCGCGTACACTGAGACGGGGAAATTCCTGCGGCACCTGAAAGGTGCGCACGAGGCCGAGCGGCACGCGCTCATGTTCGGCCACATGGGTGATGTCGGCGCCGTCGAGTTTCACGATACCGCTGTCGGCGCGCGTCGCACCCGCGATCACGTCGAACAAAGTCGATTTGCCCGCGCCGTTGGGGCCGATCAATCCGGTGATGGCGCCGTCGGCGATGGCCAGCGAACAGCCGTCGAGCGCCGCCACGCCGCCGAATGATTTGCGGATGTTATCGACGACGATCATGGCCAATAACGAAGGCGAGGGCGGTTACGATTTCCGGCCGCTGCGCTTGCGTGTGGTATCGCGGCCCAGGCCGATGTTCTTGGCGAAGTCGGAGCGTTGCTTGGCATAATTGGGCGCCACCATCGGGTAGTCGGGCGCCAGTCCCCATTTGGCACGATATTCGTCTGGGGTCATATTGTAATTGGTGCGCAGGTAGCGCTTCAACATCTTGAGTTTCTTGCCGTCTTCCAGGCAGACGATGTATTCCGGCATGATCGACTTCTTGACCGGCACGGCCGGTTTCAGGCTACCGCGATAGATCTCGTCGATGCCGCCGCCGTCCAGATTGCTCAGCGAGTTGAAGACGGTGGTGATTACGTCGCTCAACTGCTCGCCGGGGACCTTGTTGCGCCCCAGATAGGAGGCGACGATTTCAGTTGCGTAGCGCAGTAATTCTTCGCGTGTTACGTCAGGCACTTTTTCATCAGCCATTTGACTTGGTTCCGACAATCAAGATGGACCATTACTAATAGTATAGATGGGACATAGACCGATTTCACACGGTCATTATTTCAATATTAGAAGATTTTTTTATTGAGGCCGGTCCGTTACCTGGCCGTTATCCCCTCGACACGTTGTGTTGGACTTGGGAATCGCGCCGATATATGGTAGCGCCGTCTTTACCGCCACCGCCGGAATTAGCCCCGCCATGGACGCGCAGCGCCCTGAAACCATTGGAATCGCTTGCGATCACGCAGGTCCCGAGCTCAAGGCTATCCTGATCGCCGATCTGAAGACGGCCGGGTTTGGGGTCCTCGATCTGGGCACCAACGGGCCTGACTCGGTCGATTATCCCGACTTCGCCGATAAGCTGGCTGCTGCCATTAAAAAAGGCGAGGTGAAGCGCGGCATCCTGATCTGCGGCACCGGCATCGGCATTTCCATCGCCGCCAACCGCCATAGCCACGTTCGCGCGGCACTCGCGCATAATACGACGGCCGCCAAACTGTCGCGCCTACATAATGACGCCAACGTGTTGGCGCTGGGGGCGCGGGTGATCGGCAGCGAAGTGGCGCGCGATTGCCTCAAAGTTTTCCTCGAGACCGAGTTCGAGGGCGGTCGCCATCAGCGCCGCATCGACAAAATGACCGTTTCCTAACCTAAGGCGTATCCATGTCCCAATTTTTCGATTCCAGCTTGGCCGAACGCGATCCCGAAATCTTCAAGGCGATGGGCCTGGAGCTCGGTCGCCAGCAAGACCGCATCGAGATGATCGCGTCCGAAAACATCGTCAGCCGCGCCGTGTTGCAGGCGCAGGGCTCGGTGATGACCAACAAATACGCCGAGGGTTATCCGGGTAAGCGCTACTACGGCGGCTGCGAATTCGTCGATATCGCCGAGGAACTGGCGATCGAGCGCGCCAAGCAGCTGTTCGGCTGCACTTACGTCAACGTTCAGCCGCATTCGGGTTCGCAAGCCAACCAGGAAACGATGGCGGCGCTGCTGCAGCCGGGCGACACCATCATGGGCATGTCGCTCGCCGCGGGCGGCCATCTGACGCATGGCGCGCCGCCCAACCTGTCGGGCAAGTGGTTCAAGGCCGTGCAGTACGGCGTGCGCCAGCAAGACTGCCTGATCGACATGGATCAGGTGCGCGATCTCGCCAAGGCCAACAAGCCGAAGATGATCATCGCGGGTGGTTCGGCCTATCCGCGCATTATCGATTTCAAGGCGTTCCGCGAAATCGCCGATGAAGTGGGCGCCTATTTCCTGGTCGATATGGCGCATTTCGCCGGTCTCGTCGCGGCCGGCGTGCATCCGAGCCCGGTGCCGCATGCACATGTCACGACCTCGACCACGCATAAGACGCTGCGCGGTCCGCGCGGCGGCCTGATCCTGTCGAACGATCTTGAGATCGGTAAAAAGATCAATTCGGCCGTGTTCCCGATGATGCAAGGCGGTCCGCTCATGCATGTGATCGCCGGCAAGGCGGTGGCCTTCGGCGAGGCGCTGCAACCCGAATTCAAAACCTATGCGGCGAATGTCGTGGCCAATGCCAAGACCCTGGCGGCGAAACTGGTGGAGCGCGGCTGCGGCATCGTTTCGGGCGGCACCGACACGCATCTGATGCTGGTCGATATGCGGCCGAAGAAGCTGACCGGCAATATTGCCGAAGCCTCGCTCGGCAAAGCCGGCATCACGAGCAACAAGAACGGCATCCCGTTCGATCCGGAAAAGCCGACCGTGACGTCGGGCGTGCGTTTGGGCACGCCCGCCGGTACGACGCGCGGCTTCGGTCAGGCCGAATATCAAGAGATCGGCGGCATCATCGCCGACGTGCTCGATGGCCTAGCTGCGAACCGCGAGGACAATTCGGCTGCCGAAAAGGCTGCACGGGCCAAGACGCTCGAACTTTGTAAACGATTTCCGATTTATAAGGGGCATTAGGTAGGGGACGCCGGGCGAGACTCGGCGAAAGAGGGGGCCTATGCGCTGTCCGTTTTGTGGTCATGAAGATTCTCAGGTGAAGGACTCGCGTCCGACCGAGGATGGGGCGTCAATCCGCCGCCGTCGCTCGTGTCAGGAATGCGGTGCCCGTTGGACGACGTTCGAACGCGTGCAGCTGCGCGAACTCACCGTCACCAAGAAGGGCGGCAAGAAAGAGCCGTTCGATCGCGAAAAGCTGCAGCGCTCGCTGCGCATTGCGTTGCAGAAGCGCCCGGTCGAGGACGAACAGATCGAGCGTATCGTCAATTCGATCCAGCGCCGTCTCGAAAGCCTGGGCGAAGCCGAATTGCCATCCAAGGTGATCGGCGAGATCGTGATGGATGTGCTGGCCGATCTCGATCCGGTCGCCTATGTGCGCTTCGCCTCGGTCTATCGCAATTTCCGCGAAGCCAAGGATTTCGAGAAGTTCATCGGCACCTTGAGCGAAGAATAAAATGTCGGGCGCGTCGGATGATGCGCCCGAATTCATGCGGGCGGCCCTGGCGCTGGCCGCACGCGGGCTCGGTAATACGTGGCCCAATCCCGCCGTCGGCTGTGTCATCGTCAAGAACGGCCGCGTCATAGCACGCGGCTGGACGCAACCCGGCGGGCGACCCCATGCCGAAACCGAGGCCCTGACGCGCGCGGGGGCGGACGCCAAAGGTGCGACCGCACATGTCACCTTGGAGCCGTGTTCGCATACAGGCCAGACCGGGCCCTGCGCCGATGCGCTGATCGCGGCGGGGATTAAATGCGTCGTCGGTGCGATGGAAGATCCCGATCCTCGCGTCTCTGGTCGTGGTTACGCCAAACTTGAAGCCGCCGGCATCCGCGTCGTGCGCGATCGGTTCGCCGATGAGGCCAAGGCGCTGAATGCCGGCTTCATCCTGCGCGTCACGCAGCAGCGCCCGCTTTTCACCTTGAAGACCGCGACGACCTTGGACGGACGCATCGCGACCGTGACCGGCGACAGCCAATGGATCACCGGCGAGGCGGCGCGCGCCGCCGGACAGCTTCTGCGCCTGCAACACGACGCGATCATGGTCGGCTCGAACACGGCGTTAGCCGACGATCCCACTTTGACCATGCGCGTGCCGGGTGCCTCGGAAGAACCCAGACGTCCGCGCGTCGTCGTCGATGCCCGTCTGCGACTGTTGCCATCGAGTCGCCTGGTGCAGACATTGTCTTTGGCGCCGCTGTGGGTCGTCACCCAGATGGGGCACGCATCCGATGTGAAAGAACCGCTGGTGGATGCCGGGGTAATCCTGATCGAAGTCCATGCGGCGGGCGAGGGCGGCGGCGTCGATATCATCGAAACCGCGCACGTCTTAGCTGAACGGGGGCTGACGCGCATTCTGGTCGAAGGCGGCGGGCGGCTGTCCGCGTCGATGCTGCAGGCCGATTTGATCGATCGCATCGCGTGGTTCCGTGCCCCCGCCATCGTTGGCGGCGACGGCCTACCGGCGATCGCCGGGCTTGGGGTCCAGGGGGTCGACGAGCTGTTCGCGTTCGAGCGCCGCTCGGTAACCAACTGGGGCGCGGATAACCTGGAAATCCTGACGCGGCGGCGCTAGGACGCCGGATCGCTGCGGAATCCGCAACATTGCGTTGCAGTTTTTGGGGTCGCGGGGCCCGGTTTTTTAAGATAATCAAAGGCTTATGTTTACCGGTATCGTCACCGACCTCGGCAAAGTGCGTTCGATCACGCAAGCCGGCGACACGCGCATTGAGATCGAGACCCATTTCGATATGAACAGTGTCGATATTGGCGCCTCGATCGCCTGCTCGGGCGCCTGCCTCACTGTGATTGAGAAGGGGCCCGGCTGGTTCGCCGCCGATGTGTCGGCCGAAACCTTGTCGTGCACGACCTTGGGCGATTGGAAACCGGGTGCCCGCGTGAACCTGGAACGCCCACTGACGGCCAGCGCTGAACTGGGCGGGCATATGGTCAGCGGCCATGTGGACGGTGTCGGCACCCTGCGCGAGCTTCGTCCTGACGGCGATTCCAAGCGCTTCACCTTTGTCGCACCGAAAGAACTGATGCGCTATATCGCCGCCAAAGGGTCGATTTCGGTCGATGGCGTCTCGCTGACCGTCAATGCGGTCGACGATACGTCCTTTGGCGTCAATATCATTCCCCATACCCAGGCGCAGACCACCTTTGGGGCCATGGTTCAGGGTACGCGCGTAAACCTGGAAATCGACCTTGTCGCACGATATGTTGCGCGCCTCTTGGGGAAGGACTGACCGTTCGTGGAACACCAGAAGTATCTGTCGTCGATCGAAGAGATCATCGAGGACGCGCGCAACGGACGTATGTTCATCCTGGTCGATGACGAAGACCGCGAGAACGAAGGCGATCTGGTGATCCCGGCGCAGATGGCGACGCCGGATGCGATCAATTTCATGGCCAAGCATGGTCGCGGCCTGGTTTGCCTCGCCATGACCCGGAGCCGCATTGAACAGCTCGGCTTGCCGTCGATGTCGCCCGATAACGGCACGCGCCATCAGACGGCCTTCACCGTTTCCATCGAAGCGCGCGAAGGTGTCAGCACCGGCATTTCGGCGTCGGATCGTGCGCGTACAATTGCAGCTGCCATCGATGCGACCAAAGGGCGCGAAGGGATCACGACGCCGGGCCACGTCTTTCCGCTGATGGCGAAGGACGGCGGTGTGCTGGTGCGCACCGGTCATACCGAAGCGTCCGTCGATATCTCGCGTCTCGCCGGTCTCAATCCCGCCGGTGTGATCTGCGAGATCATGAAAGACGACGGGACGATGGCGCGCATGCCCGATCTCGTGGCGTTTGCGCAGCGTCATGGCCTGAAGATCGCGACCATCGCGGATCTCATCGCCTACCGCCTGCGTCATGACCGGATCGCCAAGCCCATCGCCGAAAGCAAATTCGAATCCCGAGATTCCGGCAGCTTCCGCATTGTCGTTTATCGAAACGAAGGTGAAGTCGGCGAGCATCTGGCGCTCATCAAGGGCGATCTGTCTGGCCCGGAGCCCGTTCTAGTGCGCGTGCAGGCCTTCAATATTTTCGACGATATCTACAGCGTGCAAAAATCGCTCGAGCTGCACACGGCGATGGCCCAGATCAACGAGGCCGGGCGCGGCGCTGTCGTGCTGATCCGCAGCGGCAATCCGTCGGTCCTGTCGGCGCGCGTGCGCAGCCACTTCTCCGATCGTGAAAGCCCGTATCTGGAACTGCGCGATTACGGCACGGGCGCGCAGATCCTGCTCGATCTCGGCATCCGCGACATGATCCTGCTGTCGAACACCAAGCGCACGATGATCGCCATTGAAGGCTATGGCTTGAAGATCGTCGAGCAGCGTCCGATCAAAATTTCCTCCGACCTGTCCGCTTATAAAATGGAGGAATCGCATGACCGCGCTTAAGCCGATACTCGTCGTCGAGGCGCGTTTCTACGAAAAGATCGCCGACTGGCTGTTCGATGGCGCATCCAAAGTGATCGCGCCGTCTGGTCATGCGATCGAACGGATTTCCGTGCCGGGCGTGTTCGAGATTCCGGCCGCTGTGAAGTTCGCGTGGGATACAGGCAAATATGACGGCGTCGTCTCGCTGGGCTGCGTCATCCGTGGCCAGACCGATCATTACGACCATATCTGCCGCGAAGTGAGCCGTGCGTTGATGGATCTAGCGGTGCAGGGCGCAATGCCGCATGGTTTCGGCATCCTCACCTGCGAGAATGGCGATCAGGCCTATGAGCGGGCCGATGTGACCAAGCGCGATCTGGGCGGTAAGGCGGCGAAAGCCTGTTTGACGATGATCGATATTCGCGCTCGCACTGGCGCGCGATGAGCAAGAAACCCGGCAAGGCTAACGCAGCCAAAGGACGGGTGGGCACGAGTGCGGCGCGCCTGGCCGCCGTGCAGGGTCTTTACGAGATCGATCTGACCGGCGCGCACGTCGATGCCATTTTGATGGATTACCTGCACGACCGTTGGTCGGGCCTCGACGGCCACACCACGGGTGACACGATCGATCGCAAGAAACTCGCCGATCTAGTGCGTGGCGTCGTCGCCAAGAAGTCGTTCTATGACGACATGATCAGCAAGTCGCTCGATCGCGATCGCTCGGTCGAAGGGTTGGATGCGATCTTGCGCGCCATCTTGCGCACCGCGGCGCATGAGATGTTCTCCGATCCCAAGGTGCCGGCGCGCGTCGTCATCAATGAATATGTCGAGATAGCGCGCGACTTCTATGAGGACAAGGAACCGGCGCTGGTGAACGGCGTGCTCGACAAGATCGCGCATGTGCTGCGAGCCGAGGAGCTTGGAGAACGTTCTGGTGAGTGACGACGCGCCGGCTTCGGACCGCTTCGGCGAGTTCGATCTGATCGGCCGCTATTTCGCTCCGCTCGCCACCGACCCTGGCGCCTTCGGCCTCACCGATGATGGTGCGGTCTTCGACGTTCCACCGGGCGAGACCTGCGTGGTCACAACCGACGCGATGGTCGCCGGCATTCACTTTTTTGCGAGCGACGGGGCGCGCAATCTGGGCTGGAAGCTGCTAGCGGTGAACCTGTCCGATCTTGCCGCGATGGGGGCGGCACCGCTCGGCTATACGCTCGACTTCGCATTACCAAAGGGTTGGTTGCCGGCACAGACCGACGCCTGGCTGAGCGATTTTTCGCGTGGGCTCATGCAATGCCAGGCGCAGTTCGAAACGTCGCTGCTGGGCGGCGACACGGTGTCGACGACCGGGCCGATGACGCTCGCGATCACGGCTTTCGGTTCGGCGCCTAAGAGTAAAGTCCTGCGGCGATCCGGCGCGCAGGTCGGCGATATGGTTTGGGTGTCGGGCACCATCGGCGATGCGGCGCTGGCGGTGAAAATTCGCCAAGGTTGGACGCCGCCGAACGGGGCGTCCTTCCCGCACGCCGACAAGCGTCTCGATATGCCGTTCCCGCGTTTGGCGCTGGGCCAGTCGTTGCGTGGGATCGCGACGGCCGCCGCCGATGTCTCCGACGGCTTGGCGGCCGACCTCGGCCATATCTGCGAGGCCTCCGCGGTTGGGGCGGAGATTCGGTTCGCCGATATACCGGTGAGCGCCGAGTTGCGGGCGTTGGTGGCGACCGATCCCGGTCTGGTCACATTGATTCTGGCGGGCGGCGACGATTACGAACTGGTCTTTACCGCGCCGGCGGCGGCCGAAGCCCAGGTGCGCGCCGCAGCCGAGGCCGCGCGCACCCCGGTTTATAATGTCGGGCGTATCGTTGCCGGCCAGGGAACGGTTGCGATCGCGGGACCCGACGGAAAACCGATCGAACTGGACTGCTTGGGGTTTGCCCATTTTTGAGCGAACATAGGGTCTAGACGTTTTTTGGGGATTGGCGGGGGGACACGCCGGCATGTCGCGTATTTTGATCATGGTGGTTGCCGGATTCATCGTTCTGGCGGGCGGCGCAATCACAATCATGCAGCAGCTTGAGATGGGGCCGTTCGCGGCTAAGCACGAGGCCGCACCGGCGGCGCCCACGACCAAGGTCGATCCGGTTCGATTCGTCTCGATGGAACCCCTGAACGTGCCGATCATCGTTAACGACCGGGTCATTTCGACCATCCAGATCGAGATCCAGTTCGAAACCACCCAGTCGCGCGAGCAGGGCCTGACCAAGCAGATGCCCAAGCTGACCGACGCCTTCGTGACCGATCTGCGCTCCTACGTGCCCCGGATTTTGCGGGACAAAAAAGATGTCGACACGGAAACCTTGAAGAAACGCCTCGCCATCATCGGCGAACGCGCCATCGGCAAGGGGGTGTTCGACGCCGTCCTGATCCAGTCGATCCTGGAACGGAAAGTCTAACGATACCGGGGGGATATGGGGCAAGGGCCCATTCCCGCCAAGCGTTGCTTTGTTGGGCGGCTTCTGGCATCTTCCGCGCCCGAAACTGGCCCCCACGGCCGTTCGTCTAAGTACTAACAATCAATCAAGTCAAAGGCCTCATCGCATGGAATATATTCCACACCTGATTATCGCCTGTGGCGTCCTCGCGCTGCTGTACGGCGCATGGGCTGCGAAGTCGATTCTCGCCGCACCGGCGGGCAACGCACGCATGCAGGAAATCGCTGCGGCGATCCAGGAAGGTGCTAGCGCCTACCTGAACCGCCAATACAGCACGATCGCCATCGCCGGCGTCGTTATCGCAATCCTGCTCGGCTGGAAGCTGGGCATGACCTCCGCCATCGGTTTCGTGATCGGTGCGGTGCTGTCGGGTGTTGCGGGTTATGTCGGCATGAACGTGTCGGTGCGCGCCAACGTGCGCACGGCCGAGGCTTCCCGTACGCAGGGGCTCGCGGGCGGTCTCGACATCGCGTTCAAGTCGGGCGCGATCACCGGCATGCTGGTGGTCGGTTTGGCGCTGCTCGGCGTCGCGATCTACTACTACATCCTGGTCGGCATGTACGACACGACGAACGCGGCCGGTATGCGCCACGTTCTCGAATCGCTCGTCGCTCTCGGCTTCGGCGCTTCGCTGATCTCGATCTTCGCGCGTCTCGGCGGCGGCATCTTCACCAAGGGTGCGGACGTCGGTTCCGACCTCGTCGGTAAGATCGAAGCCGGCATTCCGGAAGATGACCCACGCAACGCGGGCGTGATCGCCGACAACGTCGGTGACAACGTCGGCGACTGCGCCGGTATGGCCGCCGACTTGTTCGAGACCTATGCGGTCACGATCGTCGCCACCATGCTGCTGGGTGCGATCTTCTTCACCGACGCTGCCCAGACCCAGTTGATGGTTCTGCCGCTGCTCGTCGGTGCGGTCTGCATCATCGCCTCGGTCATCTCGACCTTCTTCGTCCGCTTGGGCGCCAGCAACAACATCATGGGCGCTCTTTATAAGGGCCTCATCGCCTCGGGCGTGTTGTCGGCAATCCTGATCGCGGTCGTGATCAATCAGTACCTCGGTTGGGACACCGTCTTTAAGACGGCGACGATCTCGATCACGGGCACCAAGCTGTTCATCTGCGCGATCGTCGGCCTGGCCGTCACCGCGCTGATCGTCTGGATTACGGAGTACTACACCGGCACGAACTATCGTCCGGTGCAGAGCGTCGCCAAGGCCTCGGAAACCGGCCACGGCACCAACGTCATCCAGGGTCTCGCGATCTCGATGGAAGCGACCGCATTGCCGGTCGTCGTGATCTCGGCCGGTATCATCGTGGCGTACCTCCAGGCGGGCCTCTACGGCATCGCGATGGCGGCGACGACCATGCTGGCGCTGGCGGGCATCGTCGTGGCGCTCGATGCGTTCGGTCCGGTGACCGACAACGCGGGCGGCATCGCCGAAATGGCCGACCTTCCTCCGGAAGTTCGTAAAACGACCGACGCGCTCGACGCGGTCGGCAACACGACGAAAGCCGTCACCAAGGGCTATGCGATCGGTTCCGCCGGTCTCGCCTCGCTGGTGCTGTTCGCGGCTTACACGGAAGATCTGAAGCACTACTTCCCGAACCTGAACGTCACCTTCAACCTGCAAGACCCGTATGTCGTCATCGGCCTCTTCATCGGCGGCCTGCTCCCGTACCTGTTCGGTGCGATGGGCATGACGGCGGTTGGCCGTGCGGCGGGTGCGATCGTGGTCGAAGTGCGTCGTCAGTTCCGCGAACTCCCGGGCATCATGACGGGCACGCAGAAGCCGGAATACGGCAAGTGCGTGGACATCCTGACCAAGGCGGCGATCAAGGAAATGATCGTTCCGTCCTTACTGCCTGTGTTGGCTCCGGTGGTCATGTACTACGTGATCAACTGGGTCGGCGGTCAGGCTGCGGCCTTCTCGGCGCTGGGCGCGATGCTGCTCGGCACCATCGTGACGGGCCTGTTCGTCGCGCTCTCGATGACCTCGGGCGGCGGCGCGTGGGACAACGCGAAGAAGTACATCGAAGACGGTCATCACGGCGGCAAGGGCTCGGAAGCCCACAAGGCCGCGGTGACGGGCGACACGGTTGGCGATCCGTACAAGGACACCGCCGGTCCGGCCGTCAACCCGATGATCAAGATCATCAACATCGTTGCGATCCTCTTGATCGCGATGCTGGCCGGCTAACAAGTCAGCCTGAAACATTGAAGCCCGGGTGCGAAAGCATCCGGGCTTTTTTGTTGCCTAGAAAACCGTGAGTGAAGCCGCGCGCTGCGCGCGCGCAGGGCCTACTTGGGCGGAGCGCCCTTGCTACCTTCAAAGCGGCCGATATTGCCGAACAGCTGGCGCAGCAGACCGAATTCATTGCCCGCCGTCGGCGTGCGACGATCCACCATTTCGATCTGGCGCGCATCGTCGAGGGTCAGGGTGTTCATCGCGCTGACGACACCCTTGTCATCGAACTTGATCACAATGACTTTACGTTCGAGGACAACCGGCGAGAAGAAGGCGGTCGTTTCGGTGCGCTCCGAGATGTAATACCAGGTCTCGCCATCGAATAGGCCGACGCTGGACGGCGTGCCCAGAACGTCCTGCACACCTTGTTTGTTGATATGGCCGACCTCGACGTTCGCCAGCATGTCGGAATCGGGCAGGTTGCCGCGCTGGTCGATGCGTGACGAGCAGGCGGAAATGGTCGCTGCCAAGGCGAGGCACGCGGTGGTGCTGACGAGGAATGAGACAGAGAGTTTCAGGCGTTGCATGCGCATGGGTGGGATACGTATCTCTGTTGGGCTGTAGCGTCCGGCCCGCGGTGCTGGCGATTGATTTGAGCGAACCCTATAATACAGCGCGTGAAGAGAAGATGAAACCTCGGGAGTTGTCGCAAGGCCCCAAGGTTTTTAGGGTGAAAGTTCCAGTCCGATGGGTTTGCTGCAGAGTTTGGGCCAAAGCTTTGGTCTGTCGCGGGGGCGCGGCGATGTCGAGGGGCTGTATGGCCTTATCGTCCGCCAAGGCCGCCAGCCGTATTTCTATGGCGTTTGCGGCGTTCCCGATACGGTCGGCGGGCGATTCGACATGCTGGCGCTGCATGCCTATATCGTGCTCCGCCGCCTCAAGGAACTGGGCGGCGATCACCGCAAATTCAGCCAGGCGCTGCACGACCGGATGTTCGCCGATCTCGATTACAATCTGCGCGAGATGGGCGTCGGCGATCTTAGGGTCGGCCGCCAGATCAAGGATATGGCCACACTGTTCTACGGTCGCATCAGTGCCTATGACGCCGCGCTGGCAGGATCCGCGAGCGCGCTCGACGACGCCTTGGTGCGCAATGCCTATGCCGATACGGTGGCGGATGCAGCGGGGATCGCGCGGCTGAGCGCCTATCTGAAGAGCGCTATCGCGCGCTCGCAGGACTGGACCGGCGACGACATCCGCCGCGCCGCGATCGCCTTTCCCGATCCGACCCAAAGATAAACGGGCCCTGCGTTATGGCACGCAAAGCGAAGACACCCGAAGCCACGCCCGATAAGATTCCCGGTCCGGAATTCGTGCGCGAGATCGAAATCGTCACCTTGAAGGGCGAGCGGCGCGAACTCGATGTCACGGCAACGCCGGCGGAGATGGCCGCGCTGGCGGTACGCTTCGGCGTCGATGGGATTAGCAACCTGACGGCGCGCGTTGGGCTGACGCCGTTCGCGTCGGGCAACAAGCTCGCCCTGAAGGCGCGATTCGCCGCCGACATCGCCCAGACCTGCGTGGTTACCCTGGAACCCCTGACGAACCGAATCGACGGCGAATTTTTCGCCGAATTCGTCGAACGGGCCTTCAAGGACAAGCCCGACGAGATCGAATTCGGGATCGACGATGACGACCCGCCGGAGCCCATCGTGGACGGCCGAATCGAGTTTGGCGAATTGATCGCCCAGAACCTCGGCCTGCTGATCGACCCGTTCCCCCGCGCCCCCGGCGCGCACTTCGAGCCGATCTCGAGTGGTGAGGACGAGGGGATAAATGCCGCCGAAGCGGCCCTGGAACCCGTCCGGCCCAATCCATTCGCCGTTCTGGAACAGCTAAAAACGAAGAAAAATTAAGGACTTAGCGGAATTGAGCGGCGCGTGCGCAAGGCTAACTTGCGGGTCTGCCCAAATTTTGGTTTAAGTAGCGCCCTTCCGGACATATCGCCAGAACGCCCAGGGCGAATTTGTGGGGCGATCTACGGTTTTTTGGCCTTTTTAGCGAGTAGAACGATGGCAGTTCCCAAGAAGAAAACCTCCAAGTCGCGCCGCAATATGCGCCGGGCCCATGATGCTCTGCCAGCCAACGCATACAACGGATGCGGAAATTGCGGCGAGCAGAAAAGACCTCACCACATTTGTTCGTCCTGCGGCTATTATGATGGCCGTGAAGTCGTCGAACAGAAGACGGTCGCCTAATCGACACCCAAGCCTTCTGGACATCGACGATGCGCCCGAAATGGGTGCTTTCGCGGGGGATAGTGCGCGGTGGCTGATCGGATCGTCGTAGCGATCGACGGTATGGGTGGCGACAACGCGCCGGAGATGATTGTCGAAGGACTCGACATCGTCTGCCGCCAAAATACCGACGTCCATTTTCTGCTGTATGGCGATGAAGCCCGATTGACGCCGATCCTGGCCAATTATCCGGCTGCGCGCGCGTCCTGCGAAGTCTGCCACACGCCCGATGCGGTGGCGGGCGATGCCAAGCCGACGAGCGCACTGCGCAGCGGCAAATCGACTTCCATGCGGCTCGCTATCGACGCCGTTGCCGACGGCAAGGCCTCGGCCATCGTATCGGCCGGCAATACCGGCGCGCTGATGGCCATGGCGACCATCGTGCTCAAGACATTGCCGGGCATCGACCGGCCGGCGATCGCGGGCAGTCTGCCGACGCAGCGCGGCGAGGCGGTGATGCTCGATCTCGGCGCCAATATCGAATGCGATGCCGAAAACTTGGTTCAATTCGCCGTGATGGGCGAGGCGTTTGCGCGCAACGAATTGGGGCTGGCCGAGCCCGTCGTCGGTATCTTGAACGTCGGCGTCGAGGTCCTGAAGGGCAACGAGGCGGTCAAAGGGGCATCCGCGATTCTCCAGAAATCGAACCTGCCCATCAAATTCTACGGCTTCGTCGAAGGCGACGATATCTGCAAGGGCACCGTGGATGTCATCGTAACCGATGGTTTCAGCGGCAATATCGCGCTCAAAACGGCCGAAGGCACGGCCCGCATGTTCGCCCATTACCTGCGCCAGAGCCTGATGGGGAGCCTGATGGGCCGGATCGGCGCGCTGATCGCGCGCGGCGCCATCGGCAAGTTCCGCTCGCAGTTCGATCCGCGCCGCTACAACGGTGCGATGTTGATCGGTTTGAACGGAATCTGTGTTAAAAGTCACGGTGGGACGGATGGGATCGGCTTCGCCCATGCGGTCGACGTGGCGATTAACCTCGTGCGCCGCAATTTGAACGAAGTCATAAAACAGGACCTGGAGCGGCTCATGAACGAGCGGCGCGTCCTTCAATCGGTTTCGGGGTAGGCGGGATTTAAATGGCGTATTATTCGCGACTGGTGGGATCGGGGTCCTACCTGCCGGAGAAGGTGCTGACCAACGATCAGCTGGCCGAATTGGTCGATACCTCCGACGAGTGGATCACCGAGCGCACCGGCATCAAGCAGCGCCATATCGCCGCCGAAGGGCAGATGACGTCCGATCTGGCGCGCGAAGCCGCGCTTAAGGCGATGGACTATGCCGGGGTGAAGGCCAGCGATATCGATCTGATCGTCGTCGGCACCACGACGCCCGACGATACCTTCCCGGCGACCGCGGTGAAGCTGCAGGCCCAGTTGGGCATGACGCGGGGCGCGGCGTTCGATTTGCAGGCCGTCTGCTCGGGCTTCGTCTATTCGTTGTCCGTGGTCGATGCCATGATCAAGGCTGGCCAGGCCAAAACGGCCCTGGTGATCGGTGCCGAGACCATGTCGCGCATTGTCGATTGGGAAGACCGGGGCACCTGCGTGCTGTTCGGCGACGGGGCCGGGGCGGTGGTGCTCAGGGCCGAAAACGGCATTTCCGAGAACGAGCCGCGCTGGAACCAGCGCCGGGGTATCCTCTCGACCCATATCCATTCCGACGGCACCTTGCGCGATATCCTCTATTGCGACGGTGGGCCGTCCTCGACCGGCGATGCCGGGGTGATCAAGATGGAAGGCAAGGACGTCTTCAAACACGCCGTGACCAACCTGTCGTCGATCGTGGGCGAGGCGCTCAGCGCCAATGGTCTCGAGGCCAAGGACATCGACTGGCTGGTCCCGCATCAGGCCAACAAGCGCATCATCGACGGTACCCGCAAGAAGCTCGGCATGGACGAGAGCAAGATCGTCCTCACGGTCGACAAGCACGCCAATACCTCGGCCGCCTCGATCCCGCTGGCGCTCGATACCGCGGTGCGCGACGGCCGTATCCAGGAGGGCGATCTGATCCTCATGGAAGCCATGGGCGGCGGACTGACCTGGGGTGCGGCGCTCGCGCGCTGGTAAAACGGACGCGCGCCCACCGGGCGAGCGTCTTGAGTCTAATCAATGCCTTAGCTTGCGGACCTCATGTAAATGATTGCATGAGCGAATGCTGTTATCCCATTGAGATAAATTGTTTTCACGCCTAGAATGACTCCCGCAACGAGATTGCTGGTTGGGGGGAATGTCGAAATGGCGGGAGAAACGATCACCCGATCGCAGTTGAGCGAGGCCGTGTATCAAGAGGTCGGCCTGTCGCGCAACGAGTCGGCGGACCTGCTCGAAGCGGTCCTGAACAAAATTTCCGAGACCCTGGCGCACGGCGAAACGGTCAAGATTTCGTCCTTCGGCAGCTTTTCGGTCCGTAATAAGGGCCAGCGGGTGGGCCGCAATCCCAAGACCGGCGAAGAGGTCCCCATCCTGCCGCGCCGCGTGCTGGTGTTCCGCCCGTCCCAGGTCCTGAAAAGCCGCATCAGCGAGCCGACACCGGGTTCCAGCTCGTCTAATTCTGGTACGTCCGGCTCTAATTCCTGAAGATGAACGCCGTTCAGGACTCGCAGGCATCCTACCGGCGCGGGGGTAAATCCGCCACCGCGTTCCGCACGATCAGCGAGGCTGCCAACGAGCTCGACCTGCCGCAGCACGTCCTGCGGTTCTGGGAGAGTAAATTCCCCCAGATCCGCCCGATGAAGCGCGGCGGCGGACGGCGCTATTACCGGCCCGAGGATATGGACCTGCTGCGACGCATCCGCAGCCTGCTCTATGAGGACGGTTATACCATCAAGGGTGTGCAGAAGATCCTGCGCGATCCGCATGCCCGCCATGCGCCGGAACCGGACGATACGTCCGAGGACGACGATGACACGGTTGGGGCCCCCATCGCTACGCCAACCGCCGCGCCGGCGGCGGCCTCAATCGACGAAAAGCCGCAAAGTGCGGGGTCGGACCGTGCCCAATTGCGCGAAATTCTGGCCGAGTTGGAGGCTATTCGCCGCCTGTTATAGCGCGGTTGTCGGCCCGTACCGGCGCCGTTATAGTGCGCGCCTTGCCGCTCCCGGGCGGCCGGTTTTCGGGTCGGTCCGGGGCATCAAATGAAATCGGAGCGTGGCGCAGCCTGGTAGCGCACTTGACTGGGGGTCAAGGGGTCGTGGGTTCGAATCCCGCCGCTCCGACCAATTAAAACAAGGGGTTAGGCGGAAACGCCTGGCCCCTTGGGTCGTTCTGGGTAACGCAGTGGGTAACACCTTGAGGTGGACCAAGCACATGAATCCCCGCCCACATCCACATGAACCGTAACCATGGAGCAATGGTTATGTGGTTACGGCGAATCGGATGCGTGATTTGTGTTGCGGCGCTGTTTAGTGCCTTCGGGCCGTCAGTTTCGGCACAAGAAAGTGCCCTCGGAAAATTAATGAACATTAACGAAGGCAGAAGGGAAATCACCCTTCACCACGGTCCCCTTGAAACGTTCGACCTTCCGGCAAAATCGACGGTTTTTCACCTGGAAGATTTTGGCCTGCTCAAAGGAATAGCGCTCGGGGATTTCGTTGCATTCGAGGCGACTAGAAATGGAAAGGTCGTTCAGATCGTCCACATCGAGAAGTCTGACGAAGAACACGACGACCACCATCACTGACCGTCGCTTAACCCCCGCGGTGTAGCTTCCGCCATTCCGTATCTCGTCACGCCGCGCGGCTTGAAGATCGACAGTACAGTCGGAACAAGGAGGGCCAATAGACCGCCATTCGCATGGATGACGGAGGAAATGCGGGCTTGGCGGTAATGGCACGATGACGAGCGCGACCAGCAGCAATTTCACGAAATCTGAATAATTGCGGAATGACGCGTTGTTTCTAGAGATCGAGTCATTCGACGGTGTAGCGAAGACCAACCGCACGATGAAATCCATGCAGAAGAGTAGGCGTCTCCGCTTAGGGAACTAAGTCTCGTTGTCTAAATAACGCGCGTCGGAAAGATGAAAGAGCAGTTGAAAATACTGTTTCGCGTGTGCCCCTTGATACTTGGTGGGGTTGATCCAGATCAAGGTTAAAGCGGTATCCAAGCTTTAAATGGATGCAGTCAGTAAAACCTCTGCGCATGACGCGAACAGATTCCTCATGCTCCTATCTAAGTACGATAAAACGGTAGGCGCCATGCGCAGTACCGCTTTTTGTAGCGACAACAATGAGCGTTATTACGCATAGGAGAACGACCGTGCACAAAGCAATTATCGGCGCCCTCGCAGTAGCTGGTATTTTTTCATCGGCACACATTGCGGCTGCTCAAGAAAGTAAAGCGCCCCCAACGCCCCGCATCGAAATGATGCGCGGCATGAATAGTCACATGGCCGAAATGGAGAAGCGGATGGGTGGTATGCATCAGACGATGGAGGGCTGCATGACTAACGACAAAAACTGTCCAACGAGCCAGATGATGACGGACATGCAAACTATGCATACCCAAATGACAAAAATGATGGCCGATATGAAATCCATGAGCAAAGGCGATCAACCGGGCACCGAAAAGAAAACCCCTGAGAGTGATAACTCCGAAGACCACGAGCAGCACCATTAACGCCACAGATATTCCATCAACGCCGGGTGTCGCCGGCTATTCTCGTCTGTGAAGGTTATCGACCAGTGTGCTGTCGCGCGGCCAGAAGCACATGATCTACCGATATAGGTACGTTCTCGGTCGCACGACTTGAACCGCGCTCGTATGCATTGCGGGTATGCTAAGCCGATCGGCAGTGTGAACCTGCCTCTAAGTAGATTCATGACGCGCGACGCTTCAAAGCCGGAGGTATCTGCGCAACCATTATAGAAGAGGAGGCGGCCCACTAGGTGAGCCGCCTCGAGATAGTCATAGCGTTTTGATGCGTAGGCGAAGCGCGTTGCCGATCACGCTAACCGACGAGAGTGCCATCGCCGCCGCCGCCACCACGGGGGACAGCAGGATGCCGAAGGCAGGATAGAGAAGACCTGCCGCCAGCGGAACACCGCCTGCATTGTAGAAAAACGCGAAGAAGAGGTTCTGGCGAATATTGCCCATGGTCGCCTTCGACAGCTTGCGGGCATGAACGATACCCATAAGGTCGCCGCGAAGAAGCGTGACGCCAGCGGTTTCCATCGCGACGTCCGTTCCCGAACCCATGGCAATACCGACATCTGCCGCAGCGAGGGCCGGTGCATCATTTACACCGTCGCCAGCCATGGCGACGACCTTACCCTTCCGCTTGAGAGCTTCGACAACTTTGCTCTTCTGATCGGGAAGGACCTCCGCTTCAACCTCCTGGATGCCGAGACGCTTCGCGACCGCCTCGGCCGTCACACGGTTATCACCCGTGAGCATGACAATGTGGATGCCTTCGGCCTGGAGGGCGCGCAGGGCGTCAGGCGTTGTGGCCTTAATCGCATCGGCGATGGCGAACATACCGGCGACCTTACCGTCGACGCCTACGAAGATCGCTGTGGCTCCTTCACGCCGAGCGGCATCAGCGGACGCGGATAGGGCCGTCACGTCAATCCCACTTTCGGCGAGGAACTTCGCAGTACCGAGGGCGACCTTTTTGCCATCGACGGTTCCGTGGACACCTTTTCCGGTCGGGGCGTCGAAGTCAGACACCTTGTGCGAGGGAAGCCCCTTCGCGTCAGCCGCAGCGACAATCGCTCGAGCCAAAGGGTGCTCGCTCGACCGTTCGACCGCAGCGGCGAAAGCCAAAACGTCATCCTCGATGAAGCCGAACGACGCGGTAACCTGCGTGACCGATGGCTTTCCTTCGGTCAACGTGCCCGTCTTATCGACAACAAGGGTGTCCACCTTTTCAAGTCGTTCAAGAGCTTCAGCATTCTTGATCAACACACCCATTTGAGCGCCGCGACCGACGCCGACCATGATCGACATGGGGGTGGCAAGTCCGAGCGCACATGGACAGGCGATGATCAGAACAGTGACGGCAGCCACAAGGCCGTGGGCGATGGCAGGCTCTGGACCAAAGAACGTCCAGCCGAAGAAGGCTGCAACGGCGATCAGCATCACGAGAGGGACGAACCAGGCAGAAACCTTGTCGGCAAGCCGCTGGATCGGCGCACGGCTGCGTTGTGCTTCAGCAACCATTTGGACGATACGGGCCAGCATGGTCTCGCTGCCGATCTTCTCGGCTTGGATGATCAATGCGCCGGTCTGATTGATCGTGCCGCCAATAACGGCTTCGCCGCTATCCTTGGAGACGGGCATCGATTCACCCGTGACCATGGATTCGTCCACGGACGACCGACCGTCTAAAATAGATCCATCCACCGGGATTTTCTCACCTGGACGTACACGCAGGTGATCGCCGACCCCGACGTGTTCAAGCTCGATCTCTTCCTCCGTGCCATCTGCCTTGATGCGTCGAGCCATCTTCGGCGCGAGATTCAGAAGTGCGCGGATCGCTCCGGAAGTCTGTTCGCGTGCCCGAAGTTCCAGGACTTGCCCCAATAGCACCAAGACCGTGATGACGGCGGCGGCCTCAAAATAGACGCCGACCGTGCCATCTGTGTCTCGGAAAGCATCTGGAAAGAGTGAGGGAGCGAGCGTGGCGACGATGCTGTACGTCCACGCCACGCCAGTACCAATAGCGATAAGCGTGAACATGTTCAGGTTGCGCGTCCGGAGAGAATCCCAGCCGCGTGTGAAGAACGGCCAGCCGCACCAAAGGACAGCTGGAGTCGCAAAGGCCAGTTGAAGCCAGAGCGACACTTGAGGATCGATGTAGTGATGCAGGTTGAAGAGGTGTCCACCCATTTCAAGAATGACGACCGGCACCGCCAGTGCGACGCCAGTCCAAAAGCGACGGGTCATGTCGATCAATTCATGGTTAGGGCCGGCTTCGGCTGTAACCAGAAGTGGCTCCAACGCCATGCCGCAGAGCGGGCAAGAACCCGGACCTTCTTGGCGAACCTCCGGGTGCATCGGGCAGGTATAGATCGTGCCCTCCGGAACCGGCTCCTGCGCAGCGGGCTTCTCGCCGAGATACTTCTGGGGATCGGCATCGAACTTGGTTTTGCATCCCGCCGAGCAGAAGTAGTGGGGATGACCATGATATTCGGATCGGTGCTTCGCGGTATGGGGATCAACTGACATTCCGCACACTGGGTCTTTTACCTGATCAGCCGCCTTCTCGTCATGATGATCGTGATGATGGCCGTGATGGTCATGGCTCATTGATGCGGCGGGGGCGGATGCCTTGATGTATTGTCCCGGATTGACCTCGAATTTGGATTTGCAGCCGGCGCAGCAAAAGAAATAGGTCTGTCCGTCGTGCGTCGTCTTGTGCTTCGCAGTGTTTGGATCGACCAACATGCCGCAGACTGGGTCCGTTGCCTTAGCAACACTTTGGACATGTGAATCGTTGGCCGGCATATGATGACCATGCGCATGGCCGTGATGGTCCGGCGAACTATGTGACTTGTTATCGTTGCTATCGCTTGATGACGGGGTGCAGCAGGAATGCTTTGCGGGCAACCCGGTCGAACAGCAATCTGTCTGCGGTTGAAGTTTGGCGTTCATGGCTATCTCCTTATTACCCCCCGGGGGTATATCGATGCTTGCCTTCTATACCCCCATAGGGTATGTTGTCAACATGCAGGAAAAACTCAAAGGCACATGCCTCAAGCGTCTGAGTCGGATCGAAGGCCAAGTACGCGGTATTTCGCGCATGGTCACCGAGGATCGCTATTGCATCGACGTGCTGACGCAGATATCGGCCGTGCGTGCCGCGCTCAACAAAGTCGAAGAAGAGATTCTTCGCGATCACGTGGAGCATTGCGTCGAACACGCTATTGCTTCGGGTGACAAGATCGAGCAGCGAAAGAAGGTTGCCGAGCTTATCGACGTGTTTGGTCGAGCCGCCAAATAGAGACCATTGACTTATGCGCCGCACCGGTCATTTTTTCGGTATGAATTTCAAGCCGCGCACTTTTCTGGCGTTTGTACTTGCATGGTCGATTGTGTTCATTCCACTCGCCCATTCGGCGGTGATGGAAATTGACGCCATGGCCCAGGGTGCGGTTCATCAACATAACGAGCATGGCGCAAGCGCGCATCATCACGACGGCGAACAAGCGACCGCGCACGACGATGGTTGCCATCACGATAGCGAAAACGAGGCTCCACCCTCGGATAAATCGGAGCCTTGCACGATGTGCCAGTCTCATCCGATGTGCCACACTGTCGTGTTGCCGGAACAACCCTTTGCCTTGAATATTCCTCCCGTCGAGGAGTTTGAGGCGACGTTGTTTCCTGCGGCTACATTCCGCACCGACAAACCCGACATCAAGCCACCGCGTATCTGATACCCCTAGCTGTAACTGGGATTGCGGTGTGCTCTGCCATGCCGCTTAGTCAAGATATTCGGGAGGTTGGCCATGCCTGTCTTACGTACCAAGCTGCGTTTGCCGAGGAAGGCTGCGCAGTGCATTGCACTGTCCGTGGTGGGGATATTCGCAACTTACTCTGCTCTCGCGCAGAAGAGTGACCCGTTAGACCCACAATCTCCCTCGATACCGCTGTCCTACAAATCGGCGTTCGAAGGTTATCGCTCTTTTCGTTCAGATCTCCCCACGCCATGGCGTTCGGTGAACGAAACCGTGCGTGCCGTGGGCGGGCATACTGGATCGGTCCGGAATGTCGAAATTCCGGAACCGGAGCAGGCTAAACCCATGCAGGAAACACAGACAGCGCCGGAAGCTCCAGCGCCAAGGGCATTTCCGCGCGAGCCGGTTCAAACAGAGTCGGCCCCTGGCCATCACGAGCACTAGGTACATCATGATTACACACTATAAAACGTCCATGCGCGTTCCATTCCTAGTGGGCGCACTGTTGCTTGCGGGCTGCGCTGGGCCGATGGCCGAGAAGGGATTCAACCGCGTCTCAACCGAGACCGAACCGCACACTGGGGGCAAGCTCACCTGGATCAAGTCCGACGAAGACCGCGCCCTGCTCCGCAAGGGCATCGACGAACTGCTCGATAAGCCGCTTTCAGTGGATGACGCGGTCAAACTCGGGTTGCTCAACAATCGCGGCCTGCAAGCCGCTTACGCCGATCTCGGCCTCGCTGCCAGTGATCTGGCGCAAGCGAGCCGTCTGCCCAACCCAGGATTCGCGTTCAAACGTCTGAGCCGGAATGAAGACCTCGATATCGAGCGCCAATTTTCGCTCAACCTGCTTGGCGTTCTTACGCTTCCGCTGGTGAAGGGGATCGAGGAACGACGGTTTGAGCAGGCTCAACTTAAAGCCGCCAATGATGTCATTGCTTACGTCGCTGATGTTCGGCGGGCTTGGTATCGGGCCGTGGCAACCCAACAGGCCACCAATTACATTGAACAGGTCAAGGAAGTGGCCGACATACGGGCCGAGTTTGCGAAGCGTCTCCGCGCGGCAGGCAATTGGAGCAGCCTTGATTTCATGCGCCAGCAGGTCTTCTACGCGGAGATCGTCGGACGTGTCGCGAACGCGCGACGAATTGCCGTCCATGAACGTGAACGCCTCGGGCGGGTTCTCGGGCTGTGGGGGACTGATCTCGCCTTTAAATTGCCAGATCGTCTTCCGGAGGCACCCGAGCAGACTGTGGACGTTGGCGACATGGAAGCACGCGCGATTGCCGAGCGGTTCGATATCCGCATGGGAAAGGCTGAAATCGAGGGACTGGCGAAGTCGCTTGGACTGACCAAGACCACGCGCTTCGTGAATGTTCTGGAGACGAGCTATTTCCGTAATAGTGCTACGGGCCAGCCGCGCCAGACCGGTTATGAAATCTCATTGGAAATCCCAATCTTCGATTGGGGCGATGCCAAAGTCGCACGAGCGGAGTTCACCTACATGCAGGCCGCAGACCGGCTGGCCGAACTTGCCATCAAGGCACGATCGGAAGTCCGCGAGGCTTACGTTGACTATAGAACTGCGCACGATCTCGCGCTTCATTTCCAAAAGGAGGTATTGCCGCTTCGCAAGCAAGTCTCCGAGGAAACGGTTCTGCGCTTCAACGGCATGCTGATCGGAGTCTTCGAATTGATTGGCGATGCACGAGATCAAATCGCCACTGTCGTGTCGGCTATCGAGGCGCAGCGCGAATTTTGGTTGGCGGAGACGAATCTTCGTTTTGTTGCCGTTGCGGATACGGATCGCGGCGACGAGCCGCCATCGCTTGGCGTACTCGCCGGGGCCGCAGATTAGTACATTGGAGAGAGACATGTTCACACGGAGATCACTTCTGACCGGGGCTGCCGCGTTTGCCGCCGCTGCCGTTGGCCGTGCTGCCCTCGCTGCCGTTCCTGAACCTGCATACCCGCAAGGACCCGACACGGTTGTCCCGAAAGCGCCTTCGACAGGGCGGCCCTTTAATCCCGTCATCACGCTGAACGGCTGGTCCGCGCCTTGGCGCATGAACAACGGATGGAAAGAGTTTCATCTCGTCGCCGAACCGGTGGTGCGCGAAATGGCGCCCGGCATGAAGGCAAATCTCTGGGGTTACAACGGTCAAAGTCCGGGACCGACGATCGAGGTCGTTGAAGGTGACCGAGTTCGTATCTTCGTGACTAACAAATTGCCGGAACACACGACGATTCACTGGCATGGCATCCTGTTGCCAAACGGCATGGATGGCGTCGGTGGTTTGACACAGCCCCAGATCCCTGTTGGCAAAACCTACGTTTATGAGTTCGAACTCACCAAGAGTGGCACCTTCATGTACCACCCGCATGCCGATGAAATGGTTCAGATGGCCATGGGCATGATGGGTCTGTTTATCGTTCATCCAAGGGACGCGAATCAATATCGCGTGGATCGTGACTTTGGTTTTATTCTCAATGCCTATGACATCGATCCCGGTAGCTATACCCCGAAGGTTTCGACGATGACGGATTTCAATCTTTGGAGTTGGAACAGTCGTGTTTTCCCCGGGATCGATCCACTGGTCATTCGCCGTGGGGATCGGGTACGCATCCGGGTGGGCAATCTTACAATGACAAACCACCCCATTCATCTCCATGGGCACGATTTCGAGGTTACCTGTACTGACGGCGGTTGGGTGAAAGAAAGTGCTCGTTGGCCCGAGGTCACAACCGACATACCGGTTGGAGCGATGCGGGCAGTTGAGTTCGTGGCGAACGCTCCTGGTGATTGGGCGGTCCATTGCCATAAATCCCATCACACGATGGGGCCGATGGGGCATGACGTGCCAACCATGATCGGTGTGGATCATCGCGGCCTAGCCAAACGTATGATCACGCTCGTTCCGGATTTCATGACCATGGGGGAGCGCGGGATGGCTGACATGGGGGAAATGGAAATGCCTCTCCCAGACAACACGCTTCCCATGATGACCGGAACCGGACCGTTCGGTCCAATTGAGATGGGCGGCATGTTCACAGTGGCGAAGGTCAGGGAGGGACTTGCTCGCGGCGCATATGGCGACCCAGGCTGGTATCAGCATCCCAAGGGAACCGTAGCCTACGAACTCAAAGCGTAACCATTCGATATAGGAGATCTCAATGCGCCGTCACTTTATTCTTGCTGCGCTGATCGCGCTTCCCTCCGCCGCGCTGGCCGATGAAGGCCACGACCACCATGCCCATGGCAAGAAGGGGGCCGCTTACGATGGGCACGCCGCCGCCATGGGCGAACCGGGTGATGCAAAGGCTCGCAACATCAGGACGATTGAGGTCGCCATGACGGATGCCATGCGATTCAAGCCGGCCCAGCTTCAAATCTCCAAGGGCCAGACGATTAAGTTCGTCGTGAAGAACACTGGCGAGACGAAGCACGAGTTTGTGCTAGGGACCGAGTCGGAACTCTCGAAACACGCCGTCGAGATGGAGAAGTTTCCTGAAATGGAACATGACGATCCCAATGCGGTTTCGGTTGAACCCGGCAAGACCGCCGAACTGGTCTGGAATTTCACAAAGGCCGGAACGTGGGAGGTTGGTTTTGGATGCCTTTTGCCTGGGCACTATTCAAACGGCATGAAAGGCAAGATCGTCGTGAAATAATGAATCGCGGGAGTACGGTCATGAAAAAGATTATTCTCGTGCTTGTGGCAGCTCTGTTAGTGCTGCCGATTGCGCATCATTCCTCCTTTGCACAGGAAATCGCGCAGGCCGATCCGAATATCGGAACGGCCGAAGGCGAGGTCCGCAAGATCGACAAGGCGACGAAGAAAGTAACCGTGCGTCACGGCCCCGTCGCGGGCTTGGACATGGAACCCATGACCATGGTGCTCCAAGTCGCCGACTCAGCGGACCTCGACAAACTTGCCGTGGGCGACAAGATCAAGTTCGTCGTCCGGCGTGGCGGTGGCGCCTTCACGCTGCAATCCTTTGAGACAATCAAATAGCATTGAAGGCTCGTTTGGGTTCGACAGTGATGCCGTGGCCGCGATTGTTACGGCGACTGCCATTTGGTTCTTGTTGTCATCCGCGCAACCGTCGAGAGGGCCAACCGAGAGTGACTAGATCGCGAGGGGTAACTTCCCTGTAAGCGCCGGAGCAATAATCCCTCACTGAAGCGGCCGGATAATCTGGTTGCGCCGGAGTAAAAGTCCGGCAGCAGATAGCCTTTTGCCTGGTTGGCGGAAGGCGGAGGGATGAAGGGCGTGGAGTTATATGGTCGGGTTCGCCATG
>CANIGJ010000007.1 GCA_947467145.1 Rhodospirillaceae bacterium | reverse complement strand
CCCGTCGTCCCGCCTTGCGCCAGTATAATCTCGGCCTCGCGCAGCTTACCGATAATCTCCTCAGGCCCGTGTCTCTTGCCCATTTGTCTTCTCCTTCAGGGTCCAATCTAAAATATTAGATGGACCACTCTGAAGGGGGCAGATCACCCCGGTACCCCAATTCGTCCCGCGCCGCCCGTCGGCAGCACCCGAAAAACTAGTATTTTATACTTGTTTTACGTGTATTTAGCCGTCCCCGGATGGGCAACGGTTACTGACACATTAGTAGGCGTTGGACCACATGGATGTGACCAGAATCTCGTCGCGGTGTATCGGGAAACCACAATGCGTTATGCGCGAACCGAAACAACTGGGAGTTTCAGGGCCTTAATTGATGACTCACGAAGAACCTGTTACACCCGCGCTAGGTGGGATGTGAACGAATTTCGTCAAAATAAGGGGTTGGCGGGAGAATCGGTCTGCGCACGAGCACCATTAAGGCTCGTGGCGGCGGTGGCCTTGGCGTGTCAGCTCGGTTTTGCGCCGTCTTTGGCCTCGGCGGAAAGCCTCGCCGAATTGATCCCTGAACTTCTTCAAACACATAATTTAGTTAAGGCAGCCGAAGCAGACCTCGTGGCGGCGGGCGAGCGCTCAAGCGCGGCGCTGGGCGGCTGGTATCCCAACCTGAATGTCAGAAGCAGCGCCGGCCATCAGGAGATGAACAAGCCCGGCGAAGGCAAGGACAGCACCATGGCGGCCCGTCAGACCGATCTGACGGTCACGCAATTGTTGTGGGATTTCGGCAAGGTCGATTCAACGGTCCGTTCAAGCGAGTTGGGCCGCGAGGCGGCGCGCTACGGACTGACGGCCGCGGTGCAAGATCTCCTGCTGCGTTCGGCGACCGCCTACATCAACGTCGTGCGTTCGAACGAAGTTGTCCAATTCTCGCTGCAGTCGGAAGAAAACATCAAGAAGCAGGCCGAGATCGAAAACACTTTGGTGCAGCGCGGCGCCGGCCTATCGAGCGACGTTTTGCAGGCCAAGCAGCAATTGTCCGGCGCACAGGCGCGGCGCATCGACAACGAAGGCAAGTTGATGCAGGCGCGCAACGCTTATCGCGCGGTGTTTCAGCGCGACGTCATCAACATGCAGAGCATGCCCAAGCCTGCGGTGCCGATGAGCGACCTGCCAGGCAATGTCGAGGACACCGTGTTCGTGGCCCTGCGTGAAAACCCCGCGCTCAAAAAAGCCTCGACCGATGCAGCCGTGACGCGCGAAGCGGCGACCAAGGCGCGCGCCGATGGTTTCGCGCCAACCATTAATCTGGTTGGCGAAAAGAAATATAAACACGACGTCGCCGGCACGGCGGGAAATGAAACCGAGACCGCAGCCAAGGTCGAGCTCAATTTCCCATTCAATTTGGGTTTCACGGCGGTGAATACACTGAAGGCCGCGAACGAAACCGCGGGCGCTGCCGAAAAGCGCGTAGGTGAAACCAAAGATCTCGCCGAACAAAATGCGCGCGATGCTTGGTCGCGCTTCGAGACCACGCGCCTCAGGCTCGAATTCCTGCGCAATCAGGTGGAGATCGCGGGCGAGTTCCTGGATCTTGCCCGCAAGGAACGTCAACTCGGTACGCGTTCGCTGACCGATATCTTGCGTTACGAAACGGACGCCTTCAACGCGCAGAGCGAAGCTGCCTCCGCGGAAGCCGATTTCACTATCGCAGCTTTTGCCGTTCTGGCATCGATGGGTCGGCTGACGCCCGAGCATGTAATGGCGGTACGCTGACGTCCGCGCGATTCCGTATGTGAAATTTGGAGTTCGTATGATCGATATCGCTCCGGTGACGGAAGAAGAAAAAAAACTGTGGCCGAAGACCGTCGTGGTGCCGCTCGATCTCGCCTATCGCGACGATCGCGGCGAGATCGTTCCGCTGGTCGATCTCGATATGAAAAGTGCCGTGATGATCACCTCGAAAAAGGGATCGGTGCGCGCCAACCATTATCACACGAGCGATTGGCATTTCTGTTATGTCGTGTCGGGCAAGATCGACTATTACCACCGCCCGACCGGCAGTGACGCGAAGCCCGAGAAGGTCACGGTTACCACCGGCCAGCTGTTCTTCACGCCGCCGCTGGTCGATCACTCGATGGTTTTCGTCGAAGAAACCGTCTTCCTCACCTTGGGACGTAATTCGCGCCGTCAGGAAGTCTACGAGGCCGACGTCGTGCGCATCCCGCCGATTGAGACGCTCTGATCGAGCCAGGCGAGCGCCTGCTCCACGGTTTCGACGCGCGCACCCGGCGGATTGGGCGGACGTTCCACCATCACCACCTTGATGCCGAGCCTGCGCGCCGCGGTGATCTTCGCGTTCATGGCCGCGCCGCCGCCGTTCCTGCTGACGACGGTATCGATGCGCCACATCGTCAGCAGTTCGATCTCGTCCGCTTCGGAGACGGGGCCCGGCGCTAGTAACAGCTCACCCGGCAATGCGAGATCGAGATCGGGTGGTGCGCTGGCGCGTACCAGGAACCATTTGTTCTCGTAGCCGCCGAACGCCTCCACATCGCGATGGCCGATGGTCAGGAAAATCCGCTGCGACCAGGCGAGCGCCGCGGATGCCTGATCGATATCGGGCACCAACTGCCACAGATCGCCCGCATGCTGTGTCCAGGGCGCCCGTTCCAAACGCAGGCGCGGGATATTCGCCTCGGCGCACGCCTCGGCCGCATTCCAGCGCATGTGCCGGGCGAACGGATGGGTGGCGTCGATCACGCTATCGATGGCCTCTTTGCGCAGATAATTCACAAGTCCGTCGGTACCCCCGAACCCGCCGATGCGTACCTCGCATTTGGGCGATTCGGGACCGCGCGGCCGCTCGGCGAACGACAGGATCGGATGGAACTGATGCGAATCCAGCGGGAGGCGGCGGACCAAAGCGGAGGCTTCGGCGGTGCCGCCCAGGATCAGAACTCGTCGCGCCGTTCCCATGGCGGGGAAGTCTCACCCCGAGTCGGCGGAGGGTCAAACCCTCGTCGGATGCGGTTTGGCTTTCGACTATTCGACGACGGCGACGAACTCGAACTGGATCAGGTAATTGTTGGACAGCGGCCCTTGGCTGGTATGGCGCGCCGGGCGGTCTTCTTCGTCCGGGAAGGTCGCGAGCCAGTACTTATTGAGCACCGCGCGCTTCTCAGGGCTCGAATCGGTCATCGAGACTTCAAGCTTGATGATGTCGTCGAGCGAGGCATCGACGCTTTCGAGCAGCTCCTTCATATGCTGGAAGCAGAGTTTGACCTGGGCTTCCAGATCGTCCGGCGCTTTCACGGTCGCCGGATCGACGCCCGAGATGGCGGACGAATAGATGGTGTTGCCGATGCGTACGGCCTCGGGGATTGGATTGGCGTGCAGCCTGCCGCCTTTGACATGCGCGACGCGTCGTTTTCTGGGCATTGAATTATTTCCAGGTGTAATCGGTGATCGAGGTGTCGCCGGCCATCAACGGATTGTCGAGGATCTTGATCTCCTTGGTGTGGAGAAAGACGTTCGGCAGGCTCGACATCGGATAGATGTAGAACTGGCTGTTCACCCGATCGTACGCCTTCTGATAGATCGCGCTGCGCTTGGCGTCGTCGAATTCTTTTTGTCCATCCTCGATCAGTTTGAACAAGGTCGGGTCTTCGTAATATTTGGCGACCGCGCCGGTCATAAGCGTTTCCAGTATGTTGGACGCATCGGGATGGCTGGCGCTCGGGAACACGATCGTCCAGGACGTCAATTTCCCTTCATTGCGTTCCTTCTGATAAACGCTGATCGGCACGGGTCGGATCTTGGCGCGGATGCCGGCCTTCAGCATCGAACCCGCCACCGCTTCCGCGATCGGCTTTTGCGGCGTGACCACGGTGTATTCGTATTCGATGCCGTCCGGATAACCGGCCTCGGCCAATAGTTTCTTCGCACCTTCCGGATCGTATTTCGGGAAGGCGACGGTGGGATTGCAGGCCGGCGTCGTGGTTTCGAAGCACAGCCCGGTCAGCTTTTTCACGTATTTTGCGCCGCCCGGAACGATATGCTCAATGATCGGGTCGCGATCGACCGCCATCCACACCGCCTGGCGCACGCGCGGATCGGTGAACAGCTTGTTGCCGCTGGTGCCCTGTGAATCGAAGGCGATGTAGAACATGCTCGATGCATCGAGGATCGACACGTCGAGTTTGGGGTTGCTGCCAAGCTCGCGCGCGTCGTCGGGCGAGGCGTTGCGGATCATGTCGATGCCGCCGGTCAGCAGTTGGGCAAGCTGGGTCTGGCGGTCGGGCAGGGGCACGCCATGGACGCGCTTCACGCCGGTGCGCTGATATTTCTTGTCGCCGTAATGGGTGGGCAGGGTTTCGAGCAGCGCACCTTTGTTGCGATCGAGGAACACCGCCTTCATCGGCCCAGTGCCGATCGGATTGCGGCCGTAATCTTCCGGATCTTGCAGGGCGTTCAGGGTTTCCGCGTCCCACATCACCATGCGGAAGGCGAGCAACTGCATGTTGGTGACCAGCGGCTCCTTCGCGGTTATACGGACCTTGTATTGATCGAGCTTCTCGATCTTGGCGATCCATTCATAGCGCTGCTTGAACGACACTTTGGATTTCGGATCGATCAGGAAATTGATCGTCGCCAAGACATCGTCGGCATCGAACTTGTTGCCGTTGTGGAAGGTGACGTTTTCGCGCAGTTCGAATTCCATGACGGTCGGCGAAACCTGTGTCCAGCTTTTCGCCAGGATCGGCACCCATTTGCGCGCACGCTCGTCGTAACCGATCAACGGCTCGTAAATGCCGCGATAGAAGTTGGACGCCTCGTCGACATTGATGTGATAGCTGGACAGGATCACCCAAGGATCGTTGATGGCGATGCGCAAGGTGTCGGCGGATTTCTGGGCGGCGGCCGGCAGGGTCCACGCGGCGGCGAGCGCCGCAGCGGCGGCGAAAATGGCTTTGTGCAAAGTAGCTCTCCCGTTTTTAAATTTATTGGTCGTTATCCGACAGTATATGCATATGGATATATGCATATAAAGACGCCGCCGGAAATTCTCCCGGCGGCGCTTTGCAGGGACCTGATCGTCCCAAATCCGTAGGCTTTATTCCGCGGCTTGCTGTGTCGCGGTGGGGAACGGCGCCAGTTCCAACTGCTCTTCATAAAGTTTCTGCCAATCACCGTCTTTGGGCGCCTGGAAGAAGCCGCTGCGCACTTTGCCGACGAGCGCGGCCTGATCCATGCTCGGATGGCGCTTGCCTTCCTTGAAGCCGTTCGCTGCGTTGATCAGGATACGCCGCGTCTGCGCGATCGCCGCGTCGGATGCCGCCAGATGTTCGAGCTCGCGCGGTGCGATCCCGCCCATGCTTTCGGTGACCGCGAAGTCCTGCAAGGTGATGCCGTCGATGCCGGTGAAGCTTTCGGTGCGCTGCTTCTCGCGGTCGATCATGAAATCGTTCGACATATCCTGCTTCAAGTTGAAGCGGCCGTACCAATCCGTTGTGTTCGGTTTGAAATCGAAACCCGGCTTGAAGCCCGCCGAGCGGCCATCGAGCAGCTTGCGCGCCAGAGGATCGACATCCTTCTGTACGATATGGACGAACATGTGATGCGTGTCGTCCATCGGCACCCAAGCGCGCGCTATGAAGTTTTTGGTGATCGAGTTGACTGGCGGCATGGTCCAGAACGGCATGAGGAACTGCGACACGCGCATATGCACTTCGTCGCTGCCGTCGCCGCGTACGGCGGCGTACATGTAACCCCAATCGGTTGTCTTGGTGACATATTCTGGCGTCTTGTTGGACGCGGTATAGCGCTGCGCGGCGCTCTGTTCGAAATCGGTGCCCTTGAGCAGACCGTAATGCAGGAAACCGAGATGCGAGGTGTCCATGTCGCCTTCGAGGCCCTGCAGATAGCTGCATTCGCGCATGACGAACCAGATGTTCACTTCGCTTTCCGGCAGCAGGTTGGCTTCGAACGGCGGCAGTTCCGGCACGTTCGCCTGATCGCCCATATAGACCCAGACCAAGCCGTTACGTTCGGCGGTCTTGTAGGCCTTGGCGTGGACCTTTTGCTTGAAATCCTGGTGCGGCGGCACGTTCGCCATGTCGGTGCAGTTGCCGTCGGCGTCGAACTTCCAGCCGTGATAGACGCAGCGGATGCCGCCTTCTTCATTGCGTCCGAAGAACAGCGACGCGCAACGGTGCGGGCAACGGTGGTCCATGATGCCGACCTTGCCGTTGGTGTCGCGGAAGGCGACGAGTTTTTCCCCCAGCAGCATCAGGCGGACCGGATCGCTGTCTTTGGTCAGCTCGCTCGATTTGGCGGCCGGGATCCAATATTGGCGCATGAGGTCGCCCATCGGCGTGCCGGCGCTGACGCGAGTGAGGGTTTCGTTGTCCTGAAGCGTTGCCATCCCGTCTCTCCTTAATTTACGTCGACGCGCGTTTCGCGCGTCATGTTCACGTACGTCTCGTACGCTATTTCCAATTGGCGAAGGCCATCGCATTGCCGGTTCCGGCGGCGGAGCGATAGCAGGGCACGTAATCCAACATATTCATGTTCATCTGCGTCTCTGCCATCGCGCCGGCGACGATGAGCCAGTTCTTGGTCTCGGAGGAGCCAGAGCGGAACATCGTTTCCGGCTCGGCGGCAATTGTCGCTTCGTCGCGTGTCTGGATCGCCTTGATCATACGCTCATCCCAGGTCTCGTCGACGACATAATGGCTGAGCCCGCCCGACGCGAAGAGCGCCACGCGTTTGCCGCTGTCCCACGATTTGATCGCGCGTCCAATGGCTTTGCCGAAATCGTAGCAACGTTTCGCCGACGGCTGGTTCGGCGGATAGAAGGTGTTCACCAGGATCGGCACCAACGGAATCGGGCGGTCGCGCAGGATGCGGCGATAGATGAAGGTGAAGGCATGGCCCATGCCGATCGGGCCGTTGGCATCGACGGGAACCTGCGGGCACGCATTGACGTCGAATTCGTCGGCGACGGCGCGCGCGATGATGTGGTTCGCCAATTCCGGCACGCAGTCGTAATAGGTGTCGACCTCGGTATGGCGAAATTTTTCCACCATGATGCGGCTGATGTGCCAGTCCTTCATCTTCTCCAGGTCGTATTTGGAGTTCAGCGTCTTGTCGCCGTTGTAGATGGTAAAGGCGGGTTGAATGCCGGTCGGGAACCATTCGTGTTGATCGTCGCCGACGATGATCAGCACGTCAGGATTCAGATCCAGCGCCATGTCGCCGAGCGCGTCGAGCTGAGTCTGGCAGCGCGCGTGGAACGCGGTGCGGGTTGCAAGCTCGTTCTTCGGGCCGAAGCCTTCACTGGCGCGCAATTCGACCAATTGATCGAAGCTATACGTGCCGCCACGGAACGCATGTTTGCGCGTGCGGTCGACCTGTTCGCGCAGATGCCACTGATCCGCCGCGAGGGTCAGAAGCGGTCCGTGCGAGGTTCCGAAGGCGCCGACGATATTGGCCATTCTTATGGTCTGCCCGAAATGTCCCTGTGAAGTGAAGGGACGTTATCGCACCGTGTCGGTTCTGTGAAATTAATAGATTCGCAAAAAATGATCGAACCATAAGAAAATGGTATATCTAGCCAATCCGGGCGCGCAGATGGGCGAGGAAGTCCGACGCCAGCGGCGGTAGATCGTACGGTTTGCGATAGGCGATGCCGATGGGGCGCAACTGCACGCGCTCGGGCAGCGATACCATGGTGACGAAATCCTCGAGCCGGGTGTCCTGGACGAAGCGGCGCGGCAGCAAAGACAGGTATTTGCCTTCTTCGAGCAGATGAAACAGCAATTCCTGCGAATCCGTCTCGACTGCGACGTTTTCCATCTTCACGCCCAGGTTCGGCAGGATGCGGTCGGCGTCCGCGCCATAGACCAGGGTCGAATAGACCAGCCAGCGCGAGTCCGACAGGTTCTCTTTGGCGACATCCTTGGATTTGGCGAGGCGGTGTTTCTTCGGGCACACGACGACCAGTTCGTCGCCTAGGATTTCCTCGATCTCGATCTCGTTCGAAATCTCGGCCAGGGTCAGCCGCATGATGGTGAGGTCGAGATGACCCGAGCGCAGTCGGCTCTGGATCAACGGCGACGGGCCGATCTCCGCTTTCACCCGGATGCCCGGCCGGGAGGCGACGAATTCTTCGAGCGGTGCGGCCAGAACGGTGTTCACCACCATCTGCAGGCAGCCGATGCGCAATTCGCCGGCATCGCCGCTGGAGACCGCTTCGGCGAGGCCCTTGGCCTGTTCGAGCGACGACAGGATCGTATGGCCATGTGTCGTCAGCTTGAGCCCGATGTCGGTCGGCGTCACACCGTTGCGCCCACGCTCCAGCACCCGTGCGCCGATGATCTTTTCGAGGATGCGGATGTTGCGGCTCAGCGCCGGTTGGGTGAGACCCAGGCGCTTGGCGGCCTCGGAGTAGGAGCCGGCATTGACGATGGCGGTCAGCTGCATCAGGTGGCGGGGATCGATGATCATAGCAATATTTTATACATGGATTAATTTTTTGAAATGAATTGATTTCACAGGGGGGCGGGGGTTAGTTAGGGTCCTGCAAAATTCGGGGCTCAAAACCTAGGATATGCGCGCCTGTCCGCCTGTCCTTCGGCTCGTCACACGGGAGATTTAGATGCATCATCAATTTCGCAAGGTCGCCGTTGCGGCCCTCACGGCCTTTGGCCTCTTGGGTTCGGCGACCCTCGCCCATGCCCAGAAGGCGCAGGACACCATCCGCCTGGCCGTCAACGATCCCTTCAATGTGCTCGACAGCTACGCGATCGGTCATGAAGAAGCGAACGGCTTCAACCGCGCCGTCTACCAGCATCTGATTAATTACGACGAATACAAGAAGCAGTGGATTCCGGTCCTCGCGAAATCCTTCAAGCGCGTGAACGACACGACCTTGGAATTCGAGCTGCGTGAGGGCATCAAGTTTCACAACGGCAATGCGTTCGACGCGAGCGACGTCAAAACGGTGCTCGATTACATTACCGATCCGAACAGCAAGGTGGTGTTCAAGGATCGCTATAGCTGGATCAAGCAGACCGAGATCTTGAGCCCGTACAAGGTGCGTATCACCTCGACGAAGGCCTTTTCGACCGATCTGGGCGCGCTTGCCTATCGCATTCGCATGTATGACGGCGAAACCCTGAACAGCCTGCAAGACAAGTTGGATTACGGCCGCGCCGGCTCGGCGAACGGCACCGGGCCCTACAAGGTCGTCTCGCTCGATCGCAACAAGGGTGCGGCCATCGAACGCTTCGATGGCTTCGTCGGCGACAAGGCGATCTTCAAGGCGCCGGTGCGTCGTGTCGAGGCGCTGTTCATCCCGGACAAGCAGACCCGCATCGCGCAGTTGCTGACCGGCGGTATCGATCTCATGCGCAACATCGGGCCGGACGAAGCGCAGGACTTGAAGGGCAAGTCAGGTCTCGATGTCACGACGACGTCGAGCGGCGTGTTCGTGTACGTGACGTTCGACGCGCTCGGACGCTCGGCGAACAAGGCGATGACGGACGAGAAGGTGCGCAAAGCCTTCATCATGGCGATTGATCGCAATCTCCTGATCAAAGGCATCATCCCGGGCGGTGATCGCGCCTATCACACGAAGGGCATCTGTCTGCCGTCCGTGTTCGGCTGCACGCCGAGCACCGAACCGGTCAAATACGATCCGGCCGGCGCCAAGAAGCTGTTGGCCGAAGCGGGTTTCCCGAACGGCCTCGATCTGACGATCCACGTGTTCGAGCCGGTGAAGTATATCGCCGAGGCCTTGGCGGGCGAAGTTCGCAAGGTCGGCATTCGCGCTTCCGTCGAATCGCTCACGTCGTCGGTCTATATCAAAAAGCGCGGCGACGGCGAGTTCACGTCGTTCGTCGGCAATTATCCGACCGGTACGCATCCCGACATGGTCACCCTGTGGGACTTCTTCTTCTCCGGCTCGCGTGACTATTGGAAGGACGACTTCATCAACAAGATCGCTGCCGCCGGCGATCTCGAATTCGACGATGCGAAACGTGCGGCGTCGTACACCCCGGCGCTCGATCGCATCAACGAGAAGGCTTACATCTTCCCGATCTCGGAGATGCCGATGTTGTGGGCGCACAACAAGGACATCGTCGTGACGCCGAATGCGATCGCCGACTCCTATCCGATCGTCGGCGACTTCGCCTGGAAGAAGTAGTTCCGCTTAATTCCCTGTAGACCGCTCATGGCCGCGCGAGGATGAGATGAAGACCGCAAGCTTCAAACTCGTCCCGTGCGTCATGGGCAACGCAGGCTGACCTAACCCGAACCTAGATAGGCGTCTCATGGTCATGATCCTGCGCTCCACGCCGACCTCGCCGTTCAGCCGCAAGGTGAAGATCGCCGGCATCGTGCTTGGCCTTGAGGATCGGATCGTTCCCGAATTCGCCGACCCACTAAAGGCGGACGACACGCTGCGTGTCCAAAATCCGCTGGGCAAGATGCCGACCCTGCTGCTTGAAGACGGCGGCATCATCTATGACAGCGTTGTCATCCTCGATTATCTCGATCAACTCGCCGGCGGCGGCAAGATTGTGCCCGCCGATCCGGTGCAGCGCCGCGAGGCGCAGACCCTGCAGGCGCTGGGCGACGGCATCATGGATGCCGCACTCCTCATCGTGTACGAAGGACGCCATCGCCCGGCCGAGAAGCGTCACGAGCCGTGGCTCGATTATCAGCGCGGCAAGATCGTGCGCGCCATCACGGCACTCGAGGCCAAGCCGCCGGTGACGGAGCCGAACGTCGGCACCATCGCGCTGGCCTGCGCGTTCGGTTATCTCGATTGGCGCAAGCAGGTCGATTGGCGTGCGCAATTTCCGAACCTGGTGGCGTGGCACGATCGGTTCCGTGCTGCGGTTCCGGCGTTCGATAAAACTTACGCGGCCCCGAAAGACTAAGTGGGCGATAGATAGGGAGAATATCGATGGCCAATTTCATCGTGAATGAGAAAAAAGGCGACGGCACTTACATCACCATCAACCGTGGGGATGTGAGCGGCATCGTCAGCGACGAGATGGCAGGCGAAATCACCGGCATGATCGACGCGGCGGGCAAGGATTCGAAATTCGTCGTCTATCGCAGCGCCGGGCCGGATTTCTGCATCGGTCGCGATCGTGGTGCCAACCCTTATGCGCCGGCCAAGGAAGCGTTGGATTTTCGCGGCAACAGCGAAACCATTTTCAATTTCTACGATTCATTCCGCCGCTGCCCGGTGCCCGTCATCGGCGGCGTGCAGGGCCGTGCGCTCGGTTTCGGCTGCTCCGTCGCCGCACTGTTCGATGTGACCATCGCGACCGCGGATGCCAAATTCGCGCTGCCTGAAATGGGCCATAACATTCTGCCGACCATCGCCATGTCGGCGCTGGTCGATCGCGTCGGTCGCAAGGGTATTTCTTATCTCGCCTATTCGACGCGTGAGGTCGATGCGCAGACGGCGCTGGCCTACGGTCTCGTCAGCCTGGTCGTGTCGGCGGCACAGCTGGACGCGGAAATTGACGCGGTGGTCAAGGCCGTGACCAAGGCGCCGATGCCGGCCGTGCGCGGCGCCAAGGAATATCTGGGTGTCGCCATCGGCATGGATGTGAAAAGTGCTTCGTCCTACGCCAAGAACCTGCACGCAACGGTGAACACCTCGTCGCGGATGCGCGAGAAGTGATGAAACTTTCGCGCGCTGAAATCTTTCCGATCCATGTGCCCTATAAGCGCACGGTCAAATGGCATAGCGATGTCGAGACCGGGGGCGATTACGTCGTCCTGAAGCTGACCGATGCCGACGGCCATGTCGGTGTCGCCGAGGCCACCACTAAGGCCTATTGGTCGGGCGCTTCGCTGCGCACGTTGGTGGCGGCACTCGAAGATCTGTTCCTGCCGCGTTTCATGGATGTCGATGTCGTGGACATCAATGCCGTTACGGCGCGGCTCGCGCGCGTGCCGGACAACAACGTCGCCAAGGGCTTGATCGCGTCGGCCTGTCTCGATCTACAAGCCGATGTCGTAGGCACGCCATTGTGGAAGCAATGGGACGGTGCGCCCCGGGTGCCGCTGTCGTGGACGGTGTCGCGTCAGGTGCCCGATCTGATGGCGGCCGAAGCCGCCGAGATGGTCGAGGCGCACGGCTTTCGCGCGCTGAAGATCAAGGGCGGGCAGGGACCGCAGCTCGATTATCAGGCAATCCGCGAAATCCAGCGTGCCGCTGGCGACAATCTCGAACTCTACGTCGATACCAACCAGGCCTACGATCTGGCGATCAGCCGCGATTACGTGAAGGGGCTCGCCGATCTCGGCGTGATCATGGCCGAAGATCCCTATCCGGTGAAGCCGGATGAAGATTTCCGCGAGTTCGCGTCATCCTCGCCGATTCCGATCCTGGTCGACACGCCGGTCATTTCGGCGCGCGACGCGCAGGCGTTTTTCGATGTGGGCGCGGTGGCGGTCAGTGTGAAACCTGGTCGCATCGGTCTGGCGGAAGCGCGTGCGTGCGTCGCGGCGGCGAAACAGGCGGGACGCTATATCGTCGCAGGCTTTTTCGGCGAAAGCGATATCGGCTCGGCGGTGAACGCGCAGCTTGCGGCATCTTGCGCCAGCGACGCTTTAAAGCTGCCGGCCGAGCTCAGCTTTTTCCTGATGATGCGTGATCCGCTGCTGAATCCGCCGCTGCACGTCGCCGACGGCGTTCTGACGCTTCCCGAGACTCCGTCGATCGCGGCCTCGGTTGACTGGGACGCGATGACGCGAGTCCGCGTCGCGACCTAGTGGATCATCGCCAGTGAGGCGCCGCCATCGTGGATGCGTACGCCATGATGAGTGAAGCGGTGATTAAGCGCATCCTCGGTCGGACGCTGCGGAATGCGCAGGCCGCGCTCGGCCATCGCATGGGCGAGCGTGGAGATAAAGGGTAGGGCCGTGCGCGCGGCGGCCGGCGGCACCCAGCTCATCATCACCAATTCCGCGCCAGTGACGCAGTCGCGCTGCAACAGGCTCAGCATCTGAAGGAACGAGGCCTCGTCGTCGCCGAGGCTCAGGCATTTCGGGCAGCGCACATCGAGCGGGCGCTGCGCTGAAGCCGCCACGATCAGGAAGATGGCGTTGAAGGCGGTCGCACCTTCGTTGGAAATGTCGGCCGCTTCGAAACCGGACTGCCAGCGGAAACGATCCTCGGCCGGCTCCTTATAAGCGGCGGCCCAGAACCGCAGCGCCATGACCGCGAACAACTCGCCCGTACGCAGCTCCGTCATCGGGGCGTTTTCGGGATAGGCGCGGCAGGGCATCACGGTCATCTGAATTTCTCCCTAACTCTTAATATTTGCGAATCGTTCTCATTTGCATTGACTGCCCAGCGTCTATAGGCCAATCTCCGATATGTTGCAAGTGATTATCAATTGCATATTTACGAGAAAATGAAGGAAGCAGCGATGACCTGGTTGAGCTTGGTCATGGTGGTCGCGGCGGTGGGCGGAATCACCGGATGCCTGATTTATCTGCGCATCGCGCTGCGTGATGCATCGCAAAGCCGCTCCGTCGATCAGTTGGTCATTGCCTGCACGGTAGCGGCCTTGATCGGCTTTGGATTGGCGACGTGGGATTGCGTGTCGAGCGGGCAATGCTTCACGCCGCAGCGCGCCGAGTTATCGCAGTGGGACGATATGAAATTCGTCTCTTTCGGTCGTCCGCAGGTGCCGGCAAAGCCGTGACAGTTTCAGGACCCGACTGTTTTCGTTGAGATTTCGGTTCCCTCGCGGCGACGGACCTTGTTAGGCTGGGCCGTAACAAAACATGAATGAAACCGTCGTCATCCGCGCCGCGCGTCCTGCCCTGCGCACGCCAACCATCGGAAGCCTTGCATGCGTAAAGCCGCGTTCCTGAAAACCGCGCTGAGCGATTTTCGCCATGCCGGCACCTTGTTCCCAAGCTCACAAAAGGTCAGCGACGAAATCGGCCATGCGTTGAACGGCCATCGCTACATCGTCGAATACGGCGCCGGCGACGGTGCGGTCACCCAGCAGATCCTGCGTCACATGCCGCCCGACGGGAAATTGCTGGCGCTCGAGATCAACGACGATTTTTCCGACGCCCTGGATGCGTTCGGCGATGCCCGCCTCGCGGTGAAGCGCCAGGACGTCGTGCACTTCCTGAATAACGGCGCGATCGATCTGCCGAGGGTTGAGGCGGTTGTTTCCGGCATCCCGCTGTCGTTCCTCGATCCGACGACGCGTGCGGCCGTCATCCGCCGCACTAAGGAAATTTTGGCGCCCGGTGGCACCTTCGTGATCTATCAGGCGTCGCCGTTTTTCTTTCCGCTGATGCGCCTGCATTTTCCGAATGCGAAGATGCACCTTTCCTTACGCAATCTGCTGCCGCCTTATTTCATCGCGGTTGCGCGGAAGGACTGATCAGTCCGCCTTCTGGCGCCGCTCCAAGGCCAGGCGCGCGATCTCCGATCCCAGCAGATAGAATTCCGCGCCGCGCCCGGTACCGCGCCGCCAGATCAGGCCGATCTGGCGCGTTGGTTGTTCGCCGGCGAATGGGATCACGGCGAGCTTGGTGCCGCGCAGGATGCCGCCGTCGATGGCGATCTGCGGCAATAGCGTGGTGCCCAGGCCGTTGTCGACCATCTGCACGAGCGTGTGCAGGCTGGTTGCCTCGATGACCTCGGTCCGTTTCGGATCGCTAAGGCGGCACGCCTCCATCGCGTGTTCGCGCAGGCAATGGCCTTCTTTGAGCAGCAGCAATTCTTCGGCATTGAGCTGATCGATCCGTACCGCCTTTTTCTGCGCCAGCGGATGATCGTGCGGTGTCGCAAGCTTGAAGGCATCCTCGAACAGCACGCGCTCCTCCACATTGCCGGCGTCGAACGGCAGGGCGAGCAGCGCCACGTCGATCGCCCCGCTGTGCAGCTGCTCGACCAGGCGGGCGGATAGATCCTCGGTCAGGTACAGCCGTAATTTCGGATAGGCGCGGCGCAGGCGCGGCAGGACGGCCGGCAGCAGGAACGGGCCGATGGTCGGGATCACGCCCATGCGTACGGTGCCGGTTAGCGGCGCGCTTTCGCGTTGGGCGAGACGCGATATTTCTTCGGCCTCGTCCAGCAGCTTGCGGGCCCGCTCGGCGACGTCGGTGCCCAGGGGCGTCAGGACGACCTTGCGCTTGGTCCGGTCGACCAGGCTCGCCTGCAGCACGTCCTCCAGCTCCTTGATGCTGGCCGACAGGGTTGATTGCGTCACATGGCTGGCGACGGCGGCGCGGCCGAAATGTTTGGCCTCGGCGAGGGTGACGAGGTGCCCGAGCTGGCGGAGCGTCGGTAGCCTTATGATCGATTTTTCCACTTTATCTGTCCAGAATAACTCATTTGATCGATATATAGATCGGCCCCATATTGAGTTCCGTCAAGAGCGCGACGGCGGATCCCGCCCAAAAGCATTCTTAGAATAATTTTAATTATTGAAAGCAAAAGGAGCGAACCATGCTGACAGTTGGCGATAAATTCCCGGCCTTCAACTTGAAGGCGACCGTGTCCCTCGACATGAAGAACGCGTTCACCGACCTCACCGAGGCGTCCAACCCGGGCAAATGGAAGGTCGTGTTCTTCTGGCCGAAGGACTTCACCTTTATCTGTCCGACCGAGATCGCCGCCTTCGGCAAGATCAATGGCGAGTTCAACGATCGTGACGCGGTCGTCTATGGCGGCAGCACGGATAGCGAGTTCGTCCACCACGCCTGGCGCACGCACCATGCGGACCTGAAGGATCTGCCGTTCCCGATGCTCGCCGATATCAAGCGCGAGCTGACCTCGGCGCTGGGCATCCTCGACAAGAACGAAGGCGTCGCCTTGCGCGCCACCTTCATCGTCGATCCGGAAGGCATCATCCGCTTCGCGTCGGTGAATGATCTCAGCGTCGGCCGTAACCCGGCTGAAGTACTTCGCGTCCTCGACGCCTTGCAGACTGACGAGCTCTGCCCGTGCAACTGGCAGAAGGGCCAAGACGTCCTGAAGGCCGCGTAACGCCAAGTAACAAATGAAAAGGGGCGGCGCGCCAATGCGCCGTCCCGCTTTCTAACAAGAAAGGAGACGAACCATGTCCATTGAAACTCTGAAGAACCGACTGCCCGAATACGCCAAGGACCTGAAGCTCAATCTGTCGAGCCTGGCGGTCGAAGCCTCGCTCAGCGAGCAGCAGCGCGCGGGCACCTTCGTCGCCTCCGCCATCGCGTCGCGCAATACGGATGTGACCGAAGCGATCATCGCCGAATTCGCCGCCAAGCTGTCGCCCGAAGCGCTCAACGCCGCCAAGGCTGCTGCCGCGATCATGGCGATGAACAATATCTATTATCGCTTCGTACATTTATCGTCGGCCGCCGACTACAAGACCATGCCGGCAAAGCTCCGCATGAACGTGATCGGCAAGCCGGGCGTCGAAAAGGCCGATTTCGAGCTGTGGTCGATTGCCGTCTCGGCCATCAACGGCTGCGGCATGTGCATCGACAGCCATGAGAAGGTGCTGCGCGAGGCCGGCATTTCGGCCGAGCAGATCCAGGCCGCCGTCCGCATTGCCGCCGTGGTCCACGCCGTCGCCGTCACCCTTGAAAGCGATGCGCAAGCGGAACAGCAAGCGGCCGCGTAACGGTTTGCTTTCGCGCTACAAGCGTCTAGCCTCCCGTCTAATCATAAGACGGGAGGTTTTTTCATGGCGACAACAGCCAATGCGGTCCGGGTTCACGCTTTCGGCGGATCGGACGCCCTCAAGATCGAATCCATTCCGCTGCCCGATCCGAAGGACGATGAGCTCGTCGTCAAGGTGATGGCGGCAAGCATCAATCCGGTCGATTTCAAGATTCGCAACGGCACCTATCCGCGCGTGAAGGCTGAGCATCTGCCGCGCACCCTCGGGCGTGATCTGTCAGGTGTGGTAGAGACGGCGGGGCCGGCGAGCGGCTTCAAGGCCGGCGATGCCATCTACGCCTTTCTCGGTCCCGATCGCGGCGGCAATGCCGATCGCGTGCTGATCAAGCCGAACGAGGCGGCGGCGAAACCCAAAAGTTTGAACCATGTGCAGGCGGCTGCTGTGCCGCTCGCCGCACTCACCGCGTGGCAGGGCCTGTTCGATGTCGGCGGATTGCAGGCCGGCGAACGCGTGCTGATCCATGCTGGCAACGGCGGCGTCGGTCATCTAGCGGTGCAATTCGCCAAGGCCAAAGGTGCTTGGGTCGCGACGACCTGTTCGGGCATCGACAAGAATTTCGTGAGGGGCTTGGGTGCCGATCAGGTGATCGATTATCGCGCCGAGCGGTTCGAAGAATTAGTGGAACCGGTCGACCTCGTCCTCGATCTCGTCGGCGGCGAAGCGCGGGCACGCTCCTGGTTCGTGATCAAGAAAGGCGGGCGTTTGGCGTCGGCGCTGGGCCTGTCGGAGGCCGATAACGCGAAGGCGACGGATGCCGGTGTGACGGCTCAGATGTATGTCGCTAAGGTCTCGACCGCTCAGCTTGCCGAAGTCGCATCGCTCATCGATGCCGGCAAGGTCAAGGTCGAGGTGCAGGACGTATTCGCCTTCAAGGATGTCGCGTCGGCGCACGACAAGCTCGAGAAGGAGCACACGCGCGGTAAGATCGTCCTCGATCTTACAAAGTAGCCCGCACGATCGCGGCACCTTCGACCATCGCCTTGAGCTTGGCGAAGGCGCTGGCGCGCGGCAGATACTTCATGCCGCAATCGGGCGCGATCACCAGCTTGTCCGCCGGGATGTATTTAAGGGCCTCGTGGATGCGCGCGGCGACCGTTTCGGGCGTTTCGGCCTTGTCGTCGTCGAGCGCCACGACACCCAGGATGATCTGCTTGTTGGGCAGCGATTTGATCGCCTCGATCTGCAAGCCGGGTTGCGCCGCCTCGATGGACACCTGATCGGCGGCGCTGTCGTTCAGTTCACCCAGGAAGTGATAGCCTTTGGGCTTCACGTCCTTCACGATATAGGCATAACCGAAACACAGATGGATCGCCGTCGTTCCGGTGGCACCTTCCAGGGCGCGGTTGATCGCCTTGACCGCGAACTTGCGTGCCTGTTCGGGGCGCGATTCCATCCACGGCTCGTCGAGCTGCACGACATCGGCGCCCGCCGCGAACAGTTCGCGCACTTCCTGGTTCACGGCGGCCGCCATATCCATCGCCAGCGCCTCGGCGTCTTTGTAATAATCGTCGACCGCCTGCATCGCCATGGTGAACGGGCCGGGTACGGTGATCTTGATCGGGCCTTTGGCGACCTTGCGCAGGATTTCAACGTCGCGCACTTGCACGGCGCGGGCACGCGCGATCTTGCCGACGACGCGCGGCACCACGGTCATGCGGCCCGAGGTGCGCGCCGGCACTTCGCCGGGATTGTCGATATCGACCCCGGCCATCGCGGTCGCAAAGCGGTTGGAATAGCTTTCGCGGCGCACTTCGCCGTCGCTGACGATATCGATGCCGGCGTCTTCCATATCGCGGATGGCCATCGCGGTCGCATCGTCCTGGGCCTGTTCCAGATATGGTTCGGCGACGCGCCAGACTTCCTTCATACGGACGCGGGGCGGGGCCGATCCGGTCAGTTTGGCGCGGTCGATCAGCCAATCGGGCTGAGGGTAACTCCCAACCACGGTCGTGGGCAGTAGATGCCCTGTCAGATTCTTTGCCATGGAGAGCCTCCCTCTCGAAGGTGCCTGCTGTTATCGCTTTGCAGCGTTCTAGCAGGCCCGTCGAGAAGGGGCTAGCCATCGTCGTCCATGATGTCACGCGCCGGGGGTTGTGCCGGTGTCATGGCGCAGCGGCAGGGGGTTAGTCCCTGCCGTCTTCGGTATTCAACTGCTCTTCGCGTTCCTCCTCGAAACAGGCGACGCGCTGGGTGGCGTCGGAATCATCGTCGCATTTGGAACGGAAATTGCGCGGTGCGTAGAACCGCGCATCGTGATCGTAGACCGACGCCATGAGCGGCAGGCCGGCGGCTTGCGCGGCGGCCGTTGAGGTGGTCGTCGGGCCGGCGCATCCCGCGGTGAGCGCGCCCATGGCGAGGATCGCGGCGGCGCCGAGACGGTATGAACTTAACATCGTGGTTCCTTTCTAAGCTTCTTCGGTTGGGCCCATCAGCGATGAGCCGCAGGCGTGACTTGGGCCTGCGTTGAGTGCGTGCAAGAGGGCGGATTTCTTATTAGATATGAGTGAGAAAAGATGTGGGCGGAACCAAGGCAAAGCTACATTTAACGACATCTTTTCGGTGGACTTGGCCGTGAACCGCGCGTTCAGCGTTGCGTGTGCGGCGGTCGTTGACCCACCGGGCGCTCACCCTTAATTTGCTTATCGAATTAGCATGGGAGGATATAATGCCGCAGACCGTGTTCGCCAAAATTTGGGACGCGCATCTGGTCACGAAGCGCTCTGACGGCCGCGATATCATCTATGTGGACCGTCACATCATGCATGACTTGCATGCGCCCATTGCAATGCAAAAAATCGTCGATGCGGGCCGTACGGTCCTGCGTCCCCACCTCACCTGGTCGTCGCAGGACCATTCGGTGTCGATCCAACCCGACCGCGACGTCACCGCGCGCGAGGGCAGCCCCTTCAACCAGAAGGTCCGCGTGCTCGCCCAGAAATTCGGCATCCGGGTGTTCGACATCGGCGACAGCGAACAAGGCATCAGCCATGTGATCGGGCCCGAGCTTGGCATGGTGCTGCCCGGCTCCACCTATGCGTGCCCGGACAGCCATGCCTGCACGGTCGGCGGCGTCGGCGCCATGGCGTTTGCCTGTGGAACCACCGAACTTGAACATGTACTGGCGACCCAGAGCATCGCCATGCTTCGTCCCAAGACCATGCGGGTCAATCTTACCGGTAAGCTGAAGCCCGGCGTGTCGGCGAAAGACGTCATCATGCGGGTCATCGCCCAATTGGGTGCGGACGGCGCGCGCGGTTATGTCGTGGAATATGCCGGCCCGGTGGCCGAGGCGCTGGAAATCGAAGGGCGGCTGACGCTGTGTAATATGTCCATCGAATGGGGCGCGCGCTCCGGCCTCGTCGCCCCAGACGAAAAGACCTTCGCCTGGCTCAAGGGGCGGCCCTATGCGCCGACCGGCGCCGAATGGGATGCGGCGCTGGCCGATTGGCGTCAGTTCAAGACCGATCCGGGTGCGACGTTCGACAAGGAACACACGGTCGATTGCGGCGGGCTCGATCCGCAGATCACCTGGGGCACAAATCCCGGTCAGGTTATCGGTATCGGCGATGTCGTGCCGGACCCGTCCAGCGTGCCGCCGGAACGGCGCGACGCGTTTAACCATTCGCTCGAATATATGGGCCTCAAAGCCGGTCAGAAGATCGAGGGCCTGCCGGTCGATGTCGTCTTCATCGGTTCGTGCAATAACGCGCGTCTATCCGATCTGGACGAGGTCGCCAAAATCGTGAAGGGCAAGAAATTGGCAAGCGGCGTGCGCGCCCTTATCGTGCCGGGCTCAAGCGCGGTCAAACGTGCGGCTGAAGCCAAGGGCTACGACAAGGTGTTCAAGGATGCGGGCTTCATGTGGGGCGCCTCGGGTTGCTCGATGTGCGCGGGTGGCGAGGGCATCGTGGCCGCGAAGGGCCAGCGCGTGCTATCGACCACCAACCGCAATTTTGAGAACCGCCAGGGTGCCGGCGTGCGCACGCATCTGGTAAGCCCGGCGATGGCCGCGGCTGCCGCGATCACCGGCAAGATCACCGATTCGCGCGCCGTGCCGACGGCTTAAGGGGAGATTGAATTATGGAAGCTTTCATCTCGACCTCCGGCACCGCGGTTCCGCTGCTGCTCGACGATATCAACACCGATCAGATCGCGCCCGCCGATAAAAGCCACGGGCACGGCTCGGATATGAAGGCGATGCTGTTCCGTCGTTGGAAAGAGGGCGATCCCAATTTCGTCTTCAATCGGCCGCAATATCAAAGCCCGCGTATCCTCGTCGCCAAGGACAACTTCGCCTGCGGCTCGTCGCGTGAAAGTGCCGTCTGGTGCATGGCGGCGAACGGCATTCGGGTTGTGGTCGCGCGTTCGATCGCCGACATATTCAAGGAGAACTGCCTGCGCAACGGCCTGCTCGCCATCGAGCTGCCGTTGGACAAGGCGGTGCTGTTTGAAGAACAGGTGACCAAGACCGATGGGGCGCAGCCCTTCGCAGTGGACCTGCCGAGCCAGACCATCACCTGCCCGGACGGCACCAAGATTGCGTTCGAGATCCGCGAAGCCGAGAAGATCGCGTTGCTCGAAGGGCTCGACGATATCGGCATCACGCTCAAGCACAAGGCCGACATCGAAGCCTTTGAAGCCAAGATCAAGAAGACCAAGCCGTGGCTGCAGAAGGCCGAGGCGCATCAATAATTAAGTTACGGGCCGCTCTTCGCGGCCCGATTCATTTCAGGAGGAATGCATATGAACGTCCGCCAGCGGTATCGTGAAATTCTCAAGGGGCCGGGCCTGACCTTCGCACCCGGCGCCTATGACGCGCTCAGTGCGCGCATCATGGAGCATTGCGGCTTCAAGGTGATCACGGCCGGCGGTTATGCCGCGGTCGGCAGCCTGTTGGGCGAGCCGGACGGCGGGCAATCGAACTACCGCGAATATGCCGATCATTACGGCCGCATCTGCGACGCGGTCGATCTGCCGATCTTCTGCGATGCTGATACCGGCTTCGGCGGCGTGCATAATATCCGCAAGATGGTGCGCGCGTTCGAACGCGCCGGCGTCGCGGCCTTGTTCCTGTCGGACCAGGTATTCCCCAACCGTTGCGGCTACATGCCGGGCAAGGCGATCGTGTCGGCCGCCGAAATGATGACGCGCGTTTATGCCGCGCTCGATTCGCGCACCGATCCGAATCTCGTGATCGCGGCGCGCACTGATGCCAAGGCGCTGGAAGGCGTCAACGCCGCCATCGAACGTTGCCAGATGTTCCAGGAAGCGGGCTGCGACATGGTCCTGCCGCAGGGCTGCGACGATCTGAACGACGCGAAGCTCACGCGCGATGCGTTGGAAAAACACACCAGCTACAACATGTCGCACGCGGCGGGTAAGGCGAAGCTGACCCTGAAGCAGGTCGAGGAACTCGGCTACACGACGGCGAGCTTCCCGTCGGCTGCTTTGTTTGCCGCCGTCGGCGGCGTGAAGCGCGCGATGGAAGCGCTCAAGCGCGACAAGTCCTTCGCGGCGGTCGAGGACGAGATCTGCGGCCTCGACGATTTCTACGATATCGTGCGCCTCAAACGGCACAACGATATGGAGCAGGATTGGGTCGAACGCGGCCAGGTGGCCGTGGCAGCGAAAAAGAAAGCGGCGGAGTAACGAACATGAGCACAGAAATCCGCAAGCGTTATCGCGAAATCCTCAAGCGCCCCGGCATGACCTTGTCGCCGGGCGCCTATGACGCGCTGTCGGCCCGCATCATGGAATATTGTGGCTTCGAGATCCTGGGCGGCGGCGGTTATGCCGCGGTCGGCAGCATGCTGGCCGAGCCGGACGGTGGGCAGAGCAACTATCGCGACTATGCCGACCATTACGGCCGCATCTGCGACGCCGTCGATCTGCCGGTTTTCGTCGATGCCGATACCGGCTTCGGCGGTGTGCACAATGTGCGCAAGATGACGCGGGCGTTCGAACGTTCGGGCGTGGCGGGATTCTTCATCTCCGATCAGGTCTTCCCGAACCGTTGCGGCTATTTGCCGGGTAAGGCGATCGTCTCGACCGAGGAAATGCTGGCCCGGCTCAATTCGGCGCTCGATGCGCGTACCGACGAAAGTATGGTGATTGCCGCGCGGACCGATGCCTTCCATCTCGAAGGTGTCGATGCCGCCATCGAACGCTGCCAATTGTTCCTCGAAGCGGGTGCGGAAATCTTGAAGCCGATGGGCCTGGATACCGCGGAACATTGCGCGCGCTGGATGAAGGAACTGCCGGGTCCGTTCCAGTACAATATGTCGCACGCGGCCGGTAAGGCGAAGGTGACGATTCAACAGGTCGAAGACATGGGCTTCAACACCTGCGGTTTCCCGTCGGCGGCTTTGTTTGCCGGTGCGGGCGGCGTGAAGCGCGCGATGGATGCGTTGATGCGCGACAAATCCTTCGCTGCCGTCGAGGACGAGATTTGCAGTCTCGAGGATTATTACGACATCGTGCGCCTCAAGCGGCACAACGATATGGAACAAGATTGGGTCGAGCGCGGCGAGGCTGCGGTGGCCAAGAAAAAAGCCGCCGAGTAGTCAGCCGGGATCGGCCTATGACCCTCGCGGCATGGGACGAGATCAAGACTTGGCGTCGTGCGAAACGTGCGGAGCTAATTGAACGACGCCGGTCTGCCACGCGCGAAACGCGCTTGCAGGCCGGCACCGTCGTCACAGCGCGCATCCGCGATGCCGTTCCCGATATTGGCCATGCGGTCATCGGCTTTTATTGGCCGATCAAGGGCGAGCTCGACCTGCGCGACTTTGTGGCGAGTTGTCTGACGATGGGCGCGACAGCGGCGCTTCCCGTCGTCGTGGCAAAGGACCGGCCGGTCGAATTCCATGCCTGGACGCCCGCGTGTGACATGACGACGGGATTCGGCAATATCCCGGTTCCGGTCCGGGCCGAAGTGGTCATCCCAACGCTGCTGCTGGTGCCGCTTATCGGCTTCGATGCGCGCGGCTATCGCCTGGGTTATGGCAGCGGCTATTACGACCGGACCTTGGCGGCGTTGTCGCCGCGGCCGCTGGCCATTGGCGTCGGTTACGAGTGGGGACGTTTGCCGACGATCTATCCCCAGCCGCACGATATTACGCTGGATGCCATCGCCACCGATGCGGGGTTCACTTGGTGCGACGATGAGCGCGAGAGTGCGTCGCCGGTTTGCCTGATGGGCGAGGCCGATCCGGCTTATTTCGGCTATCTCGGGCGTGAAGAGTTGCTTGTCCTGCTCAATTTCCTGCTCGAAAGCGCGCGTGCAGGGGCGCGTGACGAGGCCCGTTTCTGCGCCATGCTCAGCAGCCATATCAAAGGATTGTTGGGTACACCGAGCGTGGCGACGGGACGCTTCTCCGACGAACTGGTTGCCGGCACATTGCGTGAAGCCTTGCCGAAGATTTCTCAAGAAGGGCTGCGCCGCGATCTTGTTGAGATGCTTGCCGCAGTCACGCCGTTTTCGTTGGATCCAGGATGACTTTGCCGGTGATGTCGCGCGCCGCTACGAGGGCGTGCGCCTCGGCGGCCTGCGCCAGCGGCATGATGCGGTCGATATTGGCTTTGAGCTTACCGGCGCCGGCCGCGTCCATGGCGGCCTCGAACGTACCGGGCCGCGCGCCCGTTCCGCCGATGATGCGGTTCTGGTTGAGATAAAGGAAATTGATATCGATCGTGACCTGGCCGCCACCATGCCCGCCGGCGGTGACAAGACGGCCGCCGCGCGCCAATGATTTGAGCGCCTTAGGGAAAATGTCGGGATCGCCGATATTCTCCAGTACGATGGCGACACCTTTGCCGTCGGTGATGCGGCGCACTTCGGCGGTGAGATCGTCTTTGCGATAATTTACCCCGGCATCCGCACCCAACTCGATCGCTTGCGCGACGCGATCATCCGCACCCGCAGCACCAATCACCTTGGCGCCCAGCAGTTTTGCGACCTGCACCGCAATGCTGCCCAGCCCGCCCGATGCACCCATGACCAGGACCCAATCGCCCGCGCGGACTTCGCCTTGCGTTTGCAACTGGAAATAAGCGGTGGGCGCATGACGCGCGATCACCGTCGCGGTGGCGAAGTCGAGGCCGGCGGGCACCATCTTGGTTCCTGCCGCCGGCACCTTGATGTACTCAGCGTAGCCGCCCCAAGTGTGAATGCCGGGGATCTGCAGGCTCTGGGTCGGATCGGTCGGATGCGCCCATGACGTGACCGCGACACGATCGCCGACCTTGCGATCGGTAACGTTTGCGCCGACGGCAACAATCTCGCCGGATGGGTCAGTGCCGATGACGTGCGGTAGCGGCACCTTGCGCGCATAGGTGCCGGCGCGCACCGCGAGATCGAGCGTGCGGTTGACCGAAACCGCGTGAACCTTAACCAACACCTCACCGGCCTGCGGTTCGGGCGTCGGGGTGTCCTCGTAGCGCAGCACGTCCGGCCCGCCATGTTCGCGAAGAATAATCGCCTTCATCGTCGTTGTGCCGTCCCAGTAAATTTAGCTTGGCAAATCTCGTTTGCATCAAAATGACATATGATTTTAACATGACGCAACGATAAGCCGCGCCAAAGAGCGCGACATCACGGGAGGATCACATGTCGAGAACGCTGCTTTCGATCATCGGCTGCGCTGCGTTTTGCGCTGCCAGCACCGCCGCGCTCGCGCAGAAGAGCAAGGATACGCTGCGTATGGCGTTCCAGGAGCCGATCCGCGGCATCGACTATTACATGTCGCCGACAGGCGAAACCTCGATGGCGCAGGCCATCGTCTACGATTCATTGATCGCCTATGATGAAAAGACCAACAAGTTCGAACCCCTGCTGGCGAAAGCCTGGAAGCGCATCGACGACAAGACGTTGGAGTTCGAGGTCCGCACCGATGTGAAATGGCACGACGGTCAGCCGTTCAGCGTCGACGATGCGGTTTACACCATCAATTGGCTCGCCGATCCGAATACGAAACTGCGCTTTAAGACTTTCTGGTCGTGGATCAGCAAAGCGGAGAAGTTCGGGCCCAATACTTTGCGAGTGATCGCGCTCGAACCAACTGCGTTCGATGAATCGCGCATGGCTTATCTCACCGCCATTCTGCCCAAGCATGTGCACGAGAAGATGGACGACAAGGTTGCCTTCGGGCGCGCCCCCGTCGGCACCGGCATGTATCGCACGACGCAGGTTGACGAGAACAAGGGCGTGCTCATGGAGCGCAACAAGGCCTATGCCCATGGCGGCCCGGCGCGCCCCGTCACCAATGTTGGGCGGTTGGATTTTGCCTTCATTCCCGATTCCGGCACGCAGATGGCGCAGTTTCTGGCCGGCAATCTCGACATCCTGCGCGATGTCGATATTTCCCAGGCCGAGCATCTGGCCAAGCAGCTGGGCAAGGCGATGACCCTGGGCGAAGGCATCGCCTGGACCTACATCGCCTTCGATGCGCAGGGCCGTTCCGGCAAGAAGCCGTTGCAGGACGTGCGCGTGCGCAAAGCGATCGCCATGTCCTTGAACCGCGACGAGTTGCGCAAGCTTCTGGTCAACGAACAGCCGCTGAAGCGCAATCCGCAATCGCTGTGCTGGGAGTTCCAGGCGGGCTGTGCCTATGGCGCCAAATTGCCGCCTTATGATCCGGAAGGAGCGAAGAAGCTGTTGGCTGAGGCCGGCTATCCCAACGGGTTCGAACTCGACGTAACGACGTTCCTGGGGCCAATGAAGCGCTTCGCCGAGGCCGCCGCTAACCAGATGAGCAAGATCGGCATCAAGGCCAAGGTCGATTCATTGGCGCTGGCGACCTATGCCAAGAAACAATCCGATGGTCATATCGAAGTGATCGTCGCCAGCTATCCGGCGGGGCTGATGCCCGACGTATCGGGTACCGCGTCGTTCCTGTTCGCGCCGGGGCCCCGCGATTATTCGGGCGATCGCGAAGTCCACGGCTGGGCCGATGAAGTTCAGACGACCGTCGATCCGGCCAAGCGCAAGGAGATCGGCCGCAAGCTGTTCGATGCGGCGACCGAGCGGGCTTACGCCATCCCGCTGACTGGCAATCCGGTGATCTTCGTGCATTCCAGCGACGTCAATATTCCGCCGCTCGGCTCTTACACCGGCTTCGGGCTGAACGTCTGGGACGTGAACTGGAAGTAGATTATTCGGCTGCCGTCGCCGTACGTCGTCCGGCCGAGCGCCGGTCGATGACGGCCGGGCGGAAGCTGTCCGCGTCGGCCATCTCCCATGCGCGCTTGTACTTCGGATTCTCGGTGCCGCTCAGTAATTCGCCATGGCGCAGGCCCTGATACAGATCGGCGAAGGTTGCGACCTCACGCGCTGAAATGCGGCGCGAGATATGGCTGCGCTCGAACTGCGTCGGATGGTCAAGGCCGGCCGCACCGGTCAGTTCACCCAGTGAATCCATCGTCGCGCGATGGAAGTTGGCGACGCGCTGCGATTTGTCGGGAACGACAAGGGCGCGCTGGCGTGTCTTGTCCTGCGTTGCAACACCGGTGGGGCAGCGGTCGGTATGGCACGACTGCGATTGGATGCAGCCCAGCGCGAACATGAAGCCGCGCGCCGAATTGCACCAATCCGCACCCAGCGCCATCGCGCGCGCGATGTCGAAGGCCGAGACGATCTTGCCGCTGGCCGCGACGCGAATGCGATCGCGCGCCCCGATGCCGATCAGGGCGTTATGCACGAAGGTGAGGCCTTCGCGCATCGGCTTGCCCAGGTGATCGAGGAATTCGAGTGGGGCAGCGCCCGTGCCGCCTTCGTTGCCGTCGACGACGATGAAATCGGGATAGATACCGGTTTTCAGCATCGCCTTGCACAAGGCCAGAAATTCCCATTCGTGGCCGACGCACAGCTTGAAGCCGGCGGGCTTGCCGCCGGACAGCCGGCGCATTTCGCCGATGAACTGCATCATCTCAACGGGCGTGCTGAATGCCGAATGGCTGGCGGGCGAAATGCAATCCTCGCCGACCGGCACGCCGCGCGTGAGCGAGATTTCTTCGCTCACCTTGGGTGCCGGCAACACGCCGCCATGGCCGGGTTTCGCGCCCTGGCTGAGCTTAAGCTCGACCATCTTGATCTGTTCGTTGGCGGCGACGTCGGCGAATTTTTCGCCGTTGAACGTGCCATCGAGATTGCGGCAACCGAAATAGCCCGAGCCGATTTCCCAAATGATGTCGCCGCCGCCGCTGCGATGATACGGGCTGAAGCCGCCTTCGCCGGTGTCGTGCGCGAACTTGCCCGCCTTGGCGCCGTTATTGAGCGCCATCACCGCGTTGGGCGAAAGTGCGCCGAAGCTCATGGCGGAGATGTTGAAGATCGAAGCCGAGTAGGGCTTGGTGCATTCGGGGCCGCCGACGGTGATGCGGAAATCGGTCTCGTCCAGATGTTTGGGCGACATCGAATGGTTCACCCATTCGTAGCCCGGGGCGTAAACGTCGTAATTGGTGCCGAAGGGCCGTTTGTCGAGCTGTAGCTTGGCGCGCTGATAGACGATGGCGCGCTTGTCGCGGCTGAACGGCATGCTGTGTTTTTCGTCCTCGAAAAAATACTGCCGCATTTCGGGACGGATGGATTCAAGCAAGAAGCGCAGATGCGCCGAGATCGGATAATTGCGCAGGATCGCATGGCGTTTCTGCAGTAGATCGCGCATCCCCAGCAGGCCGAGGGCGCCGCCGATGATGAGGGTCGTCATCAGGATGGGGTTCTGCGGCAGGACGAAGTAAAGACCGATCCCGGAGAGGATCGCGACGGCGATCGATAAACTCAGCAGGGCGTAGCGCGGAAGCAAGGCGAGACGAAGATAAGACATCGTGTCCTCGTGACTTCGTAAGGGTTTAGCCGGTACTCGATCACCCAATCTGGGAGCACATAAACGCCGTTTGTACGTCTGACTAGAGACGCGACATACGTATAAGGCTGCGTATCCGGAACTCGGGTAATGATCCCCGCATTTTTGGCTCTTGGCGCATGTATGACGCGCCAATGCGACCGCCCGATGACGTTGCCCCGAACATATTATTGATATTGCTTAGATAATTTAACGTTAACCGCCCTTCTAATCGGATGAGGGGCGGCGGCCTGGCTGGTCAGCCGGCCTTAAAGGGCCGGCGTTCGGGCATCGCCGCCAGCGCCATCTGGAAACCGCCGACCAGCTTCGGCAGGGCGCGCAGATGCTTGAGATTGGGCGGGATCGGCCGTTCCTTGATCTCGCCCAGGACGTTATTGGCCAGTTCGCACATGCTCACGAGATCGCGATTGCCGAGCTTCATGCCGCGCCGCTGGATCATCGCGACGATGTTGTGCAGGTCCGCGATGCGGCGGTGGAAGTGATCGTTGATGTTGCCGGCTTCATAGTCGGGCGCCAGTTCATAGAACAGGCGGCGGATGGCGGCGACGTCGTTGGACAGCTTACGCGTCGTCAGCCCCTGCGAAGCCTCGGAGATCTGGCGCCACAAATCCTCGCGCGACATGCCGGTACCCGCGGCGTGGACCGGATTGGGCACCTCGAATTCTTCGCCCGCGCCGACCTCGGTACGGGTCGATACACGGCGCGTCGGCCCGATATAGCCCGGTGCTGCCACGAATTTCTTGCGGTTATAGGCGAGATCGGTGACGCGGCGCACGAAGCTATCGCGATCGAAGGGTGCGACGAGCAGGCTGTCGAGGCCGGTATTGATCGCGGTGGCGCTGTCGCCGGGCGACATGGGATCGGCGATCGAGATCAGGACGGGGAACGGATTGCTGCCGATATCCTGGTGGCGGATGCCATGCATCAGGGTATGGGCTTCGGCTTGGCCGGGGCGCATGCCGCACAGCACGAGATCGGGTTTGTCGCGCTCGATGGTGCGGCAGACTTTGTCGTAATCGGCGCTGGCGCGCAGTGTACGGATGCCCAGGATGCCGAGGTGACGCTCGACATCGGCGTACTCGCCGCCCAATTGGCTGAATACCACCGAAAGTTTCGAAAAATCGATCTTGGCGTTGGTGGCTGTGGCACTACTCATTCAGCCTGTCATCCCCTCATGAAGGCCGTTGGTGCGAGCTGTCCATTCTCGCTTGGCGTGTAGATAAGACGACTCATTTGTTGGCGTCAATTCCCGTGTTGCGAGTCATTCTAAGTGCCTGGAGTCGCACCCGGATTCGACCTCGATTTTTCCTGGGCGATATCCCAACTTGGTCGATTCTCGATAGATTCTGATTTGACTCGCTCTTGTCGTCGCAAGGGGGATGCGGCACCATTGCAAAATCAACGTTCGCATTTGACCAAAAACGATGCGGTGTAAAAAACGGAGAGGCCGATGACGTCGATGACCGACAGCGAAATTCTGACCAAGGTTGGTGCCGGAACGCCGATGGGCGAATTGATGCGCCGCTATTGGTTGCCGGCGTTGAAATCCTCCGAGCTGAAGGCCGATGGCGATCCGGTGCGCCTCAAGCTGCTGGGCGAACAATTGGTCGCCTTCCGCGACACCAGCGGCAAGATCGGCGTGATGGATCATCGCTGTCCGCATCGGTGCGCGTCGCTGTTCTTCGGGCGTAACGAAGAAGGCGGCATCCGCTGCGTCTATCACGGTTGGAAGTTCGATACCGACGGCAACTGCCTCGATATGGCAAACGTGCCGCCGCACCAAGACTTCAAGCACAAGGTCCATGCCAAGGCCTACAAGGCGCAGGAGCGTAACGGCCTCGTCTGGGTCTATATGGGCAAGGCCGACGAAGCGCCGGCGCTACCGGACATCTTCGCCAACACCTTTCCCGAAGACGACTGCAACATCACTTTCGCCATGCGCGAATGCAATTGGCTGCAGGGACTCGAAGGCGACATCGATACGTCGCACCTCAACTTCCTGCATTACGGCTCGATGGGCAGCAAGGATTTCGAACCCAACGATCCGACGCGTTTTGGCGCGGTACATCGCGATCCCGAATACAAGGTCGCCGACACCGACACCGGCACCTTCTACGGCGCCTACCGCCCGGCGGAAAACGGGCTCACCTACTGGCGCATCGCGCATTTCATGTTCCCGTGCTGGACCTTGGCGCCCTTCATCGACTTCAACCATTACCGTTTGGCGCGCGCCTGGGTGCCGCTCGACGACACGCACATGATGTTCGTCATGATCGGTGCGAAGGAAGGCCCGAGCGCACCCTCCGGCGTCGACGATCTGTTGCCCAATACGACCGACTGGCTCGGCCGCTTCCGTGTCGCCGCCAACAAGGGCAATGACTTCCTGATGGACCGCGAAGTGCAGCGCACGCAGAGCTTCACCGGCATCCCCGGCATCCATCAGCAGGATCAGGCGGTCACCGAAAGCATGGGCGACATCACCGATCACGATTGGGAGCATCTGGCGCCCAGCGATCGCATGATCACGATGACTCGCCGCCGTTTGCTGATGGCCGCCAAGGCGCTTGCGAAGGACGGCACCTTGCCGCCGTCGGCCGACAATCCGGCCGCCTACGCCACCAAGCGCGGTGGCTTCTTCCTCGCACCCGAGCAGCGGCCGTGGCCGGATGTGTACGACGCGCAGCTTGCGACCATCGCGGATGCGAAGAGCACGGTAGCCGCCGAGTAAGACGTTACGGCGCTACCTCGCGCCGCTTGGTCATTTCCGGCCAGATCAGCGCGGCCAGCGCCATCGTCGCGATGCCGATGCCGCTGGTTGTCATCAGACCGACCACGGGGCCGTACAGTTCCGACAGCCAGCCGACGAGCAGGACGCCGATGGGCTGTGCGCCGATCGCCATGGCGAGCACGCCCATGATGCGGTTGCGCATCTCGGGCGGCGTGTTGGCGACGATCAGGGTCGATTGCATCGAGCCGAAGCACGCACCGCCGAGCCCGCCGATGCAAATGACCGGCAGTGCGATCCAGAAGATGTGCGACGCCGCGAAGAGGAAGATGGCGGACAGATACAAGAGCGCGCCGAAAAAATAGACCTGATTGAAACGCTGCGGCTTCGAGAGGAACGCCACCGTCGTTGCCCCCATCACCGCGCCGAAGCCTTCCGCGGTCATCAGCAGCCCGGTCGGAAAGGCGGACAGTCCCATCACCTGTTTGGCGATTGCCGGCACCATGGTGATGTAGGAATAGGCGAAGATGTTGCTGTTGACCGTGATCAGCAAGGTTGCCAGCACGATCCGGTGATGTGCGACGAACCTCAGCCCATCGGCGATGTCGCTGAGGATGGAGCGCCGCTCGGCGTCGGGCTTCGGCTGGCGTTTGGTGTAGCCTGCCGTCGCGATCAGGATGAAGGAAATGCCGTAGAGCAGGCCGCCCAGCGCCTGCGTGCCGGCGATGTCGAAAATCTCGAACAGGATGCCGCCGGCGAACGGGCCGATCATGCGGGTGAAATTGGTGGTGGTGCTTTCCAGCCCCATGGCGGGGCCGAGGCGCTCCATGCCGGCGATGTCGGCAATCATGGTGCGCCGGGTCGGCAGTTCGATGGCGAAGTAGAGCCCCAGGATGAACACGCCGACGCCGAGATGCCAGATCTGCAGATGCCCGGTCAGTGTGAGGATCGTGAGCACGATATAGGCCAGCGCCAGCGCCGCGACGACGCTGAGTAGCAAGGTGCGCCGGTCGATCTTTTCGACGATGGCGCCGGCGACCACGCCGAACAGGAACATCGGGATGGTGCGCAGGAACAGGATCAGCGCCACCTGGAACGGCGAATTGGTGACGTTCAGCACATAGACGCCGACCGCCAGGGTATCGAGCCAGCGCATGGTACCGACCAGCGCCCCCGCGATCCACACGCGGCGGAAATCGGCATTGCCGAGCAATTGCATCGCCGGCGATTTTTGGCCACTAGGAACGCTTGGCGCAGACGGTTGATTAGGTGCCTCCACGTCTGCCACGTTAGGGGGTGCCGTCCCACAGAACAATAGGACGGGAACAACACAACAGGGTGAGTGATATGGCCTTCGTCGATCCGGTAAAACAGAAACGCCTGAAGTTCCGCGAGCTGCTGACGCGGCCGCAGATGACAACCATGTGCGGCGGCTTCTCGCCCATGCTGGCGCGGGTCGCGCAGGAAGCGGGTTTCGAGGCCTTCTTCGTCGCCGGCTCGCAGATGTCGGGCTTCCTGTTTGGCGTGCCGGATACCGGCGTCATTGGTTTGCGCGATATCGTCGATCACGCGCGCCACATCGCGGCGCGAACCGACATCCCGATCCTGCTCGATGCCGACACCGGCTTCGGCAATGCGGCCAACGTCTGGTATTCGGTGCAGGAGATCGTGCGCTCCGGCGTCGCCGCTTTGCAGATCGAGGATCAGGAAGCACCGAAAAAATCCGGAACCGGCGGCGGGCGGCGGTGTATTTCGATCGACGAAGCGGTCGGCAAATACCGCTGCGCGGTGGCGGCGCGCAACGAGGTCGATCCCGATTTCGTCATTTGTGCGCGCACCGATTCCATCGGCTCCGAAGGCGGCGGGTTCGAAGATGCCTTGGCGCGCTGCAAAGCCTACATGACCGACGGCGGCGTTGATTTCGTCTGGCTCAATGCGATCGAGGATGTCGATCAGATCGCGCGCGCAGCCAAGGAGATTCCGGGCCCGCTACTGGTCACTGGCGGCGCCAAGGGCTCCAAGAGCCTCGAACAGTACGAAAGCCTTGGGCTCAAGATCTTCATGCATCCGACCATTGCAGCCCATGGCGCCTTGCAGGGCGCATGGCAGGCCTTGAACGCCTTCAAGAAGGACGGGCTACAGGGCCTGGGCACATGGGGCGCGGAGGTGAAGGCACGGCCCGAGGGCATGATCGATTTCCGCGATCTCAACGGCAATGCGCTGGTGAAGGAGCTTGAGGCCAAGTTCATGCCGTCCGAAAACCAGCGCGATTACGCCAATACTTATGGCATCCGCGAGATCGAGGCGGGAAAAAAGCCGCACTAGAGAAAGGGTCGCCGGGACCTACAGGATTGGGAGCGAGGCCCCGGCGAATGATAGGGAGGGCATCCAGCTGGGGGCCGGACGTGCATTCGGCCGGGAAGCCGGATGCCAGAAAACCTTAGCGCCGTGGGCACTGAGCAGCCTTGATTTAGATCAAGCCGGCGGCGCGAGCTTCCCTATAAAGGCCGAATCGGCCTAGTGTTGGTCCGATAGTGACAGCGTGGAGGACGCCCGCATGTCCGTGAAGCCGAGCAAGGCGCCTACCAAGGACGCGAAGGACGATAAGTCCGACGCCAAGGACGCGAAGCCCGAGAAAGAGGCGTTCGTCAACGAGCCATCCAGTCTCGACGAGTCGACCCACCGCGAGCTCGAACTGCTGCACCGTGAGGCCTCCACGTCGATCTTGTTCGCCAAAAGCATCCAATGGCGCACGGTTGGAGCCACGCTCATCGTCTTCGGCTCTCTCATTGCCCTCGCGGCGCTTACCGAGGCTGGCAGCAAGCTCGTCGACATCATGAAGATCGTTTCGATCCTGCTCGCCTGTGGCGCGATCTTCGTCCTGCTCATGTATCAGTTCTGGCAGGTGAACGAGATCAACCGCATCAATGCCATCGATCGGCATTTCTCGACACTTTACATGCGCATCAGCCGTCTGAAATCGCGCCGTGAGGGCAACTTCCATCGCTACACCATCCTGATGTTCATGATTCTCGCCGTTGTCATCGGCGTGGTCGTTTTCATGTTCGGCATCGACCAAGCGGCGCAGCTGCACAAACCGCCGCAGTACTGAGGCGCCCTTTTAATCCGCGGCCTTTTATTCGGCAGCCACCGCATACGGAATCGTCGCGCGCGTCTCTTCGACCTTCTGGGCGTAGAGCTTCATCATCTCGATGCCTTCCGGGGCTTCGAAATAGCCGCCGCGTGCCTGGTAATAAACCTCGGGCGTGTCGGCCATCGGCGGCCGTGCGCCGTCCTGGACGGATTTTAGTGCACCCATGAGTCGTCGGCGCATCGTGGTGATCATGCGATCGCTGGGTGCCAGATGCTCGAAATCCCAATCGGTCAGCGAGCCCATGCTTTCGGTCACGCACTGGTCCTGCTGTGAGATGCCGTCGATGCCGGAATAGGTCTGGGTGCACTGCACGTCGCGGTCGATCAGGTAGTCGTTGTCCTTATTGGCGGCGAGGCGATAACGCCCGAGCCAATCGGTGGTATTGGGCAGCAGCTTGCCGCTCGATAGCGCGACGTTCGGATCGGTCGTCTCGTTTTTCACGCCTTTCATGCGGCCTTCGCGCCACACGATGCGAAAAGACATGGTGTGCGTATCGTCGAGCGGTACCCAGGCCCGTGCGTAGACTTGCAGACCGAACGGCGCGGACGGCGTGATCGACCAGAACGGAAACATGAACTGCCCGATGCGCCAGTAGGTCTGGCCTTCGCCGGCCGGGCGGTACGCGCCGTAGGTCGCGCCCCACGGCGTTTCGGCCAGCGCATATTCGGGATCGCGCCGCAGCACGCCGTAGCGCGCCACGTCGTCATCTTGATAATCCTTCACCACGCGATGCCCGCCGTGCAGGAAACCGACATGACTGGTATCGAGATCGCCTTCGAGCGCCTGCAGCCAATTGCATTCGCGCATGAACATGTCGATATGGTTGTCGCTTTCGGCGACCAAGGTCGCTTCGATCTGCGGCAGCGCCGGGACGTTCGCCTGATCGCCCATGAAGACCCACACGAGTCCGTTACGTTCGGCCGTCTTATAGGCCTTCGCATGGACCTTGTGTTTGAAGTCCTGATGCGGGGGCACGTTCGCCATATCCAGGCACTTGCCATCCGCATCGAATTTCCAGCCGTGATAGACGCAGCGTAGCCCGCCTTCTTCGTTGCGGCCGAAAAACAGCGATGCACAGCGATGCGGGCAACGATGATCCATCACGCCGACGCGCCCCGCTGAATCGCGAAAGCCGATCAATTCCTCGCCCAGCAGTTTGAGCCGTACTGGGTCGCCGTCCGCCTTGAACTCGGCCGACTTCGCCGCCGGCATCCAATATTGGCGCAGCATGCCGCCCATCGGTGTGCCGGGGCCGACATGGGCCAGAAGATCGCGATCCTTGTTGGAGGCCATGAGGTGTTCTCCCTATTTTTGCCCTATTTTTTGCGTGTGCGCAGTTTCGCGCTTTTTGCCGGCTTGTTCCAGTGCTCCCAAGGTGCCCCTTGGGCAAACGCCGCCGCGATATGATCGATGAAAGCGCGCAGCTTGGCCGACGGCGTCTTGGTCTGCGGATAGACGATCTGGATCGGGGCGGGGGCCGGGCGGACGGCAGCCAGCGCCTCGATCAGATGGCCGTCCCGCAAGGCGTCGGCGCAGATGAAAATCGGCAACGTGGCAAGGCCGAGGCCGGCGATCGCCATCTCGCGCATGACTTCGCCGTTGTTGGCGACGATACGGCTGGCCAGTGTGACGGCGCGGGGCCGGCCCCCCGGGCGGGCGGGGGCGAACTGCCACAGCTGGCTGGAATGCAGGTTCGCATAATCGATACAGGCATGGTTGGTGAGATCGGCGATGTCGGCGGGCAGGCCATGCGCTTTTTTATAGGCAGGGCTGCACACCACCAGACGATGCGCGTCGCAGACGTGGCGCGCGATCAGGCTTGAATCGGGCAGGGTGCCGATGCGGATGGCGGCATCGTAGCCGCCGCGTACCAGATCGACCGTCTTGTCGTCGAGGTCGATGGCGAGTTCGAGAGCGGGGTGCGCCGCCGCAAAGGCCGCCAACATGGGCGCCAGATACATGGTGCCGAAACTCATCGGTACCGCGATGCGCAGCCGTCCGGTCAACGTGCCGGCGCCGCTGGTGAGTTGCTCGGCCGAATCAATCATCTCGCGCACCAGCGGGCCCATGCGCTCGATCAGCGCTTCGCCGTCGGGCGTCGGGCGGATGGCGCGGGTCGAGCGTTGCAACAATTGAACGCCGAGATCGGCTTCAAGGTCGCTGACGCGTTTGCTGATCAGGGATTTGGATAGGTTGAGCCGGCGGGCTGTGGCCGAGATGCCGCCTGCCTCGACGACGGCCAGGAACGTGGACAAATCTTCGAACCGCCACCGCATCTTCAGGACCATCCGTTTTGCACGGGCCCGCTTTATAAACGGGATTGTTCGATCCTAGAGAACGCGGTGGCGCGGCGAAACAACTAACCGGTTAGGGGACCGCCACCGCGAGGGGGGATCGCGGTGGCGGCTGGGGTCGGGCTCGGGGGAAAGCCCTTCGGGGGTTCGTTAAATTCGGGTCGTATTACTCGGCGGCGATGCCGGGGCCGGCGAGGATGCTGGCGCGGCTCGGGCGGATTTCCATCCGGCGCGGCCACTGAGGGATGCCATCGCCGTAATCGGCGTCGTCGGCATAGAGCGTGGCGCCTTTCTTCTCTTCAAGTTGCGCGCGGCGCTCGTAGGATTTGGCGATCTCCAGGCACTGGCGCACGGTGTGCGGGTTCCAGGCGGCGTCGGCCTGACGGCGTTTGTCGGCGGCGAGGGCGCGGAACAGTTCGGCTTTTTTCATCATGATGACATCCATTTGGTTGATAGGGGCCAAGCGGTGAAAAATTGCGGATTGGCGGCCGGATCGTTTGCGTCCGTCTCGTCCGCGAATGGGGTGAACCGCGCCAGAGGTTCGGCATGATCGCGATAGAGGCCGGCCACCAGGCCCGGGAAATCGCCGAGCAGGTCGCGGCCGAGGGCGCGCTCGACCTCTTCCTGGATGCGCCGCCAAGTGCGGCGCTCGTACAGTTTGCCGCTGGCCAGCATCTCGTCGGCCTTCGTGGCGGCGACGGTGCGTGCCTCGGGCCCGTGCAGCGCGATCAGGCGGGTGGCGATCTGGTGAATTTGTAAAGCGTTGGACACTGTGTGTTTCCCCGTGAAGGTAGGGAAAACTTACGGCGCGGGGGCCTGTGACAGCCAGTGTCAGTCTTGGGATAATCGGGGGTAAAATTGGGACGGAAAGAGCGGATGGGCGGCGCTATGTCACGTCGGTTGAGGCTTTTCACCCCGGGCGATGTTGTCGCGGATCTTATTACAAAGTTAGAGACGCCTCACCCATCCAGCGGCAGGTTGGATAAGGTCATCTCCATATCCATCCGTCTGATCGTGTAGTCCGCAGGGCGCAGGCGGCGGGCCGCCTGGATGTCGCCGATGGCGCCTCTGAGGTCGAACACGGTGTAGCGGCAGACCGCGCGCCACTTGTAGCTTTCGGCATACAGCGGATCGTTTTCGAGCAAAGTGCCGACGCGGGGATCGCTGCCCTCGATCAGGGCCGTGAAGCCGGGGATCGCCTCGTCGCACTTGTACAACGTCATCCAATGATAGGCGCGCTGATAGATCGCGGTGCGGCGCTGGCTGACGCTCAATTGTTGATCTTCGAGATCGGCTTCGATCGCCGCGGTGTAATCGTTGATCGCAGTCAGGCTTTCTTCGACCGTGTGCGTGACCGCCGGGCGGTTGGCGCGTTGGTAATCCTCGAGCGAGCCGGCATTCGCGAGGGACGGAGCCATGAGCGTTGCGGCCGCGAGGGCGGCGAGCGCCACTGCCCCAAGTATAACATTGGGCACAGAGAAGGAGCGTTCGTCCGTTGGGGCGTTCCGATCAGTCTTTTGCACTTTTGCCTCTGAGAAGGTTTTACGTTCAGGAGGGCCGTGACCATAAAGAGACACGAAAGTCTCTCCGCGTTGCAATATGGGAATTTAACCTAGGAGTCTGAACCGGCGCTTAATGGCGTGTTGCGCGCCGGCGGATGAGCGGCAGTAAACCCGGCGCGCGCGACGGCGGAAATGGCGGGTTTGCAAGTATAACGCCGGTTTGCCCGCCACAACACGGCCCGCTAGCATGACGGCGAAGTCCGGGCGGCGCTCGCGATAAGTTGAACGCCGCGCAACGGAACCACAGGGAGGGAGCCACCGATGATCGCCGCCAATGCTCATGACGCCGTGCGCGCCAAGCGCCAGAAATTCCGCGCCTTGCTGACCGGGCCGCGCTGCACCGTGATGCCGGGCGGCTTTTCGCCGCTGTATGCCAAGATGGCCGAGCGCGCCGGGTTTGAGTCCTTCTTTTTCGCCGGCTCGCAGATGTCGGCCTTCCTTCTCGGCGTACCTGACAACGGCTTCATCGGTCTACGCGATGTCGCCGATCATGTGCGCCATGCCGCCGCCATTTGCGACATCCCGATCTTCGTCGATTGCGACACTGGCTATGGCAATGCGGTGAACGCCGATTACGCGGTGCGCGAAATCTGCCGTGCGGGGGCGGCGGGCTTGCAGCTCGAGGACCAAGAGGCGCCGAAAAAATCCGCGACCGAGGCGGGCCGGCGTTGCGTGTCCTTGGCCGAGCATGTCGGCAAGCTGAAGGCCGCCGTGGCGGCGCGCAACGAGATGGATCCCGAATTCGTCATCTGTGCGCGCACGGATTCCTTGGGCGCGCAGGATGGCGGTTTCGACGATGCGCTCGAACGCTCGATTGCCTATGTGAAGGACGGCGGGGCCGATTTCATCTGGCTGAATTCCTGCGAGACGCGCGAACAATTGAAACGCGCCTGCAAGGAAATCCCGGCACCCGTCTTCGCGCTGTGGGCCAACACGGTCGAGCCCGCGCCGAGCAACCAGGAATATGCCGATCTCGGCGCCTGCCTGGTGATGTATCCCACCATCGCCGCGACCTGGGGCCTGCAGGCGTCGTGGGAGAAGCTCAATTCCATGATGGAAGAGGGCGGCGCCTATATCGACGACCGCGCCCAGCGCAAGGCGGGCTCTTACGGCAAATGGGGCCCGGTCGAACAGGCGGTGCTCACGGGTATGGCGAAGATCCGCGAGATCGAGGAGAAGTATCTGACCGACGAGGCCAAGCGCGACTACAAGAACACCTGGGGTCATTAACAAGATTAATTTTTGCCGCTATACTCCGCCGTCATGGCCGGGCTTGAGTCACACATTCCATGTGTGCCAAGCACACCGGCCATCCACGAAAGCGCGATAGCGCGAAAAGAATCATAACGGCGCAGACGCGCCGTTGCCGTGGATGCTCGGAACGAGTCCGAGCATGACGGCTCTGGAAACGGGAGAGGCTCATGGACGGCGCATCGCAAGCCACAGTCGACCAGATCGAACTCTACTGGCAGCCCGGCTGTTCGAGCTGTCTGCGCGCGAAGGAATTCCTGCGCTCGCGCGGCGTCGATTATATCAGCGTCAACATCGCCGAAGAACCTGAGCGCATGGACGCGACGGTGGCGCGCTTCGGCCTCAAGACCTTGCCGCTCGGCGTGAAGGGCGATCGCTGCATCGCCGCCGCCAACCTCGTCGACCTCGCGTCCTTGATCGGCAAGGGCGAAGTGGTGGACGAGACGCCGGTCATGTCGCCCAAGGAACTGGTCGATCGCACTGATGCATTCCTCGCCGCAGCACAACGTTACGCGCATCAGTTCCCGGCCGGATCGGAGGGCGTGATCGTGCCCTATCGCGGCTGGGATCATCGCCGCATGCTGCATCATGTCTTCTTCATCGTGCAGGCCTTCGTCTGGCAGGTGCAGGAACACGGTATGCCGGTCGCGGTGGCCTACGAAATGCCGGTGCCGGACGACATCGCCAGCTATGCCGATATGGCTGCATACGGCGACGAGATGCGCGCCGTGTTGCAGGCTTGGTGGGCCTCGACCGACCGCGCCGATATGGCCAAGACCTTTACGACGCGCGCCGGCACCAAAAATGTGCACCAATTGCTGGAGCGGGCCTGTTGGCATATCGGTCAGCATACGCGTCAGGTCGAGCATACGCTCCGCGAACAAGACGGTATCGCGCCGAACGGTCCGATCACCGAAGCGATGCTCGATCAGCTCCCGCTGCCGAAAAACGTCTGGTTCGACGTCTGAATGGGCTCAGCCGATCCGGCGCGTGAGATCGATCACGCGCCCGACCAGGTGTTCGATCCAGAAGCGGATGAAGGGCGAAGCGTTTTCGAGCAATGCCTCGATCTGCGCCGGCTTGATGATCAGCAATTCGCAGCCGCTTTCGGTACGCGCCGCCGCCGTGCGCGTTCGCTCGTTCATCAGCGCCAGCTCGCCGAAGATCTGACCGGGACCGACCGTGGTCAGCAGCACGAGCTGACCCTTGGCGTTTTCGGTGACGATCTGCACCTCGCCGCTTTTCACGATATAGGCGGTATCGTCCATCTCGCCGGCGCGAAAGATCGTGGCCCCCGGCTTGAAGACGTTCTTGCTCAGGCGATCTTCGAATTGCGAGATGCGATTGAGAGCGGCATGCGAGTCAGATGGCATGGGTCTTATTTCTCTGTGTAGCGGATCACGCCATCCCAGTCGGCGGGCGGCGGATTGGTTTTGAACGCGGACAGGCGCCCGCGATAGAGCTTGGTGACGCTATCCTCGCCGAAGTGCTGGGTGAAGCGATTGAGGGCATCCTCCGCCGCGGCCCAATCGCGTGACAGATAGCGGCCGTAGAAGCCCGTCCAGGCGTCGCAGAGCGTGGTGTCGGCCTCAACGACCGCGAGGTCGGGCGTGACGGTGTCCTGCGGTACCACACCCTTAAGCTCGTAGACGTCGAGCGGATGGACCGCACCTTTCGGCAGCACGCGATCGATGGGGCGGAAGACGAAGCGCTTGGGATCGAGCGCTTGGGCGACCGGATGGGTGATCAGCACCTGCGTGCCGTAGACCTTGTTGAGCCCTTCGATGCGCGAGCCGAGATTGATGGTCGCGCCGACCACGGTGTAGTCCATGCGATCGGATGAGCCGACATTGCCGACGATGGCGTCGCCTTCGTGCAGCGCGAAGCGGGTGTACAAAATGGGATGGCCCTCGCGCTCCCACTCGGCGTTTTTGGCGTTGGTCCAGTCGCGGCAACGCAGTAGCGCGATGGCGCCGTCGGCGATGTGATCGGGGTTCGGTACCGGCGCATTCCAATAGGCCATGATCTGATCGCCGACGAATTTATCGACCGTGCCGCGGTTCTCCATGATGATGACGACGAGGCCTTCGAGGTAGTCCGACATGAACTCCATCAGGCGTTCGGGCGGCACCTCCTCCGAGATCGTGGTGAAATCGCGTACGTCGCTGAAGAACACGGTGAGCGGCACGCGTTGTCCGCCGAGCTTGGGTTCGATCTCGCTGTCGACGATCTGGCGCACCAGGTTCTTGGGCACGTATTTGCCGAAGGCGCCGAGCATGAATTTGGCCGCCGCCAGGGTGCGCGACAGATCCTGGATCTCGGCGATGCCCGAACGGATCGGCGCATGCGGTTCGAGATCGAATTGGCGGATGGCGGCGATCTCGCGCGTCACGCGGCCGAGCGGCGCCGAGATCGCGCCCGACAGCCAATAGACGATGGGCAGGAAGCCGAGCACGATCAGCATCGACAGGATCAGGGTTTCGGTCGCGGTGCGTCCCAGGGGCCCCAGGAAGTCTTCGGCGGGCACGGCAAGCACCAAAAGGGCGCCTTCGCCGAATGCGGCGGGCAAGGGTGCTGTACGCGCCAGCCAGTCCGTACCCACAGCGTCGGTTAAGCGCAGACGTGGCGTGTCGTTCGATTGTTGGCGCGTGAGAATCGCACTGAGCACGCCGCTGCCGACTTCGCCGACCGCCGGGATGCGCGCACCTTTCGATGTCGCCAACGCGCGCTCGAAACCGGCGCGGTCGGAATGGGCGAGCAGGCGGCCATCGCGATGCACGATGGCGATCTCGGCGCCCTGCGTTTTGCCCAGCAGTTGCGCGCGCATGTCGGCCAGATATTGCGAGACCGAGGACATGGTCATATCGGCGGCAACGACATTGTCGTTCGCATCGCCCCAGCGCCGCGCCACCGTCAGGCCGATAGAATCGACCGAAGCGAAGGTGTAATAGTCGGTGACGATGATGTTCGGCGTTTTCTGCGCGGCGATATACCACGGACGTCGTCGCGGATCGTAGATGGTCGCGGGATCGATCTCGGTGCCGGCTTCCGCGCCGTCGGCATCGAAGAAACGCCAGCGCGCATCGCGCCGGCCGTTGACATCGGTCCTGATGCGCTGCGTCGCCAGCATGGCGTTGCCGGGCGCCTTCACGCTGGCGCGCGCCGAGTCGCGATCGCCCTTGAAGCCGACAGCGCGATAGAAATCGCCGCGCCCGTTGGCGAGATAGATCGATGCCATCTGTGGGAAGCGGTCGAGGCTTTCGATCATGATCGGCGCCAGGGGGTGTTCAAGATCGCCGGCTGCGGCATCCACGGCGGGCGACAGGACCAGGATATCGATGATGGTCGTCAGAGGTTCGATCATCCGGTCGATCGCAGCCATGATCCGCGCGTTGCTCTGTTCGAGCAGATTGTCGGCCGCGAGCAGGGTCGCTTCGGAATTGCGAGCATAGTTGAGGTAGAGCATCGCTCCGCTCAGGGTGAGCGTGAGGACGGCGAACACGACCAGGATCGTGACCTTGAACGAAAAGCGCGGCCCAGCCATCGCCGATACCCCAATATCGAATGCGTCCGGGAGAGGTGGCCCCCGGATATCCCCCAAGCTATGATTGTCCTCCAAACCGGGCCGAGGGGGTAGGGCGTTCGCATATGGATAAAATCTATCTTGATTACGATCAGGCGGCGCTGGATGCGCAGTACGACCAGGCGACCCTGGTGCCCGATCTCAGCGCCTATCAGGCGCGTTTTACCGCGCGGACCAAGGCCGCCAAGGCGGCCTACAAATGCCTTGAGCATGTTGCCTTCGGGCCGCACCCGGACGAATGGCTGGATGTGTATATGCCCGCCGGCAATGGACCGAAGCCCGTCGTGGTGTTTTTCCACGGCGGCGCCTGGCGCGTGCAGCAGGGCTCGACCATGGGCACGGCGGCCGCGGCCTATGTCGAGGCCGGCGCCATCTTCGTTGCCGTGAATTTTTCGGTCGCACCCGAAGCTAATCTTGACTTCATGGTGCGACAGTCGCGCGATGCGACGGCCTATGTGGCCAAACACGCCACCGCGTGGGGCGGCGATGCGACGCGGCTGTTCGTGCTGGGCCATTCATCGGGCGCGCATCAGGCGGCCAATGTCGCGGTGACCGACTGGCGCGGCTATGGATTGCCGGGCGATCTGGTGAAGGGGCTTGGCGTCACCTCGGGGCCGTACGATCTGGAACCGGTGATCCTGTCCAAGCGCAACGAATATCTGCACCTGGATGCCGGCATGGCGGAGCGCAACAGTGCTGCGAATTACCTGCGCGGCGATCTGCCGCCCGCCATCGTCGCCTGGGGCGGTCAGGAACTCGACGAGTTCAAGCGCCAGGGCCAAGCCTTCGCGGACGCCTGGGAAGGGGCGACCGGATCGGTGACGCGTCTGGTCTTTCCGGACAACAACCACTTCGACCAGTACGACGAGATCGGCAAGCCCGACAGCCACTTCACCTTGTCGTTCCTGGCGATGATGAATTTACGCTGACGCGCGATTCCCTAGAATCATGTCCGCCGCCTTCTCGGCGATCATGATGACGGCGGCGTTGATATTGCCGCCGGTGAGGTCCGGCATGGTCGAGGCATCGACGACGCGTAGACCTTCGACACCGCGCACGCGCAAGTGCGGATCGACGACGGATGCCTCATCCGCGCCCATCCGGCAGGTGCCGAGCGGATGATGTACCGTCGTGCAGGTCTTGCGGATATGCGCCTCCAGGCCGGCATCGCTCCAATCGTCCGGCTTGAGCGCCTTCCCTCGAAAAGCGTCGAAGGCCGGGCGCTCAATCATGTCGCGCATCATGTGCAGGCCTTTTTTCAGCAGCGCCATGTCGTCGGGATGCGAGAAGAAGTTCTGGCGGATGCGCAGCTTCGCCGTGGGATCGGCCGAGGCGAGTTCGACGCGTCCGCGGCTTTTGGGATGCAGCACCGCGGCGCGACAGCCGAACGAATCCTCGTACGCAGTTTTCCAGCCGGGGAACCACAGATGCGCGCCCATGGTGCCGGCGTTGAACAGCAATTGCAGGTCGGGGATGTCCTGGCCGGCATCGCTTTTGACGAACGCAGCGTAGCGGTTGGGAAAACCGGACATCGGTCCGCTGCCGAACAGATAGGCGCGCGCGGCATTGATGGCCGCCCGATCGGCGCGCAATTCGCTGTGCACCGGGCCGGGCTTCGGCCGCTTATAGAAGATCCCGGCCGAGATATGGTCCTGCAGATTCTCGCCGACATTGGGCGCGTCGGCGCGCACGGATATGCCGAGGGCCCTCAGTTTGTCGGCTGGCCCGATGCCCGCCAGCATGAGCAATTGCGGTGAATTGACGACGCCGCCGGCGAGGATGACTTCGCGCGCGGCGCGCACTGTGTGGCTCGCACCGTTCTGTTCGTATGTGACGCCGACAGCCCGATCGTTGTCGAACGTAAGGCCGATGACGAACGCCGATGTTTCGATCTGTAAGTTCGAACGCGCCAATGCGGGGCGCAAATAAGCGGTCACGCCGCTTTCGCGCCGCCCGGCGCGGATCGTGTGATGGGCGTAGCCGATGCCTTCGTTCTGCGCGCCGTTGTAATCGTCGGTCCAGGGGATGCCGAGCTCGCGCGCGGCCGCCAGATACGCGTCGTGAATCGGATCGGTGGAATGCGATGCGATGGTGCGGATCGGCCCGGTGCCGCCGCGATAAGCGTCGCCGCCGCCTTGCCAGCTTTCGGCGCGTTTGAAGTAGGGCAGGACCTGATCGAAGCCCCAGTCGGTCAATCCGCCTTTGGCCCAGCGATCGTAATCGCCCGGGTTGCCGCGCACATAGGCCATGGCATTGATCGACCAGCAGCCGCCCAACACTTTGCCGCGGATCATCTCCATGCGGCGGCCATCGAGGCCCGGTTCGGGTTCGGTGTCGTAGCCCCAGTCGTTGCGGCGCTCGAGCACCATCTTGACCCAGGCGAAGGGAATGCGGATCCAGGGATCGGTGTCGCGCGTTCCGGCTTCGAGCAGCAGGATGCGGATATCAGGGGCGGCGCTCAGCCGGTTGGCCAGCACACAGCCGGCTGATCCGGCCCCAACGATGATGTAATCGTACTCATGATGTGTGGCCATGTTTGCCCCCCGGCTTATATTAGGACCCAACCATAATCGATTGCTGTGTTCACGGTCATGTTTGAAAACGGAATAGTTCCGGCCGCGCGGTGTTTAGCCGGTACAACGAGGACATAAGCCCATGATCAATATGATGAAGAAATCCGCCGTGGCTGCCGGTTTTGCCGTGGCTCTGGCGGGCTGCGTCACGTCGTCGGGAACGACCTATCACATCGATGATCCTTATCTCTTCTTCAACAATGCGGGGCGTGCCGGCGGCTTTCCGATCGTTGTTGTCGGCCAGCCCTATCCGGGCCGTCAGCCGGGCGTGGATGCGGCCCTGGTTGAGAGCTTCAGCCGCAATTTCAGTACGTTCCCCAAACCCACCATTGCCGCGACCGACGATATCCGGACCCAACGGCTGGTCGTTGTCTTCAACGTGCCCGGCCGGCCGTTGGCGCAGAACATCTGCCGCGGGGCGAATCAACTCGCTGCGGGCGCCGGCGGTTCGGCTGGTTCGACTGTGGCGGCCAGCGCGGTCTATTGCGGCGGCGGCGAACCCTATTCCTCCGCCTGGATCTCCATTCCGGCTCCGGCGGGCCCGGAAACGGCGGAATTCCGCGATGCAATGACCACCTTGATCCGGGATGCGCTCCCGCGCCAGGAAGACCCATCGCGCCGCAATTCGAGCAATGCGAACGGCGTCCCTGGCTAATTTTTCCAATATAATTCAGAGGGCGCGGTGGGAATTCACCGCGCCTTTTTCGTTTGTGACAGGACATCACGCATCATTGTGAACTATTTATGATATTGAAAAATAAAGAGTTTTTTAAGGATCATGCACAGATTGCATAGCTGACGTGCAGAGATAACGCTAACAGTATCCCATCTTTTTGTTCTATTTCTTTTTGCAACACGGAAGCGCGGCAAGGTTGCAGCGATCCGATGAAGGAGAAAAAGATCATGATCAACTCAGAATTCAGCTCGCCGATCCCCGGCTTGAGCCTTGATGACCAGAGCCGCTTCTATGCCGAAGCGCGCCGCCAGCAGGCGCTGACTGTCGCCGCTTATGTCGGCAAAGCGATCTCGGCGATCGGTTCGGTCTTCAACGTCCTGACCAGCGCGATCGTCCGCGCCCTCCAACTCGCCGAGCTCTCGCAGCTCACCGATCGCCAGCTTGCCGACATCGGCATTAAGCGCTCGGACATCCCGCGAGTTGTCGTGGGTGAGCCGATCGACGGCCATCGCCTTTCGGTTCCGGGTCTGAAGGGTTGGGCGCCGAGCACGGCCTCCAACGATTGGACCGGATCCGCCGCGGCCTAAACAGCCTCGAGGTAAAGTTTCTTTCTGTTTGTTCCTCCCTGTTGAACTCGCCCCGACTGCTACCGCAGTCGGGGCTTTTTCTTTGCCAAATTCTCTAATTGGCCGACACGCCGTCGGCGAGCCGAGCGCTGCCACAATCGGGACTGTTCTCTTTTCCGTTTTGACTTCCGGATAAGACGCGGAGTACCACTCAGCATCTTCACGAGGTCGCGGGGGTCAAGGCGTGGCGGAGCGTTTGCCGATCGTCACGGAACAAGCCGAGCTTGCCGTGCTCGACCATATTCCCGATCCAGTCATCCTACTGGGCGCACAGCGCGAGGTGATTTTCGCCAATCGTGCCGCCGTGGACTTGCTGCAGGCGAGCTACCGCAACCGCGATCTCGCGCAATCCTTCCGCCACCCCATGGTGCTGGAAATCGCCGATGCCGTGCTGCGTGGCGTCGCGGAACGTGTCGCCGAGATCGATTTGCTGCTGCCGGTGCCGCGTACCTTGGTGGCGCGCGCGACCGCAGTGCCCGGCAACGGTCCGACGCGGGCGATGCTGACATTCCGCGACATGACCGATTCGCGTCAGGCCGAGCAGATCCGCCAGGATTTCGTCGCGAATGTGAGCCACGAGCTGCGCTCGCCGATCTCGGCCATCGTCGGGTTCATCGAAACCTTGCGCGGCCCCGCGCGCGAAGACGTTGCCGCGCGCGAACGTTTTCTCGGCATCATGGCCGAAGAAGCGAGCCGCATGTCGCGCCTGATCGACAATCTATTGTCGCTGTCGCGTGTCGAGGCGACCGAACACGTGCGTCCACGCGAACCGGTCGACATTGCCGGCATTCTCGGCACCGTGCGCGATCTGCTCAGCCGGCGCGCGCAGGAGCGCCAGATGGAGCTGCGCCTCGAATTCGATGCGAATTTGCCCTCGGTTCCGGGCAACCGCGACGAATTGACCGAGGTCTTTCACAATCTGATCGATAACGCGATTAAGTACGGCCGAATCGCCACGCCGGTGCGTGTTGCCGTCCAGGCGATCGACCGCATACCGGATATCGGCGGTTCAGGCCTCGCCATCTCGGTCGAGAATCACGGCGATGGGATCGAGCCGGAGCATATTCCCAGGCTGACCGAGCGATTCTACCGCATCGACAAGGGCCGGGCGCGCACGATGGGCGGCACCGGCCTCGGCTTGGCCATTGTGAAGCACATCGTCAATCACCATCGCGGCCGTCTGGCCATCGAAAGCGTGGTCGGCGTGGGGGCGCGTTTCACGGTGTATCTACCCGCGCTGCCCTGACATTTTTGACCGGAAAAACCGCAGATTTCTGCGCTTTCTGGCGTGTCACACAACCGTAATATTATTTTCATAAAAAGGACTCCAGGCCTACCTAGGGTCGCGACCATTCGGCATCCGCCGTGCGATCCAAATTTGGAGATTAGCCATTATGACCCTGAAATCCCTCGCCCTGGCGGCAGCAGCGACCGTATTGGTCGTTAGCGCGGCCCAGGCCCGCGACCAGATCCGCATCGTCGGGTCGTCCACCGTTTATCCCTTCAGCACCGCTGTCGCGGAACAGTTCGGCAAGGGCGGCAAGTTCAAGACGCCGGTCGTGGAAAGCACCGGTACGGGCGGCGGCTTCAAGCTGTTCTGCGCCGGCATCGGTGAGGGTCATCCCGATATGACCAACGCCTCGCGCGCCATGAACAAGTCCGAATTCGCCGATTGCGAAAAGAACGGCGTCAAGATCACGGAAGTGAAGATCGGCTACGACGGCATCGTCTTCGCCAACGCGAAGAATGCCCCGGTGACCAACATCAACAAAGGGCAGATCTGGCTCGGTCTCGCCAAGGAAGTCCCGGTGAACGGCAAGCTCGTCGCCAATCCCTATAAGAATTGGAGCGAAATCGACAAGTCGCTGCCGAACGAGAAGATCGAAGTGCTCGGCCCGCCGCCGACCTCCGGCACGCGTGACGCGTTCGTCGAACTGGTGATGCAGGACGGTTGCGCCGAAATCCCGGCCGCCAAAGAACTCGGCATGACCGGCGCGAAGTGCGCAGCAATGCGCGAAGACGGTGGTTGGGTCGATGCCGGCGAAAACGACAACCTGATTGTTCAGAAGGTCGTCACGACCCCGACTGCATTCGCTGTGTTCGGTTACAGCTATCTCGACCAGAACAGCGACAAGATCAAAGGCGCCAACATCGAAGGCGTCGTTCCGACCTTCGACAACATCGCTTCGGGCAAATACAAGGTTTCCCGCCCGCTGTTCTTCTATGTGAAGCAGAACCATGTCGGTTCGATCCCGGGCATCAAAGAGTTCGTGACCGAATTCTCGAGCGAAAAGGCTTGGGGTATGGATGGCTATCTGTCGGCCAAGGGTCTCATCCCGCTGCCGGACGCCGAGCGTAAGAAGTCCGCCACTGCTGCGCAGGCTCTCGCTCCGTTCACGATGTAAGTTGCACAGAAACGGTCGCGGGATAACACCTGCGACCGTTTCGCTTTCTTCTGGTCTCCCATGAATAATTTCATCCTCATCGCCACGGTGCTCGCCTCGACCGCCCTGGCTTACCACTACGGACGCCGCCGCGCGCTGGGCGTCGTTGGCGGTAAGCCCCGCGATCTGCATTCTCTTCCGGGTTATCACGGCGCTTACATGGCACTGTGGTGCCTGTTGCCGGCGGCCATTTTCGTTGCGATTTGGATCGCCATCGAACCGACAGTCGTTCGACAGATCATTGCGGGCTCTTTGGTTCAGGCGCAGCCGGGATTGACCGGTAACGCCTTGGATCTCGCGGTCAACGAAATCCATAGCCTTTCCATTAACGCCTTTGCCTATTCGTCCGCGTCAGCGGAGAAGAAAGCTCTCGTTGCGCGCTATCAGGAACTACAAGGGATCGGCACGGCCGCGATGGCTACGATTGCATTGGTCTTGGTGGCCGCCGGGCTGTTTTACGGCAGCAAATCAATCGCGCCGCGCATGCGCGCGCGTCAGGCGGTCGAGCGCGTTATCATGTGGACGATGGTCGGCTGTGCGACCATCGCCATCCTGACGACCATCGGCATCATCATGTCGCTGCTGTTCGAAGCGATGCGTTTCTTCCAGTTCGTCTCGCCGATCGATTTTCTGTTCGGCTTGCAATGGAGCCCGCAGATCGCGATGCGCTCCGACCAGGTCGGCTCGTCCGGCGCATTCGGCGCCGTCCCGGTGTTCGCCGGTACCTTGCTGATCACCGCGATCTCGATGGCCGTGGCTGTCCCCATCGGTCTTATGTCGGCAATCTATATGGCGGAATATTCAAGTAAGAAGTTCCGTTCTTGGGCGAAGCCGCTGCTTGAAATCCTGGCCGGCGTACCGACCGTCGTTTACGGCTTCTTCGCCGCGCTCACGGTCGCTCCGTTTGTTCGCGATACCGGGCACGCCATCGGATTGAATGTTGCGTCGGAAAGCGCGCTGGCGGCGGGGCTGGTCATGGGCATCATGATCATTCCCTTCGTTTCCTCGCTCTCCGACGACGTCATCAATGCGGTGCCGCAAAGCTTGCGCGATGGCGCCTACGCGATGGGCGCCACCAAATCGGAAACGATCCGTCAGGTCATTATCCCGGCGGCGTTTCCGGGGATCGTTGGGTCCATCATGCTCGCGGTCAGCCGCGCCATCGGTGAAACCATGATCGTTGTGATGGCCGCCGGCATGGCCGCCAACCTGACGGCCAATCCGTTTGCCGCCGTCACGACAGTGACTGTGCAGATCGTGACCTTGCTGATCGGCGACCAGGAATTCGACAGCCCGAAGACGCTCGCCGCGTTCGCGCTCGGCCTCGTGCTGTTCGTCGTCACCCTGATCCTCAACATCATCGCGCTGACGGTCGTGCGGCGCTATCGAGAACAATATGATTAATGCTCTGCCCACCGCGGTCGCCCGCGGACCGAATCTTTCCAAGGATCGCATCAAGAAGCGCTACGCCGCAGAAGCGAGGTACAAGTTCTACGGCCTTGCCGCTATCTCGGTCGCGATCCTGTTCCTGGCGATCTTGCTGGTGACGATCGTCGGCAAGGGCTACAGCGCCTTCGTGCAGACGGCGATCGCGATTGATGTCAATCTGGACAAATCGCTGATCGACTCGGACAACAAGGGTGATGTCGAAACGCTCACCCAGGCCGATTATCGTGCGGTCGTGCGTGCCAGCCTGCGCAACCTGTTTCCCGCCGGTGTGACGCGCGGACAAGAACGCGATTATTTCTCGGTCTTCTCCGAAAGCGCGCAATACGACGTCCAGAAATTGGTGTTGAACAATCCGTCGTTGATCGGCACCACCCAGCGCATCTGGGTGAAGTCGGCCCCCGACATCGACATGCTACGCAAGGGCTATGTGGGTGCTGCGGATGACGGTAGCCAACGCCTGAACCTGACGCAGAAGGCTTTCTACGACAAATTGGTCGCCGATGGCCGGGTCCGTACGCAGTTCAATACGACCTTCTTCACCGCGGCCGACAGCCGCGAGGCGGAGCAGGCCGGTGTGCTGGGCGCGATTATGGGCACCTTTATGACGCTCGCGGTGACCTTGATCCTGGTGCTCCCGATCGGCATCGCCGCCGCCGTCTATCTTGAGGAGTTCGCGCCCAAGAATCGTTGGACCGACCTGATTGAGGTCAACATCAACAACCTGGCGGCAGTGCCCTCTATCGTCTTCGGCCTTCTCGGTGTTGCTGTCCTATTGCAATGGTTCGGCATGCCGCGCTCCGCACCTATTGCGGGCGGCGTGGTGCTGGCTCTGCTGGTGCTGCCGACGATCATCATTGCTGGCCGTTCGGCGCTGAAGGCGGTGCCGCCGTCGATCCGCGAAGCGGCCCTCGGCGTCGGCGCCTCGCGCCTGCAGACGATCGGCCATCACGTGTTGCCGCTGGCGATGCCCGGCATCTTGACCGGTACGATCATCGGCATGGCCCATGCGCTGGGCGAATCGGCACCGCTGCTTATGATCGGTATGGTGGCCTTCGTGGTCGACGTGCCGACCAGCCTGACCCATGCCTCGACTGTGTTGCCGGTGCAAATCTTTTTGTGGGCGGATGCCCCCGAGCGTGCGTTCGAGGAACGGACTTCGGCCGCGATCATGGTGCTCCTGGTGTTCCTGATCATGATGAATCTCGTTGCAATACTTTTGCGTAAAAAGTTCGAAAGGCGGTGGTAGGATGAAAGACATGGCAGAAATCAACGTGACCCTGCCGCCGCGCGAAAGCACCCCGGCGGCCGCAAGCAAGATCAAATTATCGGCGCGCAATGTCGGCGTGTTCTACGGCGCGGCCAACGCGCTCCGCGACGTCAACATGGATTTCGAGGAAAATCAGGTCATTTCCCTGATCGGTCCTTCGGGGTGCGGTAAGTCGACCTTCTTGCGCTGCATCAACCGGATGAATGACACCATTCCGGGTTGTCGTGTGGTCGGTTCGATCAATATGGACGGCACCAATATCTATAGTGCCGATATCGATCCGGTCGAGCTGCGCGCCCGCGTCGGCATGGTTTTCCAGAAGCCGAACCCGTTCCCGAAATCGATCTACGACAACATCGCCTACGGGCCGCGTATTCACGGCATGGTCTCGACCAAGACCGAAATGGACGAGGTCGTCGAATGGGCGCTTCGCTCGGCCGGCCTGTGGGAAGAGGTTAAGGATCGCCTGTTGCAGCCGGGTACCGGCCTGTCGGGCGGCCAGCAGCAGCGTCTGTGCATCGCGCGCGCCATCGCGGTGCATCCGGAAGTCATCTTGATGGACGAGCCGTGTTCCGCGCTCGATCCGATCGCGACGGCGAAAGTCGAAGAATTGATCGACGAACTGCGTCAGACCTTCACGATCATCATCGTGACCCACTCGATGCAGCAGGCGGCGCGTGTGTCGCAACGCACGGCGTTCTTCCACATGGGCAACCTTGTCGAGGAAGGCCCGACCGACGTGATTTTCACGAAACCCAAAGATCAGCGCACCGGTGCCTATATCACCGGTCGTATCGGCTAATCGGCCGCAAGGAAGGAATACAGAGATGGATAAGGAACATATCGTCCACTCTTACGATACGGAGCTCAATCAGCTTCAGAACATGATCGCCGAAATGGGCGGGCTGGCCGAAATGCAGCTCGCGCGCGCGGTTGCGGCGCTCGTCAAATACGACGCCGACGCTGCCAACGATATCGTCGAAAAGGATCGCCGGATCGACGAGCTGGAAGACGCGATCGACGATCTCGCCGTTCGGCTGATCGCCAAGCGCCAGCCCATGGCGGGCGATCTGCGCACCATCATCACCGGGCTCAAGGTGTCGTCGAACCTGGAACGGATCGGCGATTATGCGAAAAACATCGCCAAGCGTACGGTGACGATCTCCAGCGCCACGGGGCTGCGCGGTCCGATCTCGACCATCGCGCGCATGGCAGCCTTGGTGCAGAGCATGATCAAGAACGTGCTCGACGCCTATATCGCGCACGATGCCGACAAGGCCGACGATGTGCGCGCTCGCGACCAGGAGGTCGACCAGATCCATTCCGGTCTGTTCCGCGAACTTCTGACCTACATGATGGAAGATCCGCGCAATATCACGCCCTGTACGCATCTTTTGTTCATCGCCAAGAATATCGAACGCGTCGGCGATCATGTGACCAGCGTAGCTGAACAGATTCACTACATGGTGCATGGTGAACTGCCGCTCGGCGAGCGGCCGAAGCAGGACCTTTCGAGTTTCACCCTGGTGGAACCGAAGTAGGCCCGGTCGAACGGAGAATAGCAGAGAGATGAGTTTTCATATTCTCGTTGTCGAAGACGAACCGCCTTTGATCGAGGTGCTGCGTTACAATCTGGAAAGCGAAGGTTTCCGCGTCTCGGTGGCAACCGATGGCGAAGACGGCCTGCTGATGGTGTCGGAAGAAACGCCCGATCTCATCATTCTCGACTGGATGCTGCCGAAGCTGTCCGGAATCGAGGTTTGCCGCCGGCTGCGCTCGCCGACGATCAATAATCGCATCCCGATTATTATGTTGACCGCGCGCGGTGAAGAGGGCGATCGGGTGCGCGGCCTCGAATCGGGCGCCGACGACTACATCGTCAAACCGTTCTCGCCGGCCGAACTGATCGCGCGCGTGCGTGCGGTGTTGCGCCGTGCCGAGCCGTCGCTGTCGGAGGACAAACTGGCCTACGGCGGCATCGAAATGGACCTGGCGTCGCACAAGGTGTACCGCAACGGCCGGTCTGTGCATCTGGGTCCGACCGAATATCGTCTGCTCCAGGTTTTGATGGAACGCCCGACCCGTGTATTCTCGCGCGAACAACTGCTCGATAAGGCTTGGGGGCGTGACATATACGTTGAGGAACGCACGGTCGATGTGCATATCCGCCGGTTACGCCGGGCCCTCAACGGCTCCGATGAGGCCGATCTTATCCGCACGGTCCGGCGCGGTGGCTACGCGATCGACGCCGACGCCGCTTAAAGGCTTCCTGTTAGCGATATTCTTGTTCGCAATGGTGCCCTCGGCTTCGGCCGAGGCGCCGCCCCCTGTCATTCCCGACGATAATCCGCAGACGCCGGAAAAGGTCGAACTGGGCCGCCGGCTGTTCTACGACGTGCGCTTGTCGGTAACGGGCGATTATTCTTGCGCCACCTGCCATCAGCAATCCCATGCCTTCGCCGACACGCGCGAGCGCAGCATCGGCGCCACGGGCGAGCGGCATGCGCGCAATGTGCCGTCCTTGGCCAATGTCGTCTATCGCTCGGTGCTGACCTGGTTCAATCCGACATTGACCCGGCTGGAGGAGCAGTTGCTCGTGCCGATGATGGGCAATCACCCGGTCGAAATGGGCATGGGCGAGGCCCAGATATTGGCCGTACTCAAGCGCGATGCGAATTATGGCCGGCGCTTCGCGGCGGTGTTCGGCGACGGCATCACGATCACCAATATGGCGCGCGCCATCGCCGCCTTCGAACGCACCCTGATCAGTTTCAACAGTCCATGGGATCGTTATCGAGCGGGCGATGAAAATGCCATCTCGGCCGAAGCCAAACGCGGCGAGGCTTTGTTTTTCAGCGAGGAAGCCAATTGTTTTCGCTGTCACCCGGCGCCGCATTTCACCGATACCTATCGTGCCGCCGATCTGCCGTTCGCGGAATTCGGCTTTCACGATATCGGCTTATGGTCGGACCTCGATCGCGTGCGCGCACCAAGTTTGCGCAATGTCGCGGTGACGGCGCCCTACATGCATGATGGGTCGTCGCCGACGCTTGAAGACGTCATCCAGATCTATGCCTCGGGAGGGATGGGGCCGGGGCAGAACCGCAAGACCAAAAGCGCCTATATCAAGCCGCTGAGCCTGAACGATATCGAACGGCGCGCGATCATCGCCTTCCTGCAAAGCCTGACCGACGAGGAATTCCTTAACGATCCGGCTCACGCCGATCCGTTTGCCCAGGGTTCGTCTCCGGCAGATTCGCCGGGCTCCGATAGGCGTTGATCAGATCCATCTGCGTGCGCGTGACGCGCGCCAGCCCGAGCCCGTGGGCGAAATACCAGATCAACGCCGATCCCGACGCCCAGGCCAGCAACTGCCACACGGCAATCGACGGGATGGGAAAATCCCACTGCGCGCGCGGCAGATTGGGCGCGCCGAACAGATCGTTGCCGATCACGATGCCGGGGCCGATGGCGAAGAAGATCCACACCAGTGCGACCAGGATCGCGCGCGGATAGCGGCTGCCGGATCGGTCGTCGGCCGCCGGGGCGAAGACGTCGCCGAGCGCGGCGATCGCTTTCAGCCGAAGTGCCAGGCGGGCATCGCGCGGCCGGGCGCGCGACACCACAATGGCCACGACCACGGTGGTGGCGATGCCGGCCGCCGCGGCATGGACCGCGATCGACGAGATCAAGGGCAGAAACGTTTCCAGGATGGCGACGATGAGCCCGCTGATCATGCCCACGATCAGGCCGCGCCGCGTCAGTGTCGGAAACCAGCAGATCGCCACCACGGGAACGATGACGACGGGCGTGAGTGACAGCGCCAACGTGTTCAATGTCATGAGGGTGTCGGCGGACAAGAATAACAACAGCACGGCGCCGACGACGATCGCGCTGGAGACGATCTGAGATCCGGCGGCGGCCTGTCGTGCGGTCTGGGTGTCGCGCACGCGATGCAGCCACAGCGGGCGGAGTGCAGCCGTCGCGCCGCTGAGCAGCGCCAGCGCAATGGCTTGAAGTGCGGCCGCGCCGCCGAGGCCGATGATCACCTCGGCCCAGACATATTCGCGCGTCACCACGGTCATGAGCCAGGCGATGTCGATGTCGCCGCGGTCGTGCCACGGAATGGGCACCACCGGCGCGGCTGCCACGCCGCTGCGATCGATCCACAGGGCGGCCATACCAAGGATGAGCGTTAGCGCGATCAGTAGCAACCCGCCCCACGATGCGCCGAGGATCGCCTGACGGCCGATCTGACGGGCATCGGTTGTGGCGATCGTCCAGGGCAGCCAGACCACCAGCAGTAATGTGCAGCCGATGGCGATCTGGACCGACAGAATGGTGATGCCGTTCCAGGTCTCGCCTGGGCCGAACGAGCCGACCACGGCCAAAGCCAGATTATAGTCGCCGCCGCCGCGTCCGGCGGTCGTGCCCCAGCCCAATTGCCGCGCCGCGCGGGTCAATCCGGCGGCCGTGCCCTCCCAGCCGTCCAATTGTCCGACGACCATGGCGATAATGCCGATGGCCCCGATCAGGACCAACGCGGTATGCAGCCGGGCCAGTTGGCCGGCGGCCCGGATGCCGGCGGGCGCACCGGTCAGGATGATGAGAATGGCGGCGATGGCGATGCCGGTCGCCTGAGAGATCGCCCCCGCGCTCATGATCGCCATCAGGCTCGCCGCCGCCAGCAGGACCAGGGCGAGCAGAACGACCACGGCCGCGCCCAGAATGATCCCGGCCAAGGTGGCGACCCCGGAGCCGTAATTGAGCGCCAGCAGCTCGCACAGGCTATTCACGCGCTGGATCCGCGTCATGACCCAGCAGCGCAGCCCCAGGAACATTGCGCTCATCGGCACCGTGATGGCGATCAGCGCAATGGTCGCGGCAGGGTAGCCCCCCAACCGCATCAGCCAGGGCGTCAGGAAGAACCCGATTGCGGCGAAGCTCGCCGTTGCGATCCCGCCATTGGCGATGATCCCGGACGGGGTGGGCCCCAGGGTGGTATGCGCCGCGGCCTCGTCGCGCACGCTGACCGCGCTCGCATAGAGGCCATAGACCGCAAAGGCGCAGGCCAGGGTTATAAAGGCGACAACGTCTAAGGTGATGGCCACGTCCCCCCAAATCCGCTCAAAAACCGATGGCGCGGCCCGCGCCCCCGGTTTGCAGCAGCCCGGACGCTGGGCTACAAACCCGCCAACCTAACCAATCCACCCGATGGCGGTCCATGGCATCTTATCAATACATTTACGTAATGAAGGAGCTCGGCAAGGTTTTCCCGGGCGGCAAGGAACTCTTCAAGAATATCCACCTGTCGTTCCTGCCCGGCGCCAAGATCGGCGTTCTGGGCGTCAACGGGTCGGGTAAGTCGACCTTGCTCAAGATCATGGCCGGGGTGGAGAAGGATTTTAACGGCGAAGCCTGGGCCGCCGACGGCGTGCGCGTCGGCTATCTGCCGCAGGAGCCGGAACTCGATCCCAAGAAAACCGTAGGCGAGAACGTCCTGGAAGGCGCGGGCGAGGTGAAAACCATGCTCGATCGCTTCAACGAGATCAGCAATAAATTCGCTGAGCCGATGGACGACGACGAGATGGCGAAGCTGCTCGAAGAGCAGGGCGAGCTGCAGGAACGCATCGATGCGGTCGACGGCTGGTCGCTCGACAGCAAGATCGAAATGGCGATGGACGCCTTGCGCTGCCCGCCGTCGGATGCCGACGTCACCAAACTGTCGGGTGGCGAACGCCGCCGCGTCGCACTCTGCCGCTTGCTGTTGCAGAAGCCCGACATGCTGCTGCTGGACGAACCCACCAACCATCTGGATGCGGAATCCGTCGCCTGGCTCGAACAGCATTTGCAGGCCTACGAAGGCACCGTCGTCGCGATCACGCATGATCGTTACTTCTTGGATAATGTCGCGGGCTGGATTCTCGAACTCGATCGCGGCCGCGGCATTCCCTACGAAGGGAATTATTCGGGCTGGCTCGAACAGAAGCGCAAGCGCCTCCAGCAGGAAGAACGCACCGAGGATTCGCGCCAGAAGCAGTTGGCCGAGGAACTCGAATGGATTCGCGCAAGCCCGCGCGCCCGTCAGGCCAAGAGCAAGGCACGTATCACCGCGTTCGAACAATTGCAGGCCAGCGCCGGCCAGAAGCAGGACGACACCGCGCAGATCGTGATCCCGCAGGGGCCGCGTCTCGGCAATGTCGTCATCGAAGCCGATGAGCTGCGCAAAGGTTACGACGATCATCAGTTGATCGACGGGCTATCGTTCAAGCTCCCGCCGGGCGGTATCGTCGGCATCATCGGGCCCAACGGCGCCGGTAAGACGACCTTGTTCCGCATGATCAGCGGTCAGGAAAAACCCGATAGCGGTTCGATCCGCATCGGCGAAAGCGTCGTGCTCGGTTATGTCGATCAGTCGCGCGCCGATCTGGATGCGAAAAAGACCGTGTGGGAGGAAATATCGGGTGGTCTTGACGAGGTCAGCCTCGGCAAACGCACCATGCAGAGCCGCGCTTATGTGTCGCAGTTCAATTTCAAGGGCAGCGACCAGCAGAAAAAGGTCGGCTCGCTGTCGGGCGGTGAACGCAATCGCGTGCATCTGGCCAAGGTGTTGAAGTCGGGCGCCAACGTCATTCTGTTGGACGAACCGACCAACGATCTCGACGTCGATACCCTGCGCGCGCTGGAAGAGGGCATTCTCGAATTCCCCGGCTGCGTGGCGATCACGAGCCATGATCGCTGGTTCCTCGATCGCATCGCGACGCACATCATCGCGTTCGAGGGCGACAGTCAGGTCGTGTGGTTCGAGGGCAACTACGCCGATTACGAGGCGGACAAGAAGCGCCGCCTCGGCGATGCCGCCGACCAGCCGCACCGGATCAAATACCGGCCGCTCACTCGTTAGCGACGTGCCAGCACCCGGCTTGTGAGGGTGGCGGGTCTGGTCTACAGATTCGCCATCCACATAATTAAGGGAGCTCCATCATGAAACTCTACTATGCCCCCGGCGCGTGCTCGGTCTCGCCGCATATCGTGCTGCAGGAATCCGGCCTCAAATACGACGTCGAAAAGGTCAATCTCGCCGAAGGCAAAACCGAAGGCGGCGCCGACTTCAAGGCGATCAATCCGAAAAGCCAGGTCCCGACCTTGCAGCTCGATGACGGCTCCATCCTCACCGAGGGTGCGGTGATCGTCCAATACATCGCCGACAATGCGCCGAACGCCGACCTGATCGCCAAGCCGGGCACCATGGAACGGTACCGTACGCAGGAATGGCTGAACTTCACGGCGTCCGAGCTGCACAAGACCATGGGTCCGCTGTTCCGCCCGACCACGCCGGACGCATTTAAAGAAATCTCGATGCAGACGATGGATCGCAAGTTCAACGATCTCGAACGTCACTTGAAGGGTAAGCAGTACCTGATGGGCGACAAGTTCACGGTCGCCGACGCCTATTGCTATACGATCCTGCGCTGGATCCCGCGTACCAAGATCGATCTGTCGAAATACCCGAACGTGAAGGCGTATCACGACCGCGTCGCGGCACGTCCGAAGGTGCAGGAAGTCTTGAAGTCCGAAGGCCTTACCGCTTAGCGGTTTCGCCGATCGCCTGAAGCAGCTTAATCGCTTCGGGCTCATCCCATTCCGCGGGGCCGCGCAATCGGCCGGCCTCGCGGCCTTGGGGATCGAACACGATGGTTGTCGGCATCACCTCGATGCCGAGCGTGCGATAGGCCTGCGACTGGCTGTCGTGATGGAAGGCGAGGCCTTCCAGTTTCAAACGTTTCAGCATAGCGCGCGCCTTTTCAGCGCCGGCATCTGCGCGATCGATATTGAGCGCGATCACCGTAATCGGTGCATTTCCCAATTTTTCCTGCAGGCGCAGCAGTGCCGGCAATTCGGTGATGCAGGGCGCGCACCACGTCGCCCAGAAATTGATGAGGACGGTCTTGCCCGCGTAAGCCTTAAGCGTCGCTTCGCTGCCGTCGGAATCGCGCCAGGAAAAGTCCGGCGCGGGCTGGGGTGCGGCGGCGACCTCGAAATTCTTGACCGTGCCGGTCGGTTTGACCTCGGCGGCAAATGCCGTGATCGATAGCGCCTGGCTTGCAAGTGCCATGAGCAGCACCAGGGAAGTGAGCCGCCCCCTCATGACCGGCCCTTGGCTGCGTTGGCCATCGCCCGGCGGGCGAAGCGATGCAGGTCCTGGCAGAAGCTGTTGATGATCGCGGATTTCCGTTTGGTCGATTGGCACAGGATTCCGATCGGTCGATGCAGGATCGTTTGGTTCGGCAGAAGTTCCACGATCGCGCCGTCCTCGATCATGGGCGAGACGGCAAAGCGCGGGACCATGGCGACGCAGTCGGACTTGCGCACGATTTCCATCATCACTGCCGTGGACGGCGTTTCGTAAGTGATATCGATGGACGAGACGCCCATGTATTTCAAGGCATTCTCGATCTCCCAGCGCAGCCGGGTATGCGCTCGCGGCACGACCCAGTGCACGCGCGACAGCATCTCGCCAGCCGGCTGGCTGGTCTCGCGCAGCGGGTGATCGCCGCGCGCCACCACGGTCAGGTAGTCCTTGATCAACGGCTCAAGATGCAGGCCACCGGCATTGGCTAGCGTGCCGAATTGCCCGACAGCAAGGTCGGCTTCACCAAGGGTGACGATCTCGATCAATTCGCCGACCGTACCGGTCTGCACGACGCAGCTGACCTCGGCCCGTTGGTTCATGAACGAGGTCAGGGGATCGATCAGAAAATTGCCGGCGATCAATTGTGTGGCTGCGATGCGCAATTGGTTGGCGCGCGGCGAGCCGACCGAACTGACGACCGAGTTGGCCTGGGTGTTGGCGGACCTGATGACAGTACCGTATTGCGCCAGGGCCGCGCCGATCTCGGTCGTGACGGCACCGCGGCGACCGCGCTTCAGGACGGGCGCGCCCACCCGTTCCTCCAGCGTCTTAATATTGCGGCTTAAGGCGGATTGGGCGAGATCCAGCCGTTCAGCCGCTTCAGCGAAGGAGCCGGTCTCGGCGATCGCCGCGAGTTGGATCAGATGGCGTGGGTCTATAGACATAACAATTTGTTATAGATGATTAGCAAGCTGTGAATCAATCGGGTGCGGCATTCTGCGTATCGTGAGGCATGATCCGCACGTTTCTATCCAAGTTGAGGAAATTCCTGTTCGGCCCGCGTTATCATCCGGAACGACATTATATGCGGGGCACGCCGTCGCGTCCCGATACGACCTGAGCGGCCCGGCAGGCACCGGATGGGGCGTGCGGCACCAAAAAACATAACAGGGAGTTCCGTCATGAAGAAAACATTGGGAACGATCGTCGCTGCGGCGTCGATCGCATACGCCGGCTTTGCGCATGCCGGCGCCAAGAACAATACGCTGACGATTGCGCTGTCCGAGCCGATCGACGGCGTTGCCGAGTTCTACGGCTCTTCCGACGAAAGCCAAGTCCACAGCCGCGCCGTCTATGACCGTCTACTCGGTGTCGATCATGAGAACAGCAAGATATTGCCGTCGCTCGCGGCATCGTGGAAGCAGATCGACCCGACCACCTGGGAATTGACCCTGCGAGACGACATAAAATTCCACGACGGATCGACGTTCGATGCCGACGACGTCGTCTATACGCTCAATTGGGCGTCGGATCCGGCCGTCAAATTGCGCCTGAAAAATCGCTATAGTTGGATATCGAAGGCCGAAAAGCTGGGCCCGAACCAGGTACGCATCAAGACTGTCGAACCTTACGCCACCGCACTGCTGACCTTGGCCATCAGCATCCCAATTGTGCCGTCGGATTACCACGGCGCTTTCGAGAAGAAAGAGGAGTTCGAATACAAGCCGATCGGAACCGGATCGTATAAGGCGATTTCTGTGGACCGCAACGGCGGGATCGTTCTCGAGGCGAACCCGAACTATCCTCCGATGAACCCGGTCCAGCCTAAGCCGACCGTGGGCAAGATCGTCATCAAATCCATTCCCGACGAGCAGACGCGTATCGCGCAGATGTTGACGGATACCGTCGACCTTACTCGCGTGGTCTCGACTGACGTGGGTGCCCAGATGAACGCCGACAAGCGCTTCGCCATTACTGCCGTGAACGGACTGCAATATTTCTACCTCTATCTCGACGCAGCGGACCGCTCCGGGGTCGGTGCATTGAAGGACCAGAAGGTGCGCCTGGCTATCGCGCATGCCATTGACCGCGATACGATCCGCAAGGAAATCATCCCCGGCGGTACGAGTGCCTACGCCATGAAAGCCGTGTGCATTCCATTCCAGATCGGTTGTTCATCCACCGTGCCGGTGCCTGCCTACGATCCGGCCAAGGCCCGCGCGCTTCTGAAGGAAGCGGGCAAGGAGACGGGGGTCGAGATCGAACTGACCGCGCTCGATCGTTCGCGTCCGGTGGCGGAGGCGATCTCGGGGTATCTGTCGCGCGTCGGCATCAAATCGACCATCAAGACGATCACGTTCACGGCCTATACGAAGTTGCAGGCCGAGGGCAAGTTCCAGGGACTCGCTCACATCTATGGCTCGGGCGGCGTGCCGGATACGGGCCAGATCATCAATTTTCATTTCAATAACAATATCCGCGATTACGCCAACAATGCGCGCATCAACGAGATCGCCAACAAGATCGAAACCATGTTCGACGAGGGCGAACGCAACAAACTGATGCAGGAGGCGATGGACATCAATAATCGTGAGGCCTATGTCATCCCGCTGTCAGGTGCGCCGCAGGCCTTCCTGCATAGCAGCGATTTGCTCCTGCCTTCGACGACGCTCAACGGTTATGGCATCACCCTCAATGCCGTCAAATGGAAGTAGCCCGCCTATGCCAGTCGTTCCGTTGACCGAGCTTGCCGCGCTGAAACCCAATCACGTGATCCCGAGCATCGCGATGCACGACGGACACAAGGCGCTGCGCCTCGTGCTGGCGCCCGACGCCAGGACGCCGGACAATCCGAACTTCGCCATTATCAAGGATCAGACGATCGGCAACGCAACGATTGAGGTGTGGCTGGCTGGCCGGCGCGCACCGGATGCGCCTGCCGATGTGCGGGGTTTCGTCGGCGTGGCCTTCCGTATCGCCGACGATTGCGAAACGTTCGAATGCGTTTATCTGCGTCCGGAAAACGGCCGCGCGGAGGATCAGCTCCGGCGCAACCGGTCGATCCAGTATTTCTCCTATCCCGATTACAAGTTCGATCGCTTGCGCCGCGAGGTGCCCGGGCAATACGAAAGTTACGTCGATCTGGTCGCGGGTGCCTGGACACGGCTGCGCATCGAGGTCGATGGTGTGACGGCCCGTATCTTCGTGCACGACGCCGCGCAGCCGACCCTTGTCGTCAACGATCTTAAACATGGTGCCGATGCGCGGGGCGCCGTCGGGCTGTTCATCGATCGGGGGACCGAAGCATTTTTCCGCGATCTCACGATTACACCGAAATAAACCGAGGGCAGGGATGAGATATTTTCAGCGTGGCGTGACGGTGCGCGACAGCCGAGCGTTCGCCGGCTTCACTATTTTCAGTCCGCAATATCAAAAGAAGGTCTATCTGGTGAACATGGCGGGCGAGGCCGTTCATACATGGGAACTGCCCGACCAGTCCGGCAATTACGCGTATCTTCTGGATAACGGTAACCTGCTGGCTTCGAGTTGGGCCGGCGGCGGACCTGACGGGCTCGCGGCGCGCGGTGGCTTGATGCAGGAGATCGATTGGAACGGCAAGGTGGTCTGGGAATACCTCGATCACTTCCAGCATCACGACTTCCGCCGCCTGCCCAACGGCAACACGATCTATCTCGGCTGGGAACTGCTGCGTCCGGAGAACGTCGTGCGCCTCAAGGGCGGTAAGCCGGGAACTGAACACAAGGACGGCGTCTGGGCGGATTACGTGCGCGAGGTGAACCGGGCCGGCGCGACGGTGTGGGAATGGCATGCCCAGGACCACATGGTGATCGAGGATTATCCGCTGCCGCCCACCGTTAATCGGCATGAAGCGACGCATCCGAACACGATCATGCCGCTGGCCAACGGCAATGCGATGATCTGCTTTCGTCAATTGGATATCGTGGCCGTCATCGACCGCGCCACGGGCGCCTTCGCGTGGAAACGGCACGAACCCGATTGGGGCGGGCCGCACGACTTTCAGGCGCTGCCCAACGGCAATTATATGGTTTTTGCCAATCGCCAAAGCCTGGCGCCGCGCGGATCGAAGATCGTCGAATTCGATCCGGCGACGAACCAGACCGTGTGGGAATATCAAGGCAATCCGTCGCATACCTTCGACAGCCATTTCATTAGCGGCTGCCAGCGTCTCGCCAATGGCAACACGCTGATTTGCGAAGGGTTGTGGGGGCGTATCTTCGAGGTAACGAAAGACGGCGACATCGTCTGGGAATACGTCTCGCCCTATACCGTCAACCGCAAGGCAGGCTCCACCACCGGCGATCAGAGCACGATCTTCCGCGCTTACCGTTACGCGCCCGACAGCCCACAAATCCGTGGCCGGCTCGACGGCAAGCTCGGTTAGACATTCACTTTCAGACCAAGAGAAATATCATGGCCGCCCAGCGTCCCAATTTCATCGTCATCATGACCGATCAGCATCGCGCCGATTATATGGGCTGCGCGGGCCATCCGTTCCTGCACACCCCGGCGCTCGATGCGCTGGCGGCCAAGGGCACGCGCTTCACGCGGTTTTTCGTTTCGTCGCCGGTCTGCATGCCGAACCGCGCGACCTTCATGACGGGGCGCTTGCCGTCCGTCAACGGCGCGCGCGGCAACGGTCTGCCGCTGCCGTTACAGGCCAATACCTTCGTCGATCTGATGCGCGCGAAGGGCTATCGCACCGCGCTGGTCGGCAAAAGCCATCTGCAGACCATGACGGCCAATGGGCCGCTGTGGAAACACGAAATCCCCGATGGGCTGGAAGCGCCCGGCGCCGGATTTGAGGAAGCCCTGAAGCCCTGGTTGGCGTCTGAGGATTACGATCAGGAAAACATCGCGCGCTGGGACAGCGACCCCACAGCGGAAGTCGATCTGCCGTTCTACGGCTACGAGCGCGTCAATCTCTGCATCGATCACGGCGACAAGGTGCGTGGCGATTATGCGCGCTGGGTGGCGAAAAAAGGCGGCGATCTGGCGAAGCTCGCCGGGCCGCAGAACGCCAAGCCGTCCGATGTAAGTGTGCCGCAGGCCTGGCGCACGAGTGTACCCGAAGAATTGTATCCAACGCGTTACATCCAGGAGCATGCCTGCCAGGCAATCGACGATTATGCTGCGGACAAAGATACGCCGTTTTTCATGAGCGTGACCTTTCCCGATCCGCATCACCCGTTCACGCCGCCCGGCAAATATTGGGATATGTACAAGCCCGAGCAGGTGAGCTTGCCCAAAAGCTTTTACGCGCGCATGGGCAACGAAGACGGCGTGTTGCAGCATGCCCAGCGCAGCGACCAGGACAAGGGCTTCAATCGCGACAACACGATGGTCTTCCTGCCTGTGGTCGAACGCGAGGCGAAAGAAGCTATCGCACTCAGTTGCGGCATGATCAGCATGATCGATGATGCGGTCGCGGCGATCGCGGCCAAACTCAAGCAGACCGGCCTCGATCGTGACACCATCATCGTGTTCACCGCCGATCATGGCGACTTCATGGCGGATCACGGCCTGCTGCTCAAAGGCCCGTTGCATCTGCAATCGATCGTCAAAGTGCCGTTCATCTGGTGCGATCCGCAGCAACGTGGTGTGCCGGTGTGCGATGCCGTCTCGGGCACCATCGATATTGCATCGACCATCCTGGCGCGCGCCGGCTTGGCCGGATTCAACGGCATGCAGGGCCGCAGCCTATTGCCCGAGATCGCCGACGGCGCCGATCACGGACCAGGCGCGCATATCGTCGAGGAAGAATCGCAGCGCGCGCTGTTCGGGCTACCCGCACCCGTACGCCTGCGCACGATGGTCACCGAAGATTGGCGTATGACGCTCTATGACAGCGATCAATTCGCCGAGCTGTACGATCTCAAGAACGATCCGGACGAGTTGACCAATCTATGGGACGATCCGGCCTCGCTTAGCGTACGCGCCGAGCTATTGGCCCGGATGGTGCGGGAAAACATCCGTTTGAGCGATCTGAGCCCGGTGCCGCAACGACGGGCGTGAGTTTCAGTCCGCCGGGCCGAGGGTGAAGCCACCGTCGATTAGGATGTTCACGCCGGTTATGTAGGCCGACGCCGGTGAGGCGAGGAACAACGCCAGGCCTTGCAAGTCCTCGGGCGTCCCTAGGCGATGCATCGGAATGATTTTTTCGAACGGCTTGCGCGTTTCCGCATCCTTCAGCCGTCCGCCCGAAATATTGGTGATGACCGGGCCGGGCGCGATGGCGTTCACCGTAATACCGTAAGCCGCCAGCTCATGCGCGCTTTGGCGCACCATATGTGCGACGGCGGCTTTCGAGACGACATAAGGTGTTCCGACATATTGCTCAGTCTTGTAGGCCGAGCAGGACGACGTGACGATGATGCGCCCGCTGCGGTTCGGCTTCATGTGGCGCGCGGCGGCCTGGATGGTGGTGAATGCGCCCGTCACATTGGTCGCCATCACTTGGGCCCATTGTTCGGCGGGCAGATCCTCGAACGCGCGTTCCTCGTTGCGCGTATCTTCGCCGGCGCGCAGCCAGCCAGGCCCGCCGCCGATGCCGGCATTAACGAACACAACGTCGATGCGCCCTGCTTGCGCGGCGACATCGTCAAAAGCCTTTTCCAGCCCGGCCTTGTGGGTCACGTCGGCGACAATGCCGGTGATGCCTTTGGGGGGTGTCTTAAGCGCGGCCGCATCGCGGTCGAAGGCGAAGACGCGCGCACCATTATCGGCCATGACCTCGCAGTAACCGAGACCGATCCCACTGGCGCCGCCGGTAACGATGGTGACGAGGCCGCTCACATCGAAGAGTTGAGCGGCTTTCATCGCGAGCCTACTCGACCGTCACGCTTTTCGCGAGATTGCGCGGCTGATCCACATCCGTGCCTTTGACGACGGCGGTATGATAGGCGAGCAGCTGTACCGGGATCGCGTGCAGGATAGGGGCGACGAACGGATCGACGTCGGGCAGGGCGATGCAATGCGATGTCGTGCTGCCGAGCTTTTTGGCGCCCTGGCTGTCGGTAAAGAAAATCACTCGCCCACCACGCGCCATGACTTCCTGCATGTTGGACGCCGTCTTGTCGAACAGCTCGTCGGTCGGCGCTATGACGATGACCGGCACATCTTTGTCGATCAGCGCGATGGGGCCGTGCTTCATCTCGCCGGCGGGATAGCCCTCGGCATGGATGTAGGTGATTTCCTTGAGCTTCAATGCGCCTTCGAGCGCGATGGGATAGCTCGTGCCGCGCCCGAGATAGAGCACGTCGCGCGCCTGTGCCACTTCCTTGGACAAGGAACGGATACGCGCATCGTGATTGAGCACCTCGGCGGCGCGGGCGGGAACTTCGGTCAGCGCCTTGGCCAGCTCGGTCTCGCGTTCCTTGCTGATGGCGCCGCGCGCCCGCGCCGTGACGACGACGAGGCAGGCGAGCACGGTCAATTGCGCCGTCAGCGCCTTGGTCGAGGCGACACCGATCTCAGGCCCGGCATAGGTCGGCAGTACGACATCGGATTCGCGCGCGATCGAGCTTTCCGGCACGTTGACGACCGAAATGATGTGCTGGCCGCGCTTCTTGCATTCGCGCAGCGCGGCGAGCGTATCGGCGGTCTCGCCCGATTGCGTGACGAAGATCGCCAGCCCGCCTTCGGGGAGCACTGGATCGCGGTAGCGCAGTTCCGAGGCAACCTCGACATCGACGGGCACGCGCGCGATGCGCTCGAACCAGTATTTCGCGGTGAGTGCGGCGTAATAGGCCGAGCCGCAGGCCGACAAGGTGATCTTCGGAACTTTGGCCAGATCGAACGGCAGGTCCGGCATGGTGATCGTCTGGTCGGCGGGATTAAGGAAAGCTTTGAGCGTATCGCCGATCACCTGCGGATGCTCGTAGATTTCCTTGAGCATGTAATGCGGATGGCCGCCCTTGCCGGCGAGCGCGCCCGAGACATTGGTTTCGCGGATCGCGCGTTCGACAATTTTGTCGTTCGCATCGCGGATGACGACGCCTGCGCCGTTGATCACCGCCCAGTCGCCGTCCTCGAGATACGTGATGCGCTGGGTCATCGGCGCCAGCGCCATGGCGTCCGAGCCGATAAACATTTCCCCGGCGCCGTAGCCGATGGCGAGCGGGCTGCCCTTGCGCGCCGCGATCATCATGTTGTCGTGGCCGGCGAAGACGATGCCGAGCGCAAACGCGCCGTCGAAACGCTTGAGCGCCTTGGCGGTCGCGTCGGCCGGCGCTAGACCTTCGTCCATGTATTGCGAAATTAGGTGCGCGACGACCTCGGTATCGGTTTCGGAGGCGAGCTTGCGGCCCGCCGCTTCCAACTCGGCCTTCAGTTCGCGGTAATTCTCGATGATGCCGTTATGGACGACGGCGACCTTGTCGGTCGCATGCGGATGCGCGTTGGTTTCGTTCGGCACGCCATGCGTCGCCCAGCGCGTGTGGCCGATGCCGGTCAGGCCCTCGGGCGTGTCGTTGTGCATGCGCTTGGCGAGATTGTCGAGTTTGCCCTCGGCGCGGCGGCGTTCGATGACGCCGTTGTTGATGGTGGCGATGCCGGCCGAGTCATAGCCGCGATATTCCAACCGGCGCAGCCCTTCGAGCAGGCGATCCGCCACGCGCTCCTTGCCGACGATGCCAACGATACCGCACATATTATTTCTTCTTCTTTTTCGCAGCTTGGCTGTCGCGGCGACGTTTCGCCCAGCCCTTGATTTCTTTCTGTTCGGCGCGCGTCACGGCGAGCGCGTCGGCGGCGACATCCTTGGTCACGACACTGCCGGCGCCGATCACGGCACCGTCGCCGACCTTGACCGGGGCGACCAGGGCGACGTCGGAGCCGATGAAGACATTGGCGCCGATCTCGGTATGATATTTGCCGTAACCGTCGTAATTGCAGGTGATGGTGCCGGCCCCGACATTGGTTCCGCTGCCCACGCGCGCATCGCCGAGATAGGTGAGGTGGTTCGCCTTCACGCCGGTTTCAAGCACCGCGTTCTTCACTTCGACGAAATTGCCGACATGAACGTCGCGCACCAGCTTCGCGCCGGGGCGTAGCCGCGCAAACGGGCCGATGATGCAGCCCGGGCCGATGTCGGCGCCGTCGATATGCGAGTTGGCTTTGATGGTCACGTGGTCGGCGACGGTGACGCCCGCGCCGAAAAACACGTTGGGTTCGATATGGATATCGCGGCCCAATTTGGTATCCCACGACAGGAACACTGTTGTCGGATCGATCATGGTGACGCCACCCGCCAATGCCGCCATGCGCAGGCGATGCTGCATCTCCTGCTCGACGACGGCGAGATCGAAGCGCGAATTGACACCTTGCGCTTCTTCCACACTGCCTTCGACCAATGCGGAATCGAGCCCACGCGCATACGCGAGGGCAACCAGTTCGGTCAGGTAATATTCGCGCTGCTTGTTGTTGCGGCCGACCTTGGCCAGCAACTGCCAGAAGCTTTTCCCGTCGCCCGCCATGACGCCGCCCCAGCATTGGCCGGACGGATCGATATCGGGGGTAAGGTCCTTGGCTTCGACGATGCGTTCGACCGTACCGTCCGCGCGCAGCACGAACTGGCCATAGGCGCCCGGATCTTCCGGTGCGAAGGTCAGCCACGACAGCGCGGGCTTCGATTTCTTCTTCAAGGCGGCGACGACGCGCTTCAAGGTCTCGGCCTTCACCAACGGTGTATCGCCGTAGAGGATCAGGACCGTGCCGTCGAACTTGCCGATCGCCTTTTCGGCGGCGCGCACGGCATGCGCGGTGCCCAGGCGTTCCTTCTGGATCGCGATCTTGGGCTGCACGGCATGCGCGGTCGCGTGCTGGGCGACCTCGTCCATGTCGGGGCCGAGCACGACGGCGCAGCGCGCGGGTTTTAGGCGCTTCACCTCGTCGAGGACGAGATCGAGCATGGCGCGGCCCGCTACCCGGTGCAGCACCTTGGGCAGGTCCGATTTCATCCGTGTGCCCATGCCGGCGGCGAGCACGATGACGCAGATTTGGTCGCGATTCATACGAGTACCAATGCTTGATTCGCGGGTTCAATGCCACACAGGGCTGCATCGAACCAGTCAAATTGCGTTACGGACTGTTGCAGGGCAAATCCTAGCGAATCCACGGACGCAGGACCGTTCAAACCGGCACAGAATCATCGTCTTTCTGGGGGCTTTCCAGGGTCTTGCCAGGACCGCAATGGCCCCGGACAATCCAGGCAATTCAATCCGATGCCGGGGAGGCAAGATGCCGGAAGTCAAAGGGGTTCGCGAAGTCGCCTATGTCGATTGCAAGGGCGGCGGTCAGGTCGTGGTGGAAAACGGCGTCGCTTATGTCGGGCATACGGAAGGGCCGGAATCGACGACCGTCATCGATCTGAAGGACCGCAAGAACCCCAAGATCGTCGATACGATCATGTGCAAGCACACGGGCACCCATGCCCATAAGGTGCGCGCGAAAAACGGCCTGATGCTCACCAATTACGAAGCGCTGGATTACACCGGCAAGCCGGGCGACGGCTTCCAGGCCGGCCTCACCATCTACGACATCGAAAATCCGTTGAAGCCGAAGCCCATCCATTTCTGGGGCACCGAGGGCAACGGCGTGCATCGCTTCACCTTCGACGGCACCTTGGCCTATCTGTCCACCACCATGCCCGGCTATACCGGCCGCATCGTGCTCATCGTCGATCTCTCCGATCCGACCCATCCGAAAGAAGTCGGCCGCTGGCATTGGCCGGGCCAGCACATCGCGGGCGGCGAGACGCCGGATATCCCGAAGCCGTATCTGACCTGCCATCATCCGATCCGCCGCGGCAACCGGCTCTATGTCAGCTATTGGCTGGCCGGCTGGGCGATCCTCGATATCTCCGACGTCACCAAACCCAAGCTCATCTCGCGCATGAACTGGACGCCGTCGTTCGCGCATCCGGCGCACACCTGCCTGCCGATCCCGTTCAAGCTGAAGGGTATGGATGTGATGGTGGTGGCCGACGAAGACGTGGCCGCGACGCGCGAATCGACCCCGGCCTTCGCCTGGATGGTCAACATCACGGACGAGAAGAATCCGATGCCGTTCGCCAACCTGCAGGTGCCCGGCCTCAATACCGGCGTGCCGACGCCGGCCCAGACCGGTTGCCATCAGCCGGTCGAGGAAGTGCGTTCGACCGAAATCCCGTTTGCCTGGTTCGCCCAGGGTTTGCGTATTTTCGATATCGCCGACCCCTTTGCGCCCAAGGAAGTGGCTTATTTCAAGCCTGACCCGCATCCGGAGCATAAGCGCATCAGCGCCAACGACGTGTTCCAGGACGACGATGGGTTGATCTATCTGATCGATCGCCGCCGTGGGCTGCATATCCTGGAGCGCACGGGGAATTAGCCTCTTTGGGCTCTTTGGCGCTCACGAAGCCGTGCCCCAAAAATGACGCAATAGATGGACGATTGTTAAGTTGACGATTGACGTCTGCGGCCTACATTTCAGCCTTGAACCCTGCCCTTTGTAAAAGGGACGAGGGATTAAACATGGGCGATCGGCATTAGTACTGTCGTGGAGGCCCGGACATATCCCGGTGGCGGCTGTTGAGGCTGGACGCGTAAACCTAACCTTCGGCGGGATTCGAGCCGTAAGAATCGAATCGATAGAAAGGACGAAACCATGCGCCAATATAAACCTTTGGCACGCATTATTACTTTGGTCGTTGCGGGCAGCCTTTTGACCGCCTGTGCGCAGCAGGCGAACGCTCCGAAACAGACCGGCGGCGCCCTAATCGGTGCGGCGGCCGGCGGCCTTCTGGGTTCGCAGTTCGGCGGTGGCGCCGGTGCCTTGGCGGCCACCGCGATCGGTGTGCTCGGCGGCGCGTTCCTCGGCAGCGAGATCGGCAAAAGCATGGATACGACGGATCGTCAGGAAGCCGCGCGCAGCCAGCAGGTCGCGCTTGAATCCAACCGGACGGGCCAACCCACGACCTGGAGCAACCCGGATAGCGGCAATACCGGCACGATCACCCCGATCCGCACTTATCAGGCGGCGTCGGGTCAAAACTGCCGCGAATACCGCCATGACGTCCGCATCGGCGACAGGAACGAGACCGTCATCGGGACCGCCTGCCGCCAGCCTGACGGCACTTGGAAGGTCGTCAGCGACGGCACCTCGTAACCGGCGCAGCAAAGTTCAAGAATAGCGCCCGCCCGGGCAACCGGGCGGGCGTTTTCTTTGGGAAATCTCCTCCGATTCGGGCTTTTCTTGACCTGGCGGGGGCATTTTCTTGACCTCGCAGGGCGGGGTCTTTATATCCCCGCCATCGTCTTGAACGAGACGGGCGCATAGCTCAGCGGGAGAGCACTGCCTTCACACGGCAGGGGTCGTAGGTTCAATCCCTACTGCGCCCACCATTTTTATCCTTTGAAATCAATAGGTTAAAGCAGACACACTGTGTCTGTCGGCAACTTATCGCCCTTAATTATCCACTCCTGCTCCACGGGAATGGAATTATGGCTAGTTTCACTAAGGTCAAGGGGTCAATCCACGTGCGTGTCCGCCGCAGGGGACACAAAGCGATCTGCAGATCATTCAACTACAAAGCTGATGCTGTGAAATGGGCGTCGGAAACTGAACGCTCTATCCAATTAGGAGCGCTGTTTGACCAAGACAGCACGTTCGGCGAACTGCTTGACCGTTATGCGGTGCAGGTCAGTTCAAAGAAAAAGTCCGCGCCAAATGAAGCAATGCGAATTGGCAAGTTGAAGCGCAGTTGGCTGTCCGGTGTCTACGTATCGAAGATTCAAGCGTCCCACATCTCTCAGTTTCGGGACGAATTATTGAAGCGGGTGAGTCCTTCAACTTGTCTCCGGGACCTAGCCCTGCTGTCCCACGTGTTCACAATTGCCATGAAGGAGTGGAACTACAACCTTCCCAGCAACCCGGTAACCAAAATCAGGAAGCCTTCTCCTAGCAAGCCAAGGAATAGACGGCTGGAAGACAATGAACTGAACCAGCTATTGGCCGCATTGTCCCCGGCAAACATCTGGGCTGTCCCTCTGGTGCAGTTTGCAGTCGAAACAGCTATGAGAAGAGGTGAGCTACTGGCTCTCAGATGGGAGCATGTTCACATGGACAAACGGTATGTACATCTACCAGACACCAAGAATGGGACCAGCCGCAACGTCCCCTTATCAGCTACCGCATTAGCAATCCTACAAAGCCTACCACGCGACATCAGTGGGCGTGTCTTCCCTGTCCACTTTGAAGCCCTGAAGAGCTTATGGCAGCGGGCAACCAAGCGGGCTGGCATAGCCGATCTGAACTTCCATGACCTACGTCACGAAGCAACGACACGATTGTTTGAGAAGGGGCTGAACGTCATGGAGGTCGCGTCAATAACCGGACACAGGGACCTGAAAATGCTGCGGCGTTACACTCACTTACGTGCTGAAGACCTAGCCAAGAAGCTGGGGTGACATTATGACTTGCCCCATAAAAAAAGTAATAAAAAAAAGAAAATCACTGCAACAACGATTTCGGGCCCGGTTGCTTCTCCTGCCTGGCTATAGACGGTGCCCCTAAAAGGATCAATCTCATCCTTTATCTTCGTTTCTCCTGAATAGTGAGAGACCCAACTAAATTTATGACTAATCTTACTGATGAGATTCGTAGCTTCAGATTCATTGGGTGATCCAAGGATTTTAATGGCCTTATTCACTTCTATTGCGACATCACGCCTATTACTTTTGAGTGCGTCTTCCACGTAGCTATGAATCTTTAGGTTGCTCCCAAAATACCTGTTCAAGAATTCTTGCTTCAACGCACCCGCTAGTAGAACGCATTCTGAAAATGCTTTCTGCTCCAAAATGATGACCTGAAATGAGAAGGCTAGCGTTGAGGAGAAAAGGTTCAGCTCTTTGCGCAATCGCTCTGCGTCAGGATAGTACTGAGCCGCATAGTTCCAATTCTCTAAGACTTCACCATGAGGGCTTTGATTTGTCTTATTGGTGCGACTTTCTTGTTCATAGTCGCCTGATTCGTTTGCTGAGGCTTTGCGTTCACGGTCATATTCAGCACGCTTCGTTGGGTCTCCTAGAATCTCATAGGCGGCGTTGATCTCTTTCGTTATCCGTTCAGCTTCAGCTTTGTCTCCTGCATAAACGTCAGGATGGTACTTCTTCACCAAAGCCCTGTAGACAGCTGTGAGCGCAGCTTGTTCAATGGACGGCAGAACCCCCAGCACTGCGTAGTAGTCTTCATTGGATGCCATGACGGCTGTGCCTCTCAATACGTAAGCTATCGTAGCTGCTGGTCATTAAAGGCTATCCAGATTCCCTAGGCCGTCAATCCCATGACCTATTTAGTACTACACCCTACCCCCTCTTCTTAAGAGGGGTAGGGATGTAGTACTTAGCTAAGCCCCTCCTGTTGATCATAAACGCAATCATCAATACGGAGAACCTAGAGCCATGAATAATCACACATCAAGTGACCGTTTCTTCCTTGCTTGCCCCTTTGCCGACAAAGACAAGTGCAAAGCTCTTGGAGGAAGGTGGGATGTAGATGCCCGTAAGTGGTATGTTCCAAACGACGTTGATCGGAGCCTATTTAAGAAATGGTGGACCAGTAAAAGCAACTCTTCTGCGGAGGCATAGACCATGGCCAATGAAGATAGAATCTATCTGATCTGTCCCTTCGAAGAGAGGAATGCATGCAAAGCATTGGGTGCCAAGTGGGACAATGAGCAACGCAAATGGTACGTCCAGAAAGAAAGCAATCTTGAACAATTTTACCGTTGGCTTCCCCATGAGCCAATGTCTGAATACCCCGACCTAGTCACCGACAACGATACAATCGCAAACAAACGAAATGCCGTTAAAAAGTGGAAACCATTAGCAGAAGAAGGCAAAGCAGATGCTCAGTTCCATCTGGGGCGCATCTACGAAGATGGCTTTGGTGTGCGTCAAAACCGTGGTGAAGCGGCAAAATGGTTTAGGCGGTCTGCTGATCAAGGTTACGTGTTAGCCCAGAGTGCCCTTGGTGAGATATATGACGAAGGGCTTGGTGTTAAGAAAAGCTCAAAGAAAGCTGCTTACTGGTATGAACTAGCTGCTCACCAAGGAGATTTGACATCCCAACTGAACCTAGGGGTCATGTGCTGCAAAGGTGAAGAAATTCCAGAAGACATTAAACAAGGCATGAAGTGGCTGAGATTAGCCGCGATGCAGAACTGTCAGAGAGCGCAGATTAACCTTGGACTGATGTATAAATTAGAGGCTGAAGCACCCCTAGATTATATTCGGTCGTACATGTGGTACACCATCGCAGCAGCTTCCGATGACGATGAATCGGCTAATGAAGAAGCCATTGAAAGAAGAAAATCGGTTGCTGGGATCATGACTCCGAACCAGATAATTCAGGCGCAAGTCATGGCAGACTCTTACCTGAACAGGGCCGATCAATCGGTTAAATCTACAAACAATGTTGTTCGGATCGGCAAGCGGTTGGCGTCCATTTAGAGTCGGGAAGAGGGACGCTAAATTCCTTCGGCCTATAGGGGCACAAAAGGCTCCAAACTCAATGTACGGGGCTGTAGGGAGTCCACAGAGGGCATCTAAAAGCCCCCCCCCTGCTACCGTTGTCTCCCTGTCTCCCAGGGCTACAGACTACCGTGATAAATGACCGTTCAAATTAAACATCATTCAAACCCTTTGGCGGGGGTATTGGGTCACTACTCATGGGGTAAAACGCTTGAGTCGTTACCCAAAAGCTCTCAACATAATTTCTACACGGAGTGTTCAACGCATGACCGAAATCAGATCGTTCCGTTTTAAATGCACTTCCTGTAGCCATGAAGCGTCTTACAACCTTGCCCAGCTGAAGGTTCGTTTTGGCTTTGAGGTAAACAGCAGCAACATTAACCAGACGTATGGTGATTACAGCTGCACAGAGTGTGAAAGTCCCAACATTCAAGTCTTGGATGAGGCAGGAAAAGTCTTAATTGATCCTAAGAACATCAAAGAATGTTCACAATGTGGCTATCCAATCACGGGGCCACGTCTACAGGCTCAGCCAACGACCAACGTATGTGTCAGTTGTGCTTCTGATCTCAGCGCCAATAGAGAGCCTGCAATTCATCAACCTGAAGCAATAAGCTTTCAACGAGACTTGCTTCCACAGGAGCTGAAGTTCTGTGGCAAGTGCGGGAAGCCTTCGGTCGTCAGGCAGAACAGGCAGACCAAAGATAACTTTGTTGGTTGCTCAGATTTTCCTAACTGCAGATGGACACACAAATTGTAATATCAACCAAAAAAAATCATGCAAAGGTTTTACGATGCAATTGATTAATATCAGCATTGCTGCTGTGACAGCGTTGGGAATCATTAGTTTTGTAAACTGCGTAAGGGCTGGGCCGATAGAAGGTACACCGTTAACGCAGACCAAAACCTCTCAAAATGCGATCAATTGTTCCGCACTGTATCTTATTGCGACTGCATCAGCTCCCGACAATCAGAATCGTCAAAATGCTTTCATGAAGCTTCAAGATTTGTTTGACCAAGTTTATTCCGCGCACAAAGAGCATGAGACAAAAGTCGTAACAACGTCTGGAGATAACTCAAGAGCAAAATCAGAATCCGCTGAAAAGATAGGCTTAGCGTACGATAAGAACCGAAAGATCATATACGATCTTGAAACGAATTGCCGACAGTGGATAACCAAGTTGTCCCAACACATCGCTGCCAAATTAAATGATAATTCTAATCGTGCAGAACGTATGGAAGCTTTCCTAAGCATTCCTCCATACAAGGATGAAGCGTCTAAGAATGCGACAAGCGACGACACAAAACGTCTAGTAGACAAATCTATTTCCGAATGGACGGCTACGGGGCGGAAGACGCCCTATAAAGAATTAAACCGCATTCTAGGACGATAAAAAATTATCATGGTTTAGGTGGAGGATAGAACGATGGTTTTTGGATGGGGACGATCAAAAAAACTAAACAAACACTTCAAACTTTTGATGACCAATTATACGGCCTTCGTAAATATACAAAATATAAATGCAATTCCTTCTAAGATTTTTGGCCTCAGCGACAACCAAAAAACTTTGGTTGCATTGTTTTTTTACATTACGGTGCAAACCTATTTCAAAGCTTTTGGGCAAGAAATCATAGATATAATACGAAACAAACAAATTGGAACTAACGATTGGAAGTTGGAGAAAAGACATTTTGATCTAGCACTATCTCTTCTTGTGAGAAACCATAAGGGTGCCTACGAATTTGTAGTGGCCATAGATCGTGTAATAGGTGAGTTCATTAACGGAGAGATTGAAAGTGATTTTTTAAACAACGCACTTAAACAAGCCGACAGATTCGTAGAGGGCTGATGTATTACTCTGGCTTATGGTCCTTGCAATTTCGTCTATTGATGCCGACAAACTTACATAATGTGCACGAAGATAATTTAAATCGTACTCTTCGAATTGCATGGCAACGGAATCCAGGAATAAGCTGGGGTGAGCTATGGGTTTTTTTGGTGAAAGCATAAAAAATAGAAGATTACGTTATTTGGAAATAGCTCTACACTTCATTGCAGAGCATGACAGAACTTACGGCGGTACTGTTGGGTTGTGGAGGGAGGAGTATCAGATTGAATTTATAAAAAAAGAGTTTGATACAAACACAAAGATAGTTACGGAAGGGCTGGCTTATACCGGAATTTTTAAATGGAGACTTTTTGCCGTTGGAATCATCATTTTTAATTACGGAAAAAAAAGGGGCACCGCCCCCCAAGATATTTCTGAATTCCTAAATGTGTTATCGGGCGCGATTCAGGTTTTTGATGATACCCCCTCAACAAACCTGTTGACGCGCGAACGCGCTACAGAAATATGGGGCACGTGGTTTTGGCGCATATTTGAAACGTTGAAAGTGAGAGATGCCGACGCGTTGGCGGAAATGATGATTGATATACTGGGAGATTCGCTTGGGCAGGAATTCTGTAAGTCATCAATAAACAGGGATCAAATGTTGGGCAGAACAATTATGGTCGCTCATACCATGTGCAACCAGCTTAATGCGGACGACTGGAATTAATTACTTTCGCATATCGGAGTTCCCTTCTGAGCTGCTGTACCGTTAATAATCGCCTCATTTGCGTTCACGGTCATGTTCAGCACGCTTCGTTTCGTCTCCAAGCACCTCATAGGCTGCGTTGATTTCTTTCGTTATCCGTTCAGCTTCGGCTTTGTCACCTACATAGACGTCAGGATGATACTTCTTCACCAAAGCTCTGTAGACAGCGGTGAGAGCAGCTTGTTCAATTGACGGCAGAACCCCAAGCACTGCGTAGTAGTCTTCACCAGAAGCCATGACAGCTGTGCCTCTCTAAATGTTTTCTGCTATTAATATTGACCAAGCGAAACGTCTCTCTGGCAATCAATCCTGGTTTAGGTATCAACCACCAGTCCCAGCAGCACCCTGTTTTACATGCGGTAATTTGAGGGAGGCACCAATGAATGACAACGCTCCAACTAGCACAATCAGTCTGCCCGCAATCGTCTGGCTATTACCCGCTGCCGTGGTTCTGCTGGGCATAGCTCCTTTGCCGTATGGCTACTATCAATTTGTCCGGATTGTAGCCTGCGGTACAGCAGCATTTCTTGCTTACAAAGATTATGAAATAGATGGGAAGATGACTGGTTGGACTGCGCCGTTAGCAATAGCTGCCATCCTGTTCAATCCGCTCATTCCAATTTATCTAACACGCGCTCTTTGGGCGCCGATTGATTTGGCCACAGGCATTCTGTTTGTCGCGCACTGGCGCGCGCGTAGATAATATATCGCTGAGTGGTTAGATTTCCTGGCGAAATTAGTCCCGCATTCTAAGATTGGTTCGCCCTAAATTGCACAGCGACAAAACAAGGGTAGACGTGACGGCTGGAACTAACCTCCTGCTGCATTGTTGTGGGTGGTACTATAAATAATCCATGATTTGATTTCGCGGTGGTTAGCGATTTCTAATCCCGTCAATTGCAGCCCCAATCATAGCTGGGACGACAAAAAGTAATCCTGGGGCGGCAAGCAGAGCCGCGCCGTACCACGGCCAGCCCCAAACATGCAAAGCGCAGAAAAATGTACCTATTGTTAAGGGCAACATGAGCCTTGCGATAAATGCCGCAGCTACCGCGCCCCAAGCCCAACCTGTCCCAAGTTCGTACTCTATGCCGATAAAACCTGAGTAAAGTTGGACTACACCAACTGCAAGCAAGAGTAAAAATAGGGTCCCACCGCCAAGTACACTAAGCATCATTTTCTCTCTATCTGATTCAGAATGTTTTGGTTGCTTCCGAATTACGGCTACCGCTGATAAGTTATCGTCAACGGAAGATACACGGCTTCTTCAGTTATGGTGTGCGACAATTCCAAACGTGAACGGCTTATAGAACATGATCAGGTTCCGCCTCATTATCGCAAGTCTGGTTCTATCCGCGCCAAGCTTGGCTGTGGCCACCCCCCTATCTGACCCCCATCAGCCTATCCTTCCAAGCGGTTATTTGGCAGATGGCCTGATCAGCCGGTACGCCACCCTAAGAACCCAGAAGCTACTGCGGAACGCACGTTACATTTCTGCATATCAACTGCAGCTAGGGACAGACTATTTAAGTGGGACAGATGAGATACCGAAGAACGTCATTGCTGCGTATCTTTGGTTACGTAGCTCAGCCATGCTTGACCCGGAATTTGCTGGTGGAGAAGCGCGGCACCAACTTGGTGAACTTTATTCTGGAAAAAGTGGCTTCAAGAAAGATTATGCTGAGGCATTGAAATGGTACCGCTTGGCAGCAGAAGACTCAGGCAACGTTGAATCGCAAAATGCCTTGGGGCTTCTCTACGTCAAAGGTCAAGAAGGAATAGAAAAAGATTACAGTCTAGCCTTCAGGTGGTTCCTTGTCGCAGCCAATCAAAACCACGCGACGGCTCAGTACAACTTGGGTCAGATGTACTTCAAAGGATTGGGTGTAGAGAAAGACGACAGGGAAGCTGTGCATTGGTTCCGTAAAGCTGCTGCTCAACAAGACCTAGACGCGCAGTTTAAACTGGCATCTATTTACGCAACTGGGGAACAGGTACAGCAGGACTACGTTAAAGCTTATATGTGGTACCACCTTGTAGACACGGCAGATGACACAGACACATCTGCCAAAGGTCCGCTTGAAGGGTTGTCGTTAAAGCTACGTCCTGAGCAGGTAACAGAGGCCGTGGCGATGGCTAACACCTGTAAGGAATCGGATTTCAAGAACTGCGATTGATGGAAATGGTTGTTCACATCACATGGGAACCGTTCAAGAAGGTCCCATGCACAGGGGACAGGGATTTGGAATGATCTACTTCTTTGGTTTCGTCCTTGTCGCCATAACTGCAGCATACACTTCCACATTCTGGGCGGTCTGCCTTGCATTGCTGCTGATATTTTGTTCCTCAAGTCGCCATCATGAACGTTCAGACAGGCGACGTTCAGCCAGCCCTGACTACACGCCAGAGCTAACGGAACTGATTGCCAATAAATACCAAGATGGACAGAGCTTACGGGAGATAGCAGCACTGACAGGAAAGTCTGTTGCGTCCATCAGGGCCAAGTTGGTTCATCTAAGGCTGTACAATAAGTATGGGAACGTTGGCGGGGCTAAGCAGCAGATTGGATTGCCGCCTATTCCGTTGATTGTAGGGGAAGAGAGCTACACCAAGCTTGTCCGCTATCTCCTAGATAGCAGCTACAACCGTGTGAGTTCAGTGATCTGTGAAGGCAACTACGCCATTAGAGGCGGGATCATAGATGTTTGGCTGTATGAAGATAAGCAGCCCCTCAGGTTAGACTACTTCGATGAGCAGTTGGAAATGATCCAGCAATTCGACCCTACATCAGGATCGACAGTTAAAAGACACAACGACATCAGCATTGGCTTCGCGCCGTCATTGAACGGGTAAAGTCATTCTTGTTCTTGCGATCTCTCACTTGTCGCTGGTCTAAGCATTAAAGGGGACAGTCAGGACCGTTGAACAACCAACGTCGCGGGACGACGCTTCTATTAGCTGCGGGAGAACAAGAAGATGCTGCTCACGATGAAAAAAAAGGATTTAGGGGATGGATTTCATTAAAAAGGTTTGGAACGGCGATGAAAGCTTGGTGTTCACGTATTGGGTTATTGCGGTGGTGGGTAATGCTGCTTTCGTGATGGCTGATATATCGCTGGACGGTCTTGGTTATTACGATGCGATGACGCAGGGGAAAATATTATTCGTAACGGCGTTTATAGCGTTTTCCATTTTATATTTTATATTTTCATTTGTGTGCGTCTGGAGGAGTGCGACGAAATACGACAGCACAAAATATTGGGGGGTCGCGGCAAAGATTGCGATGATATTTGGGGCTTTTAGAACGCTCATTGATTTGGTTCAGTTTTTATAGATCGACGACCTTTGACGAGGCGATAAACACTAACGCTACGCGGCGATTCTTTTTTAGCTCGGCTCGTGCTGCTACACAAAACTCGTGGATGGCCTACGCACCTAAAGGGGGATCGAAGTGGGGGACCAATGAACAGCCAATATCTCAAGACGCTGGTTCTCCTCCTCCCAACCATCGGCATGGCGATGTTCAGTTCGGTTGTCTACGCCACGGAGTGTACAGACGTGACCGTTGACGTGTGCTTCCGTCCAGGGACAGTCAGCTGTGAGACCAAGATCGTTGACGCCATTAACGGCGCTCAGTCATCTCTGGACGTGCAGGCTTACAGCTTCACAGCAGTTTCAATCATCCAAGCAATTGGTAACGCCAAGAAGCGCGGTGTTGATGTGCGTGTAGTGCTGGACAGGGAAAACCAGCAGAAGCGTTACACCGGGGCTACCTACCTGACCAACGCTGATGTACCTGTACGGATAGATGACACGGTGGCAATCGCACACAACAAGGTCATCGTAATAGACCGCAAGCTCACAATTGGCGGCAGTTACAATTACACAGCGTCAGCTGAAAAGAAGAACGCTGAGAACGTGACTTTCATGTCAAGCTCATGTGTCGCTGATGAGTACCGGATGAATTTTGAAAAACGCTGGAAGGTCGCCAGGCCATTTTCTGGCAAGCAGCTGTGAGCATCCAAAAGAAAAACAAGCGATACCCAATAAGCAAGACCACTACTGGCAGACTCTCCAGCATCGCTATGAGTCATTTTAAAGGCTTCTGAGTCGCCTTAGCTGTTCCCCCGGCCCTTGGGGTGCGGCAGAACCCCAATCACGCTGTACTCCGAAATTCTGACTCTACAGAGGCCTTCCAATCAACAGGGGAACGGCTGGTCTGTAGGGACAGGCTACGTGGGTGCTTGGTGAATAGGAAACCATTTAACTTTCAACGGGGGACAAGCGTCAGGGGACAGGACAATGCACCACAAAAAACTAACTGCCAGGCGACTATTCGTTGCGTCGATGCTTCCACCCTTAATGACCGTACAATCACCTACACAACGAACTATGCAGCTTGCTGCTCCAAGTGCCGTTTTTAGGGGGGAAGTGAGTCAGTTCCTGGCTGTCCGGTGGGTAGGTGGCGGGAAGCACCCTAACACGCCTAGAACAGGCTCCTAGGAGTCTACAGAGGCATTCCTACAGGCAGGGGTAGGCCTCCCTATTGAATGGGCTTTTGGGGATGATGTTGAATATGAAGTTATATATCTTTCAACAGCTGAACTGATTAGCCGTCTCCAGTGTACAGTTAGGCCATCTTTTCTGCCCTACACATGGACCCCAGGGGAATGAAAGAGCGACAAGCAAACTTCTTTAGAGCGCCCTACAGCGACCCGTTGCGGTCTATCATCGCTGAAGTGCTGAATGAGTTTCAAAACTACGAAACTTTCTTCAAGCTTCGGAACCGTAAACGCAAGGCTGTAGACCAAGCCACACTTGAAGCAACAATTAGCGCCGTGATCTGTGACCTGACCCATTGCTATCTGACAGAACCAGGTGGTGCCGTGTTTGTCAGTTTATCTAATCAATCGTTGGGTAGACGATGGCGCTACAGGTCAAAAGCAGAAAACAAGAAGCTCAGCGACATACTCTCTATCTTATCGTCTCCCGAGCTTAATTTCATCGTGATGGAGAAGGGAAATAAGGCGGAGCTTCCTGATGAACAAAACCAGCCTATTGTTAAAGCACGGCGGACAACATTAAGGGCTGCTGAAAGTTTGGTCCGTAGAATTCAAAACCATAATATCAGTCTGGCCGACCTGACATTCAGCGACGAAGAAGAAATCATTATCCTGAAGGACAAAAAGAAGGACAGCTGGATCAACGGTCAGCTGGTTAGCTCCGCCGAACTGCTTAACTACAATGATAATCCCATAGCGGATCGCTACAGAGCGGAGCTACGTGAAATCAACAGCTGGCTTAGAAGTGCTGATATCCAAACCTTGCCGCAATACAATCATCGTGACGTTCGCCTGCAACGGTTTTTCAACAACAGCAGCTTTGAGATAGGTGGACGGCTGTTTGGTGGCTTCTGGCAGAGTGGGATGAAGGCAGCTGACAGGCACCACAGCATCCTGATCGACAATGAACCTATTGTCGTACTTGATTACGGTCAGATGGGCGTTCGGCTGGCCTATTCGCATGTCGGCGCTACGCCACCAAACGGCGACCTCTATAGCATACCCAATCCTATCGCAGCGAACAGAGCAGGCATCAAATTGCTATTAAGCGCTGCATTCTTTGCTGAAGGTCCGCAAACAAGATTTCCTCAAGGCTCCAGAAAGTACTTTCATCCTAAAATCAAATATGAGGACGTGATCAGGGCGGTGCTTAACCACCATCCAGCTCTCAGGGGGGTTGTTTATAAGGGTTTAGGTCACCGGTTCATGTTTATGGAGTCACAGATCCTTGTGGCTTTGCTACTGGAACTTAAACGCCAAGGAATTGTAGCGTTACCAATTCACGATGCGGTTATTGTCAGTAAAAAGGCTAAGGATGCTGCTTCACTGGCTATGAAAAACATCTTCTACCGAATGACCGGCTTAGAAGCAGGGATCAATGTGGAATAATTGATATTGAAGCTCATATTCAGAGAGGGTTGGTGTAGCTGAACAACAATACTCTTTACTAATTGATCTATTAGTATGAATAAAAGTTAACAATGAAAGCTATCAATTAGCTATGTAGAATATCTTTAAAGGTATTATGTATAGTACTTATGTATAGTACTATAATATATCTCTGTCTGCTCCTGTCTTGAGGGACTCATAAGGGGAGAGCAGAACTTCAATCTATTTACTTTAGAACGTTCACTACTTGGTCGCCATCCGCCCCCTGCTAATTCGAAGGCCTCATGCGAACTCTCAAGTAAGACCCTTTTGCTTACAATTCATTTCGGAATGCTAACAATCGGCTTCTGGCACTTGCTGCGGTTCAATGATCGTAGACGGCAAGATTTAGCCCCAATCAGCCCCCGCTGATGCCAGCCAAGAAAACATCCGTCATATTCAGAACAACAGACCGGCATGATGAATGTGATCTAGATCACATCCTGTTTGTCTGTTTAACACCACTTTCTGTGCACCAACTGAAGGCCAGTTAACCGACAGAGGTGTGGTCGTGGCCCAAGCTATCCTCCTTGGAAGTGGCGCACACCTTTGACTACAGGAGTAGTTGACGCTTGCAGGTAAGGATTCAGGCTTAGTTCGGCAGGGTAGGACCGGTTCTAAGACCAATGATGAGTCGGACACGTTATTTTTTGGTCCGTATCCGTCAGGCCATATGTATATCAGGCGATGACGGGGGGGTTTCTTTCCCTGGGGTCTTCGTCGATCGGGTGTTGATGACGTCGAAGAAAGTCAGGGGAAAGCTTTTTAGGCTTTTTTTGTCCCGGCTTTAGAGCCTGTTGGTGCTTACAGACAGCGCCTTTGGGGGTGTGTTTTCCTTCTCCATTTTTACTCCATTTCGTCTGCAAAACCGTCCCTTTGCTGGGGGACACGTCACTCAGATATGGGGTGACAACTCGTGAAGACATGGTACGATTCGTAATCAGGTTAGAAGGAGCAGTGACCTGATTCTAAAAGGGTTTCTTAGGAAAGCGCATAGCTCAGCGGAGCAAGCGTTAGCTTGCGAACGGAGCGCAGCGGAGGGGGAAGCACTGCCTTCACACGGCAGGGGTCGTAGGTTCAATCCCTACTGCGCCCACCATTCCTTCCCTATACTGCTGGTCAATAAGGCCAAGCGGCCGATCAGGGAGGTTCAATGTCACAAATCATCCGTCCGCCATTCCGCGCCGATCACGTTGGCAGCTTTCTGCGGCCGCCCAAGCTGCGCACCGCGATGGAAGAAAATACGCCCGACGTGCGCGCGGTACAGGACGACGCCGTGCGCGCGATCGTCGCCATGCAGGAAGCGGCGGGACTCGCGGTCACCACCGACGGCGAATTCCGCCACAAGTCCTGGCACAATTTCCTGGAAAAACTCGACGGCGTGAGCGTCGTGCGTCCCGCGCCGAAGCCCGGTGCGCCGGCGGGCTCGTTCGAGCCGCGCAGCTATGCCATCACCGCGAAGTTGCGTCACAACAAGCCGATTGAATTGGACGCGTTCAAATTCCTGGCCTCGGTCAGCACCAAAGCCGTGCCCAAGGTGACCATGGCGTCGCCGACGATGTTGCTGCGCGCAGGGCGCGAAGGGATCGACGCAAAGGCCTATCCCGATCTGGGCGAATTCCGTGCCGACGTTGCAGCCGTCTACAAGGCCGAACTCGCTGCCTTGGCTAAGGCCGGCTGTACCTATGCGCAGATCGATGACGTCAACTTCGCCTATCTGTGCGATCCGGAATTAAGCGCGCGCCGCTTCGGCGCCGCCAATATCGCGAAGGTCGTCGAGGATTATGTCGATCTCATCAATGCTGCCATCGCCGATCGTCCGGCCGACATGGCCATCGCGGTGCATGTGTGCCGCGGCAATTCGGTCGGCAACTTCGCCGCGCAAGGCGGCTACGAGCCGGTGGCCGAGATCTTGTTCGACAAGCTCAAGGTCGACGGCTTCCTGCTCGAATACGACGATGCGCGCTCGGGCGGGTTCGAGCCGTTGCGCTTCTTGCCGAAAAGCAAAAAAGCCGTGCTCGGCGTGGTGTCCACCAAGCGGCCCGAGTTGGAAGACGGCGAATTCATCAAGCGCCGCGTCGATGAAGCCGCACGTTACGCGCCGTTGGAAAATCTGTGCGTCGGCCCGCAATGCGGCTTCGCATCCGCCTTTTACGGCAATCCGGTGACCGAAGACGTCCAGCGCCGCAAGATCGAGCGCGTGGTGGAAGCGGCCCGTTCGATCTGGGGCGACGTACAATGACCATGGACGTTATTCGATGGGCAGGCTGACGACGGCGCGCAGGCCGGGCTGGTTGGGCGACAAGGTGACATCACCGCCATGTTGCCGTGCGACCGCGCGCGTGATCGATAGGCCGAGGCCGACACCGCCGCTCTCGCGATTGCGCGAACTTTCCAGGCGGTAGAACGGCTCGAAGACGCGATCCGTCTCGTCCGGCGGAATACCCGGCCCGTGGTCTTCGACCGTGATTTCCAACGCGTTTGAATTCCGCTCGACCGCGACGGTGGCGTTGCCCGCGTAGCGCAATGCATTCTCGATCAAATTGCGGACGGCGCGTTTGAGATTGTCCGGCCGGCAGCGATAGCTGATCCGCTCGCTGTCCTTGAATTCGACCTTATGGCCAAGCTCGGCAAGATCGTCACACAGGCTGGCCAGCAACGCGGCGATATCGATGGTGCGAGTGGATTCCTGGGTCGCCTCGTTCTTCGCGAACGTCAAGGTCGCCTCGGTGATTGCCTGCATTTCGTCGACGGTTGCGAGAATCTTTGCCTGAATAGCGGGGTCGGCAATGAATTCGGCGCGCAGGCGCAAGATGGTCAGCGGTGTGCGCAAATCATGCCCGATGGCCGCCAGCATGCGTGTGCGATCGTCGACAAAGCGATGCAAGCGGATCTGCATGCGGTCGAACGCTTCATAAAGCTGGCGGATATCGTCCGGGCCTGCGGGCGGTGTCAGGCGGATCGCTTCCCCACGCCCCAGCGCCTCGGCCGAGCCCGTCAATTGCTGCAAGGGTCGCGCGATCTGGCGCGCCACCAAGATGCCGATCAGACTCAGCACGATCGCGGTGATGCCGACCGACAGCAGCGACTGCGAACTCCACAGGCTGGTGGATGTCGGCTTGTAGTAGGCAGCGTTGAGCCAAGTGCCATCGTCCAGCCGTCCAACGACGCCCATGCCTTCGTAACCGGAAAAATATAAATAGTGGGCGTTGCTAAGGGCGAACTCTGCCTCCACCCGCTGCCAGTCCGTAACATCCGACTGTGGCAATCCGCTTTGGGGCGTGATGCCGCCGTACATCGGTTTTTTGGGATCCGGGCTTGGCGATCGGGCAAGGTCTTCGACCGACAGGCTTAGATAGGCCTTGGCGGTCTCGTACCAGGACAACGCGTTCTGCGTGGGGTCCTGGTCGGTGAGCCAGAAGCGGGCATAACCCGTCGAGCTCGCGATCAGGATAGTCCGGCGCACATCCGGCGGCACGGCATCCAATACCTTCGACAATGCCGTGGTACGGTTGATGAAATCGCTCTGAATGGTTTGACGCACGGCGGTTTCGCGCTGGCCCGTGGAAATCCAGAATGCGATGGCCTGCCCAGCGATCAAAGCTGCCAGGATGAACACGATGAAGCGCCCGACGAGGCTGCGTTGCCACCAGCGCATCACAGCAGCTCCACGTTGACGGACAGGCTGTAGCCACCGCCCCAATGGGTCTGGATGATCGCCGGGTTCTTCGGATCGGGCTCGATCTTCTTGCGCAGACGGCTCACCTGATTATCGATGCTGCGATCGAACGGATCGGCCGTGCGGCCCACGGTCAGATCGAGCAATTGTTCGCGCGACAGCACGCGATGCGGATGATCGAGGAAAACCTTCAGCAGGCGGAATTCGGCGGTGCTAAGCGCGATACCGAGTCCGTCCGCGGCCTGCAGTTCGCGGCGGCGTAGATTTAGGCGCCAGCCGTGAAAGCTCATGATCTCGCGCGTCGCTGGGTCGGGCGCCGGTGACGTGCTGGCGGAGCGGCGCGAAATCGCCTTGATACGCGCCAGCAATTCGCGCGGATTGAAGGGCTTGACCAGATAATCGTCCGCGCCCAACTCAAGACCGATGATCTTGTCGGTGTCGTCGGCCATTGCGGTCAGGAAAATGATCGGCACCTCGTTGGTGCGACGGAGCTGACGGCACACCGCCAGTCCATCCTCGCCCGGCATCATGATGTCGAGAATGATCAGATCGACCTTTTCGCGCTCGACGATGGGACGGAGCGCCGCGCCGCTCTCGGCCACGCTGACGCGAAAGCCGTGCTGCGTAAGATACTCTTTCAACAGGTCGCGAATATCGCGATGGTCGTCTACGACGACAATATGCGGCTCTTTGGTCATCGGTGGTTACTTTACCGCCCGGCGTGAAATCCAACACGCACTAGATTGTATAAAAGTGTCACAAACCGGGTCGCCGATGCCGCCAAAGCGTACAGTTTATTACAATCTCGTTTCGTCTTGGCATATCCGTGGGACAAAGCGCCGCTAGTTTGCGGGGGTAGACGCGATGCTCATTTGCAGAAGGATTGCCTCATGTTCGAACATCACACCCTCGGCCGGCGCGCTTTATTGACCGTGGCGGCCGGTGCTGTTGCCGCCCTGTCGCTGGCGGCCCCTGCGGCGGTGGCGCAAAAATCCGCGCCGAAGACCTTGATCTATTGCGACCATGAGCCTTTGGGCGGCATGCGCACGCGCTTCCTCAAGGACGTCTTCTTTCCGGCGATCGAGCGTGAATCGAATGGCCGCCTGAAGATCGAGGATCATTGGAATGGCGAGGTCGCGCAGGCCTATGACGCGCGGGGCGCCGTCGGCACATCGCCCGGCGTCGATATGGCGACGGTCGTTCCCGAATACTCGGCTGTCGAACTGCCGTTGCATCAGATCTTCAAAAGCTTCCCGATGGGGCCGACCGGCGATGCCCAGGTGCAAACCCTGCGCCGCATATATCGCGAGGTACCGGAATTCACCGACGAGTTGGCCAAGAACAATATCGTCAATATCTATATCGGCACGGGATATCCGGTCGCCTTCCTGGGCACGGCGCCGATGGCCAATCTCGACGGCATCGCGGGACAAAAATGGCGCTCGGCCAGTTTCTGGCACCAGGACTTCATCCGCAACGCACAGGCGACGCCAGTGAACATGCATTGGGGGCCGGAAGTTTATGAGGCGCTGCGCACCGGCGCGATGAACGGCCTGATGGTGAATGTCGATAGCGCCTATATGCTGAAGCTGCACGAGGTCGCGCCGCACGTGCTCGCGTCCAAGGATCTGTGGCTCGGGCATGTCTATCTGTTGGGGATGAAGAAAAGCGTATGGGACGGCTTGGCGGCCGAAGATCGCCAGGCGATCCAGCGCGCCGCCGAAGTTTCCTACCGCACCCTCGGCAACGTCATGGACACGAGTTTCGACACGCAGATCGACGATTTGCGTAAGGCCGGCGCCACGGTGCGCGTGCTCGGCCATGCTGAGGCGCTGGCCTGGCAAACCGCGACCAAATACCGCGAGGTTCAGGCAGCGTGGGCCAAGGCACAGCAGGAGAAAGGTGTCGCGAACGCCCAAGCGGTCATCGACAAGATGGCGGCGATCCTGACCGCCGCGACGAACTAGCCGATAGTACGCTCATACTTTAAATGTTTCGCCGCGACGTGACCGTCGCGGCGAAACGACTTGCATTCGATCGTCGTTCTGCCTTCACTCTGTGTCCGCCCTTATAGGAAGACATAGACCGTGAGCCGCATTCCCTACCTTGATGATGCCGCGATGACGCCGCGGCAATTGCATCGCTCGCAGGAATTGGCGGCATCGCGGGGCGGTGGGCGCGTCGTCGGGCCGGGCGCGTTCTGGGTCTATAATCCCGCCATATCGGATGTCGCCGAGCCGTTGCGCCTGCATATGGAGCGGGCCACGTCCCTACCGCATGGCTTGTCGGAATTGGCGATCTTGATCACGGCGCGTCATTGGTCCGCGACCTACGCGTGGTGCCGACACGAGCCGCAGGCATTGAAAGACGGCATCGAGGCGACCGCGATCGCGGCCTTGAAGGTTGGCGCAACACCCATCTTCGCCGATCCGCCGTCCGACATTGTCTATCGGGTCGCAGCGCAACTGCTGCGGACCGGCCATCTCGACGATGCGACCTATGCTGCCGCGCTGGACGCATTCGGCCTGGCGAGCCTCGTCGATCTCGTCACCATGGTTGGTTACGGCAGTCAGGTCTCGCTGGTGAATGCGACGTTCGAGCCCGATGCGCCGGCCGGCGCGACGGATTATTTGCCGCCGGGTGCGCCGCACGCTGTGCCGCCGGCCCGCCCTTTGACATTGTCCAACAGCGCGGAGGTTGGCCTGATCGGTGCCGCCGCGCGGGCCTGGGCCCATTGCCCGACAATTCTGGAACGCGTGCGCGCCTACGATGCGGTGCTGCGCCGCGATCTCGTCATGCCGGCGGCGGCGAGCTGGCTGATCGTGTTGCTGCTGGCGCGCTATTGGTCGGCGCAGTCATTGTGGCCGAGCCTGTATCGTCAGGCGCTGGCGCAGGGGCTCGATGCGCGGATTGCCGATGCCGTCGCGCGTGGGCTCCGGCCTGACGGTTTGAGCGACGTGCAAGCGGGTGTCTACGATTTCGCCTATGAGCTTCTGCACGACGGGCGACCGAGCGAGGCGACCTTCGCGCGCGTGCGCGATCAGTTCGGTTATACGACAATGATCGAAACGGCATCGATCATCGGCACGATGACGATCATCGCCTTGCCGGCCAATGTGTTCACGCCGGGACGGATCTAAGCGCCGAAGCTGCGGCCGTCCTTGATGGTGCGCATCACGAAGCTTGAGCGCACGTCCTTCACGCCGGGGATGCGGCGCAGGCGGTTGAAGACGATCTCGGAATAGGCTGCGCTGTCGGCTGCCGCGACATGCAGCAGGGCATCGTATCCCCCCGACACGATGTGACAGGACACGATCTCTGGGATATCGCGGATTTCTTGCGCGAACTTCTCCGCCGTCGCAGCGGTGATGTAGTCCAGCACCAAGGTGACGAACGCCACGAACCCGATGCCCATGGCCTCCGGGGCAAGCAGAACGCTGTATCCGGCGATGACGCCGTCGTCTTCAAGGCGACGGATGCGGCGCGAACACGGCGCTTCGGACAACCCCACCCGCTCGGCGATTTCGACGTTTGTCGCCCGCCCATTCTCCAATAAAACCGCGATGATCTTGCGGTCGAATGTGTCCAATTCGACGCTGTGGGCAATTTCCGTCTTGCCAAAGATGGGCTGAGACGACATTCGCGCAGGCTTTTTGCTCATTGGGGTGGGTTTCCACGATTTTCCTGCCGAAATCTGTGGAAAACCGCTGAATTCCGCAAGGAAAATTTTTGTGGGAAAACGTATCTTTCTGCCCAACATCGGTAGGAAAATACGAAATGTTGTTTGCGAAAAACGATTTTATGAGTGGGACAAGGATAAGTTTTGAGGTTTTCCCACCTAAAGGGCCGTCCTTAAACAATTCATTTTGGGACACGGTGCGGCGGCTCGCCGGCCTGAATCCGTTGTTTTTCTCCGTCACCCACGGCGCCGGCGGGGGCTTGCGCGGCCGGACGCACGAGATCGCCGCACGGATTGCCGAGGTCACCGGCACCCCGGTCGCCGCGCATATGACCTGCATGGATGCGGGCGAAGCCGAAATCGAGGCGGCGGCGACCCAATATTGGCAAACCGGCATTCGTCATATTGTGGCGCTGCGCGGCGATGCGCCGGCGGGGTCGGGGGCCTATAGCCCGGCCCAGCGCGCCTATCCCTTTGCCGTCGATCTGGTGCGCGCCTTGAAGTGCGTCGCCGACTTCGAAATCTCTGTTGCCGCCTATCCGGACGTTCACCCCGAGGCGACCAGCGCGGAGGCCGATCTGGATAATCTCAAGCGCAAGATCGATGCGGGGGCGACGCGCGCGATCACGCAGTTCTTTTTCGAGCCGGAAACCTTTCTGTGTTTTCGCGATCGCGCCATCGCCGCCGGCATCAAGATCCCCATCGTGCCGGGCATCTTGCCGATCACCGGACTATCGCAAGTGCGACGGTTCGCCGCGACCTGTGGTGCCGAGGTGCCGGCATGGTTGGGTGAACTCTTCGATGACTTCGATGCCGATGCCGAGATGCGCCAACTCATCGCGGCCAATGTTCTCGTCGAACAATGTCGCGTGTTGGTCGACGAAGGCGTGCACGATTTTCATTTCTACACCCTCAACCGGCCCAGCCTCACGCATGCGGCTTGTCACATTCTCGGGCTTGGCGATCTGCGCAAGCAGGTGCCCGCATCCATCGCCCGCCGCTTCGCCCTGTAACCCAGCCAGACATCAGGAACGCCATGCCTGTCACAACCAGCACACTCGGATTCCCACGTATCGGCCGCCGCCGCGAACTGAAAACCAGCCTGGAAGATTTCTGGGCGGGGAAGTCGGATCGCCAGACCTTGTTGGACGCTACCGCAGCCTTGCGCCGGCAGAATTGGTGGATCCAAAAGGCTGCGGGGATCAATTACATTCCCAGCAATGATTTCTCGCTCTACGACCATGTGCTCGATATGAGCGCCGTGGTCGGCGCGATCCCCAGCGTTTATCGCGGTGGCGACGCTCGTCCGTCGCTGGACACCTATTTCGCCATGGCGCGCGGCACGCGCGGGCGCGACGGCGGCGATCTACCGGCACTCGCCATGACCAAGTGGTTCGACACCAACTATCATTACATGGTGCCCGAATTGTCGCCGGGACAAACGTTCGCCCTGTCGTCCACCAAGCCCATCGATGAATTCTTGGAGGCCCAGGCGCTTAGCATCCAAACGCGCCCGGTCCTCGTCGGGCCGGTGACGTATCTATTGCTCGCCCGCACGAGCGAACCCTTCGATCCGCTCTCGCTGTTGCCCGGCCTTCTGGATGTTTACGCCAAGCTTATCGCGCGCCTGACAGCCGAAGGGGCGAGTTGGATTCAGATCGACGAGCCTTGACTCGTCACCGATCTGAGCGCGGATGCGCGCCGGGCTTATATCGCGGCCTATGAAAAACTGGCCATTGCAGTACCGGCGGCCAAGCTTCTCCTGACGTCGTATTTCGGATCGTTGGGCGACAATCTCGATCTTGCCCTCAGCCTGCCGGTGGCCGGTCTGCATATCGATCTCGTCCGTGCACCGGGCCAACTTGCCGAGGTGTTGGCCAAGGCGCGTTACGATCTGACCTTGTCGCTCGGCGCGATCGACGGACGCAATGTCTGGCGTTCGGATCTGCGGCAAATCCTCAGCATGATCGAACCGGTGGTCGCGGCGCGCGGGGCCGAGCGGATCATTCTGGCGCCATCGTGCTCATTGCTGCACGTGCCCTTGGATCTCGATCTTGAGGACGATCTGGACGTTGACATTCGCCAGTGGCTGGCCTTCGCCGCGCAGAAAATGGCGGAGTTAAAGGTGTTGGCGCGTGCCGTGAACGAGGGGCGGGCGGCCGTCAGCGCCGAGTTGCGGGCGGCATCGGATGCCGCCGCCGCCCGACGGACCTCGCTCAAGATTCACGATCCGGCGGTCCAAGCGCGCCTGGCTGCCGTCAATCCCGCGATGTCGCGCCGGGTAGCGCCGTATGCCGAGCGCGAACAGGTTCAGAAAGCGATCCTGGGCCTGCCGGGCTTTCCGACGACGACCATCGGCTCGTTTCCCCAGACGGACGCGGTGCGGAAAATCCGCGCCGGGTTTGCCAAGGGCACATTGAGCCCGGCCGAATACGACGACGCGCTGCGCCAAGAGACCGAAGCCGCCATCCGCTGGCAGGAAGATATCGATCTCGACGTGCTAGTGCATGGTGAGTTCGAACGCAACGACATGGTGCAGTATTTCGGCGAGCAATTGTCCGGCTATCTGTTTACCAAACGCGCCTGGGTGCAGAGCTACGGCTCGCGTTGCGTGCGCCCGCCGATTATTTTCGGCGATGTGTCACGCCCCAAGCCGATGACCGTCCAATGGTCGTCTTACGCTCAGTCGCTGACCACCAAGCCGATGAAGGGCATGCTGACCGGGCCGGTCACGATGTTGCAATGGTCGTTCGTGCGCGACGATCAGCCGCGCTCCGCCACGTGCACACAAATTGCCCTGGCGCTGCGCGACGAGGTGGTGGATTTGGAGAGGGCGGGTATCCGTATTATTCAGATCGACGAGCCGGCACTGCGCGAAGGTCTGCCGCTGCGCCAAGCGGATTGGCCGCCGTATCTCGACTGGGCGACCGAATGTTTCCGCATGACGGCGTCGGGTGTGGCCCCCGCCACGCAGATCCATACCCATATGTGCTATTCCGATTTCAACGACATCATCGAATCGATCGGCGCCCTGGATGCCGATGTGATCTCGATCGAGACGGCGCGCTCGAAGATGGAACTGCTCAATGCCTTCAAGACCTATCGCTATCCGAACGAGATCGGCCCCGGTGTCTACGACATCCATGCGCCGCGGTTGCCGACGGTCGAGGAAATGGCCGATCTGCTGAGGGCGGCGGCGCGCTACATCCCGGCCGAGCGGCTCTGGGTCAATCCCGATTGCGGTCTCAAGACGCGCAAATGGGATGAGGTCCGCTCGGCGTTGGGGAATATGGTGGCGGCGGCGAAAGCCGTGCGGACGCTGCCGAACGCGGCGGAGTGACGGCTGTAGAGCTTGATTTTTCTGGCGGCTGGCGACCCAATGGCGCCAGCCGTTTTCGGGGAGATCACAATGAAATACAGGCGTGTCGGCGATAGCGATCTGGAAGTGTCCGAAATCGCGTTCGGGTGCGGCGGCAATGCCGGCCTGATGGTGCGCGGCAGCGCCGGTGAGCAGGAGCGCATCGTGGCGCGCGCTCTCGATCTCGGCATCACCTATTTCGACAATTCGCCCGATTACGGCAATTGCATCGCCGAGGAAAATCTCGGTCGCGCGTTGAAGGCGCTCAAAGCACGCCCGCTGTTGAATTCCAAGGTCGAGATCCGCGCCGAAAATCTGGGCGACGTCGCCGACCATGTCGTGCGTTCGACCGAGGCGAGCCTTAAGCGGCTAGGGGCGGATTATCTCGACGTCATGCAGATCCACAACGGCCCGTCGCATGTCGACCCCAAGCTCGAAGGCAAAGTCTACGCGCAATTGCAGATCGATCATTACACGCGCACCGGCGGCGCCATCGAAGGCGTGCGTCGGCTGCTCGACAGCGGTAAGATACGCTATGCCGGCTTCATCACGCGCGGCAACGATGCCGACGAGGTACGCACCATCCTCGATACCGGTCTCTTCAAACTGATCAACGTGCCGTACACGTTACTCAATCCGACGGGCGGCATGGCGAAACCGGCGGGGCTAAAAGTCGGCAAGGATTACGGCAATGTCATCGGGCTGGCGCGCGCGCGCAAAGCAAGTGCGGCGATCTATGCGCCGTTGGCTAGCGGCGCGCTGACCGACGATGCGTTGGCGGCGAAGCCTCGTCATGCGCTGGCGCGCCAGGAAGACATGGCGTCGGACAAAGCTCAAAAGGACCGTGAGAAAACGCTCGCGGTCAGTTTCCTCGCGCGCGAAACCGGCACCAGCATGGCCCAGGCGGCCTTCCGCTTCATCTTGATGAATCCCGGCGTCGCCACCGCGCTCGGTGGTTTCTCGGCACAGGATCAGCTCGAAGAGATCGCCGCCGTATCGGACATGGCGCCGTTCGACGCCAGCCTGATGCAGCGGCTCAACGCCGTGTGGGACGCCGACTTTAAGGCGTAAGCCTTATTCACTGACGACGAGCTGGCCTTCGACCTTCTTCTGCGGGGCGACCGCCAGGCCGCTCTCCTCGATCTTGCGGTGCAGGTCCTTGATCTGATCGAGCATCGGGCCATAACGGTCCGCGTCGTCGATCGCGAAGCCCTTGTGATACATGCGGCGGTAATCCTGGCCGACCTTCGGCGGATTGAAGGTCGCCGGATCGCCAGTCCAGCCGTGCGGCGGCTCGCCCGCGCCGAAGATCACGTCCGGCGATTTGTCGCGCCACACATTCATCGGATCCAGGCCCTTTTCGACGCGGCCGATCTGTTCGTCCAACTGCTTGCGCAGCAGGATGATCGGGATATCGGTGCGGCCTAAGGATTCCTTCGATCGATCGACGATATCGCCCTGTGCCCACCACACGAACGCATCCTGTGCCAGCACGTAATCGAAGATCGGTTTGCCATTGGCGTCATGCGTCGGCGGCTCGTACCAGGGTACGCTGTTCTGCTCGGGCGCTTTCACGCCGGGCGGCGCGGCATAGACCTGATAGCAGATGTGCAAAGTGTGCGTGTCGTCGATGGGCACGCGGATCTGGTATTCACTGCGCGGTGCGCCCGGGCTGCCGGTGTTGGTGTAGAACGGGAACATCACCGTCGCATGGCGATGGATGTGATCCTGTTCGGCGCCCAGTTCCTTCGCATAGACGATGCCTTTTTCGAAGCCGTATTGCGTCGGCTGGGCGATGATTTCCTTGATGCCGTCGCCCCACTTGATGCGGTTGCGCAGCGTATGTTTGTCGCTGGCGGCGCGCTCGTCGAACTTGCCGTCGCGTTCGAGCACATATTTGAAGAAATGCCCGTGCGTCCACACGCTGTGCGTCGGATCGCCGGTGTTTTCCTGGCATTGCAGCCAATTGCAGTTCAGCGTGTTGAACGCGATCTGGCGGATCGCGTTCGGCCAGACATAAAGGTCCCAGCGCGGCAAGGCGGGTGCCGGTAGCGGGCCCATATAGGTGAACAGCATGCCGCCCAGTTCCTGCACCGGATAGGCCGGGGTCTTGCGCGGGAACTTGGCGCGGGGCACGGCTTCCATCGGGCGTTCGATGCAATCGCCTTTGCCGTCATACAGCCAGCCGTGATACGGGCAGCGCAGGCCCTCTTCGTCGGGGATGCCGTATTGCAGATCGACGAGACGATGCAGGCAGCGATTGCCGATCAGGCCATAGCCCCCCTTGGTGGTCTTATACAGCACCAGGTCTTCGCCCAGCAGGCGCACCGGGCGTACCGGATTGTCGTCGAGTTGCGAGGCGGCCGCGAACGGCACCCAATAGCGGCGCATCAATTCGCCGCACGGCGTGCCGGGTCCAACGCGCGTCAGCCGTTCGTTCATTTCGGCGCTCAACATGGGGCTGCTCTCCCTATCTCAACAATTAGAACGACACGTATTTGGCGGCGCGTTTGATTACGTTCGGCGGGAACTTGCCGATGCGCGTCATATAGGTATCGATGTCTTGCCAGGTCGATACGTCCATGCCGCCCGGTGCGGCGGCCAGGAATTCCTTGATGAATTCCTCGTCTTTCATCGTCTTCTCGAAGGCGATGCGGAGCGCGGCGAGCCGATCGGCCGGCACGCCCGGCGGGGTTGAGAACGCGCGGAAGAACTGGTTGGTGCCGAGTACCAGTTCCATGACTTGGCGATCTTCTTCGTTCTTCGCCTGATCGAGGGCGAGCGGCACATCCTTCCACAATGGATCGATGGCGCGGCGCGTGCTCATCTGCAGGACGGGCAGGACCAGATCGGTCCATTCCTTGAGCAGCTTCAAGCGTTCCCATTCGGCGCTGGCGCGGCCATGTACTTCGCCGCGCTGGATGGCGAGGTCGATCTGCGACGTGCCGCCGGTATAGCCCGCGAGGACCTTGAGCTTGGTGTCGAGCAGATCGTTGAGCAGGTAGGCGTAGGAACTGGTGGCGTCCGGGCCGCTGGCGCCGATCAGCACTTCGGTCTTGCGGATGCCGTCGAGCGTGTTGGCCGGCGCATCCTTGCGCAGGATCAGCATCGGCGTGCCGCGCGAGGTGATCGATCCGACCCAGCCGAATTTGGCGGGATCGAATTGCACGCCCGGCACGTCGAGCAATTTGGCGACCGGCATGAGATCGGCATAGATGCCCATCACCGTGCCGTCCTTGGGCGCGATGTTGTTGACGTGATTGGCCGCCAGCACCGTGCCGGCGCCCGGCATGTTGCGTATGATGACCTTGGGTTCGCCCGGAATGTATTTGCCGATGTGGCGCGACAGCACGCGGGCCGCCAGATCGTAACCGCCGCCCGGCGCATAGCCGACGACGATGTCGAGGTTCTTGTCCTTGTAGAACTCTGCGACGGATTGGGCCCGGGCTGGTGAGGAGACGGGGGCCGCTACGAACCCTATGCAAAGCGTCAGCAACAAGAAGCGGACAAGGCGCAACATCGCGGTCTCCCTGATTGGTCTTGATTTCGGTTATCGAAATTTTAGGAGTGGGCCGGGGATCGAACAAGGCCAATCCCAGCAAACGTTGTTATGGACAACCATTCCAGTCGTTTAATCCCTTCGTTAGACGGCCAAAACGGCCTATAAGTGCAGCGCAAACTTGGGGCTTGTGCAGATGACCCGCGGTCTTTCGCGTCTTCTTTGGGTGGCAGTCGTATTTTTCGTCGCGGCTTCCGGTACGCGGATAGGCTTGGCCCTCTTCGCGGGCGGCGGCTTTTCCCTTCAGGAGTGGCGCAACTTTCTCGGGATCGGGTTCCTGTTCGACGCAGTCATCGTGTCCTGTTTCGCTCTGCCATGGGCGTTCTACGATCTTGTTGTGCCGGGCCCGCGCGGCCGTGTCGCCGGGTCGTTCGAAACGACCTGGGCGGGCTTCTGGGCTATCGCCTATCTCTTCGTTGTCATTCTCATCGGGGTGATGGAATTCGTGTTCTGGGGCGAATTCGGCAGCCGCTTCAATTTCATCGCCGTCGATTACCTCGTCTATACGAACGAGGTGATCGGTAATATCCGCGAAAGCTATCCGGTCGGGCGTTGGCTGGTCTTCGTTCTGGTGGCGACGGTCGCGCTGTGGTGGCTGACATGGCCGCGGCGTTGGGCGGCGGAGGTGGCGAAATGGCCATCTCGCCTAGCGGTGTTCGTTGTGCTGTCTGTGATCTGCGCGCTGACGTTGTCATTTTCGCGTTTCGATGCCAGCGAGCGTGACGCCAATGTCGAGGTCCGCGAATTGTCGATGAACGGCGTGTATGCGTTCTTTTACGCCTTCGTCCACAATGAACTCGACTATGCCCGCTACTATCCGAATTTACCGGATGACGAAGCGTTGACGCTTGCCCGCGAACTTCTGTCGCAAAAGGGATCCAAGTTCATCGCATCGAATGGAATTCGACGGGCCATTCCGGCGGACATTCCCACAAAGCAGATGAATGTCGTTCTGGTTAGTGTCGAAAGCTTGTCGGCGGATTATCTCGGCACCTTCGGCAACCGCGAGGGGTTGACGCCGGAACTCGATAAGCTCGCTGGCGAGGGGCTTTTGTTCACGAATCTATACGCGACTGGCACACGCACTGTACGTGGGCTCGAAGCCTTGTCTGTCGGCGCGCCGCCGATCCCCGGCAACAGCATCGTGCGCCGGCCGAACAACGACAATCTAGAATCGCTAGGCGAAGAGTTGGGTGAGTTCGGCTGGGCGTCGCAGTGGATCTACGGCGGTTACGGTCTGTTCGACAATATGAACGCATTCTTTGCGGGCAATGGTTACGCCGTTACCGACCGGCGGGATATCGATCGCGAAAAAATCCCGGTGCATCATGAAACCGTCTGGGGCGTGGCGGACGAAGATCTTTATTCCCTGGCGATGGCCAAGTTCGACGAGATTTATGGCGAGAAGAAGCCGTTCTTCGCTCATATCATGACGACCTCGAACCATCGCCCGTTTACCTTTCCCGAGGGGCGGGTGAAGCGGCCGCAGAAAACGCATGAGGGCGGAGTCCAATATACCGATTGGGCTATCGGCGATTTTATCCGTCGCGCCAAGGACAAACCGTGGTACGCGAATACTCTGTTCATTTTCACTGCCGATCATACTGCGAGCGCGGCAGGAAAGACCGACCTTCCGATCGAGCGTTACCACATTCCGATGATCTGGTATGCGCCCGGTAACATCGCACCGGGGCGCATGGATCGACTCATGAGCCAGATCGACATTCCGACGACAATCCTCGGCTGGCTCGGTATTCCTCTGCGCAGTAAATTCTTCGGCTACAACTTGTTCGACCTGGAGCCTGGGCGCGAGCGCGCCTTCATTAGCAACTACCAGACCTTAGGTTATATGAAGCACAACAGGCTGGTCGTGCTCGGTCTGCAAAAGCCGCCGGTTGTCGTCGACGGCACGCCCGCGCATCCTGTGACGGAGTCCGGTCTCAGCGACGACAGTCTGGTACGCGAGGCGATTGCCTATTATCAGGTCGCCAATCGACTCTTTCGCGACGGAGAATTGCGCGAGGATAATGATGGCAGGCCGGACGATACGGAAGGCTCAAGCCGAGCCGACGATACGTTGGCTCACTGACTCTCAACAATCGATTTTGGCGGGCTCGGTTGTTTCGATCCGCACGCGGGTGATCCCGGCCTGCAGGAAGCCGAGATCGCGCGCGCTTTTCTGCGACACATCGAGGATGCGTCCCTTGGTGAAGGGGCCACGGTCGTTGATGACTAATGTCGTCGATTGGCCGTTCACGAGATTGGTGACTTTGACCTTGCTGCCCATCGGCAGGTACTTGTGCGCGGCTGTCGGCGCGTTGGGATCGAGCGGCGCACCGCTTGCCGTCTTGTGCATCTTTTTGGTGCGCCCATACCACGAGGCTTCGCCTTCCTCGGTGAAGGTCACGCGTTCCACGCAACTCGAATGGTCCTGGACGGCGGGCGGATGATAGGTGTCGTCCGGCGGCGTAGGATTGGGAAACGGGGCGTAACTGCCCGCGCAGGCCGAGAGTGCCAAGGCGGCGATGGGATAGAGGAACAGCGTGCGTGCGGCATGTCTCGATCGCACTGGGAAACCCTCTCTGCGGCACGTCCAACAAAGGCGACCGCTGGCCGCACCCCCTTTTGATAGCGGCCCAAGTCCATGAGGGCAACGATTTTGGGCAATTGCCTCATTTCGTTAGGTTTTTATTCGTAATCGGCGATTCAATATGGGGTTTTTCGGGGATTTGGGGCCGTGCGCGCGTTTCCGCGTCATTTCATGCGCTTGATGATTGTGGCCCAGGTCCTGATGTTGGGTGGCTGCGGTATGATGCCGAGCAACCCGTTCACATTCGGCAAACCGGCGCCGACGGCGCATCTTCGCCTACCGCCATCGGTCACGGTTGATGACGGACGTAATGGCCAGATGCCGTTGCAAGTGGCCTCGTTGGTCGATGGCGGCGGCTTGAACGCGGGCTTCGGCTCGCGCGGCTATTCCATGGGCGGTAACGGCAGTCCGCGCCACGACGGCATCGATATCCTGGCGGCCAATGGCGCGGCGATCCGTGCGGCCTCCGACGGACGCATCGTCGATCTCGGCTGGCGCGGCAATTACGGCCGCTTCATCTTGATCCGTCATTCCGATCAGATCGAAACCGCCTACGCGCATCTGTCGAACTATGTCGACCGCATGGCGATCGGCCAGAGTGTGCGGCGCGGCGAAGTGATCGGGTATGTCGGCACATCGGGCAATGCGACCGGGCCGCATCTGCATTTCGAAGTGCGCCGCAATGGTCGCGCCGTCGATCCGCTGGGCAATATCTCGCTCGCTCAGCAATAAGCTCACAGCAATAAAGCTTAGGCGGCGAGCGTCACCTTCACCCACCTATCGCCGCGCCGCTGCATCGCCCAGGTCAGGCCCCAGCGCGACACGTCGCCGAAATGGCGAAAGACCGCGAGCGTGACGCCCGGGTGGTAACCCAAGCCCGTGGCCGGATCGCGCACATATTCGGCGCCCAGTTCCGCCCATTTGAGGCAGAGCGCCTGGTTGCATTCCGCGAACAGCACTTCGAGATCGTCACCGCACAATAATCCGCCGTCGCGCACCAATGGTGCGGCATGGGCGAGATCCTCGCGAACCTGGGCATAGGAATGATCGCCGTCGATATAGACGATATCGAAACCGCCGTGCGGTAACGTCGGCAGGATGTCGTCGCTGAAACCGCGCCGGATGTCGATGCTGGCGGCGGCACCCGCGTCCGTGATGTTGCGCTGGAAGTCGGCGAAGGCCTCGCCGCTGGCGAGGTGCCGGTTCTGATCGTTGTCGAGCTGCTGGCCGACGCCGGCCTTGCCCTCGTACGCTGCCCAAGGATCGACGCAGGTGATGCGTCCTCGGCCGGCGGCATGATCGCGTAGGCCCTGATGCCAGACGATGGCGGACTCGCCGATCATCGAGCCGACTTCGAGGATCTGGATTGGGTCCTGCGTTCGTCCGTTGGCCACAAGGGCCACGAACGAACGCAAAACATGGTTGCGCCTTGCGACGATCTGTTCGGCGCTATTGGCCAATCAGGCTGCCTTAGCCGCGGCGGCTTGCAACTCGGCGGCCGCAATCTGTGCCGGCCGGGCCCGGCAAGTGTCCAGCCACGCCTTAAAATGCGGGAACGATGACAGATCGACGTTGAACCGCAACAGCGTACCCGAAATCGCCGCCATATTGAGATCGGCGATGGTGAACTTGTCGCCCAGCAGGAACTGCTGCTTGGACAGCAAACCGTCGATCGCCTTCAGCGGGCGCTGCAACGCGGCGATCGCACGGTCGGCGGCCGCCGGGTCGCGTTGGGCTTCGGGCAGGAACGCGCGATGCATCATGATCTCGGTGCTGTGGCGTTCGACATTCCACATCGACCAGAAGCTCCATTGCGTCGCTTCGCTCATTTCCTTGTCGTTGAGCTTGGGCAGGTTGCCGCCCGGATAGGTGCGCGCGAGATGCAGATTGATGGCGCAGCTTTCATGCACGATGACGTTGCCGTCCTTCAGTGTGGGCAGGGTCGGCATCGGGTTCATCGCCAGGTATTCCGGCGTATTGGTTTCGCCCTTGCGGAAATCCCACGGGATATTCTCGTAATCGACGCCCAATTCCTTCAGTGCCCAGAGCACGCGCGTGGCGCGCGAATTTGGTGTTCCGTAAAGTGTGACCTTGGCCATGGTTGCCTCCCCTGGTGATTTGGTTTCCGATAGGAGTCATAACCCTGCGCGGGGACAGGGAAAAGCCGATTGGGAGGAATTATTATGTCGGGCAATGGCGCGCCACGCGTGAAGCGCTTCGAGGAACAGCGGTGGATCCTCGATAATCTGATCCAGACCGTCGGGGTCGAATGGGATCAGCCGCGCGTCGCCTATATGAGCGCGCCAGGTGGGCTGGAGGCGATGGGCGATTTCCGCGCCGCCGCCGCGCGCATCGCCAAATATGCCGACGTCGACCGTGAATTCATGGCGGCGGCGCGGCGCCGTCAGGCCAAGGCGGAAGCGTTGGAAAAGGAGGGCCGCACGGTCGCGGCGCGCGAAAGCTATTTCATTGCGTCCCTGCTGTGGGCCACCGCGCGCTGGCCGATCCATGAGGCGAACGCGCGCCTGCTCGATCTCGAAGTGAAGATGAACCAGTGTTATGCCAAGTTCATCGCATTCTCGACGCGCCCCATTGAACGTGTCGAGGTGCCCTTCGGCAATCAGTTCCTGCCGGCCTATTTGCATCTGCCCGAAAATGCCAAGCCCGGCGCACCCGTGCCGGTCGTCATCACCTCGCAGGGTATGGACGGTTGCAAGGAAACGGGGGCCTCGATCTACGGCGATAAATTGCTGGAGCGCGGCATCGCGGTGTTCGCGATGGATGGGCCGGGCCAAGGCGAGTGTTTCTCGCGCCGGGTGCTGGTGAACGAAGATAATCACAAGGACGCGGTCGCCGCCGCCATCGATTATCTCGCCGCACGGCCGGAGATCGACACGGGCAAGATCGGCTATCGTGGCACCAGCTTCGCGTCTTATTTCGGCACTGTGGCGGCCGCGGCACTCGGCGATCGGCTTAAGGCCTGCGCGGTTTATGCGGTGTGTCACGAGCCGGGTGCCTCGACGATCTTCAATGTTGCATCGCCGACCTTCAAGATGCGCTTCATGTATATGGCGGGCTACACGGACGAGGATAAGTTCGACAAATTCATGCCGAAGCTCGACCTACGGCCCATCGCGCACAAGATCACGTGCCCGTATCTATGTGTCGCGGGTGGCGACGACGAATTATCGCCCATCGAACATACATACGATCTGCTGGAGCGCATCACGGCGCCGAAGAAGCTCGTGGTCTATGAAGGGGCGCGCCACGCCATCGGTCCAGTGCCCTCGGTCGCGCTGGGTGAAAATCCGCACAACCTGATTTCCGATTGGTTCGTGGATCGGTTCGCCGGCAAGCTGATGGCGTCGGAAAAGGTCTATATGGACGCGCTCGGCCGCGCCACCGTGACGCCCTATTGAGGCCTGCTCGCGTTTTAGTGAGCGCCTTTGTTGCCTCTCTTATGTCACGCTATCGTGAGGTGGGGTGTGGTTAGCTGTCCTCAGACTTTCAATATAGTTCAAGGACAAACACATGAAACGCGTTGCACTGATTGCCGCCGCCGCGATCGCCACTGTTGGTTTCGCCGCGCCGGTCCTGTCGCAGGGTTCCCAGCAGACGGTTTCGCTCATGCGTGTCGATGTAAAGACACTCGCGTCCGGCTTTCGGACGACGAAGATTCTTGGCGGCGATGTTGTGAACGAGGCGAATCAGAAGATCGGCGAGGTGGACGATTTGATCGTCACCGAAAGCGAGCGCGTGCCGTTTGCGATCCTGTCCGTCGGCGGCTTCCTCGGTATGGGCGAAAGGCTGGTGGCCGTGCCATTCGATAGCATTCAGATGAGTGAAAAGTAGATGATGTTGCGCGGCGCGAGCAAAGACGGATTAAAAGCCTTGCCTGAGTTTAAATACGCGAAGTAGGTCACCTGTGACCTCTCACAAAACAACGGAACCCGCGCCCTTGGCGCGGGTTCCTGTTTTATGAAGACCTGGCAAAAATGGACCCTGGGCGTCGGCGGCGGCCTTGTCGTCGCCGTGGGCGCCGTCGCCGTGCTGTTCGATTGGAACTGGCTGCGTGGCACCCTGACAGATCAGGCCTCGGGCAGCACCGGGCGCAAGGTCGCTATTGGCGATCTGCAGGGCGAATGGTCGCTTGTGCCGACGATCAGCTTGCGCGATGTCCACATCGCCAATGCCGAGTGGGGCAAGGAAAAGGAATTGTTCGGCGCCGAACTGGTCCAGGTGACCATCGATCTGCGCGAACTGGTGCGCGGCCGCACGGTGCTCACCGAGGTCAAACTGGTGAAACCCAATATCGCGCTCGAAGTTAAGCCGGACGGGACCAGCAATTGGTCGCTTGGCGCCAAGGCCGCCGCCGACGCGGTGACGCCGGACGATCGTACCGATGTGCCGATCATCGGCCGGCTCGATATCCAGGACGGCACCGTCAAATATGCCGACCCTAAGCAGGGACTGAATATCGACGGCAAGATCAAAACCGTGGTCGCCGAAGGCGGACGCGGCGAAAGCAAGGTTCAGTTGACCGGCAACGGCACCCTGCAGGGCCAGCCGTTCAAACTCGATTTCAACGGCGGCTCATTGTTGTCGTTGCGTGAGAACGAAGAGCCCTATCCGCTGAAGATTGACGTCGATGCAGTCGGCAGCCATGTGCAAATCACCGGGACCTTGCAGGACCCGGTCAAATTCGACGGTCTCGATCTGCGCGCCCGCCTGCGCGGGCCTGATCTGTCCAAGCTGACGCAGATTACCGGTTTGCCGCTGCCGATCACGCCGCCCTACGATCTGGCCTCGCGTCTCGAACGCGACGGCATGATCTGGAAGCTGACCGACCTCAAGGGGATGATGGGCAAAAGCGATCTCAACGGCGCGGTCAAATTCGATCTCACCCGTGAGCGCAAATATATTGAAGCCGACCTTTTTTCGAAGCGCTTGGATTATCGCGATATCGGCTCGCTGATCGGCCTGCCACCAGAAGGCCCGGTCACTCAGCCGGCCGCCCCGGCCGGTTCTGTGCCGAAAGAAAAGCAGCCGGCGACGCCGCAGAAGCCGGGCGAACCGGCCCAGACCGTGCAGAAGGTCGATAAGGCCAAAGAGCCGAAAAAGGTTCTGCCCGATGCGCCCCTAAGTGTGAAGCAGGTGCGCGAGACCGACGCCAAGGTGCGCTTCCGTGGCGAACAGGTCGAGGCGCCGAACGTGCCGCTGTCGGGCGTGCAGCTCGATCTCGAACTAAAAGACGGCGTCTTGCACATGAAGCCGTTGCAGGTGGGCGTCGCCGGCGGCACGGCCATCGCCGATATCAAGATCAACGCGCAGAAAGAGACGGTGAAGACTGACTACGATATTAAACTGCGCGGCTTCCAGCTTGAAGACTTTCTGACCAAGGCCGGCCTGGAGCATGGCGGCAAGGGGCGCATCGATGGGCGCATCCGCTTGTCCGGCACCGGCGATACGGTGGCGAAATCATTGGGCACCTCCAACGGCGATATCCGCGCCGTCATCAACAAAGGTGAGATATCGAACCTTGCGATCGAGGCCGCGGGCCTCGACATCGCCGAAGCGCTCGGATTGTTGGCGACCCAGGATAAGCCGGTCGGCATCCGCTGCTTCGTCGCCGATCTCGGCGTGAACAACGGCGTCGCGTCGCCGCGCGTGTTCGTACTCGACACCACCGACAGCACCGTCGTCGTCGAAGGGCCGATCGATCTGCGCTCCGAACAAATGGATCTGCGTGTCAAAACGCAGCCCAAGGATCCCAGTCTCTTTACTGTGCGCACGCCGATCACCGTCAAAGGCTCGTTGGGCGAACCGAGCATCGGAGTGGAAAAAGGCCCACTGGCGGCGCGCGGTGCGGCGGCCATCGCGCTTGGTGTTCTGTTGACGCCGGTGGCCTCGGTCCTGGCCTTCATCGAACCCGGCCTCGGCACCGACAGCGATTGTGCGGCCTTGCTGAATGACGTGCAGGAACCGGCGAATGTGCGCACGAACGACAAGATCGAAGCGCCGCGCACCGCATCGCCGGGCATCCCGCAACGCAAACCGGATTTCATTCCGCGCCGCTGATATAACGCCGAATACGTCTCAGATTCTCCCCCTAGCCGGAAAAGCCAAAGCGGAGTACACTCCCGATACGTATCAGGTTTCCTGATATAGATCGGAAACGGGTCGCGCTAAGACGACCGTTAAAAAATCTGTGGGACTTCTACAACGGGAGGAAACAATCATGTCGATTCGTAATTTGTTGGGTGCTGTTGCCGCGACCGCGATGCTGGCGACGTCGGCGCAGGCTGAGATCGCGAACGGGCGCGTCCGCATCGGCGTGCTGACCGATCTGTCGGGCGGGTATGAGCAGAATTCGGGCAATGGCTCGGTCGAAGCGGCCAAGATGGCGGCCGAGGAATTCGGCGGCAAGATCAACGGCATGCCGATCGAAATTCTGGCCGGCGACCATCAGAATAAGCCGGACGTCGGCGTGTCGGTCGCCAACCGCTGGTTCGACGTCGATAAGGTCGACGCCGTCACCGATCTCGTCAATTCCGCTGTCGGCTTTGCGGTCCTCGACGTCGCCAAGGCGAAGAACAAGACCGTGCTGTTGACCAGTGCTGGTTCGGCCGATTTCACCGGCAAGGCCTGCGCACCCGATAACTCGGTGCATTGGATCTACGACACCTACCAGATGGGCAAAGGCATCGGCCTCGCCGTTCCCACCTTGGGCAAAAAATGGTTCTTCATCTCGGCCGATTATGCGTTCGGCGCGGCGCTCGAAGGCGCGGTCGGCGCGGCCGTCAAAGCGGCCGGCGGTGAAGTCGTGGGTTCGGTGAAGGCTCCGCTCGGCACCACCGATTTCTCGTCCTTCGTGCTGCAGGCACAGGCCTCCAAGGCCGATGTCATCGCCATGAATAATGGCGGCGACGATGCGATCAACTCGGTCAAGGCGGCCAAGGAATTCGGCCTGATGGCCGGCGGCCAGAAGATCGTGGCCCTGGGTCTCGACTCCCTGCCGGCGATTAAGAGCGCCAGCCTGGATGTCGCGCAGGACGGCCTTTATGTCACCACCTGGACGCCAGATATGAGCGCGGACGCCCAGGCGTTCATGAAGAAGTTCATCGAGCGTCGTAAAACCGCACCGGCGACCTTCCATGTCGGCACCTATTCGGCCGTGCTGAATTACCTCAAGGCCGTGCAGGCAACCAACTCGACCGATCCGAAGGTCGTGCTGGCGCAGATGCGCAAGACCCCGGTGAAGGATGCCTTCACCCAGGCCGGCACGCTGCGTGAAGACGGACGTATGGTCCATGACGTCTATCTCGTGCGCATCAAGAAGCCGTCTGAATCCAAGAGCGAGTGGGACTTGCAGGAAGTCATCGCGACGATCCCCGGCAAGGACGCCTTCCGTCCGATCTCCGAGGGTGGTTGCCCCGCGTTTACTAAATAATCGCAACGGACAGGCGCTTTCACCACTGGTGGAAGCGCCTGTTTTTTGTTTGTCGTTCGTATCGAATATCCCCTGAGCATTGTATGATCGCTGATCAGGCCGCGCCCATCCTGCGCATGGACCACGTCCGCAAGTCGTTCGCGGGCTTCGATGCGGTGCGCGATCTGTCGCTCGCCGTCATGCCAGGCACGATCCACGCGTTGATCGGCCCCAATGGCGCGGGCAAGACCACGGTCTTCAATCTCGCCACGAAATTCCATCAGCCGACGTCGGGCCGCATTTTCTTCAAGGGCCAGGACATCACCAAGGAAACGTCGAGCGAGATCGCGCGTCTCGGCATGGTGCGCTCGTTCCAGATTTCCGCCGTTTTCGCCAGCATGACGGCGCTCGAAAATGTCCGCATCGCATTGCAGCGTTTCCGCACCGATCACTTCGCGTTTTGGCGCTCGGAGCGCCGCCTGCATAGCCTGGATACGCGCGCGCGCGAACTGCTCGATCAGGTCGGGCTCGATGCCATGCGCGATCGCACGGCGGGCGAACTACCCTACGGCCGCCGCCGCGCGCTTGAACTCGCCACCACGTTGGCGCTAGAACCTGAACTACTGCTGCTCGACGAGCCGATGGCCGGCATGGCGCATGAAGACGTCAACCGCACGGCCGAGCTGATCCGCCGTGTCGCCGTCAATCGCACGGTGCTGATGGTCGAACACAATTTGTCGGTCGTCGCCGATCTATCGGATCGCATTACCGTCCTGGCGCGCGGCGAAATCCTGGCCGAAGGCACCTACGATGTGGTGTCGCGCGACCCGGCCGTGATCGAGGCCTATGTGGGCACCGATCATGACTGAGCCGGTCATCGCCATCCGCCAGCTGCAAGGCTATTACGGCGAATCTCATGTGCTGCATGGCGTCGATCTCGATGTCGCGGCGGGCGAAGTCATCACCATCATCGGACGCAACGGTGCCGGCAAGACGACGACCTTGCGCGCCATCATGGGCATTTTGGAAAACCGCCAGGGTTCGATCCGCATCCAGGGGCGCGAAACCATTGCCGATCCGTCCGAGCGCATCGCGCGTCTCGGTATCGGCTATGTGCCGGAAGAACGCGGCATCTATTCGAGCCTCGACGTGATGGAAAACCTGATGCTGCCGCCGCGCCTCGGCCCCGGCGGCATGAGCCTCGACGATATCTGGCAATTGTTCCCGAACCTCTTGGAGCGCCGCCGCAGCCAGGGTACGCGCCTGTCGGGCGGCGAACAGCAGATGCTGGCTTTCGCGCGCGTGCTGCGTACCGGCGCCAATATCTTCCTGCTCGATGAGCCGACCGAAGGTTTGGCCCCCGTCATCGTGCAGCAGATCGGCAAGGCGGTCGAGGCGATGAAGGCCAAGGGCCACACGATGATCCTGGTAGAACAGAATTTCCGCTTCGCCGCGCGCCTCGCCGATCGGCATTACGTGATGGAAAACGGCCGCGTCATCGATGTCATCGCCAAGGCCGATGTGCCGTCCAGCCTCGACAAAATAAAATCCTATCTCGGGGTCTGACTCATGCCGATCCAAGCCCTTCTCGGACAATTGCTGGTCGGCCTGATCAACGGCTCGTTCTACGCCATGATGAGCATCGGCCTTGCCATCATCTTCGGCCTGCTCGGCATCACCAATATCGCGCAAGGCGCCTTTTATATGATGGGCGCGTTCTTCTCATGGCTGCTGTTGCGCGAAGCCGGCATCGGCTATTTCTATGCGTTGGTCCTGTCGCCGTTGATCGTCGGCCTCATCGGTGCGGCGATCGAGCGGACCTTGCTGCGCCGCGTCTACAAGCTGCCGCACGAATACGGTCTATTGCTGACCTTCGGCATCCTGACTTTTACGCAAGGGCTGTTCATCTACATCTTCCAGACCGCCGGGCGGCCCTATCCGGTGCCGACGGAATTGGCAGGCGGCTTTAACCTCGGTTTCATGTTCCTGCCGAAATATCGCGCTTGGGTCGTCATCGCGTCGCTGACGACCTGTTTCCTGGTCTGGTATGCGCTGGAAAAAACCTCATTGGGGCGCACCTTGCGCGCTGCCACCGAGAACCCGACCTTGACCCGTGCATTCGGCATCAATGTGCCGGCCCTTATGACATTGGGCTTTGGCGCGGGTGTGGCGCTCGCCGGGGCTGCCGGTGTATTGGCCGCGCCCATCTACACGGTGAGCCCGATCATGGGGGCCGATCTGATCATCGTCGTCTTTGCCATCATCGTCATCGGCGGCATGGGCTCGATCATGGGCGCGATCGTCACCAGCGTCTCGCTCGGCCTGCTCGAAGGGCTCGCGAAAGTCTATTATCCGCAGGGCTCCAACATGGTGGTGTTCGTGATCATGATTGCCGTTCTGCTGTTGCGTCCGGCCGGCCTATTCGGGCGGGAGAAATAGCCGATGCAAGATCTTCATCTCCCTGATCGCCGCTCCATACCGCTGCTCCTCGCGGTGCTGGCCATCGCGATTGCGGCGCCGTTCATGTTCTATCCGCTATTTCTGACCAAGGTGCTGTGCTACGCGCTGTTCGCCAGCGCGTTCAATCTGTTGCTTGGTTCGTGCAATCTATTGTCCTTCGGCCATGCGGCCTATTTCGGCGCGTCGGCCTATATCGCCGGGCATACGGCCAAGGCCTGGGGTTGGCCGTTCGAAGCCTCCATCCTCGCCGGTGTGGCGACGGCGGCAGCGCTGGGGGCTTGTTTCGGTTATTTGGCGATCCGGCGCCAAGGCATCTATTTCGCGATGATCACCCTGGCCCTGGCGCAGATGGTTTATTTCCTGGCACTGCAATTGCCCTTCACCGGGGCGGAGGATGGCTTGACCTCGGTGCCGCGCGGCAAGGTCCTGGGGCTGTTCGAGCTCGACAATCCGCTGACGCTCTATTTCACCACGCTGCTGATCTTCATCTGCGCCATCGCGCTGATCCATCGCACGACGCATTCGCCGTTCGGTCAGATCCTGCATGCGATCCGCGATAACGAGCCGCGCGCCATCTCGCTCGGTTTCGAAGCGAACCGGTTCAAGCTGCAGGCGTTCGTGCTGTCGGCGGCGCTGGCGGGCCTTGCGGGCGCCAACAAGGCCATCGCGTTCAAGCTCGCGACCCTGACCGATGTGCATTGGACGACATCGGGCAGCGTCATTCTCATGACATTGCTGGGCGGACTCGGTACCTTGTTCGGCCCGATCGTCGGCGCGTTGGTCGTCGTGACGTTGGAAAATTATCTCGCCGATTCAGGCCTGCCGATCCAATTGGTGATCGGCACGATCTTTATCCTGTGCATCTTGCTGTTCCGCCGCGGCATCGTCGGCGAGGCGCAAGCCTTCCTACAGCGTCGGCGCGGCAAAGCAGACTAGACGCTACTCCAGACTAGGTGCGTAGCTCGCATCGACCACGCCGGCCTTGATGGCATTGCCGACGTAATAATCCCACAGCTTCGCCGAATGCCACGGGCGATCGAACGAATGCATGAACGCGGCCGCTTCTTCCTTGGTCAGCGGATTGACCCGTCCGATGGCGGCGGCGCGATAGAGCGCTTGCGCGTTTTCCTCGAAATGGACGCAATCGACGAACAGGGCGCGCACATCTTCCGCCACGACGACGGCGCCATGCGCACGGATCAGGGCGGCCTCGTATTTGGCCAAGGTATCGGCCAGCGCCTTGCCCGAGGCCGGGCTGTCGATATGGCTGGGGTCGTTATGCGTCGGCGTGCCGGCGATCCAGCGCGCGGCGTGATTCTTCACCGGCCCGAACGGCACATCGTCGACCAAGGTAAACAGCGTCGCGGTTTCGGGATGGAAATGCGCGACGGCGTTCACGTCGGGGCGCGCCTTCATGATCTCGGTATGGATGAAGACCTCGGACGGCGGCTTGCCGTTTTCCTTGCCGGCCAGCACCTTGCCGTCGAAATCGACGACCACCAATTGCTCGGGATTGACCTCGCTGCGGCTCAGCACGCCGGGCTGGATGACCAGGGCGTCGCGGCCGGGCAGGCGGGCGCTGATATGGCCGCTATATCCGAGGATGTTCTCATGTACGAGCATCCGGGTGCAGGCCGCGACATCGCGCCGCAGCGCCGCTTCGGAATTCGATAGGGTCATGATGCCTCCTTATTTGCCGGGCACTGTCCCATAGGCCGGGCAGGCCTTCAATTCCCTCAGTGGTCTTCGGCTTCGAATTTCCGTGCGGCGAAGACGTATATGAGCAGAACCGAAACGCCGGCGAAGGCGGTCACTGCCGCCATCGGGGCGGCGCTGACCTTGGGCGCCAGGCCGACCAGGACCGACGAGACCGTGCTCAGCAATCCCTGCATGATGCCGATGAGCGACGATGCCGCACCGGCGCGACTGGCGAAGGGCACGAGTGCGCCGACCTGGGCCGGCGATTGCACGAAGGCCATGCCGACCATATAGGCCATCATCGGCCCGATGATCGCCCAGGTCGATGTCACACCGCTCAATGCCAAGGTCAGTTCGGTGACGCCGGCGATGGCGCAGATCATCACGCCGCCCGCCAGCATCGGCGCGAAGCCGAAATGTGCGATCAGGCGCGCATTGACGAAGGCCGCCACCGCGTTCGATGCCATCACCATCGAGAAATAGAAACTGAACGTGTCAGGATCGAGACCGCGCTGGCCGATCAGGATCGCCGACGATGCCGACAGGAATGCCGACAGACCCAAGGGCCCGCCGACCGCCAGAAGGGCATAGACCAGGAACATGCGGTTGCGTGCGATCTCGACGAAATTGATCAGCATGGTCATTGGGCGGATCGCGTGCAGATTTTTTTCGCCGAGCGACTCGTCGACGTAATGCCACAGCAGCAACCAGATGCCGGCCGAGAACAGCGCCATGAACAGGAACACGGCATGCCAGTCGAAATGGATGATGAGCTGGGCGCTGATCATCGGCCCGAAGATGGGGATGCAGGTGCCGATCACGGTGATGTAGGACAACACGCGCGCCGCCACTTCGCGCGCATACAGATCGCGGATGATCGCGCGGATGACGATGCGCCCGGACGACCCGGCTGCGCCCTGCAAGCCGCGCAGCAGGATCAATACGGTAATGTCGGCGGCCCACATGGCCGATAGCGCGGTCAGCGAATAGAGCGCGATGCCCGTGAGCAGGACCGGGCGGCGGCCGAAGCGGTCGGCGAGCGGGCCGATGATCGCCTGGCCGAGTGCGCCGCCGAAGAAAAACGCGGCGACGGCAAATTGGATGCGGCCGAGATCGGCATCGAAGGCATGCGCGATGGCGACCATCGCGGGCAGGAAGGCATCGGTGCCGAGCGCGCCCAGGAAGGTGGCGGCACCATAACCGGAGGTAAGAACGAAGCCGGGTTCGCGCGACTTTGGGGCCGCGGGCAAAGGAGGTGCGGCCATGCGCGCCTCAATCCTTTTGGATGGTGCGGATATTCTCGGTGAGGATCTTGATCAGGCCGCGCGTGAAAGGATCGAGCACGTCCATGCGTTTCTTGAAGGCGTCGCGCGTGACCACCAGGACCGTCGCCGGGCCGTCGATCGCCTTGGCCGAGGCCATGCGGACCTGATCGTCGATCAGCGCCATCTCGCCGAACATGGCGCCTTTGCCGAGCGAGGCCAGCACGTGCTCGCCCTGTTCGGTGGTCTTATAGATCGCGATCTTGCCGTCCAGCACGACGAACGCGGCATCACCGCTCTCGCGCTCGCGAAACACGTGTTGGCCTTCGCCAACCTGTATCCGCTTTGCGTCGTTGATTCGGCTGGGGGTGACTGTATGGCGCCGTTCTTCTTCCGACATCGCGCGCTTATCCCGTTGATCGGACGTTAAAATCGCCCGATTCGCCTGAAACAGGCAAGTGGGACGATGCTAAGTCGGGGGTGCCGATCGTACGCTTCCCTCGGCCTTATTTCTTGGCGATGACCCAGATCGCGTGGACGATGCCCGGCACGAAACCGCACAAGGTCAGCAATATATTGATCCAAAAATGTAGGCCGAGCCCGACCTGGAGGAAGACACCGAGCGGCGGCAAGATGATCGCGAAGATAATGCGGATGAGATCCACCGTTGGGCGGTCTCCGGTAAGCGGGCTGATGCGGTTACCCTAATCGGAGTTTTTGCAGACGCGAAGGGATTTTTTGACGCGGGGGCTTTGCCAACCTAGTGTGGATCATGGCCCTCGCAATCTCTATGGGCGGCATCGGGACCGCGTTCCAAAGCCGCAATTTCAAGATCTTCTGGTGGGGGCAGCTCAATCTCAGTCTTGGCGCCTGGGTCTATCGCCTGGCCATCGCCTATATGATCTGGGACCTGACCCATTCCACGGCCTGGCTCGGCATCGCGGCGGCCGCGCAGATGGTGCCGATCCTGCTGCTCTGCCCCGTGGGCGGTGTCTGTGCCGACCGTTACGGGCATTTGCGGCAATTGATCTGGTCGATCGCCGCGACCGGTATCTCCGGTTTCGCGCTCGGCCTGATGGCGTGGTTCTATACCGGCCTGACGGCGGAATGGATCGTGGCGCTGAGCGCGCTCAACGGCTGCAGCCGCGCCTTTTCCATCTCGTCGCGCCAAGCTTTGCTGCCCGCGCTGGTTGAGCCGGGGTGCCTGCCGGCCGCCGTCGGCTTCAACAGCGCAACCTATTACGCCGCCAACTTCGCCGGTCCCATGCTCGGCTGGGCCTTTATCGAATTTCTCGGCGTTGGTGCGGCGCTGTCCTATTTCGGCATCGGCGCCTTCATCGCGGTCGCGACCTTGCCGATGCTGAAGCCGGAACGCCAACCCGCGCGCACTGGGGCGCGGACCAATTTGCTGCAGGACCTCGCCGAAGGCATGCGTTATGCCGCGACGCACAAGGGCATCCGTCTGATGATCCTGATGGTCGCGGTGATGGCGCTGTTCGTACAGCCTGCCTTGGAGATGCTGGCGAGCGTCGCCGCGCAGGTGCTGCAGATGGGTGACGGCGGCTTGGCCAAACTCGCCACCGCATTCGGCTGCGGCGCTATGTCGGGCGGCTTGGTGATCGCCTGGCGTGGCCGCAACGAAGGCCTGACGCGGATGCTGTTGCGCGGCGTGGTGACGGGGCTGTGTTCGCTTGTTGTCTTTTCGCTGTCGAATACCGTCTGGCTCTCGATCCCGGCGCTTTACGTCTGCGGCTTCTGCGTCGTCCTGGCCAGCACGTCGGCCTCGACCCTGATCCAGAACAATGTCGAGCCGAGTTTACGCGCGCGCGTAATGTCGCTCGACAGCATGATCTCGACCGGTGGGCCGGCCTTGGGCGCCATGATCATCGGTTGGGCCGGAACGCTCGTCGGCGTGCAGGCGCCGTTGTTCGTCGCCGCTCTGATCGGCCTCGTCGTCGTCGGGCTTGCACGATCCCACGTTCGGCGCGAAACCATCAATCTGGAAACCGGCCGCCAGCGTCGAGTGGCGGCTGAGTAGAAAAAGGCCACATAAATAAAGGGTGAGGGTTTGGCAGTATCGTTATCGGGGGGTGGTGGCGGCATCGCGCGCGTCTTCCAGAATCGCAATTATCGTCTGTTCTGGAGCGGGCAGGCCCTGCTCAATGTCGGCAATTGGATCTACCGCGTCACCGGTGCGTGGCTTGCCTGGGAACTTACTCATTCCACCGCATGGCTTGGCCTGATCGCTGCCGGCGCCACCTTGCCGTCGTTGATCTTGGGGCCGCTCGCCGGCACGACGTCGGATCGTTACGGCCATCGTCGCCAATTGATGACGTCCACGACGGTTTCGCTGTGCAGCACCCTGATCGCGGGGACCCTGACGGCGATGGGCTGGATGACCATCGAGTTGCTGTTCGCGGTGACCTTGATGGGCGGCATCACGCGCTCCTTCAATGTGCCGTCGCGCAACGCGCTAGTGCCGAGTATCGTCGAGCCGCAGAACATCTCGTCTGCCATCGCGATCAACAGCGCCACCTACCAAGGCAGCAATTTCATCGGTCCCGCCGTGGCCGGCGTGCTGATCACCCAGGTCGGCGTCGTACCGTCCTTCTTCATCTATGCGGCCGGCGTGGCCTGCGCGCTCTTTACGTTGAGTTCGATCACGGTCGCGCCCCGCCCGCCACGCGAAGGACCCAAGCGCAGCTTGATCGGCGATCTAGCCGACGGTTTGCGCTATACCACGACGCACAAGGGCATCCGTGCTGTGATGCTGATGTCGACCATCGTCGCCCTTCTCGTCTCGCCCTATCTGGATATGCTGGCGAGCGTATCGGCCACCGTGTTCCACATGGGCGCCGAAGGGCTGGCCTTGCTGGGATCGTCGGCGGGTGCGGGTGCGCTGATGGGCGGCATGTTCGTCGCCTGGCGCGGCCGTATCGAAGGCCTCGTGCGTATCCAGGGTCTGGCGATCCTGGGGTCCGTCATCGGCCTCGCGATCTTTTCGCTGTCGCACATCTTTGTGCTGTCATGCGCGGCGGTGTGGATGATCGGCGTCTGCGTGGTGATGGGCAGCACGTCGGGTGACTCGCTGACGCAGAATGCTGTCGATCCCACCATGCGCGCGCGCGTCACCTCCGTGCAGTCGATGATCACGGTCGGCATGCCGTCCTTGGGTGCGGTCGCCATCGGTTGGGCCGGCGAACATCTCGGCATCCAATTGCCCTTCACCATCGCCGCCGGCCTCGGCTTTTGCATGTGGCTCGTGCTGTCGCGCAACGTCACCGCCCAGCGCGCCCAATTGGAACGCCCACGCGAGCTTGCCAAAGCCCCGATCTAGGGTCTACTCCCGAGAGGGAGATAAAAAAGGGTGGCCATCGCAACGTCATTCGGCGGGCTGGGGCATGCGTTCCGCAGCCGCAATTACCGTCTGTTCTGGACCGGTCAGTTGTTCGGCAATGTCGGTGCATGGGTCCATCGCATGGCGACCCTGTGGCTCGCCTGGGAACTCACCCATTCGACCTTCTGGCTGGGCGTGATCGCGGCGGGCTCTTCGGTGCCCGCCTTGTTCCTGGCCCCGCTCGCCGGCACGACGTCGGATCGCTACGGCCATCGCCGCCAATTGATGACGTCGTCCTGCGGCACGTTCATGGCGACCTTCCTCGCCGGCATCTGCACCGTCACCGGCTTCATGAGCATCGAAGTGCTGTTCTGTCTGGCGCTGATGCAGGGTCTGTCGCGCGCCTTCAACGTGCCGGCGCGCAATTCGATGGTGCCGAGCCTGGTGGCGCCTGAACATCTGTCGTCGGCCATCGGCGTCAATAGCGCGACCTACCAAGGCGGCAACTTCGTCGGCCCCTCGATCGGTGCGTTCCTGATCGCGCATTACGGTGTCGCGACCTGTTTCTTTTTCTACAGCATCGGCACGACCATCGCGCTGATCACGTTGTCGCTGCTGAAGATCGCTCCGCGCCCGCCGCGCGTAGGGCCGAAGCGCAGCCTGCTCGGCGATCTGACCGATGGGCTCGCCTACACCGCGCGCCATCGCGGCATCCGCGCGGTCATGATGATCGCGGTCATGACGGCGATGCTGGTCATGCCGTTCCAGGACATGCATGCGGCGGTGTCCGATCTGGTGTTCGGCCGCGGCGCCGACGGTTACGGCTGGCTCGCCACCTCGGCCGGGCTCGGCGCCATGATGGCGGGCGTCATGATCAGCTGGCGCGGGCGCACCGAAGGCTTGGCGCGCATCGAACTGGGCTCGGCGCTGCTCGCGATCCTCGGCCTCATCGTCTATTCGCTGTCGCATATGTTCTGGCTGACCTGCATGGCGACGTCGGTGATCGCGTTTGCGATGATCTGCGCCACGGTCAGCGGCGACAGCCTGATGCAGAACTCGGTCGATCCCGCCATGCGGGCGCGCGTCACCTCGGTCGAAACGATGATCAACATCGGCTTCCCATCCCTGGGCGGCGTGCTGATCGGCTGGGCCGGGACGTTGTATGGCATTCAGGTGCCGCTCACGGTGTCGGCTTCGATCGCGGTGCTCGTCTGGCTGGTTCTGGCCCCGGTGCTGTGGCGTCAGCGCGATAGTTTGGAACGGGGCAAGCAGCTCGCGAGTTAACACAGCGTCGCCAATTGCGGAGGCTCCCATGCAGCTCAAAGATCCCAAGCTGTTCCGTCAGCAGGCCTATATCGACGGCACCTGGGTCGATGCCGACAGCGCCGCCACGCTCACCGTTACCAATCCCGCCACCGGTGAAACCCTGGGCACCGTGCCCAAGATGGGTGCGGCTGAAACGCGCCGCGCCGTCGCGGCGGCCAACGCGGCCTGGCCCGCCTGGCGCGCCAAGACGGGCAAGGAACGTGCTGCGATCTTGCGCAAATGGTTCGACCTGATGATGGCCAACCAGGACGACCTCGCGCAACTGATGACCCTCGAGCAGGGCAAGCCGCTCGCCGAATCGAAAGGCGAAATCGCCTATGGCGCGGCCTTCATCGAATGGTTCGCCGAGGAAGCCAAGCGCGTCTATGGCGACATCATCCCCGAACATGCGTCGGGCCGGCGCATCGTCGTGACCAAGGAGCCGATCGGCGTCGTGGCTGCGATCACGCCGTGGAATTTCCCGAACGCCATGATCACTCGCAAATGCGCACCCGCGCTCGCCGTCGGTTGCCCGGTCGTCATCAAGCCGGCCTCGGCGACGCCGTTCTCGGCGTTGGCGCTCGCCGAACTCGCCGAGCGCGCGGGATTTCCCAAAGGCGTCGTCAATGTGGTGACCGGTTCGGCAGACGCAATAGGTGGCGAAATGACGTCGAACTCAATCGTGCGTAAACTGTCCTTCACCGGCTCGACCGCGACCGGCAAGATGCTGATGCGCCAATGTGCCGATACGGTGAAAAAAGTTTCGCTCGAACTCGGCGGCAACGCGCCCTTCATCGTGTTCGACGATGCCAATCTGGATGACGCCGTGCAGGGCGCCATCGCGTCGAAATATCGCAATACCGGCCAGACCTGCGTCTGCGCGAACCGCCTGTTGGTGCAGGACAGCGTCTATGACGATTTCGCCCAACGCCTGTCCAAGGCCGTCGCGGCGCTAAAGGTCGCCGACGGCATGATTGAGGGCGCGCAGCAGGGGCCCCTGATCGACATGAAGGCGGTCGAAAAGGTCGAGGAACATATCGCCGATGCGGTCTCCAAAGGTGCGCGCATCGTGCTTGGCGGTAAACGCCACCCGCTGGGCGGCACGTTCTTCGAGCCGACGATCCTCGCCGACGTCACGCCGCAGATGCTGGTGGCGCGTGAAGAAACCTTCGGCCCCGTGGCGCCGCTGTTCCGCTTCAAGACCGAGGATGAGGCCATCCGCATGGCCAACGATACCGAGTTCGGCTTGGCGTCCTATTTCTACGCGCGCGACGTCGGGCGTATCTGGCGTGTCTCAGGGGCGCTCGAATACGGCATCGTCGGCGTCAACGAAGGCTTGATCTCGACCGAGGTTGCCCCCTTCGGTGGCGTCAAGGAATCCGGCCTCGGGCGCGAAGGCTCCAAATACGGCATCGATGACTACCTCGTCATCAAATACACCTTGGTGGGCGGATTGGATCGGTAAAGAGCGCAATTTCGTCGGGGCGGGTTCTTCATATTCCAATGGATGGCAATCGGGCGTCTAATGGAACTTGAATGTTTTTAAGCAGATGTTCTAGTTGATAGGGGCTTGCCATTCTCGTCAAAACAAGAGGCGATCTTCGACATGAAGGCTCGTACGGCGTAGTAGATATTTTCTGCTTCTTCGTCCGTATACGTTTGTTCAACGTGCATTGTCGCGTTGCGCCAGGGATTTTTTACAGAATCTAAACTCGCGTAGACCCCTTCGTAAAAATGTCTATTGGCTCGACGAGACCATTTTGTTTTTGCATCTATCGCATCTTTAATTGTCTTAAGTATGAAGCCCCAATTTCGTTGTGATGGTCTGACCGGATCTGGGACCTTTAAACTTGCTGCTACAGCCTTAATGCCGACTTCCATAGCTCTCATTAAATGGAAAACGCAGGCTGTCCCACGACCTAATGCTAGACATTTTCCGGCCTCCTCGATCTCAAAATAAGCGGAGGGGTAGCCGCTTAGAACGTTCTGACCAAAGCGAGGCTGATTGGATTCGTAGAATGGTATTTTCGAGCTTTCGATGACCAAGAAGTTTGTGACGTCGAGCTCATCGCGAAGTCGAAGCAGCAGGTCTTCGACTTGGCGTACAAAATCGCTGTATAAATAGCGATCTTCCATATCCTGTAAGTTTCCAATTAAGCGAGAGGCCGCCCGCTTGGACGCACCTAGATCAAGTCGCTGGATATGAGCGTGCAAATCTTTGGCGCCATCTAAATAGATGGCCCCAGCATTTTTCGTCACTCTACCGGGAGCGTCTCGGACGCCTGCAGCTAGCCCCTTAAGAAAAAGGGCATCCGTTAAGAATTTTCCAACCGCAAATTCAATCATATCCCATAGGCTCCAAAGCCGATGGGGGCAGTAAGGTACGAGGCCGTAGCCCCCGGTTTCCGGCGAATAGAATATAGCATTGCCCTGGCGAGAATGGGCCCTGAAGACTGCCTAAACTGTCCGTTCAGTTGCGCTCTTTCAATCGCGCTTTTGAAGTTGCGCCACGATAAACCGGGTGATGGCCCAGGTGCTCGCATAAGCAAGTGCGGCGAGGATGGCCGTTATGATGATGGCGAGCGGCCAATCCCAGGCGCCGCCGGTGAGCTCCGTATCGTAAAAGCCCTTTACCGCGAAATGCACGACGATGAAGGCGGCGGCAAGACCGAGGCTGTTCTCGATGCGCATGCGCTTCATGTCAGCGCAGCTTGCCGCTCGGCGGTGGGCCGATGCGGATGATCTGGTCGGCGTAAAATTTGAAGACCGTGCCGTAGGGCTCGTCGAGGCCGGACATCTGCTGCCAGCCGAGACCGTAATAGAGCCCGCGCAGGATGCGGCTGAAGCCGCCGTGCGAGACCGCGATGGTGGGGCCGGTCAGGCCCTCGAACCAGTCGGCGGCGCGTTTGGCGACATCGGCATAACTTTCGCCGCCCGGCACGGGGATGTTCCACTTGTCCGTTTCGCGGTGATGCCAATTGTCGGCGTCGCTGATCTTCAGGTTTTCGATGACCTTGCCCGACTAATCGCCGAGATCGATCTCGCGCAGGCGGTAATCGGTCGTATAGGCATCGTCGGGCAGGCCAAGCGTTTCGAGGATGACTTGCGTGGTCGTCGTCGCGCGTCCCAACGGGCTGGAGACGAAGCGCGGCGGGTCCGGGTTGTCGAACACGTCTTTCAGCCTGAGCGCGATGTCGACCGCCTGCTGACGGCCGCGGACGGTCAGCGGCGAATCGTCACGCGCGCCTTGATAGCGCCCTTGCGCATTGAACGCGGTTTCGCCGTGCCGCATCACATAGACCGCAAAGGGATGTCCGGCCAGCGCCATCGGATGCCCGTCAGACCCCGCCGGTCATCGAAACATTGACGCCCGACGTCCATTTGGCGCGTTCGGACGCCAGGAACACCACCATGTCGGCGACCTCTTCGGGCTCGGCCGGCCGGCCGAACGGCTGCGGCGGAAACAGTTCCTTCCAGCGTTCGGCATCGCCGAGCTTTTGCGCCGCGATGGGTTTCAGGCGTTCCCATTGGCGCGGCGTCGCCGTGGTGCCCGGATGAACGCCGACGACGCGGATGCCGTAGGTCGGGCTTTCGCGGCCGAGGCCAATGGTGAAGGCGTCGAGCGCCGCATTGGCGGGCGCGCCTGCGATATAACTGGGGCGCGGATTGTGCGCGGCACCGCCGATGACATTGACGATGACGCCGCTCTTGCGTCCGACCATGCCGCGATAGATGTGACGCGTAAGGTCGATAAAGCCGAACAGTTTCAAGTCATACGCCGCGTGCCAGGCGTCACGATCGATTTCGAGAAACGGGCCGGACGGGATCGAACCCGCATTGTTCACCAAGATATCGACGCCGCTGCAGGCTTGGCCGAGCTGATCGACGCCTGCGCGCGTCGCGAGGTCCACCTTGTGCGGTGTGACGCTGACGTTATAGCGCTTGCGGATCGCCGCTACCGCCTCATCCAGGCCGGCTTGGTCGCGCGCCGCGATATGTAGGTTGACGCCTTCCTCGGCGAACAATTCGCAGATGGCGCGCCCGATGCCCTTGGATCCGCCGGTCACCAGCGCGGTTTTGCCTGTCAGACGCAGTTCCATGTTTTCGCCCTCCCTGTTGCAGGGATTATCGAGAGGGCCGGCGCTTGCCGCAACCCCGCCCCGCCGATAGGCTTCGGATCAATCAAACATTGCATAACAGGGACTGCATCATGCTCGATCTTTATTTCTGGACGACCAATAACGGCTTTCGCGCCCGCACGATGGTCGAGGAAACCGGCCTGCCCTATAACCTGCACCCGGTGGCGTTGCCGAAGAAGGAACAGCTGAGCGACGACTTCAAGAAGCTCCATATCGGCCACAAGATCCCCGTTCTGGTCGATGACGAAGGCCCGGGTGGGCCGATCAATATCCCGGAAAGCCCGGCGATCCTGCGTTACCTTGCGATCAAGACGAAATCGCCGCTGATCCCGGCCGATGCGCGCACCCGCGTCGAGATGGAATCGTGGTTCTCCTATGGTGTGTCGACCTTCTGCATGGTCGTCGCGCAGTATGGCCACTTCCATTTCCGCTCGCCCGAGGATGTGCCGGGCGCGAAAAAGTTCTTCGAGACCTATGCGCGCGATATGTATGGCGTGATCAACGAACGCCTCGCGGGTCGCGACTATTTCGTCGGCGATCAGATCAGCTTGGCCGACTTCGCCCATTACGCCGATGTGCGCATGTACAAGGACAGCCTGAAGCCCGAGGATTATCCTAACATCCACAAATGGTACGAGCGCATTTCGGCGCGCCCCGCCGTGCAGCGTGCCTACGAGCCGATCTGATCGGAGGCAAAGCGACCTCGCGTCGCCAAACAAAGGAGCTTTGATGTTAGATCTGTATTTCTGGGGCACCAACAACGGCTATCGCGCGCGCACGATGGTCGAAGAAACGGGGCTGCCTTATAACCTGCATCCGGTCTCGCTCGCCAAGTTGGAACAGTTGAGCGATGATTTCCGCAAGCTCCATATCGGCCACAAGATTCCCGTGCTAGTGGATTCCGATGGGCCGGGCGGCCGCACGGTCATACCGGAAAGCCCGGCGATCTTGCGTTACCTCGCGCGCAAGACCAATTCGCCCCTGATCCCCAAGGACGAACGCACCCTGGTTGAAATGGAGACCTGGTTCTCCTACGGCATCGCGACGTTCTGCCCGATCCTCGCCCAGCACGGCTATTTCACGTTCCGCTCATCCGAGGACGTACCAGGGGCGAAAAAATATTACGATACCTATGCGCGCGATCTTTATACGGTCATCAACCAACACCTGGGGACCCGCGACTATTTCGCTGGCAACGAAATCAGTCTGGCTGATTACGGCCTTTACGCCGATGTGCGCCAATACGCCAAGAGCTATCCGCCGGAAAACTATCCCAATGTGAAGAAATGGTACGACCGCGTGTCGGCGCGGCCGGCCGTGCAGCGCGCCTACGCACCCATTTAGGAGGTAGCATTATGCTGCATCTGCATTACTACGCGACGCCGAACGGCCAGAAGGCGCGCATCATGCTCGAAGAAGTCGGGCTGTCCTACCAGCTCCACATCGTCGATATCCGCGCCGGGAAAAATCTCGGCGAGGATTACCGCGAATTCGCGCCGTCGCGCCGCATCCCGACCCTGGTGGATACCGATGGGCCGGGCGGCAAGGCGCTGACCATCATCGAAAGCCACGTCATCATGACCTATCTGGCCGCGATGACGAACAGTGCGCTCTATCCCGCCGATCCGACGGTGCGTTTCGAGGTCGATCAGTGGGCGCTGCACGGCCAATCGACCTTTGGGCCGACCTTCGCCAACGTCACCTTGTTCGAGACGCGTTTCCCCGAAGATGTGCCCTCGGCGAAAAAACATTTCGGCAATTTGGGGCGGCGTTGCCTTGAAACCATCGAGCTGCATTTGCAGGGCAGGGATTATTTCGTCGGCGACTATTCCATCGCCGACATCGCACACTTCACCTGGGTCAATCGGATGGATCAGGCCAACATCACGTTTGGCGATTTCCCCAATGTGCGGCGCTGGTTCGAAAAGATCGCGGCACGCCCGGCAGTGCAGAAGGGGCTCAAGGCCGACTAATCAGGCGAGTTTCCTGAGAATCGCATAGAGCGCGTCGCGCTCGGCCTGGTTCAACATCTTGAGCGCGGCTTCGGTGCTCGCGGTATCGAGCGGGATCAGTTCCTCGGCGAGCTTCTTGCCGTCGTCGGTCAGGCTGACGGTCAGCAGGCGCTTGTCCTTATCGCTCGGATCGCGCCGGATCAGCCCGCGTGCTTCGAGCCTGCGCACGAGCGAGTGGATATTGGCCGGGGGCATGGCGACGACGCGGCCCAATTGATTCTGCGACAGTGGCCCCAACTCCCACAGCCGGACCAGGGTCGCATGCTGCACCGGGGTCAGATCATAGGTGCGGATGCGGCTCGCAAGCTGGCTCGACGCTCTTTGGTAGGCGCGGCGCAGCAGATGTCCGACTTGGTCGTCGAGGCGGTAGGGACGGTCGCTCATTCATTATCTGTGTAACAGAGTCGCCCTTTCGGCAACAGTCCGCCGATAGATCAGCGCAACAGGAAGACCACGAATTCCCGCGGCTCCAGCCGATCGACCGTGCGCACATTGGGGGTCAGTTCGCGCCGGCAGAATTCGACCATATGCGCCGGGTCGGCGTAATAGAGCGTTTCCTCGCGGTACGGATTGGCGATCGACAGCATGTTGAAGCCGAGGGCGATTCGCGTCTTCGACCAGAGATGGCGTAGATTCTCATAAACGAAAGCGCGCCAATCGGCGTCGCTCGCCCACATCTTCATGTTCCAGGTGCCGGACACGAAGGAATAATCGGCCTCTTCGGTCGCCTCGTGGCTGACGATGAAATCGGCGCGGGCGTCGGGGTGGCGTTTTTTCGCCTCGACGATCATTTCCGGGCTGATGTCGTAGCCGTAATAGCGTCCGCGTTTGAGCGCCTTCAGATTCTTGAACGAATCGAACATCGCGCCATAGCCGCAGCCGTGGTCGTTGACCTCGATCGGGCGGTCCTCGGGGATATCCATGATCAGCCCGGCGAAGATGTCGAACCGGCGCTGCATACGCTCGGCATCGTGCCAGGCGAGCGCCTTATGATGCGCGCCGAACGCCTTGACGCCTAAGGTAAAGGTGCGCGCGACCGGGTCGAGCAGAGTGGGCATATCGGGCGGGGTGGACGACATGCGCGCAGTCTAGCACTTGCCGACGGGGCCGCATAAGGTAGCGCTCATGAAAAAGCTATGCCTTGTCCTGGCGCTGGTCCTCCTGGGTGCCGAATCGTCCCACCAATCCGCCCTGGCCGCTGAGAAGGAACCGCTGCCGGATGTGTGGGGCCGCGAATTGGCCGCACCGCCGGGGCGTATCGTCAACGGCTATTACCTGCGCGACCGGGGCGATGGCGATTATGTCCTCACCTACACCCACCATTCCGCCGATCCGGAGACCGGGAATCTACAAGTCGGCGGTACGTGGTCACGGCTCGATTTCTTCGCCGGCACCACTGTGCCGATCAGCAGTGACGAGCAGGATGCGATCCGCCTCAGATATCCGGCGCCGCGCATCCGCGTGCAGTCGCGCGGCGGCGTGTGGCTGTTCCTGCCCGGCGAGATGCAGGTCAAACCGTGGAGCCGCGAGCTTAAGGGCGCGGGCTGTTGGGTGAATTATGCAGGCAGCCTGATCCTGCGCGACAAGGCCGAGCAGGTGGTGAAACAGAAGGTCGTTCTGCGTCTGCTCGATGCACCCGAGAAACGCGAATATTGGTCTTTATGTCAGACTCGCCGCAACACCGGCGACGAGGCGCATTATGACGCGCGCGTCGATGCGCTGTCTTTCGCGCTCTATCCGCTGAACGACGGCACGTTCCTGGCTGAGGGATCGGCTTCGCCGTTCCTCATCCGCTTTCGCGCCGATCTGACCTCGCCCTTCGTCGATGCGCATCCGAATTTGTTTCTGGTCGATAGCGACGAGATCGATCGTGTGGTCAAGGAATCCTACACCGAGGCGCAAGGCTTCAGCGTACAGGCGGCCAATGACGCGCTTTATAAATATGCGTTGGAGCTGCAACGCAAGAAGCTCGCCGCTAAATGATCCCGCAACTGATCTTCATCCACGGCCCGGCCGCAGTCGGCAAATATACTGTGGCGCGCGAACTGCAAGCGCTCACCGGCTTCAAGCTGTTCCACAACCACCTCGTGGTCGATGCGTTGCAGGCGGTGTTCGAATTTGGCAGTGAGCCCTTCATCCGGCTCCGCGAACCGATGTGGCTCGCCGTGCTGCACGATGCGGCGGCCGCCGGCATCTCAGTGATCTTCACCTTCGCGCCCGAGGTCACAGTATCGGAACGGTTTATCGCCGAGGCGGTCGATGCCTTCGAGCGCGAAGGCGGCGCGGTGAAGTTCGTGGCGCTGACCTGTGCCGAGGCGATCCAGGATGCGCGCATCGAAGACCCATCGCGCGCCGCGTTCGCCAAATTACGTTCGGCGCCGATCCTGCGCGAACTGCGTGCCCAGGGCCTGATGGATTATCCGGCGCTGCCCGATCACGGCCTGACCATCGATACCGGCGTGACATCGCCGGGGAATGCGGCGCAACAGATCGTGGATTATTTCGCGCTCAGGGTCGCGAACGCATCGCCCTCATAGGCACGGCCTTCGATATGACGGCGGTGCCACAGCGCGTAAAATAACAGCGTCCACGCCGCCTGACCCTTATGTCCGTCTGTTTTGGTTTCGAGCGATGCAAACAGGTCACGCACGCGATCGGTTTTGCAGATCGCCTTGATGCTCTCTTGCTCCGCCACGAGGTCGCCGATTTTGCTCCCGCGCGCACCGATCCATTCGGCGACCGGCACGGTGAAGCCGCGTTTCTTGGAAAACGGATCGGCCTCCGGCAGTCGGGTGGCGAGCCATTGGCGCAACAGGAACTTGCCCTGGCCGTCACGCACCTTCAGGTGATCCGGCAGGCGCATGGCGATGGCGGCGACGCGATTGTCGAGCATCGGCGTGCGGCCCTCGACGCCATGCGCCATCAGACAGCGGTCGAGTTTGGTGAGCAGATCGTTGGGTAACCAGTCCGCGCAGTCGGTCGCCTGCGCCGCCTGCAGGCGCGTGCGTCCGCGCGTTGCCGCCACATGTTCGCTGGCCTGCGTGCCGTCGCGCCAACCATCCGGGCTTTCGCGCAACAGGTCGAGCCCATCCATCGCGCCTTTGGTGCGCATCTTGCGCCCGCCCAGCCACCACGGGCGCAAGGCGCGGCGATAGCGTCCGTAGCCTGCGAACAATTCGTCGCCGCCTTCGCCCGACAGCACGACCTTCAGCCCGCCCTGGCGCACGAACTGCCCCAGCTTGTAGGTCGGCAGCACGGCATAGTCGGCGACGGGATCGTCGAGTGCGTCGGCGATCTTCGGCAACAGATCCCAGAAATCGGCCTCGGTGAAATCGACGGCGTGGAAATGCGCGCCGGCCGCCTTGGCGACGCGTTCGGCGAGGCCGCGTTCGTCGGGCACTTTGGTGCCGGTGAAACCCACCGTGAAGGCTTCGACCGGCCGTTCATTCAGCTCGCGCATGCAGGCGAGGATGGCCGACGAATCGATGCCGCCCGACAGGAACATGCCGTACGGCACGTCGGCGCGTTGATGCACGGCGACGCTGTCCATCAGGGCGGCATCGAGCGCTGCGAGCGCGCTCGCCTGCGATGTGTGGATCGGCCCGCCGTCGGGCAGCGCCGCGATGCGGCGGCGTTCGGTGATGCGGCCGTCGGCGATCGTCAGGGTCTCGCCGGGCAGCACGCGCTTCACGCCGTCATAGATCGTCTCGGCGCCGGTGGTGTACTGCAATTGCAGAAGTTCGCGGACCTTGTGGGCTGTGAGTTTGGGCGCCAGCCGTCCGGCGGCGAACAGGGCGCGCGGTTCCGAGGCGAAGGCGATGCCACGCTCGTCCTCGTGATAATAGAGCGGCTTGATGCCGAATGGATCGCGCGCGAGATACGCCCGTTTGCCGTCGCCATCGCAGGCCGCGACGGCATACATGCCGCGCAAGGGTTCGGCAAAGGCGGGTCCACGCTCCGCGATCAGCAGCAGGGGCGGCTCGCAATCGGATTTGGTGACGAAGCGCTGTTCGCCCATGTCGTGGCGCAGTTCGACGAAGTTATAGATCTCGCCGTTGGCGACGAGGGCGCGGCCCGACGTGGCATCCTTCAGCGGTTGATCGCCGGTCGCGAGATCGATGATGGCGAGGCGCGTGTGGGTGAGCGCACAGCGCCCGGCGATGTGCCGCCCGGTGCCGTCCGGTCCGCGATGGGCGAGGGCGGCTTCGAAATCGTCCAGGATCCGGCTGTCAGGCGGGACCGAACCCCGCATCATCAAGCCGGCGATGCCGCACATGCGTTAGCCGCCTGTGATCTTCTGGAAGAAATTCAGGTACTGCTGAACGACGGCTTCTTCGGTGTGGTTGGCCTGATAGGCGTTGTAGCCGGCTTCCGCCAAGCGGTCGCGCAGGGTCGGGTTCTCGGCCAGATGTTTGATCGAGCGGCCGAGCGCGGCGCTGTCGTCTACCGGCACCAGCACGCCGGTCTCGTTCTGCTTAATCAAGGTGCCAGGCCCCAGGCTGTCGGTCGAGATCACTGGAATGCCCTGTGCCCAGGCCTCGATCACGACATTGCCGAGTGGCTCGTGGCGTGACGGACAGACGAAGATATCGGCGGTCGCATAGAGCGCCTCGACATCCTCGCGCCAGCCGAGGAAGCGTACGCGCGGCTTGATGCCGAGCACTTCGGCTTTTTGTTCGAGCTGCTGGCGCAGCGGGCCTTCGCCGGCGAGCCACAGATAGACATTGGGCACCCGCGCGATGGCTTCCAACAACGTGTCGAACGCCTTGTTCTCGTGCAGCCGGCCGAGCGCCAACACCAGGGGTGCGGTATCGGGCGTATAGAGCGATCCGCGGTTGATCGGATTGACGCGCGCCGCGCTCACGAAATTCGGCAGATGATGGACCTTCTCGTCCGGCCAACCGTTGGTGCGCAGATATTCGACGATGTCTTGCGTGTTGGCGATCAGATGCTGGCACTTCTTGTAGTATTTGAGGTTGTAGTAACCGCCGAGCCGGCCGACATGGACGAACTTGCCGCGCGGCGTCATGCCCGAGGCGCGGTTCATCCAGGTGAGCACGATGTCGGGCTGGTAATCCTTGATCGCGCGGCGGATCGCCCAGCGCGTACCGAAATCGAACGCGCCGCCGAACGGCAATTGCATCGGCTCGACGCCGCCGTCGCGCAACAGGCGGGTGCGGTTCTCGTCCTCGCGGATGACGATCCGCTGGTCGAGGCCGCTGCGCTGCAGCGCAATGGCGAGGCGTGTGAAAAACGCCTCCGCGCCGCCGAACTGAGCGCCGGCCATCATCTGCATCACTTTCATTACGCCATCAACTCCTCGAAAGCTTTAGCTGCGTCCGGCCAACCCCAACGCCCCTGCTTGGCCAGCGCCGCTGCGTGCGCGCGCGTCCACAAGGCATCGTCGGTCAGCCATCGCACGGCCGCTTCGGCAAACATTGCATCATTCTCCGCGATCGTTCCCGTCTCGCCGTCGATCACGCGCTCGACGACGGAGCCATACCGCCCGACGACGGCCGGCACCCCGGCTGCCTGGGCTTCACCCACCGCAAGACAGAACGTTTCGTTGAGATCACCTCTATACAGCATCGCCCTTGAGCTTTGAAATTCCTCGATTAAACGAGGCTTTGCAACCGGATCGCGCAAGACCACACCGAGATGCGCCAGGCCCTTGGCTTTCGTCAGGATTGCGGCCATTTCCTGGGCCTTGGCATCGCCGACCGCGCCGTAGGTCGCGGCGCCGGTAAACAAGTGCAACTCGGCATTGGGCACGCGCGTCCGAATCGATTGCACCCACAGATCGAGCAGCCAATCGAGCGAGCGCAACGGGTTCGAGGTGAAGATCGCTTTCGGCGCCGGAACGCCACGCACCGGCAGGCCTGTGAAGTCTTTGGCGATGCCGTAGGGGATCACCTTACGCCCGCCGTCGGGCGCCCAGGCGGGGTATGTCGTGGCATGGTAATCGCCGATGAACACCACGGTCGGCTTGCGCAGCCACAGCTTCGACAGATAGCGCCACTTCAACAGGTACCGCGCTGGGTTATGAATCCAGAACGCGGCGCGTTTGGCTTTGGGCAGCAACGGGATCAGCTTGTCGCCGCGATTGGCGATATAGAGGTCCGCCGTCTCGGGCAGGCCGTCTTTCAGCGGCGCCCAATCGACGCCGTCGATCATGCGCGCCTGCGCGCACATATTGCGCACCATGACCTGATGGCCGCGCAGCGCCAGTTCGCGCGTCAGATTCACGATCGAACTTTCGACGCCGCCCAGCGGGCGTTGCTTCGGCGTGTCGCCGTCGAACACGATGCCGTCGTCGGCCAGGACGATTTTCATTCTAATTCTCGTCCACGCGCGATTTGATCGTCGAGATCATGGGGTACAGTCCGGCGAACAGCGCGATGAGTAGGCCGTAGGCCCCTTCGCGGTATCCCTTGCGCCGCACATAACATTTGAAGAAACGCGAGACGAGGCGGCGGGTATCGTTGAGCAGATTGCCGCGAATGCCGGCGTCGCGCAGGTCGCGCGCGCGCGCCGACGAATAGGAATCGAGGCGCTTGAGCATGTCGGTCACGTCGCGATCGACATAATGATTGATCGGCGTTTTCAGCATCGCACCCTTGGCGCCGCTCCATTTGAGGCTCGGATGCACGCGCTGCGCGCCCCATTGTTTGACGCCCTTGCGGAACAGGCCGGGATACGCTGCTTTTCCATAAGAGGCGCCCCAGCCGTGGCGCACCAGGCGCTCGCCGATGTAATTGTCGACCGGGATCTCGTGCCAATCGTGCGTCGTCGTCTCGATCACGTCACGGATTTCCTGCGCCAGGGCTTCTGGCACATGCTCGTCGGCGTCGACTTCCAAGATCCAGTCACCGCTGCACGCTGCGATCGCCGTATTGCGTCGCTCGCCTTCCATCGCCCAACCGCCCTCGACCACATGATCGGTGAAGCGGGCGACGACGGCACGCGTATTGTCGGTGCAGCGGTCAAGCAGTACGACGATCTCGTCGGCGAAGCGCAGTTTTTCGAGACAGGCCGCGATGCGATCTTCTTCGTTTCGCGCACTGATGACGGCGGATAGCCTCACTTTAGGAAGAGCGGTGGTCACGCCGCGTGCCTATTGTAGCTGTCCCACAACGCGCGCGCGCCTTCCTCGGCCGCTTCGACGGTCAGGGTATCCATCAAGCTGTCCGACGTGCGGTGATCGAAGTCGGGCGGGAAGATTTCCGCGAACGGAATTTTCGTGCGCACGATGCCGGTATGTTCGCCCCACGGCGCATAGAGCGCTTCCTGCGTCGGACCGAACAGGCCCAAGGTCGGCACGCCCGAGGCGGCGGCGAGATGCATCAAACCTGAATCGTTGCCGACATAAAACGCGCAGCGCGCCAGGCAGGCCGACGCGGTCAGCAGATCAAGCTCGCCCACCAGATCGATGCAGCGCTCGTGCGGAATGGAATCGATCAGGCGTAGCGCCATGGGGCGTTCATCGTCGCGCCCGAAGATGGCGACGCGCGCACCGGGCAGGATGCCGGCGGGCCCTGTGAGCCGCTCGATAAGGGCGGCGAAATGTTCCGGCCGCCACGTCTTGGCGCGCCAGTTGGCGGTCGGACCGACGGCGAGGACGGGGCTGCCGTCCGGGATCAGTTTGCGCGCCAGCGTCAGGTCGGTTTCGCCGATCCATAGATGCGGCGCCGGCGGTGCGTCGAGATCGAGCACGCGCGCCATGCGTTGCACGCGCCGTTCATCCGATCCGGTACGTGGCATGCCGCGCCGCGTTTTGCGAAACAGGATGTAGGTGACCGGCGCATTGCGCAGATCGATGATGAGGTCCCAGAATTTGCCGACCGTCAGGATCCACAGGCGCAGCCAGTGGAACGAGAACAGCATTTTATCGAGCACGATGACGCGGTCGAGATTGGGCACGGCGTCGAACAGGCCGGCGGCGGCGGGGCCGCAGGCCACCGTCACGCGCGCATTGGGATATTTGCGGATGGCGTGTTCGAGCAGCCCCGTCGAGATGATGGCGTCGCCGACCCGTGTCGATGTGACGAAAAGTATCCGCATGGCAGCCTGCCTATGAACCTCGCGTCCACAAGGATTCGAATTCGATCGCGGCGTCGTTCCAGCCGCGCGTGCGCTGCAATGAGCGCGCCTCGCGGGCCAGGTTACGATACACCGCGCCGTCCGGGTCCAATAGTGCGACCGTGAGGTTAACGAAAGCATCATCGTCGGGCGCGAAATAGCCCGTCATGCCGTTTTTCACCCGTTCCAGCAACTGCGCCGAGGCGCCGCCGGTGGCGCGCACCAGCGCCGGCAAGCCGGCGGCTTGCGACTCGGCCAGGGTCGACGCATACATCTCGCGTGCATTGACTGGATACAGATGCACCCGGGCATGGGCGTAGACGTCGGCCATCTCCGGATCGGGCAGCGGACGCTGCACGGTCACCTTGTCGCCGCGCGCCGCGACAATCTCGTCATAGACTTCGCGCAACGGCTCGTCGGCGGCCCCGGCATTCAGCGCGCGGCGCAGCACGGCCGAATAGACGTGCAACTCCGCATTGGGCCGGGCCGGGTGGATGCGGTCGCGCCACAACCGCAGGATGCGTTGCAGCCCATGCAGGGGATGCGTCGTCACCACGGCGACCTGTGCCGGCTCTTCAATCACGGGGGCGATGCGATAGATGTCGGCCACGCCCGGCACGATCGTTTGGGCCGGCAGAATATCGGTTTTGAGCGCGCGGCTGTGCGTCTCACCAGTAAACACCAGGGTGGGGCGATGGCGCGCCAGGGCGGCGCGTTCGGCCTCGCCGGCCAGGTTGGCGGGATGGTCCCACAGCCACAGGCAGCGATGCGCGGCCTCGGCCACCTCGCCCAGCAGGGTGGGCTTGCGAAAGGCCAGCAGGACGTCGGTTTCTGGCGGGCGCGGGGCATCCCATGGCATCCAGGACACGCCCTCGATCAGCATCTGGCTGTCGGCTCGGGTGACGGCGCTGACCTCGTGGCCGCGCGCGCGAAAGGCGGCGGCCAGCCGGGCAAAGGCCTTTTCCGCGCCGCCCAGGGGGCGCGCATCGGGGGCGCTGCCGTCAAAGGCGATGCCGTCGTCGATCATGGTGATCCGCATGGCGCCCCTTATAAGAGAGCGGGGCCTTTTTTGAAATAGCGCCGCCTTTTTTGAAATAAGGGGATGGGGGGCTATATTGGGGGCATGAGTAATCCCCATTTTGCGGTTCTACCCGCCCGCGCCGCGCTCAGCCTGTCCGGCCCCGACGCGGTCGCTTTCCTCCAGGGCCTGGTCTCCAACGATGTGGAACAGGCGGCCCCCGGCCGGGCGGTCTATGCCGCGCTGCTGAGCGCGCAGGGCAAGTTCCAATACGATTTCTTCGTGACCGCGATGCAGGACGGACTCGTATTGGATACGGAGGCTGCCCGCATCGATGAGTTAGCCAAACGGCTTAAGATGTACCGGCTGCGGTCGAAGGTGGTGATTGAACGCCTCGAAAACTTTGCCGTCATCGCGGTGTGGGGGACTGGTGCCGAGGCGGCACTCGATCTAGCTCCATACTCTTTTCCCGATCCGCGCCTCGCCGCCGCTGGCGTTCGTCTTATCGCGCCCGCAACTTTCGTAGACGATCTTCGCGCTGCTGGTTTCGGGGAAGCGACTGAGTCCGATTACGACGCGCATCGTTTGAGCTACGGCTTGCCCGACGGTAGCCGCGATATCGAAATCGACAAGGCGGTGCTGCTCGAATGCGGGTTCGAGGAACTGCACGGTGTCGATTTCACCAAGGGCTGTTACATGGGCCAAGAACTCACCGCGCGCACGAAGTATCGTGGGCTGGTGAAAAAACGTCTGCTGCCGGTTGAGATTTTCGGTGACGCGCCGGCGTCCGGCACGCAGATCACGCTCGACGGCAAGGACGCCGGCGAATTGCGCTCGGTCAACGGCCAGGCCGGCATCGCGCTCATTCGCCTCGATGCGTTCGACAAGGCGCGCATCGAAGGCCTGCCGCTGATGGCCGGTGCGGTGCCGCTCAGCGCCTGGACGCCGGACTGGATGACGTTGCCGTCTGCTGACGAATAGATCGGTGACGTGACCGAGCTTTACGCCTACGGCGGGTTATTCCTGACCGCCTTCGCCGCTGCGACGATCTTTCCGCTGCAATCCGAAGCCGTGCTGATCGGCCTGTTGCTGTCGGAACGCTATTCGGTCTGGCTGCTCATTGCGGCGGCGAGTGCCGGCAATATCCTGGGCGCGGTGGTGAACTGGTGGCTCGGTCGTGCGATGGAACGTTATCGCGGCCAGCGCTGGTTTCCGGTCAGCGCCGCCGGGCTGGCGCGGGCGCAACGCTGGTATGGCCGTTACGGACGCTGGTCGCTGCTTCTAAGCTGGGTGCCGTTCATCGGCGATCCGCTGACCGTCGTCGCTGGCGTGTTGCGCGAACCGCTGTGGAGCTTTCTGCTCCTGGTCTCGATCGCGAAGATCGGGCGCTATGTCGTCTTGGCCGGCTTGGTGACTTTCTGACAAACCGCGCGCGTGCAGTCGCGCAGCCACCGATGGGCGGGATCGCCGTCCATGCGCGGATGCCAGAGCAACGAGACGGTAAACTCGGTGGACTTGAACGGCAGGGGGAATGTCGCCATGCCGGCGCGCAATTTGGTGGTGTGATATTCCGGCACGCTGGCGACGAGGTCGGTTCCGCGCACGATGGCCAGCGCGGCCGCGAAGCCGCTGGTGATCAAGGCGATGTCGCGCGTGAGGCCGAGCGTTGTAAGCGTTTCGTCAATCGGTCCTCTGTCCACGCCGCGCCGCGATACGAACACGTGGCGCTGTTGCGCAAATCGCGCCGGGGTTATTTTACCGGTCCGGGTCAAGGCATGGCCGCGCCGCACAACGCCGACGAAGCGATCCGTGAACAGAGCCTGCGTGCGCACTTCCGGGCCCATCGCGCGCCCGACGACACCCGTTTCGAGATCGACCAACCCTTCGCGCAACTGCGTACTCTCGCGATCGAGCTTTTGCATGAAGTGCAGCCGCACGCCGGGGGCCTCTTTCGCCAGGCGCGCCATCAGCGCCGGGCCGAAGGTTTCGGCGAAACCGTCGCTCGTGCGCAAGGTGAAGGTGCGTCGCAGCGTTGTTAGGTCGAGCGCTGCTGCCGGGCGCAGCACGGCTTCGCTATCGTGCACGAGCTGGCGTACCGTCTCGCGTAGTTCGACGGCGCGGGGCGAGGCGACAAGTCCGCGTCCGGCCCGTACCAGCAACGGATCGCCGGTCGTTTCTCTGAGACGCGCCAGTGTTCGGCTCATGGCGGATGGGCTGAGACGCAGGCGCTTGGCGGCGCGCGCGACGCTACCCTCGGCGAGCAAGACATCGAGGGCGAGGAGAAGATTGAGGTCAGGATGGGCCATGCGTCTGAGCTTAAGTCATATATGGCGTTGGACGCACGTATATAATGCAATTCGTGTGCCTATTGCATCATATGGATAAGGGCTATTGCTGCGGGAACAACCTTGGAGAATCTTCTGTGTTTCCCGCTCGATTGGCCGCCGTCAACGGCATCGCCCGCACACCATCCGTCCGTTGGGCATTGATTGCCCTGTCATTGTCGATGTTGCTGTCGTCGCTCGGCACGAGCATCGCCAATGTCGGCTTGCCGACGCTCGAAAGTGCGTTCGGCGCATCCTTTCAAGACGTGCAATGGATCGTGCTGGCCTACCTGCTCGCCGTCACGACACTAAGTGTCGGGGCGGGCAAGCTCGGCGATATGGTCGGACGGCGGCGATTGTTGCTGGCCGGCCTCGCCTTATTTACGGCCGCGTCCGCCGTTTGCGCCGTAGCACCCAGCTTGTCGGTCTTGATTGCGGCGCGCGCCGTGCAGGGCAGTGGCGCGGCCACGATGATGGCTTTGACCGTCGCGTTGGTCGGTGGCTCGGTCGCCAAGGACAAGACCGGTCGGGCGATGGGACTGCTGGGCACCATGTCGGCGATCGGCACGGCGCTGGGGCCGTCGCTCGGCGGTATCTTGATCGCAATATCCGGATGGCAGGCGCTCTTCCTGATCAACGTGCCCATCGGTCTGGTGACATGGTTCTTGGCCTATCGCGCGTTGCCCTTGGACGGTGCGGGCAAATCGGACCGCGCTGCCTTCGACGTTGCCGGTACGGCAGTCTTGGCCCTGACCTTGGCGGCTTATGCCCTGGCCATGACCTTGGGGCGCGGCCAGTTCGGTCTGCTCAATTGGGGGCTGATTGGTGCTGCGGCCGTCGGTCTGGCGTTGTTTGTGCTGATCGAACGCCGCGCGGCGGCACCTTTGATCCGCCTCGTCCTATTGCGCGATCGCGCCTTGGCTGCGGGGCTGACGACAAGCGTCTTGGTGGCGGCCATCATGATGGCGACCCTGATCGTCGGGCCGTTCTATCTGTCGCGCGCCCTCGGCCTCGACGCAGCATGGGTCGGCCTGTTCATGGCGGTCGGCCCGGTTGTCGTCGCGCTGACCGGGATACCCGCCGGGCGCATCGTCGATCGGCTTGGCGTGGCAGCGATAAGCATGGTCGGTCTGGTCGCGGTCGGCACGGGCTGCACCTTGCTCGCGGCATTACCGACGGCGGCCGGCATCGTCGGTTACACCGCGGCGATGGTGATTCTGACCGCCGGCTATGCCGTGTTTCAGACGGCGAACAACACCGGCGTCATGACGGACGTGTCCCCGGCGCAGCGCGGCTTGGTGTCAGGGCTGTTGACGTTGTCGCGAAATCTTGGGCTTGTGACGGGTGCCTCGGTCATGGGGGCGATCTTCGCGGCGGCATCGGCGACCGATGGCAGTGCAACAGGCCTGCGGGTGACCTTTGCCATCGGTGCGGTATTGAGCGTCGTCGCCCTGGTGGCGGCGCGCATCGGCCGCCAACGGCCGGCATAGACAACAGATAGACGCGCGTATCCTCGCGCTCCTTCTAGGACATCAGACAATGAAGACGGTTTTGGCGCTATTCTGGGTTCTCTTGATCGTCGCCGGGCCGGCGCACGCTGCCGACGTCCAACCAAAGATGGACGTCGTCGACATGGGAACCCTGGTCACCGGGCGACCGTCCAAGATCAATGTCTGGTATCAGCAAGGCGAGTGCGCGCAGAGCGCGGCGCGTTTGTGTCTCGCCGACGCGGCGGCGACGAACAAGGTCGTGGTGTTTTCGCATGGCAGCATGGGCTCGGCCGACAATTATTCCTGGCTGGGGAACGGTCTGGCGGCGGCGGGGTTTGTCGTCGTGGGCGTCAATCATTACGGCGAGTCGAGCATTTACGGTGAAAGCACGCAGGATCCACGCGCCACCGCCTTCACCTGGCAACGCGCCCAGGATATTTCGGCGCTGCTGACCAAGCTGGCCGGCGAGAAGCTGTTTCAGCGCGATCTCGATTGGACCAATGTCGTCGCCATCGGTCACTCGGCCGGCGGCCAGACGACGGCTGCGTTGGCGGGTGCGCGGTTCGATCTGCGCCGCATCGCGCCTTATTGCGACTCCGCCGACGCCAAGGCGGACCTGGGGTGCAATTACAGTCGCAATAGCGCGAACGCGTCGGAACAATTCGTCACGTTGTTCAACGCCGATTATCGCGATACGCGCGTGAAGAAGATCGTGCTGCTCGATCCCGCCTTGGGTGCGGCGGCGCTGCCGGACTCTTTAAGCACGATCGCGCTTCCCAGCCTCGTTGTCGGTGCGACCCATAACGACTTCCTGCCCTGGCAGAATCATGGCGCGCGTTATGCCGCCGGCATCCCCAATGCGCAGACCATGCCCTTGGGCGGGCAAGAAGGCCATTTCGTCTTTTTGTCGCCGTGCCGCCATAGCGCGCGGGTCATGGGCGTGGCGTTGTGCGAAGATCGGCCGGGCGTGGATCGTGCGGCCGTGCAGCAGGGTTTGGTGGCGCCGATCGTCGCGTTCGTGGCGCTGAACAACGAGCCGGCGGCGGTGGCCGGTCAGCCGGTGGGAGCGCCGCTGGCCGTCGCATCCTATGTGCCGAGCAGCGCGTTCGTTGAGATCGTGCGCCATACGCCGATCTGGGTGTTTGTCCTGCTCGCTGGCCTCATCGTGTTCGGCTTGATCCAGGCGCGCACGCGCCATGTGGCGGTCTGGTTGGCGTTGCTTCTGCCGGCCGCCATGCCGCTCTTGTCGCTCAGCGGTGTGCTGGAATATGTCGGCCTATGGTGGCCCGCCCTGGTGGCGTGGCTGTTGGGGGTCGGTGCATCGGCGCTGCTGTGCCTGAAAACGATCAAACCGAGCGCCGCGCGCTACGATTCAGGCGCCGGCAAATTGCTCGTCGCCGGCAGTTGGATTCCGTTGCTGGTGATCCTCGGCATCTTCGTAGTCCGCTACGCCATGGCCGTCGGTCTCGGCATGGGGTTGGCGGTGGCGCAGGACGGGACGGTCCAACTGGCGGTCAGCCTGCTGTTGGGTGGCTTCAGCGGCTTTTTCCTGGCGCGCGGGGTGTTTTTCTGGCGGGTCCATACAACGCAGAATCGCTCCTGACTCGGGGGCTGAATCCCCCTAGTCTCCGCCCATGAATACACTCACGAAACTCACCATCAAACGTCCCGACGATTGGCATGTGCATCTGCGCGATGGGGCGATGCTCGAAGCCGTGGCGCCGCATTCGGCCCGCACCTTCAACCGCGTCATCGTCATGCCCAACCTGGTGCCGCCGGTGACCACGGCGAGCGCCGCCGCCGATTATCGCCGCCGCATCATCGCGGCTGCCGGTGAACCCGACGCGGCGCGGCCTTTCCTGCCCTTGATGGTCTGTTATCTGACCGATGCCTGCGATCCCAAGGCGCTGGCGCAGGGCTTCCTGGATGGCGTCTTCACGGCGGCCAAGCTGTACCCGGCGGGCGCCACGACCAATTCGCAAAGCGGCGTGACCGACATCGACAAGATCGCGCCCGTGCTCGCCAAGATGGAAGAGATCGCCATGCCGCTGCTCATCCATGGCGAGGTGACGGATCAAAGCGTCGACGTGTTCGACCGCGAGGCCGTATTCATCGAGCGTATCCTCGTGCCCACGCGTAAAAAATTCCCGCACCTCAAGATCGTGTTCGAACATATCACGACGAAAGAAGCCGCCGATTTCGTGCTGGCCGCGCATCATCATGTCGCCGCCACCATCACGGCGCATCATCTGGTGATCAACCGCAACGATCTGTTCAAGGGCGGGCTGCGGCCGCACAATTATTGCCTGCCCGTCGCCAAGCGTGAGGTCCATCGTCTGGCGCTGCGCGCCGCCGCCATCTCGGGCGATCATCGCTTTTTTCTCGGCACCGATACCGCGCCGCACGCCGTGCATCTGAAAGAAATGGATTGCGGCTGCGCCGGTGTGTTTTCGGCACCTGCCGCCATCGAAACCTATGCCCAAGTGTTCGAGGAAGAGAACGCGCTGGATAAGCTCGAAGGCTTCGCCTCCTTGTTCGGGCCGCGCTTCTATGGGCTCGACGAAAACGCGGCGACGCTGACCTTGGTGCGCGAACCGTGGAAGGTGCCGGACGCCATCACCGTCGCGAACGGCGACAAGGTGCGGCCGTTCCTGGCCGGCGAAACCTTGAACTGGCGCGTCGCATGAGCGGCGCCACAAATTCTTTTAGGGGCCTCGTGCTGCGCGAAACCGACGGGAAAGTTTCGTCCAAGATCGAACAGCTCACCGACGCCGATCTTCCGGCCGGTGACGTCACCGTGCGCGTCGCGGCGTCGACCCTGAATTACAAGGACGGCATGGTGCTCAAAGGCATCGGCCAGTTGGTGCGCAGCTATCCGCATGTGCCCGGCATCGATTTCGCCGGTACGGTCGAGGACTCCAACTCGCCCAATTACAAACCGGGCGATCGCGTCGTGCTCACCGGCTGGCGCGTCGGCGAAGTGCATTGGGGCGGCTACGCACAAAAAGCGCGCGTGAAAGCCGAGTGGCTGGTGCCGCTGCCGGCCGCCATTTCGTTCCACCAGGCGATGGCGCTCGGCACGGCCGGTTTCACCGCCATGCTCGCCGTGATGGCGCTGGAAGAACACGGCCTCACCCCGGCCAATGACGGCGAAGTGCTGATCACCGGCGCGGTCGGTGGTGTCGGCTCCATCGCCGTCGCCCTGCTCGCCAAGCTCGGCTATCGCGTCGCGGCGTCGACCGGGCGCGCGGCCGAACACGCGTACCTCAAAAATCTGGGCGCCACCACGATCGTGCCGCGCGCCGAATTGGAAGCGAAGCCCGCCGGCCCGCTGGCCACCGAACGCTGGTCGGGCGCCATCGACAATGTCGGCGGCCCGATCCTCGCCAATCTGCTGACGGCGCTGAAACGCTCGGGCTCCTGCGCCAGCGTCGGCCTGGCGGCGAGCAACAAGCTCGAGACCACCGTGGTGCCGTTCCTGCTGCGCGGTGTGAACCTGCTGGGCATCGATTCCTCGATGACGCCGTTCGCGCGCCGCGTCGCCGCCTGGAACCGTTTGGACCGCGACTTCGATTGGGTGCTGCTCGATGGGATCGCCTCCACCATCGGTCTGGCCGAGCTGCCGGCCTTTGCCGAGCGCATCCTGGCCGGGCAGGTGCGTGGCCGCGTGGTGGTGGATCTCGGCTGATCGGCAACCTCCAGACGTGCGATTGGCGACGTAGCGATAATTATAAAGCCTCAGCGCATCCAATCGGGTGTAGGATGATCTCTGGTGGCTGTAGGTCCACCTCCACTGGAGGTCCTCATGTCCCGTTCCCAACTCATTGCGTTAGCATGCGCGTTTGCCGGCTTGGTTCTCGGCCTGTCCGTCGCCAATTGGCAGTTCACCGAAGCCGGCGTGCTCATAGGCGCGCGTCTGCTTTATGGCATCGGCGGCTTCATCGGCGGCTATTTTGCCGGCACATGGTTCTTTGTCGATCGCAAGGCGCGCTACAGCAGCGAGTAGCAAAGCGACCTCGCGTTGCGTCGCCTAATTAGCGGGTGATTTCGTCGCGGTAAGAAATCGCGCGGGGGAGATCGCCCGCGATGATCGCGATGGCCGTTTCCACCATGCGCGTCGGCTGACGGCGTTTGTGCCGGCTGCTGCGCTCGCGTTCGGCCTCGTCCAGCTTGCGCTGCAGGATGGCGATCCGCATCTCCACGTCGAACAGGCGTTGGTCCTTCATGATAACAGCCGATTAGGGCGAGTCGCGGCGTCTGGCCAATCACGCCCGCGTGGGAACGTTTTGGCCGCGTCAGTGGTTAGGATGTTGAGTGCCACTGCGGGGAATTGCCGTGTCCCATGTTGCGTCCATGAACAGCCGCCGCGCGATGGTCCGGATTTATGTCGTCCTGCTCGGGATCACCGCCCTGTTCGGCGTCCTGGCGGCCTATCAGTGGGAACGCGGCAAAACCGCCGTAACCCGGGCCGACACGCTGGCCGGCCAGAATGCTGCCCTGGCCCAGCAGGTCAGAGGCTACGAAAGTCTGGCCCGCGGCCTCGCGGACGTGGCGAGCGTGGCGTACGCGGACGATCCGGCGGCGCTGCTCGCCCAGCTGGACGAACTGGAGGCGCAGGCCCCCGACGCGGCGGCGACCGAAATTTTCGTGCGATTGTGGACCGACGCCAAGGATCGCGATGTGGCGAGCGGATCGCCGTTCGAAACCGCGAACGGCCCTGAACCGACGCGCGCCCCGCCCGCGCCCCACGTTGCTCTGCAACCCGATCCGCAAGTTGATCCCCAGATTGATTCTCAAGTCGATCCAAAGGCCGAACCCGTGGTGCAGGATCGCGCCAAGGGCGATGCGCTGCCCGCCGCCGCCGCGCCCGATACGGCGATCGACACCGCGGTGGAAATCGCCATCGCCGCCAAACAGGAAAGCTGGATTCAGATCGTCGATGCGAAGGGTGCGCCGATCTTCACCAAGCTGATGAAGCCGGGCGATCAGCACATGCTCACCCCCGGTGTGGGTGCGACCTTGATCACCGGCAATCCCACCGGCCTGGCGCTCAGTGTCGACGGCGTCACCGCGCCGGCTTTCAACGACAAGGGCCCGACGCGGCGTCAGATCGCGCTCGATCCGCAGCGCTTGTTGGACGGCACGGCCGAGAACAAGTAGACGCGCGCAGCGACCTCCTCACAATGTCTTGTCCGCCCTGCTCGCGAAATGGCCACAATGCGCCGTCGCGGTGATGCCCTACATTCGTGCGAAGGCATTGGTAAGTGGGAGACGCGCCGTGAGGATCGCCAAGCGACATCTGAGCGAAGACATCCGCGCGCCGCGCATTGAGACGGCGCGATAGCTGTCATTCCCACCAATGCAGAAAGTGCGGTCGCTTCACCACGGGCAGACCCGCTTTGCGCCGTTCGCGATTGTCGGCGACAAGTACACGAGAGGCGTCAGACACGAACGCCTCAAAATGCCGGTATCGCGCGGCAAAGGGATGCGTCTCTTGATCCTCTTCCGCCACGCCGTCTTGCCACAACAAGGCACAGGTGACGCGGTTCAGCAGACGGTCCAACTGCACCATCTCGCGCAGCTCCAGGTGCGCGAACAGATCGGCGCACATCTCGCGTTCTTTCGTCTCGATGCGCGCGATCATGTCGTAACCGGCGCGTGTCGCGATGGCGCGGAACTGCCGGCGCGGACGCCATTTCCCGGTGCGATAAGGCTTGGGCTTGACGCTGGTGTCGTCCTTGTCAGCCAGGCCGCGCTGGCTCAACAAAAATAGCGCGCGCTGCACGATCGGACTGGAAAACGAGAAACAGCCGCGCCGTTCGATCCTGCGCCGCGTCCACCCGATGCCGGGCTGCGATGTGAGGATGCGTAAGGCTCGCCACTGCGGCTCAGCCAGATCGTAATGCCGCAACACCGGGCCGAGACGCGTTAACAGTGCCTTGCGCGCGCGCCGCGCCTGCAGCGGCAGGCTGACCGCGACAAGCTCGCCGGGCTCCGGCAAACCGGCGGGTGCGTTCGCGCCATCGTTCGTCGGCTCGCCCGCGCAGGTCCGCATCACTTTATCCAGTAGGATGAACAGCCGCGCGCACAGGCGCTCGGTGATGCGCACATCGTCGGGCAGGGTGGCGAGATCGGCCCAGGTCCGCGCACCCGCACGCGTGAGTTCGCGGCCCACATGATTGATCTGCCGCCGGCCGATATCGCGCGCGACGATATAGGGATACCGGTGCTTGGGCGGGGGCGTTGACCACGCGATATAACCGTCCGCGATCAGGTGCGCGATATGAAACCGGACAATACTGTAGTGCAGGCCGGCACGCGCGCAGGCTACGCCCTGGGCCAGCGGCTCGCCCGCTTGCACCAGCGCCTGCAGCAGCAGGAATTGGGGCTCGGTCCAGCCGCGCGCCGCCAAGGCCGGGGTCAGCGGCAATAGGGCGGCGTGCCGCGCGCGGCGTAAGCTGTCCGGCAGCTCGAAATCGAGCAGCCCGGGCGGGGGCGGGCCCTTTGAATCGGCATCATCGAAATAGAACATTTCAGGAACATATGGGTCGAGCACGGACCCCGCGCAAGGGGCTGAATCAAAAAACCGCCCCTGCGCCTGTTCATAATCCGGGGCACAATCCGTGTGCTACACTCGCCGCGAAATCACCGGGACGAAGGATCGCTGTATGCCGAGGAATGACGACGACGCAGTTGAAGACGGGTACGAGGAAGTCCTGACCGCGCTGACCGGCGACGACAAGACCGATCACCGCAACCTGGTTTCCGATGCGATCGTCAGCGTCGTGTCATCCTGCCCGGACGACCGCGCCGACCCGTTCGTGCGCAATTGGCTCGAACGCGCCAAGTTCCTCGGCCTCTATAGCGGCCCGACGGAAGGCAAGATCGAAACGATCTTGGATTGGCTGGAAGCCAACGCCGAGGATTAGGCGGGCGGGGCGCCCGCTTGGGCGTTCGCGGCCTTATACCCCGTCGTTGCCGCTGTCTTAAGAGCCGGCTTGGCTTGAAAAAAGAACAATAGAGGAACAAAATAACAAGCCGCTCTAGGTTATCGCGGCGGGGCAAAACTTGAGGCGACTACGGTAATGCCGTATAATTCATCCATTCAGATCGAATTCGATCCGGCGAAGGATATCGATAACCGGCGCAAGCACGGCGTGCCGCTCGCCCTCGGTGCGGAGGTGCTGTCCGACCCGGACAGATGGGATGTCCTCGATGTTCGCTTCGATTATGCGGAAGACCGCTTCATCTCTTACGGCATGGTCGAGGGACGTTTATGGATTTGCGTATTCGCGATGCGGGGCGAGGTTCATCGCATCATCAGCGTGAGGAGAGCAAATGAACGCGAACAAAGACGTTATCGAGAAGACTCTCGTTGAGCCTGACTATGATGCGCCGCTAACCGACGAGGAATATGGACGTGGCCTAAGCGCTATGCGTACGCGCCGCGCGCGCGCGGCAACTGGCCTGTCGCAGGATGCGTTCGCCGCACGCTTCGGCATTCCGGTTGGCTCTTTGCGCGATTGGGAACAAGGCCGCCGCCTGCCCGATGCGGCCGCGCAGAATTATCTGCGCGTGATCACGAAGATGCCGGATGAGGTAGCGAAGGTGTTGGAGGGTTAGGTCAGGTCAGATGTTTGAACATGAGTTCATAGACATTCACTCCTTTGAGAATGTGCCGCTTGATCGCGACATTTTCTTGATGGATGAAAAATGGATGCAAGCTTACGAGGCTGACCTTCTCGGAACATTTGCCGGCGAAGAATATAAGTATGTTGGTTACATATCATATGCCGCTGCGCGTTCTATAAAGTCGGATGCGATCGAATTATCCTGGTATCCCAACATTCATGATCGATTTCATGAAATGAAGGTGACATTGCCTCGCTCCCAATTCATTACGTGCACTGAAGTTCGACAATATGACGAGAAGCCACGAGTATTCGTGCGTGGCGAATGGCTGAATGGCCTACACCTTCGCCCTCATAGCGTATTTGCGTTAGTAGACGCGATCGGAGTGAGGTTGGCCTTGGAAAACGGCACTCTGGACAATTCCAGATTGGTGCTACTGCGCGAAAGAATCGATGCTATCGCAGGACGTTATCCGACGGTAGCCTTTGTCTCTTTTGCGGATAGCTTGCTTTTAAAGAGTAATTGGTTTGTGGGTGCGTGGGATAGCGCGGTCAAATACAGCTATGAACCTGAGACTATCGTTAGATTGTTGCCCGAAATTCAATTCGTATATCGAGAGGTTCTCGGTATGGAAATATATGCAGTCATTGCTCAAGGAATTAATGAGTACTACGAAGATAGATTGCTACACATTTCGTCGACTCAAAACCATGTATCGCTAAATAGCCTTGGTTTGCCATTTGCCCAACTGCTGGAAATCGATAGTGCAGTTAGAAGTGCAATTCGTGTCGGAGATCATCGTCCTGCTGAAGTCTATATGGACGAGAATTTTTATCATTCGCTGCGGTTCTCACACGACTTTGACAAAAATCACCGACCTAAAAGTTCTTATATTTCCAAAATGTCCACGGGTCCGAATTACTATTTCTTTGAAGACTGTCAGATGTTGTTGGCTAATTTAAGAACTAACGACGCGGCGTAGTGCGACGTGTTTTAACGGCCTTGAAGCGGTGAAGCGGAGCCTACTCGGCCGCTTCCGGCTTCGACGCCTTATTCCCCGCACGCTCGGCCGCTTCTTCCTCGGCGACGTGTTCAAGGACTTCCTTGGCGTGTTCGGCTTCCTGCTGGCGCGCCCACATATGCGCGTAGATGCCGCCGGCGGCGAGCAGGGCGCGATGCGTGCCGCGCTCGGCGACGCGGCCGCGTTCCAGCACCAGGATCTCGTCGGCATCGATGATGGTCGACAGGCGATGCGCGATGACCAGGGTCGTGCGGTTGGCCGACACCTGGGTCAGCGCCTTCTGGATTTCCTTTTCGGTGTGCGTGTCGAGCGCACTCGTCGCCTCGTCGAACAGCATGATCTGCGGCCCTTTGAGGATCGTGCGCGCGATGGCGACGCGCTGCTTCTCGCCGCCCGATAGCTTGAGCCCGCGTTCGCCGACGCGCGTCGCATAGCCGTCGGGCAGGCTGACGATGAAATCGTGGATGGCGGCGAGGCGCGCGGCGTCCATGATCTCGGCCTCGGTCGCACCCGGGCGGCCATAGGCGATGTTGTAATAGATCGTGTCGTTGAACAGCACGGTATCTTGCGGAACGATGCCGATGGCGGCGCGCACGCTGCTCTGCGCGACCGAGCGGATATCCTGGCCGTCGATCTTGATGCCGCCGCCGGTCACGTCGTAGAAGCGATAGAGCAGGCGCGCGATGGTCGATTTGCCGGCACCCGACGGGCCGACGATGGCGACCTTTTTGCCGGCCGGCACCTTGAACGACACGTCGGCGAGCACGCGGCGGTTGGGATTGTAGTCGAAGCTCACGCGATCGAACTCGACCTCGCCGCCGGTGACGGCAAGCGGCATGGCCTCCGGCGGATCGGCGATCTCGGGCGTGACCTCGAGCAGCGAGAACATCTCGTCCATGTCGATCAGGCTTTGCTTGATCTCGCGATACACCATGCCGAGGCGATTGAGCGGCAGGTAAAGCTGGATCAGGAAGGCGTTGACCATGACGATATCGCCCAAGGTCATCGTGTGTTCCTGCACGCCGTACGCCGCCATCAGCATGATGGTGGTCACACCGACCGCGATGACGCTGCCCTGGCCGACATTGAGCAGCGAGAGCGACACGCGCGCCTTGATGGCGGCGGATTCGTAAGATTGCAGGGCGGCGTCGTAACGCTTCGCCTCGTGCGCCTCGTTGCCGAAATATTTGACGGTTTCGTAATTGAGCAGCGAGTCGACCGCCTTGTTGGCGGCTTCGCCCTCCATCTCGTTCATGTGGCGGCGGTATTTGAGCCGCCAATCGGTGATGACGATGGTCCAGGCGGTGTAGAACGCGATGGTGATGAAGGTGACGGCGGCGAAGCGCACATCGAACATGAACCACAACACGCCGCAGACCATGGTGATCTCGATCGCGGTCGGGATCACGTTGAACAGCATGGAATCGAGCAGCTCGTCGATACCCAAGGTGCCGCGTTCGACGGCGCGGCTGAGCCCGCCGGTGTGCCGATCCAGGTGATAGCGCAAGGCGAGGCGATGCAGATGCTCGAACGTGCGCAGGCCGGCCTGGCGCATGGCGCGCTGCGCCACCTTGGCGAACACGGTTTCGCGCAGCTCGGCGAAGCCCTGCGCGGCGATGCGCATGATGCCGTAGGCGACCAGCAGCATGACCGGCACGACGACGAGGCCTTGCGCATCCGACAGCCGCAAGCCGTCGATCACCGTCTTGAAGACGATGGGGATGCAGACCGCGACCGCCTTAGAGGCGGCGAGCAGGGAGAGCGCGGTGATGATGCGCGCCTTGATCTCGGCGCCGCCGGGTTGGGTCGTGTCCGGCCACAGATAGGGCGACAGGGCGCGCAGTGCCGCCCAATCGTTGCGTTGCTTCTTGGACGACGGCGTCGGCCCCGCGTCGCGGCCATAGGGCGTGGGCGGCGCGTCCGCAGATGCGTCGTCCTCCACAACGGTGGTCGGGTGGGGCCCGGAGTGGGGTTTGTGCGCCATGGTCTTTATGTGGGCCGAGTCGCCCGCCACTTAAAGGCGGACGTTCCCAGGCCGCACAATTGCGAGCGGTTCTTAATTAAGCCGTGCGCTGGATCAGGTGGAAGCCGAAATCGGTTTCGACCACGTCGCTGGTGGCGCCGACATCGAGCCCAAAAGCGGCGGTTTCGAATTCCGGCACCATCATGCCCTTGCCGAACATGCCGAGATCGCCGCCATTGGCGGAGCTCGGGCAATCGGAATTGTCGGCGGCAATATCGCCGAAATCCTCGCCGGCCTCGATACGGGTTTTGAGGGTTTCGATGGCCTTCAGGGCATCCGTGCGGCTCAGGCTGCTGGCGGCGCGGGAATCGGATTCAGCGTGGGAAATCAAGATGTGCGAGGCGCGGATTTGGTCGGCCATGGGGTGTCCTCCAAGGGGGTTTGCCTTAATTTGGGGGCGACCCTAAACCCGCCCAGGGGGCGGTTCAAGCAAAGCGACCTCGCGTCGCAGACCTAAAAGTCCTCTTCGACAATGGCACTCAAGGCGCCCTGATCGGCGATGCTGATCCAGCCCTTTTCCATGGCGACGATGCCCTGCTGCTCCCACAGCTGCAGCTGCTTGTGGATCGCCTCGTGCTGGCTGACGCCCATCATGGCGACCAGTTCTTCCTGGCTGACGCGCACGGTGAGCTTGAGCCCGCCCGAATTGCGGCTCGAACTGTCGTTGAGATAGGCCAAGCGTTTGGCCAGCCGCCGCCGCAGATCGATAATAGAAAAATCCTCGAGTAACTCATTGGTCTGGCGGATGCGCATGCAGAGCACGCGCAGCAGATCGATGGTCAGCTTGGGGTTGTTCTCGAGCACCTTGATGAAGTCGTCGCGCTGCAGTTCGAGCACTTCGGTCGCCTCGTCGGCGATGGCGTCGGTCGAGCGTTCGTGGCCGTCGATCAGCGCGATCTCGCCGAAGACGTCGCCCGGATTCATGGTGGCGAAGATGATCTTGTCGCCTTCGTGGCTGGGCGAACTGATCTGCACCTTGCCGCTGACCACGACCATCATGTGGGCGGCGGTGTCGCCGCGCTTGAAGATGACCTCGTCGGCCTTGAATGCGCGCACCGCGGCGCGCTTGGCCAGCGCCCCCAAATCTTCCCGCGATAGGTGCCTCAGGAGGAAATGTTCGCTCAAAAGTTGTTGTTTGTGTTCGTCTGTCAGGGTCATCGGTGGACCGCCGTTGGAAGCCCGTTGCGAGCTGTAATGCCTTGTTTATCCGTGGACTGGGCAGACGGTCAACTCTCGTGATTCCGAATGGGGATGCTCGCGAGGGTTACTTTTTCTCGAAAATCTCCTTCCATTCCCTGGGGAAGGTCTCCTGGTACTTCTCCCAGTCGGCGATCTTGATGTTCCAGACTTGGCTGGACGGCGGGAACTGATAGCCGCCCTCGTTGGGTGGCGGCGCGTCGGGGTGGGTGCCGTACGAGCCCTGCTTGCTGACGGACGTGCTGCCCGCCTTGCTCAGCACATAGCTCATATAAAGCCTGGCGGCATTGGGATGTTGGGCGGCGGCGGTCACGTTGCCGATCTCGCCGAAGGCGGCGAGGCCCTCTTTGGGGAACAAGAGTTTCACAGGCGCCTTGTTCTCGATCTCGCGCATATAGGAGGTCACCCCGGACACCCCGATGCTGGTCCGCCCGCGCACGAGGTCGGCGACCGTCGGCGCCGCCGTCGCATAGATGCGGGGCTCGTTGGCGGCGAGGCGCTGCCAAGCGTCGGGTGCCACATGCAGGCGCAGGAACGCATAGAGCGTCAGCGCACTGCCGCCGGCCTCCATCGAGGGCATGCCGATCTTGCCCTTCCATTTCGGATCGAACAGATCGGTCCAGCTCGTCGGTTCTTCGCCGGGCTTCACCATCTCGGTGTTGATCGCGATGCTGCTGATCGGGCGCACCACATAATACCACCGCCCGTCGGCGTCCTTCAGGTCGGGTGAGATCGCGCCGAACGACACGGGTTTGTAGCTGGCGAGGATGCCTTTATCGACCCATTGCTTGAACAGCGGCAGATCGGTGAGCCCGACATAATCGGCATCCAGCTTCTTCGCGCCATGCTCGGCGAGCACGCGATCGTACATCTTGGCAGTCGGCAACCGGATGTAGTCGTACTGGATGCCGGTTTCCTTCTTGAACTGATCGAGCGTGATGCTCATCGATTCCGTCGGGATCGTGCCGTAAAGCGTGAAGCTGCCCTCCTTCTTCGCCGCCGCATAAAGCGCGGCATCGGCGATTTTCTCGCCATTGATGATGAAGTCCTGTGCTGAAGCCGTGTGCGCCGCGAGCAGAGTGGCGAGTGCGGCAATCCAAATGCGTGGCCCCATAGCAATGTTCTTCATGGCGTTATTTCCTGTTGAAGATTTTTTTCCATTCGTCGACCCAGGTCTCGTGGATCTTGTCCCACTGCTCGGCTTCGATGTTCCAGACCTTGTCCTGCGGCGGGTATTTGGTGCCGGCCGCTTCAGGCGAGGGCGAGTCCGGATGCACGCCGTAGGAGCCGGCTTGCGCGATGAGTGCGCTACCGCGCTTGCTGGTGAGGTAATTCACATAGACCTTGGCGGCATTCGGGTTCTTGGCCGTTGCGGTCACGTTGCCCATGGCGCCGAAAGCCGCCATGCCCTCGGCCGGGAGGATGATCTTGATCGGCGCGCCGTTCTGGATCTGATCGGACAAGGTCGATGCGGTCGCGTAAGCGGCCGGGATGCGGCCACGCACCAGATCATTGATGACGGGCGCGATGGTCGCATAGGTACGCGGATCGTTGGCGGCGATCTTGTCCCACGACTTCGGGTCGACCTTGATGCGCAGGAACGCGAACAGTGTGAGGGCGCTGCCGCCGGCATCGATCGATTGCATACCGAACTTGCCCTTCCATTTGGGCTCCAACGTCTCGGCCCAGCTTTTGGGATAGTCGGCTTCTTTCACCATCTCGGTGTTGACCGCGATGGTCTGGATGGCGCGCACGGTCGAATACCAATAGCCGTTATCGTCGCGCAACGCGTGGGCGATCTTGTCGTGCCACGGAACCTTGTGCGCCGCCAGGATACCGCGCGACATCCAATCCTTGATCAAGGTGTGGTCCGTGAGATCGGCGAAATCCGCATCGAGTCTGCCGGTGGCGAATTCGGCGACGACGCGATCGTAGAGTTTCGATGTCGGCACGCGGACATATTCGATCTTGAGGCCGCTCTCCTTGCGGAAGGCATCCAGCACTTCGGTCATGCTTTCGGTCTGGATGACGCCATAGGCATAAAGCCCGCCCTCAGCCTTGGCGGCGGCCATCAATTTGGCGTCGGCGATTTCCTCGCCATCGACGACGAGGGCCTGTGCGCAGGCGAGATGCGGGAGGACGATACCGACGAGGGCAGCGGCGAACAGGGCGGCCTTATGCATGATGCGAACTCTCATGGTTACGTAAGATTGGTTACTTGCGATTGAAAATAGTCTTCCATTCCTCGATCCAGGTATCGTGGATCGCATCCCACTTTTCGGGCGAGACGGACCAGACCTGCGACGGCGGCGGTGCGGTATACCCGGCCGCGACGGGGGCGGCGGAGTCGGGATGCGTGCCGTAGGAGCCGCTTTTGGAAATCATGCTGCCGCCGCGCTTGCTGGTCAGGTAATTGACCCAGACTTTCGCGGCGTTGGGATTCTTCGCCACACTCGTCACATTGCCGAATGCGCCGAAGGCGGCGATGCCTTCGGTCGGAATGATGATCTTGAGCGGCGCGTTATTTTCGATCTGGCCGGAGAACGAGGCTGCACCGCCATAGGCCATGGCGACGCGCCCGCGCACCAGGTCGTTCACGGCGGGCGCCATGGTGGCGTAGGTGCGCGGATCGTTGGCGGCGATCTTTTCCCAGGATTGCGGATCGACCTTTTCGCGCAGGAAGGCGAAGAGCGTCAGCGCGCTGCCGCCGGCATCGATCGATTGCATGCCGATCTTGCCCTTCCATTTGGGGTCGAAGGTGTCGGCCCAGCTTTTGGGGTAGTCGGCTTCCTTCACGAATTCCGTGTTGACCGCGATGGTCTGCACGGGGCGCACGATATAGACCCAATAGCCGTCCTTGTCTTTCAGCTCCGGCGCAATCTTGTCGAAGGACGGAGGCTTGTGCGCGATGAGGATGCCGCGCTTTTTCCAATCCTCGATGAGTGACAGATCGGTGAGGTCCATGTAATCGGCGACCAGCTTGCCGGCGGTGAATTCGGCGACGGCGCGGTCGTAAAGTTTGGATGTCGGCACGCGGACATATTCGATCTTGAGGCCGGTATCCTTTTTGAATCCCTCAAGCGCGTCCGACATGCTTTCAGAGGTATAGGTGGCGTAGACGTAAAGTCCGCCTTCTTTCTTGGCGGCCGCATAAAGTGCGGCGCTGGCCACCTCCTCGCCATCGAGGACGAGGGCTTGGGAACGGGCCGAATTCGCAGACGACAACGCAACGGCAACGGTCGTGACGGCGTAAAACGCCGCCTTCCAGATACGCAGCATGACGCCTCCTTGCGGCCGTCACGACGACCCGCGAGGACCGCCGGCGGCTTATCTATTTGCTCAAATCATTTGCGTTCGAAAATCGCTTTCCACTCTTTGAACCAGGTCTCGTGAATCTTGTCCCATTGGTCGGCTTCGATGTTCCAGACCTTGTTGTGCGGGGGCAATTGGATGCCGCCGATAATGGGCGGCGGCGAATCCGGGTGCGTGCCGTAGGACCCGCTTTTGGAAATCATGGTGCTGCCCTTCACGCTGGTCAGGTAATTCACATAAACCTTCGCCGCGTTGGGATGTTTTGCCGTGCTGGTCACGTTGCCCGCGCCACCGAAGGCGGCGACACCCTCGGTCGGGATGATGACTTTCAGCGGAGCACCATTCTCGATCTGCTCGGTAAAGGACGAAGCGCCGCCGTAGGCCGCGCTGGTGCGTCCGCGCACCAGATCGTTCACGTTGGGCGCGCTCGACGGATAGGTGCGCGGATTGAGCGCGGCGATCTTCTCCCACGACTTGGGATCGACCTCCATGCGCAGGAAGGCGAAGAGCGTCAGCGCCGCACCGCCGCCTTCGACGTTCGGCATGCCCATCTTTTCTTTCCACTTGGGCTCGAAGGTGTCTTTCCAGCTTTTCGGGTAGTCGGCTTCCTTCACCAGTTCGGTGTTGACCGCGATGGTCTGCACCGGGCGATAGACGAAGACCCAATAGCCGTTGTCGTCGCGCAGCGCGTGCGGGATCTTGTCGTGCCACGGCGTCTTGTGCTGGCCGAGGATGCCGCGCGACTTCCATTCCTTGATCAAGGTCTGGTCGGTCAGATCGATATAATCGACCTCCAGCTTGCCGGCGCCAAATTCCGCCAGCACGCGATCGTACAGCCGCGACGACGGCACGCGGACATATTCGAGCTTAATGCCCGTGTCCTTGCGGAAGGCGTCGAGGGTGTCGGCGAGATTCTCGCTGGGGTAGGTGCCGTAGACGTTGAGATCTTTTTCCGCACGCGCCGCCGCCATCAGCTTCGCATCGGCGATTTCGACCCCATCGATGACGAGTGCTTGGGCGCCGGCGGTATTTTGATGGGCGACAAGAGAAAGACCGGCAGCGAAAAGCGCCGCCGAAATGCGGATGCTCAACATCTATTCCTCCTGCGGGGCATTGCGCCCCGTTCTAATGTGGCCGTTCAGAGCGGCGATAGCGGCGGCCTGTCAGCCGCCGCTATTAATAACATTATTAATAATAAAGATCGTGGTAAAGCGCGCCGTTATTTCTTAAGGACGGTGTCTTTCCATTCTTTCTGCCAAGGCTCCTGGATCTTGTCCCAGAGGTCGGCTTCGATGGTCCAGACCTTGTCCTGCGGCGGGAAGGTCATGCCCGGTGCGTTGGGCGGGGCGGCTTCGGGATGCGTGCCATAGGCGCCGCCGGACGCCATCAAGGTCGAGCCGCGTTTGCTGGTCACGTAATTCACCCAGACCTTCGCCGCATTCGGGCGCTTGCTGGTCGAGGTGACGTTGCCGAAGGCACCGAAGCTGGCCACACCTTCGGCCGGGAAGATCGCTTTGATCGGCGCCCCTTCCTTCGCTTGTGCGACGATGGAGTTGGCGTCGACATAGGCCAACGGCGTGCGGCCACGCACCAGATCGTTGACGACCGGGGCGATGGTTGCCTGGAAGCGCGGCTCGTTGTCGCGCAGCATGGTCCAGGCATTCTCGGCGACCTTGATACGCAGGAAGGAATGCAAGGTGACGGCACTGCCGCCGGCATCGATCGATTGCATGCCGACCTTGCCCTTCCACTTGCCTTCGAGGGTTTCCTTCCAGGTCTTCGGATAATCCTTCGCATCGACCTCGGCCGTGTTGACGCCGATGACATAGATCGGGCGCACGATGTAATACCAGCGGCCATCCGGATGCTTGAGGTTCGCCGCGATCTTGTCGTGCCAGGGAACCTTGTGCGCCGCCAGGATACCGCGCGACACCCATTCCTTGATCAGCGTGAGGTCGGTCAAATCGGCGTAATCGGCCTCGAGCTTGCCGGACGCGAATTCGGCGAGCACACGGTCATACATGCGCGACGACGGGATGCGGATATATTCGAGCGCGATGCCAGTATCCTTTTTAAAACCATCCAGCACCGGCTGGATCGCCTCGGTCGGATAGGCGCCGTAGACGTCGATACGGCCTTCGGCTTTTGCTGCGGCCATCAGTTTGGCGTCGGCGATTTCTTCGCCGTCGAGCACGAGCGCCTGGGCGCGGACCTCGCCGGACAGCGCCGCGGCGATGGCGAAGGCCGAAACCAGGCCTGTCAAAGATTTCAGATTCATCGATTGCTCCCTTAGATCGCAGCGGCTTGGACCGCTCACTTGACGATTATCCTAACACTCTGGTGGGCCGTAGCCTATCACCCTCCGTCGATTTACTGCTGCTTGAAGACCTGCTTCCACTCGGTCGGCCAGGTCTCGTGATATTTTTCCCATTCGTCGGGCCGGATGGTCCAGACCTGGGACGGCGGCGGGTAGGATTGGCCCCGGAAGGACGGCGGTGCGGCCTCGCTGTGCGTGCCGTAGGACCCGGTGGCGGCGACCAATTGGCTGCCGTGCTTGCTGGTCACGTAATTCATCCACACGCGCGCGGCGTTCGGGTTCTTGGCTTTGCTGGTGACATTGCCGATGGACCCGAAGGACGCGAGCCCTTCGGTCGGGAAGATGATCTTGAGCGGGGCGCCATTCTCGATCTGATTGGTGATGGCCGACGCGCCGCAATAACAGATGCTGACCCGCCCGCGTACCAGATCGTTGGCGATGGGCGCGGCCGAGGCGTAGATGCGGGGCTCGTTGGCGGCAACCTTCGGCCAGGCATCCTCGCCGATGCGCAGCCGCAGGAACGAATAAAGCGTGAGCGCGCTGCCGCCGGCATCGATGCTGACGGTGCCGACCTTGCCCTTCCATTTCGGATCCAACGTATCGCGCCAGCTTTTCGGATAATCCTTTTCCGCGACTTCGACGGTATTCACGCCCAGCACATAGGTCGGCCGCACGAGGTAATACCAATAGCCGTCGGGATCGCGCAGCTCTTCGGGTAGTTTCGCGAAGGACGGCACCTTATGGCTGACGAAGATTCCGCGTTCTTTCCAGATCTTGGCGAGCGACAAATCGGTAAGGTCGGCGTAATCGGCCTCCATCTTGCCGGCCTCGAACTCGCGGCTCAGGCGTTCGAACATCTGAAAGCCGGGCAGACGGACATAGTCGAGATCGAGCTTGGTGTCTTTCTTGAAGGCGTCCAGCACCGGCTGGATCGTTTCGGTAGGATAGGTACCGTACAGATTGACGCGGCCTTCGGTACGCGCCGCGCTCATGAGTTTGGCGTCGGCGATTTCCTCGACATTGATCACGAGGGCTTGGGCGTGGACGTCGGCGGCGAAACTGAGCGTTAGGGCGAGTGCGATAGCCGAAGATTTTATTCTCATCATCATTTCTCGACCGTCGAGCGTTTGGCGACGATCTCTTTCCATTCCGCCGTATAGGGGCCGGTGACGGCGTCCCACTTGTCCGGATCGATCGTCCAGACCGTATTCTGCGGCGGGAATGTGATATTGGCGGCGACCGGCGGCGGTGCGTCGGGATGGGTGCCGTAGGCGCCGCTCGCCGCCATCAGGGTTGAGCCGCGTTTGCTGGTCGCATAGTTCATCCACAAACGAGCAGCATTGGGATGTGGCGCGGTCTTGGTGACGTTGCCGAAGACGCCGAAGCCGACGAGGCCTTCGGACGGAAAGATCAATTTAAGCGGCGCGCCCGCGGCGATCTGTGTCGCCACCGAACTTGCATCGAGATAGGCGATGCCGAGCCGTCCGCGCACGAGATCGGTCAGGACGTTTGAGACGGCCGAATAGAGCCGAGGTTCGAGCTGTGCGAGACGCGGCCAGGCATCCTCGGCCACGTGCAGCTTGAGATAGGCCTGCAGGCTGAAGGCGCTGCCGCCGACATCGATCGACTGCATGCCCATCTTCCCTTTCCATTTGGGATCGAGGGACTCTTTCCAGCTTTTCGGCCAATCCTTCTCAGGGACCTCGGCCGTATTGATGCCGATCACCATGGTGGGCCGCGCGATGTAGTACCACTTGCCGTCGGGATGCTTGATCTCCGGCGCCAGGCGGTCATGCCATGGCACTTTGTGAGCGGCCAGGACGTCACGCGCCACCCATTCCTTGATCAAGGTGAGATCGGTCAGATCGGCGTAGTCGAATTCGAGCTTCTTGACCGCGAATTCGGCGAGAACGCGTTCATAGACCTTGGACGATGGTCCGCGCACATAGTCGATCTTGATGCCCGTGTCTTTCTCGAAACCCTCGAACACCGGGCCGATGGATTCGGATGGGCGCGTGCCGTGCATGCTGATCTTGCCCTCGGCCTTGGCGGCGGCGAGCAGCTTGGCGTCCGCGATGGTCTCGCCATCGATGACCAGGCCTTGGGCCCAGGCTGGGGCAAAAGCCGGGGCGACACTTGCCATCACGGCAAAAGCGGTCGCCAGCGCAACGGAACGGATCATCTTTTCTCTCCCTGTTTGGCCGGCCCGGTTTTTTATGGGGCTCTAGCTGGCCGGATTATTTCTTTTCGAACGCGTCGCGCCACTCCTTCGGATAACTCTCGACGACCTTCGACCATTCATCGATACCTAAGGTGAACACCTGGTCCTGCGCGGGCAAGGCGAGCGAGCCATTGCGCGGACTCGGCGCATCCATATGCGAGCCGTAGGAGCCGGTCTTGGAGACCAAGGTGCTGCCGTATTTGCTCGTGATGTAGTTCATATAGACCTTGGCGGCATTGGGATGCTTGGCCGAACTGGTCACGTTGCCCATGCAGCCGAAACCGATGAGGCCTTCTTCCGGGAAGATGATCTTGATCGGGGCCTTGTCCTCGATCATCTGCATCGCGCCGGTCACGCCGACCGTGGCGAGCGAGGTACGGCCGCGTTGCAGATCGTTCTGAATGGGCTGGGTCGTGGCCTGAATACGCGGTTCGTTGGCGGCGAGCTTGGTCCAGGAATCCGCACCGATCTTGTTGCGGAAGAAAGCATAAAGCGTGAGCGCGCTGCCGCCGGCATCGAGATGCGGCAGGCCGATCAGACCTTTGTATTTCGGGTTGAGCAGGTCGGCCCATTTCTTCGGATAATCGGCTTCCTTCAGCATCTCGGTGTTCACCGCGATCGATTGGATCGGGCGCACGACGTAATACCAGTAGCCGTCGGGATCGCGCAGCAAGGGCGCGATCTTGTCGTGCGACGGCGTCTTGTGCTTGGCCAGGATGCCGCGTTCCATCCAGCCCTTGATCAGCTTCAGATCGGTCAGATCAATATAGTCGGCGTCGAGCCGGCCGGCGGCGAATTCCGCGATCACGCGGTCATACATGCGCGATGTCGGCAGGCGGACATATTCGAGCGCGATGCCCGTATCCTTCTGGAACTGGTCCAGCACCGGCTGCAGCGACTCGGTCGGATATGTGCCGAAGATGCTGGCCTTGCCTTCCGCCTTGGCGGCGGCAAACAGCTTGGCGTCGGCGATTTCCTCGCCGTCCTTCACAAGTTGCGCCGATGCCGAGAACGCGCTGGCCGCAACGAGGGCGAGGGCGGAAACGATCGTGGCGATACGGTTCATTTTGGCTCTCCCTATGGGGCGCGGATTATTTTTTCTCGAACGCGTCGCGCCATTCTTTCGGATAATTCTCGACGACCTTGGACCATTCATCGATGCTCAAGGTGTAGACCTGATCCTGCGGCGGGAACACGTAGGGCCCGCTGCGTGGCGGCGGCGCATCCATATGCGTGCCGTAGGAACCCGTCTTCGACATCAAGGTGCTGCCGTATTTGCTGGTGACGTAGTTCACCCAGACCTTGGCGGTATTGGGGTTCTTGGCGGTCTTGGCGACATTGCCCATGGCCCCAAACGCCACCAGGCCTTCCTCGGGGATGATGATCTTGATCGGCGCTTTATCCTCGATCATCTGCAGCATGCCGGCGGCACCCACGGTCGCCACCGCGGTGCGCCCGCGTTGCAGATCGTTCTGCACCGGGATGGCGGTGGCCTGGATGCGCGGCTCATTGGCAGCGAGCTTGTCCCACGCCTTGGGATCGACCTTGTTGCGCCAGAACGCGTAAAGCGCGAGTGCGCTGCCGCCGGCGTCCAAATGCGGCATGCCGATCTGGCCCTTATATTTCGGATCGAACAGGTCGGCCCATTTTTTGGGGTAATCGGCTTCTTTCAGCATCTCGGTGTTCACCGCGACGACCTGGATCGGGCGGACGATGTAATACCAATACCCCTGGTCGTCGCGCAGCAGGCGCGAGATTTTGTCATGCGACGGCGGCTTGTGCGCCATCAGGATGCCGCGTTCCATCCAGCCCTTGAT
>CANIGJ010000006.1 GCA_947467145.1 Rhodospirillaceae bacterium | reverse complement strand
GGTTGTGAACCTGCTGACCCCGATCGCGATGGATCAGGGCCTGCGCTTCGCCATCCGCGAAGGCGGCCGTACCGTCGGCGCCGGCGTCGTCGCTAGCATCATCGAGTAAAAACTAATCAAAATCTGGCGCCGGCCCTTCGGGTCGGCGCCGAGTTTTTGAGACAATAATTTTTGAGTGACGATATGGTAGACAGTCAAAATATTCGCATCCGACTTAAAGCGTTCGACCATCGAGTGCTCGATCAGTCGACGCAGGAAATCGTGAATACCGCGAAGCGGACGGGTGCACAGGTTCGTGGACCGATCCCGCTGCCGACCCGTATCGAACGCTTCACGGTGAACCGCTCGCCGCACGTCGACAAGAAGTCGCGCGAGCAATTTGAAATCCGCACCCACAAGCGGGTGCTCGATATCCTCGATCCGACTCCGGAAACGGTGGACGCGCTGATGAAGCTCGACCTCGCCTCCGGCGTGGACGTGGAAATCAAACTTTAGGCATGGCAATGAGAACTGGCCTCATAGCTCAAAAGCTCGGCATGAGCGCCGTCTTCCAGGAAGACGGCACGCAGGTTCCGGTAACGGTCCTGAAGGTTGACGACTGCCGCGTCGTTTCGCAGCGCACGCAAGAGAAGGATGGCTACACGGCCCTCCAGCTCGGCGTCGGCAAGGCGAAGGTTAAAAACGTTTCCAAGCAGATGCGCGGACACTTCGCCAAGGCGAAGGTTGAACCGACCCGCAAGCTGGTGGAATTCGTGGTCGGGGAAGACGGTCTGGTGGACGTGGGCGCTCAGCTCACCGTCGATCACTTCGTCGTCGGCCAATATATCGATGTCACCGGCACGTCCAAAGGTAAGGGCTTTGCCGGCGTCATGAAGCGTTGGAACTTCGGTGGCTTGCGCGCCTCGCACGGTGTGTCGATCAGCCATCGTAGCCACGGTTCGACCGGTCAGCACCAAGATCCGGGTCGCGTGTTTAAAGGCAAGAAGATGGCCGGCCATATGGGCGACCGTCGCGTGACCAAGCAGAACCTTCAGGTTGTGTCGACCGACGTCGATGCCGGCCTGATTTTCGTCAAGGGCGCCGTTCCGGGTGCCAAGGGCGGTTATTTGCTGGTTAAGGACGCGGTGAAGCGCAAGGCCCCCGAAGGCCTGCCGATGCCGGCCGCCGTGAAGAAGGAAGGCTAAGTCTTATGAAAGCCCCCGTCATCAATTTCGACAATAAGTCTGCCGGCGATATCGAGCTCGACGACGAGATTTTCGGTATGCCTGTGCGCCGCGATCTCCTGTCGCGCGCGATTAATTGGCAGCTCGCCAAGCGCCAGGCCGGCACGCACGCCGCGAAGGAACGCTGGGAAGTCAGCGGCACCAAAAAGAAGCCGTTCAAGCAGAAGGGCACCGGTGGCGCCCGTCAGGGTACGCTCCGCGCGCCGCAGATGCGCGGCGGCGGCATCGTGTTCGGCCCGCGTCCGCATTCGCATGCCTTCAGCCTTCCGAAGAAGGTCCGCAAGCTGGCGCTGCGCACGGCGCTCTCGTCCAAGCAGGCCGACGGCAAGCTGATCATCGTCGATAACGCTTCGCTGACCGATCCGAAGACCGGCGTGCTCGCGAAGCAACTCGGCAAGCTCGGTTGGGGCACGACCCTGGTGATCGACGGCGCACAGGTGAACGAGAATTTCGCCCGCGCCGCGCGCAACATCCACGGCCTCGACGTTCTGCCGCAGATCGGCGCCAACGTTTACGACATTCTGCGTCGCGACACGCTCGTCCTGACGAAGGATGCGGTTCAGCAACTCCAGGAGCGCCTGAAATGACGGCCCCGCTCAAGCTTCCCAAAGAGCGCATGTATGCGCTCATCCGCTCGCCGATCATCACCGAAAAGGCGACGATCCTCAGCGAGCACAATCAGGTGAGCTTCCGCGTTCCCCTGGATGCCACGAAGCCGGAGATCAAGGCCGCCATCGAAGGCCTGTTCAAGGTGAAAGTCACGGGCGTCAACACGCTGGTGAACAAAGGCAAGATGAAGAGCTTCCGTGGCCGTCGCGGCCGCCGGGGCGATGTGAAGAAAGCGATCGTCACGTTGAAAGACGGCGACTCGATCGATATTACGACGGGAGTCTGACGAGATGGCGCTCAAAACCTATAAGCCCACTTCGCCCGGACGCCGCGGGCTTGTCCTGGTCGACCGCTCCGCTCTGTGGAAGGGCAAGCCGGAGAAGAGCCTCGTTGAAGGCTTGATCGGCAACAAGTCGGGTCGCAACAACAACGGCCGCATCACGATGCGTCGCCGTGGTGGTGGCCACAAGAAGCGTTATCGCGTCATCGACTTCAAGCGTCAGAAGTTCGATATGGCGGCGAAGGTTGAGCGTTTGGAATACGATCCGAACCGCTCCGCGTTCATTGCGCTGATCAAGTACGAGGACGGCGAACTCGCCTACATCCTGGCACCGCAGCGTCTGCAGGTCGGCGACAGCGTGATCGCAGGTAACCGCGTCGACATTAAGCCGGGCAACGCCTTGCCGATGGCGAACATCCCCGTCGGCACCATCATCCACAATGTGGAGCTGAAGGTGAACGGCGGCGGTCAGATCGCCCGTTCGGCCGGCACCTATGTGCAGCTGATCGGTAAGGATCAGGGTTACGCCCAGCTTCGTCTGGCATCCGGTGAAGTCCGCCTCGTGCGCGCCGAATGCATGGCGACGATCGGTGCGGTCTCGAACCCGGACCAGGCGAACAAGAAGATCGGTAAGGCCGGTCGCTCGCGTTGGATGGGCGTTCGCCCGTCGGTGCGCGGCGTGGCCATGAACCCGGTCGACCATCCGCACGGCGGCGGCGAAGGCCGTACCTCGGGCGGCCGTCATCCGGTTACCCCGTGGGGCAAGTCCACGAAGGGCAAGAAGACGCGCAGCAACAAGAAAACCGACCGGCTGATCGTTCGCCGGCGGAAGAAGTAAGAGAGGAAGATCCGTGGCACGCTCTGTTTGGAAAGGCCCGTTCATCGACGAGTATCTGCTGAGGAAGGCAGAGAAGGTTCGCGCGTCCGGCCGTAACGAAGTGGTCAAGATCTGGTCGCGTCGCTCGACGATCCTGCCGCAGTTCGTCGGCATCACGTTCGGCGTTTACAACGGCCAGAAGCACATTCCGGTTCTCGTGAGCGAGAACATGGTCGGGCACAAGTTCGGCGAGTTCTCGCCGACGCGCACGTTCCATGGGCACGCCGCCGACCGCAAGGCATCGAGGTAATCATGGGCAAGAAATCAGCTCCGCGCCGTTACGCCGATAATGAAGCGGCGGCTATCGGCAACATGATCCGCACGAGCCCGCAGAAGCTCAACCTCGTCGCCGAGACGATCCGCGGCCGTAGCGCACAGGAAGCATTGTCGATGCTGACCTTCTCGCGCCGCCGCATCGCCATCACGGTGAAGAAGGTTCTGCAGTCTGCGATCGCGAATGCCGAGAACAATCAGCAGCTCGATATCGACCGCCTGTATGTCGCCGAGGCGATCACGGGCAAACAGATGGTCATGAAGCGTTGGATGCCCCGCGCACGCGGTCGCGTCGGCCGGATCGTCAAGCCATTCAGCAACTTGACCATCGTGGTCCGGGAACGCGAGGAGAAAGCGTAATATGGGTCAGAAGGTCAATCCGATCGGGTTTCGCCTTGGTATCAACCGGACGTGGGATTCACGCTGGTATGCCAACAAGCGCGACTATGCCGGTCTGCTGCACGAAGATCTCGAACTGCGCAAAATGCTCCGCACGCGTCTCCAGCAGGCGGGTCTCAGCAAGGTCGTGATCGAGCGCCCGGCGAAGCGCGCCCGCATCACCATCCACACTGCGCGTCCTGGTGTCGTCATCGGCAAGAAGGGTGCGGACATCGAAGGTCTGCGCGCCGAACTCGCGAAGCGCACCGGCGGTGACGTCAGCCTCAACATCGTCGAAATCCGCAAGCCGGAACTCGATGCCACGTTGATCGCCGACAACATCGCGCAGCAGCTGATGCGTCGTATTGCCTTCCGCCGCGCCATGAAGCGTGCGGTGCAGTCGGCCATGCGTCTTGGCGCCGAAGGCATCAAGATCACCTGCTCGGGCCGTCTGGGCGGTGCGGAAATCGCGCGCACGGAATGGTACCGCGAAGGTCAGGTGCCGCTGCACACGCTGCGCGCTGACATCGATTACGGCACGGCGACCGCGATGACCACGTATGGTGCGTGCGGCGTCAAAGTATGGGTCTATCGGGGCGAGATTCTCGCACACGATCCGATGGCCGTTGATAAACGCGCGCTCGAACAACAGCCGCAGCGTTAAGCGAGTAAGATCATGCTGCAACCAAAACGCACAAAGTATCGTAAGGCCCACAAAGGCCGCATCCATGGCCACGCCACGTCGGGCACCACGCTCAACTTCGGCACCTATGGCCTGAAGGCAGTCGAGCCGGCGCGCATCACCGCACGCCAGATCGAAGCGGCCCGCCGCACCATCACCCGCGCCATGAAGCGTGCGGGCCGTGTGTGGATCCGCATCTTCCCAGATGTGCCGGTGTCGCAGAAGCCCGCAGAAGTCCGTCAGGGCAAGGGTAAGGGTAACCCGGAATTCTGGGTGGTCCGCGTGAAGCCGGGCCGCGTCATGTTCGAGCTGGACGGCGTTCCGGCAGTCGTTGCGCGCGAAGCGTTCACGCTCGCCGCCGCCAAGCTGCCCATCAAGACGCGGTTCATCGCACGTCTCGGAGCGGAGGTTTGATCATGAAGGCCGAAGACATTCGTACGAAGACCCTCGATCAGCTGAACGAAGAGCTCGAGAACCTTTGCAAGGAAGCCTTCAACCTGCGCTTCCAGCGGGTTTCGGGGCAGCTTGAGAATACAGCGCGCGTGCGCGCGGTGCGTCGCGACATTGCGCGCATCAAGACCATCCTGGGCGAGAAGACCGCCCAGGCGTCGGTTTAGGAGTAGGTTATGCCGAAGCGAGTTATGCAGGGCGTCGTCGTCAGCGACAAAATGGACAAGACGATTGTTGTGAAGGTGGAGCGTCGCTACCAGCACCCGATCTACAAGAAGTACATCCGTCGTTCGAAGAAGTACCACGCCCACGACGAGAACAACCAATGCAAGATGGGCGACACGGTGAGCATCCGTGAATGCCGCCCGTTGTCGAAGTTGAAGCGCTGGGAAGTTGTGGTCGGCGAATAAGCCGATACCTAACCTCCTCAAGTAAAGGAAAAGAACCATGATCCAAGTCGAGAGCAATTTGGACGTCGCCGATAATTCCGGTGCTCGTCGCGTCCAATGCATCAAGGTTCTCGGCGGCTCGAAGCGTAGATTTGCCTCTGTTGGCGACATCATCGTCGTTTCAGTCAAAGAGGCCATTCCGCGCGGCCGCGTGAAGAAGGGTGAAGTTCATAAGGCAGTCATCGTGCGCACGGCGAAGGAAATTCGCCGCCGCGACGGCTCCGCGATCCGGTTCGACCGCAATGCGGCCGTGCTGATCAACAATTCGTCGGAGCCGATCGGTACCCGTATCTTTGGGCCGGTGACCCGCGAATTGCGCGCCAAGAACTTCATGAAGATCGTTTCGCTGGCTCCCGAGGTGCTCTAATGGCTGCGAAAATCAAAAAAGGCGACCGCGTCGTCGTTCTAGCCGGGCGCGACAAGGGAAAGACGGGCGAAGTGCTCAAGATGCTACCGTCGGAAAACCGCGCGGTGGTGCAGGGCGTCAATATGGTGAAGCGCCATACCCGTCCGTCACAGGCCGGTGCCGGCGGCATCATCGAAAAGGAAGCTTCGATCGATCTGTCGAACGTTTCGCACATCGATCCCAAAGACAATAAAGCGACCCGTATCGGGTTCCGCGTGGAGAACGGTCGCAAGATCCGCTTCGCCAAGCGGTCCGGCGAGCCGATCGATCGTTAAGGATTTTTGATATGTCCCGCCTTCGCGAGCATTATAATTCCGCTGTCCGCCAATCGCTGGTGGAGAAATTCCAATACCAGAACGGCATGCAGGTGCCGCGCCTGGAGAAGATCGTCATCAACATGGGTGTTGGCGAAGCTTCGCAGGACCGCAAGAAGATCGACGCGCCGGTCAAGGAGATGACGCAGATCTCCGGCCAGAAGCCGATCATCACGCGTGCGCGCAAATCGATCGCCAGCTTCAAGCTGCGCGAAGAGATGATCGTCGGCTGCAAGGTCACCTTGCGCGGGGAACGCATGTACGAGTTCCTGGATCGCTTCATCAACATCGCGTTGCCGCGCGTGCGCGACTTCCGCGGCGTGAACCCGAAAAGCTTCGACGGTCGCGGCAATTTCGCGATCGGCGTTAAGGAACAGATCATTTTCCCGGAGATCAATTACGATCAGATCGAGAAGATCCGGGGAATGGACATCATCATTTGCACGACGGCGAAGACGAACGATGAGGCGCGCGAGCTGCTTCGTCAGTTCAACATGCCGTTCGCAAGCTGAATTCGACTGGAGTCCAATAGAAATGGCAAAGACGAGCATCGTCGAACGGAACAAGAAGCGCGAGCGTATGGCCGCGCGTTACCGTGCGAAACGTGAACGCCTAAAAGCAATGACTAGCAACCAGAAGCTCTCGCCGGAAGAACGTTTTGCCGCGCAGCTCAAGCTCGCGCAGCTTCCGCGCAATTCGTCGCCGAACCGCGTTCGCTTGCGTTGCGAGCTGACGGGCCGTTCGCGCGGCAACTACCGCAAATTTAAATTGTGCCGCATGCAACTTCGCGACTTGGCCTCGCTCGGACAGATTCCGGGCATGGTAAAGTCGAGCTGGTAAGCGGAGGAGATCGAACAAGATGTCTATGACCGATCCCATCGCCGATCTGCTCACGCGGATTCGCAACGGCCAGGAAGCCAACAAGTCGAGCATTGCCGCGCCCGCATCCGCATTCCGCGAATCCGTGCTCTCGGTGCTCAAGCGCGAAGGTTACATCCGCGATTTCTCGCGGGTGAACATTCGTCCCGGAATCGACGAGCTCAAGATCGAGCTCAAGTATTTCGACGGTGAACCGGTGATCAAAGAGATCAGCCGCGTGTCGCGTCCGGGCCGCCGCGTCTATTCGAAGATCAAGGAACTGCCGCGCGTCTATAACGGCCTGGGCATCGCCATCCTGTCGACTCCGCGTGGTGTCATGTCCGACACCGAAGCGCGTGAGGCGAATGTCGGCGGCGAAGTCCTGTGTCACGTATTCTGATGCAGGCGGAGAAGGAGACCAAAACATGTCACGCGTAGGACAAGCACCGGTCCAGATCCCGTCGGGCGTTACCGTTGAGTTCGCCGGCAAGATCATGACGGCGAAGGGCAAGCTGGGTTCGCTCAGCCTGGCGCTGTCGGATGATGTCGCGACCAAGATCGAGGGCAGTGAACTCACGTTCTCGCTCGTCGGCGACACGATCCGTTCGCGCAAGCTGTGGGGCACCTACCGCGCCCTGGCCCAGAATATGGTGAAGGGCGTCAGCGAAGGCTATAAGCGCGAGCTGCTGATTAACGGCGTCGGTTATCGCGCCGCCATGCAGGGCAAAGAGCTGGTACTTCAGCTGGGCTATAGCCACGAAGTGCGCTATGCGGTGCCGGAAGGCATCAAGATCGAAACGCCGACGCAGACCGAAATCAACATTTCGGGCGCCGACAAGCAGAAGGTTGGCGCCGTCGCCGCCGTGATCCGTTCGTTCCGTGGGCCGGAGCCGTACAAGGGCAAAGGCATCAAATACAAGGAAGAGCAGATCCTGCGCAAAGAAGGAAAGAAGAAGTAGGCCATGAAGTCGAGCAAGGAACTCTTTGTACGACGCCGCAACCGCACTCGCGGTCGGATCAAGGACAACAATCCTGGTCATGTGCGTCTGTCTATTTTCCGTTCGGGCAAGCACATCTATGCCCAGGTCATTGATGACGTGAGCGGTAGCACGCTCGCGTCGGCGTCCAGCGTCGAAAAGGACGCAGGGCTGAAATCCGGCGCGAATGTCGCGGCCGCTTCCGCTGTCGGCAAACTTGTTGCCGAGCGCGCGAAGAAGGCGGGCGTCGAGCAGGTCGTGTTCGATCGCGGCGGTTATCTCTATCACGGGCGCATTAAAGCGCTGGCCGAAGGGGCGCGCGAAGGCGGCCTCAAGTTCTAGGAGTTTCGGGTAATGGCACAGGCACCTACAGGTCGCGGCGGCGAGCGGCAACCGGGCGCAGGACGCGGTCGCAACAATCGTGGCGGCGGCGAGCGTAGCGAACGTGGCCCGCGCGAGCCGCGCGGTGGTGGCGAACGCGGTGAACGCGGTTCGCGTGAAGACAATGAATTGGTTGATAAGCTGGTCAGCATCAACCGCGTCGCGAAAGTGGTGAAGGGCGGCCGTCGTTTCGGTTTCGCCGCACTCGTTGTCGTCGGTGACGGCAAGGGCCGCGTCGGTTACGGTTCGGGCAAGGCACGCGAAGTGCCGGAAGCCATTCGTAAGGCGACCGAGTCCGCGAAGCAGAAGCTCATCCGCGTTCCGTTGCGCGAAGGCCGTACGCTGCATCATGACGTCAAAGGTCATTTCGGCGCGGGCTTCGTTACGCTCCGTGCGGCTCCTCCGGGTACCGGCGTCATCGCCGGCGGTCCGATGCGCGCCGTCTTCGAAACCCTGGGCATCCAGGACGTGGTCGCGAAATCGACCGGCAGCCAGAACCCGCACAACATGGTGAAGGCGACGTTCGAGGCGCTCAAAGGGCTGACCTCGCCGCGCAACATCGCGACCAAGCGCGGCAAGAAGGTTGGCGATATCCTCGGTCGTGGCGCACGTGGTGCAGCCGCGGCAGCGACCGCTGAATAAGGTGCGTCATGGCTGAAAAGAAAAAAACCATCAAAGTAACCCAAACCGGCAGCGCGAACAGCCGTCCGGGTTATCAGCGCGAGAACCTGATCGGACTCGGCCTCAATAAGATCGGCCGGTCCCGCACGCTGGAAGATACCCCGGCGATCCGCGGCATGATCGCGCAGGTTCATCACCTGGTGAAGGTCGAAGACTGAGGCATTTTCGCGCGTTACGAACCGTAGTTAACGGACGCGCAGAGGAAGGACGTAGTTATGCAACTCAACGACATTCGCGACAACAAGGGCGCGCGCAAACCTGGCAAGCGTTTGGGCCGTGGTCATTCCTCGGGCAAGGGTAAAACCTCGGGCCGCGGCGTGAAGGGTCAGACGGCGCGTTCGGGCGTCGCGATCGGCGGCTTCGAAGGCGGTCAGATGCCGCTGTATCGTCGTATGCCGAAGCGCGGGTTCACCAACCTGTTCGGCACCAATTTCGAGATCGTGAATCTCGACCGCCTGCAGAAGGCGATTGATGAGAAGAAGATCGATACGAACGCGACCATCGATGCGGCGGCGCTCGCTGCGGCCGGTCTGGTTCGTGGCGAAGCCGATGGCGTGCGTCTGCTCGGCAAGGGCAAGCTCACCGCGAAGGTGAAGCTCGATCTCGCCGGCGCTTCCAAGTCGGCGATCGCTGCGGTCGAAAAGGCGGGTGGCTCGATCACCCTGCCGGCGCCCGCGACCGAAACGCCGGCCTAACGTCTGTCGGGCCCCGGTACCCGGGGCCCTTAATAAGGTGAAGCATGGCTTCCGCTGCTGAACAACTAGCTGCGAATCTTAACTTCGGCGCCTTTTCCAAGGCGACGGAGTTGAAGAAGCGTCTGTGGTTCACATTGGGGGCCCTGATCGTCTATCGCCTGGGCACCTATATCCCGCTGCCCGGCATCGATCCGATCGTGCTGCAGGATATCTTCCGCCAGCAGTCGGGCGGTATCCTCGGCATGTTCAATATGTTCGCGGGTGGCGCGCTCGGGCGCATGACCATCTTCGCGCTCAACATCATGCCGTACATCTCGGCCTCGATCATCTTGCAGCTCATGACGTCGATTTCGTCGAGCCTGGGCGCTCTGAAGAAAGAGGGGGAGGCGGGCCGCAAGAAGATCAATCAATATACCCGTTACCTGACCGTGCTTATTGCCATGTTGCAGGCCTATGGCGTCGCAGTGGGCATTGAGGGCATGACCAGCAGCGCCGGTCCGGCGGTTGGCGATCCGGGCATCTTCTTCCGCTTTACGGCTGTCGTGTCGCTGGTTGGCGGGACCGTGTTCCTGATGTGGCTGGGCGAGCAGATCACCGCGCGCGGCGTCGGCAACGGCATTTCGCTGATCATCTTCGCTGGCATCGTCGCCGGCCTGCCGCACGCCTTGGTCGGCACTTTGGAATTGGGCCGCACGGGCGCCCTGTCGACCGCGTTCATCGCGCTTCTGCTGATCGGCTCGGTCGCGGTGGTTTACGGCATCGTTTTCGTCGAACGCGCCCAGCGCCGGATCATCGTTCAGTATCCGAAGCGCCAGGTTGGCAGCAAGATGTTCGGCGGTGAATCTTCCCATCTGCCGCTCAAGATCAATACTTCGGGCGTTATCCCGCTGATTTTCGCATCCTCCATCCTGCTCATGCCGATCACCTTGATCAGCATCACCGCGAGCACGGACAGCAGCGGCATCATGAGCGAGATCGCATCGTGGCTGGGTCGCGGTTCGCCGTCGTACCTTACGCTGTATGCCGCCCTGATCGCGTTCTTTGCGTTCTTTTACACCGCGGTTGTGTTCAATCCGGTGGAAACGGCCGACAATCTGAAGAAGTACGGCGGCTTCGTGCCGGGTATTCGTCCGGGCAAGAACACGGCCGATTATCTCGATTATGTCCTGACGCGCCTGACGGTCATCGGTGCGCTCTATTTGATCGCGGTTGCGATCCTGCCGGAAATCCTGATTTCGCAGTATGCCGTGCCGTTCTTCTTTGGCGGCACCAGCCTGCTGATCGCGGTTTCGGTGACGCTCGATACGGTTGCGCAGATCCAATCGCATCTTTTGGCCCATCAGTATGAGGGCCTCATCAAAAAATCGCGCCTAAAAGGGCGCCGCTGAGGGGAGGCCTAGGATGATCGTTATTCTGTTGGGGCCTCCGGGCGCCGGTAAGGGCACGCAGGCGGAACGCCTGGCGAAGACCTTTGGTCTGGTCCAGCTTTCGACCGGCGACATGCTGCGCGAAGAAGTCCGCGGCGGCACCGATCTCGGCAAGGAAGCCAAGAAGATCATGGATGCCGGCGGGCTGGTTTCGGATGCGATCATCATCGGCATGATCTCCAGCCGGATCGACAGCCTAAAGGGTAAAGGTATCATCCTTGACGGCTTCCCGCGCACGACCGCGCAGGCGGAAGCCTTGGATAAAATGTTAGATGACAAGGGCTTAAAGCTCGATCATGTCATCCAGCTTAAAGTTGATGAGGACGCTCTCGTGGAGCGTCTGGGTGGCCGTTTCGCCTGCGCCAAGTGCGGCGCCGGCTACCACGACACGTTTTCCCCGACCAAACAGGACGGGGTTTGCGACCGCTGCGGTTCGACAGAATTCAGCCGCCGGTCCGATGATAACCCGCAGACCGTGCGGTCGCGTCTGGTTGCCTATCGCGAACAGACGGCTCCCATCCTCCCGTATTACGAGAAGAAGGGCGCTTTGAAGGCGATCGATGGGATGGGGGAAATGGACGAGGTTTTCCGCCGCATTCGCGGGATCGTAGAGAGTTAGCGGGTGAGTTGACTTGGGGGCTTCGGTGCATATAATCGCCGCCTTCCAACTTCCCAGGTAAGTTATTGTTTTTTTTAGGCTGAGGAGACCAGGCTTTGGCTCGTATTGCTGGCGTCAACATTCCAACCCAAAAGCGGGTGGAAATCGGGCTGACCTATATTTATGGCATTGGGCGCGAAACCGCTCAGCATATCTGTAAGGAAGTTGGGATTCCGACCGAGCGTCGCGTTCATCAACTGACCGACGATGAAGTGCTGCGGATTCGCGAAATGATCGACCGTGATTATCAGGTCGAAGGCGATCTGCGCCGTAAGATCTCGATGGACATCAAACGTTTGATGGACCTCGGCTGCTATCGCGGTTTGCGTCACCGTAAGGGCCTGCCGGTCCACGGTCAGCGCACGCACACCAATGCGCGCACGCGCAAGGGGCCGGCCAAGGCCATCGCGGGTAAGAAGAAAGTTACGAAATAAGGTTTGATCGTCGGCCGTCTCTGCCGCGATTCGAAAGGTCTGAAGGAAGAATATGGCAAAAACTGCTACAGCCGCGCGTCCGCGCCGCCGCGAACGCAAGAACATCACGTCGGGCGTTGCCCACGTGAATGCGACGTTCAACAACACCATGATCACGATCACGGACGCACAGGGTAATGCCATCTCGTGGTCGTCGTCGGGCAGCGCCGGCTTTAAGGGCTCGCGTAAATCGACGCCATATGCCGCGCAGGTTGCCGCCGAGGCCGCCGGCCGCAAGGCGATGGAACACGGCATGAAGACCTTGGAGATCGAAGTTAAGGGTCCGGGGTCGGGACGTGAGTCCGCGCTTCGCGCGCTGCAGGCGACCGGCTTCGTGATCACGTCGATCCGCGACGTGACCCCCATCCCGCACAACGGTTGCCGCCCCCGGAAACGCCGCCGGGTGTAGCGCCTAGAGAATGCACAACGCGGGCCTAGGCCGGAAGGTCGCCCGCGCGATTGGTACTGAAAAATTGCTTGCGAGAGCGAGGTTCACTCGTGATTCAGAAAAACTGGCAGAACTTAATTAAACCGAACAAGCTCGAAGTTGTTCAGGGCTCCGTCCCGCAGCGCCGCGCGACCATCGTCGCCGAGCCGCTTGAGCGCGGGTTCGGCCTCACGTTGGGCAATGCGCTGCGTCGCGTTCTGCTGTCGTCGCTGCAGGGCTCTGCCGTGACTGCCATTCAGATCGATGGCGTGCTGCATGAATTCTCGTCGATCCCGGGCGTGCACGAAGACGTTACCGACATCGTGCTCAACATCAAGATGCTCGGTCTGCGCATGCATTCCGAAGGTCCGAAGCGCGTCATCCTCCAGGCCAAAGGCCCGGGCGAGGTGAAGGCGGGGCAGATCGAAACGGGTCACGACATCGAAGTCATGGATCCGGATCTGGTCATCTGCACGCTCGACGACAATGCGTCGATCCGCATGGAGCTGACGGTCGAGAACGGCAAGGGTTATGTACCGGCCGGTCAGAACAAGCCCGAGGAATCGCCGATCGGTTTGATCCCGATCGATGCGGTGTTCTCGCCGGTGCGCAAAGTCGCCTACAAGGTCGACAATGCCCGCGTCGGTCAGGTGACGGACTTCGATCGCCTGTCGATTGATCTGACCACCAACGGCACGGTTACGCCGGAAGATGCCGTGGCCCTGGCCGCGCGTATCCTGCAAGACCAGCTTCAGCTGTTCATCAACTTCGACGAGCCGCAGCTCGCGAAGGCCGATGAAGCGCGCGAAGAGTTGCCGTTCAACCGCAATCTGCTGCGCAAGGTCGACGAGCTCGAGCTTTCCGTCCGTTCGGCCAATTGCCTCAAGAACGACAACATCATCTATATCGGCGATCTGGTTCAGAAGACCGAAGCAGAGATGCTGCGCACACCGAACTTCGGCCGCAAGTCGCTGAACGAGATCAAGGAAGTTCTCGCGCAGATGGGCCTGCATTTGGGTATGGATATCCCGAACTGGCCGCCGGAAAACATTGAAGAGTTGGCCAAACGTCTCGAAGAGCCGTTTTAAGGCCCGTAAGGAAGAAGGGTAAGAAACATGCGTCACGGTATGTCGGGCCGCAAACTGGGCCGTCCCACCGCTCATCGTTCGGCAATGTTCGCCAATCTGGCGGCATCGTTGCTGCTGCATGAGCAGATCAAGACGACCAAGCCGAAGGCGAAAGACCTCCGTAAGTTCGCCGAGAAGATGATCACGCTCGGCAAGCGCGGCGATCTGCACGCCCGCCGCCAGGCCTTCGCGTTCCTGCGCGACGATGCCGTGGTCGCCAAGCTGTTTGATGCCTTGGCTACCCGCTACAAGGACCGCAAGGGTGGTTACACCCGCGTTCTCGGCGCCGGTTTCCGCCATGGCGATGCGGCCGAGATGGCCGTGATCGAACTGGTCGATCGCGATCCCGCCGCCAAGGGTGCCGCCGACAAGGCGCGCCACGAAGCGATAATGGCGCTGGCCGAGCAGGACGAGAAGGTCGCTGCGACCGCCTAACTGTGGCCATAGTCACGAAATACCTTGAAGGCAGCCTCGTGGCTGCCTTCTTCGTTTTCGGGTGTTAGAATCCTAGGGCCATGCTCCGCTTCGCCCCGCCGTTCATAGCCATCTTCACCGCGCTTTGGCTCGCCAGTCCGCCGGCCGTCGCGCAGCAGCGTGTGCCGCCGACCTCGCGCGCCGACGTGCAGCTATCGTTCGCGCCGTTGGTCAAGAAAGCCGCACCGGCCGTGGTCAACGTCTTCACGCGCAAGACGATCGCAGCACCCCGGCAGTTTTCGCTGTTCGACGATCCGTTCTTCCGCCGCTTCGCGCGGCGCGAATCCTCGTTGGGCTCGGGTGTCATCGTGCGCTCCGACGGCACGATCGTCACCAATCACCACGTCATCGAAGGCGCGGATGAGATCAAGGTCGTGCTCGCCGACCGGCGCGAATTCGCCGCGACCATTTTGGGCAGCGATGCCGGCAGCGATCTGGCCGTGCTTAAGATCGATGCGCGCGGCGAAACTTTTCCGTTCCTCGAGTTTCACGATTCCGATGACATCGAGGTCGGCGATCTGGTGCTCGCCATCGGCAATCCGTTCGGCGTCGGTCAGACCGTGACGAGCGGCATCGTCTCGGCGCTCGCGCGAACGCAGGTCGGCATCAGCGATCTCAATTTCTTTATCCAGACGGATGCGGCGATCAATCCCGGCAATTCGGGTGGAGCGCTCATCTCGTTGGACGGCAAGTTGATCGGCATCAACTCGGCGATCTATTCGCAAAGCGGCGGTTCCGTCGGCATCGGCTTCGCCATCCCGTCGAACATGGTCTCGAACGTCGTCGCCAATTTGTCGGGCGGTGGCAAGATGGTGCGCCCTTGGCTGGGCATGACCGGTCAGCCCGTCACCAACGAGATCGCGCAGCAATTGGGCCTGCGCTTGCCGGTCGGTGTCGTGGTCGAGGCGGTGTATCCCAGCGGCCCGGCGGAACGCGCCGGGATACGGCCAGGTGATGTTGTGCGCGCAGTGAATGGTCGTGACGTCACCGATATTGACGCGTTGCGTTATCGCGTCGCTACGCATCGCATCGGCGATAATGTCGCATTCGAGATCGTGCGGCGCGGACAGCCACAGAACGTGAATTTTTCCATCGAGGTTCCGCCGGAGATTCCGCCGCGCAATGCGACGGAATTGAGCGGCACCCATCCTCTTGAAGGGGCCACGGTCGGCAATCTGTCGCCAGCATTGGCCGATGAACTGGGGATCGATCTGACGACGCGCGGCGTTGCCGTGTTGCAGACCCGACGCGGAAGTGCCGCGCAACGCTACGGCTTTCGCTCCGGGGACGTGGTGAGCGATATCAATGGAGCGCCGGTGCCTGATCTGCCGCAATTGCAGCGTACGCTCACCCAAACGCCGCAGCGCTGGCGCGTCACCATCCTGCGCGGGGGTAAAAAGCTCCAACTGGCGATCAGTCGCTGATGGCCACGCTATTTGAATCGCAGGCGCCGCGTCCGTTAGCCGACCGGCTGCGCCCGCAGACCTTGTCCGACGTTGTCGGGCAGGATCATCTGCTGAAGGACGGCGGGTCCTTGGCGCGCCTGCTGAAGGCGGGACGGATGGCCTCGATCATCCTGTGGGGGCCGCCCGGCACGGGGAAGACGACGATCGCCCGTCTGCTCGCCGAACATACCAAGCTGTATTACGAGCCGCTGTCGGCGGTCTTTTCGGGCGTGGCGGACCTGCGCAAGATTTTCGATGCCGCGCGCAAACGGCGCGAAGCCGGGCAGGGCACCTTGCTGTTCGTCGACGAAATCCATCGCTTTAACCGTTCGCAGCAGGATTCGTTTTTGCCTTACGTCGAGGACGGCACGGTGACCCTGGTGGGGGCAACGACCGAGAATCCGTCATTCGAGTTGAACGGCGCGTTGCTGTCGCGCTGTCAGGTTTTGGTGCTGCGCCGGCTCGATGACGATGCGCTTGAGGCGCTGCTGCACCGGGCCGAACGGACCGAAGGCAAGAAGCTGCCGGTCGGCGAGGACGCGCGCGAGTCCCTGCGCGCCATGGCCGATGGCGACGGGCGCGCTATCCTGAACATGGCCGAACAGCTTTTGAATTTGAGTGGCGCCAAGCAGATCGATACCGCCGAACTGGCCGACATCGTCGCACGCCGTGCCCCGCTTTACGACAAATCGCAGGAAGGCCACTACAACCTGATCAGCGCGCTGCACAAATCGCTGCGTGGATCCGACACTGACGCGGCACTCTATTGGCTAGCGCGCATGCTGACGGGTGGCGAGGACCCCCATTTTATCTGCCGCCGGCTGGTGCGCTTCGCGTCCGAGGATGTGGGGCTGGCCGAACCCGATGCGCTGCCCCGCGCCATCGCCGCCTGGCAGGCCTATGAACGGTTGGGCTCGCCCGAGGGCGAATTGATGATCGCCCAGCTCGTCATTTACCTGGCCTCGGCGCCCAAATCGAATGCGAGCTATACGGCAATCAAGGCCGCCATGCGCTCGGCGCGCGAATACGGCTCGCTCATGCCGCCCAAACATATCCTCAACGCACCGACGCGGATGATGAAGGATCTGGGATACGGCGCTGGCTATGAATACGACCATGACGCGGAGGAGGGCTTTTCGGGCCAGAACTATTTCCCCGACGAGATGCCGCGCGAGCGCTTCTACCGGCCCGGCGAGCGCGGTTATGAGCGCGAAATCGCCAAGCGAATCGAGTATTGGGATAAGCTGCGATCTAAGCGACAAATATCGGATGACTGATGTTCAATCTTATTGTCCCATCGGGCATGGCCTGCTAATTTAAACGTGTAAGTTTAAGGGGATGGAGTTCCCCATAACCGCCCTAGTGGCTGATGACTCCTACTGTGTGAAAGCACGGTGGGGGTGTGTCCAAGTTCCCCGCCGGTTGGCGGTTTTTTTTTGCCTGCACGCCGACGGCCAGAAAGCTGAGGGAAACTTGATGAGTATTCTTTTTTATATTGCAGCAGGTGGTGCCATTGGTTCGGTTGCACGTTATATGTCAACGGCTGTTGTCGGCGCCATCCTCGGGACAGAATTTCCCTGGGGAATTCTGCTGGTCAACGTCTCGGGCAGCATGATTCTAGGCCTGCTGATCGAACTCATGGTGCCGCATTGGACCTTGAATATGGAGTGGCGGGCCTTCCTAACGATTGGCATCATGGGTGGGTTTACGACTTTTTCGTCGTTTTCGCTCGATACGGTTGCCCTTATGCAGCGGGGCGACTTCGCCCTCGCGGCGCTCTATGTTGTAGGCTCGGTCGTTCTGTCGGTCGGCGCTCTATTCGGAGCGATGATGCTAGTGCGGACAGTATTTGCATGAATCAGGTCGAAATCCGCGAAGTGGCTGACAGCGAAGACGGCATCCGCATGGATCGTTGGTTCAAGCGCCATTTCCCCGATCTGCAACATGGCCGGCTGGAAAAGCTGCTGCGTACCGGACAGATCCGTCTCGACGGCCATCGCGCCAAGGCGAGTACGCGTCTTGAGGCGGGCCAGAGCATCCGCATCCCGCCGATTGCCGAAGACGCGCCGACACCGGCCAAACGCGTAGCTCCGAAAGCGACGGACGCCGATATCGACGCGTTGCAGGAATCGATCATCTATATGGACGACGAGGTCATCGCGCTGAACAAGGCGCCGGGCCTCGCCGTGCAGGGCGGCACGAATACGCATCGTCATATCGACGGCATGTTGGACGCCTTGCAGTTCGGCTTACGCGACCGCCCGCGTCTGGTCCACCGCCTGGACCGCGATACGTCCGGCGTTCTGCTGATCGCGCGCACGATACGTGCCGCCAGCGAAATGGCGGCAGCGTTTAAAGCCAAGACGACGCGCAAGGTCTATTGGGCCATCGTTGCGGGACAACCGAAACCCGCACACGGCATCATCGATTTGGCGCTCGACAAGCAGGGCGGGCCGCGCGGCGAACGCGTCGTCGCGGACGAGGACGAGGGCCAGGAGGCGATCACGAACTATCGCACCGTCGATCATGCGGGCGGCAAGGTTTCTTGGTTGGTGATGGAACCGTTGACCGGACGGACACATCAATTGCGGGTCCATGCTCAGGCGCTCGGCACACCTATTCTGGGCGATCCGAAATACGGTGAACGCGATGCCATGCCGACCGGTGCGGATATTGCCAAGAAACTCCATCTGCATGCCCGCGCCATCCGCCTGCCGCGCCCGGGCGGCGAGGTGATCGAGGTCATCGCACCACTACCGCCACACATGATCGCGACCTGGCGCTTGTTTGGGTTCGACGAACGCGCCGAGTCGGATCCGTTCGAGCAGGCATGACCGAGGCCATTCCATTCCCGCTGATTGTTTTGGATTGCGACGGTACGTTGGTCGATTCGCAAAACGCCATCCATGCCATCATGGCGGAATGTTTCACGACGCACGGGCTTGTAGCACCCGATATCGCGGCGGTTCGTAAGATCGTCGGCCTCAGTTTGAACGACGCCATCGCACGATTGCAGATCCACCCTTGCACGGTGGCGCCGTCCGATATGTCGCTGACCTATTCGAGCATCTCGTCGCGCTATCGCGCCCAGGGCACGTTCGAGGAACCGCTTTTCCCAGGTGCGCGCGCCGCCATCGAGCAGTTGAGCGAATCGGGCTGCGTTCTGGGGGTTGCGACCGGAAAATCGCTCCGTGGCTTGCGCAATACGCTGACCTCGCACGGCCTCGATCATTTTTTTACCACGTTACAGACGTCGGATCATGCGCCGAGTAAGCCGCACCCGGGGATGCTGCATCAGGCCATGCGCGACGTGGGCGCGGAGCCTCACGCCACGGTGATGGTCGGCGATACGACCTTCGATATGGAGATGGCGCGTGCCGCCGGGACCTATGCGATTGGGGTCGGTTGGGGCTATCATGACGCGCAGGCTTTGCGCGCCGCTGGGGCGCATCGCATCATTGACGATTACGCCGATCTGGCATCGGCGATCGACGAGATTTTAGGCTGGCGTGGCGCCAGCGAACCGAGCAATCGGCCAATTCGTAATCAAGGGAGGCTTTCATGAGGATCATCGTACGCGTGCTGGCGGGGGTTTTCGTTCTCGTGGTTGCCGTGGTCGTGGCGGGTGTCGCCATCGTCATGTCGATCGACCCGAATGAATATCGCGATCGCCTCACCACCGAAGTGAAGACCCTGACGGGCCGCGATCTTGTCATCAAAGGGGATCTGAAGGTCGGCATTTCTCTTATCCCGACGCTCGTCGCCAGCGACGTCAGCTTTTCCAACGCATCGTGGGGCTCGCGTCCCGAGATGGCGGTGATCAAGCGGCTCGAAGCGTCGCTGGAAGCGCTGCCGTTGCTGTCGGGCAATATCAAGATCGGCAAGGTCGTGCTGGTCGAGCCCGATATCTTGTTGGAGGTTGCGTCCGACGGACGGACCAATTGGGACTTCTCATCGTCATCACCGTCGGCGACAACGCCGGCACAGCCAGCGCCGTCCGGCCCGGCTAAAACGGCCGGTAGTGCGCCGACTATCCCCAGTATCGATTCCGTCGCCATCGATAAAGCGCGCTTCCGCTTCAACGATATGAAGGCGAAGCAGGATTTGAATCTGGTCTTGGACAAGGTTCGCATCGGCGATGTGGCGAGCGGCAATAAATTGAAGATCGAGATCGCCGGCTCCTACAACAACACGCCGTTCGAGCTCAAAGGGACGACCGATTCCGTCGACAATCTGGTCGGCGACAGCAGCTTTGCCATGGACATCGAAGCGAACGCGCTGGCTGCGGTCGTGAAGCTCAAAGGAGCGGTGGCCAAGCCGATGAGCGGGCCGCTGCTGGGCGTCGATTTCTCGCTGGCGGGAAAGGACCTCACCGCAACGCTCGACGCCGCCAAGGCACTGGCGCCGCAATTGAAGGATGTCAGCATCCCCGCCATCGGGTCCTACGATGTATCCGGCAAGGCGACCGGCCCGGCCAGTACGCCCGGTATCGAGAATTTGAAATTCAGTCTCGGCAATACCGAAGCCCTGAAACTCACGGGCACGGGCAAGGGTGCCAAGAATACCTATGCGATCGACAAGTTCTCCGGCGAAATCTACGGCTCGGATATCGCCGGATCGGTCGTCGCCATGGTCGGCAGCAAGGTGCCTGAAATCAAAGCGACCTTGACCTCGCACAAGATCGATCTCGCCGATATCGAAAAGCTGATGAACGGCGGCAAGGAGCCGTCGGCCGAACCGGCAACGCCGACGCCGTCCACGCCCGCGGCCAAAGGTAAGGCGGCCGCTAATGAGGGGCGCGTCTTCCCAGCCGATAAGTTGCCGTTGGATGGGCTTAAAGCAGTGAACGCGACGGTCTCGTTCAAGGGTGATCGGGTGATCGCCAATGGAACGACCATTTCGGCCATCGACACCGTTGTCGTGCTGAACGACAGCAAGCTCACGCTTGAGCCGTTGGGCGCTACGGTCTCCGAAGGTCGCCTGTCGGGCAAGGTCGCTCTCGACGCATCGTCGGCGACGCCGACAATCGAAACCAACGTCAGCCTGGATAAACTCAATCTCGGCGGGATGTTGAAGGAACGCGGCGTTACAGACGTTCTGACTGGCAAGGTCAGCACCAAGATCAACGCCAAGGGATCGGGCGACTCGGTGCGCGCCATCATGGCCAGCCTGAATGGCGAAACCGAAGTCGTGATGGACGACGGCCGCATCGCCAACCGCTATATTGATATGCTGGCCTCCGATTTGACCAAGCAGCTTGTTCCGGGCGGCGGGAGCGGTGAGGCCAAGATCAATTGCGTGGTCAGCCGCTTCGATGTGAAGCAGGGCATTGCGACCTCGAAGGCACTGCTGTTCGACACGGACAAGATGACCGTCAATGGCGGCGGCACCATCGATCTCAAGACCGAGCGTTTGGATATGAGCGTCGAGCCGCAGCCGAAGGAAAACAGCCTCGTCAGTCTCGCCGTGCCGCTACAGGTCTCCGGCACGTTGGCGTCGCCGCGCGTGGCGCCGACCTCGGCGGCGGTGGCGAAGCGCGTCGCCGGTTTGGCGATCGGCGGATTGACGCCGCTCGGTCTTATTGGCGCGCTGAGCAGCAAGGGATCGAGCAATGAAAATCCCTGTGTCGCGGCATTGAACAAGGCGGCGGCGCCGCCAGCCCCTGGAACTGTGGCTCCGGCCGCCAACGCCAAGGGCCAGCCCGCGCAACAGCAAGCACCAACCAACAACAATCCCGTCGATGCGCTGCGCGGCCTGTTCGGCGGCAAGAAATGAACTCCGTCGTTCCTGCTAAGCGGTTTTATAAAACGGTCTCGGTCGCCGAGGCCGAGGGCGGCTGGCAAGTGTGTTTGGATGGCCGCCCGTTGAAGACGCCGGCCCGCGCGCCACTGATTATCGGACAGCGGACCTTGGCCGATGAGATCGCGGCCGAGTGGGATACCCAACAAGAAAAGATCCGCCCCGAAAGCATGCCGCTGTTCCGCCTGGTGGCGACGGCCATCGATCGCGTTGCGGCGCGGCGCGACGACGTGATCGCGGCGACCGTCAAATATGCTGAAACCGATCTGCTGTGTTACCGCGCCGATATGCCGTCCGACCTCGTGGAATTGCAGGCGCGGCGTTGGCAGCCGATCCTCGATTGGGCGCGCGCCGCCCTTGGGGCGGAGCTTCAGGTGACCGACGGCCTGCGGCCGATCGACCAATCGCCCAACGCCTTGGGCGCGCTGCGTGGCGCCGTCGCGCAATTCGATGATCTCGGCCTGACTGGGCTGTCGGCTCTGGCGGGCGTCACGGGATCGTTGATTTTGGCCCTGGCGATGGCGCATGCGCGCATCGATGCGGCGGAAGGTGGGGCTCTTGCCCTGCTGGACGAACAGTACCAATCTGACCGTTGGGGGTTGGATCCCGAGGCCGAGGAACGGCGCGCGCGGACCCGCGCCGAGATTGCCGAAACTCTGCGTTTTCTGAACTTGATAGGCTGACCTATGGCACACGAAATCATCCGCCAGTTGGAAGAGCGACGCGCGCGGGCGCGCGCGGGCGGCGGCAAGCGCCGCGTCGATGCGCAGCATGCGCGCGGCAAGTTGACGGCGCGCGAACGCATCGAATTGCTGCTCGATCCCGGCACGTTCGAAGAATGGGACATGTTCGTCGAACATCGCTCCACCGATTTCGGCATGGACAAAACGTCGGTGCCTGGTGACGGCGTCGTCACCGGCCATGGCACGATCAATGGCCGTACGGTTTTCGTGTTCAGCCAGGATTTCACTGTGTTCGGCGGCTCGCTCTCGGAAACCCATGCGCAGAAAATCTGCAAGATCATGGATCAGGCGATGAAGGTCGGAGCACCCGTGATCGGCATCAACGATTCCGGCGGGGCGCGAATCCAGGAAGGCGTGTCGTCGCTTGCGGGTTACGCCGAAGTCTTCAGTCGCAACGTGCTGGCGTCCGGCTATGTGCCGCAGATTTCGTTGATCATGGGGCCTTGCGCGGGTGGTGCCGTCTATTCACCGGCGATCACCGATTTCGTCTTCATGGTGCGCGATACGTCCTACATGTTCGTCACCGGTCCCGACGTGGTGAAGACCGTGACGCACGAAGAAGTAACCCAGGAAGATCTGGGCGGCGCCGTCACCCACACGACCAAATCGGGCGTCGCTGATATTGCGTTTGATAATGACGTCGATCTGATCGAACAGACGCGCCGTTTCATGGACTTCCTGCCGTTCAGCAATCGCGAAGCGCCGCCGCTGCTGGCGACCGACGATCAGCCGGGCCGCGTCGAGCCCTCGCTCGATACCATCATCCCGGCCAATCCGAACGAGCCCTACGACGTGATGGGCATCGTGCGTAAAATCGTCGACGAGGGCGAATTCTTCGAGATCAAACCCGAATTCGCGCGCAACATCGTCGTTGGCTTCGGCCGCATGGATGGCTCGACCGTCGGCATCGTTGCCAATCAGCCGCTGGCGCTCGCCGGCTGCCTGGACATCGATGCGTCGGTGAAGGCCGCGCGCTTCATTCGCTTCTGCGACTGCTTCAATATTCCAATCGTCCTGCTGGTCGATGTGCCGGGCTTCTTGCCGGGTACGGCGCAGGAATATGGCGGGCTGATTCGCCATGGCGCCAAGCTGCTCTATGCCTTTGCCGAGGCCACCGTGCCGAAGGTAACGATCATCACCCGCAAGGCTTATGGCGGCGCCTATATCGTTATGGGCTCCAAGCACCTGCGCGGCGACGTCAACTATGCCTGGCCGTCGGCGGAAATCGCCGTCATGGGATCCAAAGGCGCGGTCGAGATCATCTTCCGCAGCGACCTCGACGACGAGGAAAAGATCGCCAAGCGCGAGATGGAATATACCGAGCAGTTCGCCAATCCGTTCCGGGTCGGCGCACGCGGTTATATCGACGACGTGATCGCGCCGGCCAGCACGCGCTGGCGCGTCATCCGTGCGTTGCGTATGCTTAAGAACAAGCAGCAGGACGCGCCGCCCAAAAAGCACGGTAACATGCCGCTCTGACCGATCGGAGAGTACCGATGAAGATCAGCCCAGACTTCCGTCCCGCCTCGATGATCCGCGGTTACCACGCGCATCTTTATTACGATGGTAGCAACAAGCAGTGGGCCGGCCATCTGCGGCGCGAGATCGCCCGACTGTTCCCGACGGCGGAGATCGGCCGCTGGCGCGACAAGGCGCCGCAGGGGCCCCATCCGGTCTCGCATTATCAGGTCGCCTTCACGCCGGACCTGTTCGCTGAGTTCGTGCCCTGGTTATCGCTCAACCGTAAGACCATCGACATCCTCGTCCATCCCAATACGGGCGACGGCTACGAGGATCACGTGCAGAACCGTCTGTGGCTTGGCAATAGCCGCGATCTGATGTACGACGCGCTCCGCGCGATCGAAAGCCGGATCAAGAAGCGTCGCGCGGAAGAAGCGGCTGCTGCCGCCGTCCAGGCTGCCGAGTGAGCGCCGTGCCTGACAACGATCCTTACGTCCCGCCGGAGGACAAGCCGGACTGGATCGATATCGAACTGGTGCCGCGCGCGCGCGATATCGGCGATTTCGAGGTGCGTCGCCTGTTGCCTTACGCCAAGCGGCGGATGGTTGGACCGTTCGTGTTCTTCGATCATATGGGCCCGGTCACCTTCGGTCCCGATCACGCGATGGATGTGCGCCCGCATCCGCATATCGGCCTCGCCACCGTCACCTATCTGTTCGACGGCGAGATCATGCACCGCGACAGCCTGGGCTCCGAACAGGTGATCAAGCCGGGCGAAGTGAATTGGATGACGGCGGGGCGCGGTATCGTGCATTCCGAACGCACGCCGGTGGCGTTGCGCGGTAAGGGCTCCAGCATGCACGGGCTGCAGACCTGGGTCGCGCTCCCGAAGTCGCATGAAGAAACCGAACCGGCCTTTTTCAATTTCGCGGCCGATCGCTTGCCGAAGATCGAAGGTGTCGGCACCAATGTCACGGTGATCGCGGGCGAGGCGTGGGGTGAAACCTCGCCGGTGAATGTCTTCACCGAAACGCTGTACGCCGACATTTATCTCGCGGCCGGGACGCGGATCGATCTGCCGCGTGTCGATGAACGCGCGATTTACGTCCTGCAAGGCAGCGTGCGCGTGCGTGAGCGCGACTTTGATCAGAACGCGTTTGTCGTGTTCGCCAAAGGCAGCGAGATCGTCATCGAAGCGATGGCCGACGCGCACCTGGTCGTGGTCGGTGGTGAAACCATGGATGGCCCCCGCCATATCTGGTGGAACCTGGTGTCGAGTTCGCAGGACCGTATCGAACAGGCCAAGGCCGATTGGAAGGGCGGGCGTTTCCCGACCATCCCCGGTGACGACAAGGAATTCATCCCACTCCCGGAATGAGGTTGAGCGAGGCGGTCAGGCCGCTTGCTTGCCGTCGATCGCGCGCCAGATACGCTCCGGCGTCGCGGGCATATCCATGTTGGTGACGCCGTAGGGCGATAGCGCATCGACGATGGCATTCATGATCGACGGCATGGCGCCGACCGTACCCGCTTCGCCCGCACCCTTGCTGCCGATGGGATTGTTCAAGGTCGGGACCGAGCAATCGTAGGAATGCATCTCGCATAGATCGCTGGCACGCGGCATGGCGTAATCCATGAACGAACCCGCGACGAGCTGGCCGCTTTCGGGATCGTAGGAGACGTCTTCCATCAGAATTTGCCCGGCGCCTTGCGCGATGCCGCCGCGGATCTGGCCTTCGAGCAGCAACGGATTGAGCACGACGCCGACATCGTCGACGACGGTGTAGCGTTGCAAATCGACCTTGCCGGTATCGGGATCGATCTCAAGTTCGCAGATGTGGCAACCGTTCGGATAGGACGGCAGCAGGTTCGGTGTGGAGGCACCCTCCGCCAGATGTGGCTCCATGTCTTTCGGCACAGTATTGTTGTTGAACGCCTTCTGCGCGACCTGGGTCATGGTCATGCTGCGGTCGGTGCCCGCGATGGTGAACGTGCCGTTCTCGAACACGATGTCGGCGGCTGCGGCTTCCAGGTTATGCGCGGCGATCAGTTTGGCTTTCTCGATGATCTTGTCGGCCGCCATTTTTACGGCGGACATACCGACCGAGGACACACGGCTGCCGCCGGTGCCGCCACCCGAAGGTGTGAGATCGGTATCGCCTTCGACGACGCGGACGTGTTCGGGGCTGACGCCCAGCATCTGGCAGGCGAGTTGGGTGAAGATGGTGGCATGCCCGGTGCCCATGCCGGTGGTACCGGCGAGGATCGTCAAGGTGCCGGACGGATCAAAGCGCAGTTCGGCATATTCGATGGCGGCAGCGGCACGTTCCAACGTGGATGAGATGCCGAGGCCGCGCATTTTGCCGCGCGCCTTGGACTCAGCCGCGCGCTTGGCGTAACCCGCATAATCGGCATGTTTGAGTGCGCCTTCGAGTACGCTCTTGAAGTCGCCGCTGTCGTATTTGAATTGGATCGGCGATTGATAGGGCATTGCCGCGGCCGGGATCAGGTTCTTCAGGCGCAGCTGCACCGGATCCATTTTGAGTTCGCGCGCGGCGCTATCGACGAGGCGCTCGATCACATAGGCTGCCTCGGGCCGGCCCGCGCCGCGATAGGCGCCGGTCGGTGTTGTGTTGGTATAGACGCCCTTCACCTGCACATGGGCCGCCGGCGTCTTGTACATGCCGATCAGGCCGCCGAGTGCTGCCGTCGGCGGACCGGAGGGTGTGGTGGACGGGAATCCGCCGAGATTGGCGAGGGTGCGCACGCGCAGCGCTAGGAACATGCCGTCCTTGTCGAGCGCCAGTTCGCCGAAGCTCAGGTTGTCGCGGCCGTGATTGTCGGACACGAAGGATTCGGCGCGGTCGCTGTACCATTTGACCGGCTTGTTGAGCCGCTTCGAGGCCCAGGCGGTCAGTGCGTATTCGGCATAGAACGATCCCTTCATGCCGAAGCCGCCGCCCATATCGCCCGGGATTATGCGGAAGGAATTTTCCGGCTCGTTGAAAATCACGGTGGCGAAGATACGGCGCGTATTGAAGCTCTGCTGCGCGCCAACATAGATCGTGCTGGTCTGCGCACTCGCCTGATAATCGGCGACGCAGCCGCGGCATTCCATCGGCACGGCGGCGACGCGATTGATATGGATGCGGCGTTTGACCACATGGGCCGCCTTGGCGAAGGCCGCGTCGGTCGCGGCGGCATCGCCGATCTCGTAGGTGAAGGCGAGGTTACTCGGATGATCGTCGTACAGCGGCGTGGCGCCGTCGGCCAGTGCCGCTTCCATATCGATCACGCTCGGCAACGGCTCGTACTCGACCGCGACTAGCTCGCCGGCATCGCGCGCCTGCAGATAGGTTCGTGCAACAATGAAGGCGACGGCCTCGCCGACATGACGCACGCGGTCTTCGGCGAGGGGAACGCGGCGCGGTGCGAACATGGTCGCCATATCGAAGGCCGGGTTGGGCGGCGGATTGACCGGCATGCGGCCGAGCCCATCGGCGAGATAGTCTTTCGCCGTTAGAACAGCCAGCACGCCCGCCGCCGCCGCAGCGGCGGTGGTATCGATACCTTTAATGCGTGCGTGCGCGTGCGGCGCGCGCAGGACATAGCCGTAAACCTGATTTTGCACGTTGATGTCGTCGACATAGCGCCCGCCGCCGCGCAGCAAACGGGGATCTTCATGGCGCGGAACCGGTTGGCCAACGCTGTATTCTCCCGCCATGGATGTCTTCTCCCGTTCGTTTTTTAGGCGCGCGTAGCGCCGTGGATGGCGCGCCACACGCGTTCGGGCGTGCAGGGCATATCGATATGGTGGATGCCGAGGGGGCTCAAGGCATCGACGATGGCGTTCATCAGCGCCGGCACGCCGCAGCCCGCACCGATTTCACCGGCACCTTTGACGCCCAGCGGATTAACTGCCGTCGGCACCGGATTGTCATAGGTCTCGATGGCGCACATCACCTCGCCGCGCGGCATGCCGTAATCCATGAATGAGCCGGACAGAAGCTGACCCGTTTGCGGGTCATACGCGATGTTTTCGGACAACACCTGGCCGACCGCCTGCACGATACCGCCATGAATCTGGCCGTTGCTCTGCTTCGGATTGATGGTGCGCCCGACATCGGTCACGGCGACATATCGTTCGAGTGAAATATGCCCCGTCTCGGGATCGATCTCGACCTCGACGACATGGCTGCCCGACGGATAGGTGGGCGCGGTGGTTTTGAACTGTCCGGTCTCGGCCAACGGTTCGCGGCTGGCGACTTCGGCCAAGGTCATCCGCTTGTCGGTTCCTTTAACGGTGAACGTACCGTTTGCGAAATCGATATCGCTTTCGGATGCCTCCATCGCTGTGGCCGCGATCGTCTTGCCTTTCGCGACGACAAGCCGGATGGCCTCGTAAACCGCCGACGCGCCGAGCGAGGAGACCTTCGATCCGCCGGTGCCACCGCCGGTTTCCAAGGTTCCGGTATCGCCCTCGGTCACATGGATGCGGTTTGGCTCCAAGCCCAATTGTTCCGACGCGATCTGCGTATACATAGTCGCATGGCCTTGGCCCTGGTCGGTTGAACCGACCGACAGGATCGCATCGCCGGCCGACGTGATCTCAACCTTCGCGGTTTCGGTACCGGGCGGGGCGGCGCCTTCGACATTATTGCCGATGCCGAGCCCACGTAATTTCCCGCGCGCCTTGGCCTCGGCGCGGCGTGCGGTAAAGCCGGCATGGTCCGCCTTGGCGAGCGCGATCTTCTGATTGCTCGGGAAATCGCCGGAATCGTATTTGGCCCCAAGCGGCGTCTGGTACGGCATCATGGCCGACGTGATCATGTTGCGTTCGCGCAATTCCGCCGGATCGATGCCCAGTTCACGCGCGGCGAAATCGATGATGCGTTCGCCGATATAGGCGGCGTCGGGACGCCCCGATCCACGATAGGGTGTGGTGGGATTGGTGTTGCTGAAGACCGCCGTCGCCTTGAAATGAATCGCCGGTGTCGTATAGGTGCCGGCCATGCCGCTGGTCGACATGATGATGGGAAACAGGGTCATCGTCGAATAATAGGCGCCGACGTTGGAGATCGCGTGCACCCGCATCGCGAGGAATTTGTAGTCGGCATCCAGGGCCAATTCGGCATCGATCACCTTGTCGCGTGCATGGGCGTCGGATTGAAACGCCTCGCTGCGTTCGCTCACCCATTTCACCGGTCGTTTGACGCGATGGCTGGCCCAGACAGTCAGCGGGCTTTCGGCATACATCGCGCCCTTCATGCCGAAGCTGCCGCCGACATCGCCGGCGATGACGCGGAACCGTTCGACCGGCAGATGTAATAGTCCTTGGGCAAGTTGCGCGCGTGCGCCGAACGCATTCTGGTTGCCCAGATAGATCGTGCAGAAATCCTTGGCGGCGTCATAGTCGGCAACGATGCCGCGGGTTTCCATCGGGCTCGCGGTCAGCCTGTTGATCACCATGCGCTGCTTCACGACATGCTTGGCCTTGGCGAACGCATCGTTCACGGCCGCCTGGTCGCCTTGATGATAGACATAGGCGACGTTGGTGCCGGCCTGGTCCCAAATGACCGGCGCTTCGTTTAGATGCGCGCGGCCGGTTTCGGTGATCGACGGCAAGGGCTCGTAATCGACCTCGATCAGTTCGGCGGCGTCTTTGGCCTGGGCGCGACTCTCCGCGACGATGTAGGCGATGCCGTCGCCGACATAACGCGCCTTGTCGGTCGCCAGCGGGCGGTGGACTGCCTGCACCATGGCCTTGGGATCGAACCCCGGCATGGGATTGGCGATGTAAGGCATATCGCCGAAGCCGGCGGCGACCCAATCGGCCCCGGTGATGATGTCGAGTACGCCCGGCGCCTGCTTTGCGGCCGTGACGTCGATTTCCTTGATGCGCGCATGCGCGTGCGGCGAGCGCAGCAGATAGCCGTAGACTTGGTTCGGCAGGTTCACATCGTCGATATAACGCCCGCCGCCGGTGAGCAGGCGGGGATCTTCGGTGCGCGCGACCGGCCGATTGACGCCAAATCCATCCATGAGAGACCGTCCCTAACCTGTCCGTTAGGGCAATCTTACCCTCCGGCGGGGGGCGAGCAAGGCGCTACCACCATCGGTTACGAGAGAATCGTTGCGCCGTCGTTCAGTGGGTATGCGGTTTCATCGAGCAGGTATTCAGTCCCAAGAGCGCGTAGGCGGGACAGATCCCAACCACGCCGGTTATCAGCGCGATTACGCCCACAATTCCGGTAACCCAGGCCCACGTGCCGTCGAGATAGAAATATGCCGCTGCGAGCAGTGCTAAGCCGACAACCACGCGCACGATACGGTCCACGCCACCTTCATTCATCGTCGTCGCCTCCGGTTTCCTACGAAAAGCAAAGCCGATGTGGGCTGCTGCCGCCTTGACTTCGATCAAGCGTCAGCCCCAGGGCCCACCGCGCCGGACGCGCGGATCGACGGTATTGGGAAAGATCGATCGGGCGTGGCGCGTTTCCTGGCGCTGCACGACGATCGGATCGCCTTTGGTCGTGAAATCGAACAACGGCACGCCGGTGCGGCGGAACGGCACGATCAGGATGGCGCCGACGATGAAGCCACCGATATGGGCCCACCAGGCGACGTCGCTGGCGGCGTTGTTGAGATTCAGGACCTGCAGCCCGATCCACGAGCCGAGCACGATCCAGGCCGGCAGGCGGAGCGGAATGATGCTCATGAACAAGACGAGGAGCCGGGCGCGCGGATGCAGCACCAGATAGGCGCCGAGCACGCCCGAGATCGCGCCGCTCGCCCCGATCAGCGGGGCCTCGGAGGTCGGCTGCACGATGGCGTGCATCAGGGTCGCCAGCACACCACACAGCAGATAGAAGACAAGATAACGCAGATGCCCCATCGAATCCTCGACATTGTCGCCGAAGATCCAGAGGAACAGCATATTGCCGAGTAGATGCATCCAGCCGCCATGCAGGAACAGCGACGTGAACAGCGACGCCCATTCAGGGATGGTGGCGATGGTCGGCGGCAGGTCGGCGAAGCCGAAGATCACGGCCGGGATCGCGCCCAGCGCATAAACCATGCGATCCTGATCGGACTGCGTCAGTTCCCACAGGAACGCGATAATATTAATCGCGATCAAGGTTACCGTGACATATTGGAACGAGATGGCTTTAAGCGGCGTGTCGTCCTTGAGCGGAAACAGCGCCATCGCAGATCAGGCGCTATAACAGCCGGCGAGGCGCGCGCGCTGTTTCACCAGCGACAGCACGGTATCGATGGTCGGGCAGGCAACACCGGTCAGGCGACCCATCTCGGCGACGGCGCCGACCAGGGCATCGATCTCCATCGGGCGGCCGCGTTCCAGATCCTGCAGCATCGAGGTCTTGTGCGCACCGACCGCGACGCCGCCTTCGATACGCTTGTCGACATCGATGGCGAATTTGACGCCGAGCTTCTCGGCGATGGTCTGCGCCTCGACCATCATGGCGCGGATCGTGGCGCGGGTCGCCGGATCGGTGCCCATCTGTTCGAGTGTCGCACCCGTCAGTGCGCTGATCGGATTGAAGCTGAGGTTGCCCCAGAGCTTGACCCACAGCTCATCGCGGATGCGCGGCCGCACCGGTGCGCGCAGGCCCGCGCTCACGAGCGCGCTGGCCAAGGCGCTGGTGCGTTCGCTCTTGGCGCCATCGGGCTCACCCAGGCTGAAGCGATCGCCTTCGACATGCTGCACCACGCCGGGCTCGGTCACCTCGGCCGCCGGATAGACGATGCAGCCGATGATGCGCTCTGGGCCGATGCCGCTCCATTGCACGCCGCCGGGATCGACCGTATCCAATCGCTTGTCGCGCCACGGACCGTCGAGGCCGTGGAAGTACCACCACGGCACGCCATTGACGCCCCACACCATGGCCGTGTCGGGCCCCATCAAGGGCTGCAGCAGCGGCACGATCGGCGGCACCGACGGCGCCTTGAGTGTCATCAGGATATAATCCTGTGGGCCCGCTTCTTTCGGATCGGCATAGGCGCGCACCTTCGCCACGCGACGTTCGCCATCGCGGATCAAGGTCAGCCCGTTGGCCTGCATCGCGGCGAGGTGAGGCCCGCGCGCAATCAGGGTTACGTCGGCGCCCGCGAGCGCCAGTTCAGCGCCGAGAAAGCCGCCGATCGCGCCCGCGCCGTAGATGCAGATCTTCATGCGGCTGTTAGAGACCGAGCTTCTCGGCCAGGCCGATGCGCTGCAGCTTACCGGTGGCGCCCTTCGGGATTTCCTTCAGGAACAGAACCTTGCGCGGCACCTTGAAGTCGGCGACGCGTTCGCCGATGAACTTGCGCAGATCCGCTTCGCTGACCGTCTGGCCTTCGCGCAGCACGACGGCGGCGGCGACGTCTTCACCGAGCTTGTCGTGCTTCACGCCGAAGGTGACGACCTGTTCGACGGCGGGATGGTCCATGATCACCTCGTCGACTTCGCGGGGCGAAATCTTTTCACCGCCGCGATTGATGATTTCCTTCAGGCGGCCGGTGAGCGAGATGTAACCCTCGGCATCCTTCACGCCCTGATCGCCGGTCCGGAACCAGCCGTTGGTGAAGGCTTCCGCGTTCGCCTTGTCGTTGGCTTCGTAGCCCGCGAAGACGTTCGGGCCTTTGATGACGATTTCGCCGGTCTCGCCGTTGGCGAGGATCTTGCCGTTATCGTCCATGATGGCGACATCGGGACCGCCCGGCAGGCCGACGCTGCCCGCCTTGTGTGCCTTGGGCGGCAGCGGGTTGGACGCCATCTGGTGCGCGGCTTCGGTCATGCCATAGGCCTCGATGACCGGGGCGCCGAAGACGTCTTCAAGCTCGGTCATCACCTGCGGCGGCAGCGAGGCCGACGACGAGCGGATGAAGCGCAGCTTGTTCTCGTCGATGATTTCCTTGTTGCGCGCGGCGCGACTCAGAATCGCCTGATGCATGGTCGGCACGGCGGTGTACCACGACGGCTTGGCTTCCTTGACCCAGCTGAAGAATTGCAGCGCGTTGAAGCCCGGCGAGCAGATGACGCTGGCGCCGGCGCGAAGCGAGGAGAGCACAGCTGCGATCAAGCCGTGGATATGGAACAGCGGCATGATGTTGAGGCAGACGTCTTTCGGCGTCAGCGCCAAGGTCTCGGAGATATGCTTGGCCGACGCACAGACATTGGCCTGGCTGAGCGGCACGATCTTGGGACGCGACGTGGTGCCCGAGGTATGGAGGACGAGCGCGCAATCGTCCGGTTGCGCCATGCCACCGTTGGTCGTGGCCGGGCCGTCGATCTTGCCGCGCAGACGGAAGTCGCCGGCCGCGCCGTAGAGCGAGCCTTCGATCTCGATCACCGGGATGCCGCGTTTCTTGGCAACCGCGCGGGCGGGCGTCTCGCTGCCGTAGGAAATGACGAGCGCCTTGGCGTTCAGGTCGGACAGATAGAAATCGAACTCATCTTCGCGATAGGCGGGGTTGAGCGGGGCGGTGGTGGCGCCGGCGGCGATGGCCAGGAAGGCGGTCGCCATTTCGGGGCCGTTGTCGAGGACGATGGCGACGCGGTCGTTGCGCCCGATGCCGCGTTCGTTCAGGGCTGCCACGGTCCGTTCCGTCAGCGTTTTGAGCCCGGCATAGGTCTGCGGGCTGCCGCCCGGCATGCCGATGGCGGTCGCGGTCGGTGTGCCGGCGGCGATGATATCGAAAACGGTCGTGGTCATAAGGTACGGTCCCCTGGTCGCAGGCCCATTTCGGGCCGAAAAATGAGGCCGAAGGCTAGCCAAAAAGCCCCAGATAAGAAAGTCCGGCGGGCCAATAAGGCTGCCTAAATCGCTCAACGACGAATCAGTGCGCGTTCCTGGGTGTTTCGGCTGCTAACGATCGGCGGTCTGGGTTGTCGGCGGCCTGTCAAAATCGGCGGAAAAAGCCTTATCCGGCAATGACTTCAGGCTTCGGGTGCGGGTCATCCGCGCCGAGGCCATGCTTGCGCGGCGCGCTAAATGCGCTATCCTTGCGCGAAGTAGGGGCGGAACTGATCGATGTTATTTTCCCGTAGTTTGCAGAATGCGGCATTGGCGTTGGTCGCTGTGTCCGCGGTGTCGTTTGCGCCGGACCTTTTGGCCGCGAACAAGCTGTACGACATGAACCAGATGATGGATCAGGGAAATCCCCTCGATGTCCGTCAGGTTCCGCAATCGGCGCAACCGCAGCCGGCCCGCGCACCGCAACCGGCCCAGCCGGGCGACAGCCGCTTCGGCAGCCAGCTTTACGATATGGACCGGATGCTCAACGAGCAGAACCCGTTCGATCGCTCGCCCGCACAGCCGCCGCTGTCCGCGCAACGCCAGTCGGCGGCCCCGATCGAGATTGCACAAACTCCGAGTGCACCGCCGAGCCCGGCACCGATTTCGTCGACGGCCAAGCCGGCTGTCGGCAGCGATCCCGGCTTTCCGAATCTCGACGATGAATACGATCCCGGCCAGTTGGGTGGCGGCGACGTCGATGGTCGCGATCCCCTGGAGCCGCTCAATCGCGCGATCTTTGGGTTCAACGAATTCGTCTATGAATATCTGCTGACGCCGTCGGCCCGCACCTACAACAAATATGTGCCGGAACTCGCCCGCGAGAGCCTGTCGAACACGATCAACAATCTCAAAGGCCCGGTGACCCTGGCCAACGACATTTTGCAGCTCGAAGCCAAACGGGCGGGGATCACGATCGCGCGTTTCGTGATCAATTCGACCCTGGGCTTCTTCGGCATGATGGATCCGGCGACCGAACTTGGTCTCGCCCGGCACAGCGAAGATTTCGGCCAGACCCTGGGCTCTTATGGTGTCGGCGAAGGCTTCTATCTCGTTCTGCCACTGCTTGGTCCGTCCAATCCGCGCGATGCCATCGGCAAGCTGCTGGTCGACGGTTACTTCGATCCGCTCGGTTATTACCTCGACAATACCGACAACGAAAACTGGGGCTATGTGCGCTCTGGCGTCAGTGGCTTCGACGAATATGCCGGCATTGTCGACGATCTCGACAATCTGCGTCAGACCTCGGTCGATTTCTACGGCGCGTTGCGCAGTCTCTATCGTCAGCGCCGCGAAGCCGAGATCAAAAATCGCGAGCAGGGCGCCGTTCCGGCAATCGGCGGCAGGTAACGATGAGGCGACTGGCGTACGCGTCGATCGCGTTTTGCCTGTCGCTCATCTCGCCTGCCTTTGCCGCTGAAATTCCCGTCGATATCGAACTGGTTTTTGCTATCGACGTTTCGGGCAGCGTCGATTGGGAAGAAGCTCGCCTGCAGCGCGGCGGCTATATCGAAGCCCTACGTTCCGAAGAAGTCATCAATGCCATTCGCGGCGGTGCGCACGGCAAGATCGCCGTCGCCTATGTCGAATGGGCTGGAACTTATCTTCAACGCACCGTGATCGATTGGACCGTGCTCGACGGTGCCGAGACCATGGCGGCGTTTACCGATACCTTGTCAAAAGCGCCGATTGAATCGGGGCCGTGGACGTCGATTAGCGCGGCGATCCAGTACATCGTGCCCATGTTCGGCCGCAACGATTACCAAGGGACCCGCAAGGTCATCGATATTTCCGGCGATGGGCCGAACAATCTGGGTATTCCTGTTCTGGATGCCCGCGCGATGGCGCTGGCCGCCGGCATCACGATCAACGGCCTGCCGATCGTCAATGACAATTCGGGGCCGGGTAATACGCGCAACATCCGCGACCTCGACAGATATTATCGCGAATGCGTCATCGGCGGGGCCGGGGCCTTCATGATCGTCGCGAACGACTTCAAGGATTTCGCTACCGCCATCAAACGCAAGCTGATCTTCGAAATCGCGGGGTTGTTCCCGCCGGGCGACACGTCAAATGTTGTTCCGGTGCAAACACCGGATGCGCAATATTGCCTCGTCGGCGAGCGTCAGTTTCGCGGTGGTGGCCAGTACTAAAAAAAGACGAAGACGAAAATAAACGAAGGGAGAGAGTCATGACGGAACGTGCGCGGCCCCGCATCGTCCATGTCGGGTTTTACTGTCAGGATCTGCCGGCATCGGTGGCTTGGTATATGGATGTGCTGGGCATGGAGAAGCAGTTCGGCTTTCCCGGCCGTGCGCAGGCCTTGGGCTTCGGTGGCGAAAAGGAAGATCACGATATCTTCCTGGTGCAAGCGCCCGAACAGTATGCCGAACCGTCGCCGATGCATTTCGATTACGAAACCCTGGCGCCGGTCAAAGGCCGCATCGGCTTCTATCATGTGTCGATCGATCTCGGCAGTTTCGAGGCTGCCATGCAGGCCTATACGCGTGCGCTCGCGCGCGACTCCGCATTGTCGAAAAGCGTTCAGCATGCCGACGGGCGTGGCATCTATGTGCGCGATCCGGACGGCAATCTGGTGGAGCTGTTTTCCTTCAACGGTTGTATCGACGAAGCCGATGCGTTGAAATACCTCGTCGCCTATCCGGGTTCGGAAGGGCGTGGCGGCGGCTTCTCCATCGATATGGCGGCGACCTATGCGAAGTGGTGTGCGGCAACGCAGACTGTTGTCAAAGAACCGACGCACGCTTGACGTAAAGAACGTTCGTATCCATGGATTACACCACACTCGGCCGGACCGGCCTTAAGGTCAGTGTCGCCGGCTTCGGGACCGGTGGCGGCAGTCGTCTGGGAATGAAGACCGGCAAGACCACCGCTCAATCGGTGGCTCTCATCCATGCGGCCCTCGATCTCGGTATCAATCTCATCGATACGGCGGAGCAATACGGCACCGAGCCGATTGTCGGTGCGGCGCTCAAAACGGTGCCGCGCGATCAGGTCGTGTTGTGCACCAAGCATCATGATGTGTGGATGCGCGAGCGCCGCACGCCTGCACAGGTGATTACCGGGTTGGACAATTCGCTGCGTACGCTCGGCACCGATTACGTCGATGTCTTTTATGTCCATAGCCTGCGGCCGCCGAACTACGATTATACGATGAGCGTGACCGTTCCGGCGTTGTTGAGGGAAAAAGAGAAGGGCAAGTTTCGCTTCCTCGGTTTTACCGAGGCCGGTCCACCCGATCCTGAACATGTCATGGCCGGCCGCGCCATCGCCGACGATGCGATCGATGTGCTGATGATCGCCTTCAGCATGCTGCAGCAGAATGGCCGACGCTTGGTGCTGGAGGAGAGCCGCAAACGCGATATCGCCATCACCTGCATGTACGCGGTGCGCAATATCTTTTCCTTCCCCGGGCGCCTGGCCGAGGAAATGAAAAAGCTGGCGGCCGAGGGCAAGGTGCCGGCCTGGCTCGGCGAAACGGATGCGCCGCTCGATTTCCTGATCCATCCGGGCGGCGCCGAGAATGTCATCGACGCGGCCTATCGTTATGCGCGCCATGAGCCCGGGGTCCATGTCACCCTGTTCGGCACCGGCGATATCGGGCATCTCAAGGCGAATATCGCGTCGCTCAATCGCCCAGCCTTGCCCGAATCGGACCTGGCCAAGCTGGCCGAGCTGTTCGGCCATCTCGTGGGTGTCGGCATGGAATACGGCGAGCAGAAGGGCGGTTAGTCCGCCACGAGCCCGGTCAGCGGAATGAGTTGCCAACTTTCCGGGGGCTATGCTCTAACACCCGATAGAAACTTGTTGCGTAAAGAGGGAGGAATAACATGGCGCGTTATCTCATTGGGGAAGCGGTTCCCCGCGAAGAGGATTTGCGCCTGCTGCGCGGTCGTGGCCGCTACGTCGATGACGTGAAAGGCCTCAACGAGGCGCGCGCCTATGTGCTGCGTTCGCCCTACGGCTCGGCCAAGATCCTCACGATCGATACGAGTGCCGCCAAGGCGATGGACGGCGTGCTGTGTATCCTCACCGGCGAGGACGCCAAGGCGCGCGGGCTCGGCGCGTTCTTCCCGGTCTTCCCGCGCAAGCGCAAGGACGGCAGCAACCAATTCTTCCGCAGTCAACCGATCTTGGCGCAGGGCTTCGTGCGCTATGTCGGCGATCCGGTGGCCTTTATCGTCGCCGAGACCTTGAACCAAGCAAAAGACGCCGCCGAGCAGATCGTCGTCGATTATGAATCGATGGAAGCTGTCATTTCCGTCGAAGACGCGGTGAAGCCGGGTGCGCCTGCCGTATGGCCGGAAAATCCGACCAACGAGGCGTTCTATCATACCCTCGGCGATAAGGCCGCGACCGAAGCCGCCTTCGCCAAGGCCGATCTGATCGTCGAAGCGCGGATGCCGATCAACCGCGTCACCGCGAACACGATGGAAGTGCGCGGCTGCGTCGCCGAATACGATCCGGCGGAAGGCGCCTTTGCCATGCGCGCCAGCATCTCCGGCGTGCACGGTGCGCGTCAGGCGATCGCGGATCAGGTCTTCAAGATCCCGCAATGGAAGGTCCGCATCATCGCCGAAAATGTCGGCGGCGGTTTCGGCATGAAGGCGGGCACCTATCCGGAATATTGCTGCGCGCTGTGGGCAGCCGAAGTGACGGGCCGTCCCGTGCGCTGGATCGCCGAACGGAGCGAAGGTCTGCTGACGGATGATATGGCGCGCGACGTCGTCTTCACGGCCGAGATGGCGTTGAGCAAGGACGGCAAGATCCTAGGGTTGCGCACCAAGTCGCTGGCGACCATCGGTGCCTATTTCACCTGCGAACGCCAATCGATGCCGTCGACGGCGGCGCTCGGTTGTCTCGCCAGCACCTACACCACGCCGGCGATTTTCGCCGAAGTGACGGCGCTATTCACCAACACGATGATGATGTCGTTCTATCGCGGCGGCGGACGGCCCGAGCCGCTTTATGTCATCGAGACCTTGATGGACAAGGCCGCACGCAAGCTCGGCATGGACGGCATCGAACTGCGTCGTCTCAACACCGTTCAACCCGAAGCCATGCCGTACAAGACGGCGGTGGGCCAAGTCTATGATTGCGGCGATTTCCCGAAGAATTTGGAAGACGCGCTGGAGATCGCGGATTATCCCGGTCTAAAGACGCGTAAAGCGGAAGCTGCCAAGCGCGGTAAGATCGTCGGCTTCGGCGTGTCCAATACCGTGGCGCCGGCCGGCGGCATGGGCTTCGAGCATGCCGAGGTGCGCTTCGATCCGTCGGGTGCCGTCACCATGCTGATGGGCAGCAAGGATCAGGGCCAAGGTCATATGACGACCTTCAAGCAGATCCTGACCGATAAGCTCGGCATCGATGCCGATCGTGTGAAATATATCGATGGCGATACCGAAACCGTGACCATCGGTGTCGGTTCGTTCGGTTCGCGCACGGCGCAGCTGGCCGGCTCGGCTGTTTTCACCGCCGCCGATAAGCTGATCGCCAAAGGCAAGAAGATCGCGGCGCATGTGTTCGAAGCGGCCGAGGGCGATATCGAATTCGCCGACGGCAAATTCGCCGTCGCCGGTACCGACAAGACCATCGGCATCGCCGATCTCGCCAAGCTGACCTTCAAGCCGGGCACGTTGCCCAAGGGCATGGAGCCGGGCTTCACCGAGGCGGTGAATTACGAATCACCCATGGGTGGCACCTGGCCGACCGGCGCACATATCTGTGAGGTCGAAATCGATCCCGATACCGGGCTTGTCGAGATGACGCGTTACTCGGCGGTGGACGATGTTGGCGTGGTGCTCAACCCGCTGCTGTTCCACGGTCAGATCTATGGCGGCATCGCACAGGGCGCCGGGCAGGCGATGATGGAACAGATGATCTATGAGCCCGGCACCGGCCAGGTGCTCACCGGATCGTTCATGGATTACGCCATGCCGCGTGCCGCTGATTTCTGTCATTTCGAAATCACGAACAACGAGGTCCCGACCAAGCGCAATCCGCTGGGCGTCAAGGGGGCGGGCGAATCGGGCACCTGTGGCGCGCTACCGGCCTATATGAACGCCGTCAACGATGCGCTGGCCTCAGTTGGCGCACCAGAAATCGAAATGCCGGCCGTTGCCGAAAAAGTGTGGCAGGCGGTCCGGCAGGCGAAAAAACAGGCGGCTTAACCGGGCGGCTTGGGCTAGTCTCGCCCCATGTTCGATTCTGTCCTCATAGCCAATCGTGGCGAGATCGCGTGCCGAATCATCCGCTCGGCCCGCGCCCTCGGCATGCGCACGATCGCCGTCTATTCCGAAGCCGATAAGAACGCGTTGCATGTCGATATGGCATCCGACGCGATCCTGTTGGGACCGGCGCCGGCGGCGCAAAGTTATCTCAATGTCGATGCGCTGATCCGCGCGGTCGAGGAATCGGGCGCCGAATGTGTGCACCCGGGCTACGGCTTCTTGTCTGAAAACGCGCAATTCGCCGAACGGCTGGCGGCCGCCGGGATCACCTTTGTCGGGCCGAGCATCGAAGCCGTCCACAAGATGGGCGACAAGATCGCTTCGAAGCGGATCGCTGTGGCCGCTGGGGTGCCGACGGTGCCGGGTGGCGGCGACGCGGTCGAGGATGCGGCCGAAGCCAAACGCATTGCGCGCGAGATCGGTTATCCGGTCATGCTGAAGGCGAGCGCCGGCGGCGGCGGCAAAGGCATGCGCGTCGTGGCCGAGGAATCGCAGATCGAAGATTCGCTGCGCGCCTGCCGCAACGAAGCCAAGGGCGCTTTTGGTGACGATCGCGTGTTCGTCGAAAAATTCATCGTGCAGCCGCGCCATATCGAGATCCAGGTGCTGGGCGACAAACACGGCACCGTGCTGCATCTGGGCGAACGCGAATGTTCGATCCAGCGTCGTCACCAGAAGGTGATCGAGGAATGCCCGAGCCCGTTCGTCACGCCGGACATGCGCGAACGCATGGGTGCCGCCGCGGTCGCCCTGGCGCGCGAAGTTGATTACACCTCGGCCGGAACGGTGGAATTCGTCGTCGATGTGAACCGCAACTTCTTCTTCCTCGAAATGAATACGCGTCTCCAGGTCGAACATCCGGTGACCGAGATGGTGACCGGCGTCGACATCGTCGAACAGATGTTCCGCGTCGCGGCGGGCGAGAAACTATCGTTTGGCCAAAGCGATGTAACGTGGAAGGGCAGTGCGATCGAGGCGCGGCTTTATGCCGAAGATCCGACGCGCGGCTTCCTACCGGCGATCGGCCGCTTGGTGAAATATCGCGAACCGACCAGCGGTGTCTTCGGCACGCAGAAGAGCGTGCGTATCGATGCCGGTGTCGCCGAGGGTGACGAGATCACGCGGTTCTACGATCCGATGATTTCGAAACTGATCGCGACCGGGCCGACGCGCGACGAAGCGATCAAAGCGATGCGGCGCGCCCTCGACGAATTCGAAGTGCGCGGTCTGGCATCGAACATCGAATTCCTGGCGGCCATCATGGCGCATCCGCGCTTCCAGGCGGCCGAACTCGATACCGGCTTCATTGCTCAGGAATTCGGCGATCGCTTCATCCCGATGCAGGGCACGTATCCCGATGTCGGGCGCCTGGTTGCGGTCGCGGCGGTTATGAGCCGTATACTGGCCGCACGCCGCACCAATCTGCAGCCGCGCCTCAGCGATGGTACGGCGATCGCAGCCGCATCGCGTCCGCGCGTCGAGGATGACGGCTGGGTCGTCGTGCTCAACAATACCCATCACGCGGTGCAGATTGCGGTGGCCGAGGATGGCTACGAAGTGCGGACCGCAGCGCATACCTATCTGGTGTGCACCGATTGGTCGCCGTCCAAAAGCCTTTTCCAGGCGCGCATCGATGGTGAGGATTATACTGTTCAGTGCGAACGCGCCGGCGATACGATCACCTTGCGCCACACCGGTTTCCGGGCCGTCGCGCGCGTCATGACGCCGCGTGCTGCCGACATGCTGTCGCGCATGCCGGAAAAGACCAACGCGCGCGCGCAGAAGATACTGGTTTCGCCTATGCCGGGGCTCGTCAAAACTATCGCCGTGACGGTGGGCGCCGAAGTGCGCATCGGCGATCCGCTGGTGTCGGTGGAAGCCATGAAGATGGAGAACCAGCTGACCGCCGAGGCCGATGGTACGGTGAAAGCCGTTCTCGTAACGCCGGGCCAAAGCGTCGAGGTCAATCAGACCTTGATCGAGTTCGCGTAAGGACCTTCCCATGAGCAGCGATATTATTGCCGTGCATGCGCGCATCGAAGGCAAGGTGCAGCGCGTCTGGTATCGGAACTGGACCGTCGAGAGTGCGACCAAGCGCGGCCTCACCGGCTGGGTGCGCAACCGCGCCGACGGTACGGTCGAGGCCGTGTTTGCCGGGCCGAAGGATCAGGTCGACGATATGGTGCAGGCCTGCTGGCAGGGTTCGCCCAAATCGAAGGTGACGAACGTGACCGCCTCACCGATCGATGTGCCGACCGAGCAGGGGTTCCGAGAGATCGATACGGTTTAGGCCACCGATGGGACAGCTAGAATGAAAGGGCGGCTCGCGGCGGCCTGCCGTTTGTTTTTCATCTATGGAATCCCGTTTGCCGTGATCGTGATCGTCGACAAGCTGCCCAACGCACAAGGCTATACGGGCCCGGTCATCCTCGGCAGCATCGTCTGGATGTTCACCTTTCACTTTTTGATCAATGGCAATGCACGGCGCGACGGCGAGAACTGATCAGGCCTCGTCCACCACGGTGTTCACGAGAACGCCGATCTTATCGATCTCCATCTCGATCCTGTCGCCGGGCATATAGTAAAGGCCCTTGTCGCGACGCGGGCGGATGCCGCCGGGCGAGCCGGTGGTGATCACGTCACCGGGTTCCAGAGCGCAGAATGTCGATAGATAGGCGAGGATCGCCGGGATCGAAAAGATCATCTCGGAGGTCGAGCCGCGTTGGACCTCTTCGCCGTTGATGCGATGCAGAATGGTAAGCTGGGTGGCATCGCCGATCTCGTCGGCTGTCACTATCCACGGGCCGAAGGCGCCCGATGCGAAGAAGTTTTTACCCGGCGTCACATTGCGCGCCGTGTGATCGCCCCAATCGACCAGGGTGCCGTCGTTGAAGATCGAATAGCCGATGATGTGACCAAAGGCGTCCGCTTCCCTGATGTGGCGTCCGGCTTTACCGATGACGAGTGCGAGTTCCGCTTCGCCGTCGTAAAGGTGCGAGGCCTTGGGCCGCACCAAATTGCCGCGATGCGCCGCCTGCGCCTCGTAGCGCCGCATGAAGATGCTGGGATGGCCCGGGAACTTGGTGCCCATGTCTTCGTAGGCGCTGCCGTAATTGCGTCCGACGGCGAGTACCGCGTTGGGGCTGCGCACGGGTGGCAAGAATTCGACCTGATCGAAGGTGAGATCAGGGATACGGCCGGCCGAAAATTCGGCAATGCGGTTGAGCGCGTCGGCGCGCAACACATCGACGACGTCCGGGTAGGTGCCGCCCAGCTTGGCGCCGACATCGACGATGCCCTCACCGATGACGACGCCGTAACTTGTTTTGTCCTGGATCTTGAAGCGTGTGATTTTCATGGCTGAAGTCTGCCCGCCCTGAACGGCAGTATCAACCGCGTGCGCGCGGGTGGGTGTCCTTATAGACGTCGATCAAGCGTTTTTCATCGACGGCGGTATAGCGCTGGGTCGTCGACAGCGACGCGTGGCCCAGCAATTCCTGAATGGTGCGCAGATCGCCGCCGCCCGCCAGCAAGTGTGTGGCGAAGGAATGGCGCAGCGCGTGCGGCGTCGCAGTTTCGGGCAGGCCGAGATAGAGCCGCACTTTGCGCATGGTGCGCTGCACGACGCCGGGATTGAGCTTCATACCGCGTGCGCCGACGAATAGCGGATCGCGTTTGCCGCGCTTGTAGGGGCACTGTGCTTGGTAATGCGCGATGCGCTCCTTGACGATCGGGAGCAGGGGCACGACGCGCTGTTTGTTGCCCTTACCGGTAATCGTAATGGCGTCACCATCCGGAACATCGCCGACGCGTAAAGACAGCGCTTCGCTGATACGCAACCCGCAGCCATAGATCAGCGTGAAGAGCGCATGATCGCGCGCGGCTTGCCACGGATCGTCATGCAGATCGACGGCGACGTCGAGCGCCCCCTTGGCGTCTTCGACCGACAAAGGCTTGGGCACGCCGCGCGGTAGCTTCGGGGTGCGTACGGCGCCAATGGCCGCGTTGGCGGCCAACCCACGGCGTTCGAGAAAGCGAAAGAAATTGCGCAAACTGGAAAGCCCGCGCGCGGTGGAGGATTTGGTCAGGCCGTCGCCGGCGCGGCGCGCGAGATAGGCGCGGAAGTCGGCGGCCGTCAGGCCTTCAAGATCACGCAAGCCGACGCGATGGCCGGAATGTTCGGTGAGGAAATTCAGAAAGGCGGCGAGATCGCGCCCATAGGCATCGAGCGTATGGGCCGAACAATTGCGCTCGACGGTCAGCCACTGACGCCAGTCTTCGATGGCGCGGATCAGCGCCGGCTCTGCCGGGATCGTAATCCCGGCTTCGGCCAGATCGGTTGTTAGCTGAGGGCTTCCGGCAGCCATCTGTGCACGCACATTTCGGTGACGCGCGCGAGGAAGGTGAGCAGGTCGGACGATTGGCCCGCATGAAACGCGCCGCGATCGCGGGCCCCCAACGCCAGCATGGCGGCGGGAATGCCATTGCCCGGCTGCACGCGCGCGAGTGCCGCCGATTTCACAAGCCCGGACGCTTCGCCGAACACCTGGCCGTCGTCTTCGACATCTTCGAGCAGGCGATAGAAGGGCTCGGTATCGCCACCGAACGTCTTGGCGACGCTGCCGACCGGCAGCCAGCGCACGTCGGCGAAATCGGGCGGCGATGACGAATTGCTCTCGAAGCAGAGCGACACCGTATCGACGTCGAGCAGCAACGGCAGGTCGTGACGGATGACGTGAGCGAGGCGATCGAAATTGTCGGCACCTAGTAACGCCATCACGGCGGCATGGGTGCGTGTCTGCACGATCATGTTGGAGCGCGTCGTGCTGATCAGCAGGTTCGCCGCATCGCGCAAGTCGCGCGATTCTTCGCGCAGGCGCTGCACCATCATGCTTTGCAGATCGACGACCGCGCCGCCTTCCCAGCGCGACGGGGGGGTGAGGATCGAGATCAGGTCCGGCCGTTCGCCCAGGAACCCGGGATTGGCGCGTAAGAAAGCCTCGACCTGTTCGGGGGCGAGGTCCACGTCGAAATCGTCGGCCTGTGTCGCGGGTTCGGTGGTCATCTTTCCTCCAGAGATCGCCCTTCGATTACAGAATACTTTGGCCGGTCTTCGCCCAATCGGCGAGGAAGGCAGCCAGGCCCTTGTCGGTCAGCGGATGGTTATACATCTGGCGCAGGATGGCCGGCGGCAGGGTCGCGACATGCGCACCCATCTTCGCCGCCTGGACGACATGCACCGGATGGCGCACCGAGGCGACCAGCACTTCGGTCTCGAGTTCCGGATATTGCGAATAGATCTGGCAGATATCGGAAATCAGCTCCATGCCGTCCTGGCCGATATCGTCGAGCCGGCCGACGAAGGGCGAGATGAACGTGGCGCCGGCTTTGGCGGCGAGCAGCGCCTGGGCGGCCGAGAAGCACAGCGTGACGTTGACCATCGTGCCTGCGTCGCGCAGCGTCTTGCAGGCGGTGAGACCATCGACCGTGAGCGGCAGCTTCACCGCGACATTCTTGGCGATGGCGGCGAGCTTGCGCCCTTCCTTCAGCATCCCCTCGGTTTCGGTGGCGGTCACTTCGGCGCTGATCGGCCCGGGGACGACGTCGCAGATCTCGGCGATGACATCCATGATCTTGCGGCCCGATTTGGCGATCAGGGTCGGATTGGTGGTCACGCCGTCGACCATCCCGGTCTTGGCGAGTTTGCGAATCTCTTCAACGTCGGCGGTATCGATAAAGAATTTCATCTTCGAGGTCTGTCCTCTTGGTTCTACATGTCTTGGTGGCGGCAACCGATCACATTACGACTGCGCGCGCACAAACATCGCGCATTCGGCCGCTAACGGCCGTCTCTTCGTCCTGGCGGTAGGCGGGGTCTCAAAGCCCCAGATCGCACCAGGACGTTCATAAAAGCCTAGCAACTTGCAGGCCCCCCGGTTGCGGCTACAGTGTAGCCCATGCCCCCAACCGAAACCACACCATCGATCTCAGATTCGCATGAGATCGGCCACAAGAATTTGACAGCCGATTCGGTGCGGCTGGTCCGTGTTCTGCTGCCGTTGCCGCTGGGGCGTGGCTATAGTTATGCCGTGCCGGATGAACTGCGTGTGTCGCCGGGCGATTTCGTCTCGGTGCCGTTGGGCACGCGCAAGGTGATCGGCGTCGTCTGGGATGGCGAGGCCGAAGAGGTCCCCGCCGCCAAGCTGAAGGCAATTGCGGGCAAGCTCGATTGTCCGCCGATGGTCGAGGCGACGCGGCGCTTCGTCGATTGGGTTGCCTCTTACGCCATGGCCGCGCCGGGTTCGGTGCTCAGGATGGCGATGAGCGTGCCCGAAGCGCTGGCACCGCCGACGCCGATACGCGCGTTCGCTGCGTTGCCTTCGCCGCCTGAGATAATGATGACACCGGCGCGGCAACGCGTGCTTGATGTGCTTGTCGGCGGGCCGCCGCGTCCGGCGAGCGAGCTGGCGCGCGAGGCCGGCGTGGGCGTATCGGTGGTCAAGGGCTTGGCCGATGCCGGCTTGCTGATCAGCGTCGATATGGCGCCGCCCGCTAGCTTCACGCCGCCCGATCTCGATGCGCCCGGTCCGACATTATCTTCGGATCAACAGACGGCGGCCGACGATCTGGCCGCCAAGGCGACTGAGGGCGGCTATTCCGTGACGGTGCTGGAAGGCGTGCCGGGCTCCGGTAAGACCGAGGTTTATATCGAGGCCGTGCGCGCGGCTTTGCTTGCGGGCAAGCAAGCATTGGTGCTGCTACCGGAAATCGCGCTAGGCGCGCAATGGCTCGATCGTTTCCGCCAGCGCTTTGGCGTCTTGCCCGCGATCTGGCATTCCGAAGTACCGATGGCACAGCGCCGCGCGACGTGGCGCGCGGTGGCGACCGGCGAAGCGCAGATCGTGGTCGGCGCACGCTCGGCGTTGTTCCTGCCATATCAGGCACTCGGCATCATCGTGGTCGATGAAGAACATGACGCATCGTTCAAGCAGGACGAAGGCGTGATCTACAATGCGCGCGACATGGCCGTGGTGCGCGCCCATCTGGGCGAAATTCCGACGGTGTTAGTTTCGGCCACGCCGTCACTTGAAACCGCCAACAATGCTGAGACGGGCCGTTATGGCCTGCACGTCCTCGCCGATCGCCATGGCGGCGCGGCGCTGCCCGATATCCATGTCGTCGACATGCGCGCGGAAAAGATGGACAGCGGCAATTGGCTGTCGCCGCAGTTGGTCAAAGCGCTCGGCGAAACCTTCGCGGCCAAAGAGCAGGCGTTGCTCTATCTCAATCGTCGCGGCTACGCGCCGCTCACGCTCTGCCGCGCTTGCGGTCATCGTTTGAAATGCCCGAGCTGCACGGCCTGGCTGGTCGAGCATCGTCTGATCGACCGTCTGCAGTGCCATCACTGCGGCTATTCCATGGCCAAACCCAAGGCCTGCCCGGAATGTAAGGTCGAGGACAAATTGTTCGCCTGCGGGCCCGGCGTCGAACGCCTGGCCGAAGAGGTCACGCGGCTGTTCCCGGAGGTCACGTTCACGGTCGCGGCCAGCGACACGATCCGCTCGGCCAGCGAAGCGCAGGAACTGGTGCGCCGGATCGAAGACCGCGAGGTTGATCTGATTATCGGCACGCAGATCGTCGCCAAGGGCTATCACTTTCCCTATCTGACCCTGGTCGGCGTGGTCGATGCCGACCTCGGCCTGGAGGGCGGCGATCTGCGCGCGGCCGAGCGCACATTCCAATTGCTCTATCAGGTGGCGGGACGCGCCGGGCGCGCGGAGCGGCCGGGCCGGGTGTTCGTGCAGACCTTCATGCCGGAGAACAAGGTGATGAAGGCGCTGTCAGTGGGTGACCGCGCGGGTTTCGTGGCCGCCGAGGCCGAAGAGCGGCGCGATCATGGGATGCCGCCCTTCGGCCGCCTCGCCGGGGTGATTCTGTCGAGCGTCGATGCCCGGGCGGTGGACGATGCCGCCAGTGCGCTCAACCGCACGGCGCCGCGCGGGCAGGGGATGGAGATCCTGGGGCCGGCCCAGGCGCCCTTGGCCGTGCTACGGGGCCGTCACCGGCGCCGATTCCTGGTAAAAGCGGACCGAAATGTGAACCTGCAGCGCCGTCTGGCCGACTGGATTGCGCGCACCCGAGTCTCGGACCGCGTAAAGGTCCAGCTCGACATTGATCCCTACAGCTTTTTGTGACGCCGAAACACACACTAAGCCTTTGTTTATTATATGCCTATTAGGGCTCTCGATTGCTTGAGGTGGTCCGCTTGCGTGCCCTGTATCGGTATGGTAGACAACCCCCGCGTTCGGCAGAAAACCGCGCCAAACGCGCCTTTTCCACGGTTCGGGGACGGACGTGGAATTCATCGCCAGGGTAATTAAGTACGGGGACTGTTCAGGTGGCATCCGACACAACAGGCGCCACAGGTTTGGCCGGGCGCTATGCGACGGCGCTGTATGAATTGGCCGACGAGGCCAAAGCGCTCGATCAGGTTGCCGAAGACCTCCGCGCCATTGCGCGGATGATCGCCGAATCGGCCGATTTCAACCGCATGATTCGCTCGCCGGTCATCTCGCGCGCCGAGCAGGGCAAGGCAATCAACGAAATTCTCAGCAAGGCCGGCGCTTCGGACCTCACCCGCAAGTTCGCGGGTGTGCTGGCGTCCAATCGCCGCCTGTTCGCGCTGCCGGACGTCATCGAAGGCTATCTGGCGATCCTCGCCGGGCGCCGTGGTGAGCTGACCGCGCATGTCACGAGCGCGCAGCCGCTGACATCGCGTCAGCTCTCCGAGCTCGAAGCCACCTTGCGCAAGTCGATGGGTGGTAAAGTTTCAGTGGAATCTCGCGTCGATGCCGGCCTGCTTGGCGGCCTCGTCGTTCGGATCGGTTCGCGGATGGTCGATTCGTCGCTCCGCACCAAGTTGCAACATATGCGTCTCGCCATGAGAGGGATTGGTTAAATGGAAATCCGCGCCGCGGAAATCTCCGCGATTCTCAAAAATCAGATTCAGAACTTCGGCACCGAAGCGGAAATTGCCGAAGTCGGCCAAGTTCTCTCGGTCGGTGACGGTATCGCCCGTGTCTATGGCCTCGAAAAGGTCCAGGCCGGCGAAATGGTCGAGTTCCCGGGTGGTATCAAAGGCATGGCGTTGAACCTCGAAGAGGACAACGTCGGCGTCGTGATCTTCGGGTCCGACCGCACCATCAAAGAAGGCGATACGGTCAAACGTACGGGCCAGATCGTTGACGTTCCGGTCGGCAAGGAATTGCTGGGCCGCGTGGTCGATGGCCTCGGTGAGCCGATCGACGGCAAGGGCCCGCTGAACGCTAAGCAGCGTTCGCTGATGGAAATCAAAGCGCCGGGCATCATCCCGCGTAAATCGGTGCACGAGCCGATGCAGACCGGCCTCAAGGCGATCGACAGCCTGATCCCGGTTGGCCGCGGCCAGCGCGAGCTGATCATCGGTGACCGTCAGACCGGCAAGACCGCGATCATTCTGGACACCATCATCAACCAGAAGAAGATCAACGACGCCGCCAAGACCGACTCCGAGAAGCTGCATTGCATCTATGTCGCGATCGGGCAGAAGCGCTCGTCGGTCGCGCAGATCGTGAAGATCCTCGAAGAAAACGGCGCGATGGAATACACCACCATCGTCGCGGCGACGGCGTCTGAATCCGCGCCGATGCAGTTCCTCGCACCCTACACGGGCTGCTCGATGGGCGAATACTTCCGCGACAACGGCATGCACGCGGTCATCTTCTACGACGATTTGACCAAGCAGGCCGTTGCGTATCGCCAGATGTCGCTGCTGCTGCGCCGTCCGCCGGGACGCGAAGCCTATCCGGGCGACGTTTTCTATCTCCATTCGCGTCTGCTCGAACGTGCGGCGAAAATGGGCCAGGCCGCCGGCCTCGGTTCGTTGACGGCGCTGCCGGTCATCGAAACCCAGGCGAACGACGTGTCGGCGTACATTCCGACCAACGTCATCTCGATCACCGACGGTCAGATCTTCCTTGAAACCGATCTGTTCTATAAGGGCATCCGCCCGGCCGTGAACGTCGGTCTGTCGGTCAGCCGCGTTGGCTCGGCCGCGCAGATCAAGGCGATGAAGCAGGTTGCCGGCTCGATCAAACTCGAACTCGCGCAGTACCGCGAAATGGAAGCCTTCTCGCAGTTCGCGTCCGACCTCGACGCCTCGACCCAGCGCTTGCTGGCGCGCGGCGCGCGACTGACCGAAGTGTTGAAGCAGGGTCAGTTCATGCCGTACCCGGTCGAAGAGCAGGTCGTTGCGCTGTATTCCGGCGTGAAGGGCTATCTCGATCCGATCCCGACCAATCGCGTCGTCGATTATGAGAAGGCCTTGATGACCGCCATTCGCGGCAAGGGTCAGGACATCCTGACCGCGATCCGCACCGACAAGGAAATCAAGCCGGAAACCGAGACGAAGCTGAAGAGCTTCCTCGACGATTTCGGCAAGTCTTTCCAGTAAGTCGCCGTCCCTTTGACCTCGAAGTGAAATAGCGGCGTATGGCCAACCTTAAAACTCTCAAGACGCGCATCAAGAGCGTCCGTTCGACGCAGAAGATCACGTCCGCCATGAAGATGGTGGCCGCGAGCCGTCTGCGTCGCGCGCAGGACGCCGCTGTTGCGGCCCGTCCTTACGCGCAACGCATGGAGCGCATGGTCGCGTCTGTGTTGTCGAACCCGGCCGTTGCGCAAAATGGCCCGCGCCTGCTCGCAGGCACCGGCTCGGACAAGGTTCAACTGCTGATCCCCGTGACATCCGATCGCGGTCTGGCCGGTGGCTTCAACGCAACGATCGCCCGCGAAACCCGCCGGCGCATCGCTGAGCTCGAAGCGCAGGGCAAGACAGTGAAGCTGTTCTGCGTCGGCCGCAAAGGCGCGCAGTCTTTGCGTCGCGACCATGGCTCGAAGATCATCGGTGTGGTCGAGGATATCGGCCGCACGGGCGTCAAGTTCACCGATGCGCAGGACATCGCCAACAAAGTTGTCGGCATGTTCGAAGCCGGCGAATTCGACGTGGCGACCTTGCTCTTCAATCGCTTCGTCTCGGCGATCTCGCAGATCGTGACGCCGTTGCAGATCATTCCCGTTCAGGCGCCCAAGATCGAAGCGGCTCCGGCCGGCGGCGGCCATGCCGGCCACGGCAATGCGGCCGGTGCGGTCTATGAGTATGAGCCGTCGGAAGAAGAAATCCTCGATGCCCTGCTGCCCGGCAATTTGCGGGTTCAGGTCTTTCGTGCGCTGCTCGAAAGCTCGGCCTCCGAGCATGGTGCGCGCATGACGGCGATGGACAATGCGACGCGTAACGCAGGCGACATGATCGGCAAGCTGACGATGACCTACAACCGGACTCGTCAGGCACAGATCACCAAGGAACTGATCGAAATCATCTCGGGCGCGGAAGCGCTCTAGAGACCAGGAGAGTAAGATGGCGAAGAATAATGTGGGTGCGATTTCCCAGATCATGGGCGCGGTCGTCGACGTTAAGTTCGAAGGCGAGCTGCCGGAAATTCTGAACGCGCTTGAGGTTGACGTCCCAGGCCGTCGTCTGGTCCTCGAAGTTGCGCAGCATCTTGGTGAATCGCAGGTCCGCGCGATCGCGATGGACACGACCGATGGTCTGGTGCGCGGCACGAAAGTCACCGACACGGGTGAGCCGATCATGATGCCGGTCGGTCCCGAGACGCTCGGTCGTATCTTGAACGTCATCGGCGAGCCGGTGGACGAACGCGGTCCGATCGCGACCAAGACGAAACTGCCGATCCATCGCGCCGCGCCGGAATTCGTCGATCAGTCGACCGAAACCGAAATTCTCGTCACGGGCATTAAGGTCGTCGATCTGATCGCGCCTTATTCCAAGGGTGGTAAGGTCGGCCTGTTCGGCGGCGCCGGCGTCGGCAAGACCGTGCTGATCATGGAACTGATCAACAACGTCGCGAAAGCGCACGGCGGCTTCTCGGTGTTCGCGGGCGTCGGTGAACGTACGCGCGAAGGCAACGACCTTTACCATGAAATGATCGAGTCGGGCGTTATCAAGACCGATGGCCCGGGCTCCAAGGCCGCACTCGTGTACGGTCAGATGAACGAGCCGCCGGGTGCGCGCGCGCGCGTCGCTCTGTCGGGCCTCACGCTCGCGGAATACTTCCGCGACCAGGAAGGCCAGGACGTGCTGCTGTTCGTCGATAACATCTTCCGCTTCACCCAGGCAGGCTCGGAAGTGTCCGCTTTGCTCGGCCGTATCCCGTCGGCGGTGGGTTATCAGCCGACGCTCGCGACCGACATGGGCGCTCTGCAGGAACGCATCACCTCGACCAACAAGGGTTCGATCACCTCGGTGCAGGCCATTTACGTGCCCGCTGACGACTTGACCGATCCGGCGCCTGCCGCGTCCTTCGCGCACTTGGACGCGACCACGGTGTTGTCGCGCCAGATCGCCGAATTGGGCATATACCCGGCCGTCGATCCGCTCGACTCCAACAGCCGTATTCTCGACCCGAAGATCGTCGGTCAGGATCATTACGACACCGCGCGTGGCGTGCAGAAAACCCTGCAGACCTACAAGTCGCTGCAGGACATCATCGCGATCTTGGGCATGGACGAACTGTCGGAAGACGACAAGCTCACCGTGTCGCGCGCTCGTAAGATCCAGCGCTTCCTGTCGCAGCCGTTCCACGTGGCCGAAGTCTTCACCGGCTCGCCGGGCGTGCTCGTGTCCCTCGAAGACACCATCAAGGGCTTCAAGGGCATAGTCGCCGGCGACTATGATCACCTGCCGGAAGCGGCCTTCTACATGGTCGGCACCATCGAAGAAGCCGTCGCCAAGGCGCAGAAGCTCGCAGCGCAGGCGGCCTAATCCATGGCTGACACCGGTTCCCAGAAGATCCAGTTCGATCTGGTCACCCCGACCGCGCTTTCGGTCTCGGAACCGGTCGACATGGTCGTCGTGCCGGGCGCCGAAGGCGATATCGGCGCGCTGCCGGGCCATACGCCGTTGATTACGACGCTGCGCCCCGGCCTGGTCGATATCCACAATGGCGGGCATGTGACTCAGAGTTTCTTCGTCATCGGCGGTTTCGCCGAAGTGACGCCGGAGCGGGTGACCGTTCTGGCCGAATCGGTCGAAGCCGTTGCCAACATCAGCGCGCAGGATGCCCAGGCTCGCCTGACGACGGCGCGTGAGGCCCTGGCCGGCGCATCTGTCGAAGGTCTTGCTGCCGCCCAGGCTCAGGTCACCGCCGCCGAGGCGTTGGTGCAGGCCGTTACGCTGCGCCGCGCGGCGTAAGGCTCGACCGGGCTCCGCCGACCGTGATCCGGGGTGGGGCTCTTGCTCTGACGTTGATGCTCGCAGCGGTCGTACCGGCTGCTGCATCCGAACTGACCGTCACCGTGATGGGTATCCGCAATTCAGCCGGTCAGATGCGTCTGGCGCTGTTCAATAATCCCGTCGATTTCCCCAGCGGCAAAAGCGTGGTGACGCGCAATCTGCCGGCGCGCGAAGGCGAGATGACTGTCATCTTCGAAGGGCTGACGCCGGGTCCTTACGCACTGGCGCTGCATCACGACGAGAACAACAACGGCAAGATGGATATTAGCCTCCTGGGCTTGCCGCAGGAAGGTTACGGCTTTTCCAACGATGCTCCGGTCTTCCTGGGCGCACCACCGTTCGATGCGGCGATGATTACCTTGCCCGAGGAAGGCAAGACCATCACCGCGCGCATGGTCTATTGATAGAACGCCGCGTTGCGTTCGCGCGATACTTTAGATCGGCGCGATTAATCATTCTATTTCAATTCTCTAGATCCAGTGCTTCATCTGAAGCTTTGCCTCGCTTTGGTGCGTCCTGTTGCTCCGCGCAAGCCTGAGGATTAGACTCAGCCCATAAAGAAACAGGAGGGCTCGATGCCCGATACAACGCTTCCCGCCGGCGGCCTCGAAGCCCGGCTGCGCTACAACGTCAACACCGGGACCAAGCCGGTGAACGAAACGTTCGGTCCGGCCAACATGACGCGGCGCGTCACCGGCAAGGCCGAGGAGACGCCGGTCGTCGTCCATGACGGCCGTGCGATCCGGGCAGACCTCGACCTCGATGTGCAGGGTTTCGAATTCGTCGATCACCTCACCAAGGTGAAGAACTTCCTCGACCCCGACGAGCTTAAGTCCGTCTATTACCCGGAATGTGTCGAGCTGATCAAAAAGGTTTCGGGTGCCGCCCGGGTCCATGTGTTCGACCATACGTTGCGCTCGGGCGACGAAGGCCAGCGCGCCGAGCAACTGCTCCGTGAGCCGGTGCTGTCGGTCCATAACGACTATACCGAATGGTCGGGGCCGCAACGCGTGCGCGACCTCCTGCCGGCCGAGGCCGAGGGCCTGATCAAACGGCGCTTCGCCATCATCCAGGTCTGGCGGTCGATCGACACCAAGCCGCTGCTGGCCGATCCCCTGGCGATCGCCGATGCGCGTTCGTTGGAGATGAAGGACCTGATCGCGGCCGAGCGGCGTTACCCAGACCGGGTCGGCGAGACCTATCAGATTGCCTATAACCCCAACCACGAATGGTACTATTTCCCGAAGATGCGCCGCGACGAGGCGATCGTCTTCAAGGTCTACGAATCCAAGAAGGACGGCCGGGCGCGCTTCACCGCGCATACCGCGTTCGTCGATCCGACGACGCCGACCGATGCGCCGCCGCGCCAATCGATCGAAATCCGTACCATCGCCTTCTTCGACGAAGATAATTAGAACGGGAAGACTATCTTAATGAGGAAGGCCCGGCTGCTCGCCGGGCCTTTTTTACGAAATCTGCCGTTCGATGGCGCGCAGCACCGAGGCGATATCGATCGGCTTGGTGATGTATTCCTTGAAGCCGGCCGACAGGCCGCGCTCGACCTCGGCCGGCATGGCGGCGGCGGTCACGGCGATCACCGGGATGTCCTTGGTGGCCGGATCGTTTTGCAGCCGCTTGAGGACCTCGAAGCCGTCCATTTCGGGCAGGTTGATATCGAGCAGGATCAGATCGGGCGGATCTTCGTGCACCATTTGCAGTGCCAAGAGGCCGTTCGACGCGCTGGTCATGGTGAAATTGCCGATGGTGCCCAGCAGCTCATCCATGAGTTGGAGGTTGGAGGCGTTGTCCTCGACATAAAGAATGCGTTGGCGCGCATCGCCAGGCTCGGGCGCCGGCGTGGTACGGTCGATCTTACGTCGTTCGCCGGTTTTGTCGGCTATCTCATCGGGCGAGATCGGCAGATCGACCCAGAACGAGCTGCCGATGCCTTCCTGGCTTTTGAAGCCGATGGCGCCGCCGAGGATTTCGGCGATCTGCTTGGTGATGGCCAGCCCGATCCCCGAACCCTCGCTGCCGTCGGCCTCGCGTCCCAATCGGTTGAAGGGCTCGAACACGTGAGAATGGTATTCGTCGGGAATGCCGGTGCCGGTGTCTTCGACCTTGATGCGGATCATCTTGTCGTCGAGCGGGATGGCCGAGACGGTCACCGTGCCGCCTTTCTTGTTGTACTTGATGGCGTTGGACAGGAAGTTGAGCAGGATCTGGCGTACGCGCGAGCGGTCGGCCCACAGATGGGGCAGGGTCAGGCCATCGGCGCGATTGACGATGGTGACGCCGGCTTTCTTGGCGCGGCTCGCCACCATGAACAGGCTGTGTGCGATGACGTCGGGCAGTTCGACGCTCTCATAAACCAGCGACAGCTTGCCGGCTTCGATCTTGGACAGTTCCAGGACCTGATCGATGAGCTCGAGCAGGTAATTGCCGGCATTGAGCACATGGCGCGCATATTGGCGCTGGCGCTCCGGATCGGGCAGGCGGGCGCCGCGTTCCAGCAATTGGGCGAAGCCCAGGATCGCATTCATCGGCGTGCGCAGTTCGTGGCTCATTGACGACAGGAAGGTCGATTTCGCCTGGTTGGCGGCATCGGCCATGATGCGCGCGTGGTCCAGTTCGACCTCGCGCCGCTTCAGTTCGGTGATGTCGACGCCGGAGCACACCATGCTGCCGTCGCTCATGCGCCGTTCGGTGACGCGGATCCAACTGCCGTTGACGAGTTCCTGTTCGGTCGTCTGATCGCCCGAGTGGAACGAGGCCATTCGTTCGGCGACATATTGGTCTTCGCGGCCGATAGCCGACTTGTACATCCCGGCCTTGGCGGCGGTCCGCATGATCTGTTCGTAGGTCGTCTGGCCGGGCACGACGGGTGCGCCGATCGATTCGAAGAAGCGGTAATAGTTGCTGTTCGCCGTCACCAGCTTGTCGTCGCGGTCGAACAGCACGAAGCCGTCATTGACCGTTTCTATGGCGTTACGTAGCCGGCGTTGCGCGGCATCGGCTTCTTCCTGGGCATCGCGGCCTTGGCGTTCGGCGCGTTTGCGCTGCGTGATGTCTTCGACCAGGGTCAGGATGTAGCGCGTATTGTCGATGGCGAAAATCTGGCTGTAGATCTGCGCTTCGATGTCGCGGCCGCTTTTCATCGTCGCGCGGGTTTCCATGCCGACGACCTGGCCGTTCTCCATCATCTGACGACGGAACTCGTTGCGTTGCGACTCGTCGAACAATCCAAGATCGGAACTGTTGCGCCCGATGGCCTCGTAACGCTCGTAACCCGTGGTGCGCAGGAACGCGTTGTTCACGTCGAGGATGGCGCCGGTATCGAGGCGCGAAATGGTGGCGACCAGCGGCGAATGCTCAAACGCGGCGGCGAATTTAGCTTCGGAAACTTCGGCCGCCTGTGATTTCTCCTGCAAATCTTCCATAGCGCGCACGAGGCTGTCCTCGGCGCGGCGGCGTTGGCCGAGCAGGGTGCCGACCGCGATCAACGGCATGACGATCAGGATGCCGGCGATCCAAAACGCGGTCTGCAGCAGACGCTGATTGGATGGGATGGCGGGCCAACCGCCCTTGGGGATCGCCGCCATCTGCCACGAACCGTAGGGCAGCACGACATCGGCGAGGACGGGCGAATTTTCGAAGACATCGGGGCGACCGTAGAAAATGGCGCCGTCCGGGCCGGTCGCGTCGCGGCCGCGAATGGCGATTTCGACTTCAAGATCGGGATCGGTGAGGCCGGCGGCTTCATAGACGCGGTCGAGGTCGAGGACCGTCGACACCAAGCCCCAGAAGCGGCTCGGTCGGCCGGGCGTTTCGGCCGTCGTGACCGGGATGCGCGCGATGAACCCTTTGCCGCCTTGCACGAGATCGACCGGGCCGGCCAGCACAAGCTCGCCCAGGTCCTTGGCGCGGTTGGCGGCGTCACGCTGCGCCGGCACCGCATTGTAATCGAGCCCCATCGCGGCCTCGTTGCCCTGGAACGGATAGACATAGCGGATCACCATATCGGGTGCGCCGACGATGTTCCGGATCTGCGACTTACCGCGCATGATCTGGGCGGAGATTTCGTTGAAATCCTCAGTCGAGATATTGGGCTCTGTCGCGATGACCGCCGTCATGCCGCGGATCAGACTGGCGTTGGCGGTGATGATGCCTTCGAGGCGGGCGCGCACGACGTTGACGTCGTCCGACACCTCGAAGCGCAGGACCTGTTGGAAGGAGCGGGTATTGAGGTTCTCGGCGATGATGCCGAGCAGCACGATGCCGATCGCGGCCACCGCCGCCGGCAGGTAATCGAGCAGGGTCCGCACATGCGGCTTTTCCAACGCCCAGCCGGCACTGTTCGCCGAAGCTATGGTGCCGATCGCACGCATGGCGTAATTGCTCTCCGACTTACGTAACCCGGACGGCCCGCCGGTGAACCGGCGAGGCTTCCGCGTTTGTCTTTACGCCGCTAGGACCAGGTTGCGAACGCCATGCCCGAGCCGGTACCGGCGTCGGTGCGATAGCACGGCACGTAGTCGAGCAGGTCCATCTTCAGGCCGCTGCCTTCGAGGATGCCGGCGACGCAGATCCAATTCTTGGTTTCCGACGAGCCCGAGCGGAACATGATGTTCGGTTCGTTGATCAAAGTCTCGACGTCGCCGTTCTTGAAGGCGCCGAGCATCTTGTGATCCCATTCCTCATCGACGACGAAGTGGCTGATGCCGCCCGATGCGACCGCCGCGATGCGCGCGTCGGATTTCCACGAGCGGATCGCGCGACCGATCGACTTGCCGAATTCGTAGCAACGCTTCGGCGTTGGTTGGTTGGGCGGATAGAAGGTGTTGAGCAGCACAGGCACGACCGGCACCGGCTTATCGCGCAGCAGGCGGCGATAGATGAAGCCGATGGCATGGCCGACGGAACGAATGGAGCCGTCCGCATCGGTCGGCTGCTTCATGCAGGCGGCGACGTCGAATTCGTCCTCGACCGCCTGTTGGTGGATGTGCAGCGAGAGGTCCTTGGCGACCGGATAGGCCTGATCGGCGAGCGGGCGATAGGAATACATATCGCTGCCGCGGCCGATTTTGATTTTGTGTTCGCGCTCTTCTTCGGTGAGCGTGAGGTTCTGGATCTCGTCGCCGCAGAAAACGGAGAAGGACGGCTGCTTGTCTTCCATGAACCACTCGTGCTGATCGTCGCCGACGACGACCATGATGTCCGGATCGGCGGCCAGCAGCTTGTCGCCCAATTGATCGAGACCTTGCTGGCAACGCGTGTGCCGCGCGGTGCGTTCGTCGAGCGTGGTGAACTTCGCGAAATGCGGGCCGCCGCGATGTTTATGAAGTTCCTCGTAGGTATAGGTGCCATCGCGCAGTGCTAGGTCGATTTGCGCGCGATCAAAATTGGCGCGGACTTCCCATTCGGCGGGCGGCAGGTTCAGGAGCGGGCCATGCGAGGTCCCAACGCCATACGCGATCTGAGCCATGAAGTTATCTCCCAGCTTCTCAATGTGCAGTTGTGGCCATCGAACCCAAAAAAGCGCTCGGCGTCAATGTCTTAACACCGAAATATCCTAGGAAATCCGCTGTCTTTCGCGGGTTTCGACGCGCAGCAGCAGGATTGCGCCTGTGATGATGATCGCACCCCCCACCCAGGTGGCCAGCCCGGGCACGTTGCCGAAGATAAGCATGCCGAAAAAGGCTGCCCACACCAGCCGCGTGTAGTTCATCGGCTCGATCGCGGTCACGTCGCCATGCTTCAGGGCCTCGGTCATCAGCCAGTGGCAGGCGCTGCCTGAGGCGCCGATGGCGATGAACAGGACCCATTGCCAGAAATTGGGCCAAACCCAGACGAACAGCGACGGGATGAAGGTCAGCACCGTGACCGTGACGGACAAGTAGATGACGATGGTCGAGGCCGAGTCGGTGCGGATCAGGTTCTTGGTCATCAAACGTACACAGGCGCCGACGATGGTGGCGCCGATCACCAGCAGGGTGCCCATGTTGAGTGTGCCGCTGAGGCCGGGCGACAGCAGGATCACCATGCCGCCCATGCCGGTGGCGATGCAGACCCAGCGGATCAAACGCGAACGCTCGCCCATGAACAAGATGGCGCCCGCTGACGAAAAGATCGGCTGCATGAAGCCGAGCGCCGCCGCATCGGCCAAGCTGATCAAGCCGAGCGCCCAGAAATAGGCGACGATGCTCGTCGTTTGCAGCAGGTTCTTGAACAGATGAAAGCCGAAGCGTTCGGTCCGTAAGGACGCCATGCCGAGCCGCCAATAGAACGGCAGGAAGGCGAGCACACCGAAAAAATTACGGAAGAACACGACCTCGAGCGAATGGAAGCCTTGCGTGATCAGCACCTTGATCGCCGCATCGTTGGCGGAAATGAGCGCTGACGCGGCGATCATGTATAGGATGCCGCGCGTCACCGGCTTCATGCCAGTGGCGGAAGTCATTCGAGGACGTCGACGGGACCGCTATTTCTTCGGGTCGAGCTTCAGCGACGCCGAATTGATGCAATAGCGCAGGCCGGTCGGCGCGGGGCCATCGGGAAACAGATGGCCGAGATGGGCGCCGCACTTTTTGCAGTGAACCTCGGTGCGCACCATCATGTGGCTGACATCGCGGGTTTCCTCGATCACGTCGTCCGCGGCCGGGCGCGTATAGGACGGCCAGCCGGTGCCGGAATCGAATTTGTCGTCGGATAGGAACAGGTCCGTACCGCAGCCGATGCATTTATAGATGCCGGGCGCCTTGGTCTTGAAATATTCGCCGGTGAAGGGCGCTTCGGTGCCGTGTTCACGGGTCACGTGATACTGTTCGGGCGTCAACTCGGCGCGCCATTCGGCCTCGGATTTCTTGATCTTGTCGCTCATGGCGCTCAAACTCCCTAATATCGAACATGGCATCGGAACCAATGTTCCAAGTTTAACCCCCAGGAGGGGCGCCGCCAACCTCGCCATAGAGCAGGGCGCGGGCGCCAGGAGGATATATCAAATGATCGAATTGCATTCGTCGCCGACGCCCAACGGGCAGAAGGTCATGATCATGCTCGAGGAATTGGGCGTCGCGTGGAAACACTTCGACATCAACATCCGCCTGGGCGACCAGTTCAAACCCGAATACCTGAAACTGTCGCCCAACAATAAGATCCCGACCATCGTCGATCCCGATGGGCCGGGCGGCAAGCCATACACGATGATGGAATCCGGGGCGATCCTGATTTATCTGGCCGAGAAGTTCGGCAAGTTCCTGCCCAAGGATGCGCGCAAGCGGTACGACACCCTGCAATGGGTCATTTTCCAGATGGCGCATGTCGGCCCGATGTTCGGGCAGGCCAACCACTTCAACACCTACACCAAGGAAAATATCCAATACGCGAAGGATCGTTATAACAATGAATCGATCCGACTCTACCGCGTGCTCGATAATCGCCTGAAGGACAGCGCCTGGCTGGGTTGCGACGAATATACCATCGCGGACATGGCGACCTATGGCTGGACCAAGGGCCACAAGGATCGCGGCATCACCGAGGCCGAGTACCCGAACTTCCACCGCTGGTTTAAGGCGATGCAGGCGCGTCCCGCCGTGCAGCGTAACGACGCGATGGCGACCGAAATCCGCGAGCGCATGGCCAAGGCGGCGGAAGGCAAGGAAGCCATTAACATCTACGACACCAAGGACAACAGCCAACGTCTGAACGCGGCAACGCGTTAGGTTGTAAGACTTTCCGCTGCCCGACTGAGCCGTTGTGACCAAAAAAGGTCACAACGCTCGAGGGTGCGATTTTCCGCCGGAAACGCTAAGGTCGCCTGACGATACTGGCGAAGCGTGATTGGGGCGGGGGACGATGGACCGGAGAGTGGGAGATGATCCCGGAGCTGTGATGTCTCCGCCGCTGGCGGTTTCTCCGCTCAACGAGCCGAAAACGGCCAGTTCAGAGATGCAGGACGATATTCCCCGCATGGCCGCCGCCTTGGCCCCCACGCGCCCCCGCGGGCGAGTCCCCACCCAGGCCATCATCCTGGCGCTGGTCGCCGTTCTCGTCATTCCGGGCATCCTGTTCGCCGGCTTCCTGCTGCTGCGTTACGCGGAATCCGAACGGGCGCGTTACGAGCTTGAAGGCATCGGCGTGGCGCGCGCCGCCGCGACCGCGATCGATCGCAACCTGCAGGGCTTGCAGACGACGTTGCAGACGCTCGCGTTATCGAACGCTTTGGCCAATGACGATATGGAGTCGTTGTATCAGCAGGCGCAGCGGGTCAAATCCTTCGGTGGCGTCAACATCGCGATCCGTCGCGTGGAAGACCGTCAGCAGCTTTGGAACACACGTCGGCCCTATGAAGAGCGCGATCAACTGCCGCGCAGCCCTTATTCGGTGGACGATCGCGCCCTCGAAACGAGCGAGCCGGTTGTCACCAACGTGGTCAATGCGGTCAGCACCGGCAATCCGATTGTCACGATCGTGCTTGCCGTCAAAACCAATTCCGGCAAGCAATACCTGCTGCATGTCAGTGTCGATTCGTTGCACTTCCATCAGGTGATCAAGGCGGTCACGCCGCCGCGCTGGATCATTGGTGTTGGCGATGCCAACGGCGTCTATGTCACGCGCTCACAGAATCACGAGGGCGTGACCGGTAAGCCCGGCGCGCCGGAATATCTCGCCCTGGCGAATAAGTTCGAAGGTACCTTCATCGGGCCGAGCGGTGGCCGGCCGGCGCTGGTCGGCTATTCGCATACCGCGATCGGCAATTGGCTGGTCGCCGCCAATATCCCGCAGGCCGTGATCGAAGCGCCGTTGCGCGATTCGCTTTATATCCTCGCCGCCTTCGGCGCGATCGTGCTGCTCGGCACTTCCTTGATCGCCCTGTGGCTGTGGAGCTTCGTGGCGCGGCCGTTGGCCGGGCTCGCCGTGGCGGGGCGTCAGGTCGGCGATATGCGCACGCCGGTACGCGTCGAGACATCCTTGCGCGAATTCACTGCCGTGCAGGATGCGCTGGCCTTCGCCGCCGAACAGGTGCGCGCGCATGCCGAGATCCTGGAAGCCAAGGTCGATGAGCGCACGCGCGAGCTGGCGCAGATCAATACCGAATTGCTCGCCCAGATGACGGCACGCGAAAAGGCCGAGAGCGATCTGCGGCAATTCCAAAAGATCGAAGCGGTCGGCCAACTCACCGGCGGCATCGCGCACGACTTCAACAATATGCTGTCGATCATGTTGTCGAGCCTCAGCCTGATCCAGCGTCGGCTCGATCGCGGCGAAACCCACGATCTGCAGCGTTTCGTCAATACGGCGCTCGAAGGCGTCAACCGCGCCAAGACCCTGACCAGCCGCTTGCTCGCCTTCTCGCGTCAGCAGGCGCTGGCGCCCGACGTGGTCGAACCCAATCGTCTGGTCAGCAATATGTCGGAACTGCTGCGCCGCACGCTCGGCGAACAGATCCGCGTCGAAACCGTGCTGGGCGCCGGCCTGTGGAAGACCTTCGCCGATGCGCCGCAATTGGAAAACGCGCTGGTCAATCTGTGCGTCAATGCGCGCGATGCGATGATCGACGGCGGCCGCCTGACGATCGAGACGGCGAACACCTATCTCGATGACGAATATTGCCGCGAGAACGATGGCACGAGCGCCGGCCAATATGTCCAGATCGCGGTCAGCGACACCGGCACCGGTATGACCGCCGATGTGGTCGATCGCGCGTTCGATCCGTTCTTCACGACGAAGAAGACGGGTATGGGGACGGGACTCGGCCTGTCGCAGGTCTATGGTTTCGTTAAACAGTCCAAAGGCCATATCAAGATCTATTCGGAGCCGAACCACGGCACGACGATCAAGATCTACCTGCCGCGTCATTACGGCGATGCCATGCCGGCGACCGTACAACGCGAATCGCGGCCCATCGCCGGTGGGTCGGCGGACGAAGTCATCTTGGTGGTTGAGGACGAGGATCGCCTGCGCCAGCTGACGGCCGATACCCTGCGCGAGCTGGGCTACACGGTCCTGCAGGCCGGCCACGCGATCGAGGCGCTCGAAATTGTCGATCAGCATCCCGAGATCGTGTTGCTGTTCACCGATATTGTGATGCCCGACGTGAACGGCCGTCAGTTGGCCGACGAGGTGTTGACGCGCCGTCCCAATATGCGCGTGCTCTTCACTACCGGTTTCACGCGCAATGCGGTGGTCCATAACGGCATCCTCGATACGGGCATCAACTTCATTCCCAAGCCCTTCACGATGGAGGATTTGGCGGTGAAGGTGCGCCAGATCCTGGCCGACCTTGGCAAGCCCACCAGCGTGGGCGGCTGACACCCTCTGGACTTCGGCGCGGTGCCGCGATTAATTTCGCGCCATGGCTAAACCTGCCCCAAAAGTGGCTGCGCAAGGGTCCGGGCTGCTCGGCCCGTTTACGCTGACGGCTGACAGCATCGCCGAGCATATCGAGCCATTGTCGATCGGCGCCTATGCGCTGGGGCGTCTGCGTGATGGCAAATTTTTCGTGCGAAAAGTTGGGCGTGACGACCGCGATCTGGCGGGTGCGTTGACGGCGCAGATTGGTGCGCACGATGCCTTTAAATTCCGCAGCTATGTGTCGACACGAAAGGCATTCGAAAAGGAATGCCAGCTATTTCATTCCTTTATCCCGTCCGGCACGGCGGCCCATCCGGTGCGCCCGCCGGGCACGCGGTTCGTTTGCCCCGTCACCGATTGCGAACTGAGCGGCGAGGGCTGGGCGAGTGCGCCTGAGCGCCTGACCTAGCCGTTCTTCAATTTCGCCGCGACGATGGACAGCGCGATCGCTGCTGAAATCGCATTGGCGGCGATGAGCGGAACGTCACTCTTCAACACCCCATAAACCACCCAGGTGCCGAGGCCGGCGGCCAGGATGATGAAGGCCTTGAGCGAGATGTCATGCGTCTCGCCCGTCTGCCAGCACTTGATCGCCTGCGGCAGGTTGGAGGCGGTGGTGATCAGGGCGGCGAGGTAGCCGACGGCGGAAGTGTAATCCATCCCGGCTTAAGCGCATCAGCGCGGCGGCGGTTCCGCCGGCGATGGGGCGAGACATTCTTCGGACATCCGGTCCAATCCGCGTACCCGCCTGTGACCCTATCCAGACGCACGGAACAGACCGTCGCGGGTGCGGTTGAACTGTATATACCGCGCAGGGGTGCGGGATGCAGTAGGAACCGCCTTCATGACTGAAATTGGGATCAGCACTGGACCATATTTTCGCAGCGATCTGCGCGCCGCCGGGCTCGTCGCCGCACTCTTCGCGATGTGCGCGTTAAATCTGTGGATGTCGTTCGCGCTGGCATCGCCGGCCCAAGGCCAGGAATTGCGTTCGGATCTGGATGCGCCCCGGATCTTGGCGCCGCGCTTCGATACCGAAAGCAAATCGGCGCCCTCGACCGGGCGGCGCACCCACAGCCCGCAACTGACCAGCACCATGGCGGTCGGGCAATGTGGCCGTCTCACCAGCCCGCGCGAACGTCAGGACTGCATGATCCGTGTGAGCAGCGGGCCGTCGCCGGCCGCGGCCGTCAATGCGTCCGTTGAGCCCACCTTGGTCGTGAGCAGCGGCAGCAAGTAAGGAGCGTAAACCATGTCCGATCCGGAAGATGGCGTTCACACGGTTGAGGTCGCGCGCGACGGCAAACCCTATAGCGGGACATATGTCGTCGAAGGCGACGCGGTAAAGGTCCAATATCAGGGCGAAGTCAAAATTGCGCCCCTGGCCGGGCTCGATGCGCAATCGCGTGCTCGCATGTTGCTGGGTGAAATGGTCCCGGCCGACCTCGCGGCCCTGTCGGCGGGCGAAAGCGCGAAACGCGTTTAAGACATGTGACCTTTGCGTCGTCGCAAGATCGTGAGGGCCTGATTTCGGAACGACCCTAACCTTGCTCGGTTGAATCCTTGTCCGCCCCCGGACTTGCAATAAGGGAACAACCGCATGATCGATTTGAAGACATTCTCCGTCGTCGCAGCGGCATCGGCCGCACTCATTGGTTTCTCCGCCGGCCACGCCAGCGCCGAGACCGCCACAGCACCCATGCAGCTCGCCCAAGCAAATAGCGCCAGTTCGCCGACCGGTATGGGCACCAATCGCGGCGGTGAGATGGTCAATCCGAACGCCGTTCCGAGCGGACCGAGCAGCACCGCGCCGCGTGCGGCAGGCTCCGATCAGTGTGCGCAGATCAGCGATCCGCGGTCGCGGCAGGACTGCATTCAGCGTCAGAACGATCTGCGCGCCGGCCAACCGATCGGCAATAATCCGGTTTACGGCGGCGGGTCTGGCATCACCAATCGCGGCTCGGGCTTGCACTGACCGTCGATACGCCTAACAAACAAAAGCCGCCGGTCGTCCTCACGGATGACCGGCGGCTTTGTTTTAGCTTTGAGCGATGGCGATTAGCGGCCAGGAACGCGCACCGCGCCAGAACCGGAAGCGCCGGCCGAGCCGGAACCGCCGATGCCCACGCCGGAGCCATTGCCCGATGCCGAGCCCGCCCCGGAACGGCTGGCGCCGACACCGGCACCCGCGCTGCCCGACGAATTGCTGTTGGCGCCCGCGCCGGCATTCGCACCGCCCGAGGCCGAGCCGCTCGCGCCGCCATTGCTCGAGCCCGAGCCATTGGCGCCTGCGCCCGCACCGACACCTGCGCCGGCACCCACGCCGACACCCGGCAGCTGTACGCCGACACTGGTGCCCGCGTTAGCGCCCGCGCCGACATTGGCCTGAGCGATCAGCATCTCAACCGGAACCTGCGGCGCGGCGTTGATCTGCGTTGCCGACAACAACCCAGTCGCGGTCAGCGCAGCAGCCACCGCGAGAAACGTTTTCTTCGAAACCATTGATGATCCCTTTCGTGCGTGAAGTCCTAACACTCACGAAAGGGGAAGTGGGCCAAGTTGGTTCCTATCAAAAACTTTACACATTGTGTCATCGGATGGTCGGCGAGATCCGCTGGGACTGCGCCCGAATCAGCGCGGCGGAATCTCCACCGCACCGCGTCCGCTAGCACCGGCCGTTCCCCCAATCTCCGCGCCCGAACTGCGCGGTCGCGCCAGTTCCGGAACCGGCGTGCCGCTACCCGTCGCGCTCGGGTACGGCGTGATGCCGGGAAGGCGGTTGCTGCCGTTGACCGCGCCGTCGACTTTGGAACCTAGCGTGCCCGAGCCGGGCGAACCCGGCGGCAAGCCGGTCGGATTGGTGCCCGGGCTAATGGTCCCCAGATTGTTGCCGAGATTGCCGGAGCCCGCACCATTGCCGCCGATGCTGCTGCCGGTGCCGGAGGCTCCGCCGGAGGCACCCGCGCTTTGTGCCTGTGCGAGACCGGGCAGGTTGGCGCCGGTCAGAATGGCGGCGCTGACGGCGGCCAGCAGGAATTTTTTGGTTGGGCACATGATGTCATCCCTTCGTCGGTGCGATGGAATGACAACGGGTGCGCGGAGCCGTGGTTCCGCGTCCTCACGGCTCCGTTATCAACCGACGATGAGGTAGACCAGGGCGAGAATGGCGAGGATGCCCGCCGTTACGAAAAAACGGCGGGCCATCCCGCGTGTGCGGTTGCGTAAAAGGTTTGCCAGTTAGCGCCCCATCACGGTTTGCGCCTTGGCGACGACGGCCTTCGGCGCTTCGTAGAACGCGGCAAATTGCTTTTGCAGTTCGGCGCCCGGCATCGAGGTGATGCTGAGCCCGATCTTGGCGGCCTCGGCGATGTAGTCCGGATCGGCGACGGTGGCGTCGAACGCCTTACGCAACAGCGCCACACGCTCGGGCGCCATGCCCGGCGGTGCGGCGATCGGGCGGCCGATGGCGTCGGCGCCGAAGATCAGCTCGGCTAACTGGCGATCTTCGCCGGGCTTCACCAATTCGAACAGACTGGCGACGTTCGGGAAATCCTTGGTGCGTTCCTTGCCGAAGGTCATCAGGATCGACAACTCGCCGGCATCGACGTTCTGCTGATACTGCGAGCGGATGGTGCTCATATACATGCCGCAAGTCGCATCGACTTCGCCGCGCTGCATCGCGACATTGATGTCGCGTGTGCCGGCGTAACCGGAAATCACCTTGATCTTCAGGCCGACCAGCGACGCCATCACGTTGGGATGGATCGAGGTAATGGCCGACGGGCCGGTCGCGCCGAAGATGATTTCGCGTGTCTTCAGATCTTCCCAGCTTTTCACGTTGGCGTGTTTCCACACGCCGCAGCTCGAGATATCGGAATCGAGATTGCCGATCCAATTGAGCTTGTTGGTATCGAACTGCGCATCCGAATTGCCGAACAACGGTTCGAGCGCCACGGACGAGGGGATCAGCGCCAATTCGGTGCCGTCCTTGCGCGCCGCGTTGTACATGCGCACCGCAAGCTTGAGGCTGCCCGCACCCGGCTCGTTCTTGACGATGACGTTCGGCGTGCCGGGCAGGTGCTTGCCGAGATGGCGGGCGAAATGGCGCGCATAGGTATCGTAGCCGCCGCCCGGGCCGACGCCGACGCTCACCGTCACATCCTGGCCTTTGAAGGTGATGTCTTGGGCCTGCGCCGATGAGCAGGCGAACACGGCAAGCACGCCGAGCGCGTATTTGAATGACGTCATCGATAGCTCCCTGTTTTGGTCTTTTATTCTGCCGTTTGTTTTTTCGCTTACGGCTTCACGAACTTCACGATGAAGTCGTCCTTGGGCTGGGGCGGATCGGGCGTGTTCTTGTCCTTCGGATCGTTCGGATTGCTCAGGAACGTGCCGCGCGCCGCGAGCTTGAAGCCGGCCGCCTCGACTTCCTTGATCAGGAAGGCTTCTTCCATGCGGTGCAGCGTGCCGCTTTCCGAAATGCCGGTGCCGGGACGGCCTGCATGGTCGGCGATCACGTATTGGCCGCCGCTTTTAAGCGCGGCGAAGATGGCGCGGTTCATGGCGGCGCGATCGACACCCATGAAGCCCATGTCGTGGTAATTGAACATGAAGGTGACGAGATCGAGCTTGCCCGGCGTGGCCTGCGCCGGCACCGGATTGTCGAAGGGCTGCACGACCGGAACGATGGGCGCGAAGGCGAAATTCTTGGCGGCGCGCATGGCCTCGGTGCGGGCCGCGAGTTGTTCGGGCGACGTGCGCCGCACGGGTGCGGCGGCGGGGGCAGCTGCCGGGGCGGCGACGCCGGACGAATTGCCTTCGGGCTGGGCCGGGCGCGGCGCGTTCTCGCGCGGCGGCGCGCTCTGGCCATAGACCGCGCCGTTGGGGCCGATGGCGCGCGACAGCAATTCTGTGGTGTAGCCGGCCGCCGCGCTGATATCGAGCGCCGCGCTGCCGGGTTTGACGCCGATGAAGGCGAGGACCTCTTCAGGTTTGCGGCGCACGTCGTTCTGGCGGTCGGCGGCTGCCCGATCCGGGCTCGCCACCACGTCGGCAATCTGCTTTTGCGATAAGGTCGGGTTCAGCGGCACACGAAAGCCGCAGGCGGAGAGCACGAAGACGGAGACAGCAAGCGTCGCGATGATGCGGCGGTTCATACCTTACCCTTCCTGTAGACGTTTGTTATTGGCGGTGATTATGACGGCCGCACCTTCGGCATGTCGAGCCGCTTGGTTCTAATAATGCCGGTAGGTTGCGATCATCATCGGCTTGGGCCCGCGCGTCTGGTCGAGCGCGGCATAGGCGTTTTCGATGACGCTATCGATCGTATCGTTGGGCTCGATCGAGGCGAGGCCGAAGCGGATATCGAGATCGATCGGCGTTTCGTCGATCAGTTTGAGCCGTCCCCCGGTCAAGGTGCCGGCCAGGCGCTTGAGCACGGCTTCGGCGACGTCGCTTTCGGTATAGGGCAGGGCCAGCATGAAATGTTCCTGGCCGGTGCGGAATAGTTGATCGTAGGGCCGCAGCTTGCCGCCCAATAATGTCGCGAATGCGGCCATGACCTCGTTGAGGTTGATGGCGTAAGCGCCGCTTTCATCGCCGCCTGGCAGGCGGAAATTGTCGATCTCGACGAGGGCGACACAGCAGCGCTGATTGGTGCGGCGCACGCGCTCCAATTCGGCCGCGATATGCAGCTTCATGCCGTTTTCGTTGCCGACGCCGGTCAGGTCGTCGATGAAGGCGATCTCGCTGACGCATTCGCGGATCAGCTTGAACACACCTTGATTGAACTTGCCGACCGCATCCATGAAATGGGCGTATTCGGCGCTGGGCAGCTTGCCTGCATTCGCACGCACCGTATTGGCGAGTTGTTCGGCCAGGGTCTGCATGGTCTCAAGGTTCATGCCCAGCACGGCAAAGGCCATGCTTTCGGCGAACAGGTCGGACGGCAGGCCGTAATACCAGGCGCGGAAGGGGGTCGGGCCGATGATCACGGCGGGCAGATTGGGGTCCGGAGCCAGCACAGCGATGTGCCATTCCTTCAGCCATTCGACCTGAGCGGCCATGGCGGCTTCCATCCGCGACAGTTCGCGGCGGAACATCTCCGACGTCTTGAAATCGTCAGCCATACTTATTGTACCCCCGTGCGGACCATAGCGGGAAGCAAGGGTCCGGGGAATATCCCAGTTCAATCGCCAAGTTTAAAAAACCTGGGAAAAGGTCCGTTGCAGGGCGGCGTCCATATCGGTCATCGAAACGTCATGGCCGAGCGCTTTGAGCGAGGTGACGCCGAAGTCCGCGATGCCGCAGGGCACGATGCCGGCGAAATGACCGAGGTTGGGGGCGACATTGATGGCGACCCCGTGGAAGGCGACCCAGCGCCGCACCCTGACACCGATGGCCGCGATCTTTTCCTCGACCGGTCCCAGAGGACCCGACGGAAGATCGTGCCGCACGACCCAGATACCGATTCGGCCCTCCCGGCGCTCGCCGGCTACACCAAACTCGGCCAGGGAGCGGATAACCCACTCTTCCAGGTTATGGACATAGGCCCTGACATCCTGGCCGCGCTGGCGCAGGTCCAGCATGGCATAGCCGACGCGCTGGCCAGGTCCGTGATAGGTATAGCGCCCGCCACGCCCGGTGCGGTGGACCGGAAAGCGGGCCGGGGTCAAAAGCTCGTCGGGGCTGGCGCTGACCCCGGCGGTATACAGGGCCGGATGTTCGAGCAGCCATATCAGTTCGCTGGCCGAGCCCTCATGGATGGCGGCGACTCGCGCCTCCATTTCGGCCAAAGCATCCTCATAGCCAACGGGTGCCGCGGTTGTGCGCCACTCGACGGCCTCGACTGCGGGTATGCTGTCCATGCGCCCAGTGTAACCGTCTTCGGCCCGTCTTAAAATCGGGACATCAATGGCTCTGTGTGGTTCGCCTGCACCGAGGAGACAGGGGGCCACTTGCCATCCGCAAAACGTCCTGGTAACTAGCGCGCCAGTGCGGACGTGGCGGAACTGGCAGACGCGCTACCTTGAGGTGGTAGTCCTGGAAACGGGGTGGAGGTTCGAGTCCTCTCGTCCGCACCAGTCTTTCGGGACATTATGTTCTGAGGACGATAAATCGAGATTAGGGCCGGCTACGGCCGTGGAGGCCGGATGGCCGACAAGCAGCTGGATGATGAAGCCCTACATTATCACCGCTACCCGACACCGGGTAAGCTTGCGGTTGTCGCTACCAAGCCCCTCACAAATCAGCACGACTTATCGCTCGCCTATTCGCCGGGCGTCGCGGCGGCAAGTCGGCTGATTGCGGCCGATCCCAAAACCGTCTCCGAAGTCACCTCGCGCGGCAACCTGGTCGCGGTCATCACCAACGGCACGGCCGTTCTGGGCCTCGGCAATATCGGGGCACTCGCCGCCAAGCCGGTGATGGAGGGCAAGGCGAACCTGTTTAAGAAGTTCGCCGGCATCGACGTCTTCGACATCGAAATCAACGAAAGCGATCCGAAGAAATTCATCGAGATCGTCGCCTCCTTGGAGCCGACCTTCGGCGGCATCAACCTCGAAGACATCAAGTCGCCCGAATGTTTCGAAATCGAGCGCACGCTCATCGATCGCATGAATATTCCGGTCATGCACGACGACCAGCATGGCACCGCGATCATCGTCGGCGCCGCCGTCGTCAACGCGCTGAAGATCGTCAAAAAAGAGATGAGCAGCCTGAAGCTCGTGTGCTCCGGCGCGGGTGCGGCGGCGCTGTCCTGCCTCGATCTGCTGTGCAAGCTAGGCCTGAAGAAAGAAAACATCTTCGTCTGCGATATCGGCGGCGTGATCTACGAAGGCCGGGTCGAACATACCAATCCGCATAACGTGCGTTACGCCCGCGCCACCAACGCCCGTACCATGGACGATGTGATCGAAGGGGCCGACATCTTCCTGGGATTGTCGGCGCCGGGCGTTTTGAAGCCCGAGATGGTCAAGAAGATGGGCGAACGTCCGCTGATCTTCGCGCTCGCCAATCCCGAACCGGAAATCCGCCCCGAAATCGCCTTGGCGGCGCGTCCCGACGCGATCCTGGCCACCGGCCGTACGGATTATCCGAACCAGGTGAACAACGTTCTGTGTTTCCCGTATCTGTTTCGCGGCGCCCTCGATGTCGGCGCTACTGCCATCAACGACGAGATGAAGATGGCCTGCGTGCATGCGCTGGCGCGCCTCGCCGAAGCGGGCACAGACGAAGCGGTGATCCAGGCCTACGGGCCGACCGATCTGATCTTCGGGCCCGATTATTTGATCCCCAAGCCCTTCGATCCGCGCCTGCTGGTCGAATTGTCGCCCGCCGTCGCCAAGGCAGCGATGGATACGGGCGTGGCGACGCGGCCGATCACCGATTTCGAGGCCTATCGTCTTCATCTGAACGAATTCGTCTTCCGTTCGGGTTCGGTCATGAAGCCGGTCTACGACCGTGCCAAATCCGATCCCAAGCGCGTCGTCTACGCTGAAGGCGAATCCTATCGCGTGCTGCGCGCCGTCCAGGCGGCGCTCGACGAAGGCATCGTGAAGCCGATCCTGATCGGCCGGCGCAGCGTCGTCGAAACCCGCATCGGGCGTTTGAGCCTACGTATGCGTCTCGGCGAGGATTGCGAACTGGTCGATCCCGACCGCGACGAACGCTATCGCGAATATTACACGCAATATCATTCGATCATGCGCCGGCGCGGCGTGTCGCGGAACGAGGCGCGCGTCGTCGTGCGCACCAACACGACCGTGATCGCGGCGCTGATGGTGCGCAGGGGCGAAGCCGACGCTATGATCTGCGGTGCGCGCGGGCGTTACGTCGAACATCTGTCGCCGCTGTTCAACATCATCGGCCTGCGTCCCGACGTCGAACGGGCAGCCGCACTGGGCATGATCATCTTGCCGAAGGGCACGGTGTTCATCTGCGATCCGTTCGTGAACGCATCGCCCAATGCCGAAATGGTCGCGGATTATACCGTGATGGCGGCCGAGACCATTCGTCGCTTCGGCATCGAGCCGCGTGCGGCGCTGCTGTCGCATTCCAATTTCGGCTCGTCGCAGACGGAAAGTGCGCGGACCATGCGCGCAGCGGTGAAACTGATCCGCGAGCGCGCCCCCGATCTGCAGGTCGACGGCGAGATGCATGCCGACGCGGCACTGTCCGAAGCGCTGCGCGAACCGCTGATCGGCGAGGGGCCGCTGAAGGGCCAAGCCAATCTGCTGATCATGCCGTCGCTCGAATCCGCCAACATCGCCTATAACCTGCTGAAGGCGCTGGCCGATGGTGTTGCGGTCGGGCTGATGCTGCTCGGCATGCGGCTGCCCTGCCATGTGGTGCAGGAAACCATCAATGCACGCGGCATCACCGACATGACCGCGCTCGCCGTTGTCGAGGCGCAAAAAACCGCTGGATCGACGGCCGCCGAGCCGGAACTGCCCCTGTGAACGACCTGTCCGAAGAACCGACTGCACGCGACGGGGAACCCGAAGCGAGCAGCGGACACGGACTTTCTGCCCAATTCATCGAGACCGTTACCCGCGCGCTCGAGCATGACGACCTGGCGACCGCCAAGTCGCTGGCGGCGCCGCTGCACTATTCCGACCTGGGCGACTTGCTCGAAACGTTGGATATCGAGCAGCGCGCCAAGCTGATCGAACAGATCCGCGACGACTTCGATCCGGTGGTGCTGACCGAGCTTGACGATACCGTGCGCGAGCAGGTCATCGAACAGCTCGGCATGAAAGAGGTCGCCGAAGCGGTCGCCGAAATGGATTCGGACGACGCCATCTTCGTCGTCGGCGAACTCGACGAACATGAACAAGATGCGTTGCTGGCGTCCTTGCCGGCCGAAGACCGCACCGTCATCCGCGAAGGTTTGGCCTACGAAGAGGGCACCGCCGGCCGTCTCATGCAGCGCGAAGTGGTCGCCTTGCCCGAAGCCATGACAGTCGGCGAGGCGCTGGATTTCCTGCGCGAGGACGAAGACCTGCCGGCGGATTTCTACGACGTCATCCTGGTCGATCCGCGCCATTTCCCGGTCGGCACCGTGCCCTTGTCGCGCGTCGTCGTGGCGCGCCGTCCGATCGCACTCAATACCTTGATCGCCAAGGATATGAAGACCGTGCCGGTCAATATGGACCAGGAAGAAGTCGCCTTCTTGTTCCGCCAGCGCGACTTCACCTCGGCGCCGGTCGTTGACGAGGCCGGGCGTCTGGTCGGCGTGATCACCATCGACGACATCGTCGACGTCATCGACGAAGAACATGAAGAAGACATCATGCGCCTGGCCGGCGTCGGCGAAGGCGACAATCTGTTCACCGCCGTCATGGGCACCGTGCGTTCGCGCTTCACCTGGCTGCTGACTTATGTCGTCTGCGCGTTTGCGGCGGCCAGCGTCATCCGCCTATTCCAGGGCTCGATCAGCGAAATGGTGGCGCTGGCCATCCTGATGCCCATTGTCGCCGCCATGGGCGGCACGGCGAGCGTACAAACGCTCACTGTTGCGGTGCGCGCCATCGCCATGAAGGAACTGACGCCGGCAAATGCGCTGCGCAATGTCGGTAAGGAAGTCGTCGTCGCTTTTCTCAACGGGATGGTGTTCGCCGTGCTGGTCGGCGTGATCGCGGCCATCTGGTTCGATAATGCGGCACTCGGCGGCGTCATCGGTCTCGCCATCGTGCTCAACCTGCTGGTCGCCGGTCTTTACGGTTCGATCATGCCCGTGCTGATGCAGCGCATCGGCCTCGATCCGGCGGTGGCGTCATCGGCCTTCGCGACCGCGATCACCGATATCTTCGGGTTCTTCGTCTTTCTGGGATTGGCGACGTTGATTTTGCTTTAGGCCTCGTCGCCTCAGGCATGATCGTGACGATGGTGGATGTCCGGATAATGGGCATGACGATGGGTCATGCGCACATGCCGATGGCGGTGACTATGCGGCTTCGTCGCATCGATCGGGCTATGGTCGTGATCGTGCTGATGATGTTCGTCATGGATGTGCTGGTGTTCATGCTCCATGGCGTGATGGGTGTGGTTGTGAGCGTGCCGTTCCGTAAGGTGTAGCCACAACCCGATCGCCATGAGCATGCCCGCGATCGTTAGCCTGAAACTCAGCGGTTCCGACAGCATGACGATGGCGAGGATCGCACCGACGAATGGGGCCAGGGAGAAATACGCTCCGGTCCGGGCCGTTCCGAGATGGCGTAACGCCAGAACGAATAGCGCTAGGCTGATGCCATAGCCGAGGAACCCGATGGCGCAGATGGCTGCGACGAGGTCTGGCGCCGGAATATGCGCGCCGTTGGTCAGCGCGATGATCAAATTGAGCGAGCCCGCGACCAGTCCTTTGATCATCGCGATCTGCACCGGATCGGACGAAGAAATTTTGCGCGTAACGTTGTTGTCGATCCCCCAGCACAGGCAAGCGCCGGCGATCAGAACAGCGCCCCATTGAAGCGTTGCCTGTCCATCCCAGGAAATCACGACCGCACCGGCGAGGATGGCCAAGGCGCCGAGGAGGAGGCGACGATCGACGTTTTCGCGGAACACGATCCAGGCGATGGCCATCGTCGCCAGGCCTTCCAGATTGAGCAGCAGCGATGCGGTTGCGGCATCGCTGACGGACAATCCGAACATCAGGAATAATGGCCCCGCCAGCCCGCCCGCGAGCACCGCCAATCCAAGCCAAGGCAGGTCCATGCGCCGCAACGGGGCTTCGACCGCGGGAAGGCCGATCAGGGGCCGTCCGACATTCAGCGCCGCGAGACCGATCCCTGCGCCCAGATAAAGCAGGCCCGCCATCATCCACGGATCGACCGAAACCAAAAGCGATTTGGCGAGCGGCGTGCTCGCGCCAAACAACACAGCGGAGAAAAGAGCAAAGGGAATGCCGATGCGCATGCGAGCCTGCCGTGCCCGTTATCTAGGAATTAAAGCGTCGCTCAGAAACGATAGAGATACAACTTGGTCCGCCGTCCATCGTCGAGCACGCGCGTCTCGGTGGGCTCGATGCCCTCGACCGCGAAGGAATTGCTGACCAGCAGGCTGCCCGGCATCATCTCGGCCTTGGCCTTCTCGAAGATCGCGCTCATCGGGGCCGGCGACAGAAACACATAGACCATGTCGTAGGGGGCGAGGCCGCGCTTCCATAGATCGCCGTAGAGAATGCGCGCGTTGGCCGGGCCGATGATCAGGCGGCGTATCCAGGATACGAGGAACGGGAAGGGCGCGCTTTCGATTCCTTCGACGATCATGTCGGGGCGGACCTTGGCCAAGGTCAGCACGGTTGCGCCGAAGCCGTGGCCGAGATCGATGAAGCGCGCTCCCGGGCGGTCGGGGAGCAGGGTGGCCAGCGCGGTTTCGGTCGTAGCGTTGCTCAGATACAGCGGCACGCGCGAGCCGGCGGCATTCCAGAACACCAGCGCCAGCACAACGAAGGCAGCCAGATAAATCCAGGCCGGCACGTCGAAACCCGACAGAAGTGCTGCTGCCGGCGGCATCACCATCTGGATCGGAATCCACCAGCGCGGCAGGCGGAACAGCCGCTCGCCCAGACGCGCCGCAATAACGCCTTGGGTGACCAGGACGACGAACAACGGCGCGGTCAGGCCGAACCATGCGGCGGCGGCAAAGGCGCCAAGGAACGCGAAGAAGGCGCCGACTGCTTGGGCCAGCAGAACGCGCAGCAGGGGGGCTCGTCCCCAGGTTGGCGGGGCTTGCTGGCGATCTGCGGGGGGGCGGGGCGCTTCGAACGTCATGCGGGCATGTTACTTGTTTTTTAGGACAGGCGGGTGCAAATGACCGACGAGAAAGGTGGCATTTCGGGGGGCCCAAAACATGCAAAATCTCGCAATCAAATTCATCCGCTGCGCTGTCCTCTATGCGATCGTCGGCATGACCTTAGGCATTTTCATGGCGGCCTCAAACGATCACGTCCAGGCCCCGACCCATACGCACATCAACCTGCTCGGCTGGGTTTCCATGGCGATCTTCGGGCTCGTCTATCGGGCCTTCCCAACCCTCGCGGTGGGCACGCTGCCCAAGGTCCATTTCTGGCTCATGAATGTCGGCGTGATCGGCATGATTGCGGGACTGTTCCTCATGTTCGCGGGCCATATGGAATTCGTGCCGCTGACCGCGGTGGCGTCGCTGTTCGTCTTGGCGGGCATGTTGTTGTTTGCGATCATCGTCTACCGTGGCCGCGCGGAATAATTTGAGGAATCGCATCGCATGACGACAGAAACGTCGGCCGAAACACCCGAAAGCGTGGTTTTGAGCGAGATCGACGCGCGTGGCGTTGCCACCGTCACGCTCAACCGGCCGCAGGTCTTCAACAGCTACAACCCGGCGCTGCTGACCGGGCTGACACAGACCTTGTTCGCGCTTGAGGCCGACGCACGCGTGCGCGTTGTCGTGCTGCGCGGCGCCGGCAAACATTTCTCCGCCGGTGCGGACGTGAACTGGTTCAAGATTCTGGCGACGGCGAGCGAATACGATCGCCTGGCGGCGTCCCGCATGTCGACCGGCGCGATGCGCAAGTTGGCGCAGATCAACAAGCCGACCATCGCGCTGATCCAGAATGCTTGCTTCGGTGGTGGCGCCGGTTATGCGGCGGCGTGCGATATCGTGGTTGCGTCGGAAGATGCGCGCTTCGCGGTGACCGAAGTGAAGATCGGCATCACACCCGCGCCGATCCTGCGCCAATTGATCGACGCCATCGGTGTGCGCAATACGCGGCGTTATGCGCTGACGGCGGAAACCTTCGATGTACACGAGGCCCAACGTATCGGGCTGGTGCAGACGATTTGCCCGGTCGGCGGCTTGGATGCGGCGGCCGCCCCGATCATCGATGCGCTGCTGCGCTGTGCGCCGACCGCGATCAGCGACACCAAGCGTTTGATCGGCCGAGCCGCGCAAGGCGAGTTCGGCGATGCCATGGCTGAGATGTTCGCCGAGATCAGTGCGGCGGGCCGCGTCACGGATGAAGCGCGCGAAGGCTTTTCGTCATTTCTGGAAAAACGCAACCCGAGTTGGTATCCCGGCGCATGACCGTTCACCTTATCCGCATGGCGGCAGGACTCGAGACGGTCGAGCAATTGCGCGAACGTCAGAAGGACCGGCTGAAGAATTACAAGAATTTCAGCGGCAAGCGCGGCGTGCTGCAGACCTATACGCGCAATGTGCCCAAGCGCGAGGACGAGCTGACCGATGGCGGTTCGATCTATTGGGTGATGAAGAATCATATCCGTGTGCGTCAGCGCGTGCTGGCGATCAGCCGCGAGAACGACGACGAGGGGCGGGGTTATTGCCTGATCCGGCTCGACCCCGAGCTGGTCTTGATCGAGCCGCGCCATCACAAGGCGTTCCAGGGCTGGCGCTATCTCAGGGTCGAGGATGCGCCGCCGGATCTCGGCAAGAACGCCGTCCAGGCGCCGGATTTGCCGTCGGCCATGGCTGACGAATTGCGCGCGCTAGGCCTCCTTTAAGCTTTCGTGATATAGATCACATCACCCAGCCGGGAAATGCGTTCGGATACGGGATATGGCGGGTCAGTCTTATAATATTGAAAAAGTGAACTTCCTCGTTATCGAGGATAGCGATCACATGCGCTCCTTAGTGCGCAACATCCTCAATGCGCTCGGCGTGCAAACGATCCGCGAGGCGCGCGACGTGCCCGGCGCCTACGAGATGCTCAGTGCCTTTCCGATCGATATCGTGATCTGCGATTGGCAGATGCAGCCGGTGTCCGGCCTCGATTTCGTCAAGGACCTGCGCAGCAAGAAGGACGGCCCCTATCGCTTCATGCCGATCATCATGTTGACCGCGCATTCCGAAATGCAGCGTGTGACGGAGGCGCGCGACCCTGGCGTCAACGAATTCGTCATCAAGCCGATCTCGGCTAAGACGCTCTTCACGCGCATCCGCGAGATCATCAAAAACCCGCGTCCCTTCGTCGAAACGAAAGACCATTTCGGTCCCGACCGGCGACGCAAGCAGGTCAAGTACGATGGCGCGGAGCGCCGCGCCGGCAAACCGACCGCCGAGCTATCGGGCGACGAAGTGAAGGCATTGTTGAACGGTTAGACTATCGCCGGTTGCAAAATCTGTTAGTATTGTGCCCAAGTTGCGTTGGGAGGCGATGCAACATAATACCTGGTAAATCTAGGGACTAGGATCTGAGAGATGAGCGATAGCGCGCGGATCATCCGGCCGAATTTGACGCTGAACTCCAAGGTGACTGTGGGCGGTCCGGGTGCCGTCGATGAAGCCATGCTCGAAAAGGCAGAGGCCGTCATCCAGGGCATGTCCGAAGATTACCTGAAGTGGGCCAAGGACGATCTCGGCCGGCTCGCCAAGGCGTTCGCGACGCTCAAGGCGGCGGGCGGCGGGCAGAATGCGGAGACGGCGGCGCAGCTCGAAGCGATCTTCGCCGTCTCGCACGACATCAAGGGCCAGGGCGGCAGCTTCGACTATCAATTGATGACGATTGTCGGCAATCAGCTCTGCCGCTTCATTGAAAATCTCGGCGGCAAGGCCGACAACAACGCGATCGAAGTGATCGAATTGCATGTCAACGCGCTGCAGGCCGTCATGGCGCATAAACTGAAGGGCGACGGCGGCGCGATCGGCAAGAAATTCCTGACCGGTCTCGAACAGGTCATCGCCAAGCGGACCGTGAAGCCGAGCGCTTAGGCCGCGCTGATCTTCAGGCCCACGATCCCGGCAACAATCAGACCCGCGCACAATAATCTGACCGGCGAGGTTGAATCGCCGAACAGCATCATGCCGGCGATCAGCGCGCCGACGGTGCCGATGCCGGTCCACACCGCATAGGCGGTGCCGAGCGGAATCGATTTCATCGCCATGCCGAGCAACACGATGCTGGCGATCATGCTGACGACGGTCAGAACCGATGGGATGGGGCGGGTGAAGCCGTCGGCGTATTTCAAGCCGACCGCCCAGCCGATTTCAAGAAAGCCGGCGAGCACAAGAATAGTCCATGCCATGACAGACGATCTCCGATCTGCGGCAGGGTCGTCCCCGCATATGTCAGGAATGAATCGGGGTCGTCCCCGATCGGATTGAGGATAGTGCGGGGGCGCGCGGTGTCAATTGACCGCCACGCATGGCTCGTATGCGGCGAAAGCCTACTGCTCGCCCTCGAAGAAGCGGAAGGCTTCGACGCCATCGAGAATGACGCCGTCAAAGCCCTGTTGCAGGATGCCGTAGATATAGGAATTGGCGTTGCCGAAGATGACATCGCGCCACATCGGATCCCAGTACTGCACGGTGTATTTGTCGGGATTGCTGTTGGTTGGTGCGGCGATGAACGGGGGCGTGCCTTCGTGCCAGCCGGGCTTCCAGTAGTAGCGGGCTGAATCGGCGTGGCCGACATCGACATAGGCGAAGACCATCCGGCGCGTGCCGAGTTTTTTGTATTTGAGTCCGCTGACAGTGCGCGCGCCGAGCGGCGTGCGTCCACGATGGAAGACATCGACGACAATGGCGTCGTAATTGGTGTTGGCGGCCGCCAGTGCGAATTCCTCGGGCGTATCCCAGGCGCTGGTGTCGGTCAGCATGAGGACGTTCTTGATGTGATTGATGCCGGTGATGGCATTGGGGTTCTCGTTGAGCGGCCGGCCTGGCGGAATACGGTTGAAGCGATAGTCGACTGTCGTCGAGACGAGGGGAATGTAGGATTTGCCGACCGAGAACTTGATCGCTTCGGACGCCATGGCGGCATCCTTGGCGTAGTCCACCGTCCAGACGCGTAGTCCGCGATTCTTGCCGATGTCGATCAGGCGCAGCATCTCATCGCGCACCTTGTCCTCGGTCTTGATGTCGCCGCGTTCGTTCGGCGGATGGAAGCTGAGCTCGGGTGCGATCACCGCGTCGATGTTTTTGAGATAGGTCGCGGCCGCCGCGCGTTTGCTGGGATCGATCGGATCGACCCGCTCGAGCAGGTCGAGGCCGTCGAACGTGATGATGACGAAATCCGGATTGGCCAAGCGGGCATAGGCGCTGATGTCGCTAACGAGATTGCGCATGCGTTGGCGCGGATCGGTGGTGATCTCGTCATTGGGCGACGGCGCGGATGGCTGGCCGAGATCGACGTTCTGCCCTTGCGCGCGCACACCGGCATCGGGTGCTGCCTTGGGCGCGCCTTTTTTCTGCTGGGCCTGTGCGCCATCGGGCAGGGCCAGCGTCAGACACAGGGCCATGGCCAGCAGACCGAGAGAGCGCGATGCGATCGATATCATGGTCGAAATCTTAGCCGATCTTTCGGGTCGAGGCTTTCGAAAGGACGTGCTCCGCGAGAGCGAGCGAGGACGTCAGACCGGGCGATTCTATGGCGAAAAGGTTAATCAGACCTTCTATGCCGTGCTCGACGGGGCCGCTGATGGTGAAGTCGGGATTGGCCCCGGGCGTGCCCGGCCCGCCGAGTTTCGGCCGGATGCCGCTATAGCCGGGCGACAGCGCGTTGTCGGGCAGCGCCGGCCAATAGGTGCGGATGGCGGCATAGAATTTGTCGCCGCGCCGGGGATCGACGCGGTAATCGATGTCGTCCACCCATTCGACGTCGGGTCCGAAGCGCGCACTCCCGGCGAGATCGAGCGTCAGGTGGACGCCCAGCCCGCCTTCTTCGGGGCAGGGATAAACCAGGTGGGTGAAGGGCGATTTACCGGCGAAGGTGAAATAGGTGCCCTTGGCGTAACGCGTCGGCGGTATGTGGGCGGCCGACACGCCCTTGATGGAGCCGGCGACCTTTTGCGCATAAAGCCCGGCCGAGTTGACGACCGTAGTGCATAGCAAGGTCATAGGTTCGGGCCCGCCGACATTGAGCACGATGCCGTCGTCGCGCACCGCACCGCCGATCACCGGCGCGTTGAGGGCGAGGGCCGCGCCGTTGGCTTCGGCGTCGCCGAGATAGGCCAGCATCAGCGCGTGGCTGTCGATCAGCCCCGTGGTCGGTGAAAAGAGCGCGGCGACGGCATTGAGATTCGGCTCCAACGCCTTCGCCTGATGGCCCTCAAGGAATTCGAGATCGACGCCGTGGGCCGCGGCCTTGGTTTTGAGGGCATGCAGATTGGCGACCTCGGCCTCGGTGGTGGCGACGATCAGCTTGCCGGTGCGCCGGTGCGGTACGCCGTGGCTGGCGCAGAAATCGTAGAGCAGGTTTTTGCCCGCGACGCAGAACTGCGCCTTCAGGCTGCCTTGGGGATAATAGATGCCGGCATGGATCACTTCGCTGTTGCGCGAACTGGTGCCTGTGCCGATGGCATTTTCGGCTTCGAGGATGACGACCTCGCGGCCCGCCAAGGCGAGGGCCCGGGCGATTGCCAGCCCGACCACTCCCGCTCCGATCACCGCACAGTCGATCTTATCCACAAGCCTGTCTCTAGCCGGAATCACGGCACTTTTCTAGCTCGGCCGCCAATTTGACATAATAGGCGAGCTTACTAGATCGACCGATTAATGGCTGTGGTGGACGTTGTTTCACACAACGGCTGGCGCTAGACTTCCTGAGGCTTTTCGCCAAATGACAGCGTGATGGCTGGCAACGATAAACTTCCGACAAACACCTCGTCGTCGACCGAGCTGCAGGACTTCCTGCGCAAGGTCGCGTGCACGCCCGTACGCGTACCTGCCGGCGATCGGGGCCGCCTGATCTTCGCGCTCGACGCCACGGCGAGCCGTCAGCCGACCTGGGATCAGGCCTGTCATCTCCAGGCCGCGATGTTCGATGAAACGGCTTCGCTGGGCGGGCTCGACATCCAGCTCGCCTATTATCGCGGCTTCATGGATTTCCAGGCGAGCGACTGGACCTCGCGCTCGCAGGATTTGACGCGGCGCATGTCGGGTGTCGCCTGTCTGGCGGGCGAGACGCAGATCGAGAAAGTCCTGCGCCACGCGGTCGCCGAGACCAAGCGCAAACGAGTCAACGCCGTGGTGTTCGTCGGCGATTGCATGGAAGAAGATGTCGACCGGCTGGGTAAGGTCGCGGGAGAGTTGGGCTTGCTCGGTGTGCCGGTGTTCCTGTTTCAGGAAGGTCACGACGTGCTGGCCGAATTCGCTTTCGCTCAGCTCGCGCGCCTGACCGGCGGCGCGCACTGCCGCTTCGATGCGGGCAGCGCCAAGACCTTGCGCGATCTGTTGAATGCGGTCGCGGTGTTCGCCGCCGGCGGTCGCAAGGCGCTGGAGAATTTTGCGACGGCGCGCGGCGGCGCGATTATACAGATCGCCAATCAGATGAAAGGTGGCAGATGATCGCCGCCTACGTCGCCATTGGGATTTTCGTCGTCGTATTCCTGATGTACGGCGCCCGCTGGTATGCCAACGCCAACCCGGCGACCCTGGTGCAGGTGTTGAAATGGGGCGCGGTCGGCCTGGTTGGCGTGGCGGGCGGTTACCTTGCCGTCACCGGCCGGATCGGTTCGGCGTTGTTCGCGGCGCCGATGCTGATGCCACTGTTCAAGCGCGCGCGCGATATGTTTCGGATGGGCGGCTTCGGTGGCGCGGCGACGGGCGATCCGGCCGAAGGGATCGGCAGCCCCGGGCAGACCTCCGAGGTGCGCACGCGCTATGTGAGCGTCGTGCTCGATCACGATAGCGGTGAGATGAATGGCGATATTCTCGCCGGCCGCTTCGAGGGGCGCGCTTTGCGCGATCTGGCGTTGGCCGAACTGCTCATCTTGTTGGACGAAGCGCGGCACGATGAAGATAGCGTGCAGGTCCTCACCGCTTATCTCGACCGTTATCATGGCGACCAATGGCGCGAGCGGGCGGCGCAGGATCATGCCGCGCCGCCGCGCAACGGCACGATGAGCCGCGACGAAGCGTATGAAATTTTGGGTCTCACGCCCGGCGCGGACGCGGCGCAGATCAAGGCGGCGCATCATCGGCTGATGAGCAAGATCCATCCCGATCTCGGAGGATCGACCTATCTGGCGGCGAAGATCAATCAAGCAAAAGACGTACTGGGAGCATAACGATGCGGGGGGCTTTGGGGGCTGCGCTGTTCGCCATGTGGGGATTGCTGGCGACTGTGCCGGATGTGAACGCGGCTGAGGCCGGCCGCTGCACGCTCGCGCAGATCGCGAATTCCTATAAGGAAGGTTTGTTGCGGCTGAGCGCGAACGATCATGCGCGCGCGCTGATCTCGTTTGCACCGCTCGCCGATGCCGGGCTCGGGCCGGCGCAACGTCAGGTCGCCAATATGTACGCGACCGGGCAGGGGGTCGCGAAATCGCCGCTCGACGCGGCGCTCTGGTCGGAACTGGCGTTCCGTTCGGGGGACGAGAATTCGCGCCGCCACGCCACGCAATATCGCGCCGAACTGGATGCGGCGGGGCGCGGCGCGCTCGATCAACGCCTGGGCGTGTGGCGCGCCGGCGGCTTGGTCTGCGACGGCGCGCGTATTCGCCTTGATCCGAAGGCGGCCGAAGCGCCGCTTGAATTCGGTATCGAGTTCCAGGCGCGGGTCAGCGACGACGATCAGGCGACGGCGCGGCGCATCCTGCCCGGCATCGTCCAGTCGGCATTCGATCAGGATCCGATGGCGCGGATCTATCTATCGGTGATCGAGACGTTCGAGTTTCATACCGGCGGGCAATACCACCGCTATATCGGCTGGGCGCCGAAGAAGCCGGGGATGTTGCGCATCGCGACGAACGTGTCGATGGACGACTCACCGCAATATGCGGCCAAGGCCGTGCTGCTCGAAGCGAAACGCAAAGTCTACGAGAGCCTGCCGGATTCGCCGTTCATCGATCTCTACATGCGCGTCATGGGGGGCATGAAAGTTTACGGCTCGGTTTATCCCGATGTGAACAACGGCACCTATTTCCGGCTCATGCGACAGGCTTTCGACATGGTCGAGAAAATACCGCCGGAGGTTAAGAAATACGTCGAGATCGTCGACGAAATCCAATACGGCCCGATCTCGAAACATTATAAGCCCGAAGGCACGATCGACGCGCAGGGCGCCTATTACAACAAGGTGCTGAGCGAGCCTGGCCATCGCATCATCTTCGCGCGCCGCGACATGCTCTATTCCTCGCCGCTCTATCTGTTGCAGACCCTCGTGCATGAAGGCACGCATGCGGCACAGGATCAAAAATCCTATGACATCCGGGTTGAGATCGCGAAGCTCCAGCGCCAACCGGGCAACGAGCAGAAGATCGCGCAGCTCATGGATTATCCCGTGCGCTGGCTGCAGGGTATCGAAGGGCCGGGCGGCAAGCGCGTCCAGGACATGGCGTTCGAGTGCGAGGCGACGCAAAGCGAGATCATCGCGATCAAGGCGGTCGGCGGCTCGCCCGATGTGATGGATGCGTCCGGCTATATCAAGCTCTGTCCCGAACAGCAGAAGCTGATCGTGAAGTGGCGCGATGAAATCGGCAAACCCGCCAAGGGTGGTAAGAAGTAGAGCCGATTTTCCTTGACCGGCAGTGCCGAAATCCGAACGATGTTCGTTGTTTGTTCTTATGAATTGTAAGATCGGCAAGGGGCTCGGCAGCGCTGCAACAGCATGTCCAGATCGTGCTAAGAGCATGACCATAGGATGCTAAGACGATGCTTAGACCATGATGAGAGAATGAGGAGAGAATGATCAGATCGCGGGCCTCCGCACCGTCGCAAAATGGCGGATTTCCGCGGCCTTTCGCTCCTGATGCTTAGAAATGATGAGATTCCGCACTGAAACGTTCAAAAAGGCACAGAAATCGCCGGAAAACCGGGCAAAACACGGCATTAGCGTGATATCCCTGTGGCATTGCAAAAAGACCGGCCTCGGCGGCTTGCGGGTAAATGCAAATCCATGGCAGAAGGGGCTTCCCGCGCGCCATTCACGGCCGCGCGATTGACTGAACGGCATCTAAACTAATGCAAAAACGGGTTCGCAAGGCGGTCTTCCCCGTCGCCGGACAAGGCACACGTTTCCTGCCCGCTACCAAAGCCCTGCCCAAGGAAATGCTGCCGATCGTCGATCGGCCCCTGATCCAATACGCCGTCGACGAGGCGCGTGAGGCCGGCATCGAGGAATTCATCTTCGTCACCGGGCGCAACAAGAGCGCCATCGAAGATCATTTCGACCGTTCGTTCGAGCTCGAACGCTCCTTGTCCGAGAAGGGCAATACGGAAGCGCTCAATGCCATTCGCGAGCTGGTGCTCGAGCCCGGCCAGATCAGCTATACGCGTCAGCAATCGCCCCTCGGCCTCGGCCATGCGGTGTGGTGCGCGCGTCATCTGATCGGCGACGAGCCGTTCGCCATTCTGCTCGCCGACGATCTCATCCTCGCGCGTCCGGGTTGCCTCAAGCAGATGATCGATCTGCATGCCGAGATCGGCGGCAACCTCGTCGCCGTCGAAGACGTGCCGCGCGAACAGACCGATCGCTACGGTATCCTCGATGTGACCAGCGACGACGGCCGGATCGCCAGCGCCAAGGGCCTGGTGGAAAAGCCGAAGCCCGCCGATGCGCCGTCCACCTTGTCGATCATCGGCCGCTACATCTTGCAGCCCGAGGTGTTCGAGAAACTGTCGACCGCCAAGCCGGGTGCCGGTGGCGAGATCCAGTTGACCGACGCGATGGCGCGCACGATTCCGGACATTCCGTTTCGTGGGCTGCGCTTCGACGGCAAGCGCTACGATTGCGGCAACCGCGCGGGCTTCCTCGAAGCCTCGGTCGCGTTCGCGCTCGACCGCCCGGACATGACCGAGCGCGTAAAGGCCATGCTCAAGAAATACGTCTAGTACGACTGCTGACAGGATAGATCGACCATGCGTATTGCGATGATCGGGACGGGCTATGTCGGATTGGTGTCCGGCGCGTGCTTTTCCGAATTCGGCTGGGATGTGTGCTGCGTCGATAAGGATGCCACCAAGATCGAAAAGCTGAAGGCGGGCGAAATCCCGATCTTCGAGCCTGGCCTCGACGATGTGGTCGAGCGCAATGTGAAGGACGGTCGTCTCAGCTTCACGACCAACCTGGCCGATGCGGTGAAGGATGCCGATGCGGTGTTCATCGCGGTCGGCACGCCGTCACGGCGCGGCGACGGGCATGCGGATCTGTCCTATGTTTATGGCGCGGCGAAGGAAATCGCCGAAGCACTCGACGGCTACACCGTCATCGTCACCAAATCGACCGTGCCGGTCGGCACCGGCGACGAGGTCGAAAAGATCATTCGCGATACGAACCCGACAGCGCAGTTCGATGTCGTCTCGAATCCGGAATTCCTGCGCGAGGGCGCGGCGATCAGCGATTTCATGCGTCCCGACCGCGTCGTTATCGGCGTGCATGGCGATCAGGCCAAATCGCTTATGGGCCAGCTTTACCGCCCGTTGTTCCTCAACGAGACGCCGATCATCTACACCGCGCGTCGCACGGCGGAGCTGATCAAATACGCGGCGAACACCTTCCTCGCCACGAAGATCACTTTCATCAACGAGATCGCCGATCTGTGCGAGACGCTCGGCGCGGACGTTCAGGACGTCGCCAAGGGTATCGGCCTCGACGGGCGCATCGGATCGAAATTCTTGCATCCCGGTCCGGGTTACGGCGGATCGTGCTTCCCCAAGGATACCTTGGCGCTGGTGCGTACCGCGCAGACGTCCGGCAGTCCGATCCGCATCGTCGAGACCGTCGTGGCGGTGAACGACGATCGCAAAAAGAAGATGGCCGAGAAGATCGCCGCCGCGATCGGCGGCGACATCAAGGGCAAGACCATCGGCATCCTCGGCATCACCTTCAAGCCGAACACCGACGACATGCGCGATTCACCATCCTTGGCCATCGTGCCGGCGCTGGTTGCGAAAGGCGCCATCGTGAAGGTGTTCGATCCGCAGGGCATGAGGGAAGCCAAGCACATGCCGGAATTCAACGGCGTGGTGTGGTGCAACAATGCCTATGAGGCGGCGGACGGCGCTGATGTACTGTCCATCGTCACCGAATGGAACGAATTCCGGGCACTCGATCTTGCAAGGATCAAGGGACGCATGAAGCAGCCGGTCCTCGTCGATCTGCGCAATATCTATCGCCCCGACGACGTGGCGAAGGCTGGGTTCCGCTATAGCGGGATCGGGCGGGGGCATTTGAATCAGGGGTAGGGTGTTTTTTGGGGGAGGATGTGAATAAACGCCGACCCAAAGGATTAGTGGCACATGGCAGGACGTAAACTTCACCCGACCATCCTCCGCGAATACGACATTCGCGGCATCGTCGACAAAACCCTGAACGCCGATGACTTCGAGGCGATCGGCCGCGGCTTCGCGAGCGAACTGCGCGAGCGTACAGGCAAGGACGATCCGACCATTTGCGTCGGCCGCGATGGCCGCTTGTCGTCGCCCGAACTGGAAGCAGCCCTGGTGAAAGGTTTGACCGGGGCGGGCGCCCATGTGGTGCGGACCGGTCTGGGCCCGACGCCGATGCTGTATTTCTCGACCAACATCATCACGTGCGACGCCGGCATCATGGTGACTGGGTCGCACAATCCGTCGGATCAGAACGGCTTGAAAATGGTCGTCTCCGGCCATTCGTTCTTCGGCGACGATATCCAGGCGCTCGGCAAACGCGTGGCCGACGGCCGCGTCATCCAGGACAGCGACCGCAAGAATTCCAAAGGCAGCGTGCGCGACGAGCGCGTGCTCGAACGTTATGTCGAACGCCTGTTGGCGGATGCCAAGGGCGGCAAGAAGCTGAAGGTCGCGTGGGATCCCGGCAATGGCGCCGGCGGCGAAGCGCTCGAACTGTTGATCAAGAAGCTGCCGGGCACGCATGTCGTGATCAATGGCAAGATCGACGGCACCTTCCCGGCGCATCATCCCGACCCGACGGTCGAAGAAAATCTCGAACAGCTCAAGGAACTGGTGATCCGCGAGAAGTGCGATCTCGGCGTTGCCTTCGACGGTGATGCGGATCGTATCGGCGTGGTCGATGCCAAGGGCCGCGTGCTCTGGGGCGATCAGATCCTGGTCGTGTTGGCGCGCGAAATCTTGTCGCGTCGTCCCGGCCTGCCGATCGTCGCCGATGTGAAGGCGAGCAAGGTGCTGTTCGACGAGGTCGCCAAGGCGGGCGGTCAGCCCGTCATGTGGAAGACCGGCCATTCTCTGATCAAAACCAAGATGAAGGAAATCCACGCCCCGATCGCGGGCGAGATGAGCGGGCATATCTTCTTTGCCGACGGCTATTACGGTTACGACGATGCGCTCTATGCCGCGGTGCGCCTGCTGGCGATCCTGGAAGTTTCTGATCAGTCGCTGGCCGAGATGCGCGACGGCCTGCCGCAGATGTTCAACACGCCCGAAATCCGCTTCGACTGCCCCGACGAGCGTAAGTTCGATGTGGTGAAAGAGGTCAAAGCGCGGCTCGGGTCCAAGTCCGGCATCAAGGTGCAGGATACCGACGGCGTGCGTGTCGATTCCGCCGATGGCTGGTGGTTGCTGCGCGCCTCCAATACGCAAGCGGTCTTGGTCGCGCGCTGCGAGTCCGAAACCCAGGAGGGCTTGAAGCGCCTGGCGGCGACCCTCGGCGGTGAATTGCGCGCGTCCAATATCGAGCCGCCATCTGACTTCGCTTAGTGTTGGATTTCGCGTAAAGCCGGTTTCGTGCTACACGCGCTCCTATGAACACCGAGCGCCTTACCTTTTTCTTCTACGGCACCTTGATGGATGCGGCGATCTGCGCGCGCGTCACCGGCATGGCCGTGACGGCGGCCCGGCTCCGTCCCGCCACGCTGGACGATTACAAGATCGTGCGCGTCGCCGACCAGCATTATCCGACCTTGGTGCCGTCGCCCGGCGAACGCGTTCAGGGGCGGCTGTTGCGTAATGTTGGGCCGGAGGCGCAGCGCCGCCTCGCGATCTATGAGGGCGATAGTTACGAAGCCAAGTGGGTGCGGGTGAAAGGCGTCGGCGGCATTAAGGCGATGGCGCTGTCGTTTCTGTCCGGACCGAAGATGCAGGCGACGGACGAGCCCTGGGACTTCGACGAATGGTGCCGCCAGCATCGCCGGCCGTTCCTGATGGGCTTGGACCGCTGGATCGCCTCGACCGATAAGATCGGCAAGGCCGCCGACGTTCTACGCTAGTCAATTGAGGTGTAGGAACAACCTACAGCGCTGAACCGCGTGGCATTGTTAGCGTGTCCTGGGATGCCTCAGGCTGGGCAGCCGGAAGGGGACCATCCTCCGGATTGGTGGATAGTAGGGGCCATCCTCGCGACAGAACAAAGCGCAACCAGCTACCAGCCATCTGCGATGTCAGTACGGCCGTCAACACCAAGGCAGTAAAGAATGCGCCGTTGATGATTCCGGTATCGTACGCGATGCCGGCAAGCACAATGCCGGGTCCGCCGCGCGCATTTGTAGTAAGTGCAATATTGATGATGTCGATGCCGCGAAAACCGGCAAGCCGTGCCGCCAGACCGCCGGTTACCAGGCTGAGCAACGTCGATCCGACAAAAAAACCGGCCAGTATTACCCACGAAAATTCGTGTCCGAATACCAGTCGATAACCGATCAGTGCAAAGTAGATTGGGATAAAGATGCCGAACGACACGCGCGCAATGCTATCGATCGGTTCGGCAAAGCGCTCCCGTTCGCTGCCGTCCAGGCCGCCGACCAGTGCATATCCGGCCAGCAGAGCGGCAAACTGCAAGTTTACGTCGAGCGCGGCCGCGACCGCGCAGTTCGCAAGCAAGACCACCGCCACGTAGCCGACAGGCGACGAGGCCAGCAGCACATTCCAGCGCGCACGGCTCACACGCTTCAGCAGACGCGGGAGCACAATGAGCGCGAACATGACAAAAGCGAAGGTCGCGGCGACATGTTCCGTGACCACGCCGACGATCTGCTGATCGGCCAGCGTTGCGGTTTTGGCCAGCGCGGTCGCAACCGCCAGCACGATCCACAGTGCGATATCTTCCAGCACGGCGGAGCCGAGGATCAGGCTCACGAAGCGCGTGTGCATAATGCGCAGGTCCCAAAAGATGCGTGAGATGACCGGAATCGATGTGACTGCGACGGCGATAGCCAGAACGAGCAGCGTCGACATTTCCTGTCCTGCGGTTCCGGTCAATTCGGCGAGAGGGAGCAGGCCGGCGAAGCCGAGGCCGAGCACAAGCGCGAAATTCATAACGTCGGCCACACCGATCAGTGTGTAGGTTTGCCGCCGGTTCTCCTTTGCCAAGATGCGACGCGCTGCCGAACCGGAGCAGAACATCAACAGAATGAGTCCAAACTGATAGATAAAACCCAAGGCGGTATCTATTTTGGGGGAGAACAAAAAAAGATACGTGTAAGCGTCGGGTACCAGTTCTTTGAGCAGGTACGGTCCGAGCAGGATGCCCGCTAGGATTTCACCCACTAGGCGTGGCTGACGTAAGCGCTCAGCAAGATAACCCAGAATGTGGGCCGCACCCAGCAGGACCGCCAAGGTCAGCGTGATATACCCGAATTCCATTCCGTTCATCGTGCACCATGGCGTTCATGTTATGAACGAAAGCGGGATACCATCGTTCACAATATGAACGCAAGTATAAACGTCGATTAGGCTTTGTCTGCTTGCGGTGCGATGCGTCCATTGATCCGGTCGATACGAGAGCCGTGCCGCTGACATCGTACGATCGACGAAATTGGATTGCGGGACCCGCGAAATCCGGCGGTAGTTTTGCGGATGCCTTAAGCTCGTTCGTGCGTAAGGTCTAGCGAACGGTGGAAACGCGCTCCGCTACTTCCGCGTCGTCGCTGCCGCGCAATTCCATGCAGGGCATCTGGGCGCGCTTGAGGATCTTGCAGGTCTCGTAGGCCGCGTCCTTGTCGATGCCCATGATACGCGCACGATAGAGCGTCTTGCCCTTTTTGTTGGCCAGCGGCGCGATGGCGACATGGCCACCCTTCAAAAGCTTGGCATACTTCTTCGACACATCGCGTGCCGTGCTCTCGGCCGGTGTCTTGGTATTGAACGCACCGACCTGGATACCCCAATCGGATTTGTCGCTAGGATTGGCCATGCTGGGATTAACGAGCACAATTTCCTCGTCACCCGCTGTGGCGAATTTGCGTTTCGGCTCCTTGGGGGCGGGCTTCGCTTCCGCCTGCTGCACGTAGGCATTCTGGACGCGCGCCGGGGCCTTGGATTGCACGGTGCTGGGCAAGTTGTTGCGCGCGATGACCGCGCCGCCGCCGCGCCGGGCGGCAAAGCCGTCGTCAAGTAGGCGCATCATCTGCTGGTCGCGCGCCGCTGCGGTGTTGCCGCCGAACACGACGCCGATCAGGCGATGACCGTCGCGGGTGGCCGAGGTGACGAGGTTGAAGCCGGACGCATGCGTATAGCCGGTCTTGAGGCCGTCGGCGCCCTGATAGTTGAGGGTGACGCGGTTATGGCTTTTGAAGGTGCGGCCTTTGTAGACGAAGCTCGATTCCGCAAACATCGGATAATATTGCGGGAAGCGGTCCATCATTGCCTGGGCGAGGATCGCCATGTCGCGCGCGGTCGATTGCTGGCCCGGATTGGGCAGGCCCGACGCGTTGCGGAAGGTGGTGCGGGTCATGCCGATCTTGCGCGCCTTGGCGGTCATCATCAGCGCGAATTTCTCTTCGGTCTCGCCCAGGGTTTCGGCGACCACTACGGCGACGTCATTGGCTGAATGGATGATCAGGCCGAGGGTGGCGTCCTTCACCGAGATGGTTTCGCCCGGCGATAGCGCCAGATGGGTCGGCGACTGGTTCGCGGCATGGCGCGACACCGTCATCATGCTGTTCCAGGAAAGCCTCTTGTTTTCGATGGCTTCGAACAACAAATAGATCGTCATCAACTTTGTGAGAGATGCCGGCGAATTGCGGTCGTCGGCATTGGCTTCATGGCGAACGACGCCGGTGCCGGCATCGACGATGATGGCGGCGTATTTGGCTTCGGCGATTCGGGCATCCAGGGTGGTGAAGGTCAGGGCGAGGGCGGCAAAGGTGGCCGCGAGCAGGCCGCGCGTAGCGGTAAAGTATTGGTTTTTCTTGGTTTTTTCGCAGGCGCTCAGCTGTGCCATCTAATCCATTTCCCCCATGGGATTGTGCGGCGGCCGCCCGATCGCCTGCGCAATAATGATAACACTCTTTGATAACTTGGGCGGAATCAAGTGGTTATGGGAATATCGTCTCACCTCAAATAGAGTAACGTACTGAATAATTGGTTAATCCCGAAAGTCGTCCTACATAATTAAAACAGAGCGGTTCAATGAGTGCGTATGAGGCTCGCAAGTCCATGATGGTTCGAGGGACGAGGGTTATTGCTGGAGTGGCGCTCATGGCCGCGCTGCTGGCGGGCTGCGCCACCGGCGGACAGGGCGATCAGGATCAGCCGGGGGCGCGCAAGTTCACCTGGTTCTCGTACGTCAAAGGCGAAGATCAGAAGCGTAATTGCGTGGCCGGTGCGCCCGACCGTTATCGCTTCGTCTACAACGCCGTCTATGTCGAGCAGGTGCGGACCTACGATATCGAGCCGGGGCCACAACCCGGCCTGACGCGCGTTACGGCGCGCGTGACCGAAAAGGCCAATCTGGCGGCGATGACGATCGATCCGTCCAACCTGGACGTGTTTGGGCCGTGGCGCGCGCAGAAGGCGGTCATCGACCTGCCGCAGGCGGAAACGGATCGCTTGAAGCGCGCGGTGCTGGCGGACGGCTTCTTGACCAAGGCGGCGCCGCGCCGTGCCGTCACGTCGATCGAGTTCTATTGGGCGGTGTCGGCCTGCATCGACGGGAAGTTCCATTTGAACGCCTGGGTCTGGCCGAACGAGGATTTCATTCAGGCGGCGTTTCCCAAGATGTTGTTCGCCTGGGATATGACGGGCGTTGCCGTGAATCAGCCGCGCAAAACGACGGAGTTCGATATCTACGGTGAATCGCGCCCCAGCAGCGGCTTTGAATTCCCCAATCATTTCAGGCTGCGATTTGACGAATCGTGACGGGCAAATCGGCGGAAAACGGGCGCGAAATTGACATTTGCCGGGTCCGATGGAGGTGTTAGTGTTTCCTGTCGAATGCCGGTATCACGGGGTATAGGAGCAGCAATTAGTGCCTGCCAAACGGACTCCAAAGCAATGAAACGCAACGACGATAAGAAGAATGGTGGCGGTCGTGACAATGTAGATCACGGCGTCGCTGTCAAAAGCAGGTCCAAGACGAAGAAGCCGTCTATGTACAAGGTCCTGATGCTTAACGACGACTACACCCCGATGGAATTCGTGGTGCATGTACTTGAGCAGTTCTTCGCCAAAAACCACGAAGAAGCGAACCGCATTATGTTGCACGTCCACCAGAAGGGGGTGGGGGTGTGCGGCGTTTATACCTATGAGGTCGCGGAAACCAAGGTCAACCAGACGATGGACCTTGCACAGCAGCACCAACATCCGCTGCAATGCACCATCGAGAAAGATTGAAAGAGACCGGTACACAAATGCTTTCACGTAATCTCGAACAATCGCTCCATCGCGCGCTGACGCTCGCCACCGAGCGCAACCACGAGTACGCGACCCTTGAGCATCTGCTTCTGGCGCTCACCGACGACCAGGACTCGGTCGCCGTTATGCGGGCCTGCGGCGTCGCCGTCGATCAGCTCAAAAAGGATCTGACCGAATTCGTCGATGTCGAGCTGCAGAACCTCGTCACCCCGCGCATGACCGAGCCGAAGCCGACCGCGAGTTTCCAGCGCGTCGTGCAACGTGCCGCCATCCATGTGCAATCGTCGGGGCGCGAAGAAGTGACCGGCGCCAATGTGCTAGTCGCGATCTTCTCCGAACGCGAGGCGCATGCGGTCTATTTCCTGCAGATGCACGACATGTCTCGCCTCGATGCGGTGAACTACATCTCGCACGGCATCGCCAAGGTTCCGGGTTATTCGCAAACGCGCGCCGCCGACGGCGTCGATAACGAGGCGCAGGAGGAAAAGGTGGTGCGCAAGGGGTCCGACGCGCTCGATGCCTATTGCGTGAACCTCAACAAGAAGGCCAAGGACGGCAAGATCGATCCGCTGATCGGGCGCGAGAGCGAAATCGAGCGCACGATCCAGGTCCTGTGCCGCCGCACCAAGAACAACCCGCTCTATGTGGGCGATCCAGGCGTCGGCAAGACGGCGATCGCCGAAGGTCTCGCGCGTCGCATCGTCGATGGCGATGTGCCGGAAGTGCTGGTGGGCGCGACCATCTTCTCGCTCGACATGGGCGCGTTGCTGGCCGGCACGCGCTATCGCGGCGATTTCGAAGAACGTCTGAAAGCCGTGCTCACCGAATTGGAAGAGCATGACGATGCGGTCCTGTTCATCGACGAAATCCATACGATCATCGGTGCGGGTGCGACCTCGGGCGGCTCGCTCGATGCCTCGAACCTGTTGAAGCCGTCCCTGCAATCGGGCGGCCTGCGCTGCATCGGCTCGACGACCTACAAGGAATACCGCAGCTACTTCGAGAAGGATCGCGCGCTCGTGCGTCGCTTCCAGAAGATCGACGTCAACGAGCCGTCGGTCGAGGATACGATCAAGATCCTGCGCGGCCTGAAGCCGTATTACGAAGAGCATCATCGCGTGCGCTATACGTCGGAGGCCATCCGCCAGGCGGTGGAGTTGGCGGCGAAGTATATCAACGACCGTAAGTTGCCCGACAAGGCGATCGACGTGATCGACGAAGTCGGTGCCTCGCGCATGCTGCTGCCGGCCAATAAGCGTCGCAAGACCATCACGGTGAAGGACGTCGAAGCCGTGGTCGCCAAGATCGCGCGCATCCCACCGAAATCGGTGTCGCGCGACGACAAGAAGCTGCTCGGCAATCTCGAGCGCGATCTCAAGACGATGGTGTTCGGTCAGGACAAGGCGATCGATTCCCTGTCGTCGGCGATCAAGCTCGCGCGAGCGGGCCTGCGCGAGGGCGAAAAGCCGATCGGCTCGTACCTGTTCGCCGGCCCCACCGGCGTCGGCAAGACCGAGGTCGCGCGGCAATTGTCGCGCTCGATGGGGATCGAACTTATCCGCTTCGATATGTCGGAATATATGGAACGCCACACGGTATCGCGTCTGATCGGCGCGCCGCCGGGTTATGTCGGCTTCGATCAGGGCGGCCTGCTCACCGATGCCATCGATCAGCATCCGCATGCGGTCTTGCTGCTCGACGAAATCGAAAAGGCGCATCCCGATCTGTTCAACATCCTGTTGCAGGTGATGGACCACGGCAAACTGACCGACCATAACGGCAAGGGCGTCGATTTCCGCAACGTGGTGCTGATCATGACCACGAACGCGGGCGCGGCCGAATTGGCCAAGGCGGCGATCGGGTTCGAACGCGAGGAACGCAGCGGCGACGATCAAGAAGCGATCGAACGCATGTTCTCGCCGGAATTCCGCAACCGTCTGGACTCGATCATCTCGTTCGCCAGCTTGACGCCGGACGTGATGCATCGCGTGGTCGATAAGTTCATCATGCAGTTGGAAGCGCAGCTCAGCGACCGCGATGTGACCATTACACTGACCGATACGGCGCGCGACTGGTTGGCCGTGAAGGGCTACGACAAGAAGTTCGGCGCCCGTCCGCTCGGCCGCGTCATCCAGGAACACATCAAGAAGCCGCTCTCCGAGGAATTGCTGTTCGGCGCATTGACGGCCGGCGGCAGCGTCAAGGTGACGGTGGGCGATGACAAGAAGCTCAAATTCGAGTTCGCGAAACTCGACCCGGCGGCCCAACGCAAGACCAAGCCGGAAGAGGATTTCGACGACGAGGACGGCGAGAAGGAAAAAGAACTCGTCTGATTGTTCTCGGATATGAATAGGGAAAGGCCGGTCGCGAGACCGGCCTTTTTCATGGTCTTTTTCGGGGCCGGACGGCTTGCCTTGTCCGCTCCGATGACCCAAAACGCGGGGACCATGACGAAGACAGCCTCGAAGAAACCTGCGTCTGCCGCACCGAAAACGCCACGCGCCTGGCAACGCATGCTGTCGGGTCGTCGGCTTAATCTGGTCGAGCCGTCGCCCCTGGATATCGAAATCGACGATATCGCGTTGGGCCTATCGCGCGTCGCGCGCTGGAATGGGCAGACCAAAGGCGATCACGCGTTTTCGGTGGCGCAGCATTCGGTGCTGGTGCTCGAACTTTTGATCCACCGCGAGCCGCGCGCCAGCAAGCGGTTGCGGCTGGCGGCCTTGCTGCATGATTCAAGCGAGTTCGTGACTGCCGATCTGATCACGCCGTTCAAGGCGGTAATCGGCGACGCCTATAAAACCATCGAACATACCGTGCAGGCCGCCGTGAACATCCGCTTTGGCTTGCCGGCCGAGCTGCCGGCCGAGTGGCGGACAGCGATCAAACGTGCCGACAAGGATGCGGCGTTCTTGGAAGCGGTGCAGCTCGCCGGGTTCGAGGAAGCGGAAGCGCGCAAGGTTTTTGAATATCGCCGCCCGCGTTCGGCGCGGCGCTTGCGGCCCGTCCCGCCGGAGGATGCGCGGCGTCAGTTCCTGGAGAAGTTCCGCTTCTTGACGATCGAGAAAGAGGGCTAGTCCTCGCCCACTTTGCGGTAGGGCGAATACTCCATCAGCATTTCGATTTCTTGTTCGGTCTGGCGACGCTCCTGATCGAGGAAGCGCGACACTGCGGCACGGAAACGTTCGTCCGCGATCCAATGGGCCGAATAGGTTTCGCGCGGAAGATACCCGCGCTGGATTTTATGTTCACCTTGCGCGCCGGCCTCGACCCAACCCAGCTTACGTTCGATGGCGAACTCGATGGCCTGGTAGTAGCACGCCTCGAAATGCAGGAACTTGACTTCGCGCGTGCAGCCCCAATTGCGGCCGAACAAGGTGTCCTCGCCGATCAGGTTGATCGCACCGCCGATATATTGACCCTCGTATTCTGCGAAGACGAGCAGCGCCATGTCGGACATGGCGGCACCCAGGCGCGAGAAGAATTCGCGATTGAGATAGACGCGCCCGTAATGCCGCTGATCGATGGTCGAGCGGTAATAGCGATAGAAGGCGTCCCAATGCGCCTCGGTAATGTCGGTGCCCGAGATGCGCCGTAGTATCACGCCGGCATCGGTGACCTCGCGGCGCTCTTTGCGGATCTGCTTGCGCTTGCGCGACGACAACTCGCCCAGGAAATCGTCGAAGGTCGCGTAGCCGCGGTTCTCCCAATGGTATTGCTTACCTTCGCGCATGAGGAAACCGCTCGCACCCAGCTTTTCCCATTCCGTCTTGGTCGGAAAGGTGACGTGGACCGATGAGATGCCGTTGTTTTCGGCGAGTTGGACTGCGGCCGCGATCAGGATATCGGCGCTGTTAGCGGGCGCACCATCGCGCACCAGCAGGCGCGGACCGGTCGCCGGCGTGAAGGGCACCGCGCATTGCAGTTTGGGATAATAGCTGCCGCCGGCGCGCTCGTAGGCGTCGGCCCAGCCCCAATCGAACACATATTCGCCGTTGGAATGGGTCTTGAGGTAGAGCGGCATGCAGGCGTCGACCTTGCCGTCGGCCCCGCGCACGACGAGATGCTGTGGCGACCAGCCGGTGCGCTCGCAGACCGAGCGCGATTCCTCGAGCGCATTGAGAAAAGCGTGACGAACGAACGGGTTGGCCGATCCCGCGCAGGCGTTCCACTGCTCGACCGGGATATCGGCGATGCGGGAGATAACCTCGACCCTGACTTCCTCGCGACCATCGGGCATGGGCGAAGGGTAGGACCGATAGGATTGATCGGCAAGGGCCGACGTCTAACCCCTGATCTCGACCGGCTCGCCGTCGGGGCCGGAAAAGACGACGCGGCGCCAATTCGCTTCGCGAGGGGTGCGGGGCGCGGTTTTATGCGGCGGGGTAGCGACTGGCACGCCGGCGTCCTTCAATGCCGCGACGGCGCCGTCGAAATCGTCGGTCTCCACACAGAAATGAAAGCCGCCGGTATGCGCATCGGCATGACCGGTGAGTTCAAGCACGGTATCGCCGAGTTTCAGGTAAGCGATATCGACGCCGCTGGGCGTCGGCCCGCGGAAATAAGTCTCGAACCCAAAATGACGTTCGTAAAATTGCACGGAGACATCGACATCCTTCACATGCAACGCCACGTGGTCGATGCGATGGAAGGTTGCCATGTCAGATCTCGAAGACCGCGTCGATCTCAACCGCGGCGCCGAGCGGCAAAGTGGGGCAGGACACGGCGGCGCGTGCATGTTTGCCCGCATCGCCGAAAATCTGCACCATCAGGTCGGACGCGCCATTGATCACATTGGCCTGTTGGGTGAAATCCGGGTTCGAATTGACGAAGCCGGACAGCTTGATCACGCGTTTGACGCGATCGAGGTTACCGCCGCAGGCGGCGCGCACCTGCGCCACCAGATTGAGCGCACAGGCGCGTGCAGCGGCCTGGCCGTCTTCCAAGGAAATGTCGGCGCCGACTTTGCCTTTGTATTTGATCTCGCCGTTCACCAGCGGAAGCTGGCCGGAGACAAACACCAGATTGCCGGTGATGACATAGGCGACGTAATTGCCGACCGGCGTCGCGGCCTTGGGCATATCGAGCGACAGTTCGATCAGACGCGTTTCATATTTACCGGCCATGTGATCCCCTTGGCGATTGTCGGGCAATTTGATGAGGGCAGGATGGCACCGTGCGTGCGCCAAATCACGCGTTAATCGGGCCGGTAAATCCTGAGGCCATCGCCTGCGCGATTGTTCGGGCTGTCGTCGTTATAGCGGCTGCCGGCACCGTAGCGATTGTTGATGCTGTCTTCGGAATATTTGCTGCCGTAGCGGCCATAGGGATTGGCGACGCTGTCGGGATCGGCGCGGTTGGTGTTGAGATTGCCACGGAGCTGCCCCTGGCTGTCGTAGAGGCGCGGAGAGTTGGAACTATCGCCGTAGGGATTGGTGTAGGTGCCGCGCGGCTGTGGCTCGGTCCTGGGGGCGTATGGGTTGGCGGAATAATTGCCGATATAGCGGCCGGGCGGCTCGGCGGCATATGGCCGTGCACTCACGGACAGCAAAAGCGCGACCAGAAACAGGATTCGCATGGCGACATCCCTGTGCAATCGATCAGGCGGTATTATCGGGCGATATTAGAGGATCGGTCGGTTGGCGTCGACGGCCACGAACGATGGCCAAAAAAATGGGGTGCGCTCGGTCGAAGTAGGCTGGCAGGCCCTTTTACCGTATCGCACCCCCAAGTTTCACCAGGGAGGAACTCGTAAACTGAAATGTCGCCCCGCGATACGTAGCGAGGTCAGACGGTACAGCGATATGTTCGTACACCCCATTTGGCGACCGATTGGTCAGTCGCTCGTTGAACCACAAGTGACGCACTTCATGTTGGTGCCGTTCTGCACCAGCGTGAAGTTGCCGCATTCGCCGCATGCGTCACCTTCGTATCCCTTCATCCGGGCCTCGCGGATCTCGTCCATCCGTGCGTCCGTTTCCGCAATGATATCCGTGCTGACCGCGACGGTTTCTTGCGTTGTCGTCTGTAGTGCCAGTCCGCCGTCGGCGCTCGCCATCGCGACGGTTGCCGTGGCCTGATTGGCCGCTTGATTGATCGGCTGACCGCTGCGTCCGCCATTGACGACCAGCAGATTGTTGCGCCCGCGGATGAAACCTTTGCTCGCCGCCTTGGCGATCACCGGTTCGATCTCGCCGTCGGCTTCGCCGCGGCCGATCGCATCGTACGCCAGATCTTCGGGCTGCACGTGCGCGAGATCGTTGCGCGCGAGGTAGGACACCGCGAGTTCGCGGAAGATGTAATCGAGCAGCGAGCTTGCCATCTTGATGGAGTCGTTGCCTTCGACCTGACCGGCCGGCTCGAAGCGCGTGAAGGTGAACGCCTCGACGAATTCTTCCAGCGGCACGCCATATTGCAGGGCGATGGAAATCGCGATGGCGAAATTATTCATCAGGCTGCGGAAGGCCGAGCCTTCCTTATGCATGTCGACGAAGATTTCGGCGACGCGGCCGTCCTCGTATTCGCCGGTCCGCAGATAGACCTTGTGACCGCCCACGGTCGCCTTCTGGGTGTAACCCTTGCGACGTTCCGGCAGACGCGTGCGCTTGGCCACGGTCCGCTCGATGATGCGCTCAAAAATCTGTGCGTTCGTCGCTGCAGCGGGCGCCTCGGCTGCGACCTGTTCGGCGGGCGTGTCATCCTCGTCGTCCAACACTTCGGCGTTCAGCGACTGCGACAGTCTGGAGCCGTCGCGATAGATGGCGTTCGCCTTGAGGCCGAGCTGCCACGACAGCATGTAGGCATCGCGGCAATCCTGCATCGTCGCCGCATTCGCCAAGTTGAGGGTCTTGGAGATGCCGCCCGAGATGAAGGGCTGGGCGGCCGCCATCATGCGGATATGCGCGTCGGACGAGAGCGAGCGCTTGCCGGCATAACCATAAGGGTTGGCGCAATCGAAGACGGCGAGATGCTCGGCCTTCAGGCCGGGCGCACCTTCGAGCATCATGGCGCCGCGCACATAGGCATTGGCGGCGCGCACTTGTTCGTCGGAGAAGTTGAGCGCGCTCAGCATGTCGAAGGCGATATCGTCGAGCTTCTCGGCCGGGATGTTCAGCACCTTGGTGCAGAATTCGGCGCCGAGCGTCCATTTGTTGAAGGCGTATTTGATATCGGCAGTGTCGGCGAGGGCTGCTTCGAGCTTGGCGATGGTGACGCCGTTGAAGCCGCGCGCCTTGAGATCGGCATGGTTCATCGCGGGTGAACCGTCGAGTGTGCCGTGACCGACGGCGTATTTGACGATCGCTTCGATCTGTTCTTCGCTGTAGCCCAGGCGCTTTAAGGCAGCCGGGACGGTGCGGTTGATGATCTTGAAATGGCCGCCGTTCGACAGCTTCTTGTATTTCACCAGTGCGGTGTCGGGTTCGATGCTGGCGGTATCGCAATCGAGGATCGCACCGATCGTGCCCGTGGGTGCAATCGCCGAGATCTGTGCGTTGCGGTAGCCGTGTTCGGTGCCCATGGCGAGCGCGTCGTCCCAGGATGCGCGCGCGGCCGCGATGATTTCGGCGGCAATCGGATCGGCTGAGTCGGCGAGCGGCACCGGCAGGACGGAAAGTTTCTCGTAACCCTTGGTCTCGCCGTTGGCGGCTCGGCGATGATTACGGATGACGCGTAGCATGCTGGCGCTGTTGGCCGCATAGCCGGGGAAGGGGCCATGCTCTTCGGCGATTTCGGCCGAGGTGCGATAGGCGACGCCGCTCATCAGCGCGCTGATCGCGGCGCAGAGCGTACGTCCTTCGTCGCTGTCGTAGCCAAGGCCTTGCGCCATCAAGAAGCCGCCGAGATTGGCATAGCCGAGGCCGAGCGGGCGGTAGGTGTAGGACGCCAAGGCGATTTCGGCCGACGGCGCCTGCGCCATCAGCACGGAGATTTCTAGCGTGATGGTGGCGAGTCGCGCCGCATGCTGGAACGAGGCGACGTCGAAGCTGCCATTGGCGCGCTCGAAGGTGCGCAGATTCAGCGAGGCGAGATTGCAGGCCGTGTTATCGAGGAACAGGTATTCCGACGCCGGCGTCGAGCCGTTGATGCGGCCGGCCTCGGCGCAAGTGTTCCAATCGTTGATCGTGGTGTCGAACTGTACGCCGGGATCGGCGCAGGACCAGGCGGCTTCGCCGATCTGATCCCACAACTCGCGCGCCTTGATCGTCTTGTGCACGGCGCGATCGGTGCGGCGGATCAGGTTCCAGTCGCTGTTGCCCGCCACCGCTTTCAGGAAGTCGTCGCTGACGCGGATCGAGGTTTTGGAGTTCTGGCCCGACACGGTGAAATAAGCTTCCGAATCCCAGTCGGTGTCGTAGGTCTCCACCTTCATGTCGGTGTAGCCCTGCTTGGCGAAGTCGATGGCTTTTTGGATGGCGCTTTCCGGCAGCATCGATTTGCGCGCGGCAATGACTTCGCGTTTGAGGGCGAGGTTCTGCTTGGGATCGAATTTGCCCCCGTTCACGCCGGCATGGGCGGCCGCCATGATCGCGTTGACGTGTTTTTCGAACAGGCGCGAGCCCGCAACAAGGGCGGCGACCTTTTGTTCTTCGCGGACTTTCCAGTTCACGAAGGCTTCGGCATCGGGATGGTCGACGTCGAGCACGACCATCTTGGCCGCGCCGCGCGTCATGCGGCCCGTGTTGTTGGCACCCGCGGCGTGATCGCCGATGCGCAGCGCGCTGATCGCGCCCGACGAAATGCCGCCACCGGGAATGGGTTCGTGTTCGCCCAGCAGGGCGGAGACGTTGGAGCCGGTGCCCAGGCCGTAGCGGAACAGGCGGGCTTCGCGGACCCATAGGTCCATGATGCTGTCATCGCGCACGACTTCGTCGGAGCACGATTGAATGAAGGCGGCGTAAGGTTGCGGATGCTCGCAGGCCGATTCCGAGCGCGTCACTGCGCCGGTTTTGAAATCGACGTAGTGCTGATGATCTTGCGCGACACCTTCGATACCGTAGGCCCAATGCAGGCCAGTGGTGAACCATTGCGGCGAGTGGGGCGCGCAGGTCTGCGTCGCCAGCATGAAACTCATCTCGTCGTAATAGGCCTTTGCGTCGGCCTCGGAATCGAAATAGCCGCCTTTCCAGCCCCAATAGGCCCAGGTGCCGGCGAGGCGATGAAAGACTTCCTTGGCCGAGGTTTCGCCCCGGAAGCGCTCTTTGGCGGGCAGGGCGTCGAGCTTGGCCGCATCGGGGATCGAGCGCCACAACCAGGCCGGAACGTCGTCTTCCTCGACCTTCTTGGAATGGACCGGCACGCCGGTGAGGCGGAAATATTTCTGCGCCAGAACATCGCAAGCGATCTGCGACCATTCTGCCGGCACGTCGATCTGGTCATGGGAGAACACCACGGACCCATCTGGGTTACGAATCTCGCTCGATACGGCGCGGAATTCGATGGCGCCGTAAGCACCTGCTTCGGCGGTGGTGTAATGACGTGCGATACGCATTTAGTCCCCCGACTGAAAACCCCCGTACCCAACAGAACGGTCCCCTGTTCGGGGTTACGCTCTATTTCCCAGGTAAACGGTTATGGTTTTTTTGACTGTCCGATCCCACAACATATGGTGGGGTCAGAGGACAAACGTTAATCCCAATCGTCGGGGATCGGCAACTATATTTTGTGGTGATACGGGCTTTTGCTGCCCAGATTTAGCGAATTAATGTCTTGTTAAGAAATTTTGCAAATATATCAAAGGCTTATCTGTCTGAAATAGTCGTAAGTTTCAACGGCTTGAAGGCAGCGCCCGCCCGCACCTAGGGCCGATATCCGCCATTCACAAGATGTTGTGATAGTTGTGGGACGAGCCGAGCGAACGATCCGGCCCAATCGCCGGGCGTGGTTTGGCGGATCGCCCGGGTGAAGGGATACCAGGGCTGGGTGCCGTCGGGCAGCGCCGTCCAGCGCCAATCGGCGGTATAGGGCGGCAGAACCCAGCAGGGTTTGGCGAGTGCGCCGGCGATATGGGCGAGCGCGGTATCGATTGTGACCACCAGATCGAGGGCGGCAACGATGCGCGCGGTATCGCGGAAGCTGTCGATTCGGGCGCCAAGGTCGATGGCCTGGGCGCGTTCGACTTCGCCGGGTGCCGGGCGAAATTGCAGGCTGAACACGGTGGCGCCCAATTTTTCCGCCAGCATTGCGAAATATTCGGGCGGGCAGGACCGGTTGCGGTATGGATCGTCCGCATAGAGCGGCTTGCCGGTCCAATTGATGCCGATCTTCAGCCCGGGCCGGGCCGCGATATCCGGATCGGGTACGGCGTCGATATAGGGTTCGGTGAAGAACGGCACATTGTCGATTCGCGTGCCGAGCAGGCGGCGCACCGTGACGATGGGGGCCTGGCAATCGTAATGCGGTAGCTCGTTGCCGAGGATATAGACCTCGTCCACGCCGGGCACGGTGGACAGCAGCGGCTCCAGCGCTTCCTGGCAGGCGAGCAGGACCTTGCCGCCCATCCCGCGCGGGATGTAGGCCGCATAACGGGCGAATTGGATGGTATCGCCGTGCCCTTGCTCGCCATGCAGCAGCAGGGTGCGGCCGTCTAGCGGTCGGCCGTCCCACTCCGGCACGGTGAAGATGCGTTTGGTCAGAGCGTTGGACGGATTGCGCCAGCGCCAGTCGTTCTCGATCCAGGCGTTTTCATAATCGCCGAGATGGAGCAGCGCCTGGGCGAGATTCTCGTGCGCTTCGGCGAAGGTCGAATCGGCGGTTGTAGCGGCGCGAAAGGCCTCGCGCGCCCCGACGAAATCGCGCTGGATATAGCGGGCGATACCCAGCGAATTATAGGCTTGGGCCGGGGCCGCGCCGGTCGCGATCACGGCGTGCAACCGCTGTTCGGCTTCGACGACGCGGCCGATTCCCATGAGCGCGTTGGCGTAATTCACGTTGAGGGCCAGATCGTAAGGGGCGGCCGCCACCACAGCCTCCAACGCCGCGACGGCATCGCGCGGCCGGTCCAATGCGACCAGGATACGGCCGAGATTCGCCGCCGCCGGGCGGTAGAGCGGATCGAGCGACAGCGCACCGCGAAACGCTTGCACGGCGCTATCGGGCTTCCCGGCTGCTTCCAATTGGCGTCCGAGGGTATTGAAGTCGGCTGGGGAGGGCGTGTCGGTCATTTCGGGGCGGACTATATCATTGCAATCGCTGAGGTCTCGGCCAAAGCAGCTGGACTGGATTTCGGGGCGGACAAGTGCGATAAACGCGCCATGAGTTTCGGAACATGGGTTTACACGCTGCTGAACGGCTCCCTGGTTGGCCAGGACGAATTCGGCAATCGTTACTACAAGGGCCGCGGGCGCAAGCTGAACAACCGCGAGCGTCGTTGGGTCGTCTATAACGGCATGGCCGAAGCCTCCAAGGTGCCATCGGAATGGCATTCCTGGCTGCATCACACGACCGAAGAGCCGCTGACCGAAGCCGCCGCTCGGCCGCGCCCCTGGCAGAAATCCCACCTTCCCAATCTCACGGGCACCAATTACGCCTATCGGCCGCGCGGCCATGTGCTGTCGGGCGGACGGCGTGCGCCGGCGACCGGCGACTACGAGGCCTGGAAGCCCGAATAGGGCCCGATTAGAGACGTGGCTTCGGCATATCTGAATTAGGGGCGGAATCTAGGGGCTCCATGAGCGAAGACGGCAGAAACATCCTGGTCGGCGTTCTCGCGCTGATCGCGCTGGGCCTCTTGAGCTCGGTGACCTTCGGCGGCAAGAAGGTCGGCGCCGCGGCGAGCGGCGGTTATGTCGTGAGCGCCAGCTTCAATCGCATCGATGGGTTGAATGTCGGCGACGACGTACGCATGAGCGGCATCAAGATCGGCGAAGTCTCGCACATGCGCTTGGGCCCGAATTTCGAAGCCGTCGTGGATCTCAGGATCGACAATCCGGTCGGACTGCCGACCGATACCTCGGCCGCCATTCATACCGACGGCTTGTTCGGATCCAAACATGTCGTGCTGGTTCCCGGTGCCGACGATACCGAATTGAAGGCGGGCGGGCGGATCGATCTCACGCAGGATTCGGTCGTCGTTACCGATCTGCTCGATCTGATCATCGGCGAGGCCAAATCCAACGCCAACAAGCGCGACACCGAATTGACCAAGGCGAAGGCCGCCGCTGTCCAGAATGTGCCGGCGGCGAAAGACGATAATCCGGTGACGGCTCCGGGCGGTCTTTTGGCGCCGCTGCTCGGCGATGAGCCGGCAAAAAAGGGAGACGAATGATGAGACGCAACCTGGCCGAAACCGTGATGGGCGCGGTCGTGCTCGTCGTCGCGGGCGCCTTCCTCTATTTCTTCTTCACCACCGCCCAGGTCAAATCCCAGGGCGGCTATCAGGTCAGCGTTACCTTCAGCAAGGTCGGCGGCATTCTCGCCGGCAGCGACGTGCGCATCAGCGGCATCAATGTCGGCACGGTGTCGGACGTCCATCTCGATCCCAAGACGTTCCTGGCCATCGTCACGATGAGCCTGAAGCCCGACGTGAAGCTGCCGCAGGATTCGATCGCGACCATCGCATCGAGCGGATTGATCGGCGGCAATTATGTGCGCATCAAGCCGGGCCGTACGCAGACCTACCTCGCGAGCGGCGGCATGCTCGAAAAATCCGAGGATTTCAAAACCCTCGAAGATCAGGTCGGCGAGATCATCTTCCTGGCGACCGGCGGCGGCGGCAACGAATCCAAGTAGCAACGTAATCTGGATATCGCGTGTCAGAACCTCAAATCCATATCTCCGCAACGAAATGGGATCCCACCGATTACGACCGCACCGCGCGGTTCGTGTCGGATTTGGGTGAGCCTGTGCTGCGTCTGTTGGGCCCGAAGGCCGGTGAACGCATTCTCGATCTCGGCTGCGGCGACGGCCCGCTGACCAAACGCATCGCCGAGTCCGGCGCGGATGTCGTCGGCGTCGATCCCAGCGCGGAGTTCGTGTGGGCGGCGAAGGCGCTCGGGCTCGATGCGCGCGTCATGGCGGCCGAGGAATTGAATTTTCGCGCTGAATTCGATGCGGTCTTTTCCAATGCGGCACTGCATTGGGTGCGCGGGCAGGACGAGATGCTCGACGGCGTTCACAAGGCGCTCAAGCCGGGCGGGCGGTTCGTCGCTGAGTTCGGCGGCAAGGGCAATGTCGAACGCGTGCGGGCGGCTCTGGTGACCGCGCTGGCGCGGCGCGGCATCGACGCGCTGCCGCTCGATCCGTGGTACTTCCCGGCCAATCCGGAATATCGCGCGCGCCTCGAATGGCATGGTTTCCGCGTCGCCGACATCCGCTTGATCGATCGGCCGACGGTCTTGCCGCGCAGCCTGGGCGATTGGCTCGGCACCTTCGCGCAAAGCTTCCTGGCGCCGCTGGGCGAAGAGGAGCGCGCCGAGGTGAAGGCCGAGGTCGAACGAGATCTGGCGCCGATCCTCAGGAACAAGGATGGCGTCTGGTCGGTTGACTACGTGCGCTTACGCTTTGCCGCCACGAGGCCCTTATGAAGATTGTATTGGTTGCGGCCGTCGTGACGCTCGGCGCGGTGACGCCGGCATCCGCCGATCCTTACGGCGTGGCCGTCCTGCAGGCGTTGGACAAGGTCACCGCGCGCGTGACCACGCTCGATGCGCCGCTGGGCGAAACGGTGAAATACAATACGCTCGAGATCATCGCGCGCGCCTGCGACAAGAAGCCGCCGGAAGAGACGCCGGAAAGCACGGCATTCCTGGACATCTGGGAAGCGCGTCCGGGCGAGCCGATGCAGGGCGTGTTCCGCGGCTGGATGTTCGCATCATCGCCGGCGATCTCGGCGATGGAGCATCCGGTCTACGACGTCTGGGTCGTAGATTGTAAGAAGCCCATTACGAGCGAATCCAAGGAACCGGACGTGCCGTCCGCCAACTGACTGCGCCGCGCCGGGAATTTAGCATCGTGCGCCAGCGCCTTGTCGAGGAAATCGTGATAGCGCTTGCGCGGGACTTCGAACGCGCCGAACTGGCGCAGATGATCGGTCACGAATTGCGCGTCGAGCAGGCTGTAGCCACCGTGATTGAGTAAGGTCACGAGGTAGACCAGCGCCACCTTACTGGCGTGCGTGGTCCGGCTGAACATGCTTTCGCCGAAGAACGCGCCCTTCAACGATACACCATAGAGCCCGCCGACCAACTCGCCATCCTGCCAGCATTCGACGCTGTGGGCGTGGCCCATGCGGTGCAGCCCGGTATAGAGCCGGATGATTTCCTTGTTGATCCAGGTTTCGCGGCGGCCTTCGCCGGCTGCCGCACAGGCATGCATTACAGATTCGAAGTCGCGGTCGAGATGGACCTCGAACGGGCGCGTGCGGATGAATTTCTTGAGCTTACGTGGAATGTGGAAGCCGTGATCCAGCGGGATGACGCCGCGATATTCCGGATCGACCCAGAACAGCTCGTCGTCGTCGCGCGTTTCCGACATGGGGAAGATGCCGGCGGCATAAGCGCGCAGCAGGATTTCTGGGGTCAGGACGAGATCTTGGGAACGGCCACTCATGGCTATACTTGTAGGATGGGTTGCCTACTTAAGCCAATTGGGATTGTTTGCGATATCACGAATGCGCGATGGGCGCCGCGCCTAAAAGAACTGGTTCTTGGGGCGCGGCAGGCCGAGATTTTCGCGCAAAGTCGTGCCTTCGTATTCGGTGCGGAACAGGCCGCGGCGCTGCAATTCGGGCACGACCTTATCGCAGAAATCGTCGAGGCCGAGCGGCTGGTAGGGGAACATGACGGTAAAGCCGTCGCTGGCGCGCGTGTGCAGCCATTCTTCCATCTGGTCGGCGATGGTCTTGGGCGTGCCGACCATGGCGAGGCCGGAATAGCCGCCGAGCCGTGAGGCGAGCTGGCGCACGGTGAGGTTTTCCTCGGCCGCCATGCGGACGGTTTTGTCGCGGCTGCTCTTGCTGGCGTTGCTTTCGGGAATTTCGGGCAGCGGACCGTCGGGATCGAATTTGGTGGCGTCGGTACCGAGCGAGATCGACAGCGATGCGATGGCGCTGTCGTAATGCACGAGGCTGTCGACCTTGAGGCGTTTCTGGCGCGCTTCTTCGACGCTGTCGCCGACAACGACGAGACAGGCGGGCAGGATCTTCAGATGTTCGGGATCGCGGCCGATCTTCTGCATGCGGGCTTTGACGTTGGCATAGAAACCTTGCCCGGTTTTGAGATCGGCCTGCGAGGTGAAGACTGCTTCGGCGGTTTCGGCGGCGAGCTGACGGCCGGCATCCGACGCGCCGGCCTGCACGATGACCGGATAACCCTGCACCGGGCGGCCGATGTTCAGCGGGCCGCGTACATTCAGGTATTTGCCCTTGTGGTCGAGCACATGCATCTTCGCGGGATCGGAAAAGATGCCGTTTTCGACGTCGCGGATGAAGGCGTCGTCGGCCCAGCTATCCCATAGGCCGGTGACCACATCGTAGAATTCGCGGGCGCGCTTATAGCGCTCGTCATGCTCCATATGATCTTCACGCCCGAAATTCATCGAGGCGTTGGGATTGGATGTGGTGACCACATTCCAGCCCGCCCGGCCGTTGCTGATATGGTCGAGCGACGAGAACCGCCGCGCGACGTGATAGGGCTCGTCGTAAGTGGTCGAGCCGGTGGCGACCAGACCGATATGATCGGTGACGGCGGCGAGTGCCGACAGCAACGTCATAGGTTCGAACGAGGTGACGGTGGCGCTGCGTTTGAGCGCATCCGTGCCCATGTTGAGCACGGCCAGATGGTCGGCCATAAAGAAGGCGTCGAATTTGGCGCATTCCAGCTTCTGGCAGAGCTGCTTGATCAGCGGGAAATTGAAATTGGCGTCGGAACGCGCACCCGGATAGCGCCACGCGCCGGTATGGATGCTGATCGGGCGCATGAAAGCGCCGAGATGGAGTTTGCGGTCTGTCATGAGTGAAGCTTCCCGCCCCAATCGGGCGGCGTCAACGCCGACATTTGCAACAACGCGTTCTGCTAATGAAACGCGCTGTTATTTCTTGAACCAAGCCTCCATCGCCGCCCACAGCTTGTCGGTCACGCCGGTATAGGAATGATCGGCGCCGTCGACGAGGGCATAAGCAAGGTTGCCGGCCTTCATGGCACTCAGTCGGTCGCCCAAGCCCTCGAACGCGAAGCGGTCGGGATTCTTCGGCTGGCCTTCCAGGCTGCCGACCGTGACGAGCAGCGGTGTCGCGCCCTTGCCTTGGATGGTGGGCAGCAGGGTCAGGATGTCGAAGCGCTCCTCAGGGCCGTATTTATCGAAGAAGGTCTTGGGCGTCATGATCGCCGAGGTCGGGATTTCGATGGCCATCACGCCCTCGGGTTTCTTGGCATCGATGAGCGTCTGCGCCTCTTTGACGGACGCGTCGAACAGCTTGCCGTCGCGGTGCGATTGGTACGCGCTGTAGGAAAAGCGCGGCGGGGAGGTCGAGATGGCGCGGGCGATCCGCGCATCGTCTTCCTTGGCGAGATAATAGATGTTCTTCACTGCGCCCAGGCTATGGCCCCACGAGCAGATTTTTTTGTAACCGCGCTCAGTCGCGACGTCGAGCCAGGCTTTCCAGTCGAGACGGCATTCGTCGACATTCTCGAATGCGGCGCCCAAGCGGCGGTGCGGTGGCGGCGCGTTGTAAGCGAGGTCATGGCCGCGATTGTTGACGCGCAGAACCGCGCAGCCGCGTTCGAGGAATTTGAGCGCCACCAGGTCCTGGAATGAATCACGATAGAAATTGCCGCCGACGCCATGATGCATGATGACGATATCGACGGGCAGGGTGAGTGCCACGCCGCTGGCCGGTGTGCGCAACACGCCGTCGAGCTGGACGCCGTCGCTGGCTTTGATGGTGATGAGGTCGACGTTCATGGAAATGCTCCCCGTTTTTTATGTCGACGGAATGTGAGTGCTGATTACTTGATCAATTTGGCCGCCGCATCGATGCCGAGGATGTAGCCGTGCGAGCCGAAGCCGGAGATGATCCCGGTCGCGGCTTCCGACACATAAGAATGTTTCCGGTAATCCTCGCGCCGGAAGATGTTCGACAGATGGACCTCGATGATCGGCTTATCCACGGCGCGCAGCGCATCGAGGATGGCGATGGAGGTATGTGTATAGGCGCCGGCATTGAGCAGCAGGGCGTCGGCCTTGGTGCGGGCCTCCTGGATCCAGTCCACCAATTCGCCCTCGAGATTCGACTGGCGAAAGTCGATGGTTAGGCTGTGGCCCTTGGCATGGGCGGCACAGGCCTTCTCGATATCGGCCAGGGTTTCGGCGCCGTAGATGCCGGGTTCGCGGGTGCCGAGCAGATTGAGATTCGGCCCGTTCAATATGAAGATATTTTTACTCATGAAGGTCTTGAGTCCGGCAGGGGTGGGCGAGGCGCGCGGCGCATCATATACCGCCCAGGCGGGCGTTGTTAACCATGTTGCAGAAGCGGGCCTGTCCGCACATACTTACCACATGAATTTGACCATAAATGGCGAGCCGCGCAGCGTCGCCGCTCCGCTCACGCTGCAGCAATTGTTGGGCGAACTCGGTCTCGACGGCCGCAAGGTCGCGATTGAGCGCAACCGCGAGATCGTGCCGAAATCGACCTACGAGCGCGTCGCCCTGTCCGACGGCGACAAGCTGGAGATCGTGCATTTCATCGGCGGCGGTGCGCCGGATGGTGTGGTTGGCGACGACACCTTCACCGTCGCGGGGCGCGTGCTCAAATCGCGCCTCATCGTCGGCACCGGCAAATACAAGGATTTCGAGGAAACGGCGCGCGCGCTGGAAGCCTCGGGCGCCGACATGGTCACGGTCGCGGTGCGTCGTGTGAACATCGCCGATCCGAGCAAGCCGATGCTGGTCGATTTTGTCGATCCCAAGAAATACATCTACCTGCCGAACACGGCGGGCTGCTTCACCGCGGACGATGCGCTGCGTACGCTGCGCCTTGCGCGCGAGGCGGGCGGCTGGGATCTCGTGAAGCTCGAGGTCCTGGGCGATGAGAAAACACTCTATCCCAATATGGTCGAGACCTTGGCCGCGGCAGAGATCCTGGTGAAGGAAAATTTCCAGGTCATGGTCTATTGCAGTGACGATCCGATCATGGCCAAGCGCCTGGAAGATCTGGGCTGCTGCGCCATCATGCCGCTGGCCGCCCCCATCGGCTCCGGCCTCGGCGTCCAAAATCCCGTCGGCATCCGCCTGATCATCGAACAATCGCAGGTGCCGGTCATCGTCGATGCCGGCGTCGGCACCGCGTCGGACGCGGCCGTGGCGATGGAATTGGGCTGCGACGGCGTGTTGATGAACACGGCGATCGCCGAAGCCAAAGACCCGATCAAGATGGCGCGCGCCATGAAGCTCGCGGTCGAAGCGGGGCGGCTCGCCTATCAGGCCGGGCGCATGAAGCGCAAAATGTACGCCGATCCGTCCTCGCCGCTCGCCGGACTGATTTGACGGATACCGCGTCTTCCGATCTTCGACGGCTGTTTGCCGAAGCCCAAGCCCATCACCATGCCGGGCGTCTCGCCGAGGCGCAGGGGCTTTATGCCGAGATCGTCGGCGTCGATCCGAAGCATGGCGATGCGCTGAATCTGCTTGGCACCGTGCTGGCGCAGCGCGGCAATTCCGAGCAGGCGGTTTTTTTCATGCGCCGCGCGACGCAGGCGGAACCGGCCCGCGCACCCTATCACGTCAATCTTGGCGTCGTGCTGACCGCACTCGGGCGCTACGACGAAGCTAAGGCCTGCTTCGATCGGGCCTTGAAGGCTGATGATAAATTCACCGATGCCTATTACAATCTCGGCAATCTGTTGAAGCAGATGGAATTGCCCGATGCCGCCTTGCTCGCCTATGAGCAGGCGCGCACGCTCGATCCCAAACGTACCGATATCCTCGTCAATATGGGCAACATTCTTTATGAGACCGGGCGTCTGGACGAGGCGGCGGAGATGTTCAATGCCGCGATCTATGCCGATCCCAAGGCGCCACGCGCCACGCGCGCATTGATCAATCTGGGTAATACCTTTCGCCGCATGGGCGACGCGGAGCGCGCCGGGCAGGCCTACGATCTGGCGCTGGCACGCGACGACAGCGATGGGTTGCGCATCAAACGCGCGACGACCTTGCCCGTGGTCATGGCATCATGGGACCATATCCGCGCGGTGCGTTACGATTTGGAAATGAACTTGCGTGATCTTCTGGCGCGCGACGTTACTGTGTGTAATCCGACGTTCGAAACCTCGACCACAAATTTCTTCCTCGCCTATCACGGCGAGGACGACCGTCGCTTGCAGGAGCTAACGGCGCAGCTGCATCTCAAATCCTGCCACGATCTGGCCTGGACCGCGCCGCATATCGGCAAACGACGTGAAGGCAAAATTCGGGTTGGCTTCGTATCGGCTTTCTTCCGGCGCCATTCCATCGGGCGGCTGATGGAAGAATTGATCGCTAACCTTGCGAAGGACGAGTTCGAGATCGTGATCGTCACCCAGCCGGGCCCGCGCGATCCGGTGGCGCGTCGCATCGAAGGGGCGGCTGATACCGTGATCAAACTGCCCGAAGGCTTTTGGCCGGCGCGCGATGCGATCGCGGCCGCCGCGTGCGATATCCTGATCTATCCCGAGATCGGCATGGATGTGCGCAGCTATTTCTTGGCCTTCGCGCGCCTGGCGCCGGTGCAGGCCGTCATGTGGGGCCATCCCGATACCACAGGCATTCCCAATCTCGATTGGTTCGTGTCCAGCGATCTGATCGAAGGCGAGGGTGCCGAGGCGCATTACAGCGAGAAGCTGTACCGGTTGAAGACCTTGCCGACGCGCTACGCCCGGCCGGAGATCCCGGCGGTTTTGCGGTCGCGCGACAGTTTCGGCCTCGCCGCCGATAAAACGATCTATCTGTGCCAGCAGAGCGTCATCAAGCATCACCCCGATCTGGATGTGATGATCGCCGAAATCCTGCGCGGCGATCCCAAGGGCGAGGTCGTGTTGCTCGAAGGCGCTGTCTCGCATTGGTCGGATCAGGTGCGCGACCGCATGCGCGCAGGCATTCCCGATGTCGCAGGACGCGTGCGAGTCATCCCGCGTATGGGGCCGGACGATTTCATCGCGCTGACGGCGGCGGCGGACGTTGTCTTCGATGCGCCGCATTGGTCGGGTGGCAATACGTCGTTCGAGGCGTTTGCCTTGGGCAAGGCGGTGGCGACCCACGCGGGGACCTTCATGCGCGGCCGCGTCACCTTGGGGCAATATCGCGCGATGGGCATGGGCGACGAGTTCGCGCGCACCGACATTATCGAAACCGCGCGGCTCGCCTTGCACCTGGGATTGGATAAGGATTTTCGTAAAACCGCCGAAACGCGGTTGGCTGTCGGTGCGCAGAAACTGTGGGACGATCCGCAGGCCAGCGCGGAATTCGCGGCCTTTCTGCGGTTTGCCCACCAGCAGGCAATCGGTTAACGTTCGCATCAAGAACAAACGAGCACGTTAGGGCAGGCTGTGACCGAAGACGCCAACGCGAAAATCCGCGAAATCGCCGTGATCGGGCTCGTCTCCAGCGCACATTTCTGGAGCCACTTTTTCGTTCTGGTCATTCCTTCGTCGCTGCCGCTGATCCGCGCCGAATTCGGCGCGAGCAATGTTTCCATCGCCATGGTGATCGCGGCCTACGGTTTGATGTCGGCGATCTGGCAATTCCCGGCGGGCGTTGCTTCGGACCGGTTCGGCGCACCCTGGTTCCTCATCGGCGGCCTGATGCTGATGTCCACCGCGATGTTCTTTCAATCGATGGCGCCGGCGGTGGTCGTAATGATCGCGATTGCGGCAATCGTCGGCACGGCCGACAGCGTTTTCCATCCGGTCGATTACACGATCTTGACGGCCAAGGTGCGCGGCTCCTGGCTCGGCAAAGCCTACGCCATCCATACGTTCTCCGGCTTTCTCGGTTTCGCCATGGCGCCGATGACGATGGGTTTCCTGCTGGCCGACGGCGGCTGGCGTCACGCCATTTCCGTGGTGGGGGCGGCAGCGTTCGCGACCGCGCTGGTGCTGCTGGTCTGCCACAAGCTGTTCATGGGTGTCGCATATCCCGCCGTGCGTCAGCCGGGTGCGGCGGCGGCCGGCGGCAGCCTGATGTCGTTCTTGCTCTCGCCGCCGCTGTTGTTGATGTTCCTGTTCTATGTCTGCGCGACGTTATCGGGGAACGGTATCCAGACCTTCGCCAATTCCGCGCTGATGGAAATCTATAACCTCAATCTGCGCGATGCGAACAACACGCTCTCGACCTATCTGTGGGGTAACGCCATCGGCGTGCTGGTCGGCGGCATCGTGTCCGACCGCATCAAGCGCTTCGATTTCATCGCCTCGGTCGGCTATTTCATTTCGGCCGCCATGCTGTGCCTGGTTGGCCTGACGGTTCTGCCGTTCTTCAGCGTGGTGGCGGCGCTGTTTTTCGCCGGCTTCATGATCGGCTCGATCATGCCGGCGCGTGATCTCGCCGTGCGCGCCATCGCGCCGGCCGGCGGCATCGGCAAGGCCTTTGGGTATGTGTCGACCGGATTCAGCGTCGGCGGCACCATCGGGCCGTTGTTCTTCGGCCTGGTGATGGACTTGCATCTGCCGCAGCTCGTGTTCTTCGTCTCTGCCGGCATGATGATCGTCACCATCGGCATGGCGCTCACCGCGTCCTGGGTGGCGCGCCGCCAGCTCGCGCGCAATACGCTCGCCGCCGAACCGCAACCGGCGGAGTAGTGACCCCTACCAGTCGTTGCGCAGTTCGCGCAGCTTCAGGAACACCGTCTTCTGATCAGGGTTGGGGCCGAGGTCCGGGAACTTCTCCAGCAGCTTCATGATCACGCCCTGGCTCTGCAGCCGGAAGAAGGTGTTGATCTGCTTTTCCAGGCCGAGCGTTGTGACCAGCGGGGCGTGGGTGTCCTGGCCTTCGACCTTGGCCTTCAATTGCAACGCTGCCGCATTGTCCGGCTCGCGATCGAGCGTGAAGTTCAGGTTGTTCACGATGTAATCGTGGCCGGGATAGACGAGGGTGTCGTCCTTCAACTTGAAGATCTGCTGCGCGAAGCTGGCATAGAGCGAATCCGGACTGCCGCTGCGGCAATGGCCGACGCCGGCATTGAACAAGGTGTCGCCGCAGAACAACGCAGGCGTGTCGGTGTGCGACAGCATGCAGATATGACTCATGGTATGGCCGGGCGTATCGAGCGCTTCCAATTCGACCGTCTTGCCGACACGAACGACGTCGCCCGCCTTGATGCCGATGTTCATCGTGGGGATTTCGGCTTTCGCCTTTTCATGCGCGATCACCGTGGCGCCGGTGGCCGCGACGACGGCCGCATTGCCGCCGGTATGGTCGTTATGATGATGCGTGTTCAGCACCTGTTTGATCGTCCAGCCCTTCTGTTTGGCGCGGTCAAGGCAGAGCTGATATTCGAGCGGATCGATGGCGATGGCCTCGCCGGTTTCGGGGCAGGCGATCAGATAGTTGAAATTGCGGTAGTTGTTCTCGGTCCAGATCTGTTCGACGAGCATCGGCCAATCTTCCTTTTGCACCTAGTTCTTTTGCGGAGCCGTTTGTCCGACTATAACGGTCTTGGCCGAGGCTCGAAAGGCGCGCAAAGAACGTCATGAACGGAACGATCACCCTCAAGACGATGCAGGAGGGCGCAAAAGCGCTCGGCAAGGTCGATCCGGATTTCGCCCGCATCATCAAGGCCTATGGTCTGCCGGGGCTGCGCAGCCGCGCCACCGGTTTCGGCACCGTGCTGCGCATCATCGCCGGCCAGCAGGTTTCGACCTTTTCCGCGCAGGCGATCACGCGGCGCCTGGATGCCATCGCCAAGCCGATGACGCCCGAGATTTTCATGAAGCTGACCGACGCCGAGTTGCGCGCGGTCGGCTTTTCCGGCCCGAAGACGAATTATGGGCGTCACATTGCCCAGGCCTGTATTGACGGTTCGTTCAGTTTCCGGCGCATCGCGCGCATGGAAGACGAGGCCGCCATCGAAGAGATGGTGAAGCTGAAAGGCATCGGGCGCTGGAGTGCCGAAATCTATCTGCTGTTTGCGCTGCGTCGGCCCGATCTGTGGCCGGTTGACGATCTCGGCGTCATGCTCGGCTATGCCGCGCTCAAAAATCTGCCGACGCCGGTACCGAAGAAAAAGATGATCGAAGCGGGTGAAGCTTTGCGCCCCTGGCGCAGCGTTGCGGCGCGGTTGTTGTGGCATTATTACGGACTTAAGAGACAAGGACTCGCAGACTAATGGTTGGTGGATTAGCGGCGGACGGCAGAGTTATCCGAATCGATCTCGGCAGCGACACCAAGACGCGGCCGACGCAGGCGATGCGCCAGGCGATGGCGATGGCCGAAGTCGGCGACGAGCAGGTCGGCGAAGATCCGACGACGCGAGTTTTGGAAGAACGCGTCGCGGCCTTGCTCGGTAAGGAAGCCGCACTCTTTACGCCGTCGGGTACCATGTGCAATCAGATCGCGCTCGCGGTGCTGTGCCGCGCGGGTGAAGAGGTCATCGCGGACAAGACCGCGCATATCGGCAATTTCGAATCCGGCGGGGTTTCCGTCGTGGCGCGGGCACCCATCCGCGAACTGGACGGCCGGCGCGGCATCTTCACGGCGGATCAGGTCAAGGCTGCATTGCGCCATCCGGTCCGTCATGCGCCGCTGCAGCGTGTCGTATCGATCGAACAGACGAGCAATCTCGGCGGCGGCAGTATCTGGACGTTGCCGGAGATCGCGGCGGTTGCCGAGGTCGCGCGCGGCGCGGGGCTGTTGCTGCACATGGACGGGGCGCGGCTGCTGAACGCGGTCGTCGAATCCGGCGTGTCGGCGCAGGCCTATGCCGCCCAGATGGATTCGGTGTGGATCGATCTGTCGAAAGGCTTGGGTTGCCCGGTGGGCGCGGTGATGGCGGGCAGCCGCGACTTCATCGAGGATTGCTGGCGCTGGAAGCAACGCCTCGGCGGCGCTTTGCGTCAGTCGGGCATTCTCGCGGCAGCCGGCATCTATGCGCTCGACAATCACGTCGATCGCATGAAGGACGATCATGCCAATGCGCGCGCCTTTGCCGGTGTGCTGGCGCAAGTGCCGGGGATCGCCATCGATCCGGCGAACGTGCAGACCAACGTCATCGTATTCGACGTGGCGAACACCGGTTGGCGCGCTCCGGATTTGTCAGAAAAATTATTGGAGAAGGGCATCCGGGTCGGCGCGATGGGGCCGACGCAGATGCGCGCGGTCACGCATCTCGACGTGGATCGTGCGAGCACGACGGAAGCGGCTGAGGCGCTCGCGGCGTTGGCCAGCAAGCGCCCCGCTTAAATTAGCCGGCGTAGTAGGGGTTCGTGCCGGCGGCGTGATCGGTCACGTCGAGCACACGCTGGATCGACGGCACTGATGAGAGGATTTCGGTTTCGATCCCCTGCTTCAAGGTGACGTCGGCCGAGCCGCAACCCTGGCAGCCGCCTTCGAGCCGTAGATAGGCGGTGTGGTCGCGTACGTCGATCAGTTGGATGCGGCCGCCATGGCTGGCGACGGCAGGATTGATCCGCTCTTCCAGGATCTGCAGGACCGCGCGGCCTTCGGGCGTGTCGAGGCCGGGCTTGGGAATCGACTCGCGCCAATCCTTCACGGCGATCACTTCGGGTACGAAATGCGCGAACAGGTTGGTCATGCCGCCGGCGAGCGCCGTAGTCGGGCCCTCGAACTTCACGTACAGGGTGCCTTCGTGAAAACCCTTGTAGACGACATCGCCGCCCATCTGTTGGGCAGCCGGGCGGATGCGGCTTTCCATGACTTCATGCACCTGTTCGATGGTGCTCGCGTCTTTCGGATCGTCTTCGAACGGGAATTCCATGTCTTCGCTGCCGGCCGCCGTCGCGACCGGCTTGCTGCCGTCATGCAGCACCGGTGCGCCCGAGGTGTAATGGTCCATGATCGCGCCGAGGATCATCGGCTTCAGCACTTGCCAGTCGAAGCCGTCTTCGCGCGTCACGGTGATGAAGCTGTCGTAGAGCGCCACCGCATCGACGCCGTCGATCTCGAACAGGCGGCCGGCGAGCGGCGACAGTTCTGCCGCTTCCTCGTCGGCGAATTCCATCGTGCCGGACGGCAGGACCGTCTCGCCCGGATAGAATTTCATGCGCAGCGGATCGGGCATCGCTTCGGTTTGAATGAACATCGGGGTCACATCCTTATGCTGCGCCAAACGCAGCGTGATTGCTTGATTGGAGGTTAATGTAGGCCGAACGGGCGATTTTTGCCACCAAATCCCCAATTCCCTATTTTTCTCAAGGACATTGCATCCGTGAGCCGAATTGTGCGGATTTTATGAAATCTCGCATCCCGGTTCCCGGCTTCCGTTGACCTGCCTCAGCCAGTTCATAATACTTCCGGGCAGTATCAAGCCGAGCCGGAGGAGCATTTCATGGATATCGATATCGGAATCAGCCCGAAGGATCGCAAGAAGATCGCGGATGGTTTGTCGCGCGTCATGGCCGACACCTACACGCTGTATCTCAAGACGCACAATTATCATTGGAACGTCACCGGGCCGATGTTTCAGACGCTGCATCTGATGTTCGAGGTGCAGTACAACGAGCTTTGGTTGGCCGTCGATCTGCTCGCCGAACGTATCCGTTCGCTCGGCTTTCAGGCGCCCGGCACCTATCAGCAGTTCGCAAAACTGACCAGCATCGAGGACGAGGAGGGCGTGCCGGTCGCGACCCAGATGATCCGCGATCTGGTGAAGGGCCACGAACGCGTCGCCAAGACCGCGCGCGAGGCATTTCCCGCCGCCGATAAGGTGAGCGATGAATCGACCGCCGATTTGTTGACCCAGCGTCTGCAGATCCATGAAAAAACGGCGTGGATGCTGCGCAGCCTGCTCGAAGACGCGGGTCAGAGCGGCGAAGGTCGTGGCGAAGGACGTCGCTCTTCCGATAAAAAGGCCAAGGCGAAATAATCCGGTCTCTTTTGCGGTCTGTATCAACGCGCGGCAGGTTTCTGCCGCGCGTTTTTCGTAGGTAGTGGGACCTAACAAAAAACCTTTGACCGACGGGGGATCGAGTTCTAATTTTAGAATTATTCTAAACTATAACGAGGAGAGCTCATATGTCCGATGACGCGAAATGCCCATTCGACCATGGCGGCGGTGGTGCCCCCGGTGGGCCCAAGGAAACTCCTCATGGCCGCCGCAATCGCGACTGGTGGCCCGATGCGCTGGACATCGAGGTCCTACACCGCAATTCCGCGCTGTCCGATCCGATGGACGACGGCTTCGATTACGCCACGGAATTCAAGAGCCTCGACCTGAATGCGGTCATCAAGGACCTGCATGCCCTGATGACGGACTCGCAAGATTGGTGGCCCGCCGACTTCGGTCATTACGGCGGCCTGTTCATCCGCCTGGCGTGGCATAGCGCCGGCACCTATCGCATCGCCGACGGGCGCGGCGGGGCGGGCGCGGGACAGCAACGTTTCGCGCCGCTCAATTCCTGGCCGGACAATGCCAACCTCGACAAGGCGCGCCGGCTGCTCTGGCCGATCAAACAGAAGTATGGCCGTAAAATTTCGTGGGCCGATCTGATGGTGCTGGTCGGTAACGTCGCGCTGGAATCGATGGGTTTCAAGACGTTCGGTTTTGCCGGCGGCCGCGCCGATGTGTGGGAACCCGAAGAGCTCTATTGGGGCCCGGAAGGTACGTGGCTCGGCGACGAGCGCTATAGCGGCGAACGCGAGCTCGATGAATCATTGGGCGCCGTGCAGATGGGCCTGATCTACGTCAACCCGGAAGGGCCGAACGGCAAACCCGATCCGGTTGCCGCAGCGCGCGACATCCGCGCCACGTTTGCCCGCATGGCGATGGACGATGAAGAAACCGTGGCGCTGATCGCCGGCGGTCACACCTTCGGCAAGACCCACGGCGCGGGCGATCCGTCGCTCGTCGGGCCTGAGCCGGAGAGCGGCGCGCTCGAAGATCAAGGCTTGGGGTGGAAAAGCAAATACGGCACGGGTATCGGCGCCGATGCGATCACGGGTGGGCCGGAAGTCACCTGGACGCAGACGCCGACGCAGTGGAGCAATTTCTTTTTTAAGAACCTGTTCGAGAACGAATGGGAACTGACGAAAAGCCCGGCGGGCGCGCAACAGTGGCAGGCAAAGAACGCCGCCGCCACGATCCCCGATGCTTTCGATAAATCCAAGAAGCATGTGCCGACGATGCTGACGACGGACCTGTCGCTGCGCATGGACCCGGCCTACGAAAAAATCTCGCGACGTTTCTTCGAACATCCCGATCAGTTCGCGGATGCCTTCGCGCGTGCGTGGTTCAAGCTGACGCATCGCGACATGGGACCGATCGAACGTTATCTCGGCCCGCTCGTGCCGAAAGAACGCTTGATCTGGCAGGATCCGATCCCGGCCGTCGATCATCCGCTGATCGGCGACGCCGACATCGCCGCGCTCAAGACGAAGATCCTCGCCTCGGGGCTGACGGTCTCGCAACTGGTGTCGACCGCCTGGGCGGCGGCGTCCATCTATCGCGGCTCCGACAAGCGCGGCGGGGCGAACGGCGCGCGTATTCGTCTGGCGCCGCAAAAGGACTGGGACGTCAATCAGCCCGCGCAGCTCAAGACGGTTCTGCAAAAACTGGAAGCGATCCAGAAAGACTTCGGTAAAAAGGTCTCGCTCGCCGATCTGATCGTCCTGGGTGGTTCGGCGGCCATCGAAAAGGCCGCCAAGGATGCCGGCGTCGACGTGAAGGTTGCCTTCGCGCCGGGCCGCATGGATGCGTCGCAGGATCAGACCGATGTCGACTCCTTCGCGCCGCTCGAGCCGCGCGCCGATGGGTTCCGTAACTACATCAACAAAACCAAGCGGCAGTTCCTGAAGCCGGCGGAAGCATTGATCGATCGGGCGGCGTTGCTCTGGCTGACCGGGCCGGAGATGACGGTGCTGCTCGGCGGTCTGCGCGTGCTTGGCGCGAATGTTGGGGATGCGAAGCACGGCGTCTTTACCGACACGCCCGGCACCTTGACGAACGACTTCTTCGTCAACCTGCTGTCCATGAGCAATGATTGGCAGGCGGTGAGCGACAACGTCTTCGAAGGCCGCGACCGCAAGACCAAGGCGGTCAAGTGGACGGCGACGAGTGTCGATCTGATCTTCGGATCGCATTCGCAACTGCGCGCCTTCGCCGAGGTCTATGCCACCCAGGACGCGAAGCAGAAGTTCGCGAAGGACTTCGCGGCCGCCTGGACCAAGGTGATGAACGCCGACCGCTTCGATCTTAAGTGAGAGGCGGACGCTAAAACCGGGAAAGGGCGGGCACGGTCCCGCCCTTTTTGGTTGCCTAAGCCAGTTGTCACTATGTTCTGTATTTCGTAACGTATTACGAAATACAGAACATGAGGGTGGCATGATCTACGACGTCGCAATCGCGGGCTATGGGCCGACCGGCATGCTGGCGGCGATCCTGTTGGGACGCGCCGGGCATCGGGTCGTCGTCCTCGAACGCTACAAGTCGCTCTATAACCTGCCGCGCGTCGGCATCGTGCATGACGATGTGCTGCGCATGTTCCAGGAAGTGGGCTGCCTGGAGAAGATCGGGCCGGCGACGTTCTTCCTGCCGCTTTATGAATTGTCGAACAAAGGGCGCGTGCTGCTGTCGAACGAGGTCGCGACCCACGCAACGCACGGCCATCCCGAAATGACATCGATCTATCAGCCGGCGTTCGAGGCGGAGCTGGATGCGATCGCGAAGAGCATCGCGACGATCGACGTTTTGCAGGGTGAGACGATTGTGGCACTCGATCAGGACGCCGAAGGCGTGACCTTGACTAGCGAGAGCGATGCGGGCCAGCGCGTGACCCGCGCGCGTTATGTGATCGGTGCCGACGGCGGCAACAGCTTCGTGCGCCAGGCACTGGGGATCGCCTATGACGATCTCGGATTCGATCAGAACTGGCTGGTCATCGACGGCCGCGCGACGCGTGCACCGCGTGCCGATCTACCGCTGCTTCGCCAGTTCTGCGAACCCGAACAGCCCGGCATGACGATGCAGATGGGCCCCTATCATCGCCGCTGGTCGTTCATGATCTTTCCGGGTGAATCGGCTGAAGATGCCGTGACGCCCGCGAATGTCTGGCGTCGGCTCGCGCGGCCGGAAGGGGCGACGCCCGACGAATTCGAATTGATCCGCGTTGTCGCCTACAAGTTCCAGTCGCTGATGGCGCAGGGCTGGCGCAAGGATCGGGTGTTCCTGGCCGGCGACGCGGCGCACCAGATGCCGCCGTTCCTCGCGCAAGGCATGTGTTCGGGGTTTCGCGATGCGCACAACATCGCGTGGAAACTCGATCTGGTGCTGAAGGGACTGGCGACGCGATCCTTGCTCGACAGTTATGAGCGCGAACGTGAACCCAATGCGCGCGCCACCATCGTCGAAAGCATGAAGGTCGGTCAAAACGTCAACGAACGCGATCCGGACAAGGTGCGCGCGCGCGATGCGCAATTGATAGCGTTGAACGAAGCGCGTCGCAACGGCACCGCGTCGGCACAGCTCATCGCTTTCCGCGTGCCGGGTTTTGCCGACGGCTTCATCGCCAAGACGGGCGAGGGTGCAGGGCAGGCGTTTCCGCAAGCGACAGTGCGCCGCGATGGACGTACGGGGCTGTTCGACGATATCGCCGGGCGCGGTTTCATGATCTTGTCGCGCAGCGGCGATCCGCTGTCGGTCTTGTCGCCGCTCGATCGGCAATTCTGGGCCGCGCTCGGTGGCAGCGCAGTCGTCCTCGGTGCGCCGGGATTGATCGACGAGAGTGGTGATCTGACGCATCTGATGGATGCGCTCGGCTGCGATGTCCTGATCAAGCGGCCGGATAATTATATCTACGGCACCGGCGCGCGCCTCGCGGATCTGCCGGCCCTCGTCGGCCGGATGCGCGAACAGCTCGCATAAAAAAGGCCCTCGTTCGCACGAGGGCCTTTTCCTTGGAAAGTAGCTGAGGCCTAGACCGGCGGCTTAAGGCCGTTGAGGCCGACGCCGAAGCGCACGGCGGCGAAGCCGTTCGGCGTTTCGTTGGCGAAGAAGGTGATGTTGGCGCCCGGCTTGAGCAGCGTCTTGTCGGCGGGAATGGTGCGCGCCAGCGGCACGTTCTCCGGCACGACGATGGTCTGTTCGCCGTCTTTGTACTTCACTTTGAAGCTGCGGGTCTTCGTATCCATCGATGCGATGGTGTCCACGGTCGCGTTGGTCATGGTCGCATCGCCGCCACCGCCGCCATAATTGGTGCTGTAGCCTTCGCCACGGCCGCGGCTTTCTTCCGGGAAGATGCGCACTTCGCGCGCGAGCAGGGTGCCGTTCGCCTGTTTCGTCGCGGCGGTCGCGATGTAATCGCCTTTCTTCAGATCGGCGAAGGGAATGGGCTGGAGGCCGCTGACGCTGGCGGTGTCGGGCACGGTCAAAGTGACGTTGGAGCCGTCCTTCAGTTTGACGACCATCTTACCCGCATCGAACGAAACGATTTCGCCGGCGCCGACGACCGGCTTGCCGGCGGGTGCCGGCGCTTGCGCCCACGCCATGGTATTGGCGATGAGGATGGAAAATGCCGCGAGCGACAGCGTGCGCAATGCGGTTTGGATCATGGTGGCCTCCCGAAGATATGAAGTCTCTAATTTGCAGCCCGCCCGCTCAGACGAGGGATGGCGTTCACAGCTAACAACGAAAGCGCGCTTCTTATTCCGGCGCCCGGTAACGGCAAATCCCCAGCTTCACCAGCCAGCCGGCGGTGCGCGCCAATTTGGCGGTGTCGGTCATGTGCAGCATCGCCGCCAAGTCCACGAGGGTGGCGGTCTTCACCGATTCCAATTGTCCGATCAGCAGGGGCAGGTCTTCGAGTGCGACGAGCGTGTGCGGATAGATATAACCGATCTTGAGCCGGATGCGCCGCATCGTCTCCTCCCAGCCGAGACCGGCGAGTTCGAGACGCCCGCTCATATCGATCTGGGCGGTGGCGAAATCGGCGAACATGGCGAACGGATCGGGATGGGACGGATGGAAGGCGGTACCATCCATCGCGCCGATCTCGGCATCCTTCGCACGCCGTTCGGCGAGCTCGGCCCACAGCGCTCCATAATCGCGAATGATGCGGGACCATTCGAAGGTGTCGCGCGCACGCCGCTTGGCCGATGCCCCCATCTCGCGGCGCAGATCGGCATTGGCCGACAGGGTGAAGAGGGCGCGGGCAAGTGCTTCGGTATCGACGACGGACGATTGCGCGGTGGCGCTCAGATAATCGCCGTAATGCGCGCGGCCGGCGAAATGGTCGTAGGCCAGTTGCACGCCGCTGCCGGGCGGGGGGGCCAGGGTCGGGATCAGGAAGCCGTCGACCTGGTTGCGCACGGTGTCGCGGTAGCCATCCCAATCGCTGATCACCGACGGCAGGCCTGCCGCCATCGCCTCGACCGGGCTCAGGCCGAAGCTTTCCTGGATATTGTCCACCGGCGAGCAAAATACGTCGGCGGCCGCCCACAGGCCGTCCGGGAACTCTGGATCGCCATGGCGCACGATGCGCACGCTCGCGAACTTGCAGACCGCGGTGATCGCTTCGTTGAAGGCTTGCTCGTTTTCGTCGTCGTTGAAATAGCCGTTGAACAGCAGATGGACAGGGGCTGGGTTGCGCCGCCGCGCGACATCCTCGATGGCCAGCAATAGGGGCAGGGGATTGGCCTTGGCGAGATAGTTCAGGCGGCCGACATAGAGGACCGCGGTCGCATCGTCGCCGAGACCGAGCGCCGCACGCTGTAGGCTGCGCTTCTCGGGTGTGGCGATCTTGTCGAAGCGGGTCGTATCGACGCCCAGGGGAATGACCGGCAATTGCAGCGATGTGCGGGCGGCGGCTGCCCGCTCGACCCCGAGCCGGTCGGCGAGATACTCGCGCCAGCCGTCGAGCACCGTCTCGACCGCGCCTTTGATGGCGTGGGATGGGCAAATGAGCGCATCCCAGCTCTGCAGCGGCGCGCTTGCCAAGGCGCCGATGGCTTCGCGCGCTCCGGTGGTCGCGGCATTGTGGACCAGCCCGGTCAGGGAATAGCGCCGCTGCCCATGCCGGCGGCGGCGCCATGCATGGTTGGCGATGGCCGGATCGTAACGCACCAGCAGCCCGGTGGCGGCTAGCGCCGGATCGTCGAGCCCGGCGACCGAGGTGCAGCGTTCGGCCGCCAGGTTTTCCTGGGCGGCGAGGGCGCGAAAGGTCGCCAGCGATGCGCCGTCCGGGGTCAGTGCCGGGAAGTTCGCCTGGCCGGCGAAGCGGAAGAAGGCACGTAGGAATTCGCGCGTTGCGACATCGATGCCGAGCGGCTTACCGCTGTCCGGGACGCCGCCGTCGAAATCGATGACGGCATCGATCGAGCCGGGTTTGGCGCCAGGCAGCGTTTCAGCCAAGGTCAGGAAAACGCCTTGAAGGCGAGGAGGGTGAAGGTGTCCTTGATCCCAGGCAGGGTCTGGATCTTCTCGGTCACGAAGCGGCCGACGTCGTCGTCATCGCCGAGATAACACTTTAAAAGAAGGTCATATTGACCTGAAATAGAATGGATTTCTGAGATCTGTTCGACAGTCTCAACGGCCTCCTCGGCGACCTTGTAGGCCTGGCCGAGTTCACATTTCACTTGAATGAATAAAGTCCGCAAAGGTCCCTCCTGTGGGAGAGACCTTAGCTTACTAACGGCACTCGCTTAAAGCTTGAAGGCCTAAAGCTTGAAAGTTTGGAGCAGGAAGGCCGGCACGTGATCGCCCATGCCGGTAACGGCAGGTTCGACATCGGGCTGGCGGCGCGGCCTGCGATTATCTTGGCGATCCGGGCGCTCGTCGCGACGGTTATCGTCACGGCGCGGGCGGTCGTCGTTGCGGGCTGCCCGGGGTTCTTGGCGGTGCTCAGGATGTGCTTCCGCCTGCGGCTCGGGCTGATGCACGGCCTCGGCGGCCTGTTCGACCATCGGCTCGGCCTGTTGCTCAGCCGACTGTTCGGTCTTTTGCTCGGTGCGGGCCGGGCGATCCTCACGCTTGCGGTCACGCCCGCGGTCGCGTGTGCGACCACGATCCCGTCCGCCACGGCTTTCCGAGCGGGCTTCGGGGGCTGCCATGTCATTCGACGCATCGTCGGCTTGGGCGGCGCCCATTGGATTGTCGAAGCGCGGGATCGGCTTGCCGATCAGCTTTTCGATACCGTCGAGGAACTTCTGATCTTCCGGCGCCGACAGGCTGAAGGCCCGTCCGGTGCGGCCCGCCCGGCCGGTACGGCCGATGCGGTGGACGTAATCCTCGGCATGCATTGGCACGTCGAAATTGAAGACATGCGACATATCGTCGATATCGAGACCGCGTGCGGCGACGTCGGAGCAGACCAGATACTGGATCTCGCCTGCCTTGAAGCGCTCCATCGTCTCGGTGCGCGAGGACTGCACCATGTCGCCATGGAGCTGGCCGGCGTTGTAGCCGTGGCGCTTCAGGCTCTTGCACACAATGTCGACGTCCCGCTTGCGATTACAGAAGATGATGGCGTTTTTGGGCTTTTCCAGCTCGAACAGGCTGCGCAGCACATCGCGCTTCTTCTTGGCCAGGCCTTCGTGATCGCGCTTGTTGCGATGCGGCACCTGGACCAGGTACTGGGAAATCCGTTCGCCGACGCTGGCCGGCTTGGAAACCGTAATTTCCTTGGGATTCATGAGGAAAGCGTCGGCCAGACGTTTGATTTCCGGCGGCATGGTGGCCGAGAAAAACAGGGTCTGGCGGATCTTCGGCAGCAGGGTGACGATGCGCTCAACGTCGGGGATGAAGCCCATATCGAGCATGCGGTCGGCTTCGTCGATCACCAGGATCTTCACGTCGGTGAGTAGCACGCGGCCGCGATCGAAGATGTCGAGCAGGCGGCCCGGCGTCGCGATCAGGACGTCGACGCCGCGATCGAGCACGCGCGACTGATCGTCCATCGACTCGCCGCCGATGATCAGGGCCTTGGTCAGATTGTTGTACTTGCCGTAGATGTCGAAATTCTCGGCGACCTGAGCGGCCAATTCGCGGGTCGGCTCGAGGATCAGGGTGCGCGGCATGCGCGCGCGGCCACGGCCGTTGGCCAGGATGTCGATCATCGGCAGGGTGAACGAAGCCGTCTTGCCGGTGCCCGTCTGGGCGCATCCTAGAATATCGCGTCCCATCAGAACGTAGGGGATCGCTTGCTTTTGAACGGGCGTGGGTTCCGTGTAACCGGCGTCCGAAACGGCCCGTAGTACCTCGTCGCTAAGACCGAGGTCAGTAAAACTCATCAATTCTTCCTAAAAAACAGGACGCATCCATATTGCGCGTCCAGGGCGGGTACGTCCCGCATCATTAAAACTGGCGCTGACATAGGCAAAATCCGGCCAAAAGTCAATTGAAGCCTGGAAATCCGCGCCTCGGGTCGATTACCTAGGGGTGAAAATCCAGCCGTTGGACGACTGGAGGTGATGATTCGCCCGGCGGCCTTTAGGCCCTTTTGCGGTGCGAAGTAATTCTTGGCGCATCAGGCGCTATCGGCTAGGACTTTCCTGGAGTTTCATGGAGTTCGCTGGGAGTTCGCCGGATTATGAGCGGCCTGATCGTACCCTTTCGCGGCGTGGTTCCGACCATCGCCGCCGACGCCTATATCGCGCCGAACGCCGCCTTGATCGGCAATGTGAAAGTCGCTGCCAAGGCGAGCATCTGGTTCAACTGCGTGCTGCGCGGCGATGTCGGTGAAATCACGGTCGGCGCCAACACCAATCTGCAGGACGGCTCGGTCGTCCATGTGACCGAGGGCGAAGCCGATACCCATATCGGTGCCAATATCGTGATCGGCCACCGGGTTCTCCTGCATGGCTGCACGCTGCAGGATTGGTGCTTCGTCGGCATGGATGCCGTATTACTGGACGGTGCCGTTGTCGAAACCGGTGCGATGGTCGCGGCCGGGGCTTTGGTGACGCCGGGCAAACGGGTGCCGACGGGCGAATTGTGGGCGGGGCGTCCTGCCAAATTCTGGCGCGCGGTCAAACCGGAAGAGCGCGAACATTGGGTGCCGCATGTGCAGCACTATATCGATCTCGGCCAGGAATATATCGGCGAGGCGCAGAAGCGCGCGAAAGTCTAAGTATTCGCGGGCCTTTCGGCGCACATAAATCTTTGCTTAACCGACACCGAATCATTTTATAGTCCGCAGACGAATGCACCGGGGCACGAAAGTATTGAGGGACGAGGGGATTATGCAGACGCCGAACGTGGCGCCGAAACTTAAAGGCTGGGCGCGCATGGCGGCATGCGCCGTGGCACTCGTGATGCTCGCGGGTTGCTCAAGCGTGCCCGACGCCATGAACCCTGTCGAATGGTACAAGGGGACCCGCGACGCCATCGTCGGCAAGGACGAACCGGCCGATGAAACGGCCGAAGCACCGCCGGGCGCCGATGAACCGATCCCCAATCTCGGCACGGTGCCGCCGCGTCCGCGTACCTCGTCGAGCGTAGATCGCGGCAAGATCGCCACCGGTCTGATCGCCGATCAACAAGGTGCGCGCAAATATTCGAGCGACGTGATCCCGCGCCAGAGCGACGTGCCGCAACCGCCGCCGCCGGCCCGTCCGACGCCGCCGCAAGCACAGGCGAAGCCGCTGGCACCTGTCACCGCCGCTGCGCCGGCTCCAGCTTCGGCTGCGCCGACCGCCGAACAGGTGAGGGCGGCAGCGCCGCCCCCGCCGCCGCCGATTCCCAGCGAACCGGCCGCAGCACCGACACCGCCGCCAGCTGTCACGCCGCCGACGCAGACCGCAACGGTCGCACCGCAACGCACCGCGACACCGCCGGGCGCGCCGCGCACGCCGCCGCAAATGCGCGAAGTGACGCCGGCCAATATTGCGCCAGGTGCGGCGCAGCCGATCCAGCCGGCCAATATCGTCGTGCCGCGTGAGAATCCGCAGGCGCCGCAATTGCGCGCGGTAACGCCGTACGTGCCGCCGGCCGGTCTGGAGCAGACCGAAACGGTCTATATCGGCGGTGGCGGGACGAGCGGTGGAACGCGCGGCGCAACGCCGGCGAACTTCCGTAGCGTGCCGCCGTCCAGTTCAGTTGCTTCGGAAGTGCCGGGCACGCGCCCGCTGTCGGCGTATCAAGGCGGTGGCGGACGCGGTTCGTACCAACTCGCCTCGATCCAATTTGCCGATGGTTCGGCGAAGTTGTCGGATCGCGATCGCGCGATCCTGCGCGGCGTCTACGATCAGGCGCATCGTGCCGGCGGCACGTTGCGTATTGTCGGCCATGCGTCGAGCCGGACCGGCGCCAAGGATGTCGCCCGCCACGCCGACGCCAACGCGCGAGTCTCGGCCGAACGTGCCGAAGCGGTCGCCCGCGAGCTGGTTCGCTTGGGGATGGCCCCAGGTACCATGTATGTCGGCGCCGTGTCCGACGCGGATCCGCGTTATTTCGAGTTCATGCCGACCGGTGAGGCCGGCAACCGCAGGGCCGAAATTTTCATCGATTTTTAGGGTCCGCGGGAGTATTCAAGCGGACCTAATCGGCTTTTTTCGGCGGCGAATCCCAGGTGCTTCTGGGTGCCGATTTTCGTCGCCCCCACAGATTGGACCCGTCATGGAGCAGCAGTTTCACCGCATCAAGCGTTTGCCGCCTTACGTCTTCAACGAAGTGAACGACATGAAGGCCAAGGCGCGAGCTGCCGGTGAAGACATCATCGACTTCGGGATGGGCAATCCCGATCAGCCGACGCCGCCCCACATCGTGGCCAAACTCGTCGAGACGATCGCCGATCCGCGCAGCCATCGCTATTCCGCCTCGCGCGGCATCACCGGTCTGCGCAAGGCGCTCGCCGGTTATTATCAGCGCCGCTTCAATGTCGATCTCGATCCGAACAGCGAAGTGATCGCGACGCTCGGCTCGAAAGAAGGCTTGGCGAACTTGGCGTCCGCAATCACGTCGCCGGGCGACGTGATCCTCGTGCCGAACCCGAGCTATCCGATCCATCAGTTCGGTTTTATCATCGCCGACGGCGCCGTGCGTAACGTGCCGGTCGTGCCCGATCAGGATTTCTTCAAGGCGGTTGAATCGGCGATCATGCACAGTGTGCCGAAGCCGAAGGCCTTGGTGCTCAACTATCCGAACAATCCGACCGGCTATACCTGTTCGCTCGACTTCTACGAGCAGGCGGTCGATTTCTGCCGTCATCACGAAATTTGGATCCTGTCGGACATCGCGTATTCGGAATTGTATTTCGACGGCGTTCCGCCGCCGTCGATCTTGCAGGTGCCGCGCGCGAAAGAGATCGCGGTCGAGTTCTCGTCGATGAGCAAAACCTATTCGATGCCGGGTTGGCGCATCGGCTTCGCCGCCGGTAACAAGCAACTCATCTCGGCGTTGCAGCGTATCAAGTCGTATCTCGATTACGGCGCCTTCACGCCGATCCAAGTTGCCGCGACCGCCGCGCTTAACGGCCCGCAAGATTGCGTCGAAGAAATCCGTCAGCTCTATAAGGGCCGCCGCGACACGCTGATCGAAAGCATGCAGCAAGCGGGCTGGGACATTCCGGCCCCGCCGGCCACGATGTTCGCCTGGGCGCCGTTGCCGCCGGCCTTCCGTCATCTGGGTTCGAACGAATTCGCCAAGTTGTTGCTGACCGAGGCGCAGGTCGCGGTCTCGCCCGGCGTCGCTTTCGGCGAGCATGGCGATGGCTTTGTGCGCATCGGCCTGGTCGAGAACCGTCAGCGCATCCGTCAGGCGGCGCGCAATGTCAAAGCGTTCCTGTCGCGCTATGACAAGGTGCTCGAAGAATCCGAACGCCGCCGCGCCGTCGCCGGCGAGTAGTCGCGAGCGTTCTGCGCTAACAAAAAAGCCCTCGTCGGATCCGGACGAGGGCTTTTACTTTTTGGGACAGATCGGCGCTTAGGCGGCGAGGGGACGCACGTCGCCTTGTACGCCCTTCAGCGAACCCGCAACGAGTTCGTTGCCGAGGAAGCGCTGACGATCGACCGGGCCCGGCAGATACAGGCCCGTGGTCGTGTCGGCCGTGAAGCCGAATTTGCCGTAATAGTCTTCGTCGCCGACGAGGATCACGGCCTTTTCGCCCATGCCCTTGGCGCGGCGCAGGGCTTCCTTCATCAAGGCTGCACCGACGCCCTGGTCCTGCCACGTCGGATCGACGGCGAGGGGGCCGAGAAGAAGCGCCTGGCGGCGCCCAGCGTTCACCGTCCAAAGGCGGACGGTGCCCACGAGCGCGCCCCGGCCGAGTGCAACGAGGCTCAGGTCCCGTACAGGGCTCTGACCATCGCGCAAGCGCTGGCACGTCTTGTGCCAACGGCTCTCGCCGAAAGAGGCATCGAGCAACCGCTCGATCGCCGGCGCATGTTCATCGCGCTCAGTCTTGAGCGTGATCATCTCGTTTACTCCAACCTAGGGGTCAGACGATGTAGGTCTTCAGCGGCTCGAAGCCGTTGAAGGCGACGGAAGCGTAGGTGGTCGTATAGGCACCCGCGGCTTTGATCTCAAGCTTGTCGCCGATTTCGAGGTCGGCAGGCAGCTTGTAATCGGCCTTCTCGTACAGGATGTCGGCCGAATCGCAGGTCGGGCCGGCAATCGCTACCGAAACCGGCGCACCGGTGCGGTGCTCGGGCACGGTGATCGGGTACTGGATCGCCTCGTCCATGGTTTCGGCGAGACCACCGAACTTGCCGATGTCGAGATAGACCCACGTCTTGGCGTCGTCGGCGGATTTCTTGGAGATCAGCACCACTTCCGTCTGGATGATACCGGCGCTGCCGACCATCTGACGGCCGGGCTCGACAATGATTTCCGACGGGATGCGGTTGCCGAAATGCTTGCGCAGGCTTTCGTCGATTGCGTTGCCATAGGCCTGCATGCCGGGGACGGTACGGCGATAACGGGTCGGGAAGCCGCCGCCCATATTGAGCATGGACAGCGTCACGCCGTTTTCTTCGCACTCACGGAACAGCCAGGCGGCTTCGGCCACGGCGGCATCCCATTGGCCGGGGTCGCGTTGCTGCGAACCGACATGGAAGGACACGCCGTAGGGCACGACATCGCACTTGGCGGCGGCGATCAGTAGCTTCTTCGCCATTTCGACATCGCAGCCGAATTTGCGCGACAGCGGCCAGTCGGCATTGGCGCCTGAGGTGAGGATACGGCAGAACACGCGGCTGCCGGGGGCAGCTTCGGCGATCTTGCCAAGCTCGGCTTCGGAATCGAAGGCAAAGAGTTTCACGCCGCGCGCATAGGCTGCGGCGATGTCGCTCTTCTTCTTGATCGTATTGCCGTAAGACAGCTTGTCGGCGCTGACGCCGGTCGCGAGCGCCATATCGATCTCAGCGACCGAGGCGGTGTCGAACGACGAGCCGAGCTTCGCCAGCACGCCCAGGATGGAGGGGTGCGGGTTGGCTTTCACGGCATAATAAATGCTGGCGCGCGGCACGGCGGTCCGCAGGCGGCGATAGTTGTCCGACACGACATCCAGGTCCATGACCAGGCACGGGGTCGCGGGCTTTTGTTCAGCAAGGAAATGCTCAATTTTCTTCGTCATAATCCCGTATCCTCTCGCGCTCATGCGATGGTTCAGGTGCGCAAAATCCTTACCGGGGTAATCCTCGCCCGGAGGAAAAGCGCGTTGATTGGTAAACGCGTACTGCCCGGACCCGGTCAACCTGACCGGCGGGAAGAGCGTCTACCCCTCGATGTGACGGAGTGCGACGTCGTGCTCTGAGAACATCGTATCCACTATCCCTAAGGGTACCGGCCCACTGTCGACCGGCTCGACCGCAAAAGGACGCGTACACGTCGTTGCTTAGCTCCTTTAGAAAACTCTAGGCCTGGAGCGCTCGGCACGTGCGATTGGCGTCTGGACGCGGTAAATAAGACCAACTGGTCAGCGCCGCAATAGGTATTTTCGCCTACGGGGCGAAATTTCATATTTCGCCGGTCTTCAAGGGGTTAGGGGCGCTTTTGCGAGCCGCGCTTGTCGCCCTCCCGGCTGGGCGATATCTACGAGCGGCGATCGCGATTCGCCCAAGCAAGGATTCCGACCCCATGCGTCTGTCGCCGCTTCTACCGCCGCTCGGCTCGCTGAAGATCGTCGATGTCGGCGCGATGATGTTCGCGGATGTCGGCGACGCCTACGCCCGGCTGCGCCAATCGATGCCTTGCCGGATCGTTGGCTTCGAGCCGGTGGTCGATGAATGCGCCAGGCTCAACGAACGAAAGCGGCCGGGCGACATCTATCTGCCTTACGTCGTCGGGGACGGATCGAGCCGCACATTCTACGAATGCAATTTTTCCATGACTTCGTCGCTGTTCGAGCCGAATACCCCGCTTTTGAGCAAGTTCCAGAACCTTGAAGAGCAGACGCGGGTGGTCCGCACCACAAGTGTTGAGACGAAGCGCCTCGACGATTTGACGGAAACCGCAGGTACCGACTATCTGAAACTGGATGTTCAGGGGGCTGAGATTTTGGTCTTGCAGGGTGCACAAGCGCGCCTTGAGGACATTCTGGTCGTTCATACCGAGGTTCTCTTCGTCGAACTGTACAAGGGGCAGGCGACGTTCGCCGACATCGACACTTTTTTGCGGGAGCGGGGATTCGTGCTGCATCGGTTGTCGCACGAGGGGCGCGCCTTCAAGCCGGTCATCTTGAACGGCAATATCAATGGGCCGGGCAGCCAAATGCTGTGGGGCGACGCGGTCTATGTCCGCGATTTCATGTCCCTGGAGGGGTTAACCCCTGAAAAGCTTCTGAAATTGGCCGTTATCCTGGATGAAAACTACGACTCCGTCGATTTCACGACGTTCGTGCTGGGCGCCTACGACCGCCTCACGGGCGCGGCCGTCCGGGCGGCCTATATGAAGGTTCTGGCCGGCGCGGCCTAAACGGATCTGGGGCCGGATGGCGCGGTAAAATCCCTATATTTTAAAAGGTTAGCGCGAGTCTCGCAGGGCCTGGCCGGACGTGAATTTTTGACGGCTATCTTGCCTCTAAGCCCGGACTCGCGCACAAACGGGGCAGCAAGAAAGGCTGTATTCTAAGTGAGTAATCCTCTGAAGGTTGGCATCGCAGGCCTCGGCACCGTGGGTGCGGGAACCGTCCGCGTTCTGGAGACCCAGGCGGCGCTGTTGGCGGCGCGGTCGGGCCGCGAGATCAAGGTGACGGCTGTGGCGGCGCGTGAGCGCGGCAAGGACCGCGGGGTGAAACTCGATTCCTATGCCTGGCATGAGGATGCCCGCGCACTCGCCGGGCTGGCGGACGTGGATGTGGTGGTGGAACTGATCGGCGGGGCCGACGGCATCGCCAAGGACTTGGTCGAAGCCGCCATCGCCAACGGCAAGCATGTGGTGACGGCCAACAAGGCGCTGATCGCGCGCCACGGTACCGATCTCGCCCGCAAGGCGGAAAAGGCCGGCGTCACACTGGCGTTCGAAGCCTCGGTCGCCGGCGGCATTCCGATCGTGAAGGCATTGCGCGAAGGCTTGGCGGCGAATCGCGTCAGCCGCATCTATGGGATCCTGAACGGGACCTGCAATTACATCCTGACCAATATGCGGGAAACCGGGAAATCCTTCGCCGAGGTTCTGGCCGAGGCGCAGAAGCTTGGCTACGCCGAAGCCGATCCCGTCTTCGACGTCGATGGCATCGATGCGGCGCACAAGCTCGCCATCCTGGCCAGCCTCGCCTTCGGTTGCGAGGTCGATTTCAAGTCGGTCCACACCGAGGGCATCCGCGACATCTCGGCCGAGGATATCCAGTTCGCCGATCAACTCGGCTATCGCATCAAGCTGCTGGGAATCGCGCGCCGCACCGAACACGGCATCGAACAGCGCGTTCATCCCTGCATGGTTCCGGAGAAATTGCCGATCGCCCATATCGACGGCGTGTTCAATGCCGTGGTGGCGGACGGCGATTTCGTCGAAACGACGCTGTATGAAGGGCGGGGCGCGGGCGCCGGGCCGACGGCCTCGGCTGTAGTTGCGGATCTTGTCGATATCGCGCGCGGCCATCGCATTCCGGCCTTCGGCGTGCCGTCCTCAGCACTGACCAAATTGCCTGTGTCGCCGCTCAGCCAGCACCGGGGGGCCTATTATGTGCGCTTCACCGTGCTCGACCGGCCCGGCGTTTTCGCCGAAATCGCAGCGGCCCTCAGAGATCACTCGGTTTCAATGGAGTCGATCCTGCAACATAGCCGGGCCCCGGGCGAAAAGGTGCCGGTGGTGCTGACAACCCACGAAACCGAGGAGGGCGCCATGCAGGCGACCTTGCAGGCGATTTTGAAATCGGGCGCGGTTACGGAGCCGCCAACCATGATTAGAATTGAAGCATTCTGAAATATAGTGGCGAACGAACCGGAGAACTTGAATCGATGAGCGACCTACCCGCCAAAATGGACCGCAACCTGGCCCTCGAAGCCGTTCGCATCACGGAAGCCGCCGCACTCGCCGCCTCAAAGCTGATGGGGCGCGGTGATGAAAAGGCCGCCGACCAGGCCGCCGTCGATGCGATGCGCCAGGCGTTCAACGGCTTGGCCATCCGAGGCACCGTGCGGATCGGCGAAGGCGAGCGCGACGAGGCGCCGATGCTTTATATCGGTGAAGAGGTCGGCACCGGCGACGGGCCGAAGATCGACATCGCACTCGATCCGCTTGAAGGTACCACCATCACTGCGAAGGGCGGCGGCAATGCGCTGGCCGTCATGGCCATGGCGGAAGAGGGCGGCTTCTTGAACGCGCCCGACACCTACATGGACAAGATCGCCGTTGGCGGCGGGCTGCCGGATAACATCGTCGACCTCGATGCCTCCCCGGCCGAAAATTTGCGCGCCCTCGCCAAGGCCAAGGGCCTCGAGATCGGCGATCTGGTCGCCTGCATTCTCGATCGTCCGCGCCATGAAGAACTGATCGCGAAGACCCGCGAAGCTGGTGCGCGCATCATGCTGATCGGCGACGGCGACGTCTCGGGCGTCATCGCGACCGCGACCCCGGAAACCGGCGTCGATATCTACATGGGAACCGGTGGCGCGCCCGAAGGCGTGCTGGCGGCGGCCGCGCTGCGTTGCATCGGCGGCCAGATGCAGGGCCGGCTCGTGTTCCGCAATGCCGACGAAAAGGCCCGTGCGACGCGTCTCGGCATCAAGGAATTCGACCGCAAATATTCGCTGCTCGAACTCGCGCACGGCGAAGTCATGTTCGCCGCGACCGGTGTCACCAATGGCACGATGCTGCGCGGCGTGCGGCGTTATCGTCAGGGTGCGACGACGCACTCGCTGGTGATGCGTTCGAAGTCGGGCACGGTTCGCTATGTCGAAGCGACGCATAACTTCGATCGCAAGACGTTCGAATCCTGATCGTTAGATGAGCATACCCGTCGCCGAGCGCATCGTCCTCGGCGTCGACCGATCGTTATCCGGTCGACGCTGGATCGACGGTGCCGGCGACGCGCGTGCCGGCCTCGCCATGGCGCAGGCGCATGGTCTGCCCGAAATCGTTGGCCGCCTGCTGGCGGCACGCGGCCTTGGCACCGACGATGTCGATCTGTATCTCGAACCGCGCCTCGCGGCATTGCTGCCCGATCCCAGCCATCTGCTCGATATGGACCGCGCGGTCGCGGCACTACTCGCGGCCGTCGATGCGAAGCAGAAGATCGCCGTCTTCGGCGATTACGATGTGGATGGGGCGACGTCATCGGCGCTGCTGTCGCGCTTCTTCAATTCCATCGGCGTGCCGTTGCGGATCTATATTCCGGATCGCATGAAAGAAGGCTACGGCCCGAATTCGGCCGCTTTCGCCAAGTTGAAAGAAGAAGGCTGCAAGACCATCATCACGGTCGATTGCGGCATCACGGCTTACGAGCCGTTGAAGTTCGCCAAGCAGGCGGGGCTCGACGTCGTCGTCATCGATCATCACGTCGCGGAAGCCGGACTTCCCGACGCTGTCGCCATCGTCAATCCGAACCGCATCGACGAGACGAGCCCGCATCGCCAGTTGGCGGCGGTCGGCGTCGCGTTCCTGTTGGTCGTAGCACTCAATCGCGCGCTCCGCGCATCGGGTTATTACAAGCGCATGAATATCGCCGAGCCCAATCTGCTCGGCTGGCTTGATATCGTCGCACTCGGCACTGTCGCCGACGTTGTGCCGCTGACCGGTCTCAACCGCGCACTGGTGGCGCAAGGTCTAAAGGTGCTGGCCAAGCGCTCGAACGCCGGCATGCGCGCACTTGCCGATGTCGCGCGCATCGACGAAGCGCCGGAAGCGTATCATCTCGGCTTCATCATGGGGCCGCGCGTCAATGCCGGCGGGCGCGTCGGTGAGTGTGAGTTGGGCGCACGATTACTTGCCACCGACGACGATGCCGAGGCGCGCGAGATCGCAGCCAAGCTCGATGCCTATAACAAAGATCGTCAGAGCATCGAGGAAGGCATCCTCAACGATGCCATGGCGCGCGCCGAAGCCGAGGCGATGGCGGGTGGCGGCTCACTCGCGTTCGTTGCCGGTGCGGGCTGGCATCCTGGCGTCATCGGCATTGTCGCATCGCGGCTCAAAGATCGTTTCAACCGCGTGGCCTGCGTTGCCGCGGTGAACAATGGCGTGGCGACGGGTTCGGGCCGCTCCATGCCGGGCTTCGATCTCGGTGCCGCCGTGATCGCGGCGCGGCACTCCGGCTTGCTGATCACCGGCGGCGGCCACGCGATGGCGGCGGGTTTCTCGTGCAAAGAAGAAAAGCTATCTGAATTCCGTGCCTTCCTTGACGAACGCGTGGCGCGTCATGTCGCCACAAGCGGCAGCTTGCAGCCGAGCCTGCATATCGACGGCACGCTTGAACTGGGTGGCTGCACGCTCGATCTCGTCCAACAACTGGGTCGTCTGGGCCCGTTCGGCAGCGGCAATTCGGAACCGCGCTTCGTTTTGTCGGGCGTGCGCGTCGCCAAGGCCGATCAGGTTGGCGCCAATCATGTGCGTGCGATCCTCACCTCGGCCGCCGGCGGGCGTTTGAGCACGATCGCGTTTCGCTGTCTCGACACGCCGCTGGGTCATGCCCTGATGGATCGCAGCGGAGCACCCCTGCACATCGCCGGGCGGCTCAACGAGAACAACTGGCAGGGTCGATCGAGCGTGCAGTTGATGATCGACGACGCCGCGTACGTGAACTGATTTGATCTCGTGACGCCGCGACGGCCCGCTCTGCTGATCGGTCTGGTCTGCATCGCCCATGTGGCGACCCTGATGGGCGTTTTTGCGTTCCCGGCGTTGTTACCGACATTTCTCGCCGCTTGGTCGTTGAGCAATACCGAAGCGGGATGGATCTCCGGCATTCCGCTCGCCGCCAATGCAATCACCGTGTCGATCCTGGTGAGCCTGACCGACAGGATCGATGCGCGGTTGATCTTCGGCGGTGGTGCGGTGCTGGCGGCATTGTCGCTCGCCGGGTTCGCGTTGTTCGCCGACGGCTTTTGGAGTGCGTTGGCGTTTCGCGCAATTGGCGGTGTCGGCATGGCCGCCACTTACATGCCGGGCCTGCGCGTGTTGGTGGATCGCTACAAGGGCGATACGCAAAGCCGTGCGGTGGCGCTCTATACCGCGAGCTTCAGTCTCGGTACGGCGTTATCCTTTCTGGTCTCGGGCGAAGTCGGCGGCGCGTTCGGCTGGCAGGCGGCGTTCTGGGTTTCCAGCGCCGCAGCTTTGGTGAGCGCCGCGCTGATCCTGCCGCTCGATGGCATCGTGCCGCAGCGCCCGGACAATCCGGGCTCGGTCCTCGATATCCGCCCGGTGCTGCGCAATCGTGCTGCCATGGCTTATGTGTTGGCCTATGCGGCGCATGGGTGGGAGCTGTTCGCGCTGCGCGCCTGGATGGTCGCCTTTCTCGTCTTCAGCCTGACCTTGCAGCCGGGTGGGGCGGGCTGGCCGGCGCCAACGGTGCTCGCGACACTCGGCGCCATCGTCGCCATGATCTGCAGCATCGCCGGAAACGAATGGGCCGAACGCTACGGGCGGCGGCGTATGGTCGTGGTCTATATGCTGAGCGCGGCGTGCCTCGCGATGGTCATCGGCTTCCTGCCCGGGCTGCCCTATCCGGTCGTGGCCGCCTTGATCCTGATCTATTGCGGCCTCGTGCAACTCGATTCCGCGTCGTTGACGGCGGGCGCGGTGCAGGCCGCCGAACCGGGACGGCGGGGCGCCACCTTGGGCGTGCATTCGTTCATCGGCTTTGCAGGCAGCGCCATAGCGCCGCTGGCCGTCGGCATTGTGCTGGATGCGACCGGGGGCGGGCACAGCGTTGCGTCCTGGGGGGCGGGTTTCATCGCCATGGGGGCTGTCTGTTTGGTGGCGCCGTTCGCCTTCCTGCTCGGCCGCGATAAATCCACCGTGAGGCTGTGATCAGAGCGAGACATTTTGGTTGCATAAGTTATCGAGATTTCGTTATCATTTTTGCAATGCAAAATAACTCCCTGTGAACCTGCGTAAATGTATCGAGACACCCAGGCTAGACCGAACCGGGGCGCGGGGCTCGAGATCGACCTGGCGAGGGAATTGCCTTCCAAGGTGACCTTGGAATCCCAGGGTTTGGTCGCCGATGGCGACAGCCGCAATCCATCCCTTATGGGCCTGATCGAATCCGGCAAGCTGGCGCAGAACGCCCGGGTCAGTATGCGCGCCGGCGACGTGGCGCTGGTGGCGCACGAGCTGCTCACCATTCGCGAATCCGAGGCGCAGTTCCGCTCGATCTTCATCAATGCCCAGGAGGGCATGTACCAGACGACGCCCGACGGCAGCTATATCCGCGTTAACACGGCGCTGGCGCATATGTATGGCTACGACGATCCCGAAGATCTGGTCGCGGGCCTCACCGACATTGAAAAGATGGGCTATGTCGATCCGGCGGATCGCGCGCGGTTCCGCTCGATGCTTGACGAAAGCGACGTGGTGCAGAATTTCGAAGCCGAGTTTTATCGGCGCGACGGCAGCGTCATCTGCATCACGGAGAATGCGCGCTCGGTGCGCGACGCCGAGGGCAAGCTGCTCTACTATGAAGGCACGGTCGAAGACGTCACCGCGCGCAAGCAGGCCGAGCAGCAGATCTATATGCAGGCGAACTTCGATAGCCTGACCGGATTGCCCAATCGCCGTTTGGTGCTGGATCGCCTGACTCAGGCCTTGTTGGACGCGCAGCGCAACAACACGCGCGGCTGCCTCCTGTTTCTCGATCTCAATCGCTTCAAGAGCATCAACGACACCTACGGTCATGCGGCCGGCGATGAAGTGCTGCGCGCCGTCGCCAGGCGCCTGATGCATTGCGTGCGCATGACCGACACGGTCGGCCGATTGGCCGGCGACGAGTTCGTTGTCATCCTGCGCGATGTCGGCGCCGGAAACGCCGGCACCTATATCGCCGAGAAGATCCTCTATTCGTTGTCCGAGCCGTTCACCTTGATGAGCACGGAACAGTTCTGCGTGCCGTCTATCGGCATCGTTTATTTTCCCGATCACGGTCTCGATTGCGACGATCTGCTGCACCGCGCCGACGTCGCCATGTACCGCGCCAAAAGCGGCGGCGACGGGCGGCACTACGCGCTGTTCGATCACGAAATGGCGGAACGTTCGGCCGAGCGGGTCAGCCTGGAAAACGATCTGCACCAGGCCTTGGCCAAGGAGCAACTCGTGCTGTTCTATCAGCCGAAGATGGACAACACCGGCAAGAAGCTTCTCGGCGCCGAAGCATTGCTGCGCTGGCGCCATCCTGAAATCGGCTTGGTGAACCCGGCCGATTTCATTCCGATTGCCGAAGAAACCGGCCTGATCATCCAGATCGGCCGTTGGGTGTTGCGCGAAGCCTGCCTTCAACTCGCCGCCTGGCGCGAACAGGGCCACGAGGTGCCGAGCGTCTCGGTCAACGTGTCGGCGCGGCAGTTCGCCGACCGATCCTTCGTCGCCACGGTGCGCGGCATTATCGACGAGGTCGGCATCGATCCGAAACGCGTCGATCTGGAACTGACGGAAAGTGTGATGACCGGCGATGTCGAGGTCGCGTTGGAAACCCTGCAGGGGTTGAAGGCGATTGGCGTCACGCTGTCGATCGACGACTTCGGCACGGGATATTCGTCGCTCGCTTATTTACGTAACTTTCCCATCGATACCCTCAAGATCGATCAGACTTTCGTGCGCCAGATGCACACCAACGACAAGGATGCGGCGATCGTCTCGACGATCATCGCACTGGCCGGCTATCTCGGCTTCGAGACGGTGGCCGAAGGTGTCGAACTCGCCGAGCATGCGCAGATCCTGGACGATTTCGGCTGCACGCAGCTCCAGGGCTATTGGATCGCCAAACCGCTGCCGAGCCTCGACTTCATCTCCTTTCTTGAGAAATCGGTGGCCGATAAACCCTAACTATTCAATCATTTGATTAAAATGATAGAAAGTGGCCGGTTAAACTTGTAACAGCACGTAACCGTTACCGGTTTTGACAAATTTGCGAGACGAAAGGGGCGTGTTACCCTGTCCACGGATTATACGTCGAAACGGTAGGTAACGATGAAACGTCGGGGTTTGGTGGTCGCGGTGCTCGCGGTGGCTTTGGTCGGTGGCCTGGGCTGGCAATACCTTCAGCCGTCGAAGGCGGAAACGACGGACGCAACTGGGCAGCAGTCCAAACGCGGCAAAGGCGGTCCGGGCGGGTTCGCCGTCGCGGTCTCGACCAAGGTTGCCGAGAAAGTCGATTTCCCCGTCAAGAAACGCTCCATCGGTTGGATCGAAACCCCGGCCACCGTGACCGTGCGCCCGCGCGTCGACAGCCAGATCTCTGTGCAGCATGTGGTTGACGGTCAGATGGTGAAGAAGGGCGATCTGCTGTTCGAACTCGACGACCGCGAACAACAGGCGCAGCTCGCCAAGGATCAGGCCGCGCTTGTGAAAGACCAAGCGCTGCTCGAACGCATCGAACGCGATCTCAACCGCGCCACGACCTTGCGCGCCAGCGGCGCCGGCACGCAGCAGGCGGTCGATCAATCGACATCGGACTCGAAATCGACGCGCGCCAGCATCCAAGCGGATAAGGCTGCCATCCAAAATTCCGAAGTTAAACTGTCCTACACGAAAATTTACGCGCCGATCGATGGCCGCGTCGGCGCGGTGCAGGTCACACCGGGCAATCTGGTGAGCGCCAATTCAACGACCGCGCTTGTCACCATCACGCAGATCGATCCGGTGCGCGTCACCTTCACGGTGCCCGAGCGCGATTTGACCGCGATCCGCTCGGCCGTCGCGGCCGGTGCGCCGCCCGAGGTGCGCATCATCCCGACCGGCTCCAAAACCGCGACCGCGAAGGGTTCGCTCAATTTCTTCGATTCCACCGTCGATATGCTGTCGGGCACGGTCACCTTGAAAGCGCCGGTGCCCAATGCGGATCTGGCGCTGTGGCCCGGCCAATATGTCGATATCGAGCTTTATTACGCGCCGCTGCGCGACATGACCGTCGTGCCGAGCGTGGCCGTGTCCAACGGCCAAGACAGCCAATACATCTATGTGGTGAAGCCCGACAGCAGCGTCGAATTGCGTAAGGTCATCATCGCGGCAACGGAAGGCGAGCGCACGGCGATCGCCACCGGTCTCGCACCGGGCGAACGGGTCGTCGTCGACGGCCAGGCGGGCCTGAGCCAGGGTGCGCGCGTGCGCGATACGGGCGCGCAAAGCGCGGACGCTGCCGCTCGCCCGACAGCGGCAACGAACTGAGCCAAGGACGAGATAATCCGATGAACGTCTCGCAATTCTGCATCCGTCATCCGGTTGCCACCATCTTGATGTCGCTGGCGCTGACCTTCGCCGGCATGTTCGCCTATCGCTTCCTCCCCGTGGCGGCGCTGCCATCCGTCGAATATCCGGTGATCAACGTCTCGGCGAGTTTGCCGGGCGCGTCGCCCGATACGATGGCGACCTCGGTCGCAACCCCGCTGATCAAGCAATTCGCCACCATCGCCGGCATCGATACGATGTCGGCGTCGAGTTCGAGCGGTTCGACCTCCATCACCATCCAGTTCGCGCTCGGCCGCGACATCGATGCGGCGGCGAACGATGTGCAATCGGCGATCTCGCGCAGCATGCGCCGCCTGCCGGCCGACATGACCGACCCGCCGAGCTATCGTAAGGTGAACCCGGCCGACGCGCCGATCCTGATGATGAACCTGACGAGCGAGGTCTTACCGCTCTCACGGCTCGACGAATTCGCGCAATCCATCGTCTCGCCGGTGCTGTCCACCATTGATGGCGTCGCCCAGGTTCAGGTCATGGGCGGGCAGAAATATGCCGTCCGCATCCAGGTCGATCCGACGTCCTTGGCGGCGCGCGGTATCGGCGTCGACGAATTGCAGACCGCGGTGAGTGCGGCCAATGCCAATACGCCGGTCGGCACGTTGCAGAACGACACGCAATCGCTGACCATCGAGGCGCGCACCCAGATCGCGACCGCGGAACAATTCGCCAATGTCATCATCGCGACTCGCAACGGCCGCCCGGTGCGGCTCGGCGACGTCGCCAAGGTGATCGACTCGGTCGAGAACACCAAAACGGCGAGTTGGTACGACGGCCAGCGCTCTATCCTGCTCGCGGTGCAGCGCCAGCCCGACGCCAACACCGTCGCGGTGGTCGATCACATCAAGGCGATGCTGCCGAACCTGCAACAGCAGATGCCGCAGCCGGCCAAGTTGGCGTTGCTCAACGACCGCTCGACCTCGATCCGCGACGCTGTGCATGACGTCCAATTCACCTTGGCGTTGATCGTCGCCCTGGTCGTGCTCGTGATCTTCCTGTTCCTGCGCCGCGTCATGGCGACGGCCATCGCCGCCGTCGCCGTGCCGATCTCGCTGATTGCGACCCTGGGTGTGATGTATGTGATGGATTATTCCATCGACAATATCTCGTTGCTCGCGCTGACCTTGGCCGTCGGCCTCGTCGTCGACGACGCCATCGTGATGCTCGAAAACGTCGTGCGCCATATGGAAGAAGAGGGGCGGAGCGCGTTCGAGGCGGCCCTGATCGGCGCCAAGGAAATCGGCTTCACCATCATCGCCATTTCGCTGTCGCTCGTCGCCGTCTTCATTCCGTTGCTGCTGATGGGCGGCACGGTCGGTCTCATTTTCCGCGAATTCGCCGTCGTCGTGACTGTCTCGATCCTGGCTTCGGCCTTCGTCTCGCTCACCCTCACGCCGATGATGTGCGCGCGTCTGCTCAAGGTCGTGCCGCACGGCGCGCCGACCGGGCGGGTCGATCGGGCGCTTGAGCGCGGCTTCGACTACATCCAGAAGGTCTACGAGCGCGGCCTCACCTGGGCCGTCGCGCGCCGTCCGCTCATGCTCGGCCTGTTCCTTGCCACCATCGTCGGCACGGTCTGGCTGGTCTATTCCTCGCCCAAGGGCTTCTTCCCGCAGGAAGACATCGGCCAGATGAGCGTGTCGACCCAGGCGCGCCAGGACATCTCGTTCGAAGCCATGGCGGCGCTGCAGAACCAGGTCGCCGAGATCTTCCGCAAATCGCCTTATGTCGAGCATCTGTCGTGGTCGGCCGGCGGCGGGCAGGGCGGCGGTCTCAACAGTGGCAATTTGTTCGTGCAGCTCAGGCCGAAAAGCGAACGACCGAATATCGAAAAGGTGTTGGCCGATCTGCGCCGCGAAACATCGCAGGTGGCGGGCATCCGCACCTTCATGACGCCGATCCAGAACCTGCGGCTCGGCGGTCGCGCGTCCAAAAGCCAGTATCAGTTCGTGATGCAGGGTCTGAACCAGAAAGAATTGTTCGACTGGTCGGTCAAGATGGCCGACGTGATGGACAAGGACCGCACGAATTTCGCCGATATCTCGTCGGACCTGCAGAACAACGCGACCCAGGCCAGCCTGATTGTCGATCGTGACAAGGCGAACATGCTGGGCATCAGCTCCGATATCCTACGCTCGACGCTCTATTCCGGTTTCGGCGCGCGTCAGGTCTCTACGATCTATTCGACCGGCGACAATTATTCGGTGCTGATCGAATTCGATCCGGCCATCGCCTGGACCGCCGACCGGCTCGACCTCATCCGCGTGCGCGCGAAGAACGGCGCGCTGATCCCGGTCAGTTCGTTCGCACGGATTGAGACGACAGTCGGGCCGCTGACCGTCAACCAGTTGGGCCAGATTGCCGCCGTCACCATCTCGTTCAACCTGCCCGAAGGCGTCTCGCTCGGCCAATCGGTCGCGCAGCTGGATGCCCTAAAGGCGGAGATCAAGCTGCCGCAAAGCATCTCGACCACCTTCACCGGCACGGCCAAGACCTTCAACGACTCGCTCGCCAACCAGGGCCTGCTGATCGCCGCGGCTATCATCACGATCTATGTCGTGCTGGGTATTTTGTACGAGAGCTTCATCCACCCGCTGACCATCCTGTCCGGCTTGCCATCGGCGGTGTTCGGCGCGTTGCTGGCCTTGTGGATATTCCGTCTCGATCTGTCGGTCATCGCCATCATCGGCGTGCTGATGTTGATCGGCATCGTGAAGAAGAACGCCATCATGATGATCGACGTGGCGCTGGTCTTGCAGCGTCAGGGCATGGAGGCGGGCGAGGCGATCTATAAGGCCTGCGCCATGCGTTTCCGCCCTATCATGATGACGACCTGCGCCGCCCTGATCGGCACCCTGCCCATCGCGTTGGGGGCGGGGGCCAGTTCTGAGTTGCGCCAGCCCCTGGGCGTGGCCGTGGTGGGCGGGCTGATCGTCTCGCAGGTGATCACTCTGTTCATCACCCCGGTGCTGTACCTCTATATGGACCGACTCGCCCAGTGGGCGTCGCCCAAGAAGGCGCCGGACGAAGCGGCGGCCATCGACGCTTTCCCCGCGGAATAGGGCCGGAATCAACGAGAAATCGCCAAGAAATGGGCAGCTTTCCGGGGCTTTCAAGTAGTCCTTGATTTCACGGAGCCCACCCATTAATCAGCGCGTCTCGTGACCCCATCGTCTAGAGGCCTAGGACACCACCCTTTCAAGGTAGTAACACGGGTTCGAATCCCGTTGGGGTCACCAACTTCCTTAAATCCGCGCCGTCTTTAACGTCCGCGTTAACGATCAGGCGGACGGAATGACTTGAATCGCCCGGCGCGCTATTCTCGACGCTGAATGGCACTACCCAGCCGCAACAAAGTCTTTGCTCTCGAAAATTGCCGCGATCTCTTGGACAAGCTCCAATGGGAAATTGATCAATTCGACTCGGATGCGGACATTGAGGTCCGTGCGTACCACGCATTCAATGCGGCGGTGACCGCGTGGCAATTGGCGGACTGGATCTTCGAGGATATGACCGAAGCTCAAAGGATTGCCACAGGTCTCCATTCTTTGGGCGACCTCCAGGATCATGCACGTACGGAACGGGCGCTCTATCTGTGCCAGCAAATCGCTACATCCTCCAAGCACGCGATCATGCGCAATCACGCCGACGATTTGGTCGATGTGGCTGTAAGTGCCGTTGGCGAAACGGAAGCTGAAATCACTTGGTTATTTAGGATTACGGACGCCAATACCAAAAGAGAAGCGGTCGAAGTTTTTGAATTGGCCCACGCGTTTTGGACCACCTTCATTTATGGCAACCGAATTGCCGACTAAATGACGGGCAACCCTTGCAACTCCGAATCTAGTCGAACCTTCATGGTAGATGAAGGAACCGACACTCGTTTCGGCTAGTTTCAGCCTCATGCGCACTACCCTTATTCTTATCTGTCTCACCCTGCTGAGTGCCTGCTCCGCCACGGCGCGCCAGCCCGAGCGGGCGTCAGCGCAATCGATCTGCGCGGCCGGTTATGCCGATCCGGCGCTCGATCCGATCCGCGACAAGATCCTGTTCGACGACGATGCGGCATCCAAGGCGTCGCTGAATTATCTGAGCGACACGCGCAAAGCCACGGCGCGCGAGCAGGCGGCTTTGCAGACCTTCGATGTCGCCAATCGGCGCTGCTGGGATGCGTGGGAGCAGGCGGGCATCTCGCCGGTTATCACCCAGGCGCGTTTCGAGGTTATTTCGTCGCTGACGCAATTGCAGCGCGGAGAAGGCACCTACGGCGATTTCAATCGCCAGCGCGCGGCATCGCTGACGCGCATGTATGCGGCCCTACGTATGGAAGAAGAGAAGGCGCGTTACGATGACGCGCAATTTCGCCGCGATATGAACGAACGCATGTTTCCGCGCTTCGACCACAATTTCGGTATCGTCCATTAGCGAATGTTTAGACCGACAGGTCGACGCGTCGCCCGGGTGCGGAGCCTGGGGCGGGCGGAAGCGTGCGCTGGTCCTGACCGGCTGAAGTGGCTTCGTTGAGCGGATCTGACGCCGCACCGGCGCCCTTGCGGACCGCGCCAATGGATTGGGCCTTCGCGGCCATGGCTTGCGGGATGCTGCAGGGCAGGCAATCGCCTGGGGAATTGACGGTCATCGGGTTCTCCCATTGTCGGATCGGCCGCCTTCGGGCGTCCGTGTCTCGTGGGGAAGTTCGCCGGCGGGTGGAGAAGGTTACACCCGAGCCAGACTTAGAGCGGCCAGACTTAGAGAGGTTTGATCCGCCCGGTTTCTGCGAGCCGCGCGATCATGATGTCGAGCTGCTGTTTCAGATCATGGATCTGGAAAGGTTTGACGAGATAACCGTCCGAGTGCTGCCGCGCCGCGCCGCGCACGGTGTCGAGATTATTGTCGCCCGAGAGGAAAATCACCGGCACGCTGCGCAGCCATTCGTCATCGGCTGAACGGACCCGGCGCAGGAATTCCTGTCCGTCCATCGGCCCCATATGCATGTCACACAGCACGATATCGGGCCGCGTGCGGAGCAGTTCCGCGAAGCCCTCGGCGCCGTTGGCGGCCTGATGAATCGTCGGCACGCCGAGACGCTCCAGCATGCTGACGATGGTTGTGCGAAAGGCTTGGATGTCGTCGATGACGAGGATATTGAGACTGCGATAGGCGTCCTCGAGCGCGGTCATTCCGGCTAGAGCGCCTTGAGCCGGCCGCGCTCGGCGAGGCGCGCGATGATGATGTCGAGCTGCCCTTTCAGGTCTTCGACCTGGAACGGCTTCACCAGATAGCCGTCGGAATGCTGGCGCGCGGCGCCGCGCACGGTATCGAGATTGTTGTCGCCCGATAGGAAGATCACCGGCGTGCCGCGCACCCATTCGTCAGAGGCTTCGCGCACCAGGCGCAGGAAGGCCTGTCCGTCCATCGGCGTCATATGCATATCGCACAGGACGGCGTCGGGGCGGCTCCGCATCAATTCCTCGAAACCGCCGGCGCCGTCTTCGGCCTCGAAAACCTCGGGCACGCCGAGATGGTCGAGCATGACGCCGATGGTGATCCGGAAGGTTTCTTGATCGTCGATAATGAGGACTTTTAGGCTACGGTAAGCGTCTTCGAGTGCGGTCATTCCTGTCCCTCTGCCACGCCAGGACGGATAAGCTTAACTCCGCCCGGCGTCAAATAGAAGGGGCCCACCCGGGCGCGCCTTACCGGTCCCAGTCCGCCAGCAGGTCGCCGACACCGGCCTTTTTGGCCCACATGCGCCAGCCGCGCCGGGCGGCGGGGGCCATTGGGTCGTTGTCGAACCGGGCGGCGGCCTCCTCGTCGGACATATAGCGCACGTCGCCGAGGCGCAGCGATTCGAGCAGCACGCGGGCATTGGCCGGCAGGTACACCGACATGGTGATCAGACCGATCAGGTGCGGGTGGACGGCCGAGAAGCCGTGGCCGCGCATCAGTACGACCTTGTTGGTCGGCCCGAGCTTGGCGGCGAGATCAAGGCCCTGCTCGCGATTGGTGACCAGCAGGTTGGTCCCATTGCCGAACTTGTCGGCGATGTCCCAGACCGGAACTTCGGTCCCCATCGAGCCCGACATATGGGTGACCGGACGGAGCGGCGTGCCGGTCAGGCCGAACGGCAGGGTCGCTTCGGCATGAGCGTGGATGGCGTTGTTGATATCCGGGCGCTTCTCATATAGCGCGCCATGGATGAAACGCTCCAGGTAGGGCGGGCGGGTATCGCTGATCGCCTTGCCGTCGAGGGTATATTCGACGATGTCGTCCAGGGTCACCGATTCGGGCGACAGCGAGCGCGAGACGAAGAAACGGCCGGCGTCTTCGGGGTGGCGGATGCTGACATGGCCGTAGGCGTCGACGACATGCTCCATGGCGAGGATGCGGTTGGCGATTACGAGGTCGCGCTTGGCCTGTTCGAGCTTGCTGACCAGCTTGGCGACTTTCTTGCGAGGGGCGGCTTTTGTGGCCGGGGCTTTCTTCGCCGAGGCCTTCTTCGCGGCCTTTTTCGCACCCGTCTTCTTCGCTGCCTTCTTCGCCATGACTGCCTCCCTATATGGCGGCTTGGTGCCGCTTGCCCGTCCGATTTGGAAGGGCCATAACAGCGCAAATATGCCTAAGGGGGCAAGTCGTATGGCCAAAAAGCCAAATTCGAAATCAGCGTGGCCGAAGGGCTTCGTGTGGGGCACCTCGTCGTCGAGCTATCAGATCGAGGGTGCGGTCAACGAAGACGGGCGCGGCGAGAGCATCTGGGATGCCCAGTGCAAGAAGATCGGCGGCGTGGCGTTCGGCCATACCGGCGACGTCGCGTGCGACCATTATCATCGCTACAAGGACGATATCGCGCTGATGAAGAAGCTGGGCGTCGGCGCTTATCGCTTCTCCACCGCGTGGCCGCGCATCCAGCCGACGGGCACGGGTGCGGTCAATCAGGCGGGTCTCGATTTCTACGATCGCATCACCGATACCGTGCTCGAAGCGGGCATCGAGCCCTGGGTGTGCCTGTATCATTGGGATCTGCCGCTGGCGCTCCACGATCGCGGCGGCTGGATCAATCGCGACAGCACCGGCTGGTTCGCCGATTACACCGCCATCGTGGCGCGCCGCTTGGGCGACCGGGTGAAGAACTTCGCGACCTTCAACGAACTCTCGGTCTTCACGCTCTTCGGTTATGCCTATGGCTGGCATGCGCCGGGGCTGAAGGACGAGCAGGCGCATTTCAAATCCATCCATCACGTGAATCTGGCGCACGGCGCCAGCATCGATGTGCTGCGCAGCCTGGTGCCCGACGCGCAATTGGGCGCGGTGCATAATTTCACGCCGGCCGTTCCGGAAAAGGCGACGCCCAAGAACATCAAGGCGGCGCGCGATCTGCACGAACACTGGAACCTGGCGTTCCCCGAGCCGCAATTCCTCGGCTATTACCCGCCCGGTCTCGCCAAGGCGCTGGAGCCGTACATTCAGCCCGGCGACATGGCGAAGATCTGTCGCCCGGTCGATTGGTTCGGCCTCAATCACTACGGGCCGATCTTCTGCAAGGCGAGCACTGAATACATGCACGGCTTCGCCTGGGGCGGCTCGCCCGACAATGCGCCGAATGCCAAAGTCGGCTGGGCGATCTATCCGGAGATGTTCACCGAGACGCTGCTGGAACTCACCAAGCGCTACAAGGTGCCGGTGATCGTCGCCGAGAATGGCTGCGGTATGGGATCGGGCAGCGACGTGCCCAACGCCAAGGGCGTGGCCAACGATTCACACCGCGTGGATTTCCTGAACCAGTACACCGCCGCGATGCACGAGGCGATCGCCAAGGGCGCCGACGTGAAGGGCTATTTCGTCTGGTCCATGATGGACAATTTCGAGTGGGGCCTCGGCTATTCGCAGCGCTACGGCATGGTGCATGTGGATTTCGACACGCAAAAGCGCACGCCGAAGGAATCGTTCCACTGGTTCAAACGCCTGATCGCGGGCGCGCCCGTCGGCGCTTACAAGAACGGCAAGCTGCCGACGGATCTACGCGCGGCGTATGAAAAAGCGCGCGAAGGGCTCTAGCCGACCGCCGTGCAGCGCTGCGTGGGGATCCGGCCCGCAGTCCACGTGACCTCGTTGCCCTTGCCCTGCAGCTCGTGGCTATCGGTTTGGTAGCGGAAGCCCGAGCCTGATTGCGCCTGCGGCAGGCTGATCGCCTCGTTCACGATCGCGGTGTTGGACGTGCGATCGAACGAGACGCGCAACGGCAGGCCGTTGTCGCAGCGATAGACGACGTTCGTCGTTTCATGCGGATTGTTGGGGGACGGTGCGGCGGTACATCCGGCGAGGATGGCCAGTGTCATAAGCGCGCTTGCTTGCAGAAGTGTTCGCATCGGTAGGGCACCTTATTCGGTAGCGTGAGCCATTCGGTGAATACGGCTTTCGCTTCTGAGTTGGGTAGGTGCAAGGTACGAATCAAGGGGTCGGCAAGCCGCTGGGAGAGGTTCTGATTGGCCAATGGTCGTCTCAGGCTGGAACTTGGCCCAATTTTTCCATCGGAAATCTGATGCTCCAAACCGTACCGCGATCCGATTTGACCGTCGCGATGCCATGAACCTGCTCGATGAGCCGCCGCACGAGACCGATTCCGTGCCGCTTATTTTCGGCCCCGGCCTGTGAACCTTTGCCATTATCGCGGACGGTCATGGTTGCCGTCGCGTCATCGCCGGCGTTCGGTCGCACCGACACTGTTATCGCTCCTGCGCCGCCTGAGAAGGCGTGTTCGTAACTGTTGGTGATCAACTCTGTAAGCACGATGCCCAACGCTGTTACCACATCGAGATCGAGGATGACTGTTTCACTATCGCACGTCAGCGTCACGGCGCTGTCCGCTTGGACCTCTGCGAGACTGAGGCAGAGCGATTTTACATAGCCGCCGAAATCGGTCGTGCGTTTCAACTCACTCCCCAGCAGATGATCGTACACTTGCGCTAAGGTGGTGACACGGCGGGCGATCGCTTTGAGGCCGCGTTGCCCGATCGCGTTGGGCGTATCGCCGAGCTGTTTGCTGAGCATTCCCGAGATGAGCTGAAGATTGTTTCGTACCCGGTGTTGCAGCTCGATGGCCAGGACCATCTTCTGGTCGAGCAACCGGTCTTTCTCTTCGACCAAGATTTGCATCTGTTCAACGTTCGCCTGCAAGGTTGCCATGCGTGTGGATGTAGCGACGGCTTCCGCCAGGACATTGGCGAAACCAGTGAGGAAATTGATGTCGTGCTGATCGTAGTTATGCTGAATATTGCTGTCGATCTCCAGCACGCCATAAGGCTTACCATCGCCTTTGATGACGACGTCTACGGTGGAGATGATGCCGTGTTCGGCATAGAAGGCTGGTAATTCGAAATCATTGTCGTCGCGTAGATCATCGCAGATTGACGGCTCGCCCGTGATGAAAGCACGTCCTTGTGGCGAAGTCTCGTCGGCACGCGAAACGACGTGGCCGACGACGCCTTCGTTCCAGCCGTAGCCGGCTTCGATGAGAAGGTCGTTCTCCGCCACACGGTATCGGCACACTTTAGAGAACGGCACGGTCAGGCCGTCGGCGCAGACGCGTGCGGCCTCGGTCAGTATGTTGTGAAGATCGCTCTCGCGCAGGGCAAAGGTGCCGAACTGGGCAAGCGCCGCTTGCTGGCGCAAGAGCTTCTCGACCTGGGCGTGGTCTTTATCCATGGAATGGCTCGCCAGTTGCGGTCGCTGCGGACGGCAATATCTGAAAGCCGCGCGGAAACGGCGGTAAGGCGATTCCGGTTGCCACGAGGCCCGCAACGATCTCAAGGCTGCGTAGAAGATCATTGTCGCGATAGGGTTTGCCTAAACAGGCATGGCCGCGGGCAGCGTGCTTCATGAGGAGCGGGGCATTGCCGGTTGCATAGAGGATACCGAGGTGAGGAATGTCGCTCAGTCTGGCCGCTACGTCGGTACCGTAGCCCCCATCGGCCAGGTGTAGGTCGAGTATGGCGAGGTCAGGCCTATAAAGCCGGCCGAGCGCGACAGCCTCCTCGACGGTGCGAGCGATGCCGCAGACTTCATAGCCGTTGCCGACAAGAATATCTTCGATCAAGTCGGCAATCATCAAGTCATCTTCGGCGATCAAGACCTTCGGCATTCCATCGTCCCTAGTGTGTTTTAAGTCGCACACCAGGGAAGATTGTAGCCCGATCACATTACCGGTGATGTCCTATACGGGATAGCTTTGCCTTAATAGGGCACCTTGTTCGGTAGGCTCAGCCATTCGGTGAACACGGCTTTTGCGTCCGCATTCGGTAGGTGCAAAGTGGGAATCAAGCGCTCAGGCAGAGGCTTCGGGACTTCCTGATAGATCCAATCGTCATCGAAACCGATGGCTGCCGCATCCCAACGCGTGTTGGCGAAGACCAATCGGTCGAGCCGCGCCCAGTAAATCGCGCCCAAACACATGGGGCAGGGCTCGCAGCTCGAATAGATGACGCAGCCTTGAAGCGAGAAGCTATTGAGCGCCTTGCAGGCTTTGCGGATGGCGTTCACTTCGCCGTGAGCGGTCGGGTCGAACCCGGTCGTGACCTCGTTCCAGCCTTCGGCGATCACATGACCGTCCTTCACCACCACGGCGCCGAACGGCCCACCGGCGAGGCTGGTCATGCCCTTGCGCGACAAGTGCGCCGCGAGGGTGAGGAAATGTTGATCGTCACTCATGGACTTATGGCGCGGTGTTCATCGAGGAGCGGAAGGCCCAGCGCGTCATGCGGCCTTCGATATAGGCGAAGACGGCGTACATCACGATGCCTTCGACCGCGAGCGCCAGCAGACCGGCGAAGACCAACGGCATCTGGAAACTCGATCCCGCCAGGGTCATCAGATAGCCGATGCCTTTATTGGCGGCGATGGTTTCCGACACCACGGTGCCGACGAACGCCAAGGTGATGGCGACCTTCAAGGAGCCGAAGAAATAAGGCTGCGCGCGCGGGATACCAACCTTGAGCATGATGTCGAGCTTGCGTGCACCGAGTGCGCGCAATACGTCTTCCAATTCCGGCTCCATGGTGGCGAGCCCGGTGGCGACATTGACCACGATGGGAAAGAACGAAATCAGGAAGGCCGTCAGGATCGCTGGGACTTCACCAATGCCGAACCAGATGACGAGGATCGGCACGACCGCGACCTTGGGGATCGAGTTGAAGCCGATCATGACGGGGTACAGCCCGCGATAGATCGTGCGCGACCAGCCCACGACGATGCCGAGGAACAGACCGAAGATCACGGCGAGGCCGAAGCCCGCCATGGTGGTCCACAGCGTGACGTAGGAATTGGTGAGGATCGGCCACCAATGCTTCACCATCGCTTCGTAGATCGCGGTCGGCGCCGGCAGGGTGATGGTGCTGATATTGAAGAGGCGGCAGACCGCTTCCCAGATCACGAACAGCGCGATGGTGAACAGCCACGGCGCCAGTTTTTCGGTGAGGCGGTTCATGCCAAGGTCCTCACGCCTGTCTCACTTCGGCGATCTTGCCGCGCAGTTCATGCACGATGTCGGTGAAGGCGGGCTCGAAACATATGTCGAGATCGCGCGGGCGCTGCAGTTCGACCTTTTTGGTCTGCACGATGCGCCCCGGTCGTGCGCTCATGACATGGATGGTGTCGGCGAGGAAGGCGGCCTCGCGCAGATCGTGCGTCACCAGGATCACGGTGAAGTGCAGCCGCTGCCACAGATCGCGCAGCACGCACCACAATTCCTCGCGCGTGAAAGCGTCGAGCGCGGCGAACGGCTCGTCGAGCATCAGCAGGGCGGGTTCGTGAATCAACGAGCGGCAGAGCGAAGCGCGCTGCTGCATGCCGCCGGACAGTTCCCACGGAAAACGATCGCCGAAACCGGCGAGGCCGACGGTGGCGAGCAAGGCTTCCGCGCGGGCGCGATATTCGGCTTTATGCTTACGGAAGCGCGAGCGATGCGGCTCGACGATTTCCAGCGGCAGCATCACGTTGTCGATCACCGTGCGCCACGGCAGCATGTTGGCGTTCTGGAACGCCATGCCGGCGATCTTGACCGGGCCGGTGACCAGCGCGCCGTCGACCGAGACGGTGCCTTCGGTCGGCTTCACCAATCCGGTAACCAGTCGCATGAGCGTTGATTTGCCGCAGCCGGACGGGCCGACCACGGCGGCGAATTCGCCGTGGTCGACCGTTAGGCTGGTTCCGCGCACCGCCGTTACGGCGGGCGTGGCACCCTTATAGGTAAGGGTTACGTCGTCGATGATGACCAAGAACGCGGTCCTCGTCGTGTTTGGCTTAGAGCTTACGCTCCGCGGCCGGTGGCAGGTAGGACGAGTCGAACATCTGGGCCGGGGTCGGCTTCTTGGCGAAGTCGTAGGTCAGGCCGATCTGGTCGAGCGACTTGGCAAGACGGCCGGCTTCAACACCGCCGAACCCGTTCTCCATGACGTACTTCGTGCCGATATTGTCTTTGATCGCCATCTGCAGACGTTGCAGTTCGATCTTCTCGTCGGCGGTCTCGTTGCGCTTCATGACCGACTTCACGGCGGATGCGGGATCCTTATAGGTATCCTGCATGCCCTTGATGGTCGCTTTGACAAAGCCGGCGATGACCTTCGGGTTCGCCTTGGCGTATTCCTTGTTCACCATGATGGCGTTGCCGTACAGGATCAGGCCGTAGTCGGACATCAGCATGACCTTCACGTCTGCCGGCGCGGCGCCGTTCTGCAGCATGTTGAAATAGGACGAGAACGAAAAGCCGGTGATGGCATTCACTTCGCCCTTGGCCAGCATCGGTTCGCGCACCGGGAAGCCGACGTTGTTGATCGTCACCTTGCTAGCGTCGATGCCGGTTTCCTTCACGAAGGCTTTCCATTGTGCGAAGGCGCCGTCGGCGGCGGGGGCGCCCAGGATCTTGCCTTCAAGGTCCTTCGGTTTCGTCACGCCGCCCTTGGTGGTCGACACGATGGAGAACGGCGGCACGTCATAAACCATCAGCACGGAGGTGACGGGCGCGTCGGGCGTCTGATCGAGGAAGCGCGCCAGCGAATTGAAATCGAAGAAGCCGATCGGATAGGTGCCGGCGGCGACGCGCGCGATGCCTTGGACCGAACCCGGCCCGCTATCGATGGTGACGTCGAGGCCTTCGGCTTTGTAGTAGCCTTTGTCGATGGCGACGTAATAGGGCGCGGCCGGGCCCTCGGGCTTCCAGTCGAGCGCGAATTTGACGGCGGTTTGAGCTTGCGCCCCGCTGGCGACAACGGCGAACGCGGCTGCCCCAAGCATCCCGCGCAGCATCGATTTCATCATTGATATCCCCTTTCGATCCACTCACACGACGAGCCGGCCCGTCCCCGAACGGGACAAAGCCTTTAACGGAGGATCGCAAGCGGTATGCCAAAGGACAATGCCTGAAAATCGGCTGTTTTCCGCCGCGAATGGCCTAAATTAGACCTTCGTTATGGTCATAATTTCGGCAGCGCAGAAAATTGCTCGAATTTTGGCCAACGGAATGCCGTGGGGAACAGGCGGGCTAGCTTCCGCGATAGGTGGTGTAGCTCCACGGGCTTGCAAGTAGTGGTACGTGATAGTGACCTTCCGGGTCGGCCACGCCGAAGCGGATCGGCACGACATCCAGGAACGCCGGCTCGGCCTTCGCCGCACCGGTGCGTGCGAAGTAAGCGCCGATTTCGAAGCGCAGCTCATACTGGCCGAACGGGATGGGGCGATCCGCGATCAACGGTGCGTCGGTCCGGCCGTCCGCATTGGTGACGACCGTTGCGACGGTGCGGTGATCGCCCTCGGCGCTGAGTTCGAGCAGGGTGATCGTGACACCTTGGGCTGGTTTGCCGCTGACGGTGTCGAGCACATGGGTCGAGAGCTGCCCGTTGAGCGGCAATTTATCTGGCGCGCTCACGCGCTGGTCGAGCCTTAGGGCTGCGATGCGCAGGATTTCCTCGATCGCGGTTTTGCGTTCGGTGTCCGCGTCGTGATCGAGGCGCGTCTCAAACGCGCGCAGGATCGAGCCCTTGGTATGGCGGCGCACGCAGACGATGAAGGGAAAACCGAACTTCGCCTTGTAGGACTCGTTGAAGCGATGAAAGGACGCGTATTCGGTCTCGCTCAATCGATGCAGGCCGGCGCTAATCTGTTCGGCGGTGGAATCGGGCGTCAGGGTTCCGCTGCGCGCCGCCTTGCCGGCAAGATCGGGATGGGCACGGATCAGATCCAGCGACAATTGGTCGGGCGCGGCGCTCACCGCGGCGGCGAGCGTGTCATACAGCGCGGCCAGGCTTTTGAACGGACGTTGCCCGGCGACGCTTTCGACGATCCACGGGGATTTCTCGAACACATCGCCGATGGCGGCGGTGAAATCCTGCGTGGACATGTCGTTGAGTGCATCGAGATTATAGTTTGTCATTTCGCCGGATGCTCACGATACCAATGATGCGCGATGTCGAGACGCGTGGCGATCCACACACGGTCATGCTCGGCGACGTAATCGAGGAAGCGCGCCAATGCCTGCGCACGCCCGGGCCGTCCGACGACACGGCAATGCAGGCCGACCGACATCATCTTGGGCGTCTCGGCGCCTTCGGCATAGAGCAGATCGAAACTGTCGCGCAGATATTGATAGAATTGTTCGCCGCCGCCGAACCCCTGCGCATTGACGAAACGCATGTCGTTGGCATCGAGCGTATAGGGAATGATCAGGTGCGGTTCCACTTGGCCTTGAACCCAATAGGGCAAGTCGTCGGCATAAGAATCAGACGAGTAATCGAACCCGCCATCTTCCATCACCAGTTTGAGCGTGTTGACGGAGCTGCGTCCCGTGTACCAGCCGAGCGGGCGCGATCCCGTTGCCGCGGTATGGATACGGATCGCTTCGGCCATCTGCGCGCGTTCCTCGTCGAGGCTCATGTCCTTGTATTCGATCCATTTGAGCGCGTGGCTCGCGATCTCCCATTCCGCCTCGTTCATGGCGGCGACGATTTCGGGATTGCGCTGTAAGGCGGTGGCGACACCGAACACCGTGACCGGCATGTTGCGCTGCGTGAACATGCGCCACAGCCGCCAGAAGCCGGCCCGCGAGCCGTATTCGAACATGGATTCGATGTTCATATGGCGCATGCCGGGCCATGGCTGCGCGCCCAACACATCGGAGAGGAACGCCTCGGATGCGGGATCGCCGTGCAGGATGTTGTTCTCGCCGCCTTCTTCGAAATTGACGACGAATTGCACCGCGACGCGCGCCTTGCCCGGCCAGTTGGCATTCGGTGGTGTGCGGCTGTAGCCGCGCAGATCGCGTGGGTAGTCGGTCACTACTTTCCTCCGTTCGCGAGCCACGCCGCGATGATGGCGCGCTCTTGCGGCTGCATATCGGTGACGTTGCCGGGCGGCATGGCGTCGGAGCGCACGGCGGCGACCTCGATCAGATGCATGTATTGGCGGATGCTGGCCTCGTCATGCAGCACAATGCCTTTCGGCGCCGCCGCGATGCCGGGCCAGGCCGTTTCGGGGCCGTGACACATGCTGCAGCGCGACACCACGACCTCTTCGACCTGCGCGAAGGTCACCGGCGGTGTCGCGGCGGGCAGGGATGCCGAGCCACCGCGCGGGCCGGCGCCGGTGAGGTAAAAGATCGCGATCATCAATGCGGCCGCCACGCCCCAAACCCACCACGGGCTTTTGCGCCCCGCATGCCGTTCGTTGAAGAAATGCCGGATAACGGGGCCGAGCAGCAGCACGAGGGCGACGATCAGGTAATTGTATTTGGTCGCGAACAGCAGCGGATAATGTCCGCTGATCATCATCACCACGACGGGGAGTGTCAGGTAGTTGTTGTGCATCGAGCGCAGCTTGGATTCTGCACCCCATTGCGGATTGGGCGTTTCACCCGCGATCAGTGCGGCGACGGTTTTCTTCTGGTTCGGGATGATCACGACGAAGACATTGGCGACCATGATGGTGCCGATCAGCGCGCCGATATGCACGAAGGCGCCACGTCCGCCGAACACATGCGTGAAGCCATAGGTGAGGGCGACGAGATAGACATAACCGATCAGCGCCACGAGCGTTTGGTTGCTGCGTAAAGATGACCGACACAGCCCTTCGTAGGTCGCCCAGGTCGCGGCGAGCGCGGTGACGCTGATCAGCACCGCTTCCTGCGGTTCCATATCGAGGACGGAGCGGTCGATGAGGAACAATTCGGGGTTCAGGTAATAGACGACGACCATGAGCGCGAAGCCGCTCATCCACGTCGTATAGGCTTCCCATTTGAACCAGGTGAGGTGATCGGGCATGCGCGCAGGGGCAACCAGATATTTCACCATGTGATAGAAGCCGCCGCCATGCACCTGCCAGGCTTCGCCGTAGGCTTGCTTGGGCAGATGGTCCTTGGGCTGCAGGCTGAGATCGAGTGCGATGAAATAAAACGAGCTACCGATCCACGCCATAGCGGCCACGACGTGGAGCCAACGCAAAATTAGATTGAGCCATTCGATAAAAAGAACGTCCATTACATCCCCAAGACTACGCCGCCACGCGCTGGATGAGTGTGCGTCGGTCAGGACGCCGCATGCAAGAGGTCGGCAACCGCAACCGCGATGACTTCGGTCGCGCGATGCAGATCGGCCAGCGGCAGGCGTTCGTCGGCGCGGTGCGCGTTGGCTTCCAGGATCGTGCGCGGGCCGGCACCATACAGCACGACCGGGATGCCCGCCTCGGCATAATGCCGCGCATCGGTATAGAGCGGTACGCCAAGTGCGGGGATATCTTCGCCGAAGATCTCGCGTGCGGCCGTTTGCACCGCGGCGAGCAGGGGCGCTTGCGTCGGTGTCGAGGTCAGCGGGCGCGCGAGCAGGATGCGGCGGATGGCGACGCGGGTGCCCGGCTTGGTGGCTTGTTCGATGGCGAGATGCAGATCGATCTCGACCTGAGCGGGGTCTTCTTCCGGCACGATGCGCCGGTCGAGGGTGAAGCGCACCGCGTCGGGCACGACGTTGGTGTTGATGCCGCCTGAGATCAGCCCGACGTTGAGATTGGGTGCGCCGATGCCGACAACCTTGGACGGGCGCCGGGCATAGTCCTCGCGCAAACGATACAGCGCGTTCAGGATGCTGACCGCACCGGCCAGCGCATCGACGCCGCTCGACGGATCGGCGGCATGCGCCGATTTGCCCTGCACGGCGACTTCCAGATGCAGGCAGCCGTTATGCGCCGCGACGACGGAATAGGAAAACCCGGCGCAGATCGCAAAATCGGGTTTGGTCAGGCCTTCGGCGATCAGCCAGCGCGGACCGATGTCGCCGCCGGCTTCTTCGTCCATCGTGACATGGATTTCGATCGTACCGGCGAGCTTGGCTTTGCTGTCGATCAGCGCCTTGAGCGCGAAGGCATAGGTCGCGATATCGGATTTAGAGACGGCGGCGCCGCGTCCGTACATCCAGCCGTCTTTGATGACGGCACCGTATGGATCGACGCTCCAGCCATTGCCGGGTCCCACGACATCGCCGTGCGCGTTGAGCGCGATGGTTGGTCCGGGGCCGAAGCGATGACGCACGATCAGATTGGCGGCCGAGATCATGCCGTTGGCGCGGGTCGTCTCATCTGGTACCGCGTGCCGCTCGACGGTGAAGCCTAAGCCTTCAAGCAGAACGGCGGCGCGCTCAGCGAAGGGCGTGCAATCGCCGGGCGGATTGTCGGACGGCGTCTTCACCAATTCGGCGAGGAAGGCCTCGCGCGCGGCCGAGCTCGTGGCGACGATCTTGCCCAGGGTTTCGCGCAGTACCTTATCGAGCATAATTGAACTCACGAATGAAATGATAAAGAACGCGCGCACCGGCCTCGACATCCTCGGCGAGTACGGCTTCGGCGGGGTTGTGGCTGATGCCCTTGGTGCAGCGGATGAACAACATGCCGATCTCGCAGATCGCGGCGAGGGCCATGGCGTCGTGGCCGGCGCCGCTCGGCAGGCGCATGGTCGGGAAGCCTTCGTGCGCGCAGGCGTTTTCCAGCTCCAGCATCAGGTTTTCGCTGCACAGCGAGCTGGGCGCGTCGTGTAAGGGAACGAAGGTGAGGGCCAGACCGCGCCGCGCGCAGATCTGCGCAATCTCGGCGGTGATGTTCTCGACGGCGGCGGTGCGCACGCGGTCGGTCTCGGCGCGGATGTCGAGCGAGAAAGCGCAACCGCCCGGTACGACATTGACCGCGCCCGGTGACGCTTCGATCCAGCCCACCGTGCCGACCAAGCCCGGCGTGCCGCTGCAGCGCTTCTCGACATAAGCGATGATCTCGGCGGCGCCGGCCAGCGCGTCGCGGCGTTGGCCCATGGGCACGGTTCCGGCGTGACCGGCCAAGCCCAGCAACTCGACGCGCATGCGCGTCGCACCCGAAATCGCGGTAACGATGCCGACGGCAAGGTTTTCGCGTTCCAGCACCGGGCCTTGCTCGATATGCAATTCCATATAGGCGGCGATGTCTTTATCCGTATGTGCTGCCGATGCCACCTTGTCCGGATCGAGACCGAACGCCGTGTAGGCGTCGCGCATGGTCACGCCCGACGCGTCGCGCGCCTCGAGGTCGGCAATGTTGAAGGTTCCGGCGACCGCGCGGCTGCCGGTCAGGGTGGCGCCGAAACGCGTCCCTTCCTCGTTGACGAAGCCGATCACCTCAATGGGGCAGGTGAGGCGCAGGCCGTCGCGATTCAACCGGTCGATACACGCGATGGCGGTGACGACGCCGAGCATGCCATCATATTTGCCGGCATTGCGGACGGTATCGAGATGCGAGGCGAGCATCAGGGCGGGGGCATCCGGGACCGTTCCGTCGTACCGGCCGACGATATTGCCGGCCCCGTCCAACTGCGGGGTCATGCCGGCCGCGACCATCCAGCCGGCGACCAATTCGTTGGCGCGGGCATGCTCTAGGGTCAGGAACGTGCGGGTCAGCTCGCTGGGGCTTTCGCTTAAGCTCGCCAGTTCGTCGCAGCGCGCGAGGATGTCGTTGGCCCAGATATGCGCAGAGTCCGCCAAACGATGATCCTCATATTAAGCGTTCAAAATAGACAAGGCCGGTCCCGGCGGCAACGACACTGCGGACATGGGTAATATGCGCCGAACAATCGGCTTCCCTTCGGCCGTTTGGTTTGTCAAAACGGGGTACCGCCAACGAAACAACAGGAGGAACCCACCATGGCAGCCAAACGCGAACGCATCCAAGGTAAAGGCATCACCGAACATCCGCAGCCGTTCCCGGCCGCGGTCAAGATCGGCAACATGGTCTTCACGGCCGGTATCAGCGGCGACGATCCGGAAACCCACAAGGTTCCCGACGATATCGATGGCCAGGCCAAGAATTGCTTCACCAATATGAAGGCCATCGTCGAAGCGGCCGGCGGCACCATCGCCAATATCGCCAAGGTGACCGTCTATCTGAAGGACCGTAACGATCGCGACGCGGTCAACAAGCGCTGGATCGAGGTTTTCCCGAGCCCGGACGAATGCCCGGTCCGCCACGCGATTCCCAACGATCTGCAGGGCAACCGTAAGATCCAGATCGAGTTCATCGCGGTCCTGTGATTTAAGGTCTCAGGCGACGCGAAATGGCCGGTTTCCGGGGGGAAGCCGGCCATTCTATTTTTTGGCGTGTAACATTGAGAAAACTGGCTGGATCACCTAAGGTTGCAGGAAGCCAGTTAACGATCTGGTTCTGCAATAAATAGGGAGCCGCTCCATGAATGAAATCAAAGCTTCCCCGCGCGCCGGTACCAAGCTGAGCGTGCTCAACCCGGTCGGCTATCCGCCGAAGGTCGCCAAGAAGCAGGCAGCGGCGCGCTTGAGCGCGCTCGACGGCAAGAAGATCTATCTGGTCGATTGCCGCTTCGACGATTCCATCGAACTGCTGAAACAGGTCCAGGCCTGGTTCGCCCAGAACATGCCGAGCGTGAAGACCGAAATCGTCTCGCTCTCCAATATGTACCAGAAGGACGATCCGGTCCTGTGGGAACGCATCCAGAAGGATGGCGACGCGGCGATCTTCGGCGTCGGCCATTGCAGCACCTGCGCGCCCGCGGTGGCGACGCACGCGATCACGGTCGATACCAAATACGGCATCCCGACCGTGGCGATGCATACTCATATCTTTGAAAAGGTCGTGCGCTCGGTCGCCAAGATGGGCGGCCTGGCCGAACTCCCCTGCGTATTCGTGCCGCAGCCGGTGATGGGCAAGTCCGAAAAGGAACTGCGCGCCTATGTCGACGGCAAAAATCCGAACAGCGGCCGTCCGGTCATGCAGGAAGTTGTCGAGGGCCTGACGAAGGGCCTGACCAGCAGCATCACCATTGCCGATCATTCGCAGACGCCGCGCCATGTCGAACCGGATACGGAAGACGCGCTGCACGAATTGTTCCTCAACAACAACTGGACCGACAAGCTGCCGATCGTGCTACCGACGGACGAGCGCGTGCAGGCGATGCTCGCCGGCACCAGCCGCAAGCCGGACGAAGTCGTGGGCAAGATGCAGCCGACGCATAATCGCGGCCGCTGGGAATACACGGTCGAGAAGGTCGCGGTGAATGCCGTGATGGCGGGCGCGCGGCCGGAATATTTCCCGGTTATCCTGGCGCTGGCCGCATCGGAATTGTCGGCGCGTGGATCGACCTCATCGTCGTCGGCCGCAATGGTCGTCGTCAATGGTCCGATCCGCAAAGAGATCAACATGAATTGGGGCATCGGCGCGATGGGCCCCTACAACCATGCCAACGCGACCATCGGCCGCGCGTATGGCCTCTTGTCGCAGAACGGGCAGGGCGGTTCGGTGCCGGGCGAAACCTACATGGGATCGCAAGGCCACAACATGGCCTACAATTCCTGCACGTTCGCCGAAAACGAAGAGGCGAGCCCGTGGGAGCCGCTGCATGTGCAGAAGGGCTTCAAGCCGACCGACAGCACAGTCAGCGTGTTCTGGGGCATGCGCTCGTCGTCCTTCAGCCTTGGTTTGCGCGAGACGCATTGGCGCGAGCATGTGAAGGATATGCTCATCGGGATTGAGCCGAACCTCCCGCCGTGCTTCCTGCTTGATCCGATCACCGCGCGTCAGTTCGTCGAGCGTGGCGGCTTCGATAAGAAAGCGAAGCTAATCAATTGGGCATGGGATACAGCGCGCATTCCGGCCGCGCGTTACTGGGATCTGCAACTGATCCAGAACTACATCTATCCGCGCGCGACCTTCGGTGAAGAGCCGTATGCCGGCAAGCTGAGGGCAAAACCCGACGAACTGATCCCGCAATTCGTCGAAGGCGAGATCAATGCGGTCTGCGTCGGCGGCGAAACCAACGGTTACTGGTCGATCCAAGGCACGCGCTATATTCGGACGGTCTCTGTCGACGAGTGGCGCTGACCGGTTAGATCACACGGAAACGGAAAGGCCGCCCAATCGGGCGGCCTTTTTGTTTTGCGGAATGGCAAGTTGCCCAACTTGTTGCGCCTGTCATTTATCGGTTGGCGGGACCGATCCTCACGCTTATGATTTCCGCCTAATGAAATCGCAGAGCTGGGAGGCCGCGATGCTAAAAATCCGTCATATCGCGTTGGCCAGCCAACATCCGGGCCAGGCCGCTGAGTTCTACAAGAACGCCTTCGGTTGGCGCGAACTCCAGCGCATGGGCAAGGATTTGAACGATCCGGCCGGCGTGGTGCTGAGCGACGGCTCGATCAATGTCACCATTCTGCGCTTCGCCACGGACCAGATCGGCAAGGGCCTCGCCTACGAAGGCTTCCATCACATGGGCGTCGTCGTCGACGATGTGGATGGCGAACGCGCGCGCCTCGAAGCGATGGGCGTGCCGTGCATCGTCGAGGCGCACGAGATCCCGCCTAACGCGCAATTCGAGATCAAATTCCAAGGCCCGAGCGACATCGTCTTCGATATCACCGATGTCGCCTGGCCGGGCAGCACCGCGCTCGACGGTACGCCCGCACCCGACGTTCAACCGACCGCGGCCCAGCAGGGTCGCGACCGCAAGAAGGTTGCAGCCGAATAAGGCCGCAGCCACCCGTTCAACACTGATCACACGTAAAGAGGGGAGACAGACTCGTATGTCCGATAAAATGCCATTCCGCGCCGACCAGGTGGGCAGCCTGCTGCGTCCGGCCGAACTGAAAGACGCTCGTGAGAAGTTCCGCACCAAGGCGATCACCAAGGCGCAATTGAAGGAAGTCGAAGATCGCCTCATCCGCGAAGCGGTGAAGATGCAGGAAAGCGTCGGCATCCATTCCGTGACCGACGGCGACTTCCGCCGTCAGTCGTGGTCGGGGGACTTCCTGGGCGCGATCGAAGGTGTGAGCACCGGCGGCAATGTCAGCGCCAGCCCGGATGCGCAGAACGAACAGCAGAAATCGACCCCGGTCGGTGGCGTTGTCCAGAACTGGCAGCCGCCGACGCCGAAGACGACCGGTAAGCTGAAATGGCCGACCGGCGGCATCCAGCGCGAAAGCTTCAACTTCCTCAAAAGCGTGACCAAGGAAACCCCGAAGGTCATGATCCCGTCGCCCAGCATGCTGCATTTTCGCGGCGGTCGTGGCGGCGTAGATCCGAAGGCCTATCCGGACATGAACGAGTTCTTCGCCGATCTCGCGAAGGTCTGGGCCGCTGAAATTGCGGACCTCGCCGCGCAGGGCTGCAAATACGTGCAGCTCGACGATACCAACCTGGCCTATCTGTGCGATCCGGAATTGCGTGATCGCGTCAAAGCGCTGGGTGAAGATCCGGCCAAGCTGCCGTCGCTCTATGCCAAGCTGATTAACGATTCGATCAAGGATCGTCCGAAGGACATGGCGATCTCGGTGCATCTGTGCCGTGGCAATTCGCTGTCGCGCGGCCATGCGAAGGGCGGTTACGAGCCGGTCGCGGAAGCCATGTTCAACGAAACGAAGATCGACGGCTTCTTCCTCGAATACGACGATGCGCGTTCGGGCGACTTCCAGCCGCTGCGCTTCGTGCCGAAGGGCCTGAAGATCGTGCTCGGCATCATCACCACGAAGTTCGGTGAGCTCGAGAAGAAAGACGATCTCAAGCGCCGCATCGACGAAGCGTCGAAGTACATGCCGCTCGATCAGATGTGCATCAGCGGTCAGTGCGGCTTTGCCTCGCACACCGGCGGCAACATCATCACCGAGGACGATCAGAAGCGGAAGCTCGAGCTCGTCGTCACGATGGCGCAGGAAGTCTGGGGTCACGCGTAACTCGCGCGGTTCTCGCACAAATGAA